>CAWAIM010000047.1:0-31132 GCA_963781895.1 uncultured Alphaproteobacteria bacterium
CGCCAACGCCTGCGACATGGGGCTTTCGGCCTATGCGTTCACCCGCTCCCCGACCCGCGCGCGCAGGACCGTCGCGGAGTTGAAGGCGGGGATGGTGGGGATCAACTCCTTCGCCCTCGCGGCGTCTGAGGCGCCGTTCGGCGGCACGAATTTTTCCGGGATGGGTCGCGAAGGCGGCGTCGAGGGGCATCCTCGATTATCTCGACGTGAAACTGGCGCAGGTGGTGTTCTGATGATTGCGAACAAGCTCAAGCGGCTCTGGGCCGAGGGCAAGCCGACCCTCAACGGCTGGTGCTCGATCGGCAACGCCTTCACCGCCGAAATCATGGCGGCGCAGGGCTACGACTCGGTCACCGTCGACGTGCAGCACGGCGCGCTCGACTATTCGCACCTGTTGCCGATGTTGCAGGCGATGCGCGCCTCCGGCGTCGTTCCGATGGCGCGCGTGCCGTGGCTCGAGCCCGGGCATCATCATGAAGGCGCTCGACGCCGGCGTCTACGGCATCATCTGCCCGATGGTGAACGACGCCCGCCAGGCGGCGGAGTTCGTCAGCTATATGCGCTACCCGCCGCTCGGCCAGCGGAGTTTTGGGCCGACGCGCGTCTCGCTCGCCGCCGGCGCTGACTACGGGGCCCACGCCGACGAGGAGATGCTCGCCTTCGCAATGATCGAAACCGCCGAAGGCATGTCGAACTTGTCGTTGATCGCTGCGACGCCGGGTCTGGACGGCCTCTACGTCGGGCCGGCGGATCTCACGCTCGGCCTCGCTCAGGGTCGCCTGGCGCTGCACTTCGACCGCGAGGAGCCCGAGATGATCGCGGCTCTCAAGGAAATCGTCGGCGCCGCGCAAGATTAGCGGCATCCGCGCCGCATTGCATTGCGGCACGCCCGAATACGCGGCGCGCGCGATCGAGTGGGGCTTCGACATGACGACCGTGTCGGGAGAACTTGCGGCTCCTTGCCGGAGCGGCGAGCGCGAGCGTGGCGAAATTTCGCCAACTCGCCGGGCAGATCGGCGCGAAGGCCGAGAAGGGACCCTATTGATGCCGCATCTCCTGATCGCCGGGAAACTGCATGCGGCCGGGCTTGCTCTGCTGAACAGCGCCGAGGGATTTACGTATGACTACGTGGAGGAGGTCTCCGAGCCGAGCTATGCGCTGCTGATCGGCAAGGCCGACGCGCTGGTCATCCGCACCCAGCCCCTTTCTTCCGCCACGATCGCCGAGGCGCCCCGGCTGAAGATCGTTTCGCGCCACGGCGTCGGCTACGACTTGGTGAACGTCGCCGCCCTGAACAAGCGGCGGATTCCGCTCTGCATAGTCGGCGACGTGAACTCCATTTCGGTCGCCGAACACGCGATGATGCTGATCCTCGCCTGCGCCAAGCAGGCGATCCGCGCCGACCGCGCGGTGCGGGCTGGCCCGTGGGGATGGCGCAACGCCCTTGAAGCGGGAGAGATATCAGGCAAGCGCCTGCTGATCGTCGGCTACGGACGCAGCGGACGCCATCTGGCCGATATGGCCGAAGGCTTCAGGATGGAGATCCGGGCCTTCGATCCGATCCTTGTCGAGCGGGGATGGCCCGAAGGGACGGTCTCGCCCGCTGCATCGCTGTCGGACGGGCTCGCCTGGGCCGACGTGGTGTCGGTGCACGTGCCGAAGTCCGGCCCGCCGATTCTCGCCGCAGAGGAGTTTTCCCGCATCAAGCCCGGCGCCATTGTCGTCAACACCGCCCGCGCGGGATCGTCGACGAGGGTGCGCTGGCTTCGGCGTCGTCCGAGGGACGCGTCGCCGCGGCGGGCCTCGACGTCTTCACGTCGAACCGCCCGCAAGGACCACCGCTCTTCGCGCTCGACCAGGTCCTCGTCCCCTCATGTCGCGGGCTGACCCAGCAGGCGGTGGAGCGGATGGCGGTGTCCTGGTCCAGAACGTCTTCGACTTCTTCGCGGGTCGCCTCGACAGCGATCTGATCGTGAACAGGGACTTCTGACATGACCAAACCGAAGCTTGGCGTCGGCCTGATCGGCAGCGGCTTCATGGGCAAGGCGCATGCCTTCGGCTACTCGACGGCGGTCGGGTGTTCGTCCTTCCCTTTGACGCGGACTCTTCAATACGCTCGCGGATGTCAACGACGAGGCGGCGGCGAAGGCCGCGGCGGAGCGCGGCTTCGCGCGGGCGACGTCGGACGGCGCTCGCTCGTGGCCGATCCGGACATCGACGTCGTAAATATCACCGCGCCGAATGCGCTCCACAAGGAGATGGCCCTCTCGCCGCGATCGGGGCGGGGAAGCACGTCTATTGCGAGAAGCCCCTCGCGCCGCTTGCCGCCGACGCGCGCCAGATGGCCGACACCGCCGAAGCGGCCGTCGAAGACGCAGGTCGGGTTCAACTATCTCTGCAATCCGATGCTGCGCCTTGCGCGCGACATGATCGCGGCCGGCGAATGGGCGAAATCAGGACCTATCGCGGCGTCCAGCCGAGGACTACATGGCGGACGCCGCTTGGCCCTTCACCTTCCGTCACGATCCTGCCGGCGGCGGGGCGCTGGCCGACATCGGCAGCCATGCGCTCGCGACGGCGGAGTTCCTGCGCGGGTTCACGGCGGAACCGATCACGAAGGTGATGGGCGACTGCGTCACCGTGATCGCGGAGCGCCCCGACGGCAAGGGCGGCAGGCGCGCGGTCGAGGTCGACGACGTCGGCCGCGCGTTCCTGCGCTTCGGGAGCGGGGCGACGGGCTCGATCGAGGCAAACTGGATCGCGACCGGACGCAACGATGCGGCACGATTTCGAGGTCTACGGGACGAAGGGAGCGCTTGCTCTTCACCCAGGAGCGCTTCAACGAGCTGCACTTTTTCTCCACCGACGATCGGCGCGGACGCCAGGGGTTTCGCCGCATCGAGGCCGGCCCGGATCATCCGCCCTATGGGCAATTCTGCTGCGCCCGGCCACCAGCTGGGCTTCAACGACCTGAAGGCGATCGAGGTTGCAGGTTTTCTCGAAGCGCTTTCAGGCGGGCGACCGGAGCCTTTCGGGTTCCGCGCGGGCTCCGCATCCAGACGCTAGTCGAGACGATCCATGCCTCGAGCCGCGAAGGCGCCTGGAAGGCGGTTTGATGATCTCGAGCGCTGGGGAGGTTGCTGATCCTCTATTAAAAGCTTGGCATGAGAAGTGGGGAGCGAGTCGTTGGGTTCGAAGCGCGAAGGAGCGCACGTCGGCGTTCTTCAGGACGCCCAGATTTAGTCAGCAGGGACCGCGGGTCAGCAGATGCTCAAATCCACTATACCCACAGACTACGAAGAATTGATCCGGCTAATTCATGAGCGGCACGAGGACATGAGCAAGTCGTATCAAAAGATAGCGGTTTATCTAACGCAAAATCCGAACGACGTTGCGGTGTTGTCGGTGGGCGCCATTGCGGAGTGGTGCGGGGTGCATGCGTCGAACGTCGTCCGGTTTGCGCAGGCCCTCGGCTACGACGGCTTCAAGGCGCTCCAGAGCCTCTTCCAGAAGCGCCTGTCCACCGCCGCACCGGGTTTCGAAGCGCGCATCAAGGCGCTCCAAAGCGAGCTCGGCGCGCGAAAGGGCCATACCGAAGGAGGATTTCCTCCGCGATTTGGTCGTCCGCGACATCGCTTCGCTGCAAAACCTGGCTCGTCGAGATTGCGGAAGTGGATCTCAAGAAGGCCGTGAGCCTGCTCGAAGTGGCCGAAGTCATTTACCTGATCGGGCAACTCCGCTGCGCCTGTCGCCGACCTGTTGCGGTACGTCCTCACCATGCTCGGAAAGCGCTGCGTCCTGCTCGATCCCGGCGGGGGACTGGCGACGCACATGGCGAAGGCGATCCGTAAGACGGATGTGCTGTTCGCCATCTCTTTCCGGTTCTATGCGACCGAAGTCGTCAATATCGTTGATGAAACAGCCAAGCGAAAGGTTCCTGTCGTCGCGATTTCGGACAGCACACTCTCCCCGCTGGCGAAGGCGGCCACCGTTCTGTTTGCGGTCCCCTGAACACGAGATGTACGTTCTCGCGATCCTTGGCGGCGCCGATGTGTGCTCGCCCAGGCGCTGACGGTTGCCTTGGCCGCGCGACTTCAGGGGAATCGAGACAGCCCTCGGATACCGATCGTCACTCAGCAATGAGCTAATTCGTCCGATGAATTCCTTGCGCCGATGCGGCGGGCTTGATCGGCGTGGGCTTAGGCCGATCCTCCCGCATCCTAGGACCGCAATTCGCAACATTCCCATCCCCTCCCTCAGGTGCGCAATTTTCATCGCAACGGCGCAACAGATATTGCAAACTGGACAACACGTCAATATATATTCTAGAACCTGCCGGCGGGCAGAGGCGGAGGAGATGCCAGAGCGGTAGCCTTGGCGAGGATCGAGCCCATGACGTTTGATCAGCGCATGGCCGATTTCACCGGGTCGGTCGACATGGAATCAAGAAGCGAGTTTCGCCGGCGCCAAGGGTGCGGCGGACGTTCGGAGTTCGTTCGCCCGCTGTGTCGCCACTATCAGTCAGAAAGGCATGAACATGAACCGAATTGACGGCAAGATCGCCATCGTGACCGGTGGCACCCAGGGACTTCGGCGCGGCGGTCGCGCGACAGCTCGCGCAGGCGGGCGCCGCCGGCATCGTCACCTGCGGCCGAACGCGGGAGAAGGGCCTGGCCGTGGCGTCGGGCATTGCCGCGGAAACAAGCTCTGACGTTCGCTTCGTCACGGCCGATCTGGCCCAGGTCGAGGACTGCCGGGCGGTCGTCGCGGCCGCAGACGCCGCCTTCGGTCGCGTCGACATCCTTGTCAACGCCGCCGGCCTCACCGAACGCGGCGACATCCTCAGCACGAGTCCCGAACTCTTCGACAGGATGTTCGCCATCAACACGCGCGGACCGTTCTTCCTGATGCAGGAATCGATTCGCCGCATGATTTGGGACAACGTCGAGGGCGCGATCCTCAACATCGGATCGATCGTGGCGGAGGCGGGTCAACCGTTCAACGCGCCCTATTGCGGATCGAAGGGCGCACTGGCGACCCTTACGCGCAACACGGCCTTCGCCGTCATGCGCAACCGCATCCGGGTGAACCAGCTCAATATCGGCTGGATGGCTTCGGACGGCGAGGACAAGATCCAGCGGGAGTTTCACAAGGCGAGCCCCAATTGGGTCGAGGAGGCCGCGGCCCAGCAGCCGTTCGGTCGCCTGCTCGCGCCCGAGGAGGTCGCGCGGGCTGTCAATTTCTACGTCTCGGCCGACAGCGGCATGATGACCGGATCAGTGGTCAACTTCGACCAGTCGATCTGGGGCGCCTACCCGTTCGCGCCGCCAACGCCCCTATCGCGTATGGAGTTGGCTCAATCGTAGTCTGCTTTCGCGCCGCGATGCGGACTTGAAGCGGAAGCCCGACCCGGCGTCGAGGAAGCGCCGGAGCGCGCGCCTTGGGTCTTTACGTCGCCCAATTTGAAGCGCGCGAACTGTGTCAACTTGGCGAGAGGGACTTGCTGTAACGGTCGAGAAGTGCGGCAACCTGATTTGACAGGGTTATCAGGGGCCTTGTTGCCTCGATCTCAAACTTCATGTCGGGATGCTGGTACAGGGCGATGCAGAGTTCGTTTGAATCGTGCCGGGACTGATAGGCAATCCCATCCGGGCTGTCGGAATGGCTCCAGAGGACATCGGACGCACGAGCCGCACGGCTCATAAGGACCGGGACTTTGTGGGTATAAAGGCCCCCTTCACCAGGCGGGCGGGCGCGAAGGCGGCGCGCGTTCGTCGCCGGCGAATCGGGGCGCGCGTTGCTCCATTCTCGCGACTTTGTTGAAGGAAGGTGTCATTTCGGTTGCCTGCGGGCCGCTGATCTTCGATGTGGTCGGGGCGGCCCGCGCGTCAGGCGGCACTTCGGACCACAGCGAGAGAAACGTTCTCAGGCCGTTTCGTCCTCATCCCGGTCCAAAGAGGACGCGGCGTCCAACCGCTGCATATTTTCGAGGATGCTTGAGGAGATAGTGCAACATGCGCGCGGCGTCGTTGATGGAGAAGTCGGCGAGAACCTGCTCGTAATAGGCGTGGATTTTCGGGCAGGGCCAGGATCCTGCCAGACGTGGCGGCCTGCGTCGGTCATCGTGACGAGTCTCGACCTGCGGTCGCGCGCATCCGGAGCCATGGCGATGTGACCGTCGCGCTCCATGCGGCTGAGCAGGCCGGTGATGTTTTGTCGGCTGACCATCAGATATCTCGCGAGATCGCCGACGCTGACGCCGCCTTGGGCCGACTTGCGCGACAGTGCGCCGAGGACCGCCCACTGCTGGGTCGTGAGGCCTTCCGCCTCGACCGCGCGGCTTCCCGGTTTTATGCAACATATTTGCACATTGATAAAGCCGAAAAAACAATCTATTGGCCAGTTCGATCTTGGTCGCGTCGCATCGTCGGCAATTATCTTGATTTTCGTTCATTTTCCCTCTTGCGCACTGCCTCTCCTCTGGTATATACGACAACATATTGTCATTAGATGATTGTGCGTTAGTTGGCAGATCTTGTCCTAAATTCGCGTCAGCCGCAATACGGGAATCCGAGAGGGAGGAAAACAGAAATGATTCGTTTCGGAGGCAAGGTGGTCGTGGTCACGGGCGGCGGAGGCGGGATCGGCGGAGCGACCAGTCGACGGTTCGCCGCGGAAGGCGCCAAGGTCGCGGTGTTCGACCTCAATCTCGACGCGGCGAAAAAGATCGTCGCCGAGATCCAAGCCGCCGGCGGCGCGGCCGAGGCGTTCGCCTGCGACATCGCCAACCGGGCCGACGTCGATGCGGCGGTCGCCGCGGTCGAGGCCGGGCTCGGCCCCATCGACGTGCTCGTCAACAACGCCGGCTGGGACGTTTTCCGGCCCTTCGTCAAGACCGAGCCGGCGCAATGGGAGAAGCTCATCGCCATCAATCTGACCGGCGCGCTGCATATGCACCACGCGGTGCTTCCCGGCATGGCGGCGCGCAAGTCGGGGCGCATCGTCAACATCGCCTCCGACGCGGCGCGAGTCGGCTCGTCGGGCGAAGCCGTCTACGCCGCGTGCAAGGGCGGGCTCGTCGCCTTCTCGAAGACGATCGCCCGCGAGCATGCGCGTCACGGCGTAACCGTCAACGTCGTCTGCCCCGGGCCGACCGACACGGCGCTGTTCGCCGAGTACAAGGAAGGCGCCGGCAATCCAGAGAAGCTGATGGAAGCCTTCACGCGCTCCATTCCGCTCGGTCGCATCGGGCAGCCTGACGACCTGCCGGGCGCGATCCTGTTCTTCGCCAGCGACGACGCCGCCTTCGTCACGGGCCAGGTGCTCAGCGTCTCCGGCGGCCTGACGATGGCCGGCTGAACCGGAAATGGCACAAGGGAGCAGACACATGCAGTTCCAGGATATCCTCTACGAAGTCCGAAACGGCGTCGCCTGGATCATTATCAATCGCCCTGACAAGATGAACGCGTTCCGCGGCACGACCTGCGACGAGCTGATCAAGGCGCTCTACAAGGCCGGCTACGACAAGAACGTCGGCGCTATCGTTCTTGCCGGCGCGGGCGACCGCGCCTTCTGCACCGGCGGCGACCAGTCGGCCCACGACGGCAATTACGACGGCCGCGGAACGATCGGCCTGCCGATGGAGGAGCTGCATGCGGCGATCCGCGACGTGCCGAAGCCGGTGATCGCGCGCGTTCAGGGCTTCGCCATCGGCGGCGGCAATGTGCTCGCCACCATCTGCGATCTGACGATCTGCTCGGACAAGGCGGTTTTCGGGCAAGTCGGACCGAAGATGGGGTCGGTCGACCCCGGCTACGGCACCGCGTTCCTGTCGCGGGTCGTCGGCGAGAAGAAGGCTCGCGAAATCTGGTACCTGTGCAGGCGCTACAGCGGACAGGAGGCCGTCGCCATGGGCCTCGCCAACATCTGCGTGCCGCATGACCAGCTCGACGCCGAAGTGCAAAAATGGGCGGAAGAGATCTGCGAGCGCAGCCCGACCGCGATCGCCATCGCCAAGCGCAGCTTCAACATGGACACCGCCCATCAGGCCGGCATCGCCGGCATGGGGATGTACGCGCTCAAGCTCTATTACGACACCGACGAGTTGCACGAAGGCGTCAACGCCTTCAAGGAGAAGCGCAAGCCCGAATTCCGCAAATACGTGAAATAGGACGGCCGCGAAGATTCGGCCGCTGCCGGATTGTGCGGCGGCCGAGAACACGATCTCAGGGAGGCGTTTGGTGAACCCCTATCTCGATGACGACCTCATTGCGCTCGCCGACCAGGCGCGGCGATTTGCGACCGATCGCATCGCCCCCGGCTTTGAGGAGCGCGACAGGACGCGCGTCCTCGACCGCGGGATCATGAAGGAGATGGGCGCGATGGGCTTCATCGCTCCCGAGCTGCCCGAAGAGTTCGGCGGCCTGGGGCTGGGCTGTCTCGCCGCCGGCGTGATCCACGAGGAGGTCGCGCGCGCCGACCTCAGCATCTCGTATATCAACCTGCTGGCCTCGCTGAACGGGCAGATACTCGCGCATCACGGCGATCCGGAGATCGTGAAGCCGTGGCTCAAGCGCCTGACCGCGGGCGAGGCGCTCGTCGCCATCGCGCTGACCGAGCCGCGCGGTGGGTCGGACGCGGCCAATCTGCGCCTGCGCGTCGAGCGCGACGGCGATGACTATATCGTCAACGGCGAGAAGACCTCGATCTCCGCAGCCGACCAGGCGGACGCGGCGGTGGTGTTCGGTCGGACCGGAACGGTCGAGTCCGGGGCGCATGGCGTCACGGCCCTGCTCATCCCGATGGATCTGCCCGGGGTCACCCGCAATCGCTTCGACTGTCACGGCCAGCGCGCGATCGGCCGCGGCTCGCTGTTCTTCGAGAACGTCCGTGTTCCCGCTTCGCACCGTCTCGGCGATGAGAACAAGGGCTTCGTCCAGGTGATGCAGGGCTTCGACTTCTCGCGCGCCCTCATCGGACTCCAGGTGCTCGCCGTCGCGCGCGTCGCGCTCGAAGAGACCTGGGGCTACGTGGCCCAGCGCCAGGCGTTCGGAAAGCCACTTTCCGCCTTCCAGGGCGTATCGCATCCGCTCGCCGATTTCGATACGCAGGTCGAAGCCGCGCGTCTCCTCTGCCTCCAGGCGCTCTGGCTCAAGGACAAAGGCGCGCCGCACAGCGCGGAGGCCGCCATGTGCAAGTGGTGGGCCCCGAAACTCGCTTACGAGGCCATCCATCAGTGCCTACTCATGCACGGCCACGGCGGCTACGACCGCGGCCCGATGGAGCAGCGGCTGCGCGACGTGCTCGGATTCCAAATCGGCGACGGAACGGCTCAGATCATGAAGACCATCATCGCCCGCGCTCGCGCAGGCCGGCAAACGGTTCCGGTTTAGGCGCAAACGACGGCAACGACCAGCGAAACGGAGAGGAAGCATGGAATTCGACCCCGTTCTCTTGGGGCCCCGCCGCGCCGATAGCGTCGCACGCGGGCACTGGCTCGACCGAACGATCAACGACGATCTCGACGCCTGCGTCGCCTTCTGCCCGGACAAGCTGGCGTTGACCGCCGTCCGTCGCGACTCGGGCGACGTCCGCGCATTCACTTACCGGGAGCTCGCCGCGCTCGCGGACCGCATCGCAGTCGGCCTCGCCAGGCTCGGCGTCGGCAGAAACGACGTCGTCGCCATGCAGCTGCCGAACTGGTGGCAGTTTTCTCTTCTGTATCTCGCCTGTTCGCGGATCGGCGCGGTCCTCAACCCGCTGATGCCGATTTTCCGCGAGCATGAGCTGTCGTTCATGCTCAAGCATGCGGAAGCCAAGGTGCTGATCGTCCCGAAGGTCTTTCGTCACTTCGACCATGAGGCGATGGCGCGCGCCCTTCAGAAGGACCTGCCGGCGCTCAGTCGGGTCGTTGTCGTCGAGGGCGGCGGCGAAGACGATTTCGATGCGCTGCTGACGACGCCTGAGTGGGAGAAAGCGCCGGACGCGACGACGATCCTGACTCGGAATCGGCCGACAGCCGACGACGTTACCCAGATCCTCTACACCTCCGGCACGACGGGAGAGCCGAAGGGCGTGATGCATTCGGCCAACACGCTCATGGCCAACATCGTTCCCTACGCGAAACGACTGCGGCTCGGACAAGACGACATCGTGCTGATGGCCTCGCCGATGGCCCACCAGACCGGCTTTATGTACGGGCTAGTGATGCCGATCGTGCTCAGGGCCAGCGCCGTGCTGCTCGACGTCTGGGACCCGGTCAAGGCCTCGGAGCTGATCCGGACCGAACGCGCGACCTTCACGATGGCCTCGACGCCGTTCCTGACCGACCTCACGCGCACCGTGTTGGAAAGCGGCGACGCTGTGCCGAGCCTCAAGACCTTCCTCTGCGCCGGCGCGCCGATCCCCGGCCCCCTTGTCGAGCAGGCGCGCGCGGGACTCGGCGCGAAAATCGTCTCGGCCTGGGGCATGACCGAAAACGGCGCCGTCACGCTGATCAAGCTCGACGACGACGACCGGCTCGCCTTCACCACCGACGGCTGCGCGTTGCCGGGCGTCGAGGTCAAGGTTGTCGACGGCGACGGCGCTGAGGCGCCTCCGGGCGAATCCGGCAAGCTGGTCGTGCGCTCCTGCTCGAATTTCGTCGGCTATCTCAAGCGCCCGCAATGGAACAACACCGACGCCGACGGCTGGTTCGACACCGGCGACCTCGCGTACATGGATGCGAACGGCTACATCCGCATCAGCGGCCGCAGCAAGGACGTCATCATCCGAGGCGGCGAGAACATTCCGGTCGGCGAAATCGAGTCGCTGCTCTACCGGCATCCCGCCGTGGCGCAGGCCGCGATCGTCGCCTATCCGGACGAGCGCCTCGGCGAGCGCGCCTGCGCGGTGATCGTTACGAAGGCCGGGAAGACCCTCGACTTCACCGAGATGAGCGATTTCCTGAAAGAGCAGAAAGTCGCCGTTCAGTACATTCCCGAGAGGTTGATCGTCCGCGACGTCCTGCCGGCGACCCCCTCGGGCAAAATCCAGAAATTCCGGCTTCGCGAGATGTTGCGGGACGGCTGTCTGTAGGCCGTCCAGTACGCGATCGGCGCCGACGTCTCGACCGCCGAGCGTCGACGCGTCGGAGGACAGCGCTTTGGAAGATCCGATTATCATCGTCGAGCGCAAGGCCGCTCGGCGTCGTCACGCTCAACTGGCCAAGGTCCTCATATCCGCCTTCATCGTGCTCGCGGGCTTGCCGGGCCTGATGCTCGGCAAGCCCGACAAAAAAATGGGGCAGCGCGGCACCAAGACCTGCGACGTTATGCTCGAAAACGTGCGCGTGCCTGCCGCCAACATCATCGGCGGCAATCCGGCCAGGGCGAGTCCTTTGCAAGACCCCATCGTCCGGCTGCTGCGCCTCTATGAAGGCACGACGCAAATTCAGCAGATCATCATTGGCCGCGAACTCGTCGGCCGGAACTGAGGATCGACAGCGATGACGCCGATGCGTCCTCTAGAAGAGTTCGGGCCGCGCGACTCGATGGCCTATGACGTGGCGATCGTCGGCGCCGGCCCGGCGGGGCTCGCGACCGCGATCGTCTGAGAGAACTCGATGCGGAATTGTAGGACCAGGGACATCAAGGATCCCACGCAGAACGTTGTTTGGACCGCGCCGGAGGGCGGCGGCGGGCCGGACTGCTCGGGAATGTGACGCCCATACAGGCCTTTGCGAACAGGAGTTTCCCCAATGGCTTCCCAATCGACGCGCCAGTCCTTCCGGTGGGACGACCCGTTCCTGCTCGAAGGCCAGCTCACGGCCGACGAGCGCGCGGTGCGCGACGCCGCGCACGCCTACGCCCAGGAGCAGCTGCTCCCCAAGGTCCAGGACGCGTTTCGCCACGAGAGGACCGACGCCGGCATTTTCCGCAGCATGGGCGAACTGGGGCTGCTCGGCGCCACGATGCCAGAAACTTACGGCGGAGCCGGTCTGAACTATGTCTGCTACGGCCTCATTGCTCGGGAAGTGGAGCGGGTCGATTTCGGGCTATCGCTCGATGATGAGCGTCCAGTCGTCGCTCGTGATGGTCCCGATCTTCGAGTTCGGGAACGAGGCGACGAAGCAGAAGTATCTTCCCAGGCTCGCAACCGGCGAGTGGATCGGCTGTTTCGGTCTGACCGAGCCGAACCACGGTTCCGATCCGGGGAGCATGGTGACGCGGGCGCGCAAGGTCGAGGGCGGCTATCGGCTCTCGGGCGCCAAGATGTGGATCACCAACAGCCCGATCGCCGACGTCTTCGTCGTCTGGGCGAAGGACGACGCCGGCGACATCCGCGGCTTCGTGCTGGAGAAGGGATGGAAGGGCCTGAGCGCGCCCGCGATCCACGGCAAGGTGGGCCTGCGCGCCTCGATCACCGGCGAGGTGGTGCTCGACGAAGTCTTCTGCCCGGAAGAGAACGCGTTCCCCGAGGTGCGCGGGCTGAAGGGTCCGTTCACCTGCCTCAACAGCGCCCGATACGGCATCGCCTGGGGCGCGCTCGGCGCCGCGGAGGACTGCTTTCACCGCGCCCGGCAGTATGTGCTCGATCGCAAGCAGTTCGGCCGTCCGCTCGCCGCCAACCAGCTGATCCAGAAGAAGCTCGCTGACATGCTGACCGAGATCGCGCTCGGTCTGCAGGGCTGCCTGCGTCTCGGACGGATAAAGGACGAGGGAGCGGCGCCAGTGGAGATCACCTCGATCCTGAAGCGCAACAACTGCGGCAAGGCGCTCGACATCGCGCGCGCCGCCCGCGACATGATGGGCGGCAACGGCATCAGCGACGAGTTCGGCGTCGCGCGCCATCTCGTCAATCTCGAAGTCGTCAACACCTACGAGGGCACGCACGACGTCCACGCCCTGATCCTCGGCCGCGCGATCACGGGCATCGCAGCGTTCAGCTGATGACAACGCCATGTTCGCGCATTCAGTTTCAGGAACCCAACTCATGAATGAAGCGGTCATTGTATCGACCGCGCGCACGCCGATCGGAAATGCCTATCGCGGCGCGTTCAACGCCACGGCCGGGGTGGAGCTCGCGGCGCCTGTCCTGCGCGCCGCGCTGGAGCGCGCCGAAATCGAACCTGGCGAGGTCGAGGAGCTCACTTTTGGCCGCGGCTATCCCGAGGGCGCGACCGGCGGCAATGTCCGCGCCACACAGCTTTCCGGGCCGGCCTGCCGGCCTCCTCGGCGGCCTCGATGGTCAGCCGTTTCCGCGCCTCGGGCGTTGAAGCCATCGCATCCGCCGCGCGGCGGGTGATGTGATGTCGATGACGCGGCCGGCGGCTCGATCGGCGCCGCCCCGGAAGCTGAGCGCCTCCTCCGACCCGATAACAGGGCCTTGCGCCGCGCCCGAAAGGATTTTGCGCGCGGGCGGGGGAATGAGCGACAGCCATTGGCCAAGCCTTTGATCGGAAATCTCGAAGGAACCAATTCCGATGGACAGCACGTAGCCTGTCAACGGACCGGCCGTCGATGGGATGGCAAAATACGGCTCCGGCGGCAGACCCTCGGCGAGGCCGTGGCGGGGTCGCGCCAAGCTCACCGCGCGGCGCGCTGGTCGAGCTGTTGACGTCGTACCGGCTCGATCCCGTCGCCGCCTTCATTATATTCCCGGCCGGCCGTCGCCCCTCGCAAGAAGCGCGCGTCTTCAGCGACGATCTCGAGCGCGCGATCCCAAGTTCGAATGACAGCTGGATCGGACGCGCCCTCGCCGCAGTGGCGGCGCGGTTCGTTCGGCCGGAGGCGAAGTCGTCGTCACCGGCATCGGCGAAGCGAATGCAGGCCCAGACCCTCGTTCGCGGCGTCCTCGGGCGCGCTTGCCGCGCGGCCGATCCGCCCTACAGCAAGAACCGGTACGCGCCGTAAAGCACAGCCGCCGCGCCGACCGTGTAAGCGGCCAGCGTCACGTACATGCCGGTGATGACGCCGGCGACCGTTTTCTTGAACTCCGCCCGATCGTTCACGTTCGGAAAGTCGCCGGCGGGCTGCGGCGCGCCAAGGAACGCGCACAGCGGCCCCCAGCCCTGATCGACGCTGAAGATCAGCAATTTGTCGGCCGGAACCGCGGCTTTGACGTCTTCGACATGGGCGTTGTAGCGGGCGATCGCCTTGGCCTTGTCGGTCATCGTTCCCTGCAAGGACCTTTGCCAGATCAGTTTGCGCGACATGTCGCCGAACTTGCGTCCGAACGGCGTCAACCACTCCAGCACCTTGAACTGCCACATGCGCTCGGTGAAGTAGATCGTCTCGATCGTGCTCTCATACCAGGCCTCGGCTCCGCGCGGATGCAGGGTGAGCAGAACCTTGGCGTCCGGATAGGCGGCGAGCAGTTCGCGCCATACGCAGCACGCCGGATTGTCGATCGCGGCGGAATATTTGGCGAACACCTGATCCCAGCGGTGCTGAACGCCGGGCGGCGAATTTGCGACCTTGCGCCAAAAGTCGAGATGCGACTTGTTGTCCTTGTTCAGAATGACTTCCGTCATATGGTAACAGGGAAATCCCAATTGGTTGAGCGCCGCTTTGGTCGACCACGTTCCCGTCCGGCCGAATCCCGCCCCGATGATTTTCAACGCCATGAATCGCTCCTTCGCCGCGCCCGCGCGGTGTTAGCCCATTGTCGCGCAGATGTCGCCCGACGCGCCCGGATCGAACGTCGCGGCCTTTATTCCGGCAGCCCCAGCAAGCGCCAGCCCGACGCGATCTTGTCCGTGAGCTCGTCTATCGTCCCGATCTGGACGAACGCGTGAAGGGGAAGGCCCGGCCTTTCCTCTATTGCACGCTTTGCGATTTCCCCGGCTTCCTCCATGCGGCCGGCAAGCGCCAATGCGACGGCCTGGTAATGGAGGAAATGCGGACGGCCGGGCGCGGCGCGCGCGAAACTGGACGCGGCCGCGTCGTACCGCCCCTCATGCAACGCGACGAATCCGAGCGAGAAATCCGCCGTCCAGGCCGAAAGAGTCGAGTGGGCTCAGACGCAGCGCGCTCGGCGTGGGCGACCGCCGCCGCCGAGTCGCCGCAAAAAGGCGTTGATATGCGCGCCGAAAAAATGCGCCGTGGCGCAGGAAGGATTGACGGCCAACGCGCGCGCGATGGCGCTCAGCGCCGTCTCATAATCCCGACCCAGACGCCCCATCACCATCCCGGCGACGGCGAGCGCCGTAGCGTCGTCGCCGCCGCCTGCGATGGCCGCGCGTGGCGAAGTCCGGCGGTCTTGTCGGCCCCGTCGAGGCCGCCCTGAATGAATGCGATCTGGCGGCGCTAGGCGAGCTGGGCGTGCGCGGCGGCGTAGTTCGGGTCGAGCTTCAGCGCGTCCTCGAGCAGGTCCGCCGCGATCCTGGCGCCGGCGGGACTTAAGGCTTCCATGTGCGGCAGCGCCCGCAGATAAAGATCGTAGGCGCCCGGGTTTTCGGGCGCTTGCGCTTCGAGCGCTCGATTTCCGACTGCCGCAGGCTCGGCTCGACGATGCCGACCACCTTGTCGGCGATCTGATCCTGCAGGTCGAACACGTCGTCCAGCGCGCCGTCGAGCCGGTCGGCCCATAGATGCGCGCCCGTCTCGGCCTCGATCAATTGCGCGGTGATGCGCAATCGATTGCCGGCCTTGCGCACGCCGCCCTCCAGCACATAGCGCACGCCGAGTTCACGCCCGACCTGCCGGATATCGACTGCGCCTGCCCTTGTAAACGAAGCTCGAATTGCGGGCGATCACGAACAGCCATTTGATCCGCGACAGGCCGGTGATGATGTCCTCGACCATCCCGTCGACGAAATATTCCTGCTCGGGGTCGCCGCTCATGTTCCGAAAGGGGAGGACCGCGATCGAGGGCTTGTCCGGCAGGGCGAGGCGCGGCGCGGGTCTGTCGGCTGGCGCTGGCGCCGACGCGGCCGGCTTCGCCTGGGCGGGCGAGCCGACCTGCAGCGCATAGACGCGCACCGGCTCGACGATGTTCTTCAGCTCTTTCTCGCCGAGGTCGTTGACCGCCAGTTCGAGCCGCGCGCGCACCTGCCGGTAGGCGTCCTCGGACAGGCAGATCGCGCCGGGCTGGGCGATCCCTTCCAGCCGCGCGGCGATGTTGACGCCGTCGCCCATCAGGTCGCCGTCGCTCTCCTCGACCACGTCGCCGAGATAAACGCCGAAGCGAAATTCGATGCGGCGCTCGGGCGGCAGGCCGGCGTTGCGCTCGACCATGCCGTTCTGCACCTCGACGCGCAGCGCACCGCGTCGACCACGCTGCGGAACTCGATCAGAGCGCCGTCGCCGGTGCGCTTGACGACGCGCCCGTGATGGACGGCGATGGTCGGGTCGATGAGGTCGCTGCGCAAAGCCCTGAGCCGCGCGAGCGTGCGCTCCTCGTCGGCGCCCGTGAGCCGGCTGTAGCCGACCACGTCGGCGGCGAGGATCGCCGCGATCTTCCGGGTCTCGCTCATCGCGAACCTCCGCCGCCGCGTAGACTAGCACAAATGCTGGCGGAAGACGGCGCGCTTTGATCGAGAGCAATCGAAAGCGCTAGTCGGGGGCGGCGGGATTGAGCCGGTTGCGCGGGCGCGTATATGTGTATAGCGTGGCAAACCTATACACATCAGGAGGGCCGGCTGCGATGCGGACCAATATCGAAATCGACGACGTGCTGTTGTCCCAGGCCATGGCGGCGGCGGGCCTGCCGACCAAACGAGCGACGGTGGAAGAAGGCTTACGCCTGCTGGTTCAGGTGCGCCGGCAGACGGAGGCTTTGGCGGCGCTCAAGGGGTTGGGCTGGGAAGGCGACCTCGACGAGATGCGCCAGGGCCGTTCGCTGGGCCGGCGGTGATTCTCGTCGACAGCTCCGTCTGGATCTCGCATCTGCGCGGGGATCGGACGCAGGCGACCGCCAAACTGGAAGCCGCGGCTATGCGGGAACCGCTGCTGATCGGCGATCTCATTCTGCTTGAAGTCCTCCAGGGCGCCAGGGATGAGGCCCACGCGATGAGCATTGAACGCGGATTGCGTTCTTATGCCGTCGTGCCGCTCCTGAACCCTGATCTAGCCCCCCACGCTGCTCGAAACTATCGCAAGTTGCGCGATTTGGGTGTTACGATCCGCAAGACTGCCGACATTATCATCGGCACGTTCTGCATCGAACACCGCCATTCGTTGCTCCACGATGACCGCGACTTTGCGCCCATGCAGCAGCATCTTGGCTTAACGGTCGTGTGAACCGGCGCGGTCGGCGGCTGCTTTCTCCGCACGGCCGCCGAGAGGCCGGCGCCAACAACCCCGCGCGTCACGACGTCGGGGACGCCCGCAGCCCCCGGAGCCGCGCCAAGGTCCGTTCCTCGTCCGCGCCCGCGAGCCGGCTGTAGCCGACCACGTCGGCGGCGAGGATCGCGGCAAGCTTCCGGGTCTCGGGCATGGCGCCCCCTCAGACGACACGCAGAATAGCACAAAAGCCGGCGGGAGACGCGCGGGTTTCGAGGGAGTGCAGTGTCTAAGCTGGAATGCCGGCCTTGCGGAGCCCTTCCGCCAGCCGGTCGGCGTCGGCCCCGTTGCGGAACGGGAGCCGCCCGACGTGCTCGGCGAAGGAGTAGTTCGGATTGATCTCCATCAGCTCGCGCCAGATCCGTTGGGCTTCCTCCGCCTCGCCCAGATGGCCGAGCGCGACGGCGAGAAAGGCGCGCGAGAGGTCTGTCTTCGGGGCCAGCTGGATCCGCTCCCTGAATACAGCCGCAGCTGTTTCGTAGTCGCCGGCAAGCAGGTAAGCCGAACCAAGAAAGTGCAGATAAAGCTGCTTGGATGCTGGATCGACCCGGAAACCACGCTCGATATAGGGAACGGCGGCCAGCGGCTGGCCGGCATAAACACTGATCAGGCCACGCGTACTGAGCGCGGACGCATGGTTTGGATTGAGATTGAGCGCCGTGTCCGCTTCGGCGGCGGCTCGGTCGAGATCCTTTTTCCAGAAATAAAAAATCGCCGCTACATAATGCACGAAGGCGACCTGCGGGCTTTTCTGCAGGGCGACGCTGATATTTTGTTCTGCGGATTCGAGCGAGTGACTCCAGTCATCCGTCCAATGGTGCTGCCAGTTATGAAGCTGATCAAACGCGAGTCCCGCGTATGGCTCACCGTAGCTCGGGTCCTCGGCGATCGCCTTGGCGAAGAGGTCGATCGACCGATCGAACGTCTCGCGGCTTCTCGTCGGCGCAAAAAGGAACTCGCGGCCGGCGAGGAAAAAATCGTGGGCCTTGCTGTTGGTTGTTCCGACGGCGGCGAGCTTGGCGGCTTCGCCGGGACTCAATGTGATCTTCAAGGCTTCGACGATCCGCCGGGTGACCTCGTCCTGAACCGCGAAGATATCGCTCAGCTCACGATCGAAGCGGTCGGCCCAAAGATGTCCGCCGGTTTCGGCGTCGATCAGCTGCGCGGTGATCCTCACCCGGTTGCCCGCACGCCTGATGCTGCCTTCGAGAATCGTGCGGACGCCGAGCTCGCGGGCGACGATGCGAATGTCGACCGCCTTACCCTTGTAGGCGAAGCTCGAATTGCGCGCGATGACCAGAAGCCCGCTGATCTTGGACAGGTCCGTGATCACATCCTCGGTGATGCCGTCGGCGAAATATTCCTGCTCGGGGTCGCCGCTCATGTTGTGGAACGCCAGCACCGCGATCGAGGGCTTGTCGGGCGGCGCGGGCTCCACCGCGGTCTTTTCCGCTGCAGCGGGCTTGGTTGACGTTGCCGCCTTCGGTTCTGCCGCGACGCCGACTTCGAGCGAATAGACCCGAATCGAATGCGCTATATTCTTGAGGCGGACTTCGCCTTTGTCGCTGACAGCCAGATCGAGTTCTGGCTCTGACCTGGCGAAACGCGTCCTCCGACAGGCAGATCGCGCCGGGCTCGGCGATCCCCTCCAGCCGCGCGGCGATGTTGACGCCGTCGCCCATCAGATCGCCGTCGCTCTCCTCGACCACGTCGCCCAAATGAACGCCGATCCGGAATTCGATCCGCCGGTCCTCCGGCACGCCGGCGTTGCGCTCGACCATCGCGTTCTGGATCTCGACCGCGCAACGCACGGCGTCGACGACGCTGCGGAATTCGACCAGCGCCCCGTCGCCGGTCCGCTTGACCACGCGCCCGTGGTGGACGGCGATGGTCGGGTCGATCAGATCGCTGCGCAACGCGCGGAGCCGGGCGAGCGTGCGGTCCTCGTCCGCGCCGGCGAGACGGCTGAATCCGACCACGTCGGCGGCGAGGATCGCGGCAAGTTTTCGCGTTTCGGTCATCATGCTCCTGACGCGATGCTCAATAGCACAAGGATGCGGCCGTCGCCGCCCCACGCGATAGCGTTCGACCTAAAGCGTCGAAGGGGAGCCGCGAGGACAGCCGGCCTGAAGGCCGCTCTCGCCCGCAAGGCGCCCGGAGCCCATGACGCCTGTAGAGCGCCAATCGGATTCTTGGCTCTTATCGCGTTAGATGTTGGTCAGCCGCAGTCGCTCGCGTGCCTTCGATCCCCGGTCGTCATGGCCGGGCTCGACCCGGCCATCCGGCGCCGGGCCGCTGCAAAGCCCTACGGACTCGAGGCGTTTCGCCGCCGCTGGTCTTTCGGGCGCTCGACGCGCCCGATCGCGTGGATGGCCGGCGCAAGTCCGGCCATGACGCGTTCTAGCCTCGCAGGATCTTCGGCCCCAATGGCCCGATTTTCTGGTGACCGACAGCAAACGCGATAAGAGCTGGATTCTTGTTTCCAAAAATCAGAATTCGTGCTATGATGTTTTCGATTAAGAGAATTTGATGCAACGACCCATTGGTCGCTTGCTTCTCGCCGCCGCGCCCCGGAGTCGACGGCTGGGCGTCGGGCGCGTGGGCTCCTTCGGACGGGCGCGCGCTGGACAATGATCCAGGCGTCGGAAATCCTCCCGCGATGCATAATTCGGCGCCTAAATCATTGAAAAGATGAAGTCGCTGACAAAAGCGCGCCGCTGGCGGCCCTCGGGCGCCTGACCGCTGACCAGGCTCCATCGGCCAGCGCCCGCAGCCCGTTCAGACGTCCCTCGGCAGGACCCCCCTCCGGCAAGCGCCGGGCGAGATCGCGCCCCGGCTCCTCCATTCGGACAGCCCCGGCGCCGTCAAATGACGCGCGGGCGCCGAGGCGGCGCAGATCCGGGCCTCACATGCCGGCCGGTTTGCTGGCGTCCAGGCGAAACCTCAGATAGTCGGCGGCATGGATGGGCGCGTAGCGCGGGCGCTCGCCGGAGCGCAGGCAGGAGGGAATCGCGGCCACCTCGGCCTCCGGATTGGGATCGAAGAAGAAGGCGATGGAATAGCGTTCTCTGGGGCCTCGATTGACCACGCGGTGCGGAGTCGAGACATAGACGTCGTTGGTCCAGCGCATCAGGCAATCGCCGATGTTGACGACGAACGCGCCGGCGACGACCGGCGCCCCAATCCATTCCCCGTCGCGCGTGCGAACCTCGAGCCCGCCGACGTCGTCGGTCGCCAGCAACGTCAGGGCGCCATAGTCCGTATGCGCGCCGGCGCCGATCTGATGGTCCGCGACCCTCGAGGCCGCCGGGTAGCGCAGCAGGCGCAGCGTCGCCATCGGACGATCGAATTTGTCGGCGAAGAAGTCGAGGCCGACGCCAAGGTCACGGGCGAAAGCGCGATGCAGCCGGGCGCCGAGCGCGGCGCAGGCGCCGAAATAGGCGAGCAGCGTCGCGCGGAAGCCCGGCAGATTCGGCCACGCGTTGAGCGAACGGAAAGGCTTGCCGGCGAGGAGCTCGGGATCGTCCGGCGCGAGCTCGAGACCGACGTTGAAGGCTTCCTTGCGGTCGGGGCCCCGGCTCGGATCGAGCGCTTCGTGCAGGAGGCCGGAATAGCCGCGATTTCCGCCGATCGTCTCGATCGCCAGCGCCTGCTTGTCCGCCAGGGGAAGGGCGAAGAACCGGCGCGATCGCGCGAAGGCTTCCTTGACCAGCGCATTGTCGACCCCGTGGCCGACCACATAAAAGAAGCCGACCTGGCGGCAGGCGTCGCCGATCTCGGCCGCGATCCGCGGCAGCGTCCTGTCGTCGCCTCCGCTCCAGGAAGAAAGATCGATGATCGGCAGAGTGCGCGGCATGACCCGACCTCGATTTCAATGGCGTCAGCAACAGCCGAGGCCATTGCGATAGGACTCCGCGACCGCGGGCTCCAAATGGCGCCAGGCCTCGAGAAACGGAGCCCGCGACGCCATCTTGCCGCGGTATTCGCGACGCAGCGCCGCTTGCGCGGCGTCGAGATCGAACTCGGGTCGGTCGCCCGTCGCGAACAATCTCCTCCCCGGCGACGACCAGCCGCGCCACATGCGCCGCGCTGGCGCGCGCGAAAACGAGATCGATCGGCTCGACGGGCATGATCCGATCGCGATCGAGAGCGTCGAGGTCGAGCACGAGAACGTCGGCCGGCGCGCCGACGCTCAGCGCTCCGTCGCCCGGCGCGCCGTTGGCGAATCGGCCGTTGGCGACGATCTGCGTCAACCACTCGCCGCGCTCGATGACGCTGTCGAAGCCCCAGCCGCCATGCAGGAAATGACCGAGCCGCATTTCCCGCACGATGTCGTCGTCCTCGTCGAAGGCCGACGCGTCGACGCCCAGCGCGACGCGGCAGCCGCGCCGGATCGCTTCGGAGACCGGCGCGACGCCGCTTCGCAGGTGAAGATTCGAGCTCGGGTTGGTGGCGATGATCGCGCCCGAGGCCGCGATGGCGTCGAGCTCTTCGGGGCGGCAATAGACGCAATGGGCCAGCGTCAACCGCGGCGACAGCAGCCCGAGCGCGCTTAAGCGCCCGACGACGCCTTCGGGGTAGACGCGATCGGCGAAGGCGCGCTGATAGCGCGTCTCCAGCAGATGCATGTGAACGCGCCGGCCGGTCCGCCTTGATCTGTCCGCGATCGCGGACAGGAGGGCGTCGGAGCACCATTGCGGCCCGTTGGGACCGAACTGCACCGAGAACATCGGGCTCTCGACTGCCGCCGCGATGGCCTCGACGCGGGCGATCTGGTCGTCGACGCCGGGCATGGCGCTGAGGAATTGCGCCTCGACGATGGCGCGCGCGCCCTCGGGCAGCCTCGTCGCGACACTCTTTTCGTCGCCGTACACCAACGGGTTGCGATCGCGCAGGAATACCGCCAGGGTCACCCGCACGCCTATCTCCGCGGCGGCGCGGGCGATCGCGCGCGCTTCATCGACCGGCGGCATCGGGCCGTGAAAACGGGTGTAATGCGCCATGACCGAGGCCGCGCCGGCCCGCGCCGCTCGCCCAAAGGCGGCGAGCGCGCCGAGATAGGGATCGATCGCGGGCATCGCCGCGAGGCGCAGCAACCAGGTTTCGAGCGGTTTTCCGGCGGCGCCGAAGGACGTCGGCGAGAGAGGACGAGCGTGATCATGGGCGTTCGCCAACGCGGGCGTCGCCAGGAGGCGCCGCGCCGGCGCCTCGGCGGCCGGCGTGATCGCGGCAATGCAGCCAGCATCGAACGCGATGTCGACCGGCGCGGCCGCGGGGGCGCCGTCGGTCGGCAGCAGAACGACGCCAGTCAGCCGCCCGCTCATGCCGAGGGATCGTCGATGACGCTGACATGGGCGGCGACAATGCGCCAGCCCACGGGAAAGCGAACCCAGGTCTGCATCTGCCGGCCGGTTTTGCCCGGCGCGGTCTCGCGCCGGAACAGCGTCGCCGTGACCGCGCAGTCTCGTCCGAATGTCACGATTTGCGTGCCCTCCAACCGGCGCTCGAGGCCCGCCGGCGAGCGCGCCGCGCGAAAGGCCCTGATCGCCTCGTAGCCATAGAGGTTTTCTCCCGCGCCATAGCGGATCGCGTGTTCGCTTTGCAGAAAGAACCGATCGAGCGCCTCGACGTCATTGCTGACGAGCGCGCGCTCGTAGCCGGCGAAAGCGGCTTCGACCTCGGCTTTCGTTTCCGGATCGTCGATCGTCATGGCGCCCGCTTCCGGTTCTCGATCGATTTGCGCAGCTCGCTCAGGAAGGGGATGTCCGCGAACTGATCGGCGCGAACCTCGCCCCAGGCGACTCCTTGCGGCTGCGGGTAGGGCGTCTGCGTGTCGATCAGCTCCAGCTCGGTCGCGATATGGTTGAGCGCCGAATCGTGGCCCTCCATCACCACGTCGGAATCGGCGACGACCTGCGAGGAATGAACCGTGGTCGCGATCGGCGTCGACGCGTCGACGAGCCCGAGTTCGCGAAACACGCCCTGTTCGAGATCGGCGAATCCGGCCCCCTTGCCCGTCCGCCCGCCGAGCCGGGTGACCGCGACGCAGCCGACGACGCAGAAGTCGAGCTTGGGCATGTCCTCGAAGCCGATCGGCTCGCCGTGCTCCATGAAACCTTGCGAGGTGGCGGCGGTTTCGAAATCGACGCCCTTGGCGGCGAGCGTCTCCGGGTCGATGCGCAAATAGGGAAAGCCCTTGGCGAGATAGGGCACCGGCGAGAACAGCAGCTTGCCGTCATAAAGCGCCCTGAGGCGAACCGGGATTTGCGGCGGATCGGGATTGCACTTGACGACCCGGGCGCGCTTCCACGCGTCGAGTTCGCTGAGCCGTTTGGCGGCGAGGTCCGCGCCGACGAAATTCGGAATGCGGTCGAACGCCGGACCGATATTGATTTGCGCTTCGACCATGTTCCTCCAGACGCGCTGGCGAACGACGGATTTCGCGCTGTTGCGTCCGGCCCAACGGGAGTCGCCGTGTTCGGCCATGTTTCCCTCACGAAGTTGGCGTTGCGACCGGGGCGCGGACCACGCCCTCCCGCTCGAGGGCGCGAGCGACGCGTAACACGAGGTCTTCGCGCCACGGCGCCGCGATGATCTGCACGCCGATCGGCAGCTTTTCGCCATCGGCCCAGACCGGCGCCGCGACCACCGGCAGGCCGATGAACGAAATGGGTTGGGTGAAGAGTCCGATATTCGGCCGCACCAGCATTTCCTTGCCGTCGAGCGCCATGGTCTTCTGGCCGAGCCGGGGCGCGCGACCGGGCGTCGCGGGCGCCAGCAAGATGTCGACGTCGCGAAAGACCGCGAGCGTCTCGGCGCGAAAGCGGCGGCGGAATTTTTGCGCCTGCACGACCCAGGCGCCGGGCAGCATCGCGCCGGCGATGAGCCGATCGCGAACGTCGGGATCGAAATCTCCTGCGCGCGCGCGCAGGCGCTCCAAGTGAAGCGCGGCGCCCTCGACCATGGTGATGAGGTAGGCGGCCGCGCGCGCGCGTTCGGCGTCGGCGAGTTCGACGACCCGATCGGCCCCGAGCGCGCGGGCGACCGCGTCGACCGCCGAAAAGGCGCTCGGCTCCGCCGAGCGCGTGAAATAGCCGCCGAGCCTGGCGACGCGAAGTCCCGCGGCGCCGGCTTCGAGCGCGGGAGTCGCGGGCGCGGAGGGAACGCTCGACTGCGCCGGGTCCGCGTCATCCTGGCCGAGCATGGCGTCGTAGGAGAGCGCAAGATCAGCGACGGTTCGGGCGAGCGGGCCCAGATGGTCGAGGCTGGAGACGAAAGGGAACGTGCCGGCGCGCGACAGCCGCCCATAAGTCGGCTTGAGGCCGAACAGGCCGCAGAACGAGCTTGGCACGCGAATGGAGCCGTTGGTGTCCGATCCGAGCGCGATCGGAACGAGGCCGCCGGCGACGGCCGCGCCCGATCCGCCCGACGATCCTCCAGTCATATGCTCGAGATCATGCGGGTTGCGGGAAGGTCCGTCATGCGCGTTCTGGCCGGTAAAGTCGTAGGCGTATTCGCCCATGTTGAGCGCGCCAAGGAGGACGGCGCCTGCGGCCGCCATGCGCGAGATCAACGTCGCGTCGGCCTCGGCCGGGGCGCGCTCGCGGTTGATTTTCGAGCCGGCTCGGGTGGTCAATCCCTTGACGTCGAACAAATTCTTGACCGCGAACGGCGCCCCTGCAAGGGGCCCCAGGCTCTCCCCCCGCGCCCGGGCGGCGTCGATCGCCTCCGCCTTTTCAAGCGCGCGCGCCGCCGTCACGTCGGTGAAGGCTCCGAGCGCGCGGTTCCGCGCCTCGACGCGCGTCAGCGCTTCCCGGGTGATCTCCCGCGCGCTGGCGGCGCCGGTTTTGATCGCCTTCGCGATCGCCTGCGCCGAGCTGTCGAGCAGCGCCGCCGGCGTCATGGCGTGAATACCGGCGCGGGATCCTCGCGATCGTCGAGCGGCCCCGACAACAGCAGTTCGGCCTGCTCCGCCGCGATCCGCAAGTGCAGGATCGTCTGGGCGCGGGATTCCGGCGTCAAGGCGAACCCGAACAGCGGGGCCATGGAGTCGACCAGCGCCTCGGGATCAAAAGGAATTGAACTCATGCGCCCGCTTGTTTGAACCAGGCCAGAGGCGCCGTCCAGCCGGCGATCGCGCCTCGAGCGCGAATTGTGTCGAGCGTCGCGGCGCTGAATGCGGAAACGTAGCTCGCCGCGACCCCGATCACCGTTCAGTGCCCCGCCATGTAGCGGCCGATTGTCGTGCGGTCGGCGCCCGCTCCGTCCGTCAGATACGCGACCTTGCCGCCCGACATCACGGCGATGCGATCGGAGAGTTCGAGGACTTCGTCAAGGTCCTCCGACACGAGGAGCACCGCCGCGCCGCGATTGCGCTGCTCCATGATCTGCGCTCGAATATCGGCGACGGAAGCGAAGTCGAGACCGAAGCACGGATTGGCGACGATCAGGACGTCGACGTCCTCGGACAGTTCGCGCGCCAGCACCGCCCGTTGCACGTTGCCGCCGGACAGATCGCGGATCGGCGCGTCGGGCGACACTGTCTTGACATTGTATTTGGCGATGAGTTCGCGCGCCCGCGCTCGCATCGGCCCCGGCGAAAGCCACCATTTGAACGAGGCGATCGGCGGTTTGTCGAAGGCGCGAAAAGCCATGTTCTCGGCGACCGACATCACAGGCGCGGTGGCGTTCTTCAGCGGCTCCTCCGGCAGCCCGAACACCTTGAATTTGTCGAAGTGATCGCGCTTGGGTTCGAAATTCTGGTCGCGGACGAGGACCTGTCCGAGCTTGATCGGCCTCTGGCCGGAGAGCGCCTCGACCAGCTGGCTCTGTCCGTTGCCCGAGACTCCCGCGATGCCGACGATCTCGCCCGCGCGCACCTGCAGATCGAAACCGGCGACCGCGTCGCGGCCTTCGTCGTTGCCGACAAAGAGCCCGGCGATCTCCAGGACCTTTTCCCTCTTGGCCGACGGCGCGCGCGCGGCGGAGGGCCGGACCACCGCGTCGCCGATCATCATCGCGGCCATGTCCCGCGTCGTGAGTTCGCCGACCTTGCCGCCGCCGACCTTGGCGCCGCGGCGGAGCACGCTGACGTCGTCGCAGAACGCCTCCACCTCGCGGAATTTGTGCGTGATCATCAGCGCGGTGATCTCGCCGCGATGCGCCATGTCCTTGAGCAGACCGAGAATTTCGTCGGCTTCGCCCGGCGTGAGAACGGAGGTCGGCTCGTCCAGGATCAGGAACCGCTGATCGAGATAGAGCAGCTTGAGGATTTCGAGCTTTTGCTTCTCGCCCGCCGCCAGCGACGACACCGGCCGGTCGAGCGGCACCCGGAACGGCATGCGCTGGAGGAAGGTCTCGAGCCTGTCACGCTCCTTGCGCCAGTTGATGACCGCCGGCGCGTCGGCGCGGCTGGCGACGAGATTCTCGGCCGCCGTGAGCGATGGCACGAGCGTGAAATGCTGATAGACCATGCCGATGCCGAGCGCTTGCGCGTCGCGCGGATTTTTCACCGCGACTTCGGCGCCGTCCAGCAACAGGGTTCCCTTATCGGGCGAATAGAAGCCCATCACGCATTTGACCAGCGTCGACTTGCCGGCGCCGTTCTCGCCCAGAAGCGCGTGAAACGTGCCCGCCGGCGCCCTGATCGACACATTGTCGAGCGCGGTGAAACGTCCGAAGGTCTTGGTCATCCCGATCGTTTCGAGCGAGGGGCCGCGCGCCGGCGCCGGCGCTGGCCGGGCGAGCGGGAGAGCGTCGGTCATGGGCGCGAGTCTCCTGACGAAAGGCCTTGCGTGACGATCGTGACGATCGCTCGACGGACGAAGGGGCGGCGCGTCATGGCAGACTCGCGATCACGGCCTTCGAGTCGCAGACGGCGCCGAATACGCCGCCCTGCATCGTGACCATTTTGATCGCCGCCTCGTGATTGGCCGGATCGGTGGCGCCGCAACCGTCCGTGACCAGCAGGCATTCGAAGCCGCGGTCATTGGCTTCGCGCATCGTCGTATGCACGCAGACATCGGTGGTGATGCCGGTCAGAATCAGGTTCTCGACCCCGCGCGAGCGCAGGATCAGTTCGAGGTCGGTCGCGCAGAACGAGCCTTTGCCGGGCTTATCGATGATCGGCTCCCCCGGCAGCGGCGCCAACTCGTCGATGATGTTCCAGCCGGGCTCGCCGCGCACCAGGATCTTGCCGCAGGGGCCGGGATCGCCGATGCCCGCTCCGATCCGGCGCGAGCGCCAGCGCTTGTTGTCGGGAAGGTCGGCCAAATCGGGACGATGGCCCTCGCGCGTATGGATGACATGGTAATTCTTGGCGCGCGCAGCGTTCAGCAAAGTCTTGATCGGCTCGATCGGGGCCCGCGTCAGCGCGAGGTCGTAGCCCATCGCGTCGACATAGCCGCCCTCGCCGCAAAAGTCTGTCTGCATGTCGATGACGATCAGGGCGGTGTTGGCGGGGCGCCAATCGCCGTTATAGGGCCAGGGATAAGGATTGGCGGCGACGGTCGGCATCTCTACTTCGCCATCGAAAGTTCGCCGGGCATGTCGCGGGCCGAGCGCGTCGCGCTGGAGGTGGCGATCATGAGGGCGAGCGTCAGGATGTAAGGCGCCGCGTTGAAGAAATAATAGCCCTGGGTGACGCCGACCGATTGCAGCGCCGGACCCAGCGCGCCGGCGGCGCCGAACAGCAGCGCCGCCAGCACGCAGCGCAACGGGCTCCAGCGCGCGAAGATCACCAGCGCCACCGCCATCAGGCCCTGTCCCGAGGAAAGGCCCTGGTTCCACGATCCGGGATAGGACAGCGACAGGAACGCGCCGCCGACCCCGGCCAGAAAGCCGCCGATGGTGGTCGAAAGGAAACGCACCAGATCGACCGAAATGCCCATCGCCTTCGCCGCCGCGGCGCTGTCGCCGACGGTGCGCACGATCAGGCCCCAGCGGGTGTTGGCGAACGCCCAAGCCATCGCCACCGCGACGGCGATGCCGACGAAGAACAGCGGGTTGATGTCGAGGGCGCTGCGCAGGTTGAGATCGTCGGTAAAACCGCCGAACGGAATCGACTTCAGAAGCGGCGCGGTCGGCTGGATATAGGGCTTGCCGAAGAAGAAGGCGACGCCGGTGCCGAACAGCATCATCGCGATCCCGACCGCCACGTCGTTCACGCGCGGCAGGCTGCAGATCGAGCCATGCATCGCGCCCAGCACCGAACCCGCGACGCCCGCCGCGAGCACGCCCGCCCAGGGCGACCCGGTGTGGTAGGAAATCGCATAGGCGACCATCGCGCCCAGCACCAGCGTGCCTTCGAGACCGAGATTGACGCGGCCCGACTTCTCGGTCAGGCACTCTCCGACGGCGACGAACATGAACGGCGTCGAAACGCGGATGGCGCCGCCCAACATCGCGATCAGAACCGTGACGAGCCCCGCGTTCATGTGCGCTCCTTGGCGTCGCCGGCGCGAAAGATCGCGAAGCGCCCGTAGAGCGTCTCCGAGGTCAGCAGCACGACGAAGATGAGACCCTGAAGCACCAGCACGGTGGCGTCGGGCATGCCCATGCGGCGCTGGATCAGGCCGCCGGAGGCGACGAGACCGCCGAACATGATCGCCACCGGAACGATGACCAGCGGATTATGGCGCGCCAGGAAGGAGACCAGGATGCCGGTGAAGCCGTAGCCGGCGGCGAGCGAGGCGTTGGCGCGCCCCTGGACGGCGGCGACCTCGAAATAGCCCGCCAGTCCCGCACAGCCGCCGGCGATCATCGCGCAACTGACGATCAGGCGGCCGACCGGCAGACCTTGCGCCAGCGCCGCGCGAAAATTGCCCCCCGTGATCCGCGCGGCGAATCCGAACGTCGTGCGCGTCATCAGAATATAGAGCGCGATCGCCAGCAGCACGCCGACCGGAAAGCCCCAGTGGACCTCGGTGCCGGGGACATAGCCGACCATGTAGGCGTCGCCGATCGGTTTGGTCGAGGGCTTGTTGGGATTGGTGGCGTCGCGCATCACCCCTTCGACGAAGAAGTTCATGATGGCGACGCCGATATAGGTCAGCAGCAGCGACGAAATGGTCTCGTTGACGCCGCGCGCGTATCGGAGATAGCCCGCGATCCCGACCCAGATCGCGCCGACCAGGACCCCGGCCGCCACCATCACCGGCATCGTGACGATCGGCGGGACGACGCCGACCATCGGCACGGCGATCGCCGCCGCGGCGAAGCCGCCGAGCACCAGCGCGCCCTCCCCGCCGATCATGATCAGGCCGATGCGCGCGGGGATCGCCACCGCGAGCGCCGTCAGGATCAGCGGCGAAGAGCGTTGCAGGGTATTCTGGATCGAGAACGCGGTTCCGAAGCCGCCGCGCCACACGTAGTCGACGAATTGAACCGGCGATTTTCCGATCGCCAGCAGGAAGATCGCGAACAGCGCGCCCGCCATCAACAACGCAAACGCGGGGATGACGACATATTCCGAATTGGCGCGCAGCCGCACGCCGAGATCATAACGCGCGACCGGCGCGGCCGGCGGTTTTGCCGCCGCCGCCGCCAGCCCGTTGGCCGCCGGGGCGCCCAAACTCATGTCCGCCCTCGCTTCAGGTGATCGAACCGACCACGCCTTCGAGCAGATAATTCATCTGGTCGAGGTATGGATCGAGATTGCCGTATGTCTTGCCGATCACCACCTTGCCGGTCTTGTTGTCCTTGAGCGGCCCGACATAGATCGGAACCTTGTTCTTCATGTCGGCGATCGCCGCCATCGCCGCGGTCTTGGCGGCCTCGTTCGCGCCGGCGCCGAACGGGGTGTTCTGGACGAAGTCGCTCTCGTAGCCGCCGATCAGGAAGTTCGGCAGCGGCTTGCCCGCGGCGATGTCGGCCGCGTAGCCCTTGTAGATCGTCGCCCATTTGTATTCGGCGCCGGTGATGAAGCCCTTGGGCGCGAGCGGCGCCTGGCTGGCGTTGTGGCCGCAGCTCATGACGCCGCGCTTTTCCGCTGTTTCGATCACCACCTTGGGGAAATCGACGTGGCAGGTGATGACGTCGCATCCGGCGTCGACCAGCGCGTTCGCGGACTCGGCCTCGCGCACCGGCAATGACCAGTCGCCGGTGAAGATCACCTGCACGACCGCCTTCGGATTGGTCTTGCGGGCGCCGAGCATGAACGAATTGATGTTGCTGAGCACGCTGGCGATCGGCTTGGCGGCGACGAAGCCGAGCTTGTTGGACTTCGTGCACAGCCCGGCGGCGACGCCGTTCACGTAATGGGCCTGGTTGAGATAGCCGAAATAGCTGCCCGCGTTCTTGGGATCCTTGTCCTTGTTCCAGAGCGGCGCCGCGTGGCGGAACTCGACCTCAGGATATTTCTTCGCCATGTCGACGACGAACGGGGTGTAATAGCCGAAAGACGTCGCCAGGATCAGTCCGGCGCCGTCGAGATTGATCATCAATTCCATCGTCTTGGCGCAGGCGTCGGTCTCGGGAACGTTCTCCTCTTCGACCACCTTGACGCCGGGCACTTTTTTCAGCGCTTCGGCCGCCACCGCATGCGCCTGGTTCCAGCCGAAATCGTCGCGCGCGCCGACGTACGACGATGCCGACCGTCAGATCTTTGGCGGCGAAGGCGCGGCTCGCCGCGCCGAGATTCAGCGTCGCGCCGGCGACGCCCAAGGCGGCCGTCTTCAGCAAAGCGCGGCGGGAAAATTCCGTTTCTGACATTGTTACGCCCTCATGATCGGCGGGTCGCGAGCGCCAGCCGGCGCCGAACCCAGAGTTGCGTTTTTGCAAAGAGCGTGCCGCGCGCTCAGGCGTGATCCGGCGGGGTCTTGCGCCTCAACTTTCGGCGCCTCGCCTGATAATTGAGCGTCGACGCCTCG
>CAWAIM010000048.1:0-59949 GCA_963781895.1 uncultured Alphaproteobacteria bacterium
GTAGGCGTCCTGGTACCATTGGCTGTCGGGAAAATTGTGGCCAAGGACCGCCGCCGCGGTTTGCGCCTCGGCGGTGATCCCCAGGCCCAAATAGGCTTCGACCAGACGATAGAGCGCCTCCGGCGCATGGCGGGTCGTCTGAAAGTACTGCAGCACGTTGCGGAAACGGTTGATCGCGGCGGTGTAATTGCGCCGGTTCAGGTAAAAGCGGCCAATCGACATTTCCTTGCCGGCGAGCTGATCCTCGGTGACCGTGATCTTGAACTTCAAATCTTCGACATATTCCGATTTGGGATACTTCTGCACCACCGCCTGGAAAGCCGCCAAGGCCTTGACGGCTTTGCCTGATCGCGCGAAATGTCCGGGATCTGCTCATAATAGGAATTCGCCTGCAGATACTGGACATAGTCGGCCTCCGCCGAGTTCGCGTATTCCTTCAGATAGCGATCGGCCGACGTTTCCGCGCCATCATAGTCGCTGGCGCGATAATCGGCGTAGATCGTCATCAACAGGCCTTTGCGAGCCCAGTCCGAACTGGGATATTGTTTGCCCAGGTCGGTGAATTTCTTCGCCGCGTCTTGCGGCGAGCCGTTGGCCAGTTTTTCGAGACCTTGATCGTAGAGCTTGCTCGCGGGGTGTCGGGCACGATCTCCATCTTGTACTTCTCGGCCCCGAACGGGTTGAACTGGTCGATCATCGAACAGGCGGACGCGCACAGGGCGATCGCGGCCAACGCGGCGGCGGCCGCGCTTGGCCGCGCCCGCGGCTTGCCGGCGCTGAATTGGATCATGCCGAATTCGACCTTGGCCATACGTAGAACTCGATGGGTTGCGGGGACGCGGGGCGCGTCGACCCCGTTTTCGCGGCGAAGCGGCTGTTACCCCAGTCCAGGCGCGGGCGCTACACGCCAAAAACGGCGCGTCAACGAGAAATGACCGGCGATTGTGGCGGCAGGGAGTCATGGGCGTTCGAAAAACTCGCCCGCTCCGCGTCTTACCGAAGATCAGTCGGCGGCGGCGAAGGCGGCCGCGGCGGCGGGAACATGCGCGCCCGTTCCGAAGCCCTTGAGGAAGGACTTCGACGCCGGCGCTTCGACGAATTCATAAGCCGACCGGCGCTCGAGCAAAGCCTCCAGGGCCATGGCGTTGAGTTTGTGGCCCGGGCGATAGGTCTGGTAAAGGCCGATGATCGGCGCGCCGGCAAGCGACAGATCGCCGATCACGTCGAGCGCTTTGTGGCGCACGAACTCGTCGGCGTAACGCAGTCCCTCGGGATTGAGAATCGCGTCGCCGTCGATGGCGACGGAATTCTCGAGCGATGAGCCGAGCGCATGGCCCGACCGCCACAGCTCCTCGATCTCTCCGACGAACCCGAAGGTGCGGGCGCGAGCGATTTCGCGACGGAATGTCGCCGGATCGATATTGAATACCCGGCGCTGGCGACCGATCAACCTCGATGCGAAGTCGATCTCGACATCAACTCGGAAACCGCGCTCGGCCGGCAGAAACTCGGCGTGCGCCCCGCCGCACTCGACGCGGACCGGCTTGAGGACTTTGATATGGCGGCGCGGGCGCGATTGCTGGACGAGGCCGGCCTGATCGATGGCGCTGACGAAATCGCCGGCCGAGCCGTCCATGACCGGCGTCTCGGGCCCATCGATTTCGATCAGCACATTGTCGATCTGCAGTCCGGAGATCGCGGCCAGAAGATGCTCGACGGTGCTGACGCTGGCGCCAGAGCCGTCGCCGAGCACGGTGCAGAGCGCGGTGTTGGTCACATTGGCCCGCTTGGCCTCCAGCAGACGTTCGCGCCCGCCCGGCAGACCCGTGCGCAGAAACACGACCCCGAAGTCCACGTCCGCGGGATGAAGGACCAGTTGGGCAGGCTCGGCCGAATGGACGCCCGCGCCGTTGATCGTGACCCTATCGCGCAGCGTTGTCTGAAAGCCAAATCTCATCTTGAAAGCCCCGGACTTTCGCCCGGCCCCAGTTGCCCGCATCGGCCGCGCTTCGGAGCGAAAGTTCGTCCAAATTGCGGCCCGTGGTGTGCCAGGCAGAGTACGGGCGAGGGGCCGCGAGGCCAAATCACCTTTGGTGAACAAAAATTACAATTCGACGAAAACAATATTCCATTGATATTTCATAATGTTATAAATTTTTCCGATCGACGCGGCGGTTGCGTGGCGCCGCCAGCGGCCGCGGCGGAGGTCGCGGCCGGGGCATGGATGTTTCGGGGGCCGGCCGAATCAGTTGGGCTGTCGCCGCAGGAATGCGGGAATGTCCAGATGGTCGTCTTCCGCAACCGGGGGACGAGCGGCGGGGCGGCCGTGGGGGTCGAGAGCGCCCCCCGCCGCGCGTGGCGCATGGTGACGCGGCTGAGCCCGGACGATCTCGCCCTGGGCCGGCGGGGCGGCGAGCGGCCTGAGCACGGGCGGGGCGGGCAGCAATGGCGCGGCCGCCTTGGCCGCGGGCTCCTCGTCGCTGCGCGTGATGCCGAAGGCGGCCAGTTTCTCCAGCAGCGAACGGCGGCGGGTCTCGGGCGCCGGCGCGGCGACGCCGGCCTGCGCCTCTCGCATGGCGCGCAACTGATTTTGCGCCAGCTGGGGCAGGTCCTCGACCTGCGGCATTCGCGCGGCTCGGACGATCGGCTGTTCCGGCGCCGGCGGAATGAAGTAGGAATCCGCTTCTTCGCCATCCTGGCGGGGCTCGATCGGCTCCGGAAACGCCGCGGCAGCCGCCGCCGACTGGTTTTCGGTCTCGTTGACGCCCGGAGGCGTCATGGCGACATCACTCGCCGCCGCCGCCGCTCGGGCTGGCGTCGGCACCGTGGCGCGGGCCCGCAGCGGGACTTCGGCCCGCGGTTGCACGATCACCGGCTCGATCTGCGCGATCGAGGCCTGATCGATGCCGGTTGCGACCACCGAGACGCGCACCACGCCGTCGAGCGACGGCTCGAATGTGGCTCCAAGGATGATGTTGGCTTCCTCGTCGACCTCCTGACGAATGCGGCTGGCCGCCTCGTCGACCTCGTACAGCGTCAGATCGTTGCCCCCGGTGATCGAAATGAGGAGGCCCCGCGCGCCCCGCATCGAGGTCTCGTCGAGAAGAGGATTGGCGATCGCGGCCTCGGCGGCGAGCACCGCGCGCTTTTCGCCCGCCGCCTCGCCCGTGCCCATCATCGCCTTGCCCATCTCGCTCATGATCGAGCGAACGTCGGCGAAGTCGAGGTTGATCAGTCCCTCTTTCACCATCAGGTCGGTGATGCACGCGACGCCTGAATAAAGGACCTGATCGGCCATCGCGAAGGCGTCGGCGAAGGTCGTCTTCTCGTTGGCGACCCGGAACAGGTTCTGATTGGGGATGATGATCAGTGTGTCGACGGCCTTGTGCAGTTCGGAGATGCCGGTCTCGGCCACCCGCATGCGCCGTCCGCCTTCGAAATGGAACGGTTTGGTGACGACGCCAACCGTCAAGATCCCCATTTCGCGCGCCGCCTTGGCGATGACTGGCGCCGCGCCGGTTCCGGTGCCGCCGCCCATGCCGGCGGTGACGAAGACCATGTGCGCGCCGGCGAGGTGGTCGCGAATCTCCTCGAGCGCTTCCTCGGCCGCGGCCTTGCCGATTTCCGGTTTGGAGCCGGCGCCGAGACCCTCAGTCACCTGAAGGCCCATCTGGATGATGCGCTCGGCGCGTGAGGACGTCAGAGCCTGCGCGTCGGTGTTGGCGACAATGAAATCGACGCCGGACAATCCGGAGACGATCATGTTGTTGACCGCGTTGCCGCCCGCGCCGCCCACGCCGCAAACCATAATTCGCGGCTTCAATTCCCGGAGTTCGGGCGCCTTGAGATTTATCGACATTCTTGCCTCACTGGGTTGGGCGCCCGCCGGCGCCTAGTCGAATGCGTGAACGCTTGTCAATGAGGCCCTGCCGGCAGCGAAGGCCCCGAACGCTGATTAGAAACTCTCTTTCAACCACCGCCCGACCCGAGCCGCGTAACCGCCTTCCTCGTGCGCCTGACGCGAAACGTGGCGCGCCGGTTCGCAAAATTCGAGGCCCGCCATCTGCGGATAGACCATCAGACCAACGGCCACCGCAAAGGAGGGGCTCTTGCCGGATTCCGGCAGGCCCTCGATTCCGAGCGGCCGTCCGATGCGCGCCTGATTGGAAATGATCGCGCGGGCGAGTTCCGGCATCCCGGTCAGTTGACACGCGCCGCCGGTCATCACGAGCCTGCGGCCGGCCTGGGCGGCGTGGCCAGAGGCGCGAAGCCGATCGCGCACGAGCTCGAGGATTTCCTCGACGCGCGGTCTGATGATCCGCAGGAGTTCGGACTTCGGGAGATGGCTTGGATGGTCCATGTCGTCGCCGAGCCGGTGGATGGCGATCGATTCGCGATCGTCGGACGCCGAGGCGGTGCAGGCGCCATAAAGCGTCTTGAGGCGCTCGGCGTCGGCGATCGAGACGTTGAGCCCGCGCGCGATGTCCCGCGTCACGTGAATGCCGCCGACGGCCACGGCGTCGACATGAATCAGCCGCCCGCCGGAGAACACGCCCACGGTCGTCGAACCGCCGCCGAAATCGACGACGGCGGCGCCGAGCTCGGCCTCGTCGTCGACCAGCGTCGATAGTCCGGCGGCATAGGGCGTCGCCACCATCGCCTCGACGCGAAGATGGCAACGTTCGACCGCCAGCATCAGGTTGCGCGCGGTGGCGAAATCGCACGAGGCGATGTGAAGGTCGGCGCCGAGCTCCGCGCCGATCATGCCTTTGGGATCGCGGACGTCGCTCGCCGCGTCGAGCCAGAATCCGGTCGGGAGCGCATGCAGAACCGTTCGCCCGGGCTGGACGTTGGCCGCCGCCGCGGCCTCGAGAACGCGATGAATGTCGTGCTCCGAAACCGTCTTGCCGCGCAAGGACACATTGGCGGAGAAACGTCGCGAGGCCAGCAGTCCGCCGGACATGTTGACGATGACGCCGCCGACCTCGACGCCGGCCATGCGCTCGGCCGCGTCGATCGCCAGGCGGGCGGCCTGTTCGGCCGCCTGGAGGTCGACGACCGCGCCGCCTTTGACGCCGTTCGAGCGCTGGTGTCCGATGCCGAGCACCTTGCACCGATGGGTTCGGCCACGCAGGGAATCCGAAGGCTCCATCGGCGTCAGCCGCGCGATCAGGCACACGATCTTCGAGGCGCCGACGTCGAGCACCGAGAGGATCGCGCTCTTTCGCGCGGGAATCTGACGCATGCGTGGCGGCAGCGGTTTGAAGCTCATGGCCGCGCGCCCTTCTTGGCATGGGCCTCGGTCCACGCCGCCGCCGCGTCCTGCGAGAGGCGGACGAACACTCGCCCCGGAACGCGCATGTCAATGGCGAGAATGTCGCGCTCGAGGATGCGTGACTGACGCTGGAGAGCGAGAAGGGTCGTGATCGCCGACTTTGGATCGACTTCCGGCAGTTTGACCTCGATTCCGGACTTCAGCTTGAGATTCCAGCGGCGCTGTCCGATCAGGACGCCCGCTTCGACGCGGGGCCTCAGTTCCTCCATCGCCTGGAGAAGCCCGGTGAATTCGCGCACGCGCGCGTTGGCGCCTTCGCCGACGACAAAAGGCATATCGACATAGCGACCGTCGTGCAGGCCGTCGATCGGCTCGCCGTCGGCGGCGATGACGCGAACCTGCCCGTCCATTTGCCAGACGCCGTAAGGCGTACGTTCGACGATATCGATCACGATCTGATGCGGATAAAGCTTGCGCACGCTCGCCTGTTTCACGAGCGGATTGGATTCGAGGCGCGCGCGCGCCTCGGCGACATCGAAAAAGGGAAGCGAACTCGTCGAATTGATCCCGGCGATCGAGAGGATCCGCAACTCCGTCATATGGGTCGCCCCGGACACGGTCACGACGTCGACGCCGAAGCCGAGCGACCGGGCGAGGAAGTCGCCAACGCCGCCGTGGCGCGCCGCAAACTCATGAAGCTGCCCGCCGCGCATCGCCCCCAGACCCGCCGCAGCGAGGAGAACGGCGAGGACGAGGGCGATCTCCAGTCCGAGCGGCGCCGGGCGGCTGAGGAGTATCCGCCAGCGCCTGAAGCCCGCGGCCGAACGCTCGCCGCGCAGCAGGACCTTGAGCGGGCGCGCGTCCAGCGGAACGCCGGCCAGCGCGGGCCTGGCGTTCTGTTCCCATCCGAGCGCTTGGCTCAACGATCGCACGACGCGTCCTCCACCATCCAGGCGACCAGCTCGCCAAACGACAGGCCCGCGTGGGCCGCCATCTCCGGCACGAGCGACGTTTCCGTCATGCCCGGCTGCGTGTTGACCTCGAGACACACAAGCTCGCCCTCTTCGCCCTTCGTCTCGTCGAATCGGAAATCAGCGCGGCTGACGCCGCGACAACCCAGGGCCCGATGGGCTCTCAGCGTCAACTCTTGGACCTTATGGTAAATATTCGGTTTAATCTTTGCGGGAAGGACATGTCGGGAGCCGCCTTTCGCGTATTTTGCGTCGTATCCGTAGAACGCTTCGGAAATAGGTTGGATTTCGATGACCCCGAGCACCCGGTCGCCCATCGTCGCGCAGGTCAGTTCCTTGCCGTCGACGAATCGCTCGGCGAGCACCCTGTCGCCGTAGGGCCAGTCCTCGCGCCCGACCTCCTGCGGCGGATGCAGGCGGTCCCGCTTGACGATCACGACGCCGAACGACGACCCCTCGTTGACGGGCTTGAGCACATAGGGAGGCTCCAGGACGTGGCGGCGCGCGGCCTCGTGACGGTCGACCATGATTCCAAAAGGGACTGGAATCCCGGCCGCCTCGAGCACGATCTTGGCAAGATCCTTCTGCATCGCCAGCGCTGACGCCAGGACGCCGGAATGCGTGTAGGGGATGCGCAGGATCTCGAGCACCCCCTGGATCGTTCCGTCCTCGCCCACCCGTCCGTGCAGGGCGTTGAAGGCGACGTCGGGCCTGAGCCTGGCCAGCGTGTCGGCGATGGCGCGATCGACGTCGAGGCGCGTGACGCGATAGCCGACCGCCTCGAGCGCTTCGGCGCAGCCCCGTCCGGAGTTGATCGAGACCGGACGCTCGGCCGACCAGCCGCCCATCAGGACCGCGACATGCTTCATCGTCCGCCATTTCCCTAACGTTCCGCCAACCGGCAAAGTTAAGTTAGAATTAAGTCCCGGGACCTAACAATTCCTTAACCCGAGGGGCCTGGCGTTGGGGAAGATGGCGGAAAAATAGCTGAAATGCGCCGGCGCCGAAGGTCAGTGCCGGCCGGCCGGCGGGTCTAGATTGCGTCAACACCTCGCCGCGCCGATGCGCATGATCTCCCATTCGAGGGCGACCCCGCTGTTTTCGAGGACCCGGCGCCGCACCTCCTCGCCGAGCGCTTCGAGATCGGCGGCCGCCGCCTGCCCGAGATTGACGAGAAAGTTGCAGTGCATGGTCGACACCTGCGCGTCGCCGCGGCGCAGGCCGCGACAGCCCGCCCTGTCGATCAGTTCCCACGCCTTGAACCCGACCGGATTCTTGAACGTCGAGCCGCCGGTCTTTTCGCGGATCGGCTGCGAGGCTTCGCGCGCGCGGGTGATTCGCTCCATTTCGGCGCGAATTGCGTCGGGGTCGCCCGGCCGGCCCTGCAAAGTCGCGCTGGTGAAGATGATGTCTTCCGGCGCGCGACTGTGACGATAGGAAAAGCCGAGGTCGGCGTTCGAGAAGGTCCGCCGGGCGCCGGAGCGCTCGACGCCCCGCGCCTCGATCAGCACGTCCTTGATCTCGCCGCCGTGAGCGCCGGCGTTCATGCGCAGCGCCCCGCCGATCGAGCCTGGAACGCCGCGCAGGAACGCCAGGCCGTCGACGCCGGCCTCGGCCGCCGCCTTGGCGACGCGCTGATCGGGCGCGGCGGCGCCGGCGACGACTTGCGCCTCGGCCCTGCATTCGATCGTCCCGAAGCCTCGCCCGCCGAGGCGCACGACCACCCCCTCGACGCCGCCGTCCCTGATGATCAGGTTCGAGCCCAGTCCGATCGCGGTCACCCGAATCTCGCGCGGCAGCGCGCTCAGGAAATAGGCCAGATCGTCCGCGTCGGCCGGCGACGCCAGGACCTGCGCCGGCCCGCCGACCCGAAACCAGGTGGTCTCGGCGAGCGGGGCGTTGGCGACGAGGCGCCCGCGCAGCCGCGGCGCGAGCGCCCTCAGATCGGCGACGATGTCGGGAAAGCTCATCGAACTCAGCGCCGCTCTCAGGTTCTATCGAGCGCGGCGAGCTGGCCGGGCAGCGCATAGGCCCATTGGGTGATGGTGCCGGCGCCGAGAAGGATGACGAGATCGCCGGGCGCGGCCAGCGAGCGCACCAGGCCGGCGAGCCTGTCGGGCGAAGGCAGAACAAGCGCGTGCCGGTGGCCGTGGGCGCCGATCGCGGTCGCCAGCGCGTATTTGTCCATGCCCTCGATCGGCGGCTCGCCGGCCGCATAGACATCGGCGACGATAACGCTGTCGGCCTCGTTGAAGCAGGTGGCGAAGGCGTCGAACAGGGACGCCAGGCGGGTGTATCGGTGCGGCTGCACGACGGCGATCACCTTGCCGCTGGCCACCGCGCGCGCAGCCGCGAGGACGGCGCTGATTTCGACCGGATGGTGGCCGTAGTCGTCGTAAATGGCCACGCCGTTCCATTCGCCGGTGCGGGTGAAGCGTCGCCTGACGCCGCCGAAGGCGCCGATCGCGCCGCGGATGACGTCGATCGACGCGCCGAGCTCGTGCGCGACCGCGATCGCCGCCGTCGCGTTGAGCGCGTTGTGGCGGCCGGGCATCGGCAACGCGAGATTGTCGATATAGGTCGCCTGTCCCCTCGCCCGCTCGCGGATCAGGACCGAAAAGCGGGTCGTCCCGCCGGTCAGGTCGACGTCCATCAGACGCACGTCCGCCTGGGGATTTTCGCCATAGGTCAAGACCCGGCGATCCTCGATGCGCCCGACCAGCTCCTGCACGGTCGGATGATCGAGGCACATCACGGCAAAGCCGTAGAACGGCAGGTTTTCGATCAGCGCCAGAAACGCGTCCTTGATGGCGTCGAATGTCTTGAAATGGTCGAGATGCTCGGGGTCGATGTTGGTGACGATGGCGATGTCGGCGGGCAGCTTCAGGAACGTGCCGTCGCTTTCGTCGGCCTCGACCACCATCCAGTCGCCGGCCCCGAGCCGCGCATTGGCGCCATAGGCGTTGATGACGCCGCCGTTGATGACGGTCGGATCGAGACCGGCGGCGTCGAGCAGGGTCGCTGTCAGCGCCGTCGTCGTGGTCTTGCCATGCGTGCCGCTGATGGCCACGCAGCGTTTGAGGCGCATCAGCTCGGCGAGCATCTCGGCGCGGCGCACGACCGGGATCCGCCGCGCGCGCGCCGCCGCCAGCTCGGGATTGTCGCGCTTGATCGCGGTCGAGACGACGACCACCGCCGCGGCGCCGAGATTGGCCGCGTCATGGCCGACGAACACCGTCGCGCCCAGTTCGCGCAGCCGCTTGACGTTGGCGTTGTCGCTGGCGTCCGAGCCCTGCACCTTGTGGCCGAGATTGAGCAGCACCTCGGCGATGCCCGACATGCCGATGCCGCCGATGCCGACAAAGTGGATGGGGCCGATTTCGCTCGGCAGCTTCATGCCCGAATGTCTCCCGCGAGGGCCGCGGATCGGCCCCGACTCATGCGCGGGAGGGAATAGGGCAGTTCGGGGGATTTGGGAAATGGGGATGAGGGTCAGTTGGCGCGCCGCGCCCGATCCGCCATAGCCAACGGGGCGGACCTGTTGATCTTCTGGTACGGATTCATTCCGTATGGCATAGGGATCGCGAGGAGCCATAAGGCGTCGAGACAGTCGCGTTCGAAAAAGAGTACAATGCTCTTGGGAAGGACCCAGGGAGCGAGGATGGAGCGACGGCTTACCGCGATACTCGCTGCCGACGTGGTTGGCTACAGCCGCCTGATGGGTGAAGACGAGGCGGGCACGCTGGAGCGATTGAAGACTTGCCGTCGGGAGCTGGTCGATCCCGCGATAGAAGAGTTCCGCGGCCGCATCGTCAAACTCATGGGCGACGGCGCGCTGGTCGAGTTCGCGAGCATCGTAGATGCCGTCCAGTGCGCTGCAACGATACAGCGGCGAATGCTTGGCCGCGATCAGGGCGCCCCTGAAGCACGACGATTTCTGTTCCGCATCGGCGTCAATCTCGGCGACGTCATTGTTGATGGAAACGATATCTACGGGGATGGGGTCAACGTCGCCGCGCGCCTCGAGGGACTGGCCGAGCCAGGAGGGGTTTGCATCTCCGGCACCGCCTTCGATCATGTGGCGAACAAAGCGGGTGTGGGCTTTGCGAGTCTTGGAGAGCAGCGGCTGAAGAATATCGCCGACCCTGTTCGAGTTTATCGGGTTCTGCTTAATCCCGACCAAGCGGGAAACATAGCCGGCAGGTCATATTGGCCGGGCGCGCGAACCATGTTCCTGGCGATGATCGTGACCGGGATCGGAGCGCTGCTGGCGGCGCTGGTTGCAATGGTGTTTGAATTGCCGAAGCCCCCCGCGCCACAACGGCCGTCCGTCGCGGTGCTGCCGTTCGCGAACCTCAGCGGCGATCCGAGCCAGGACTACTTCGCCGACGGGATCACCGACGCCCTGATCACGGACCTGGCCAAGCTATCCGGACTCGACGTCATCGCCCGCAACGCCGTTTTCGCCTTCAAGGGCCGACCGGTCGTCTTGGCCGACGTCGCCCGCGATCTCGGTGTCCGCTACGTGGTCGAGGGTAGCGTCCAGCGCGCTGGGGACCAAACCCGCATCAGCGCGCAACTGATCGACGCGGCGACAGGCGACCACCTGTGGGCCGATCGGTTCGACCGTGGCGCGGCCGAGGTTTTTGCCGTCCAGGACGAAATAAGCCGCGATGTCGTCAAATCGCTGGGCATTAAGCCGACGGCAGTGGAGACGGAGCGAATGGCGCGGCCGCCGACCGCCAATCTCGAGGCCTACGACTACTATTTGCGCGGTGAACAGGCAGCGCGCACCGGCCGCCCGCCGGCTCTGCGCGAAGCGCTGAATTTCTACGCGAAGGCGGTTGCTCTCGATCCGTCCTTTGCGCTGGCATATGCGGCCGACGCCCGCACCGCCGTGTATATCTGGCGCAACAGCTATGACGATGTGCTGCAAAGCCCGCTTGCGCGCAAGCGGGCCTACGAGAATGCCGGGCGTGCGCTGCAACTTAACCCGGATTTGTCGCTGCCCTATGCGATACTCGCCATCCTGCAGGTGGTCGACCAGCGCTATGACGAGGCTATCGAATCGGCCAAGCGCGCCGTCGCGCTGGGGCCAGGAGATGTCGAGGCGCATATCGCGCTCGGGTACGTCTACCTGTTTGCCGGCAAATTCGCCGATTCTACCGCAGCGATCGAGACGGCCCTGAGGCTCGACCCGAATCTTTCGCCAATTGACCGGCTGGTGGCGGGCCTCGTCTTCTTCTTTGGCGGCGACAATGATCGGGCGATCGCGGCGCTTGAACGCGCCCGCGACGACGCGCCGGGCGTCAGCCCGATCCTCATTTCGCTTGCCGCGGCCTATGCGCGCGCCGGTCGCCTGGCCGGTGCTCGCGCCGCGGTCGCAGAAGGCATTCGATTCCCTCCCAACTATTCTTCCCTTTCAGCCATCCGGATCAATTGGGCGCACTTTCGCAACGCCAAAGACCTGACATTCCTGGTTGAGGCGCTGCGCGATGCGGGCCTGCCGGAATGGCCGTTCAGCTTCTCCGCCGACGAGCATGATCGGTTGAATGGCGACGCGATTGCGCGCCTCGTCCTCGGTCACACGCTGCAAGGACGTGTCGAACCGGGGTTGCCGGCGCTGATGCAAATCGGCCAGGACGGCACGGCGGCGTTCCGGACTTCGAGACAGTTCTTTACCGAGACGGTCTTCGTCAATCGAGACGACTTGTGCGAAAAGAGCGAAAGTATGTTCGGGCGTGCGGACTGCGGTCCCGTCTACAAGCGGGGCAGCGCCGGAGATGAACCCAGCTACGCGTACGTGAATTCAGGCAAGGTGTTCTATTTCTCGCCGGCAAAATAGGCGAACGCGCGCCTGTCAGAAATGCTTGTCCATTTCCAGCCGACCTTTGACTTTTGGCCAGTTCGCGTCCGCCGTCGCCAAGTTTTCGCTGGCGTGGGAGGCAAAATCGTCGGCGTGCGGCTTGTCGTAAATCAGATAGAGTTTGCCGTCGATGATCTTGAACGCATTCGGATCAATGTCGACGGTGACCGAGCCGCCCACGACCTCGCCGGCGCAATAGCCGCCGTATTGCGGCGCGTATTTTATCGGATCGGACGTAAACATCTCCTCGTGCTCGCGGCTGGCGAAATGCCAAGGCGTGCCGAGCCACTCATATGAATATTTCTCGGAACCTTTCACCGCTTTGTTATCCGTGAAATAGGCGACCGGATCGTAGCCCATGATCGCGACGCCGCCGAAATATCCGGTATTGACGAACTCGTCGGCGAGAACCGGCCTTGTTTCAGTGGACAGGGCGATGGCGGCCAAAACGGCCAATCCCCACAGTCGCGCCCTTCGCCCAGCACGCTGTTTTAGCATGATGCACATGGTCCGCCTCCGCCTATTGGCCAATCTTCACGCACTGCCGATGCCATTCTTCGCCTCCGAGCACTTGGGCGGAGGGGCACGCGGCTCCGTGGCGTTTATAGAGACGGACGATGTCTTTATTACCCTTCCAGAGTGCGCGAGTTATCGGCAGGTAGCCGTGAATCTCGGGGTGGTTCACATCTGCGCCCTGCGCCAACAAGAACTCAGCCGCCTCAATCTGATTTTGCTCGCCCGCCACCATCAGGGGCGTAACGCCCGCCTTGTTGTCTGCATCGTCGAGGACAGCGCCCTTCGCGAGCAGAAGCTTGGCGATCGGCACGCTGCCGGAATAGGCCGCCGCGTGCAAAGGAGTAAAGCCGCCCGAATTGCGGGCCGAGACGCTGGCTCCCTTGTTCAGAAGCAAATCCGCGATGACGGTCTGGTTACCGAGCGAGGCGGCCAGGAGCGGCGTCGCCTGATCCGCAGCCCGGCTGTCGACGTTCACTCCACTGGCCAGGGCCTGCTCTGCAGCGCTCGTATCGCCGGCTGCGACGGCGTCGAACAACAAATTTCCAGCAGCCGCCACTGTCGTAGCAAACACATACGCAAGAACCGTCAAAAGTCCGCGCATGGCATTAGCGCTAGCACGCATTCAGAGGTGACACAAGGTAAGCCTTGTTGCTGCATCCGCCGGGCGATGGCTGGCAATTGAGCGCGTCGGCGGTCACGATCGTTCCTTTCAAGCATTGTAGAGTTCGAGGAAGGGCGCGGCGGCGTTGAAGCTTGGCCAATGGCTCCGTTTCGCTTCCCGGCTCATCAGAAAATACGCAATACGGTGACACGCGAGCCTATTGAGAAAACACTGACGGAATTGGTTATCCGGCTTCAAAAAAATCGACAAATTCTTGCCAAAGCCGAATTTTCGTTCTATCTTTGTTCTCCGTGCGCCCCAACGGAGAACGCCCCTCGTCCGAACCCGCCCAGCCAAAAGTCCGCCGCGACCGCTCGCACGAGGCGCGAAGCGCGGCGCGGCGGAGGAAGGCCGAGCGCGAGACGGGGATCGTCGGCCTGCTGAACCGCGGCGTGTCGATCGCCGAGATCGCCGACCGGGAAGGCGTGAGCGAACGCGGCATGCGCAAATATGTCCGGAGCGTTCTCGCCCGCCGCGCGCCTCAGCCGCCCGAGGAGTTCTTGGCGCTGCAGGTGAGCCGCCTCAACGAGGCGCTGCTGGTCGCCTACAGCGCGATGTCGGGCTCCAACCTGCAGGCGGTCGACCGGGTGGTGAGAATCGTGCGCGAACTCGACCGCTATCACGGCTTCGCCGCCGCCAGCGAGGCCCCGGCGCCGAGTCCGGCCCGCCTGGCGCCGCCCTCCCCGGCCCCGCTCGCGCTCGAAGCGCCGCGCGCCCGCCCGGAACCGAAGTAATTGCTCACCCTGTTTCGGGGACGGCCAGTCCGAGGGGGGCAGCGAGTACGTTTCGGATGGCTTGGAGGGCGCCGATCGACCGCCTGCGGCCGGTTTCGATTACGGCTCGGATGTCGGCGTATTGTTTTGCGCCCCATTGGGAGCGGAATCCGTTGGTGATTTTGCGGAAGGTGGCGCAGGGGCGCAAGCCGCGTTCGGATTCGTTGTTGGTCGGGGGGACGGCGCGGTTGGACATGAAGACGAGGAGGTTGGGGCGGAGCTTTTCGATCGTGCTTTTCCATTTGACCCCGGCGGGATGAGCGGGGGTCAAGGCCAAGATGCGATCAAGATCGGCTTCGAGGCGCCTTTTGTGGATTTTGAGCGTGGCGTCGTTCCATGTGTCGCGCCGCGCCGCCTCTTCGCAAGCCACTGCGATGAAGTGGCGCAAAGCGGGGGCGAAGACGCCGTCGCCCTCGTCGATGACGTATTGGGTATCGCGCAGGAGATGGGCGAGGCAGACTTGATGGTCGGACTTGGCCCAGCCGGCCTGGGCGGCGTAGCGATCGGAGACCCAGGCGTTAGGGCGAATGTCGCCGAGGAACTCCTGGACCGCCTCCTTGGAGCGGCGGGGATGGGTCAGGAAGCACGCATTCTGACCGTGATGGAAAACCCACAGCCACCAGCTTCGCTTGCCGACCCGCAAGCCGGTTTCGTCGGAACAGATCACGGTTCCCGACAACAGCCGGGCGCGGATGGCGGCGCTGGTCGCCGCAAAGCTTTCCCGCGCCTTGGAGAGAATGTTGACCAGCGCCCCTTCGCTGATGTCGAGGCCGAACACGTCCTTCATCAGGCGCGACAGCCGCTCGAAGCCGACGCCCTGGGTGAAGCGCAGATAGATGACGAACGCCCTGAGATTGGGGCCGAATGGCGAGCCGGGCTCCAGCCCCGCCGCGGCCTCGGCCTTGAAGCGCCGCGCGCAGCAGGGGCAAACGCCTCCATGCAGCCTCACCCGCGTGATCTCCGGCGCAATCGGCGGAATCTCGATGCGGTCATAGACCTCGCTAGCCTCCTGCGGGCTCTGCGAGACGTCGGCCCCGCAGCGGTCGCACACGCTCGCCAGGATGTCGCGCTCATGCGTCGGATTGGGATGCAGGGGCCGATGCGCGCCCGGATGCGGCTTCTTCTTGCGGCGGCTCTTCACGAACTCCGTCGTCTTCTTGTGGCCTTGGCTCGGCGGGATGCTCGAATTGTTCGGCGTCTTCGGCGGACGATCCGGTTTGGCCTCCAGTTGAGCGATCTTCGCCTCGAGCGCGACCACCTTCGCGCTCAACCGCTCGATCGCCTCCGCCTGCGCCAAGGCGACGCCAACCACCCCTTCCCGATCCAGCGAATCAAAGGCGTCACGATTCATCCTGACCGAGAATCAGAAGCCGATTCCCGAGTCAAATTCGCCAAACGCTATCGAGAGAGGGGGGTGAGCAATTACGAACCGAATGGCGCCGCAAGCGATTGAAACTGCTCGATTCGGGAGCCGAAACGGCGCGTCCCGACGGCCTCGCAGCCGACGACCGCCTTCTTGCGCTCCGCGCCCGTTCACAGGTCCGACCAGGAACGCGCGCGTCGGGTCGATTCCGGGCTCAAGTCTGCTTCCCCTTGGCTTGGAATGATTTGCCGCGCAACGGCGGCCCGCGGTCGACTTCCAAGGCCGGGCCGCGCCGCAGCGCAAGCGCCCTGCGCAGCGACCGCTTCGGCCACGAGAGACCGATCGCGCCGATCCCCGCTGTCGCGCCGCGGCCCTCAGAACGGATGGTACTGGAACATCCAGGTCTCGGTCAGGGTCTGACCGCCGGATTTGAAGAAGGCGCGCAGTTCGACCGGGTCGGTCCCGTCGACGATCAGGTCGAATTGCGCCCGCCAGTGGCCGGCGACGCCGTCGGGAACCGCCTCGACCAGCCGATAGGGGCCGAACGTCCCGCGCGAGGCCGAGACGACGAGTTCCGGCTTGACGCCATAGGGCAGGTCGGCGAGCGGGCCGCCAAGGAACTCGACCATGAATTTCCTCACCCCCTTCGGCCGCGGCTGGCCGGGCTGCCCGCCGCGTCCCAGCCGGGTCGCGACAACGATGGCGAGCTGGCTCGGAAAGGGCCCGTTGGCGAGCCAGTGCAGGCGGTAGTTGAGCGTCAGCTCGGACCCGGCGGGAACCGGCTCGGCGGGCACCCACATCGCCACCACGTTGTCGTGGATCTCGTCGTCGGTCGGGATCTCGCACAGCTGGATCGACCCCTTGCCCCAGCCCTCGCCGCCCGGACCGGGCAGCGGCTCGACCCACAGGCTCGGGCGCCGGTCGTAATAGACGCCGTCGAGATAATGATCGAACACCCGATCGCGCTGCATGAGGCCGAAGCCGCGCGGATTGTCGTCGCTGAACGCCGACACGATGATGTTCGGCGGGTTGTTGAGCGGGCGCCAGAGCCGCTCGCCGTTGCCCGACCACATCTCGAGCCCGTCCGAATCATGGACCTCCGGGCGCCAGTCGATCGCGGTCTCCTTCTTGGTCTCGGAATACCAGTACATCGAGGTCAGCGGCGCGATGCCGAACCGCGACACCTGGGCGCGGACGAACAGCGAGGCCTGGATGTCCATGATCACGCCCCTGCCGCGCGACATCAGGAACCGGAACGCGCCGACGATCGAGGGACCTTCCATCAGCGCGTAGAGGGTCAGGGTGTCTCCGTCCGGGGCGGAGTCGATGTAAAAGTTGGTGAAGTCGGGGAATTCCTCCGGCCGGTCGGCGACCGCGACGTCGAGCGCGATCCCGCGCGACGACAGTCCGTATTGCCTCAGTTCGCCGATCGAGCGGAAATAGGCGGCGCCGAGAAAGGCGACCCAGTCGTTCTTGCGCCAGTCGAGCGCGCCGTCGCGCGGCTCCTGGATGCGCAGGCCGGCGAAGCCCGCCCCCCGCGGCAGTTCGCGCGCCGGCGAATTGGCCGGCATCTCGAAATACGACTGCTCGTACACGATCTTGCGCGATTGGCCGCCCTCGACGACGTGCATGCCGACCTCTTTCTGGAAGAACAATCCCAGATGGAAAAAGGTCACCGGAAATCGGCCCGGCCCGTCGGCGAACAGCGCGTAGTCGTCGCGGTAGCGGATTTTGCCCCACTCCTCGTAATTGATCTTCGCCAGCACGTCCGGCGCGGGACGCGGCGGGGGGACGTAGGGGTCATGCGCGCGTTCGCGGGCCTGCGACTTGAAGAGTTCGTAGGAGAACGGGACGGGCGGTTCGAATTGCAGTCCGTCGGGTGGCGCCGCCAGGGCTTCGCCGACCGGGCTCATCGCCGCCGCTGACGCGGCGACGCCTTTGAGAACTGCACGACGATCGACCCCATCCGACATGACGACCTCTTCCGAGCCGGCGCCCCCATTAGCGCGATTCTCCCTGATGGGGGAACCGGCGCGGCGGCCGCCCATTGGCTCACAAACGCACGAAAGTAAGGTAAACGGCCCCCCGCCCCGCTTTCACCGCCTTGGCCTCATAGCGCGTCGGGCGCCATTCCGGCCAGGGGGTCCGCCAGTCCTCGGCGCGCTCGGCGGCCCAGCGGAAATGCGGCGAGGCGAGACATCGCCTCAGCGTCCAGCCGGCGTAGTCGTCGATGTCGGTGGCGAAGCGCAGCTCGCCGCCCGGCCTCAAGACCCGCGCCAGGGCGGCGATCATCGCCTCCGAGACGACGCGCCGCTTGTTGTGCCGCCGCTTCGGCCACGGGTCGGGATAAAGGACGAAAACGCGCGAGAAGAATGCGTCCGGGGCGGCCTCGAGGAGGGTTTGGACGTCGCCGCGGCGCACGCGCACATTGGCCAGTCGTTCACGCTCTATTCCCGCCAGCGCGGCGACGACGCCGTTGAGGAACGGCTCGCAGCCGATGAAACCGATTTCGGGATGGGCGCTCGCCTGTTCAATCAGATGCTCGCCGGAGCCGAAGCCGATCTCGAGCCATATTTCGCGCGGCGGACATGCGAACAGGGGGCCGGCGGAGGCGAGCGTCTCCGGCGCGATCTCGAAGCGCGGCAGGCTTTCGGCGAGCCGGCGTTCCTGCGCGGCGCGCAGCGTCCTGCCGCGGCTGCGTCCGTAGAGCTTGCGCCGCGACGTCGAAGGAGCGCATTCGCCGCTCGCCGTCATGGATGTTCGGCGCGCGCGGGCGCCCGATCAGGCGAGGCGGTCGAGCGCTTCCGTGAGATCTGTTTTCTCCCACGAGAAGCCGCCATCGGGTTCGGGCGGGCGGCCGAAATGCCCATAGGCGGAGGTTCGGGCGAAGATCGGCCGGTTCAGGCCCAGGTGCTCGCGAATGCCGCGCGGGCTGAGATCCATGACGTCCGTCAACGCCTGTTCGAGCTTGGCCTCGTCGATCCGGCCGGTCCCGTGCAGGTCGGCGTAGATCGACAGCGGGCGCGCGACGCCGATCGCATACGAGAGCTGGAGCGTGCAGCGGTCGGCGAGACCAGCGGCGACGACGTTCTTGGCCAGATAGCGCGCAGCATAGGCGGCCGAGCGGTCGACCTTGGTGGGATCCTTGCCCGAGAAGGCGCCGCCGCCGTGCGGCGCGGCGCCGCCATAAGTGTCGACGATGATCTTGCGGCCGGTGAGCCCGCAATCGCCATCCGGGCCGCCGATGTAGAACTTGCCCGTCGGGTTGATGTGCCAGACGGTCTTGGGCGTAATCCAGCCCTCCGGCAGCGCGGCGCTCACATAGGGGCGCACCAGACTGGCGACGTCCTCGGAGGTCAGCGACTCGACGACGTGCTGATGCGAAACCACGATTTGCGTCGCCTCGACCGGCTTGCCGTCCCGATAGCGCACGGTGACCTGGCTCTTGGCGTCGGGACCAAGCGTCTTTTCGGCGCCGGAAGCGCGGGCGCGCGAGATTTCGTGCAGGATCTTGTGCGCATAATAGAGCGGCGCCGGCATCAGCTCCGGCGTCTCGCGGCAGGCATAGCCGAACATGATGCCCTGGTCGCCCGCGCCCTCGTCCCTGTTGCCCGCGGCGTCGACGCCCTGGGCGATGTCGGCGGACTGCGCGTGCAACAGGACTTCGACCTTCGCTTCCCGCCAATGAAAACCGGCCTGCTCATAACCGATGTCCCGGATCGCCTGCCGGACCGTCCGCTCGATGGCCTGCTCGCTGATCGCCGGCCCGCGCACCTCCCCGGCGACGATGACACGGTTCGTCGTCGCGAGCGTCTCGCAGGCGACGCGGATCTGATAGGGGTCGACCCCTTCCTTCGCGCCTACGCGAAAGAACAGGTCGACGATTTCATCGGAAATCCGGTCGCAAACCTTGTCCGGATGCCCTTCGGACACGGATTCGCTCGTGAACTCGTAATTCGGACGAGCCATATCGACAATCTCCCACAGGCGTCCGCCGCCATGATCAATTCTCGCCCCTCCGCCAATGGCGGCCGCGGCGCGCAGCTTTTGCCAGCCGGCGTTCGGTAGGTCAAGCCGAATGAATTGAAACTGTTCGTTTTAACGAACGAGCGATGCGTCGCTCTCCTCTTCGGGCGCGGCGAGCGAAACAACCAGGTCGACGATGCGACGGCGGACCTTGGGGTCCCGGATCCGCAGAAAGGCGCGATTCAGGTGCACGCCCTCTGAAGTCGCGAGGAAGTCGACGACGAAGGATTGTTGCAAGTCCTCCGTGAGATCGCCCGCGCTCGCCTGCTGCGCCGGCGCGCCTTCAAAGAAGTATGAAGGCGACACGTCAAGAACCCGCGCGGTCTGCTGAAGCCGGCTGGCGCTGATGCGGTTCGTGCCCTTCTCATATTTCTGAATCTGCTGGAACGTCACGCCGAGATGCTTGCCGAGGGTGCTTTGACTCATGCCGAGCATCACCCGACGCATCCGCAACCGCGCCCCGACGTAAGCGTCGATCATGTTCGACGAATTGTTCATCGGCTCCCGTTCCGAAGTCCGTTCGCCAACGCGGCGCAACGTCCTCGAATCATTTGACGTTGCGGAAAGTCAATAGCCGACACTCGTCTGACGCGCAAGCGCCATGGAATGCAATCGCCGGTCCGCGCTTATGCCCGCCGTTTTCCCGCTAGGCTCGCAGAAAGGAGGAACAGCGCGATCAATGCCGCTCCGAGCGAACCGAATCGGGCTTGCCATGTCGGCGCGAGGGCCTTGGGAAGCTCGGCGTCGAGAACGTCTTCCGCCCCAAGTCGCGACGACACGGTTTCGCGGCCGAGGCCGTCGATCACCGCCGATATCCCGGAATTCGCGGCCCGCACCAACGGCAGTCCGAGTTCGATCGCGCGCAGCCGGGCCTGTGCATAGTGCTGGTAGGGGCCGGGGGTCTGGCCAAACCAGGCGTCATCGGTGACGTTCAGCATCCATTCCGGCCGCGTCGCCTTCGAGAACAGGTCCCCGATCTCGATCGGAAAGATCGCCTCGTAACAGATGAGGGGCATCGCGTCAGGCAGGCCGGGAACATGCAGGACGCGTCGGCCGGCGCCGGCCGCGAAGCCGCCCGGAATGTGCACGAATTGGGTGACGCCCGTGCTCTGAAGTACGCTCTCGAACGGCATATATTCGCCGAAAGGCACGAGGTGCTGCTTGTCATAGCGTTCGTGGGAGAGACCGGCCCGGTCGATAATCTCGATCGAATTGAAATAGCGCGGCCGGCGACCGCCGAAATCCTCGACTCGGGCGGCGCCGGTGACCAAGGTTGCGCCGCCACGCAAAAAATCAGTGATTTCGACCAGCGCTTGCGCGTCGCGCGACAGAATGAAAGGAAAGGCCGATTCGGGCCAGATCAAGTGGGTCACCTCGCGCACGCCGCCTCGGTCACGCGCTGTCGCTCGATCCGACAGGGCGAAGTAGCGCTGCAGGATTTTCTCCTTGTTTTCCGGGGCGAATGAAGCGCCCTGGGAGACATTGGGTTGAACCAGCCGCAACCTGACGTCCTTGACGGTGGCGCTCGGCGGCGCCGACAGCCTGAATTCGCCGAAGCCCGCGATAAGCGAAAGGGCGAGCGCCGCAATGACGGTCGGCGCGAGGACCAAGCGGCTCTCGCCGAACCGCCACAAAGTCGCGGGCGCGGCGAAAATCGCGATCGTTAGGAACGTCAGGCCATGCTGGCCGACCAGCGAGGCGCTCTGCGCCGTCGTCAGATTGGCGCCGAGCCCCATCCCGATGTCATTCCATGGAAAGCCGGTAAAGAGGAGACAGCGCCCCCATTCGGCCAGCCCGAGCCCGAAGGCGAGAGCAAAAACCCGCGTCGGCCCGGCGGACCACAGCAGCCGCGCCAAGGCGAATCCGAACGCAGGAAATAACGCAAGTCCCGCGGGCAGGACCAGCACCCCGAGCGGCAGCGCCCAAGCGAATTTGTCCGCCTCCACGAGGAAGGCCGCGCCCAGCCACCAGAGCCCGGCAAGGAAATAGCCAAGGCCCATCCACCAGCCGGCGCCGAAAGCGGCCCGAAACGCTCCGAAGCGCGGTCGGCTGTCTCCGAGATCGTACGAACCATCGATCAGCCATACGGCGACGATGAGCGGCGCCGCCATTAGCCCAAAAAGCGAAAACGGCGGCAAGGCGAGGGCGCCGATCGCGCCCGAGAGGAAGGCGATCCCGCGCCGTCGCCAACCCCACGACAGTATGACGCCTTCGGCGAATGACGCCATGACGTTCTGGCGGGGAAAGGGGCTGGAATCGGAGATGCTCAAGGACATGATTTTTCGGGGCGGACGAATCGATCGGTCGAGCATACCCCGGAAACTTGCGTGTGACCGACGCTGGGGTTCAATTGGAGGCGAGTTAAAGCCGATCGCCCGGTTTGTCGATTGTCGGGCGCGGCCCGGCGGCGGCTTGTGCGTTACGCGCGGCAAGCGGCCACACTTTCAGGCGCTTGATTCGGCGCGGGTCGGCGTCGAGCACCTCGAATTCGAATTCCCCCGGCCCGCGCAGGATTTCCCCTCGCCCAGGAACGCGTCCCGCGGCGGCGGTGACGAGGCCGCCGATCGTGTCGACCTCCTCGGCGTCGGCGAGCGAGGCGAAGTCGAAGCCGACCGCCTCGGAAACGTCGGCGAGCGAGGCCCGCGCCTCCGCGACGAAGCCGCCGTCGCCGGAGGGGTGAAGTTCCGGGGTTTCGGCTTCATCGTGTTCGTCCTCGATGTCGCCCACGATCGATTCGACTACGTCCTCGATCGAGACCAGGCCGTCCGTGCCGCCATATTCGTCGATGACCAGCGCCATATGCGTGCGTGAGGCCTGCATCTTGAGCAAAAGATCGAGCGCAGGCATCGAGGGGGGCGCATAGAGAACTGGCCTCAGGATTCTCGCGGCCGACAGCGGCATGTCGAGCCCTGACTCAGCGCTGCTCGCATCCTCTGAATTTCCCGCCCTGGCCATGAGCCCGAAGCGGGGATCGGAAGCGAGAAAAACGACAAAATCGCGAATGTGGATCATGCCCCGCGGATCGTCGAGCGTATCCTCGTAGACCGGCAGGCGCGAGTGGCCGGCAGTGCGAAACAGGGTGAGCACGTCGCGCAGCGGCGTATCGAGCGCCAGCGCGATGACATCGGCGCGCGGCACCATGATGTCGGCGACCCGCACGTCGCGCAGCGCTAGAACGTTCTTGAGGATCGCGCGCTCTTGCGGAGTGAATTCCGCGCTGGCGCTCTCTTCGAGGGCGTCCTCGATGTCGTCGCGCACGGAAGCCGGCGCCAGGCCGAACAGCGCACGCACGCGTTCGAACAGACTCGAATGTTGCTCGCGCGAATGGTCCGAAACCAGCGGCTCCGGCGCGCGATCGCCATTGTCCGTCTCGTTCATTCCTCGACGACCCCTCCGGCGTAAGGGTCAGCGACCCCGAGGCGAGCCAGAACCCTCTTCTCGAGCGACTCCATGCGCTCGGCTTCTTCGTCCGTCCGGTGGTCGTAGCCGATGAGATGCAGAAAACCGTGCGCCACAAGGTGGCGATAATGGTCGGCGAGCGAAGCGCCGGACTCCTTGGCCTCGCGCGCCAACGTTTCATACGCGAGCGCGATGTCTCCGAGCATCGGCGCTTCGCCAAGGCGTTCGGGCGAGGCCGCCGGAAAGGAGAGCACGTTCGTCGGCAGGTCGATTCCGCGCCAGCGCGCGTTCAGCGCCCGTATTTGCGCATCGTCGGCCAGACGGAGGCTCACCTCCACGCCGTCCCGCGCCGCGATCCCGCTCTCGACGACGCAGGCTTTGATGGTGTCGCGCGCCATGGTCCGCGCCCGCGGCAAACCTCGCCAGAGGGGGGACGGAGCGCTGATGTCGAGCGAGAGTTTCATTTGGCCGCGATCGGACGTCCTTCGCGGCCCGACCGCTCGTAGGCCTCGACGATCCGCCGCACAAGATCGTGGCGCACGACGTCGACATGGCTGAAGCGAATATGGCCAATGTCGGGGATCGAGGACAGAAGCTTGATCGCTTCGCCAAGGCCAGACGTTTGCCCGGCTCCCAGATCCGTCTGCGTCGGGTCGCCGTTGACGATCATTCGGGAGCCTTCGCCAAGGCGGGTGAGAAACATTTTCATTTGCATCGCGGTGGCGTTCTGGGCCTCGTCGAGAAGCACGGCGGCCTTGGATAGAGTGCGCCCGCGCATGAAGGCGAGTGGGGCGATCTCGATCATTCCTGTCTGGATGCCGCGCTCGACCATCCGGCCGTCCATGAAGTCATAGAGGGCGTCGTAGATCGGGCGCAGATAGGGATCGACCTTGTCACGCATGTCGCCAGGCAGGAAACCGAGCCGCTCGCCCGCTTCGACCGCTGGACGCGACAGCACGAGCCGCTCGACCAGACCCTGCTCGAGCAGCGACACCGCATGGCCGACCGCGAGCCAGGTCTTGCCGGTGCCCGCCGGGCCTTCGGCGAAAACAAGCTCGTATTTGCGCAAGGCGGCAAGATACCGATCTTGGGCAGCGCTGCGGGCGCGCACGACCCCGCGCTTACGCGTCTTGATGATCCCGAAGCTTTCCTTCGATCCCTCTTCGCCCGGGAACAGCAGCCCCTGATAGGCGCTTTCGGCGATCGCGCCCTCCACGTCGCCTTCGCTCGCCGGCTGACCCATCTTGACCCGCTCGTAAAGCATCTCGAGAACCCGGCGCGCCTGCTCGCTGGCCTCCCGCGGACCCTTGATGACGACCTGGTTTCCATTGGCGTAGGCCGATACGCCGAGCATGCGTTCGATGCGCGCGATGTTCTGATCGTAGTGGCCGAAGACCACCGAAGCGGCGGCGTTGTCGGGGAAAGCGATCGCAATTTCGGCGGGTTTGGACTCGTGAAGCGTCGGACTCGATGCGGCCGGGGCGGCGGCGATGCGCGATGGCGATGAATCCTGCGGCTTCAAATCGGCTCTCTCCCTTGCATTCGGTCCAACGTTCGAATCATCTTGCACGCCGATCAAATCCTGCTTCTACGACGTTGGCGAGACAACTCGGCCGCGCAGAGAATTCGGCGCGACGGCGACGATTTCGACTTCGACCATAGCGCCGATCAGCGACAATGGACCTTCAGCGAACACCGCCTGCATATAGGGCGAGCGGCCAATGATCTGACCTTCGTGCCGGCCAGGCTTCTCGAACAGCACCTCGAGGCGCCGACCGACGGTCGCGCGGTTGAAGGTCTGCCGCTGCTCCTCGAGTAGCGCCTGGAGCTTCGCCAGGCGGGCGATCTTGATCGCCTCGTCGATCTGGCCGCCCATCTCGGCCGCGGGCGTTCCGGGCCGGGCGGAATATTTGAAGGCGTAAGAGGCGGCGTAGCCTACAGTGCGCACGAGATCGAGCGTTTCGTTGAAGTCGGCGTCGGTTTCGCCCGGGTAGCCGACGATGAAATCCGACGAAATGGCGATGTCGGGCCGCGCGGCGCGCGCGCGCGCGACGATGTCGAGATAGTCCGCCACGCGATGACGACGGTTCATCGACGTCAGAATCCTGTTCGAGCCGGACTGGATCGGCAGGTGGAGACAGGGCGCCAGCGCTTCAACGTCCCGGTGGGCGGCGATGAGATCGTCGCGCATGTCATGAGGATGCGAAGTCGTGTAACGCACGCGCCTGATTCCCGGCGCCGCGGCGGCCGCACGGATGAGGGAGGCAAGTCCGACCGTGCGGCCCTGGCCGTCAACACCGTGATACGCGTTGACGTTTTGTCCGATCAGCGTCACGTCGCGCACGCCCGCACGCGCGAGACTCGCAACCTCGTCGATGATCGCTCCGACCGGACGCGAGACCTCTGCCCCGCGCGTATAGGGCACGACACAAAATGAGCAGAACTTGTCGCAACCTTCCTGGACAGTCACGAAGGCGGCCGGGCCCCGACGTGCGATCGCTTCAGACGGAGCCGCCGGCAGGCGGGAAAACTTGTCCTCGAGGGGAAAGTCGGTATCGACGACGCCCGATCGTTCTTGCGCCTGACGCAAAAGCTCCGGCAGACGGTAATAGCTTTGCGGGCCGACGACGACGTCGACGGCCGGCTGGCGGCGCAGCATTTCGGCGCCCTCGGCCTGGGCGACGCAACCCGCGACGACCAACGTCGTCCGCCGACCTGCCCTCTCGCGCTCCTCTTTCAACTGACGCAGTTTGCCGAGTTCCGAATAGATTTTCTCGGACGCCCGTTCCCGGATGTGGCAGGTATTGAGGACAATCAGATCGGCGTCTTCGACCCGTGCGGCCTCCCCATAGCCCTGCAGCGCCGTCAAGTCGGCCATGCGCTGGGAGTCATAGACGTTCATTTGGCAGCCGAACGACTTGACGAACGCCCTCAGCGTCTCGCCTCGCGCCAGTGCGGCGGGGCGGACGTCTTCCAACATAGACGAATCGGGCAATGAGGTCTCCAGCGGTCGCCTCTATTTAGGCCTTTTCCCCCCCGGGGAAAATAGGCGTCGTTGGCCGCGTCCGAGCGTTGGCGGCAAGCCGCCGGACCCTCCCTCCCGTCAAGCCCGCGGCCGTCTTTTGATCCAAGCAGGGCCGCCCGCGCCGAAATCTCCGCGCGATGGTCCTTACGCCGGGCGCGGGAGAGCGTGGCGTTCGCGGGCGGCGCCTGCGCTCAAGCGAGCGCCTTGCGCATCACGATCGCTGTCTCCCGCACGCCGTCTTTGCGGCGATAATAGCCGGCGCGCTCGCCGACGGCGACGAAACCGAGGCGCTTGTATAGCGCCAGCGCCGGCGCATTGCCCCGGTCGACTTCGAGAAACATGGCCCTGGCGCCGGCATTCGCCGCCTGGCGCAGGTTTTCAGCGAGCAGCGCGCGGCCCACGCCCTTGCCTCTCGAGGCGGACTCGACTGCGATCGTCAGGATCTCCGCCTCGTCCGCCGCCAGGCGCGATAGGACGAAACCGCGCAACCGGCCGTTGACCGGGTCCAGCGCCGCGGCGGCGAGCGTCGACGAATCCGCGATCAGCGAAGCGACGTCTCCGGCCGACCACGGATGGGCGAACCCCGCGGCGTGGATGCGCGCGCAATCCTCCGACTTCTCCGGCCGAAGCGGGCGAATGACGGGCGGGGCGGATCTGCCGAGGCCGAAGATCATCGTGCTGGCCTCGTCGGGTCAGGCCGGCGCCCGGGCGATCGGCTCGGTCGGGCTGGGGTGGGCGTCAGGCGATTTCACGTACAGCGGCCGGGCCGGATTGGCGGCTGCGTCGAGCGCAAGGCCCATGCGGGCGACAGCGACGATGTCGGGCACGTCGGTCGCAGCGCCAAGATCATAGGGCAGGCCGGCGCGGTGGGCTTCGTTCGCCACAATCGCGGCGGCGTTTCCCGCGAGTAGCGCCGGCCCGGCGCCGATCCCACGCACGCATTCGCGCAACGCGTCGCACCGAGGGGGGCCCAACGGGCGGCCGGTCGTTTCGAACAATTGGAAGTAGACCGCCCCGTGCCGCGCGTCGATCGCCGCCGCGATGATGCCGGGCCGAGGTTCGCTGAGCAATGGCGCGGCGAAAGCGGCCAGCGTCGAAACTCCGATGACAGGGATGGCGAGCGCAACCCCCATCGCGCGCGCCATGGCGAGGCCCACACGGATGCCGGTGAAGGAACCCGGTCCGGTGGTCACCGCAATGCGATCGAGCGAGGAAAAGCCGCCGGCCACGCCGCGCATCGCCTCTTCCACCATCGGCGCCAACGCCTCAGCGTGGCCGCGCGCCATTACGCGGCTGAGTGCGGCCAAAGGCTCGCTCCGGCCGCTCTCCACCACCGCGACCGACGCCGCGCCGCATGACGTATCGATCGCCAGGATTCGCATCTCGACCTAAGCCTTGGCCCGCTAGCGGGTAATAAGCGTTCCCGCGCCGTGGTCTGTCAACAACTCGATCAGCACCGCGTGCGGGATCTTGCCGTCGAGAATGACGACGCCTTCGACGCCCCTTTCGATCGCGTAGATGCAAGTCTCGACCTTCGGGATCATGCCGCCGGTGATCGTGCCATCGGCGATCAGCCCGCGGATATCCTCGATCCTCAGTTCCTTGATGAGATTTCCGTTCTTGTCGAGTACGCCTGGCACGTCGGTCAGAAACAAGAGGCGCTTGGCGTTGAGCGCGCCGGCGATGGCGCCGGCGAAAGTGTCGGCGTTGACATTGTAGGTCTCGCCGTCTGCTCCCTGCGCGACCGGCGCCAGCACGGGGATCAGTTCGCGCCCCAGAATTTGCTCCAGCACGGTCATGTCGACCTTGTCGGGCTCGCCGACGAAGCCAAGATCGACAACGTCCTCCTCAGACCCGGCCCCATGCGCGCGATGGACCTTGCGCGCGGTCACCATATTGCCGTCCTTGCCGCACAGACCCACCGCCCGGCCGCCCTGGGCGTTGATCGAACCGACGATCTGCTTGTTGATCGAGCCGGCGAGCACCATTTCGACGATCTCGATCGTCGACTTGTCCGTCACTCTCAATCCGCCGGAGAACTGCGATTCGATGCCGAGTTTCTTCAGCATCGAGCCGATCTGTGGCCCGCCGCCGTGGACGACCACCGGATTGATGCCGGATTGCTCGAGCAGCACCATGTCCCGGGCAAAGTCGCGGGCCTTGTCCTCGTCGCCCATCGCGTGGCCGCCGTATTTCACCACCACGATCGCGTCGTCGTAGCGCAGCATGTGCGGCAACGCCTGCATCAGAATTTCAGACTTCATCTGCGGGCTGGCGTTTACGGCGTCGGTCATCGGGCCTCCAGGCGGCGCGGGCGCCCGCTTCTAGCCGCTCGCGCCGCCAAGCTCAAACGATTTGGGGCGCGCGCGATCGCCGGCCGGCCGCGGGCCGTTTGACCGCGGCCCGTCTCCCGCCGATACTGCCGATGGAATTGTCCGCGGTCGCGTAAGACCGGCGGCGCAAAAATAAGCAAGGAGGAAGACGATGAAGATTTCTGCAGTTCTGGCTGTGACGACCATTGTTGCTCTGACGGGCTCGAGCGCAGCGTATGCCGGCGATCCCGAAAGCTGCAAGACCGTCAAATTTTCCGATGTCGGATGGACGGACATCACCGCGACGACCGCGATCGCGAGCGAAATCCTGAAAGGCCTCGGCTATACGCCGAAGGTCACGGTGCTCTCGGTTCCCGTGACCTACGCTTCGATGAAAAACAAGGACATCGACGTGTTTCTCGGCAACTGGGAGCCGTCGATGGAAAACGATCGCAAACCCTACGTCGCGGACAAGTCGGTCGTTGTGGTCGACGCCAATCTGCCGACCGGCGCGAAATACACGCTGGCCGTTCCGCAGTACACCTACGACAAGGGCCTCAAGGACTTCGCCGACATCGCCAAGTTCAAGGATTCGCTCAAGGACAAAATCTACGGCATCGAGCCCGGCAACGACGGCAACCGGCTCGTCCTCGACCTCATCAAGGGCGACAAGTTCGGCCTGAAGGACTTTCAGCTCGTCGAGTCGAGCGAGCAGGGCATGCTCTCGGAGGTGCAGCGCGCAACGAGCCACAAGGAAGATGTCGTGTTTCTCGGTTGGGCGCCGCACCCGATGAACGTCAACTACAAGATCCAGTACCTGACCGGCGGCGACGACAGCTTCGGTCCGAACTTCGGCGGCGCGGTCGTTTACACCAATGAGCGCGCCGGTTTCGCCGCCGAGTGCCCGAACGCCGCCAGGCTCGTCAAGAATCTGGTCTTCACCGTCGATATCGAGAACGAGGTCATGAACAAGATCCTGACCGACGGCAAGGAAGGTCCGGCCGCCGCCAGGGAATGGCTCAAGACCAACCCGAAGGAACTCACCGCCTGGCTCGACGGCGTGACGACCTTCGACGGCAAGCCGGGACTCGAGGCGGTCAAGAAGAGCCTCGGGCTGTAAATGTAAGGCGACCGCCAGGCGGCGCGTCCTAGCCCCCCGCCTCCAGCGCGGGGGGCTTGGCGCGGACGCTGGCCCTTCTCGACCGTGGTTGGAGGGACGCCCTTGGAGAGCTGGTTCACGGAGCCGAAACTGCCGCTCGGCCGTCTGGTCAAGATCGGCATCACCTGGCTGCAGGACAACGCCGCCGGATTTTTCGACGCGGTGACGGCGGCGATCGATTTCATGGTCGACGGCTTCACCGCGATCCTGCTGCACATTCCGTTTCTCGTCGTCGTTTTCGCCGTCGCGGCGCTGGCCTACTGGCTGCACCGGTCATGGCGCCTGGCGGCCTTCGTCGTCATCGGGTTCATCATCATCGCCAACCTCGGATATTGGCAAGCGACGGTCGAGACGATTTCGCTGGTCGGGTTCGCGACGCTGACGAGCGTCGTAATCGGGGTGCCGGTCGGCGTGGCCTCGGCCCATCGGCCGTGGCTCTATTCTTTGCTGCGGCCGCTGCTCGACCTGATGCAGACGCTGCCGACCTTCGTCTACCTGATCCCGACCCTGGTGCTGTTTCATCTCGGCTCGGCGCCGGGTCTCATCTCGACGGTGATCTTCGCCATCGCCGCGCCGATCCGCCTCACCCATCTCGGCATCGCCTCGACGCCGCTGCCGCTGAAGGAAGCCGGTTCGGCGTTCGGCGCGACCAAGCGGCAATTGTTGTGGAAGGTGGAATTGCCTTACGCGATGCCGACGATCATGGCCGGCGTCACGCAATGCATCATGCTGAGCCTGTCGATGGTCGTCATCGCCGCTCTGGTCGGCGCGTCGGGGCTGGGCGTGCCGGTGGTGCGCGCGCTGGGCACGGTCAATATTCCGATGGGCATCGAAGCCGGCGTCTCGATCGTGCTGCTGGCGATCGTGCTCGATCGAGTCTTCCGCAATCCCGAGCGGAAAGGAAGCGCCTGAATGTCAGCGGTGGTCTTCGACAAAGTCGACATCCTGTTCGGGGACAGGCAGGCCGAGGCGCTGGCGCTCGTCGACCAGGGCGCGAGCCGCGACGAGATCCTCAAATCGACGGGCGTCGTTCTCGGCGCGGCCGGCATCGACCTTTCGATCGAGCCGGGCGAAATCTGTGTGCTGATGGGCCTGTCGGGTTCGGGCAAGTCGACGATCCTGCGCGCCGTCAACGGCCTCAACACCGTCGCCCGCGGCAAGGTCCTGGTCCGCCACGGCGATGGGGCGATCGACGTCGCGCGTTGCAGCGCCGCCGACTTAAGGATGCTGCGCACCAGCCGCATCGCCATGGTGTTCCAGCAATTCGCGCTGCTGCCCTGGCGCACGGTCAAGGAGAACGTCGCCTTCGGACTCGAACTGCGCCGGATGCCGAAGGCGCAAATCGACGCAATCGTCGCCGACAAGCTCGCCATGGTCGGCCTGACCCAGTGGGCGGGCAAGTTCGGCCATGAGCTGTCCGGCGGCATGCAGCAGCGCGTCGGCCTGGCGCGCGCCTTCGCCACCGACGCCGACATTCTGCTGATGGACGAGCCGTTCTCGGCGCTCGATCCGCTGATCCGCGACAAACTGCAGGACGAACTGCTGCTGCTTCAGAAGGATCTCCAGAAGACGATCATATTCGTCAGTCACGACCTCGACGAAGCCCTGAAGATCGGCAATCACATCGCCATCCTCGAGGGCGGGCGGATCGTCCAATGGGGCACGGCGGAAGACATCCTCTTACGTCCCGCCGACGCCTATGTCGCCGAATTCGTCAAGCACATGAACCCGCTCAACGTGCTGCGCGGCAGCGCGCTGATGACGCCGGCGGCGGCGCTGCGCCGCAGCGAGGGCGAAGTGATTCTCGACCGGGGCGGCCACATCCGCTTGCGGCTCGACGGCGACGGCAAGCCGGTCGGCGTGACCCTGGACGGCGCCGCCGGGATCCTGGCGGAGATGGACGGGACGACCGGCGAGGCCTCCCGCGACGGCGCCGACATCATCATCGCGCCGATCGATTTGAAGATGCGCTCGGCGATCGCGCTGCGCCGCGCCTCGGGCAACCCGATCGTTCTCGTCGACCAGCTCGGCCGCATGGCGGGCCTGTGCGGCGACGACGAGATCTATCGCGCGCTGCTGCAGCAGCGAAAGGCGGCGGAGGGGACCATTTAGCGGTTTTTTCCGCCAGCGGAGCGGATCGCGCCATCGAAGATTTCCGACGCCGGGGTCCGCAAGCGGCCCGCGGTCTGCGATCGCCGGGACCCGGTTTACCGCCGCTTTGTCCCCACCGCCTCAATCTTTTCAATGGGTTGGCGCTTCGTTTACCGCCGCGCCGCGCGGGATGGCCGGTCCCGATCATAAATAACGTTGTACATATGTTTTATTTTGGCGGCGCTCGGACGGGTTCGCGCGCCCCGCTTTCGATCACGGCAGGCTCGCTTCCGGCTACGCCCGCAACGCCTTGTTCTTCGGGTCGTAGGGGCTGTCGGCGATGATCACGGCGCGGCGAATCTCGCCGAGAACGCGCACCTCGACCTCGGCCCCGAGGTAAGCAGAACTCCGGCTTCACCATCGCCAGCGCCAGCGATTTCGCGGTCCGCCAGCCGTAGCCGCCGGAGGTCGTGCGGCCGACCGCCACGCCCCCTTTCGTCACCGGCTCGGAGCCGCGCGCGTCGGCGTCGATCACGCCCTGGACCTCGAGCGTGACAAGCCTGTTGTCGAAGCCCTTTCCGGTCCAGGCGACCAGCGCCTCGCGGCCCAGGAACGGCCCCTTGTCGAAATCGACGAATCGATCGAGGCCCGATTCGAGCGCCGCGTATTCGATCGACAGTTCGCGCCCGATGAGCTTGTAGGACTTTTCCAGCCTCAGCGAATCCATCGCGCGGATCCCGAACGGCTTGATTCCGAACGGAGCGCCCGCCGCCATCAAGGCGTCGAAAATGTAATTTTGCGTTTCGATCGGGTGGTGCAGCTCGTAGCCCAATTCGCCGACGAAATTGACCCGCATGGCGAGCAGCCCCGCCGCGCGGACCGACAGAGGGCGCGCGGTCAGCCACGGGAACGCCTGGTCGGAAACATCGATGTCGGCGACTTTCGCCAACACCTCGCGCGAGCGCGGGCCGGCGAGCACCAGCACGCCGCGCTGCGTGGTCACTTTGTCGAGGCGCACGCCGCCATCGTCGGGAAGGAGCTTTTCCAGCGCATCGAAGTCGTGCGCCTCCAGCGCGCCGGCGGAGACGAGATAGAAGCGCCGCGGGCCGAGGCGGGTCAGAGTGAACTCGGCGCGCACGCCGCCCCGCCTGGTGAGCAGATAAGTCAGCGTGACGCGGCCGATCGCGGTCGGAATTCGGTTGGTGAGGATGGAGTTCAGCCAGGCTTCGGCGCCCGGCCCCGAGACCTCGATCTTGGCGAAGGCGGACATGTCCTGCAGGCCGACGTTCTCATGGACGTTGCGGCATTCGTCGCCGACGAAGTCGAAATAATTGGAGCGGCGGAAGCTCCATTTCTCGCGCGGCCGTTCGCCCTTGGCCGTGGGAGGATGATTCTCGCTCAACAGCACGTCGGGCTTGGCGAGATCGGCTTCGTCCAGGCCGTAGCCCCTGGGCGCGAACCAGTTCGGCCGCTCCCAGCCATAGACCGAGCCGAACACCGCGCCGAGATCCCGCATCCGCGAATAGCAGGGCGTCTGGCGCAAGGGACGCGCGGCGCTACGCTCCTCGTCGGGGTAATGGACGGTGAACACCTTGGCGTAGGCCTCCTCGTTCTTTTCCACGAGATAGCCGGTTTGCGCGTAAGCGCCGAAGCGGCGCGGATCGACGCCCAGCATGTCGATCGACGGCTCGCCTTCGACGATCCATTCGGCGAGCTGCCAGCCGGCGCCGCCGGCGGCGGTGACGCCGAACGAATGGCCCTCGTTGAGCCAGAAGTTCTCGAGGCCCGGCGCGGGGCCGACAATCGGCGAGCCGTCGGGCGTATAGGCGATGGCGCCATTGTAGATTTTCTTGACGCCGACCTCGCCGAAGGCGGGCACGCGCGCGATCGCCGTCTCGATATAGGGCGCGAGACGATCGAGGTCCTCGGGAAACAGCTCGTATTCGCTGTCCGCCGAGGGTCCGTCGACATAGCAGGCCGGCGCGCCGATCTCATAGGGGCCGAGCAGCAGGCCGCCGGCCTCCTCGCGCATGTACCAGGAGGAATCGGATTCGCGTAAGACCCCCATTTCCGGCAGGCCGCGCGCCTTGCGCGCGACGATTTCCGGATGAGCCTCGGTGACGATGTATTGATGCTGAACCGGAACGACGGGGACGTTGATCCCGACCATGCGTCCGGTGCGCCGCGCGAAGTTTCCCGACGCCGACACGACGTGCTCGCAGACGATGTCGCCCTTGTCGGTGACCACCTTCCATTCGCCGCTTGGAAGCCGCTCGATCGCGGCGACGGCGGTATGACGATTGATCTCGCCGCCGCGGTTGCGGGCCGCGCGCGCCAGCGCCTGGGTCAGGTCGGCGGGCTGGATGTAGCCGTCCTGAGGATGCTGGATCGCGCCGATGATTCCGTCGATGTCGCACAGCGGCCAAATGTCCTTGACCTCGGCCGGGGTCAGGAAATTCACCTCGACGCCGCCGATGGTCGCGGCGACGCCGGCGTAATACTTGTATTCGTCGAGCCGGTCGCGGGTGCGCGCGAGGCGGATGTTGGACACCTGGCGCAGGCCGACGTCGAGGCCGGTCTCCTGTTCGAGCGTCTTGTAGAGAGCGACCGAATATTTGTGGATCTGCCCGACCGAGTAGCTGAGATTGAACAGGGGCAGAAGCCCGGCCGCATGCCAGGTCGAGCCGGAGGTCAGCTCCTTGCGTTCGACGAGAACGCTGTCGGTCCAGCCCTTCTTGACGAGATGATAGAGCGTCGAGACGCCGACCACGCCCCCGCCGATCACCACCGCCCGCGCATGGGTTCTCATGAGAGCCTCTCAGTCAACGTTTTGCGGTCGCCTTTCGCGGCGCGCCCCCTCCACCGGCCCGCGGGCCGGTCCCCCTCCCGCCGCTTCGCGGCAGGGAGGATGCGACTCGCGAACAGGCTTGCAATCCTCCCAGCGCGAAGCGGGGGAGGGGGACCATGCGAAGCATGGTGGAGGGGGCGACCGCTGCACGAATCAAGGCGTTCGCCGCCGTCAATAGGTCGCATCCGGCATCGACGCCTTGCGCCCGTCGATGAACGCGCGGATCGCTTCGTCCTTGGCGGGGTCGAGCGGCGGGGGTTCGTATTCGGCCAGCATCGTCTTCCACAGCGCGTTGGCGCGGGTCGCGGCGTCCTTCGAGCCCTCCTCCTGCCACTGCTCGACCGAATTGTTGTCGGCGACATTGGAGCGATAGAACGCGGTCTCGAAATTGGCCTGGGTGTGGGCGCAGCCGAGGAAATGCCCGCCCGGCTCGACCTGATGGAACGCTTCCATCCCCTGCCCGTTCTCGCTCAGGTCGACGCCCTTGGCGAACACGTGCATGGCCCCGAGCTGGTCGAAATCGAGCACGAATTTCTCGTAGGACGCGGTCAGCCCGCCCTCCAGCCAGCCGGCGGCGTGCAGGACGAAATTCGCCCCCGCCAGCACGGTCGGAACCAGCGTCTGCGCGCTCTCGTAGGCCGCCTGCGCATCGGGGACTTTCGAGGCGCAGAGCGAGCCCCCGGTGCGGAACGGCATGTTCATCCGCCGGGCGAGCTGGGCCGCGCCATAGATCGCCAGCGCCGCCTCGGGCGTGCCGAAAGTCGGCGCCCCGGACTGCATCGACAGCGTCGAGACGAAGGTTCCGAACACCACCGGCGCGCCGGGGCGCGTCAATTGGCAGAAGGCGGTCCCGGCCATCACTTCGGCCAGCACCTGCGTGAGCGTCCCGGCGACCGTCACCGGGCTCATGGCGCCGGAGAGTATGAACGGGCGTGATGATGCAGGCCTGGCTTGTCGCGCGCATAGACCTCGGCCGCGCCGAGCATGGTCGAGTCCCAGACCAGCGGCGAATTGGCGTTGATGAGGCTGGTCAGCACCGTATTCTGCCGAACGAATTCCTCGCCGAACAGCAATTCGCAGATGCGCACGCTGTCCTCGGCGCGCTCGGGCCTGGTCACCGAGCCCATGAACGGCTTGTCCGAGTATTTGAGATGCGCGTACACCATCTCGAAATGGCGCTTGTTGACGGGCAGATCGACCGGCTCGCACACCGTGCCGCCGGAATGGTGGATGTAAGGGCTCAGGTAGGCGAGCTTGACGAAATTCTGGAAGTCCTGAATCGTCCCGTAGCGACGGCCATTGTCGAGGTCGCGCACGAAAGGCGAGCCGTAGTTGGGCGCGAACACCATCGCCTTGCCGCCGATCACCACGTTGCGCTCGGGATTGCGCGCGTGCTGGACATATTGCGCCGGCGCGCTGGCGCACAGCCGCCGCGCCAGGCCGCGCGGAAAGCGCACCCGTTCGCCCTTGATGTCGCAGCCGGCGTCGCGAAACAGATCGAGCGCGCGCGGGAAGTCGCGGAACTCGATGCCGATCTCCTGCAGCAGCGTCTCGGCGTTGTGCTCGATGGTCGCGAGCCCCTCCTCGCTGAGGATTTCGGTCAGCGGAATCGCGCGGGTGATGTAGGGGACGGAAGCAGCCGAGCGCTGGGCGCGGGCGGTGCGGCGCGCTTCGCGTCCGCGCCGCGGTTCGCGGGCGCCGGTCGACTGCAGGCTCGGACATGGCGGGCTCGGACATGGGGCGACGTCCCTCCGGGGGTTCGATTGTCATTTCCTTCGCCAGGCGACCTTGCGCCAGCGCGGCGGCGATTTGAACCCGAAAATTGAGGCCCTCGCATGCGCGGGGCTCGTCAACGCTGCTGCGTCTCCCAGTCCGGCGCCACATAGAAGGGCGCGTTGGAGGCCGGGAGAGGATCACGGCCGCGGATCATGTCGGCCGCTTTCTCGGCCAGCATGATCGTCGGCGCGTTGAGATTGCCGTTGGTGATCGAGGGCATGATCGAGGAATCGACGACGCGCAGCGCTTCCACGCCGATCACCCGCGTTTGCGCGTCGACCACGGCGAGCGGATCGGCCGCCGATCCCATTTTGCAGCTGCAGGAGGGGTGATAGGCGCTCTCCGCCCGCTCGCGCACGAACGCGTCGATCGCGGCGTCGTCGACGCAGTCCGCGCCCGGCTGGATTTCGCGGCCGCGATAGGCGTCGAACGCCGGCTGGGCGAAGATCTCGCGCGTCAGGCGCACGCAGGCGCGCATCTCGACCCAGTCCTCCGGATGGCTCATGTAGTTGAACCGGATCAGCGGCGGCTCGGCCGGATCGGGCGACTTCAGACGCACCCAGCCGCGGCTTTTCGACCGCATCGGCCCGACATGCGCCTGATATCCGTGCTCGCGAGCGAGCGCCGACCCGTCGTAGGCGACCGCCATCGGCAGGAAATGGAACTGGATGTCGGGATAGCGGACGCCGGCGCGCGAGCGGATGAAGCCGCCGGCCTCGAAATGGTTGGTGGCGCCGAGCCCTCGCCCTCGCAACAGCCATTGCAACCCGACCAGCCCGCGCGACACCAGGCCGATCTGGCCGTAGAGCGTGATCGCCTGCCTCGAGGCGACCTGGAAATAGAATTCGAGATGGTCCTGCAGGTTTTCGCCGACGCCCGGCCGGTCGGCGACCATGTCGATGCCCAGCGCCTGCAGTTCCGCCGCCGGCCCGACGCCCGAGAGCTTGAGCAATTGCGGCGAATTGATCGAGCCCGCCGCACAGGATGACCTCGCGCCGCGCCCGCGCCAGAAGCTCGCGCCCCGCGCGCCGGTAATGAACGCCGACCGCCCGGCGGCCATCGAAGGCGATCCTGGTCGCCAGCGCGCGGGTGACGACGGTCAGGTTGGGGCGTTTCATCGCCGGGCGCAGATAGGCGTTGGCGGTCGATGAGCGCACGCCGTCCTTCACCGTCATGTCGAGGCGGCCGAAGCCCTTCCTGCCGCTCGCCGTTGAGATCGGCGCTGACCGCATAGCCGGCCTGCCGGCCCGCCTCGATGAAAGCGTCATAGAGCGGGTTGCGCTTGGCGCCGCGCGAGGTCGCCAGCGGTCCGCCGTCGCCGCGGTAGGCGTCGGCGCCGCCGCGCCAGCTTTCCGCGCGGCGGAAGTAGGGCAATACGTTTCGGTACCCCCAGCCCTTGGCGCCCTCCTCCTCCCAGCGGTCGAAATCGAGCGGATGCCCACGCACGTAGACGAGGCCGTTGATCGAGGACGAGCCGCCCAGGACCTTGCCGCGCGGGCATTGCACGCGGCGCCCGTTCAGATGCGGCTCCGGCTCGGTCCGATAGCCCCAATTGTAGGTCTTGGAGTTCATCGGGATCGACAGCGCCGCCGGCATCTGGATGAAGACGGAGCGGTCCGATCCGCCATACTCGAGGACCAGCACGCTGCTGCGGCCGTCTTCGCTCAACCGGTCGGCGAGCACGCAGCCCGCCGAGCCGGCGCCGACGATCACATAATCATAGGCCGCTTCCGTCATCGCCTGTCCGACCCCCAAGCCCAAACGCCCAACCGCCGATGTGCGCCGAAGGAGGGGCGGGCCGCAAGCGTCGCGATTGCGTAGCGGACCTTCCCGTGTGTTCGCCCGGCTTCTCAGACCCGGCGATTCATGCCAAAGTCACGCTACTTTCGCGATTCGATCGGCCCGCAGGCCATCGCGCGCCCGAATGTCCCGCGCGAGAAAGAGTTGCGACGGCAGGAGGACGGGCATGACGACAATTCCGAACGCATCCCCGCGGCTCTACAACGAGGACCTCGCGCCCGCCGTCGAAAGAAATTGGGGCGCATTCAGCATTTTCAACGTCTGGACCTCCGACGTCCACAGCCTGTGGGGCTATTATCTCGCCGCGAGCCTCTTTCTCATCTGCGGCAATTTCGTCAATTTCATCGTGGCGATCGGCATCGGATCGCTGGTCATCTTTGTCCTGATGACCCTGGTCGGCTACGCCGGCGTCGCCACCGGCGTTCCCTATCCGGTCCTGGCGCGCGCGTCGTTCGGCACCTTCGGCGCCAACCTGCCGGCGCTGGTGCGCGCGGTCGTGGCGTGCTTCTGGTACGGCGCGCAGACCAGCGCCGCCTCGGGCGCGATCGTCGCCCTGCTCACCCGCAACCCGGCGATCGCCGAATTCAACCAGACATCGCATCTGCTCGGCCATTCGACGCTCGAGACCATCGCCTTCGTCGTCGTCTGGGCGCTGCAGCTCCTGATCATTCAGCACGGCATGGAGACCGTGCGCAAATTCCAGGATTTTGCCGGTCCTGCGGTGTGGGTGATGATGCTGATCCTCGCCCTTTATTTGAGCGTCAAGGCCGGCGGCATTTCCTTCGGCGCCGGCATTCCGCGCGACATCCTGATGCAGAAGACCGCGGACGCGGGCGTCCCCGGCGAGCCCGGCTCGTTTGCGGCGCTGGCCGCGGTGGCGGCGACCTGGATCACCTATTTCGCGGCGCTCTACCTCAACTTCTGCGACTTCGCCCGCTTTGCGCCGGACAAGAAGGCGGTGTGGACGGGCAACGTCTGGGGTCTTCCGGTCAACCTGATCCTGTTCTCGTTCGTGGCGGGGATCACGACCACCGCGGCCTTTTCGGTCTACCACGAGGTGCTGTTGCATCCCGACGAGATTTCGGCGCGTTTCGACAATTGGTTCCTCGCCTTGCTGGCGGCGCTCACGTTTGCGGTGGCGACGCTCGGCATCAACGTGGTGGCCAATTTCGTCTCGCCGGCGTTCGATTTCGCCAACGTGTTCCCGAGCGCGATCGACTTCAAGAAGGGCGGCTATATCGCGGCCCTGATCGCCCTGGTCCTCTATCCGTTCGCCCCCTGGCAAGGGAGCGCGGCGGTCTTCGTCGGAATCATCGGATCGACCATGGGGCCGATCTTCGGCGTCATCATGGTCGACTATTATCTCATCCGAAACGGCGTCGTCGACGTTCCGGCGCTCTATCAGGAAGACGGACAGTACCGCTACGCCAGCGGCTGGAACGCCAACGCGGTGATCGCCGCCGCGGTCGGCGCCGTCTTCTCCAGCGTCCTGCCGAACTTCACCCACATCCTGCCGTCCTGGTGGGGAGTGTACGGCTGGTTCTTCGGGGTCGCGATCGGCGGCGCGGTCTATTACCTTCTGGTCAAGGCGCGCGGCGCGTCGACCGCGGCCGAACGCGTATCCTTGCGGACCTGATCGCACCGGATCGGCGAGAGCGGACGAGCGCTCGGGAAGAGCCAAAGCCCGCCCTTTCGCCTCAGATCGGTTCCGGACCGCGCGATATCGCGGCGACGCCGGTGCGCGAGACTTCGACCAGGCCGAGCGGCAGCATCAGGGCGACGAAGTCGTCGATCTTGCTCGGCGCGCCGGTCAGCTCGAAAATGAAGCTCTCCACGGTGGCGTCGATGACCTTGGCGCGGAAGGCGTCGGCCAGACGCATCGCCTCGACGCGGTTCTCGCCCTTGCCGCGCACCTTGATCATCGCAAGCTCCCGCTCGATCGCGCGCACGGTCAAGGTCAGGTCCTTCACCGAATGGACCGGAACCAGCCGCTCGAGCTGATGGCGGATCTGCTCGATCGTCTCCGGCGTGCCGGACGTGACGATGGTGATGCGCGACAAATGCGTCTCGTGCGCGACTTCGGCGACGGTCAGGCTTTCGATGTTGTAGCCGCGTCCCGAAAACATGCCCACGACCCGCGCCAGCACGCCGGGCTCGTTGTCGACCAGAACCGAAAGCGTATGGCTCTCGGCGGCCGATCGGGCGGTCGCCGAGGAATAGGGCGACAGCGGGAACGCGGTCGAGGTCTTGTTCATGCGGGTCATGTCCTCATCTCACTTCAAGCCGCCGCGGAGCTCGGCGCCGTCGCCACCCAACGCTGGAAAAGATCGAAGTCGATATTGCCCCCGGACAAGATCAAGCCGACCTTGCGCCCCCTGAGGCGCGATTGCTCCTGGATCGCCGCCGCGAGCGGCGCGGCGCCCGCCCCCTCGGCGAGATTGTGCGTGTCGGTCCAATAGGCGCGGATGGCGTCGGCGATTTCGTTCTCGCTGACGAGCGCGATCCGCGCGGCGCCTTTGGCGATCACCGCGAGCGCCTCCTCGTCGGGAACGCGCGTCGCCATGCCGTCGGCGAAGGTGTCGGCGCTCTGGGTGCGCACGACGCTGCCGGCGGCGAAGGAGAGCGCGTAAGCCGGCGCTTGCGCCGACTGGACGCCGACAATCTCCGTCTTCAGCCCGAGCGCGTCGCGGGCGGCGATGCAGCCGCAGATTCCCGACCCCTGGCCGATCGGAACGTAAAGGATGTCGAGGTCGGAATGCGCGCTCATCAGCTCCAGGGCATAGGTCGAGACTCCGAGCGCGAGATCGCGGTGAAAAGACGGGACCGCATGCAGCCCGCGAGTGTCGCGCGAGCCGCATCGCCTCCTCGCGCGCGGCCTGGAAGTCCCGCCCGTGCTCGATCAGCTCGGCCCCCAGCGCCCGCATGGCGGCGTTTTTCTCGCGCGAATTGCCTTGCGGCGCGACGATCGTCACCGCCAGGCCGGATCGCCGCCCGGCGAAGGCGAGGCTCTGGCCATGATTGCCGCGCGTCGCCGAGACGAGACCCTTCGTCGCCGGCTCGCGACGCGTCAAGGCGTCGACATAGGTCAGGCCGCCGCGCACCTTGAACGCGCCGGTCGGCTGATGGTTCTCGTGCTTGACGACGACGTCGGCGCCGAGCCGCTCCGCGATCAGCGGCCAGGCGCAATCGAGCGTCGGACGCAAGGTTCGCAGCACCACGTCGTGCGCCTGACGCATCTCCTCTAAGCTGAACACCGACCCGCTCCGACGCCCGAGATTCAAACCAGCATCTTGCCCTTCTCGTCGATGACATTGCCCATCTCGATTCCCGCGTCGTCCTCGAGTTCGGCCATGATCATTTCGTTGTGCGCCTTGCCCGACGGGATCATCGGGAAGCAGTTTTCCTTCTGATCGACGAGACAGTCGAAAATGACGGCTTTCGGCGTGTCGATCATTTCCATGATCGCGGCGTCGAGCCTCGCGGGATCGGAGCAGCGGATTCCGTGCGCGCCATAAGCCTCGGCCAGCTTGACGAAGTCGGGCAGCGAATCGGTGTAGCTCTCCGAATAGCGCCCTCCGTGCAGCAACTCCTGCCACTGGCGCACCATGCCCATGTACTGGTTATTGAGAATGAAGATCTTGACCGGCAGGCGATATTGCGCCGCCGTCGACATCTCCTGCATGTTCATGAGGATCGACGCTTCGCCGGCGACGTCGATCACCAGCGAATTGGGATGCGCGAGCTGCACGCCGATCGCCGCCGGCAGCCCGTAGCCCATCGTGCCGAGGCCGCCGGAGGTCATCCAGCGGTTCGGCTCCTCGAACGCGAAATGCTGCGCCGCCCACATCTGGTGCTGGCCGACCTCGGTGGTGATGTAGACGTCCCGTCCCCGCGTCAGGTCGTACAGCCGCTTGACCGCATGCTGCGGCTTGATGATCTTGTCGGAGTTGCGGAAGCCGAAGGAATTGCGCTCCCGCCAGCCGTCGATCGCGCCCCACCATTTGGCCAGCGCCGCCTGGTCGGCCTGATGCGAGCCCGAGCGCCACAGCCGCGCCATGTCTTCGAGCACATGCGCGCAATCGCCGATAATGCCGAGGTCGACTTTGACGTTCTTGTTGATCGAGGATGGATCGATGTCGATGTGAATCTTCTTCGACCTCGGCGAGAACGCGTCGAGACGCCCGGTGATGCGATCGTCGAAGCGCGCGCCGACGCAGATCATCAGGTCGCAATCATGCATGGCGTTGTTCGCCTCGAACGATCCGTGCATGCCCAGCATGCCCAGCCAATGCTTGTCGGAAGCGGGAAAGGCGCCGAGCCCCATGAGCGTGGAGGTGATCGGGAATCCGGTCGCGCGCACGAGTTCGCGCAGCAGGGTCGAAGCGTGCGGACCGGAATTGATGACGCCGCCGCCGGTGTAGAAGATCGGTTTCTTCGCCGCCGCCATCATCTCGATCGCGTGGCCGACCCGCTCCAGATCGCCCTTGACCTGCGGATGATAGGTCTTGTGCTGAATGTTGCGCTGAAACGCATAGGCGGCGCTGGCGAACTGCACGTCCTTCGGGATGTCGACCACGACCGGGCCCGGGCGGCCATGCGAGGCGACGTAGAAGGCCTCATGCAGAATGCGGGGCAGGTCTTCGATGCGGCGCACCAGATAATTGTGCTTGGTGCAATTGCGGGTGATGCCGGTCGTGTCGCACTCCTGGAACGCGTCCGAGCCGATGAGATGGGTCGGAACCTGGCCGGTGATGCAGACCAGCGGGACAGAATCGAGCAGCGCGTCGGTGAGGCCGGTGATCGCGTTGGTGGCGCCGGGACCGGAGGTGACCAGGAGAACGCCGACCTTGCCGGTCGAGCGCGCATAGCCCTCGGCCGCATGGGCCGCGCCCTGTTCATGGCGCACCAGGATGTGCCGGACTCTGTCCTGGTGGAAGATCGCATCGTAGATCGGCAGCACCGCGCCGCCGGGATAGCCGAAGACGACGTCGACGCCCTGGTCCTTCAGCGCCTCGACGACCATCTCCGCGCCGGTCATGTGCCTGGCCATAGTCCTCACTCTCCACTCTCGTCCGCCGATCAAGGAATTCAAGGCAACAAAAAAGGCCCTTAGAGGGCCTCGGGTCATGCGCCAGCGAACGGACCGGTCCTACGCCCGCCCGCTCTCCAGCGCCAAAGATACGATAAGGACCGCCATGTCGCTCCGCCTCGAACCCGCAATTTGCGAACCGTAATGAACGCCGGCGACGGCGTCAAGGCCGCGCGGAACAACAATATGCAAGAGGATTCCATCCATTTTCCGCCGTCCGTGGGCGTGATCGCCGATCGCGCCTCGTTATGCTCGAGCGGCGCCGGCGGGCCACGCCCGACGCGCGACCGGGGATCGTTTCCGTAGTACAGAAGGCTTGCCGCGATTGCGGATGTCGAGAATTGCGATGACGACAAACACCATCGCCGCCGGCGTTCTGAGCGTCGGCTACGACGAATACGGATCCGTCGGCGGCTGGCCTTGCATCCTCGGACATGGCTTTCCCTATGACGCGCACGCCTATGCCGAAGCCGCCCCGATCCTGGCCAAGGCCGGGGCGCGGGTGATCGTTCCCTATTTGCGCGGCTTCGGGCCGACCCGGTTTCTGTCGGCCGACACGCCGCGCTCGGGCGAGCAGGCGGCCCTCGGCGCCGACTTGCTGGCGCTGATGGACGCGCTCCGGATCGAGCGCGCGGTCGTCGGCGGCTACGACTGGGGCGGGCGGGCGGCGTGCGTCGTCGCGGCGCTGCGGCCGGAGCGGGTCGTCGCCCTCGTTTCCGGCAATTCGTACAACATCCAGGACATCGCCCGCGCGATGGAGCCGGCGCCGCCGCCCGAGGAGGCCGCTTTCTGGTATCAATATTATTTCCATTGCGAACGCGGACGGCGCGGCTTGCTCAAGGACCGGCGCGCCATCGCGCGTCTGCTTTGGCGCATGTGGTCGCCGACCTGGGCCTTCGACGATGCGACGTTCTTTTCGACCGCGAGCGCCTTCGACAACCCCGACTTCGTCGAGGTCGTGATCCACTCCTACCGCCATCGCTATGGCCTTGCGCCGGGAGATCCGGCCTATGCGGCGATCGAGGCGGAGCTGGCGAGGCAGCCGCCGATCGCCGTTCCGGCGATCACGATCGACGGCGATCGCGACGGCGTGAACGCCGGCACGTCCCATCACGCCGGCAAGTTCGTCGCCGCGCACGAGCATCGGGTCTTTCGCGGAGCGGGCCACAATCTGCCGCAGGAGCGCCCGGCGGATTGGGCGCGCGCCGTCATCGACGCCCGCGCGCTCGACCGGCCGGGTCGCCATACGCCCGTCGGGGGAATTCTCGGACCGGGCGGCCAAGAGGACGTTTCCGACCCCTTCCGATGATTGGATCCCTCGCTTCATTCTTGATGGACGCTCATGTGCAACCTCTACAGCCTGACCAAGGGCCAGTCGGCGATCCGCGATCTGTTCCGCGCCAGCCGCGACCGTGCGGGAAACCTGCCGCTCTTGCCCGCGATCTTCCCCGACCAACTGGCGCCGATCGTTCGCGTCGGCGCGGACGGCGAGCGCGAGCTGGTCGATGGCGCGCTGGGGCATGCCGGGGCCGCCGCAATTCGGCGGCGCGCCAATCACCAATATCCGCAACGTGAAGAGCCCGCACTGGCGACGCTGGCTCGGGCCAACGAGCCGTTGCGTCGTTCCGGCGACGTCCTTTTGCGAATACGCCGACACCAAGCCGCGCAAAACGCCGATGTGGTTCGCGCTTGGCGAGGATCGGCCGCTGTTCGCCTTTGCCGGTCTGTGGACGCCGTGGCGCGGCGTGCGCGGCCCAAAGAGCGCCCCCGTCGAGGGCGATCATGAACTGTTCGGCTTTCTGACCACCGAGGCCAACGCCGTCGTCGCGCCGATTCACCCCAAGGCCATGCCGGTCATCCTGACCTCGCCCGCGCGAAGTCGACCAATGGCTCGAAGCGGAAACGCCCGCCGCTCTGGCGCTGCAGCGGCCGTTGCCCAACGACGCGCTGCGCATTGTCGCGAGCGGCGAGAGGGCGGACGGGGCCTCCCTCTGACCCGACCCGCGCGTTCGCTCGAATCGGCGCGCGGCGTCTGGCCGCTCTACGTGTCGACGACCTCGTCCAGCCAGGCGATCAGATCGCGCGTCACCTCGTCGCGGTTGGTCTCGTTGAGGGTCTCGTGCCGCGCTCCCGGATAGATGCGGACGGTCAGCCGGGCGAGCCCCGCCCGTTTCAGCGCGTCGACGAGGCCTTGGATGTTGGCGCCGACCGGATCGCTCTCGCCGGAAAGCACGTAGATCGGCAGGTCCTTGCGGATCGCCGCCAGACGCTCGGGCGCGAGCAGGCCGGGCAAGGCGTCGAGCAGATCGATGGCGAGCTGGGTCGTGAAGGCGAAGCCGCACAAGGGGTCCGCGACATAGGCGTCGACCTCGGCCGGATCGCGCGACAGCCAGTCGAAATCGGTGCGCGCCGGCCTGAACGGCTTGTTGAAGTCGCCGAACATCATCTGATTGAGGAGGCCGCTCTTGCCGCGCCTGCCCAGACGCAGCCGCTCCACGCGGGCGATGAGGCGGCCGGCGGTCGCGATCGGCGGCGGCGCTCCGTTCGAGCCGGAATAGACGACGGCGGCCAGCGCGTCCGAACGCTCGGCGACGAACTGCTGCCCGAGCATCGAGCCCATCGAGTGGCCGAGGAAGACGATAGGCTTTCCAGGCTGTTCCGCGGCGATCAGGCGATTGAACGTCCACAGATCGCCGACGGCTCTATCCCAACCTCCTTCGTCGGCGAAATGGCCGAGATCGGCGGCCGCCGCGCCTGGCCCATGGCCGCGATGATCGCTCGCATAGACCGCGTAGCCGGCGGCGTTGAGCGCTCGCGCGAGCCGGGCGTACCGGGCGCTGTGCTCCGCGAGGCCGTGGGCGATCTGCACGATCGCGCGCGGCTGACCTTCCGGCAGCCACCGCCGTCCCAGGAGAGGCGCGCCGTCCGCGGCGCGAAACGTCAACTCGCTTGCCGGCATCTCCCGCCCTCCTTCGCTTCCGTCCGCTTCCGCCCCGTCAACGATCAAGGACCGCAATCGCAACGGAACGCAAGCCCACAGGATTGTTGGCGGCGCGCAATTTCGTCCTCGCCGAATCGAACGCGATCGGTTAAGGGTCGAATCCCATGGCGCGGTACATCTTCATCACCGGCGGCGTGGTCTCCTCTCTCGGCAAGGGTCTGGCTTCGGCGGCTTTGGGCGCGCTGTTGCAAGCGCGCGGCTATACGGTCCGCCTGCGCAAGCTCGACCCCTATCTCAACGTCGACCCGGGCACGATGAGCCCGACCCAGCATGGCGAGGTGTTCGTCACCGACGACGGCGCCGAGACCGATCTCGACCTCGGACACTACGAGCGCTTCACCGGGCGCAGCGCCAACCGGCAGGACAACATCACCACCGGCCGCATCTATCAGGAGATCATCGCCAAGGAGCGGCGCGGCGACTTCCTCGGCGCGACGGTGCAGGTGATCCCGCATGTCACCAACGCCATCAAGGACTTCATCCTCGAGGGCAACGAGGGGGTCGACTTCGTTCTGGTCGAGATCGGCGGCACCGTCGGCGACATCGAGGGCCTGCCGTTCTTCGAGGCGATCCGCCAGCTCGGCAACGATCTGCCGCGCGGCCATGTCGTCTATATCCACCTGACGCTGCTGCCCTTCATCCCGACCGCCGGCGAGCTCAAGACCAAGCCGACCCAGCATTCGGTCAAGGAGCTGCGCTCGATCGGCATCCAGCCCCACATCCTGCTGTGCCGCTGCGACCGCGAGATCCCGCGCGAGGAGCGGCGCAAGCTCGGCCTGTTCTGCAACGTGCGCGAGAGCGCGGTCGTCGAGGCGCGCGACAGCCGGTCGATTTACGACGTGCCCGCCCTCTATCACGGCGCCGGGCTCGATCGCGAAGTGCTCGCCGCCTTCGGCATCGAGCCGGCGCCCAAGCCCGACATGCGCCGATGGGAGAGCGTCTCGAAAGCCTATCACAATCCCGAGGGGGAGGTGTCGATCGCCGTCGTCGGCAAGTACACCGGCCTCAAGGACGCCTACAAGTCGCTGATCGAGGCGCTGACCCATGGCGGCATGGCCAACGGGGTGCGGGTCAATCTGGACTGGATCGAGAGCGAGATTTTCGAGAGCGCCGATTCGACGTTCCGGCTCGAGGGCGTCAACGGCATTCTCGTGCCCGGCGGCTTCGGCTCGCGCGGCGCGGAAGGCAAGATCCTGGCGGCGCGCTTCGCCCGCGAGCGGAAGGTGCCGTATTTCGGCATCTGCTTCGGCATGCAGATGGCGGTGATCGAGGCCTGCCGCTCGCTGGCCGGGCTCAGCGAGGCCAATTCCACCGAATTCGGCCCGACGCCAGTGCCGGTGGTCGGCCTGATGACCGAATGGCTGCGCGGCAATGAACTGGAGCGGCGGCAGGCGGCGGGCGATCTCGGCGGCACCATGCGGCTCGGCGCCTATCGCGCCGATCTCAAGCCCGGCTCGCGGATCGCGGCGATCTACGGCGCGACGGAAATCTCCGAACGCCATCGCCACCGATACGAAGTCAACACCGCCTACCGCGCGGCCCTGGAGGACAAGGGCCTCGTCTTCGCCGGCATGTCGCCTGACGGCCTGTTGCCGGAGACGGTCGAACTCGCCGATCATCCCTGGTTCATCGGCGTGCAATATCACCCGGAGCTCAAATCCCGTCCGTTCGAACCGCATCCGCTGTTCGCGAGCTTCATCGCCGCGGCGAAGGCCCAGAGCCGGCTGGTCTGAAGGCGTTGCCGGCGGGCGGGTCGATGGGCTAAGGGGGGTCGCCCGCGCGACGGGCCCGAGCAATGCGGGAAGGATGGCCGAGTGGTTTAAGGCAGCGGTCTTGAAAACCGCCGTTGGGGCAACTCAACCGTGAGTTCGAATCTCACTCCTTCCGCCAAGTTTTATGTTATAACCATTTGTCTACATTGATGTTTCTGACCTAATGCGCTTTTTGGCCCCATTCCCGGCCCCGATCCGAATCCGCGCTCGCGCCGTCCCGGCGCAGCGTTCGCCTTCAGACGGTCACATTGCTCCCGATCTGACATCCGCACCATGGGGATGATCGCATGGGCCATTGTCGCCAGAGCCGTAACGCGTTACAATGGCCTGTTGGCGCTTACCGAGGAGATCGGAGTGACCGCACCGGCGGAACGGATGAGAATGATGCGCGAGCGGCGGCGCGGGCGAGGGCTGCGGGAATTGCGCCTTGTCGTGCCTGACCCGCGATTGGCGTCTGTCCGAAAGCGCATTGCCGCGCAGGTAGGCCGCCTCGACCGGCGCCACGAAGACGAAGCCTTGAGCTGGATTGAAGCCGCTTCGGAATTCGACGCGCCCGATCCAAGCGGCCAATGAAGCGCGGCGATGTTGTTATTGTCGCGGCGGCTGGCGACTACGGGAAGCCGCGGCCGGCGGTCGTGGTGCAGACCGACGCTTTTCCCGAAGCGCATCCATCGGTCGTGATTTGCCAGATGACATCCGATGTCGTCGATGCACCGGATTTTCGCGTCACGATCGAACCGAATGAAAAGAATGGCCTCCGCATCCGTTCGCAGGTCATGGCCGACAAGCCCGTCACGGTCCGGCGGGAACGGATTGGACAATGGGTTGGGCGCCTGGCCGACGCCGATATCGGGCGTCTCAACATCGCCCTGGCCTTCGTCATGGGCCTCGGGGACTGACGCCGCTCATAGGGCTATGGCGTAGACGCAGTGCTCATCATCGTCGGGCGTGGCCCGCCACGCCCACGCCGCGGCCGGCCTCACGATCCCGCCGCCGTCAGCACGGGTCGAAGAGCCAGTGTTTCACCGCCGGCGCCGCCGGCGTGCGCAGGAGCGCTTCGAGCGGGGCCGATGCGTCGACGACGATCATTGGCGATCGCGTTCCCCAGTCCCCTGAAAAGCTGACGGAAGCGAAGCTCGAGGCGTTGGCCGCCACAAGAGGATGGAGAGAATTGGAGATATGACCCAGACGAAGCGCTACCGGAGCGACGCGAGATAAGCGCGCCAGCCGCCGTAGCGCGAGACGTCCTCCGCCGCCTTGACCGCCTCCGCCTCGACCAGAAAGCCCTTGACGCTCGCGCCGTCCGATAGCCGCAACGCGCCGATGCCGAGCGGCGGCGGGATCCTGGCGACGAAGGCGCCGAACGCCGCCGGATCGAGCGTCCAGACTTCCGCCTTGATCGCCGCCCCCGCGCCGTCCGCGACCCTCAACAGACCCGGTTTCGGCGGCGCCGCGCCGGGCAGCGCGAACAGGCGGTAGTCTTTCGTGGTCTCGACTTCGCCGAGGAACGCGGCGCCGAGTTCGATCAGCTCGCGGTTGAGCGGCAGTCCGGTCAGATGCGCGCCGACCACCGCGATGGCGATGCGGCCCTCCGGCGCTTGCGCGGCGGCTGGGGAAGGCTCAGGCGCGGCGAGCCCGGTCGCGCCCATCGGCGCGCCGGAACGGGCCTGGATCGCCGCCGCGATTCCGGCGATCAGGCCGTCCGCGCCCGACGGGCCGATCAGGGTCACGCTCGACGGCAGCCCGTCCGCCCGCATTCCCGAGGGCGTCGCGATCGCGCTGAGATCGAGCAGGTTGACGAAATTGGTGTAGGTTCCGAGCCGGGAATTGAGCCGGACAGGGTCGGCCTCGACCTCCGCGATCGTATAGACGCACGGCATGGTCGGAACCAGCATCACGTCGAAATCCGTCCAGGCGCGGCTCGTCTTCCGCCGGCGGTCGGCGAGCGCGTAGAGCGCCTCGAACGCCGCGACCGCGTCGAACTTCAGCGCGCCTTCGATGATGGCGCGGGTGACGGGATGCAGCGCGCCCGGATCGGTCGTGATCAACGGCTTGGTCGCGGCGTAGCGCTCGGCGACCCACGGACCTTCGTACAGCAGCCGCGCGACCTCGGCGAACGGCTCGAAATCGAATTCGACCACGCGGGCGCCCAGCGCTCGCGCGACTTCCAGATCGCGGGCGAAAGCCGCCTCCGCCGCCGCGTCGCCGAAGAACAGCCGCTGATCGGCGCGCGGAACGCCGAGTTTGAGGCCTTTGGGCACGCCTGACATCGCCGGCGGCGGAAACTTGCGCGAATAGGCGTCGCGCTCGTCGTAACCGTGCGCGGCGCGAAAGACCGCGAACGCGTCGGCGGCGTCGAGCGCAAAGATCGACACGGTGTCGAGCGTGCGGCAGGCGGGGACGACGCCGGACGCGGAGAGGGCGCCGAGCGAGGGTTTCAGTCCGACGATGCCGTTGAGCGCCGCCGGCACGCGCCCCGATCCCGCGGTGTCGGTGCCGAGCGAAAACGGAACGAGGCCGGCGCCGACCGCCGTCGCCGAGCCGGAGCTCGACCCGCCGGGGATGAGATCCGCGCGCAGCGCGTTGCGCGGAACGCCATAGGGCGAGCGCACGCCGACGAGACCGGTCGCGAACTGGTCGAGGTTGGTCTTGCCGATCACGATCGCCCCGGCGCGCTCCAGCCTGTCGACGACGAACGCCGACCGCTCGGGCCGGTAGGCGAAAGCCGGACAGGCCGCCGTCGTCGGCAGGCCGGCGACGTCGATATTGTCCTTCACCACAAACGGAACGCCGTAAAGCGGCTTCAATTCGGACCCGGCCGCCTGCTGGCGCTCGGCGATCGCCAGCGCTTCGGCCTTCGGGCGAATCGCGATGAACAGCGCCGGGTCGCCGTGCCGTTCGATGCGGTCATAAGTCTCCGCGATCGTCGCCGTCAAAGGCTTTCCCGCGGCGTGAGCGGCGCGCAGCGCGGCGATGGCGTCGGTCATTCGGGTCGAGCTCCCTCGCGCAACGCGCGCGCTTCCGGTCAGCGTTTCCGTCAACGCCGCGGCGGATGCAAGAGCCGGGCTAGCTTGCGCCGACGAAAAAATGCCTGAGCCAAAATCGGCTTTGGCGAAAAGGCGAGGCGTCGACGCTCAATTATCAGGCGAGGCGCCGAAAGTTGAGGCGCAAGACCCCGCCGGGATCGCGCCTGAGCGCGCGGCACGCTCTTTGCAAAAACGCAACTCTGGGTTCGGCGCCGGCTGGCGCTCGCGACCCGCCGATCATGAGGGCGCAACAATGTCAGAAACGGAATTTTCCCGCCGCGCTTTGCTGAAGACGGCCGCCTTGGGCGTCGCCGGCGCGACGCTGAATCTCGGCGCGGCGAGCCGCGCCTTCGCCGCCAAAGACCTGACGGTCGGCATCGTCTACGTCGGCGCGCGCGACGATTTCGGCTGGAACCAGGCGCATGCGGTGGCGGCCGAAGCGCTGAAAAAAGTGCCCGGCGTCAAGGTGGTCGAAGAGGAGAACGTTCCCGAGACCGACGCCTGCGCCAAGACGATGGAATTGATGATCAATCTCGACGGCGCCGGACTGATCCTGGCGACGTCTTTCGGCTATTACACCCCGTTCGTCGTCGACATGGCGAAGAAATATCCTGAGGTCGAGTTCCGCCACGCGGCGCCGCTCTGGAACAAGGACAAGGATCCCAAGAACGCAGGCAGCTATTTCGGCTATCTCAATCAGGCCCACTACGTCGACGGCGTCGCCGCGGGACTGTGCACGAAGTCCAACAAGCTCGGCTTCGTCGCCGCCAAGCCGATCGCCAGCGTGCTCAGCAACATCAATTCGTTCATGCTCGGCGCCCGCAAGACCAATCCGAAGGCGGTCGTGCAGGTGATCTTCACCGGCGACTGGTCATTGCCGGTGCGCGAGGCCGAGTTCGCGAACGCGCTGGTCGACGCCGGATGCGACGTCATCACCTGCCACGTCGATTCCCCCAAGGTGGTGATCGAAACAGCGGAAAAGCGCGGCGTCATGAGCTGCGGCCACAACGCCAGCCAGGCGCCGCTCGCGCCCAAGGGCTTCATCACCGGCGCCGAATACAAATGGGCGACGATCTACAAGGGCTACGCGGCCGACATCGCCGCGGGCAAGCCTCTGCCGAACTTCCTGATCGGCGGCTACGAGAGCGACTTCGTCCAGAACACCCCGTTCGGCGCCGGCGCGAACGAGGCCGCCAAGACCGCGGCGATGGCGGCGATCGCCGACATGAAGAACAAGGTTCCGATCTATGTCGGGCCGCTCAAGGACAACAAGACCGGCAAGGTGGTGATCGGCAAGACATACGGCAATCTCGATCCATACCTCGACCAGATGAATTATCTGCTCGAAGGCGTGGTCGGTTCGATCACCTGAAGCGAGGGCGGACATGAGTTTGGGCGCCCCGGCGGCCAACGGGCTGGCGGCGGCGGCGGCAAAACCGCCGGCCGCGCCGGTCGCGCGTTATGATCTCGGCGTGCGGCTGCGCGCCAATTCGGAATATGTCGTCATCCCCGCGTTTGCGTTGTTGATGGCGGGCGCGCTGTTCGCGATCTTCCTGCTGGCGATCGGAAAATCGCCGGTTCAATTCGTCGACTACGTGTGGCGCGGCGGCTTCGGAACCGCGTTCTCGATCCAGAATACCCTGCAACGCTCTTCGCCGCTGATCCTGACGGCGCTCGCGGTGGCGATCCCCGCGCGCATCGGCCTGATCATGATCGGCGGGGAGGGCGCGCTGGTGCTCGGCGGCTTCGCCGCGGCGGCGATCGCCGTGCCGATGGTCGGCGTCGTCCCGCCGATCGTCACGATGCCGGTGATGGTGGCGGCCGGGGTCCTGGTCGGCGCGATCTGGGTCGGGATCGCGGGCTATCTCCGATACGCGCGCGGCGTCAACGAGACCATTTCGTCGCTGCTGCTGACCTATATCGGCGTCGCCATCATGAACTTCTTCGTCGAAGGGGTGATGCGCGACGCCACCAATCCCAACAAGCCTTCGACCAAACCGATCGGCGACGCCTACATGGTCGGCTATATCCCAGGGACCGAGGTCAACTGGGGCTTTCCGGTCGGCGTGCTGCTGGCGATCGCGCTCTATATTCTGATGACGCGGACCACGTTCGGATTCGCCGCGCGGATCACGGGGGGCAATTTTCGCGCGGCGTTGGCGCAAGGTCTGCCGGTCGGCCGCCTGATCGTCAGTTGCGCGATGATCGCCGGCGGCTGTGCGGGACTGGCGGGCTATTTCGAGGTCGCCGCCGTCCAAGGGCGCGCCAACGCCTCGCTCGCCGCCGGCTACGGCTTCACCGGCATCCTGGTCTCCTTCCTGGCGCGCCATAATCCGGTGGTCATCGTTCCGGTGGCGATCATGTTCGGCGGTCTCGTCGCCTCCGGCGGCCTGATCCAGCGCCGCATGGGCATGCCCGACGCCACCGTGCTGGTGCTTCAGGGCCTCATCTTCGTCGTGCTGCTGACCTCGGAGACGCTCTACGGGCGCTTCGCGATCTTTCGCGCCGGCGACGCCAAGGAGCGCACATGAACGCGGGGCTCGTCACGGTTCTGATCGCGATGTTGGGCGGCGCCATCCGCGTTTCGACGCCGTTCATGTTCGTCGCCGTCGGAGAGTGCCTGACCGAGAAGTCAGGCCGCGTCAATCTCGGTCTCGAAGGCACGCTGGTGCTGGGCGCGATGGTCGCCTATGCGGTTTCCTACCACACCGGGTCGCCCTGGGCGGGCGTGCTCGCGGCGGGCGTCGCCGGTTCGGTGCTGGGCGCTATGCACGGCTCGATCTGCAGCCTGCCGCGCGTCAACGACGTCGCGGTCGGGATCGCGATGATGCTGTTCGGCACCGGCGTCGCCTTCTTCTTCGGCAAGCCCTATATCCAGCCGACCGCGCCGCTTCTGAAGTCGATTCCGTTCGGCGGTTTCACCGACGATCTCAACCTGCGCAGCGCCCTCGACATCAACCCGCTGTTCTTCGTCGGCATCGCCGTCGCGGTGGCGATGGCGTGGGCGTTCGCCAACACCCGCTCGGGCCTGATCGTGCGCACCGTCGGCGACAGCGCCGCGGCGGCGAAGGCGATGGGCATCTCGGTCGATCTGGTGCGTTTCCTTTCAACCACCATCGGCGGCTTTCTGGCCGGGGTCGGCGGCGCGTTCCTGTCGCTGTCCTATCCCGGATCGTGGAACCAGGGCCTTTCCTCGGGACAGGGCCTGATGGCGGTGGCGCTGGTGATCTTCGCGCGCTGGAGCCCGTTGCGCTGCGTGCTGGCGGCGCTGCTGTTCGGCGCCGCCGGCGCGCTCGGTCCGGCGCTGCAATCGGTCGGCGTCACCCAGGGCTATTATTTCTTCAACGCGGCGCCTTACATCCTGACGCTCGCCCTCATGATCGCCACCTCCAGCGCGACGCGCTCGGCCCGCGACATGCCCGGCGAACTTTCGATGGCGAAGTAGAGATGCCGACCGTCGCCGCCAATCCCTATCCCTGGCCCTATAACGGCGATTGGCGCCCCGCCAACACCGCCCTGATCGTCATCGACATGCAGACAGACTTTTGCGGCGAGGGCGGCTATGTCGACGCGATGGGCTACGACCTCGCGCTGACGCGGGCCCCGATCGAGCCGATCAAGGCTTTGCTGAGCGCCACGCGCGCCAAGAATTACCATGTCATCCATACGCGCGAGGGCCATCGTCCCGATTTGGCCGACCTTCCCGAGAACAAGCGCTGGCGCTCGCGCCGGATCGGAGCGGGCATCGGCGATCCCGGCCCCTGCGGCAAGATCCTGGTGCGCGGCGAGCACGGCTGGAACATCATCGACGAGTTGGCGCCGCTGCCGGGGGAGCCGATCATCGATAAGCCCGGCAAAGGCTCGTTCTGCGCGACCGACCTCGAACTGATCCTGCGCTCGCGCGGGGTCGAGAACCTGATTCTGACCGGTATCACCACCGATGTCTGCGTGCATACGACGATGCGCGAAGCCAATGACCGCGGCTTCGAATGCCTGCTGGTCACGGACGGTTGCGGCGCCACCGATGCGGCCAATCACGAGGCGGCGATCAAAATGATCACGATGCAGGGCGGCGTGTTCGGCGCGTCTGCGACTCGAAGGCCGTGATCGCGAGTCTGCCATGACGCGCCGCCCCTTCGTCCGTCGAGCGATCGTCACGCAAGGCCTTTCGTCAGGAGACTCGCGCCCATGACCGACGCTCTCCCGCTCGCCCGGCCCGCGCCGGCGCCGGCGCGCGGCCCCTCGCTCGAAACGATCGGGATGACCAAGACCTTCGGACGTTTCACCGTGCTCGACAATGTGTCGATCAGGGCGCCGGCGGGCACGTTTCACGCGCTTCTGGGCGAGAACGGCGCGGGCAAGTCGACGCTGGTCAAATGCGTGATGGGCTTCTATTCGCCCGATAAGGGAACCCTGCTGCTGGACGACACCGAAGTCGCGGTGAAAAATCCGCGCGACGCGCAAGCGCTCGGCATCGGCATGGTCTATCAGCATTTCACGCTCGTGCCCTCGCTCACGGCGGCCGAGAATCTCGTCGCCAGCCGCGCCGACGCGCCGGCGGTCATCAACTGGCGCAAGGAGCGCGACAGGCTCGAGACCTTCCTCCAGCGCATGCCGTTCCGGGTGCCGCTCGACCGGCCGGTGTCGTCGCTGGCGGCGGGCGAGAAGCAAAAGCTCGAAATCCTCAAGCTGCTCTATCTCGATCAGCGGTTCCTGATCCTGGACGAGCCGACCTCCGTTCTCACGCCGGGCGAAGCCGACGAAATTCTCGGTCTGCTCAAGGACATGGCGCATCGCGGCGAGATCACCGCGCTGATGATCACGCACAAATTCCGCGAGGTCGAGGCGTTCTGCGACGACGTCAGCGTGCTCCGCCGCGGCGCCAAGGTCGGCGGCGGCAAGGTCGGCGAACTCACGACGCGGGACATGGCCGCGATGATGATCGGCGACGCGGTGGTCCGGCCCTCCGCCGCACGCGCGCCGTCGGCCAAGAGGGAAAAGGTCCTGGAGATCGCCGGGCTCTTCGTCGGCAACGACGAAGGCCGCGACGCGGTCGCCGGTTTCGATCTGCAGGTCCGCGCGGGCGAGATCGTCGGCATCGCGGGAGTCTCGGGCAACGGACAGAGCCAGCTGGTCGAGGCGCTCTCCGGCCAGAGGCCGATCAAGCTCGGACAGGTCCTCGTCCGCGACCAGAATTTCGAACCCAAGCGCGATCACTTCGACAAATTCAAGGTGTTCGGGCTGCCGGAGGAGCCGCTGAAGAACGCCACCGCGCCCGTGATGTCGGTCGCCGAGAACATGGCTTTCCGCGCCTTCGACAAACCGCCGATCGCCTCGTTCAAATGGTGGCTATCGCCGGGGCCGATGCGAGCGCGGGCGCGCGAACTCATCGCCAAATACAATGTCAAGACAGTGTCGCCCGACGCGCCGATCCGCGATCTGTCCGGCGGCAACGTGCAACGGGCGGTGCTGGCGCGCGAACTGTCCGAGGACGTCGACGTCCTGATCGTCGCCAATCCGTGCTTCGGTCTCGACTTCGCTTCCGTCGCCGATATTCGAGCGCAAATCATGGAGCAGCGCAATCGCGGCGCGGCGGTGCTCCTCGTGTCGGAGGACCTTGACGAAGTCCTCGAACTCTCCGATCGCATCGCCGTGATGTCGGGCGGCAAGGTCGCGTATCTGACGGACGGCGTGGGAGCCGACCGCACGACAATCGGCCGCTACATGGCGGGGCACTGAACGGTGATCGGGGTCGCAGCGAGCTGCGTTTCCGCATTCGATGCCGCGACGCTCGACATAATTCGCGCGCGAGGCGCGATCGGCGGCTGGACGACGCCTCTGGCCTGGTTCAAACAAGCGGGCGCATGAGTTCAATTCCTTTTGATCCCGAGGCGCTGGTCGAAGTCCATGGTCCCGCTGCTCGGGTTCGCCTTGACGCCGGAATCCCGCGCCCAGACGATCCTGCACTTGCGGATCGCGGCGGAGCAGGCGGAGCTGCTGTTGTCGGCGACGCTCGACGATCGCGAGGATCCCGCGCCGGTATTCACGCCATGACGCCGGCGGCGCTGCTCGACAGCTCGGCGCAGGCGATCGCGAAGGCGATCAAAACCGGCGCCGCCAGCGCGCGGGAGATCACGCGGGAAGCGCTGACGCGCGTCGAGGCGCGGAACGGCGCGCTCGGCGCCTTCACCGACGTGACGGCGGCGCGCGCGCTTGAAAAGGCGGAGGCGATCGACGCCGCCCGGGCGCGGGGGGAGAGCCTGGGGCCTCTCGCCGGGGCGCCGTTCGCGGTCGAATTTGTTCGACGTCAAGGAATTGACCACCCGAGCCGGCTCGAAAATCAACCGCGAGCGCGCCCCGGCCGAGGCCGACGCGACGTTGATCTCGCGCATGGCGGCCGCAGGCGCCGTCCTCCTTGGCGCGCTCAACATGGGCGAATACGCCTACGACTTTACCGGCCAGAACGCGCATGACGGACCTTCCCGCAACCCGCATGATCTCGAGCATATGACTGGAGGATCGTCGGGCGGATCGGGCGCGGCCGTCGCCGGCGGCCTGGTTCCGATTGCGCTCGGATCGGACACCAACGGCTCCATTCGCGTGCCAAGCTCGTTCTGCGGCGTGTTCGGCCTCAAGCCGACTTATGGGCGGCTGTCGCGCGCCGGCACGTTCCCTTTCGTCTCCAGCCTCGACCATCTGGGCCCGCTCGCCCGAACCGTCGCGGATCTTGCGCTCTCTTACGACGCCATGCTCGGCCGGGACGACGCAGACCCGGCGCAGTCGAACGTTCGCTCCGCGCCCGCGACTCCCGCGCTCGAAGCCGGCGCCGCGGGACTTCGCGTCGCCAGGCTCGGCGGCTATTTCACGCGCTCGGCGGAGCCGAGCGCCTTTTCGGCGGTCGACGCGGTCGCCCGCGCGCTCGGGGCCGATCGCGTCGTCGAACTCGCCGACGCTGAACGCGCGCGCGCGGCCGCCTACCTCATCACCATGATCGAGGGCGCCGCGCTTCACTTGGAGCGTTTACGCGCGCGCGCAGGAGATTTCGATCCCGACGTTCGCGATCGGCTCATCGCTGGCGCGATGCTGCCCGGCGCCTGGGTCGTGCAGGCGCAAAAATTCCGCCGCCGCTTTCGCGCCGAGACGCTCGCGGTCTTTCGCGACGTCGACATCTTGCTGGCGCCGGCGACGCCCTGTCGCGCGCCCCGGCTCGGCCAGAAGACCATGGCGCTCGACGGCAAGGAAATGCTGGTGCGGCCGAATATCGGACTCTTCACCCAACCGATTTCGTTCATCGGCCTGCCGGTGGTCGCGGCGCCGGTCTGGACCAATGGCGAAAGGCTGCCGATCGGCGTGCAGATCGTCGCGGCGCCGTGGCGCGAAGACCTCGTGTTACGCGTCGCTCGCGCCCTCGAGCGGGAGGGTGTGGTTCGCGCCCCGGTCGCAACACCAACTTCGTGAGGGAAACTTGGCCGAACACGGCAACTCCCGTTGGGCCGGACGCAACGGCGCAAAATCCGTCGTTCGCCAGCGCGTCTGGAGGAACATGATCGAAGCGCAAATCAATATCGGTCCGGCGTCCGACCGGATTGCGAATTTCGTCGGCGCGGACCTCGCCGCCAAACGGCTCAGCGAACTCGACGCGTGGAAACGCGCCCGGGTCGTTAAGTGCAATCCCGATCCGCCGCGAATCCCGGTTCGCCTCAGGGCGCTTTATGACGGCAAGCTGCTGTTCTCGCCGGCGCCCTATCTCGCCAAGGGCTTTCCCTGTTTGCGCATCGACCCGGAGACGCTCGCCGCCAGGGGCGTCGATTTCGAAACCGCAGCCGCCTCGCAAGGTTTCATGGAGCACGGCGAGCCGATCGGCTTCGAGGACATGCCCAAGCTCGACTTCTGCGTCGTCGGCTGCGTCGCCGTCACCCGCCTCGGCGGGCGGACGGGCAAGGGGGCCGGATTCGCCGATCTCGAACAGGGCGGTGCTTCGCGGCTCGGGCTCGTCGACGGCGGTCGACGCCGATCGCGACCACGGTTCATTCTTCGCAGGTCGTCGCCGATTCCGACGTGGTGATGGAGGGCCACGATTGGCGCTAACCGTATGCGACCGAGCTGGAGCTGATCGACACGCCGACGCCCTACCCGCAGCCGGCAAGGAGTCGCCTGGGGCGAGGTGCGCGCCGCTCAGTTCGCGGACATCCCCTTCCTGAGCGAGCTGCGCAAATCGATCGAGAACCGGAAGCGGGCGCCATGACGATCGACGATCCGGAAACGAAAGCCGAGGTCAAAGCCGCTTCGCCGGCTACGACGCGCGCTCGTCAGCAATGACGTGGAGGCGCTCGATCGGTTCTTTCTGCAAAGCGAACGCGCGATCCGCTATGGCGCGGGAGAGGACCTCTATGGCTACGAGGCGATCAGGGCCTTTCGCGCGGCGGCGCTCGCCGGCGGGCCTCGAGCGCCGGTTGGAGGGCACGCAAATCGTGACATTCGGACGAGACTGCGCGGTCACGGCGACGCTGTTCCGGCGCGAGACCGCGCCGGGCAAAACCGGCCGGCAGATGCAGACCGGCAGTTCGCTTTCCCGTGGGGCTGGCGCATTGTCGCCGCCCATGTCAGCGTCATCGACGATCCCTCGGCATGAGCGGGCGGCTCACTGGCGTCGTTCTGCTGCCGACCGACGGCGCCCCCGCGGCCGCGCCGGTCGACATCGCGTTCGATGCTGGCCGCATTGCCGCGATCACGCCGGCCGCGGGCGCCGGCGCGGCGCCTGCTGGCGACGCCCGCGTTGGCGAACGCCCATGATCACGCTCGCCCTCTGTCGCTGATGTCCTTCGGCGCCGCCGGAAAACCGCTCGAAACCTGGTTGCTACGCCTCGCGGCGATGCCCGCGATCGATCCCTATCTCGGCGTGCTCGCCGCCTTTGGGCGAGCGGCGCGGTCGGCGCGGCCTCGGTCATGGCGCATTACACCCGTTTTCACGGCCCGATGCCGCCGGTCGATGAGGCGCGCGCGCTATCGCCCGCGCCGCCGCGGAGGTAGGCGTGCGGGTGACCCTGGCGGTATTCCTGCGCGATCGCAACCCGTTGGTGTACTGCGACAAAGACAAGGTTCGCGACGCACGCTGCCCGAGGGGCGCGCGCGCCATCGTCGAGGCGCAATTCCTCAGCGCCATGCCCGGCGTCGACGACCAGATCGCCCGCGTCGAGGCC
>CAWAIM010000049.1:0-27339 GCA_963781895.1 uncultured Alphaproteobacteria bacterium
CGCCGTCAGCGCGCCCCTTCCGACAATTCGCCGGTGATCACATCCTCGACCTCGGCCACCGAGGTCCGCTTCGGGTCGATGTCGTCGGCGACGATCCGGCCGCGGCGCATGACGACGATGCGGTCGACGACCTGAAAGACGTGATGGATGTTGTGGGCGATGAAAATGCAGGAATGGCCGGAATCGCGGGCGTTGCGCACGAAGCGAAGCACTCCTTGCGTCTCGGCGACGCCGAGATTGTTGGTCGGCTCGTCGAGGATGATGAGATCGCTGTCGAAGTGCATGGCGCGCGCGATCGCCACCGCCTGACGCTCGCCGCCCGACAGCGAGGCGATCGGCGTCGTCGCCGGAATGGACTTGCCGATGCCGACCTTCCTCAACAGTTCGCCGGCGACCCGCTCCATCAACCGGGCGTCCATGCGGTTGAACAGCCGCGGGCCCTTGATCGGTTCACGGCCGAGAAAAAGATTGCGCGCGATCGACAGCTGGGTGACCAGCGCCGAATCCTGATAGATGGTCTCGATGCCGAGCGCGATGGCGTCGGTGGTGTTGCGGATGTCGACGCGGCGGCCGCGCACGAAGATGGCGCCGCTGGTGGCGCGCACGGCGCCGGACAGCACCTTGATCAGCGTCGACTTGCCGGCCCCGTTGTCGCCCAGAAGCCCGACGATCTCCTGACGCGAGACGCTGAAGTTCACGTCGTCGAGCGCCTGCACGCGGCCGTAGAACTTGGCGATATGCTCCATGCGGACGAGGTCTTCGGCCATGGCGCTCTAAGTCCCTGCCTGGTGGCGGCGTTCGAGCCAGGAATGCAGCGCCATCATGCCGAGAATGATGGCGCCGATGAAGATGTTGTAGGCGAGGCCCGGCACGCCGATCAGCACGATGCCGTTGCGCATCACCCTTAAGATGAGAATGCCGAGCACGGTGCCGATGACCGTGCCGCGCCCGCCGGTGAGCGCCGTGCCGCCGATGACGACCATCGCGATCACCTCGAGCTCGTAACCCGAGCCGCTGTTCGGATTGGCGGCGGAGGTGCGAATCGAACTGATGATTCCGGCGAAAGACGACATGACCGCGGTGAGAACGAACAGCCAGACCTTGACCGCCGAGACGTCGACGCCGCGCGCCTGCGCCGCGCTGGCGTTGCCGCCGGTCGCCTGGATCCAGTTGCCGTATTTCGTCTCCGTCAGGACGTAGCCGAGGATCAGCGCCGCGGCGACGAACCAGAACAGCGACGCATAGACCCGGAACGGCCCGAGGTAGAAGTCGCCGACCAGCAGCCTGGCGAGCCAGTGGTTGCCGGCGCTCCAGGTGCGTTGCGGAAAGCCGTTGGTGACAAACAGCGCGGTCCCGCGCACCACGAGCAGCATGCCGAGCGTGACCAGGAACGACGGGATCTTGAGCCGCGTCACGAACAATCCGTTGATCAGGCCGATCAGCGCCGCGACGGCGAGCGCCACGACGAACGCGACGTCGAGCGACGCCAGACCGGCGTTGAACAGGGTCCACATCACCACCGGCGCAAAGCCGAACAGCGACCCGACCGAGAGATCGAATTCGCCCGCGGTCATCAACAGCGTCATGGCGAGCGCGATGAGACCAAGCTCGACCGTGAAGGTCAGCGTGTTGGAGATGTTGAGGATCGACAGGAAATCGGGGTTGATCGCGGTGAAGACCGCGAGCTCGAGCACGAGGAGCACGAACGGGCCGAACTCCGGCGCCGAGACCAGACGGCGGAGGAGGGATTGATTGGGCAAGAGCGGTCACCCGTGCGTGAAAGGACGTCGCCCTCGCGCCAACCCCTCTCCCGCGGGCGGGAGAGGGTCGAGGCGCCGTAGCCCGTCGCAGAATGAGCGTTCCGACAGACGCCCTATCGCGCGGCCGGATGCGGGGCGGAAGGCCGCCAGGCCTGCGCGCCTACTTGCCCGACATGATCTTGTCGTAAAGCGGCGCGGCGTCCTTGCCGTACAGCGTGCCGACGGTGATGTCGAAACCCGGCGGAATGCCGGACGCCGCCATGTTGGCGACCGACAGCGCCATATAGCTGGTCGCCTGCGGGTCCTGCCATTCGGCGGCGTTGACGTAGCCCGCCATCACTTCGCCGGTGGTGTCGCGCGAATTGCCCCAGCCGACGACCGGAATCTCGCCCGGCTTGACGCCGACCTGATCGAACACGCGCTTGATCGAGCCGGTGACGAGATCGCCGAGACCGATGATCGCCTTGATCTTCTTGCGATTGGCGGTGAGGTAGTCGGTCATTCGGGAGATGACGTTCGCCTGATCGAGCGTATTGTCGGTGACCTCCCAGGTGATGTTGAGCGGTTTGAACACCGTCGCGATCGCCTTTTCCTCCTCGACGCCGTAGCTCGCGCCCGGAACCTCGACCGGCATCCAGACGAAATCGCCGGATTTCACCAGGCCCTTGTCGACGAGATATTGCGCCCAGCCCTTGCCGACGACGGTGAGATTGCCGCCGACATAGGCGTTGAAATTCACTTTCGCGTCCGGCGTGTTGAAGTTGATGACCGGAATGCCCGCCGCGCGCGCTTCCTTCACGACGTCGACCAGACTTCCCGGGTCCGGGCTGGTGGTGACGATGGCGTCGGCCTTGGCCGCGATCGCGGCGCGGATCGCCTCCTGTTGCGAGGGGACATCGCCGTTGTGGAACGAGGTCTTGACCGTCTGGCCCGTGTCCTTCGCCCATTGTTCGGCGCCGGAAAGAAAATACGTCCACACCGGATCGGCGGGCGATCCGTGCGAAATCCAGTAGAAGGTCTTGGCCTGAGCGGCCAGCGGCGCGGACAGCGCAAACAGCGCCAGGAAAATGAGCCGCGTGAGCATTCTGACCATGTGCGTCCTCCCGGTCGCGCGATCGGCGCCGGCTTTTCCCGGCGGCTCGTCGGCGCGCGAGCTTGGCATAGCTTCGGCGATAGCGGCAAGGCGGCGCGGGCGCTGCTGGGCGTTGCGCGTCTCGCCGAAACTACACGTGTCCGCCCTTGGCTCTCGCCGACACCGAGATCAATTGCACGATGTCCTTCGTCGCTCCGCCCAGCGCATTGACCGCCGTTGCGAGCGCCTTGGTCAATTGCGCGTTCAAGCTGAAACCCGGCGCGCCGATGATGCAGCGCCACGCCGCGGCGTCCTCGGCGTCGAACCGCTTTCTCGTGGTCACGTAGTCGATCATGGCGCAGTAGCAGATGAGGTTATGGTTGCAAGCGATGTCGAACCGCACGTCGGCCCGCGCCGTGGCGGGTTGCAGAATCGCGGCGCCGCCGAGCGTCGAATATTGAATCGGCGGCGCGTTGAACGGCACGTAGGGCACGACGTCGAGGACGTAGTTGACGAGCCGATAGTTGGAGACGACGGCGTCATAGCCTGCCGCCCAGGCGTGATCGCCGGTGCGCGGCGAAGCAAACAGACAGGCGCTCGCCCGCGCTCCGATGAGCTTGGCGACATCGTAACTGAGGTAGGTCGCGAGCGCGGATCCGAGACTGTGGCCGCAGATGGTCACCGTCCCGTCGTCGCCGACCACTCTGGCGACGCCGTCGGCCGCCTTCACGCCGATCTGGCCGCCGTCGAGGCCGACCAGGATCATGCTGTCGTAGATGCTCCAGAAGCCTTGCTCCACTTTCACCCCGGGCCAGGCCTCGACGCCGCGCGGGACAAAATCCGCGTCGATCACCCATTCGGCGAAGCCGTTCGTTCCCCGAATGGCGACGGCGTAGCGCCCGCGGTTCGCCTGGTTGCGCGCCAGATACCCATAGAAGACGGTCACTCCGAGCTGAACCGTGATCGGCGTCGTGGCGCCGAGGGCCGACGGGTCGGGCAAGACCGAGTCGCGTCCGAGAATATGGCCGACCACGTCCCAGCCGGCGGCGGCGATCCTCGGCTCGTCGTGCGGCTCGATCTGGTTCGGCACGACCATGCCTTCGGCGTAGGCGACGAGAAAACCGAAGTCGATGGCGTCCTGGTCTGTGATCGGCATGGGTCCTTCCCTCCTTGTCGCGCCGCGCTCGCCGGACGCGAGGGCGCCGCGGCGATCCGGCCTTCCGCCGTCGGAACGATTGAGCGCGGCGGCCGCGGACGATCCTACACGAAACCGGCCGCGCTTCGCGCCGCCGCCGTCACGAAATCGCCCGCGCGCCGGATGCGCGCCCCGCGCGATCGGCCGCTCTCACGCCGCCTTGTCGCGCAGGACTTTCGCCAGCGCCGGATAGTCGGTCTTGCCCGAGCCCAGCAGCGGGATGGCGTCGAGGACGAGGACTTCGGCGGGGCACATGATTTCGGAGGCGCCCTTGATCTTCAACCAGGCCTGAACCTCCGTCCGCGTCGCGCCCGGCTTGGTCGTCGCCAGCACCACGCGCTCGCCTTTCCTGGAGTCCGGAGCGGCGATCGCGGCGACGATCTCGTCGGGCCACAGCCCGGAGACGAGATCCTCGATCGCCGCCAGCGAGACGAGTTCGCCGGAGATCTTGGCGAAGCGCTTGGCTCGCCCCTTGATGGCGACGAAACCCTCGGCGTCGATCGTCACGATGTCGCCGGTGTCGTGCCAGCCGCCGGGCGGCGGTTCGAGTTCGCCGGGACCGTCGGCCCGGTAATAGCCGATCATGATGTTCGGGCCCCGCGCCAACAGCCGGCCGCCCTCCTCGACGCCGGGCACAGGCGCGAGCCGCGCCTCGATCGCCGGCAGAAGCCTGCCCACCGTTCCGGCCTTGTTGAACATCGGCGTGTTGACGGCCAGGACCGGCGAAGCCTCTGTAACGCCGTAGCCCTCGAACAGAGGCAGGCCGAATTTCTCCATGTAGACGCGCCGCGTTTCGTCCTTCAGCCTCTCGGCGCCGGCGATCACATAGCGCAGCGAGCGCAGGCCGTGCGCGTCGGCGTTGCGCGCGTAGCCGGCCAGGAACGTGTCGGCGCCGATCAGCACCGTCGCCTTGGCGCGCTCGATCAGCGCGGGGATCTGCCGGTAGTGCACGGGGGACGGATAGAGGTAGACCTTCATCGAGCCGATCAGGCCGAGCAGCAGCCCGCCGGTCAGGCCGAAGGCGTGAAAGACCGGCAGCGGGTTGAAGCAGACGTCGGTGAGCCTGAGATCGAAGATCGCGTCGATCTGGGCGATGTTGGCGAGCAGATTGGCGTGCGACAGCGCGACGCCCTTCGGCGCGCCTTCCGAGCCGGAGGTGAAGAGGACGACCGCCGGATCGTCGGGCTCGCGCCGGGCCAGCGGGCGGCCGGCCGTCAGCGCCGCGCGCAGCTTGTCGAACGGCGTCGCGCTGTCGCGCATGTCCTCGAGCCAGACGATGCGGGCCTCGGCGCCGATCGCCTCGATCAGCGCGGCGAGACCGGCCTTGTCGACGAAGGCGCGTGACGTCAGCACCAGGCCGACGCGCGCCGCCTTGCAGGCGGCGACGACGTTGCGGGGGCCTGAGGTGAAGTTCAGCATCGCCGGCACACGGCCCGCGGCCTGCAGCGCCATGAAGGCGATCGCCGCGCCGTTGGCGTTGGGCAGCATGACGCCGATCGTCGCGCCCGGCGTCGAGATCGCCGCGATCTTGCGCGCGAGCACGCTGACGCCGATGCGAAAGGCGCGCAACGTCATCGCGCCGCTCAGCGGGTCCTCGATCGCCACCCGCGACAGGCCGCGCTTTTTCGCCGATTCCTCGAACGCGGCGTGGAGCGTGCGGCGAATGTCGGAGGTGCGGAACACGAGGTCCGACATGATGTCGCAAAGCGCCGCGGCGCCGGCCCGGCGGCGGGCCCGGCCGCTGAGACCGGCCGGCGTTTCGAGCCGCCGCGGCGGCAGGAACGTGACCGTCGCCTTCGGCAGCAGGCGCCGGCCGGCGTCGGCGGCGCTGAGGAGCGAGAACACGGTGCGCTCCGGGCCGGTCAGGCGCACGGGCGTGACGAGCGCCCCGCTCCTTTCGGCAATGAAGGCCGCCGGCTCGTAGATCGTCAGCGGAGCCCCGGCGGCGGCGATGCGTCCTTTGAGAAAAATGACCAGCCGCCGGCCGGCGCGAACCTGATGGATCAGCGCGCGCGCCGCCAGCGGTCGTGAGGGGTCGATCCGGAGCACGCCGTCGAGATCGAGAAAGGGCTTGATCCACCAGCGTTCGGCGACGCCGTCGTCAAGCGCGATGAGAGCCGGCCTGTCCAGGAGCGAAAGGATGATCGGCGCGTCGAGCAACGAGACGTGATCGACCGCGAGTATGTTGGGCCTTCCCTCCGTCGGCAGATTCTCGATCCCGACGACCTCGAGCCGGAACAGCAGGCGCCACAGCGCGCGCAGAGAAAAGGCGAGAATATTCGCCGGCAGACGGCGGAAGAAATAGATCGCCGCCAGAATGTTGGCGACGCCAAGGACGACGAACGCCATCGGCTCGCTCAGGCCGACGACCTGCAGCAGGACCATCGTCGCGAGCGAGCCGAGGACCATGAAGATGTAGCTCAGCGCATTCACCCCGCCGACCACGCGCGCCCGCCGGTCCTCGCCGGCCCAGGTCTGGACCGCGGTGAAGATCGGGACCACGAACAGGCCCGCGGCGGCCGAATAGACGAAGATCTCCAGCGCGATGCGCAGCCCCGCCGCGCCGGTGAAGAATTCGATCAGCGGGACTTCCCGGCTCGCCGGCGCCATCGCCTGGGTCGACAGGCCGATGTCGATCGCCAGCGCCGCGATGACGAGGAGCAGGAATGGCGCGGGCGCGAGCTGAATGCGTCCGCGCGAAAACGCCGCCGCGCCGAGCGACCCGGCGGCGATGCCGATGGCGAAGAACAGATTGATCGCGATTTCGACGTCGATGCCGCCGCCGGCCCGGGACTTGATGATGACCGGGACGAGCGACAGCGTGACCGCGCCGACCGTCCAGAACCAACTCGTGCCGATCGCCCCGACCCATTGGCGGTCGTCGGCGCGCAACTCGCGGATCACGATCCAGGTGGAGACAAGAACATTGCGGTGGACCTCGAGCCCCGGCGCGCCGACCCCAGTCGGCGGAATGAAGCGCGCGGCGCCGTAACAGGCGAGCGCGACCGCCATGAGCTGCGTCACGACGCTTGCGGCGGAGCGCCCTTCGGCCGCCGCGAACCCGCCGAACACGAGTCCGAGAATGATCGCCGCGAACGTCGCGCCCTCGACCAGCGCGTTGCCGGCGACGAGCTCCTCGCGCCGCAAATGGTCGGGCAGGATGCCGTATTTGATCGGGCCGAACAGGGCCGCGATGCAGCCGAGTCCGAACAAAGCCATGTAGAGCAGCATGAGCGAGGACAATACGAACCCCGCCGCGGCGACCATCTGGACAAGAATTTCCGCCAGCTTGAGCCGCCGCGCGATCAGACGCCTTGTCGTGCGAATCGGCGATCTCGCCGCCGAGCGCCGAAAGCGGGATCGAGGGGAGGACGAAAACGATCGTGGCGAGCAGGATCTCGAGGCTGCCGTTCTCTCCGCCGAGCCGGAACAGAATGAGCATCGTCAGCATGTTGCGGACGAAATTGTCGTTGAACGCCGAAAAGAACTGGCACCAGAACAACGGCGCGAAGCGCCGCGACGTCATCAATGCGCCGAACATGAAGGTCGGGCGTCCTCAGGGCGAGCGTGCCGCCGAATGGGACGCTGGAATCGCCCGGCGCGTCAAGCGCGGCCGTGCGACTTTCTCAGGGGCGGCAAGTCCTCGACCGGCCGCCCTGGCCGCGCCGCTCGGCTGGCGGCGCGCGCCTCGGCCTATTGGAGAGCATAGCGAATGCCGACGAGGATCTGCTGCGACGAATTGTTCTGTTTCACCGTCATGCCGGTCTGCGGGTTGAGAAGCACGCTGGACTCGCCGGCGTTGAGATAGCGATAGCTGACGTCGAGAGTCGCGCTCGGACTGAGCTGGAAGCCGACCCCGGCCGTCAGCGCCCAGGCGACGCGATAGGAGGTCGAGCTGAACGAGCGGTTCCAGTTTTGCAGGGCGAACGCGATGCCGGGCTGCGGAATCAGGCTCTGGCCCGCGGCGTTGACCCACATCGAGGGAAAGGCGCCGTTGGCGGTCAGATCGGCCGCATAGGGCTGGCCGTTCGCCGTCTGGTAGAAATTCAAGCCGCCCTGCATCGAGTTGATGTTCATGCCCAACCCGCCGCCGACATAGGGCGTGAATCCGGACCAGGTTCCAAGGTCGACATAGGCGTTGGCCAAGAACGTATTGTTGTGCTCCTTGAAGCTCATGTAGCCGTTGCAGGTGTCGGCGGTGTTGTAGAGGTATCCCGCCGCAATCCCGGTCGTGGGGTTGGTTACGCCATTGAGGGCATAGGGACAGACGACGACGCCCGAAAGGTTCTTGCCCGGGCCGGTGCGATAGTCCCAGGTCGCGTCGAAGCGCAAATAGTCGTTCCAGCGGTAGCCGAAGCCGAGCCTGCCGTCGAAGTTCGTGGTGTTCGAACTGGTTTGGGCGAAAGCCAGCGTCTGCGGGCCAGCGAAGGCGGGCGGCGCCAGGGCGAGGCTCGACAGCGTCACATTCGGCATATCGTCGAAACTGACGCCGATGTCGCCGCGGATATACCAGTTGGAGCCGACCTCGACCGTGGTCGCCGCTTGCGAGGCGGGGATCTGCATCGGCGGCGCGGAGCCGAACAGGTCGGCGGCGCGGGCTTGCGTCGCCGCCAAGGTCAGGCTCGCGAAAGCTACGGACATGCAACGTTTCATCGGCTCACCCCAGAATCGATTCGCCGACGCTACAAATGGCGGCGACGGATCAGAATCTGGAGGAGAATACTTAATCAGGATTTAACCATGATCCAACGCTACTAAATTTATACTGTATTCGATAACTCGACATCAATAAATGACGCCTGCTCGATAAACAACGACAGGCGGTTGGCGAAGTCTTGTCGAAGCCGGGTGAGCGGCGGCCGGGTCCGCCGCCATGGCGGCTCGGGCGGCGCCTTCGCCCAGTCCGGCCAGGGGGACGCCGCGAACCAGTCGCGATAATTTTCCGCGAATCGCGCTTCGCCCCGCCAGCCGGCGAACTCCCACGGCTTCGGCGCGTTGACGAAATGCAGCACCGCCGGCTCGAGCCTGCGCTCGAGATCGAGAAGAAAAAAGTCGCCCATGAAATTGTAGCGCGGCGACAGCGGCGCGAAGTCGCCGTGGAGCGTCGCGTTGAGCGCGCTCTGCTCATTGAACGGAAAGCGCTTGGGCGTGTCGCGCAAGGCGCGGATCACACGCTCGGTGACGCCTCTGGAGCGCCATTCGGCGCGGTCGATCGCCATCAGGCCGGCGTTGAAGTAGGGCGTCCCGGGCGCGAGGCCGAGCGAGCGGCGATAGGCCTGGAAGCGCCGCGCCAGCGCGTCGCGCTTGAAGTCCATCAGGAAGATCATGTCGTAGGCGGCGGCGAGCGGCTTGCCGCGGAAATCGAATTCCGCGAGGCGCGACAGGCCGGGGCGCACGATCAGCATGTCGGAGTCGACGCTGACGATGCGCTCGAAATGCGCCGGCAGGACCTGATCGAGGAACAGGCGGCGAAACACCGCGCGCGAAAGGCGTCCGCTGGCGCTCAGGCCCGCATCGAAGGCTGAGAAGTCGATGGTGATGAGCGCGATGCGCTCGCGTAAGCCTCGTTCGAGCCGGTCGAAGCCCGGCGTGACGTCGTCGGGCTCGCAGATGAGGAAAATCTCGTGGCCGCCGTCGGGTTCGGCCTCGATCAGCGAGGCGATGGCGCGGACCGCGGGCGGAAAGAAGCTGCGGTCCGGGGTGAAGCAATAGGCCGTGCGCATGTCGCCCCATTCGTAAGCGCGTCCGCGCGCCTTTTGTCCCGCGCCGCCCTTTTTATCGCCGACGGCGACGACATGCGCGCCGTCAAATCACCGTTCGCGTCGTCGAAATCCAGCGCGCGGCCGAATCGATCGCGCAAGGGCTCGGCGCGCTGGATTAGAGGATTGCATCGGGCTTGGGAATTGCGATCGAGAGGAAGTCGCTCCGGGCGTCGCGGCGACGGCGGCGTTCCTTCTCTCGAGCAATCTCCGCGTCAGACCGGGCAGGCGCGCAAGCGGGCGTCAAGTCCGGACCGATGCGCGCCGTGATTAGATTGGAGTTAGTGACGTTGACATGAAATCATTTTGATGTTAGTCATGCTGACATGAAAAAGGCGAAACGCGCTTACTCGATGACGCGGCGGGCCGAAAAGGCGCAAGCGACCCGTCAAAGCATTCTGGACAGCGCCGCGCGGCTCTATGCCGGCGCGCTCGATCGAGGATTTCACCCTCGACGAAGTCGCGCGCCACGCCGGCACGACGGTGCAGACGGTGCTGCGCGCGTTCGAAAGCAAGGAGAATCTGCTCATCGTCGCGCTGCATCGCCTGGCCGAGGGCGGCGACCCATTGAAGCCGACGCCGCCGGGCGACGTCGCGGCCGCGGTCGGCGCGATCTACGATCTCTACGAGACGATGGGCGATCTGCTGATGCAGCGCCTCGCCGACGAGCGCCGCCGTCCGGCCATGAAGCCTGGCGCTCGACGCCGGCCGCGCCAATCATCGGGCCTGGGTCGAAGACGTTTTCGCGCCATTGGTCAAAGGCCAGGGCAAGGCGGCTCGGGTCGAAACGCTCGCCGCGCTGACCGCGGCGACCGACGTCTACGTTTGGCGGAAACTGCGTCGCGACATGGGCCTGCGCCGGAGCCGACGCCGAGGCGGTGGTGCGGCGGATCATTTTCGGCGTGACGAAAGGGGAGGAAAACGATGGCGAAGATTCTCTGGCTCAACTGGTCGGGCGGCGGGAACCTGCCGCCGAGCCTCGGCGTCGCGCGCGCGCTTGAGGACCGGGGCCACGCCGTGGCGTTCGCGGGGCGGCCCGAAATGGTCCCACGCGTCAAGACCGCCGGTTTCCGCGCGATCGAGTTGAAGCGCGCCTACGAACAGGTCGAGCGTTATCCGCAGGGCAGTTTCCTGACCCGAATGTCGTGCTATCTCACCTCGCCGGCGGTCGAGGAGGAGGTGCGCGCCGTCGTCGAGTGCGGAAACGCCCGACGTCGCCGTGATCGACGCCATGTTCCCCGCCGCGCTTGCCCAGGCGGCCGGCTTCGGGGCGCCGACCGCCGTGTTCGTCCACACTTTCGTGTTCCGCCAGCTCGACATGTGGCGCGGCATGTTCGCGCGGCTCGACGGGATGCGGCGAGAGGCGGGTTTCGACGGTCTGCCCGGCGCTCGACGCGCTCTGGGGTCCGCGCGACCTCATCGTCTCGACCAGTCTGGCCGAATTCGACGCGCCGGCGCATGCGGGCTGGGAAAAGGTCCTCCACGCCGGCCCCGTCCTCGAAGACGAGCGTTTCGCGGTTCCGACGCCGCTGCCTTGGCCGGAAAGCGACGAGACGCCGCTCGTCCTCGTCAGCTTCAGCACCGGCTTCGAACAGCGCAACGTCGACAAGGTGCAGCGCGCGCTCGACGCGCTCGCCGATTTGGCCGTCCATGTCGTCGCCACCACCGGCGGCATTGTCGCGCCGAACGAAATCGCGACGCCTGCCAACGCGGTCGTGCTCAATTACGCCGCGCACGATCCGATCATGCGGCGCTCAGCCCTCGTCATCACGCACGGCGGCCACGGCACGGCCATGCGCGCGCTTCTGCATGGCGTGCCGATGGTGGTCATTCCCGGCCTCGCCGGCGATCAGCCGTTCGTCGCCGCCGCGATGCAGGAATTCGGCGCCGGCCTGGCGTTGCCGGGCGACGCCGACGCCGCGGCGATGCGCGCGGCCGCGCTCGAGGTTCTCTCCAATCCGGCCTATCGAGCCGAAGCGCGGCGGCGTTCGCAGGCGCTGGCGCGCGCCGACGGCGCGGCAGGCGCGGCGCGCGCGGTCGAGACGCTGCTCGGCGAAGCCGAGCGCGGGCGGCTCGCGGCCGAGTGAGGCAGCGCGGATTCGAGGAGCCGGGCGCGGCGATCGCGCGGCGGAAGCCCTTCCGGCGCCGAATCTGTTCCGACGCGCCCGGCGGATGGAATTTGGCTCTTGGTCGCCGAGCCAACTGACCGGATTCGGACCCAGAGCCGTCATCCCCGGCTCGCGTCATGCAAGCGGCGATTTCAGCAGCAGGCGCGGCGGCCAGGATGAGCGTCTTAAGCCAGCGCTCCCCGTCCCGTGGCGGGACAGGGAGCGCATCGTCTTCAGATCTCGTTCTTGCCCATCTGCTCGGAGATGTAATCCGCCTGACGGATCGCCAGCGCCACGATCGTCAGGGTCGGGTTCTCCGCGCCGCCGGTCGTGAACTGCGAGCCGTCGGAAACGAACAGGTTCTTGATGTCGTGCGTCTGGCCATGCGCGTTGACGACGCCGTCGCGCGCCTTTTCGGCCATGCGGTTGGTGCCCATATTATGAGTGGAGGGATAGGGAGGGGTCGGGAATACGTAGGTCGCGCCCACCGCTTCATAAATCGCCTTGCCGCGCGACCAAGCGTGATCGCGCATCGCGACGTCGTTGGCGTGATCGTCGAAATGCACGCTGGCGACAGGCATGCCGAACTTGTCTTTTGCGACCGGATCGAGCGTGACGCGATTGGTCTCCTGCGGCATGTCTTCGCCGACGATCCACATGCCCGCCATATTCTCGTACGAATCGAGCGCCGAGGTGAACTCGCGGCCCCAGGCGCCCGGATCGAGGAAGGCCGCCATGAACGGCAAGCCGAGGGACAGGGTCTCCAGCTCATATCCGCCGACAAAACCGCGCTTCGTGTCGTTCACCGCTTCATCGCGCACGATGCCGGCCATCGTCGTGCCGCGCCACATGCGCACCGGCTTTTCGAACACGCCATAGACCGACGCGGTCATGTGCCGCATGTAATTGCGCCCAACCTGGCCGGAGGAATTGGCGAGGCCGTCGGGGAACATGCTCGAGGCGGAATTCAGCAGCAGGCGCGGGCTCTCCAGCGAATTGCCGGCGACCGCGACGATGCGGGCCTTCTGGCGTTGCATCTTGCCGTCCTTGTCGGCATAGACGACGCCGGTCACCTTGCCCGAAGCATCGTGCTCGATCTGGATCACCTGGCTTTCGGGCCGCACTTCCAGGTTGCCGGTCGCTTCGCCCTTGGGGATTTCCGTGTAAAGGGTCGACCATTTCGCGCCTGACTTGCAGCCCTGGAAGCAGAAGCCGATCTGCTGGCAGGAGCCCCGTCCGTCGCGCGGCTGCGAATTGATCGCCATGCGGCCGGTATGCACCTCCTTGTAGCCGACCTTCTTCGCCCCGGCCTCGAGGACCTTGAAGTTGTTGTTGCCGGGCAGGCCGGGGATGTTGTTGGTGCGCGTCACGCCCATCTTGTCTTCGGCCTTGGCGTAGTAGGGCTCCATGTCCGCCAGCGTGATCGGCCAGTCGATGAGATTGGCGCCGCCGAGATTGCCATAGGTCGAGCGCGCTTTGAATTCATGGTCCTGAAAGCGCAATGAAGCGCCTGCCCAATGCACCGTCGAACCGCCAACCGACTTGACGATCCAGGCCGGCAGATTGGGGAAGTCCTTGTGCACGCGCCACGAGCCGGACGTGGTGCGCATGTCCGTCCAGGCGAGCTGCGTAAACGAAGCCCATTCGTCGTTGACGAAATCCTCGATTTCGTTGCGCGCGCCGGCTTCCAGAATGACGGTCTTGACGCCTTTGAGCGCGAGTTCGGCGCCGAGCGTGCCGCCGCCGGCGCCCGAGCCGACGATGACGACGACCGAGTCGTCGTTGAGATCAAAACTGGCCATGGTCGTTCTCCCGCCGGGCTCTCAGAGCCACTGAATGTCGTTGAAACCGCGATTGATGTAGCCGCCCTTCGAGGCGCTCTCGCCCTCGTAGCCGAACAGCGGCCAGACCTCCTTCTGGTTGTAGAGGCTGACCACAAGATCGGATCGGACGCCCTGGAAGAACTCGCCGTCCTGGATCTGGCGCAGCAGCGCGACGCGCTGGGCCTCCCAGCCGACATCGACATAGGCGACGCCATGGGCGGCCTTGGCCGACGCGTCGAGCGCTGCGACGCCGCCCTCGAGATTGGCCAACGTCGCCGGGTCCTTGCCGGCCTTTTCGTCATAGCCCTTGACGGCGACGGCGTAGAATTTGTCCGGGAGCCGATCGTGCGGATAGATATCGCGGGCCACCTTGATCAGCGTGCGCGCCGTCTCGGGCTTCAACGCCTTCACTTCGAGGCCCCAGGCTTCTCCGGCGCAGATCAGGGCGCCGCTCGAAACGACGATCGCGGTCGCGGCGGTTCGCGTCAGAAACGTGCGCCGGTCGAGACCCGGCGTCGCGGGAATTGCGTTTCGCGGCATGATGATTTCCTCCATTGTCTTGCTTGTCGCGCCTCCTGCAACGCCTCAGCGGTAGCGGCCGTGGCGTTGCAATACTTCGATCCTGTACCCGTCGGGGTCCTCGATGAAAAAGAACCGCGCCATCAGCGACCCCTCGCGATGGAATTCCTTGATCGGATTGACCTTGATCCCGGCCGCGGTCATGCGGGCATGTTCGGCGTCGAGATCGGCCACGGCGAAAGCGATATGACCGTAGCCCGTTCCAAGCTCGTAGGGCTCTGTGCGGCCGTGATTGATCGTCAGCTCGACTTCGAAGGCGGCTTCGGCGTTGCTGAGATAGACCAGCGTGAAACCATCGAAGGCGTAGCGATCGGCAATCTCGAGACCGAGCGCCTGCTGGTAGAACGCGACGGAGCGCGCTTCCTCGAGCACGCGGATCATCATATGAATCGCTTTGGCCATCCCGATCTTTCTATTGAGCCGCCTTGAGCGATTTGAGGAATTCGATCACTTTGGCGCGCTTGGCGGGGTCGGCCTGGCGATAAGGCATGACGACGCCGGGCCGCATCGCCTGGGCGTTTTCGATCCATTTATCGAGATGCGCCTCGTCCCAAACCCAATCAGCGCTCTTCAACGCGTCGGAATATTTGAAACCGTCGAGCGAGCCCGCCTTGCGGCCGAAGACGCCGTTGAGGTTCGGGCCCTGGCGCGGCGCCGCGCCCGGCTCGACCGAGTGGCAGGTGCCGCAGCTTTTCTCGAATTGCGCGCGATTTGGATCCTCGTCGGCGCGCGCAATTGTCTGAAACGCGACGAGCCCGATAAAAAGGCCTGCTCCCGCCCGCTTGAAACTGCGACGCCTCGACCCGAAAGGAAAAGCCATCGCCTACCCCCCAAGCGAGATTGATTGCTCGAAACGAGAACAGCTCCCGCCGACATCTCCAGGATAGCGGCGAACCGAGGCTGAGTGTGCAACTGTCGGGCCGATCTGGCAAGCCCCCGCCGCGGCCCATTGCGAACCAATGACCTGGACACGCGCGCTCGTCCGCAGCGCAATCGCAAGCGCCTGAGGGCATTTCTTCACGCCGGCCATGTCATCTTGCAGCCGCTCTCCTCGAGGGTGCCGGCGACGCCGGCGCCGTCGACGACCCTGGTCACTTTGAAGAGGTCTTCCGGCTCGTCGCCGCTCGCCTGGGCGTTGCCGACGAAGAGGCTGGCGATCAGCTGGTTCTGGCCCGCGCGGTAAAAGGCCGGGTTCGGCGACAGGCCGATTTCAGGCGGCAACTCGAACCCCTGCAGAGCCTTGGCCATCGCCACGGCGTCGAGCGACTTGGCCTTGGCCGCGGCCAGCGCGCAAGTCCAGACCGAGACGAATCCGAACCAGGTGCGCGCGGTCGGCACGCGGCCGGTGCGTTTCCTGACGATGCCGACGAATTCGGCGACCTGCGGCACGCCCGGCTGCTTCCAGTACCATTCCATCACCCAGGCGCCGATCCGCGCTTCCGGCGGCAGGCCCTCCAGCGGCTCCAGCTCTTGCTGGGCGCCGGCAAGGTGAAACTTCTTGTCCAGCCCGAACTGCACGGCTTGCTTCAACCCGTTCACCATGTCGTCGCCGCCCAGCAAAAAGACGATGACGTCGGGGTTCGCCGATTGCGCGTTGATGAGGTACGACGAAAAATCGACCGTGCCGAGCGGCGTCAACGCGCCGCCGACCCGCGAGCCGCCGAGCGCCGCGCAGGCCTTGACCATGCCCGCCTCGAGCGTGTGCCCGAACGCATAATCCAATGTGATGTAGTAGAATCTCTTGCCGTAATTCGCGATCAGCGTCCCGGCGATCGCCACCGCTTCCATCTGCGTCGTGTTGCAGACTCGGAACACGTTCCAATGGCAGCTGGATCCGGTGACGGCGTCGGTGTGGCCGCCGGGAACGATGTGCAGGATTTTTTTTTCGTTGGAGACCTCCGCCATCGCGAGCGAGAGCGCCGAGTTCGTGTTGCCGAGCAGGAAATCGACCTTGTCGCCTTCGATCAGCTTGCGGGCCTTCAGCACCGCCGTGCCCGCGTCGCCGCTGGTGGAATCCTCCGTGATCAGCTCGACGTTGCGGCCAAGAATGCCTCCCTTCGCATTGATTTGTTCGACCGCGAGCTGACAGCCGACCAGTTCGTTCTTGCCGAGCCCTGCAAGGGCGCCAGTCAGCGGATTGTCGAGGCCGATCTTCACGACGTCGGCGGCTCGCGCGGGCAGGATGAAGGGACTGGCGACCTGCGAGACGCCGACCGCGAGGCCCGCCTCGAGGAGGGCGCGACGACCGATGCGGACGCCCGATCCAGTGAGCGACATGAAATCCTCCCGCGCGAAAACCAAATGATCGAGCAGCGCTATTGCGGCCGACTTTTAGTCATTTGGGCCATTGATCTCTCGTCAGTCATATCCGAACGGGGCGCGTTGATCGAGGGTCTCGCAGGCGATCGCGCCGAAACCGCGCGTGGTCGAATTGTCGGCGCGCGAGCAGTGAGGCGTCCGAGGCGATGACCGATCCGCGAGAACGCCGCGTCAATCGGCGGTCCAAACCGAGCTTGGGCGCGGTTTCGTCCAGCTCGCCGCCGCGCTCGCAATGACGCCCTCGTCAGGGTCGGCAGGATGCGCCGACTCCGAATCCGCCGTCCGCGGCGCGACGGCTTTCGACCGGGGACGGCTCGGGAGGGACGCCCGTTGCGGGCGCTCCCTGGCGGACACGGGAGCCGCCCGAATCGAGCGTCCAGCCCCGACATCCGTTGCTTGACGGCCAAGAGCTGGTCGGGCCAAGTTGAAGAATCCGCGGCGACGGAGCGGCGCTCGAGCTCGTTTCCGTACGACTATGGCCTTCGAGTTTAGGAGTTTACGATTTAATCACGCGCTCATTGCCCGAGTATTCACCGTGCAGGTCTACTTCTTCTCGGCACAATTGTTAAATAAACTTTCACCATGAGTAATTCCTATCTTATTGACAATTACGACATTTAATCGGGCATAAATTTGCGTTCCTCATTCATTGAGGCTGACCCACGCAATGCTGACGGCGCTTATGTCGATTCTGCGCAAATGCCCGACGAAAATCGAACAACTCAATCCTCGGGTCGCAGCACGCGTTGCAGTCGAGCAGATGGACGTCTCGCTCCGACTCGTCCCGTTCACGGTAGCGACGTCCTTCAGCGTCGTCGAGGTCATCGTCTGGCTCTTTTGGGCCCCCGGCGCACGCGCCTATCTTACGCTGCTCCAGGTCTCGCTCATCGTCCTGTCCGTCACGACGCTGTGGCGGTGCTACCTATGGCGCAAGGGGCCCAAACCCGCGTCGATCTCTGCGCTGGAGTTTGGCGCGGCGCTCGCCGTGGCCCAGCTTTACGGCTGGACGCTTGCTTCCCTTCCCTGGATGCTCTTTGCGGGCGCCGGCCCGAACGGCCGCCTATTGATCGCGGCCAGCTGCGCGGGGCTCATCGCAACGGGAATGAGCATGGCCGTCATGCCGCGGGTCGCGATTCAATTTTCCGGCCCGATCGTGGTCGGCTCGTTCGCCGCGCTGGCCGCGACAAGGGACCCGGAGTACTGTTATGTGGCGATCCTCCTCGTCTTTTACGGCGCGTTCCTCCTGATCACTGTGAGACGCCTGAGCCGACTCGTCACCAACTGGGTGATGGCCCAGGCGGAACTGCAAAGACAGCAGGAACTGACCAACCTGTTGCTCAACGACTTTGAAGAGGGGGCAAGCGATTGGCTATGGGAGACCGACAGCGAACTGCGTTTGCAACACGTGTCTGCGCGGCTGAGCGAAGTCGCGGGCGTCCCGATTGGGCGATTGCAGAACTTGTCTTTGAGCGAGCTCTTTCCCATCGAAGCCGAACTGGGCGGCTTGAACGAACAACTTTGGGTTCAGATCAACGATCGGCGCGCATTCGCCAACGTGCTGTTCCCGATCAGGATCGACGGGGAACTGCACTGGTGGTCGTTGAGCGGCAGGCCAATATTCGAACCCGCGGGAGCATTTTCCGGTTATCGTGGAGTCGGATCGGACGTAACGGAGAAAAAGCGCTCGGAAGAGCAATTGTCCTATCTCGCGATGCACGACCCGTTGACGGGACTGCCGAACCGCGCCTTTTTTCAGGAAGAGCTCGATAAAGCCGAGCGACGTTTCGAAGCCGGCCATGATTTCGCGGTCTTGTGCTTAGACCTCGATCACTTCAAGATCATCAACGACACCTACGGGCATTCGGTCGGCGACGCGCTGCTTCAGATGGTGGCGGAACGTTTGAAGGCGCTGATGGGCGCGGGCGCGTTCGTGGCGCGACTGGCCGGCGACGAATTTGTGCTGCTTGTTAGCAGTTCACCGGAGACGACCGCCAAAAATGTCGGCGCTCTCGCCGCCAGAATCGTCGATCTGCTGCGCGATCCATTTCAGATCGGCGAATTCACCGCCAGGATCGGCGCAAGCATTGGCGTCGCGATCGCATCCGAAACCGGCCCCAATGACATCATGCGCCTTGCGGATCTGGCGCTTTATCGCGTCAAGCACAGCGGCGGCGGCGCCTATCGCTTCTACGAAGCGGAAATGGATGCGCGGATCGAAGCGCGCCGCGCGCTCGCCGCTGACCTACGAGGCGCGTTGGAGCGCGGCGAGTTCTTCCTCAACTTTCAGCCGCTCATTTCCGCGACGACCCTCAGAACGGAGGGATTCGAGGCGCTGGCGCGCTGGAGACATCCGCAGCGGGGTCTGATCCCACCCACGGAATTCATCCAGTTGGCCGAAGAATCCGGTATGATCATAACCATCGGCGAGTGGATTTTGAAGGAGGCCTGCCGGGTCGCGAATTTGTTGCCGCCGCACATCAACGTGGCGGTGAATATCTCCCCGATTCAGTTTCGTCACTCCAATCTCGTCAGGCTGGTGCGCTCCGCGCTGGAGGAAACCGGTCTGTCGGCGCACAGGTTGGAGATCGAGGTGACGGAGTCGGTGTTCCTCGAGGCCACACCGACCACCCACGCCATTTTCCGGCGCCTTCGCGCCCGTGGCGTCCGTCTCTCGCTCGACGATTTCGGCACCGGCTATTCGAGCCTAAGCTATTTGCGCCGAGGCACGTTCGACAAGATCAAGATCGACAGCACGTTCGTACGCGGTCTGCCGCACCAGGCAAGCGACGTCGCGATTGTGCGCGCAATCGTCGACATCGCTTCGACGCTCGGCATGACCGTTACCGCGGAAGGGGTCGAGACGAAGGAGCAATCCTTCCTCTTGCGCCAATTCGGCTGCCACCAACTGCAGGGCTATCTGTTCAGCAAGCCGCTCTCGGCCGACGCCGCGATCGACTATGCGCGAACCGTGGCGGGGGCTCCGTCAGCGGCTGCGTAGGCGGCGCACACGCCCAAAAAGAGGGAAGTCGGTCGCGGACCTGCTGATCGGCGGCCTATCGCATGGGCGTTGGTTCGTCGAATTCCGCCGCGACTCCGTCGGCCGCCTCGTCGATCTGGCCTGCCGCGTGCGGCGAGGACTTGGGCCAAAACGGCAAAAATCCCTCGATGATCGCTCGCGGTATGTCGAGAGGCCGGAAGCCTTTCGTGTCCACGAACATCAGCGATTGTTCGCCACGCCCGAGGATGCCCTGCTCCTTGCTTTCGATCTCGTGCTCCAAAGTGACGAATTTGCGATTGTGCTGGGCGATCTTGACCCTGACCACGACATTCTCGAATTCCTTCGCTTCACGACGAAAATCGTGGCGAAACGAGCGGGTGAGAACGTAATAATTCGTCGTCGCCAGCTGAAAGCCCGGCATGCATTGGTTGAAGAACAATTCGCGCGCCTTGCCGACCCATCTGATGTAGTTGGCGAAGTAAACGTTTCCGACGGAATTTGTGTCGTCATAAGTGGGCGTGATGCGCATCTCGAACCATCTTCCGTCGAAACCGCAGGTCGCCTGCGCCGCCTCCTGCGTGACGATGGCCGATCCCGGGCCGGTCGGTCCGCGTTTTGCGTGCGCCGCCTCGACCGGCGCGGCGTGGCCTTCCTCCGCGCGCGGGTTCGATCCGCCGGCGAGGATTTGCGCGCCGCCGATCAGCGCGATGAACGGGGCGATGGCCTCGATGGCGGGATTGTTATTGAGGTAGCCTTGCAGCAGCACCAGACTCGCCGCCAGACCGGCCAGATACGCGAAAGTCGCATCATACCGGCCCCGGGCGCCGAGCGATTCTGCAACCAGGCTCGCGGCGGCTCCGGCCAGCAGCGTCGCGAACGGCGCCATCAAGTACATCATCGACAGATTGCAGTAGAGGGTCGCGCCGCCAACCGCGAGAGCCGTCAGAACCACCCACAAGGGCGAAGTAACGAATCTGGCGGGAATAAAGGCAAGAAGCGGAGACTCGCTTTTTGCCACGATCGTCGTCATCATCCAGCGCGTGGCGACATACGAGCTGTCGATCGTCGAAATCGTCGCGATCACGGCCCAGACGGCGTAACTGGCCGCCGCGGCGCGCAACCCAGCGCCAGCGATCGCCAGCGCGACTGCGGGCTGCGCGTCGGCGATGCCGTCGGCGGCGATGGAGACGCCCGCGTGCCCGCTCGCCGCGGCGAGAAGCGCGTTGAGCGAAAGCAACGCGAGAAACAGTATCGCGCCCGCGCAGTAGGCGATTCGAATCGACCCGCCTTGGCGACGAATTTCGATTGCGCGCTGCCATTGCTGAATGTCCATCCAGGGCCCGAGCAGAAGTCCGACGACCAGGGGCAAAAGCAGTCCATAAAAACGGCCGCCGAGAGAAGCGATCGCGACGGGCGCATAGCCGTGGTGCCCGCGCAACGACGCCAAAGTCAACAGGGCGGCGCAGACGCCGACCGCAAGATAAACGCAATGAATGCGCTTGATGGCGGTCAACGAAGAAACGTGACCGACCCCACAGCCGAGCAGCACCACAAGTCCGAGCGGAGTCATCACGCTCGACGAGAACATCGGGCGCCATAGGTAGGCGACGAAGCCAAAAATCGTGATCGCCAGCGCCAGGGCTTGGGCCAACAGGAACAGGCCGGAATAGCGGCGCTGGACCCTCGCCATGATCTTGGCCGGGTCGCGGTTGCTGGCTCCGAGAAGCCAACCAAATAGAAAAAGGCCCCCGGCGTTTGGCGTGGCGAAGCAGAGGAACCCCAGCCACCCGTCTTCGATCGTCACGTGGATGGAGTAGAAGAAGCCCAGTCCCCAGAGCCATGAGAGGGCGATCGACGGCGACCAGGTCAAGGACCGGCGCAAAAGCGGGAGTCCGCCAAGGAAAAAAACCGTTGCTCTCATCAGAGGCGCCGGCGCCGATAGACGCATAGGGCGACCGGCTACGGCAATAATCCGATCCGTAGCGTTTCCAGACATTGCGACCAACCCCGCAGTTGCCCAATAAATCGCATCATAGGCCGTCAACCCTTCGGCGACTATATATGCCATCTGAAATAGGAAATAAACAGTTTACTATATGACCAAGTCGTATCTGCCGAATTAAACTTTCACCCGGTCACGCCGTAAGCTTACGTAACGTAATGACACCGAATCCATTTCAATGAAGCTGCCCTGCGACTGCTTGATCGGCGGATGGATCTCGCCCCTCAGCGACACCATTCGGCTGACGACGGGGCTGGCCGATTTCGCGACAATTGCTTTGTGAAAAACCGAAATCATGCTACGATCCTTGTCAGCATGAACGACGCGATCGACGTCTTCGCTGGACGGCGGGAAGGATTATCACTAGAGCTGTTCGTTATTATGGAGGGCGCGCGGCGAAATTTTTTGCTTGGGGGTCGCCATAACCCTTTGAAAAGTCACGATTCGGACGAAGGAATCCAAGGAAATCCAAATGTTTTTTCTTGGTTTTTCTTGGTTTTATTTGGTTTGGCTTGGTCCGGCTTGGTTTGGCTTGGAATAATTTTGCCGATTTCATACAAGATTGATCGGCGCCTTTGGCGCAAGGTCGAGCCGGCAAAGGTCGGGCCGGCAAAGCAGGCCGCCCGCCGGTCGCACGGGCGTCACGCCGGGCTCGCTCCCTCCTTCGCCGGCTCGGCATGGCCGACCACGCGCTTGACCTCGGGGAACGTCTGGCGCAGCGAGCGCTCGAGCGCGTCGACGGCGTCGTGGACGGCTTCGACCGTGGTCGCCGGATCGACGCGGCAATGGAACAGCACATAGAGACCGCCGGGCGATTCGCGCACGCGCACGTCGTGGACGTCGCGCAAGGGTCCTTCAGCCGCGGCCGCCGCGAGCGAGTCCTCGATCCGGCGCGCCAGCTCGAAATCGGCGGCTTGGCTATATGCTTCCCGTTCGGCGGGTTCGATGTGGGTGTCGACCTCGACGCCCTCGCCGACTTCGGCGGCGATCGCCTCCTCGAGATCCGAAGCGATGGAATGCGCGGCGCTCAAACTCATCGCGCCGTCGACCTCGAGATCGAGCGCCACGCTCTTGCGCCCGTTGATGTCCTGGATGGTGACGTGATGCACCGGCAGGCGTCGCCGCATCGCGGTCAGCTGCACGCGCTCGAGGATCGACTCGTCGTCGAGCGCGATCGGGTTGGCGGTGATGGTCAGGTCCGCCTGCGGCCATCGCTCGCTGATCCGGCTCGCCAGGTCCGCCTTGATCGCCGCCACCCGCTCGAGCGGCAGCGTGCGCGATACGGAGACGATGAGTTCGCCGACGATGCGCGCGCCGCTGGTGCGAAGCCGGATCGCCTCGGTCCCAGCGACGCCGAGGGTTTGGGCGACGAGGCCGCGCATCGCCTCCGCCAGCCCGTCGGGGGCGCGGTCGATCAGCGCGTCGATCGTCGCCCGGCCAAGGCGATAGCTCGCGACCGCGATGAACGCGGCGACGCCGATGGCGGCGAATGCGTCGGCGTGAGGATAGCCGGCGCGCGTCGCCGCGAGCCCCATCAGCACCAGCATGGACGAGATGATGTCGCTGGAATAGTGCAGGGCGTCGGCGGCGAGCGCGTGGCTCGAGGCGATGCGCGCGACATGGGTCAGCGCCCGCCAGCGCGCGAGGTCGACGGCGATTGAGAACACGATCGCGCCGATGGCGAAGGCGTCGGCGTCGACCTGGCCTCCGCCGCCCCGAATGCGCGCCGCCGCCCCGACGGCGACGCCAACCGCAAGCGCGGCGAGAAAGCCGGTCTGGGCCAGAGCCGCCACAGCCTCGATTTTGGCGTGGCCGAACGGGTGATCGGCGTCGGCGGGCTTGTCGGCCTCGCGCACGGCGAAAAAGGTGAGCGCGCTCGCGCCGATGTCGAGCGCGTTGTGCGCGCCCTCCGAGAGGAGCGCGAGCGAGCCGGAAGCGACCCCGGCCGCGAGCTTGACGACGGCCAGGATCAGGCTGGTCGCGACTGAAGCCGCCGCGGCTCGGCTTTTCAGATTCGTATGCGCCTCGGCCGAATCCGGCCGCTGCGTCGCTGGCGTGAGACGTCCCATGATTTGAGGGCTGCCCGCTTCGAACGGAGCGGTTATGCTCTGGACAGAGGTATGAAGCAACGAGGCCAGCCGATGGAATACCTGCATACAATGATCCGCGTGACCGATCTCAAGGCGACGACCGCGTTTTTCGAGCTGCTCGGCTTTGTCGAGACCCGGCGCATCGACAACGACAAGGGCCGCTATACCCTGGTCTTCCTCGCCGCGCCCGGCGACGCGGAGAAGGCGCGCCGCGACCAGGCGCCGCTCGTCGAACTCACCTACAACTGGGACCCGGAGGTCTATACGGGCGGACGCAATTTCGGCCATCTCGCCTATCGCGTCGACGATATCTACGCGACCTGCGCCAAGCTGCAGGCGGCCGGCGTGACGATCAACCGCCCGCCGCGCGACGGCCACATGGCCTTCATCCGCACGCCCGACGCCATCTCGATCGAGCTGATCCAGAAGGGCGGCGCCCTGCCGCCGGCCGAGCCCTGGGCGTCGATGGCGAATACGGGCGTGTGGTGAGCCGCAGAGGCGGTCAGGCGATCGCGGCGTTGACGAGATTGCGGAACAGCATGCGGAAATAATCGCGATAGTCCGGCGCCTGCACCATCAGAATCGCGAACATCGACTCGCGCGGCGAAACCCAGAACGCCGTGCCCGCGATGCCGCCCCAGAAATATTCCCCCACGCTTCCCGCCGTCGGCGCGAGGCCCGGGTCGGTGCGCACCGCGAAGCCCAGACCAAAGCCGTGGCCGGGCGAGAGCAGATAGTGATTCTTGGCGACATGGGCGCCCAGATGGTCGCTCGTCATGAAGGCGATGGTGCGCGGCCCCAGGATGCGCGCGCCATCGAGCGCGCCGCCGCCGCTGAGCATGGCGAGAAAGCGCGCGTAATCGTCGATCGAGGACAACAACCCGCCGCCGCCTGTCTCGCATTTCGGCGGGGCGGTCGTGGGGCGCGGATCGATGCCGATGTTCTTGTAGATTTCCGGCGACATCGGGTCCGCCTGTCGCGCGAGCTTCGCGGGCGGGATGAAGAACGCAGTGTCGTCCATTGCGAGCGGCGAGAATATGCGATCGCGCAGCACGTCCCCGAGCGTTGCGCCCGACACGATCTCGACCACGCGACCGAGCACGTCGGTGGAGAGGCTGTATTCCCATGCGACGCCCGGCTGATGTTGCAGCGGCAAAGCGGCGAGGCCTTCGACATGCTCGGCGATTGTCTTGTCCTGGCTCCCGAATCGCGCGGCGGCGACGAGCTTTTGCACCTGGCCGACGCCAGTGAAGCCATAGGTGAGCCCCGACGTGTGGCGCATCAGATCCTGGATCGTGATCGGCCGCTTCGCGGGCGCCAGGTCGAGCTTGTCGCCGTTCTCGACGCCGACTTTCACGTCCGCGAAAGCTGGAATGTAATTGGAGACCGGATCGGTGATGATCAGCCGCCCCTCCTCGACCAGCATCATCGCTGCGACCGAGACGATCGGCTTGGTCATGGAATAGATGCGAAAGATGGCGTCCTCCGCCATCGCGGGCCCGCCCGGACGAAGCTCGCCGACGCATTGCCGGTAGGCGACCTTGCCGCCGCGCGCGACCAGCATCGAGACGCCCGGCGCCTTCTTCTCCGTTACCTCGCGGGCCATGACCGCCGTCAGCCGCTCGAGCCGTTCCGGGACGAGGCCCACGCTTTCAGACGGTGTGTAGGGCAGGACGGATGCGTTCATGACGGCCTCGTTGGTTCGGACGGCGGCGGAACAATAGTCATCGGCGCTCCGAGGGCAAGCCGGCGCTTCGCCGCGCCCGGCTGGACAGTTGTCCGCCCGCGCGAGACAAAGAGCCATGAGCATTCTCGACGACGCGGGCCCCAAGCCCGCACCGCCGTCGGCGCCGCTCGCCGAGCGCCTTCGGCCGACGGCGCTGGCCGAAGTCTCGGGCCAGGAGCATTTGACCGGGCCGGACGGGGCCCTGACGCGGTTGCTCGAAGCCCCGACGCTCGGCTCGATGATCTTCTGGGGGCCGCCGGGCAGCGGCAAGACGACAGTCGCGCGTCTCATCGGCGCCTCGCGCGACCATGCCTTCGTGCAGGTGTCGGCGATTCATACCGGGGTCGCCGAGCTGAAAAGGATCTTCGACGCCGCGCGCACCCGCCGCTCGCAAGGCTTGGGAACGCTGCTGTTCGTCGACGAGATCCATCGCTTCAATCGGGCGCAGCAGGATTCCTTTCTGCCGGTGATGGAGGACGGCTCCGTCACGCTGATCGGCGCGACGACGGAAAATCCCTCGTTCGAGCTCAATGCCGCGTTGCTGTCGCGGGCGCGGGTGCTGGTCTTTCGGCCGCTCGCCCCGCAAGCGCTGGAGTCGCTATTGCGTCGGGCGGAGCGCCTGACGGAGAGGCCCCTCCCGCTCGAGCCGCAAGCGCGCGAGACGCTGATCGGCATGGCGGACGGCGACGGACGAGCGGCGCTGACGCTCGCCGAGGAGGTCTGGCGCGCCGCGCGGCCCGGCGAGAATTTCGACGCCGCGCGCCTCGTCGACGTCGTGCAGAAGCGGGCGCCGATCTACGACAAGGCCCAGGACGGCCACTACAATCTGATCTCGGCCTTGCACAAATGCGTGCGCGGCTCCGATCCTGACGCGGCGCTCTACTATCTCGCGCGCATGTTCGAGGCAGGCGAAAATCCCTTGTTCATCGCCCGGCGAGTCGTGCGCATGGCCTCCGAAGACATCGGTCTTGCCGACCCGCATGCGCTTGTCGTCGCAACCGCCGCCAAGGACGCTTACGACTTCCTCGGCAGTCCCGAGGGCGAACTGGCGATCGCGCAAGCCGTCGTCTATGTCGCGACCGCGCCGAAGTCGAACGCGCTCTACATGGCCTTCAAGGCCGCGCAGACGCTCGCCCGATCGCACGGCTCGCTGACGCCGCCGAAGACCATTCTCAACGCGCCAACCGGGCTGATGCGCCGGGAGGGTTACGGCGCCGACTACGAATATGACCACGACGCGCCCGACGCATTCAGCGGCCAGGACTACTGGCCTGAGGCGCTTGGCCGACACACGCTCTACGAGCCGGTCGAACGCGGGTTCGAGCGCGACATCCGCAAGCGGCTGGACTATTGGGCGAGGCTGCGCAAGGAGCGTGGACGGGAATGAGCGCGTATCGATTCGGACGCCAAGTCAAAACCGGGGCAAAGCCAATGAATCCCGACCCCAAGGTCTCTGGATTAACCAGAATCGCGGCTGCGCTCGCCTTCGCAGCCCTGCTGTCGCTCGCCGACTGCGCGATACCGCCCAGCGAGGTCCCGACCGCGCGGAGCGTTCGAGGCCTCAAACCCTCGGGCGCGGTGACGATGACGCAAGTGTTCGTGTCCGGGTCAGGGGTCGGGAGCGGCGCGCTCACCTTCAAGGGCAAGACCTATCCGTTCACGTTGATCGGCAGCCTCAACGGCCCCGGCGCGCTATCCAGTCTCAACGCGGCGGGCGAGGTCTATAAGCTAAGCGACCTCTCGCAGTTCCCCGGCGCCTACATCCAGGGCACAGGCAGGCTCGCCGTTTCGGCGTCCGGGACGGGCGAACTATGGCTCAAGAACAACAATGGCGTCATCATGCGCCTGACCGGCGTCCAGACCGGCCTGACCTTCACCACGGGGCAATATGAGATTTTTATCGACCTG
>CAWAIM010000050.1:0-28058 GCA_963781895.1 uncultured Alphaproteobacteria bacterium
ACCAAGAAAAAAATGCTTGGATTTCCTTGGATTCCTTCGTCCGAATCGGGACTTTTCAAGGCGTTACGGCGACTCCTGGCGAAAAATTCTTGCCGGTCCCATTCCATCGACTTTCGGCCCTCACGAAAGGCGGAATCGATCCGGCGACAAGACCGGCAATCTAGCACTCCTTCCGTTTTTTGGAAAGCAATTGCTGAGGCCGATGATGACCGGCCAATCCGGCGGCGCCGCGATTTCCCGCTTGCGCGCGCGTCGAATTAGACATAAAGATATGTTTATGTCTCAAGAGCGATCAATCGAGCCCGCCGCGCCGCTCGCCTTTCCCGTCATGCTGGCCGACCTCGAAGCCGCCGGCGAGGAGACGCGGCTGCGCATTCTCTGCCTGCTCGACGAAGCCGAGCTGACGGTCAGCGAGCTGGTGGCCATTCTCGGCCAGTCGCAGCCCAGGGTCTCGCGCCATCTCAAGCTCCTGGTCGAGGCTGGCCTCGCGGCCCGGCAGCGCGAGGGCGCCTGGGCGTTCTTCCGCCTCGCCGACGAGGGCGGCGCGTTCGCGCGCGATCTGGTGCGCCGTCTCGATCCCGCCGACCCGGTCTTGAGCGCCGATCGCGGCCGGCTGGAGGTGGCGCGGGAGACGCGGCGCAAGCAGGCGGCGGCTTATTTCGCCGAGCGGGCGGCGGATTGGGACCAGATCCGCGCCCTGCATGCGCCCGAAGAGCGGGTCGAAGCGGCGCTCCTGTCGATGATCGGCGACAAGCCATATCGCACTCTGCTCGATCTCGGCACCGGCACCGGCCGGATGCTGGAGCTTCTGGCGCCCCGCGCGGCGCGCGCGGTCGGCGTCGACCAGAGCGCGGCGATGCTGGCGCTCGCCCGCAGCCGGATCGATCAGGCGGGACTGCGTCATGTTTCGCTGCGTCAGGGCGACATCTACGCCGCGCCGATCGAGCGCGATTCCTATGACCTCGTCATCATCCATCAGGTGCTGCATTTCCTCGACGATCCCGCCCGGGCGCTGGGCGAAGCCGCGCGCGCGCTTCGTCCCGGAGGGCGGCTCGCGGTCGTCGATTTCGCCGCACATGACCAGGAATTCCTGCGCGCCGACTTCGCCCACCGGCGGCTCGGCTTCGCGGTCAAGGAGATCGAAGCCAATCTCGCGGCGGCCGGCCTCGTCGACGTCCGCTCGAAGCTGGTTCCGCCTGGCGCCAACGAATCGGGCAAGCTGACGGTTGCGTTGTGGCTCGCCGAAGACCCTCGGGTCATTTCCGACGCCTTCCCCAAGAGTGACGTGGAGTTCGCGTGATGGCCGCCGCCAAATCCGTGCCGTTGAGCCGCTCGGGCGCGCCGGTTCGCGTGTCGTTCGAGTTCTTCCCGCCGAAAACGGCGGAGATGGAGGCGAACCTGTGGGAGGCGGCGACGCGGCTCGAACCGCTCGATCCGACCTTCGTCTCGGTCACCTACGGCGCCGGCGGATCGACGCGCGAGCGCACCCACGCAACCGTCGCGCGCATGGTCCGGGAAACGTCGATGAAGCCGGCGGCGCATCTGACCTGCGTCGGCGCGACGAAGGACGAGATCCGCGACGTGATGCGCGCCTATCGGGACGCGGGCGTTCGCCATGTCGTGGCGCTGCGCGGCGATCCGCCAGGCGGCTTCGACGCGCCCTACGAGGCGCCGGCCGACGGCTACCAGTCGACCGCCGAACTCGTCGCCGACGCCAAACGGATCGGCGATTTCGAGGTGTCGGTCGGGACCTATCCCGAACGGCATCCGCAGAGCCCGACCCTGCTGCACGACGTCGAGATCCTGAAGCGCAAGGTCGACGCCGGGGCGAACAGGGCGATCACCCAGTTCTTCTTCGACAACAGCGTCTATTTCCGCTTTCTCGACCTCGCCGAGGCGGCCGGGATCAATGTTCCGATCGTGCCCGGAATCTTTCCGGTGCAGAATTTCAAGCAGACCGCCAATTTCGCCCGCCGCGCCGGGACCAGCGTGCCGCAATGGCTGGCCGAGCGCTTCGACGGCCTCGAGGACGACCTGGCGACGCGCCGCCTGGTCGCCGCCGCGGTCTGCGCCGAACAGGTGATCGATCTCATCGACCACGGCGTCGACGAATTGCACTTCTACACCATGAACCGCGCCGACCTCGTGTTCGCGATCTGCCACCTGATCGGGCTCAGGGCGAAGCCGAAGGTGACCGCGGCGGCGGCGTAAGCCGTTCGCCTTCAAGCGCAGGCTGCGTTTGGCGATCAACGTGAAACGCTTTCCCTCATGGTCCAGTCGCGTCATTGCGAGCGAAGCGCGGCAATCCATGGGACCGCCGCAGCCCTTCGATCGCGTGGTTCGCCTCGTCGCGTTGCTGGAGGTACGGCAGCTTCGATCGCGTGGTTCGCTCGCGGGCTCGCAAGGACGCTTCCGCCTGATTGGCGAGGGTGTTCGAGCGCATCCTGCCCGAGACGCCGCATTTAAGCTGGTTATTAACAATTTCATGCGCACTTTGGCGATATTACGTAAGGGAAGCCGACACCAGGGCCAGGGCAATGGCGGTTGGAATGCTACGAAGCGTCCGATCAAAAAGCCATCGTGGAACATTGCTCCTCGATGAGCTGGCGGAGGTATTGCCCAATCTCTATGGTTTTGACAAAGAGAGCGATTTGGACTTTGCCGCTATTATAACGTTGCTTCATAGATATTGGGTTGAATTGCAACAACACGTCGGTAAAGACGAGCCAAAATTTCGCAATGAGTTTATTCGTGTCCTAAATCGCATGGTGACTTTGTATCACGAAACAAACAAACCCGTGGCTTGCGGCGTTCGGATTATCGTATGTCATATCGAGTCCTCGTATTTGAATGACGAAGAGGCTCAACTCGTTCATAGCATCACTGGCATACACATCGATCGCGCAGCCTCTATTGTGAATGTGAAAACAACTGCCGCCTCAAGAATTGGGCGGCGCCGGGCAGTGTGAACTTCTGGGCGCCCGTTCGCCCCGCGGATCGGTTCGCTGACGCTGGCGATGACTTCTTTGTCTCCACCGAAGCGAAGCCCGCTCGAACCCATGCGCCGGCCCAGGAAGCACAATGGCTTTTCGTTGAACTCGCAGACGATGTCGCAAATCGGCGCGCGCGCGCAGGTCTCGAACCCCGCCGGGTTCGCTGCCCTCGACGCCGCTCGTCAGCGCGACGACGCGTCTCGGCCGCCGCGCTCGAGCCTCAACGGCCTCTGATCCCCGCGCTTCGCGGCGGCGCCTCTCGTCGCCGGCAGGGAGGCGGCGCGATCCGCCGCCCCTGTTCAATCTTACTGTGACGGCGACGCGCGCGCAGTAAGGATAACGGCCAATAGTGACGCTTGGGAAGTAAGCATGATGGGAAAATACCCTTTGTGAAAGGATGAAAGCGACGTAGAATACTTTAGCGGACCTCTTAAGGGAGCAGATCGATGGATTTCTCAGCCTACATCCCCTCGCTGTCGCTCGGCGATATTTTTGACGCGCTTCTTCATCCTTCGATCGGCAAGCTGCCGGCGGGGTTTCTTCTCCTCACCCTGGCGGTTCTCGGCATCGCGTCGTTGCCCGACGACAAGCGGGAGAAGGCCAGACTGGCGATCATGGCGGGGTTCGGGCTGTTCCTCAGCATGGAGCTTTCCTGGCCGCTCAATTGGGGCACGGTCTTTTGACCGGCGTTCCGGGCTGAGAGAATTATGGGGTGAGCGAGCCGAGGGCGCCGCGCTAGACGGCAAGCGCGCGCGGTCGCGCCGTTCGAGCGCTCCTGGATCGCGCGGCGTTGGCCAGGGCCGCGGCCCGCGGCTATGATCGGCCGATGACCGAAGCAGAGATCGCCAAGCTCGCCAGCTGGACCGCGAAGGCAGGGCTCGAAGGCCTGTCGGAAACCGCGCTCGTCGAAGGCTTCTCCAACCGCGCCGCCGCCGCCGGCCTGCCGCTTGCGCGCGTGATCGTCTTTATCGACACCCTGCATCCCATCCACGAGGGCCGCGCGTTCCGCTGGGAACGGGAAAAGCCGGAAGCGACGCTGACGGAATATGGACGCAGCACCGAAGGGGAAGCGGCCGAGCGCTGGCAGGCGAGTCCGTTCTACCGGATGCTGGCGAATGGAGAAACGGTGCTTCGCCGGCCCATCACGGCCGAGGAGACGCCTGAATTCAAGATGTTTCCCGAGCTGTACGAGGCGGCGATCACCGAATATGTGGCGATGATCAACCGCTTCGCCGCCGAAGGCGCGATCGGGGAGATGGACTGCTTCTATTCCTCGTGGATGACCGATCGGGTCGGCGGCTTCTCCGACGACGAGGTCGCGGCGCTGCAGCGGCTCACGCCCTTCCTCGGGCTGGCGATCAAATCCGCCTCGCTGGCGCGAATCGCCGAGACCCTGGTCGAGACCTATCTCGGCCGCGACGCGGGCCGGCGGGTGTTGAGCGGCCGCATCGCCCGCGGGGTGGCGGACCGGATCGAGGCGGTGCTGTGGTTCAGCGACTTACGGAATTACACCCGCATCTCCGACACCTCGCCGCCGGAGATGATCATTCCGCTGCTCAACGATTACGCCGACGCCATCGTTTCGGCCATCCACCAGAATTCCGGCGACGTCCTGAAACTGATCGGCGACGGGGTGCTGGCGATGTTTCCGACCGGCGGGCGCGACCGGGCCTGCGCCTCCGCGCTCGGGGCGGCGCGGCAGGCGCGCCAGGCGGTCGCCGTTCTCAATCAGAGCCGGTCCGAGCAAGGCCTGCCGACGACGGACATGTATCTGGGGCTCCACTTCGGCGAGGTGTTCTACGGCAACATCGGCAGCAAGGAGCGCCTCGATTTCACCGTCGTCGGCCCGGCGGTCAACGAGGTCAGCAGGATCGCGGCGATGTGCAGGTCGGTCGACCAGCCCATCCTGCTCTCGGAGGCGTTCATCGGCTGTGTCGCCGGAGACCGGCGCCCGTTCGTCTCGGTCGGACGATACGCTCTTCGGGGCGTCGGCAAGCCTCAGGAGCTCTTCACCCTCGACGATCAGGCATGACTCGCCGACGTTTGCGCGTGCGGACGGGCGGCCGGTCTGATACGAGCGCATGAATGACGCCCTCCTCGCCGCCCGCAATCCTGTCCGTCGAGCGCCTGGCCAAGTCGTTTGGCGACGTGAGGGCGGTGGACGGCGTCACCTTCCACGTTTCGCCGGGAGAGATCGTCGGGCTCTTGGGCCCCAACGGCGCCGGCAAGACGACGACCATCAACATGATCCTGGGAGTGCTGGAGGCGACCGCCGGCCGGATCGAGATCGGCGGCGTGGATCTTCGCGCCGACCGCAGCGCCGCGCTGGCCAGCACGAACTTCGCCGCCGTCTATGCGCCGCTTCCGGGCAACCTTACGGTCGAGCAGAACCTGCGCGTGTTCGGCATGATCTACGGGGTCGAGAATCTGACCCACCGCATCGAGCGGCTTCTGGCCGCCTACGACCTCGCGCGGTTCCGCAGGACCAAGGCGGGCGTGCTGTCCTCCGGCGAGCAGACCCGGCTGAGCCTCGCCAAGGCGATGCTGAACCTCCCGAGACTGCTGCTGCTCGACGAGCCGACCGCCTCGATCGATCCTTCGAACGCGCGCGACATCCGCGCCGGCATCGCCAAATTCGTGGACAGCGGGCATTGCGGGGTTCTGTGGACCAGCCACAACATGGTCGAGGTCGAGACTGTCTGCGACCGCGTGCTCTTTCTGTCGCATGGCAGGATCGTGCTCGAAGGCGACCCGAAGGCGCTTCCCCATCAGCACGGCGCGGCGAGCCTCGACGACCTGTTCGTGACCGTCGCGCACGAGGCGCTCCAGCAGGGCGACGCCCCATGAAAGCCTCGCGCGTCGGCGCGATCGTGCTGCGCCAGTTCTACCTCTATCGAGGCAGCCCCCAGCGAATCTTCCCCATCTTCGTCTGGGTGGCCGTCGACATCCTGCTGTGGGGCTTCCTCACCCGCTATTTGAACGCGGTCTCTCGCGCGGACTTCAATTTTGTCCCGGCGCTGCTCGGGGCGGTGCTGTTGTGGGATTTTCTGACCCGCGTGATGCAGGGCGTCACCATGGCGCTGTTCGAGGACGTCTGGACCCGGAATTTCCTCAATTTCTTCGCCACCCCGCTTCGCATTTCGGAATATCTCTCAGGGCTCGTGATCGTCGCCGTGAGCACGAGTTTGCTGAGCCTTATCGCCATGCTGGCGTTCGCCAAGGTCGCGTTCGGCCTTTCCTTTCTCACTTACGGGGCCGCGCTCGCGCCCTTCCTGATGGTGCTCTTTCTCACCGGCATCGCGCTCGGCGTCGCGGCCGCGGCCACCGTGCTGCGTCTCGGTCCGGCGTCAGAGTGGTTGATCTGGCCGATCCCGATGCTGGTCTCGCCCTTCGCCGGCGTCTTCTATCCCGTCGCGGTCCTGCCCGGATGGATGCAGGCGATCGCGTTTGTTCTGCCGCCGTCCTATGTGTTCGAGGGCATGCGCGCGGTCGTCGCCGGGAAGCCCGCGCCGTGGGATCGGCTGGCGCTCGGCGGCTCGCTGGCCCTTGTCTATCTCGTTCTCGCCTGTCTGTATTTCTTCTGGATGTACCGCATCGTCATCCGCACCGGCCTGATCGCGCGCTACAGCGCCGAAACGGTGAGTTGACGGGGATTGATACAGCCGCTCTTCGGCGGCCTATCGGGCCGACATGGTTCGGACACGTTACGACCCTACTGGGTTGGTCTTGCAGGATCGAATTGGTAAATGCGATGTCGTTTCGGAATTCGCCGATCGTCTCGGGCGGGGCCATGATGGACTTGAAGAACATTTTCGCCACGATTTTTTTTGATGCTTTGTACGGGTGTTCTTGCGACGCCGGCCGCTGAAGCCCAGGAGGCGGCGCAGAACCCGCGCATCGCCCTCGTCATCGGCAACGCGACCTATCGGGACGAGGCGCTGGCGACGACCGCCAACGACGCCGGGCTGATCGCCCAGACTTTGCAGGCGGCCGGATTCGACGTGGTCGGCGCGCGCGATCTCGACGGGCAATCCCTGCGAACGGCCTTGCGCGATTTCCTCGACAAGGCGGCGGCGGCGGGGCCCGACATGCAAGCGTTCGTTTATCTCGCCGGCCGAGCCGTCCAATACAATGGCGACAATTACTTCGTCCCGATCGACGCCCAGATCAATCGCGACGCCGACGTGCCGATCGAGGCGGTCCGGATCGTCGATTTTACCCACGCGCTCGCGGCGACGCCCGGCAAGGCGCGCATCATCGTTCTCGACGCCGCCCGGGCCAATCCTTATCCGGCTCAAGGCGCGCCGCTGGCGCCGGGTCTGGCTCTGGTCAATCCCGAACCCGGCGAGCTGATCGCTTTCAACGCCGCGCCGGGCACCCTGGCCGGCGACGAGCAAGGTCCCTATGGCGTCTATGGCAAGACCCTGGCCGGCGCGATGCGACAGGGCGGCGTGGATATCGCCGAGGTGTTCGATCAGACCAGGGTGCTGGTCAATGGAGCGACGCAGGGCGCTCTGCTGCCCTGGAGCGCTTCGAAGCTGGGCGGGCCCTACTTCGTCTTCGAACGGGCCGCCGACTCGCCAGCGCCGCCGGCGCTCTCGGCGGCCGAGTTCGCCCGCAGACCCATCGCCAGCCTTCCCGTAGGCGGAGGCGTACATCGTGGCCCTCCAGCGCGATACGATCGTGGGCTACCGTGAGTTTCTCGCGGCCTTTCCGCACTCCGATCAGGCCAGACGCGTGCGCGCCATTCTGGCCGTCTTGCGGGAGGCGGAGTTCTGGCGCCGCACGGTCGATCTGGACACGCCCCGCGCCTACTGGACCTATCTGCGGATCTATCCGAGAGGTCCGCACGTCGCCGACGCCCAGCGGCGTCTCGCCATGCTCTCGGCGCAGTTCGAACCGCCGCCGGACTTTCAGCCGGAGCCGTTCGTGGGTCTTCCGCCGCCGCAGCCGGACGAATTATTCTACGAGGAGCAGCCGATCTACGCCTTTGACGACTTCGGGCCGCCGCCTCCGCCGCCGCCGAGCGACTACTTCTACGTCGAGGACGATCAGTGGCGCGATCTGCCGCCGCCTCCCCCGCCGGTCGGCGTCGGCATGCTCCCCGTGCTCGGGTTCGCGATTCCGATCGCTGTCGGCGCGGTCGCGTACCACGGCTACGGACGCCATAACGGCGTCGCCCCGCGCGGCGCGCCGCGATTGCCGCCGCCGCCAATCGCCCCGCCGCCATTGCCCGCCAATATCAAACCGGTCATGGCGCCTCCTCCGATCGCCGCGGCGAGGCCGCGAGGAAACATGGCCGTGGTCAAGCCGCTCCCGCCGATTGGGCCGCGGTTCCCGGTCCCCGGCGGAAAGCCGGCCGTCGTTCCGGCGGCTCAACCCGCGGTCGGCGTACCGCCGGCGACCGCGCCCGTCGCCCCAGCCGGCAAGCCGCTGCCAATCCCGCCCCCGCCGAAGGCGGGACAACCGCCCCTCGCCGCGCCCGTCGCCCCGCTCGGCAAGCCGCTGCCGATCCCGCCCCCGCCGAAGGCGGGACAACCGCCCCTCGCCGCGCCCGTCGCCCCAGCCGGCAAGCCGCTGCCAATCCCGCCCCCGCTGAAGGCGGGACAACCGCCCCTCGCCGCGCCCGTCGCCCCAGCCGGCAAGCCGCTGCCGATCCCGCCCCCGCCGAAGGCGGGACAACCGCCCCTCGCCGCGCCCGTCGCCCCAGCCGGCAAGCCGCTGCCAATCCCGCCCCCGCTGAAAGCGGGACAACCGACCCTGACGCCCGCGGCGCCTTTCGGCGCCAAGCCTCCAGCCATCGACGACGCCAAAGGTGTCGCCGATCGCGCCCGGCGGCAAGCCGTTGCCGGTCCCGGCGGCGCCGAGAGCGCCCATCGGAGTTACGCCCGGAAACGTGACGATTTCGCCGCAAGGCGGCGCGCATGCGCCAATCGTTCCAGTCTCGCCCGGCGGCAAACCGCCGTCAGTTCTTCCTTCGCCGACGCCAAAGGGCGCCGACGGCAATCCGACCGCCGCCCGTCGTTCACTTGGCGCCGCCCCCGGTCGTTCGGCGCCGCCGCCGGCGTCGCGCGCCGCCGCCGGCCGTCCGCGCGCCGCCGCCGTCGGCCATTCGCGTGGCCCCGCCCCCGGTCGTTCGGGCGCCTCCCCCAGTCGTTCGGACGCCGCCGCCGGTCGTTCGCCTGGCCCCGCCCCCGGTCGTTCGGGCGCCGCCCCCAGTCGTTCGGGCCCCGCCGCCGGTCGTTCGCGCGCCGCCGGCAGCGGCCGTTCACGCGCCCGCGGGCCCGCAGGCCGCTTGCGGAAGGCCCGGTCTGCCGCCGTGCCCGAAGTAGGACAGTTTCCGGGATCAGCGCCCTTCGCGCGTTGATGATTGCCCCGGAGAACGGTTCATCCGCTCGACCGGCCGCGACAGGGAACTCCGCCGGCGATCGCTGGGGTTTGCGTGCGTCGATTCTCATAGAGGCTTGGGAGGGAAACAATCACGGCTCTACGGCGTCCATTGTGCGATCTGCCATGGGGCGGCCACGGGGAAGCCCTCGGCGATCGCGAAGGGCGAATATCCGGCGCGCCGCAATTGGCGAGCGAGGGCGTCGATGACGATCCGGAAGGCTGGGCGTTCTGGAAAATTAAACATGGAATTCGCCTGACCGGAATGCCGGCGTGGAAAGTCGAACTCGACGATACCCAGATTTGGGTCTTGGCGCTTTTCCTCGAGCACATGGATAAGCTTCCGCCGACGGCGAAGGCGGCTTGGCGGACGCTTCGCGAACCGACGGCGGCGTCCCCGGTTGCTGCGGGCGCCGCGGCGGAGAGCCGCTAGATCGGCGCCGTGGGACGCCGCTTCGGCGCATCGCCCGCTAGCTGTCGCCGCGCCGCGGGAACCTATTGGCGGCCCCGCGCGTTTGAAAGCAGGACACGACAATGGAGAGCAAAGACATGTTTGGCTGGGCGATCACTTTTCTCATTGTCGCGTTGGTCGCGGCGGTTCTTGGTTTTGGCGGCGTCGCCGGAACCGCGATCGTCGCCGCGAAGCTCATCTTCGTCGTGGCGCTGATGGCGTTTGCGGTGTCGGCGTTGTTTGGGCTGGTGAGACATACGCTTTGATCGACCAACGTCGCCCGACCCGAACTCGACGCCGTTGCGACGCCTCGATAGAATTGCGCCGGTAGATGATTTGGCGATCTCGAGCGGTCCGGTCGATGGCGGCCAGGAATCTTCATGATCGGAATGCCGGACAAAACAAGACGAAGGCCAAGACAAGCAGGCGACGATGGCAAGGGATTCGGCTTCGGCAGGAAAGTCGCGCGCGGGCGCAGGTCGCGGACGTGACGCCCGATCGCAAGAGGCGATTGAAAGGTCCCTGAAAGCGCATTACGACGATCTTGTCCGGGCCCCCGTCCCCGACAGATTCATGGAATTGCTCGACCGGCTGGAAGCCGGAAAGCAATCTGCGAGGCCACAAGACGGGCGCGATGACTGACGGCGGCTTCAAGGATGAGCTGGTGGCCGAAATCCGGGGCCTGCGGGCGTTCGCGGTTTCGCTCTGCGGATCCTTGACGCTTGCGGACGACCTGGTCCAGGAAGCGTTGCTGAGAGGCTGGAGCAACGCCGACAAATTCCAGCGCGGAACGAGCATGCGCGCGTGGCTGTTCACCATTCTGCGCAATGTCTATTATTCGCACTATCGCAAGCGCGCCCGTGAAGTGCAGGACAGCGACGGCGTTTACTCGGGCGCGATCGCCGTGGCGGGAGATCAGGAGAGCCATCTCGATCTCGTGGATTTTCGCAGGGCCCTCGCCAAGCTTCCGGCGGAGCAGCGCGAAGTCCTGACGATGGTTGGGGCGAGCGGGCTCTCTTACGAAGAAGCCGCGACCATCTGCGGCGTGGAAGTCGGAACGATCAAGAGCCGGCTCAGTCGGGCCCGATCCAAGCTCGGCGAACAGATGGGGCTGAACGAGCCGGTTTCCGGCGCGACCGGCCGCCTCGCGCGCGCCGCCGACCGATCGGCCGTCACGGCGGGCGGACGGGGGAAATAGGACGCCTTCAATTCGTCATTGACGCGTGTAGAACCTGCGCGATGCCGGAATATTTCGGTCGCTTGCCGGTTCCAGGCGGCGGCCGGCGAGGCGGCGAGGGGGAGGGGCGATTGCGTGAGGGTCGACGTCCGCGAGCGGTCGCGCGCACTGAAGACGCCGGAAGTCCGCGCCCCACGGACCACCCGCTTCGCTTGATCTCGGCGTGGTCGCTCGCGATCCTGGCGGCGGTTGCGGTCGGCTTCGTTCTCTATGTCGGTCGGGAAGTGTTGCTGCCGACCGTGGCGGCCATTGTCGTCGGCGTGATGTTGGGTCCGGCGGCGCGAAAGCTCGAGGCGCTTCGCGTGCCGCGACCGCTGGCGGCGGTGCTGCTGGTCTGCGGCGTGACGTTGATTATCGCCTTCGTGATCGCATTGATCGTCCCGCGCGTGTCCGAGGTGACGAACGGTTTGCCCGATTTCGTCGCGACATTGAAAGAGAAGTTGCATGCGTTCGATGGCGTCGCCGACTTCTGGCGCCGCGTCATGTCGATGCTGGGAGGCAACTCCAAAAGCGACGCCGGCGCGCTCCCTCTGCCCAGCATAACCTGGGTTCCATCGACGATCTCCGTGCTGTTGCCGCCGATCACCGGGCTGCTGTTCTTTCTCGTCGTGCTCCTTCTGTTCATCTCCAACTGGCCAGACTTGCGCCGCGGCCTCGTCATGACGTTCGCGAGCCGGGATTCGCGCTTGACGGTTCTCAAAATCCTCAACGAAATCGAGGCTGGACTGGCCCGCTACCTGCTGACCGTGACGCTCATCAACTTGGGCGTCGGGGCGTTCGCCGGCGTCATCTGCGCTTTGACCAGGATGCCGCACGCGATTGGCTTCGGCGCGCTGGCGGCGACGCTCAACTTCATCCCGATCATCGGGCCGTTTGCGATGTTCCTGGTTCTCGTCCTGGTCGGACTCGTGAATGCGTCGACCCTCGCCCTCGGCCTTCTTCCCGCGGCGGGATTCGCCCTGTTGATCATCGTGGAGGGGCAGTTCGTGACGCCGATGATCATCGGACGCCAGCTCGAGCTCAACGCCCTGGCGGTGCTGCTCTCGTTGGCGCTTTGGACCTGGCTGTGGGGACCGATGGGAGCGTTCCTGTCGTCGCCGATTTTGATCGTCGCCCTGATCCTCAAGCAGCGCCTGTACGCGGACGAGGACCGTTGACCGCCGCCGGCGCGGAACTTTCGGCGCCCGTCGTGCGTTTCCGATCAGCAGTTGTGGTTCGGAGGAACAGATGACCACCGATATTCCGCGCGACGAGAGGCCGGACGACCCGGCGCAAGACCCTGCGAACGATGACGCCTTCACTCGCCTGGAGAAGGAAATGACGGCCATGAAGAACGCGATCGGAAATCTGTCGGAGCAAATAGCCGACGCCGCGACCGACATCGGGACTGCTGCGCAAAGCCAGGCCAAGCGCGGGCTGAAAAATGCGCGGTCGCATGTCGATTCCATGGTCTCCGACGCCTCCGACCGGGTCGGCGCCGCCGCCAGCGCCGCGCAGAGGCAAGCCGCTTCCATTGGCGACACATTGCAGGAGGTCATCGAGGAGCGCCCGTTGTCGACCGTCGCTCTCGCGTTCGGGCTCGGACTTCTGATCGGCATGGCCTGGCGTCGATAATGTTCGATCGGGCGTTACAGCGTGCGCTGTCGTCGCGACCACTCCCTGGCTACGCCGCTCGCGCGGCGTCCGACCGCGCGGGCGGCGCAACAATAATTCCCGCCCAAGGTAAATCCCCATGCGTCAGGCCGCCGAAATTCTCCGGACGCCGACGCCGGGCCGCGGCCTGGTCGAGATCACGCGCGACGTTCTGGATTGGCTCCGGCGACACGAGGCGCGGTCGGGGCTGCTGACGCTGTTTTGCCGGCACACGTCCGCCAGTCTCCTCATTCAGGAGAACGCCGCGCCGGAAGTTCGCACCGACCTCGAGGCGTTTCTCGAGCGCATCGCGCCCGAACAGCCGGGGCGGTATCTGCATGAGGAAGAGGGACCGGACGACATGCCCGCCCACATCCGCGCGGCGCTGACCGGCGTCCACCTTGCCATTCCGGTCATCGACGGCCGGCTTGCTCTGGGAACGTGGCAAGGAATTTATCGTCTTTGAGCATCGGCGCGCGCCGCACCGCCGCGAAATCGCCATGCACTTCATCGGCGAATGACGACGGAGAATCGCCGCGCGCGTTGGATGCGTCGCGAGCCTCGAGCCTTCGAACGCGGCGACCGGCTCGGTCGATCCCTCGGCGAGCGCCGCGGGTCTCATCGCCAGTTTTGACTGCCGCGCCAGACTGCCTATGCGCGCGCTCGTCCGTCGCGGACGCGGCCGTCGCGAATAGCGAAACGGCGGCCAGTTTCTCTCAGCCGCGTGTCCCTTGCGGGGTCGTCGGCTCAGCCTAACGGTGGCACCAGCCGTAATGACGGTGGCCGTACCGGTCGCGGTAGTGGCAGCGATAGCGATAGCCATACGGGCCGCCCATCGGACCGCCAGGTTCGGTTATGACCGCGCCCGCGGCGCCGCCGACGACAGCGCCGACCGGGCCGCCGACCAATGCTCCTCCGACCGCCCCCGCCGTCGTGCCTGCGGTTTGTTCCGGAGTGGCGCAGGCGCCCAAGGTGAGAGTGGCGAGCAAAACGAGTACGATCTTGTTCATGATGTGGACCCCATGGTGAGGAACAATCGTGTGAACTCTCGATGAGTCAGAACCGAACGATCGAGAATTTGCGAGCGCGCGCGCGATGCGCCGGCGCCGACGCGCGGGAAAGCGAGACGCGACTAGCCGCGCCGACAAGACCAAGCCTGTATCGGCTAGACGCCGCGACGCGGGCGTCCCAACGGCTACGTCGAAAGCCGGCTCGCGAGCGTCTCGCCGCGAGACGGCTCGACCATCGCGGCGTCCGCAAGCGCGCCAGCCAATCGCTCCGGATCACAGGGAACGGGCGACGAGTTCCTTCATCACCTCGTTCGCGCCGCCGAAAATGCGTTGCACGCGCGTGTCCGCATACATCCGCGCGATCGGGTATTCCATCATGTAGCCGTAGCCGCCATGCAACTGCAGGCATTCGTCGACAACGCGGCTCAATTGGTCGGTCGTCCAGTATTTGGCCATCGAGGCCTCGGCCGGCGTCAACTGCCCTTCGATATGCCTGGTCACGCATTCGTCGACGAAGGCCCGGGTCACGCGTGCGACCGTCTGACACTCCGCCAGTTTGAAGCGGGTGTTCTGCATGTCCATGAGCGGGGCGCCGAAAACCTTGCGCTGTTTGACGTAGCCCACCGTCATGGCGACGGCGCGCTCCATCTGCGCCTGCGCGCTCACCGCGATCGACAGGCGCTCCTGCGGCAGTTGGCTCATCAGTTGCGCGAATCCGCCGCCTTCCTCGCCGAGCCGGTTGGCTGCCGGCACGGGCACGTCCTGAAAGAACAGTTCGGCTGTGTCCTGGCCGTGCAAGCCGAGTTTCTCGAGCGTGCGGCCGCGGGTGAAGCCCGGCGCCGCATCGGTTTCCACCACAAGCAGCGAGACGCCCTTGCCGCCTGCATTCGGATCGGTCTTGGCGACGACGATGATCAGATCCGCGAGCTGCCCGTTGCTGATGAAGGTCTTTGAGCCGTTGAGCGCATAGTGGTCGTGATCGCCGCTACGAATGGCGCTGGTCTTCACCGCCCTTAGATCGGTGCCGGCGCCCGGTTCGGTCATCGCGATCGCCGCTATCCATTCGCCGGAACACAGCTTTGGGAGCCAGCGCTTCTTCTGCTCCTCGTCGCCGTAGGCGTTCAAATAATGCGCGCAGATCGTGCCGTGCACGCCCTGGGCAAAGGCCCCGCAACCGATATAGGCCAGTTCCTCAGCCATGATGGCCTCGTGAGCGAACGTGCCGCCGCCGCCGCCGTACTGTTCGGGAATGCTGGGGCAAAGCATGCCCATCGCGCCGGCCTTCCGGTAGAATTCGCGGTCGACGCTGTGCTGCTTCCGCCAGCGCTCGTCGTTCGGCGCGGCCTCCTTGGCGAGAAAGCGGCGGACGGCGTCGCGAAAGATCGCCAGGTCCGGATTCATCCAGGCAATTGGGCGCGGGTCATACATCGAACGGCTCCTCGAGCTTGATGCGGTTCAACCCGGATCCTGGCGTTCTCTAAAGCCAAGACACGAAGAGCAGGATGCCCGCGGCGACAATCGCCACCATCGATGTGATGTAGGCGATTTGCAGGGTCAGGGTCTTCCAATACAGGTTGCGGGACAGCAGAGCGCATCGTATGGGAAGCTCCGCGAGCTCGAGCGCCGGGTCGCCGATGACGTCGAAATCCTCAGGGTTCGCCTTGCGCAGGATCGGAAAGCGACCTCGTCCCGCGCGCGGGAACCACGGATAAACGCAGACCAGCAAATTGAAGAAAATGACCATGAACGGCGCCAACAGCACCGGCAGGCTCAGATACCACGGATAGGATTCGCGAAACCCCACGACCGTGCCCATCATGATGGCGACGAACAGGACGGCAATATTCGCCTTGATGTCGCTGAGACGAATCGAGTCGCCATAGCCTGCGATCAGATTGCGCAGTTGGGCGTTCCGGTCCTTGCTCATGGCCGGCTCATCGACAAGCACAACGACTTGCGCCCGACGGCGAATTGGGGCTGGGGCGCACTGGCGACCCGTGAGCAAACCGACCGGCGCCAATCGACCTCCTTTACGTGTACCAGACATACATGAGCAAAAAGATCGTAACGACAATGCTGACCATTGAGACGATAAAGCTTATTTTGATATATAGCGACTTCCACCACAACAGTTCAGACAGAACCGCGCATCGAAGCTTCAACTGATCGAGCTCGTCTTCCGTCTCTGTGACATTGACAAAATCCTCTGGGGTCGCCGTCCGGGAAATCAGAAAATTCTTACTGCCGCGGCGCGGATAGCGGGGAATGAGCACCATGAACAGACACAGATACACGATCAGGAACGGCAGCAGGACGAAGGGGATCGGCAGATAACTTGGAAACCTGGTGTAGTTTCCCAGAATCGGACCCATCATGAAGGCGACGAACAGGATCGCGATATTGGCCTTGAAATCCTGCGCGCGGATATTGTCGGTGTACCCGGCGATAAGGCTGCGATAGGGTTGGGAGGGATCGGCCGCTTTATCGTTCATCCGACAGTCGGACGCTCCACAAGGCTAAGGGCGGATATGCGCCCGCGCGTCAAGATATGGGCCTTGGTCCCCAAGTCCTCGAACGCGACTTCGCGTGAACTTCGACGCCCTGTCAAGATGAACGCGTTTCCTCGCGGTCGACGCCGACACGCTCGCGCCGCCAATCATGCGCCCTGAGCAACAGCCCTTCCCCATGCCACGGCCCAGAACACGCTATTGGCGATTGGCGCTGGGATCAAACTTCCCTGTCGACGGGCGGCGGCCAGGCGTCCGATCCGTAGTCGGCGCGACGGACCGCGAGAACCGACGCGAGCATAATGATGTTCGCGGCCATGACGTAGTAGGTCGAGGCCAGCGGATCGCCGGTGACGCCGACCAACCAGGTGACGACATAGGTCGCCGTGCCGCCGAAGATCGCCACGCCGATCGAATAGGTCATGGCAAGCCCGGTCGCGCGCACCGCGCGCGGAAAGATCAGCGGGATCAGCATCACCCCGACCGCGACACTGGCGGAATGCAACAGGCTGAGGATCGCAATCGCGAGGACCAGAGTCCCGGCGCTCGGATTGGCGATGAGAACCTTCATCACCGGGAACAGCGCGAGCATCAGCACGAGGCGCGGCGCGATCGTGACGGCGCGAAGGCCCCACCGATCGGCGAGAAATCCCCCGGCGAGCGATCCGAGACAGCCGGTGATCCCGAGGGCGACCGCGCCGAGCATCGCGGTCGAGGCGGGCAGGCGCAAGGTCCTGATCGCGTACGGGGTCAAGTTGATGAGAAAATACTGGGTGATCGTGCCGCCGCTGATCAGCCCGAGACCGAGCAGCAGGCCAGACCAATTGGATCGAATGACCGTCGAGATCGCCGCGCGGGCAGTCTTCGGTTGCTCGCGCTTCGAGCGGTCGAGGCTTTCCACCAGCCGGCTGCGAATGTAGACGCCGACCGGGGCGATCGACACGCCGAGGGCGAAGGGAACGCGCCATCCCCAGGCGTTGAAGCTGGATTTGGAAAGCGCCAGCGCGAGCAGGAAGCCGATCAGTCCGCTCGCCAGGCTGCCCAGGTTCTGGCTGGCGAGCTGCCACGAGCCAAAGAACATGCGCCGGTTCGCCGGCGCCGCCTCCAGCAGGAACATCGTCGCCGGACCGACTTCGCCGCCGACCGCGAAACCCTGCAACAAGCGGGCGAGGATCAGCAGGATCGGCGCCCAGATTCCGATCGCCGCGTAGCCGGGAGTCACGGCGATCATGCCGCTTCCGATCGCCATCAGGCCGATCGACAAAGTCATCGCCGGTCTGCGCCCGGCGCGGTCGCCGTAGGCGCCGATCAGCGCTCCGCCGAGCGGCCGCGCGATAAAGCCGACGCCGAACGTGGCCGCGGAGGCGAGATCGCTGACAAACGGATTATCCGACGGAAAGAACGCCTGGCCGATCAAGCCCAGATAGGTGGCGTAAACCGTGAAGTCGAAGAATTCCAAGCCGTTGCCGAGGACGGCCGCAAACACTCCCTTTGCCCCGAGCGTTTGCGGCGCAACCGCCGGCGCCGTGTCGACTTGCACCGCCAAGCGTCCCTCCCTGCTCATGTCGCGGCCAGCGTTTCAGAGCGAAAGCGGTCCTTGTCAACTTGCCGCGGCCTCGACAGCCGCAGTCGCTCCGAGCAGGGCAATCGGCCGAATCGAAGCGCCAAGTCTCGCCTGCCTACTCCTCGAACCTTTCGCTCGTTCCCAGAGGCTTTGCGGGCGCGATCGACGCATCGGGCGCTTGCGCGGGCAACCCGGGGTCGCGGAAACGATTCACGATCGGGTAGCGTCGGTCGCGGCCGAAGTTCTTCGGCCCGACCTTGACGCCCGGCGCCGACTGACGGCGTTTGTATTCGGCGAGATAAAGCAGCCGCTCGATCTTGCGCACGATGTCCGGATCGTGGCCCTCGGCGACGATATCGGCGACGCGCCTCTCCTTTTCGACCAGCTCGTGGAGAATGGCGTCGAGCACCGGATAGGGCGGCAGCGAGTCCTCGTCCTTCTGGTTCTCGCGCAGCTCCGCGCTCGGCGGCTTGACGAGGATGTTCCGGGGCACGACTTCCCCGTCTGGCCCCAGCGCTCCCGCCGGCTTCCAACGGTTGCGCAATGCCGACAGCCGGAACACCTCCATCTTGTAGAGGTCCTTGATCGGATTGAAACCGCCGTTCATGTCGCCGTAAAGCGTCGCATAGCCGACCGACATTTCCGACTTGTTGCCGGTCGTCACCACCATCGCGCCGGTCTTGTTGGAGATCGCCATCAGGATCAGCCCGCGCGCGCGGCTCTGGATGTTCTCTTCCGTGACGTCGCGCCCTTTGCCGGCGAACATCCCGGCGAGCGCGCGCTCGACGCCCTCGACCGGCTCGGCGATCGGCACGATGTCGTAACGAACGCCGAGCGCCTGGGCGCAGGCGGCGGCGTCAGAGAGCGATTGGTTGGAGGTGAAGCGATAGGGGAGCATCACCGCATGGACGCGGGCAGGTCCTAGCGCGTCGACGGCCATCGCCGCGCACAAGGCCGAATCGACTCCGCCCGACAGGCCGAGCACGACGCCGGGAAAGCGGTTGTTCTCGACATAGTCGCGCAACCCCATTACGCAAGCCGAATAGTCGGCCTCGTCGCCCTCCTCGACGAGCTCGCGCTCACCCTCGACGCAACTCCAGCCCCTGACGCCACGCTCCCAGACCGTGCGCGCGACCGAGGGGCGGAAGGCCGGCAGTTGCACAGCGAGGCTGCGGTCGGCGTTCAGCGCGAACGACGCGCCTTCGAACACCAGTTCGTCCTGCCCGCCGATCATGTTGAGGTAGATCAGCGGCAGGCCGCTCTCGACCACGCGCGCCACCGCCATGTTCTGCCGGATCACGAGTTTGTCGCGTTCGTAGGGGGAGGCATTGGCGACGAGCAGGATCTCGCCGCCGGTCTCGAGGATGCATTCGACCGGGTCAGGCCCCCAGATATCCTCGCAGATCGGAACGCCGATGCGCACGCCGCGAAAGACGATGGGTCCCGGCGACGGCCCGGGCGAAAACACCCGCTTCTCGTCGAACACGCCATAGTTGGGCAGATCGACCTTGAACCGCACCAACTCGATCCGCCCGCCGTCCGCGAGCGCCACCGCGTTGTAGATCCGCCCGCCCTCGACCCAGGGCAGGCCGATCAGCACGGCCGGCCCTCCATCCGCCGTGTCGCGCGCAATCTCCTCGCAGGCCGCGCGGCAGGCTTCCTGAAACGCGGGCTTCAGCACCAGATCCTCGGGCGGGTAGCCGGCGAGGTACAATTCGGGCGTCATCATGATGTCGGCGCCGAAGCCGGCGGCCTCGGCTCGCGCCTTGCGCAAACGGTCGCGATTGCCCGCGATGTCGCCGACGATCGAGGGGACTTGCGCCAGCGCGATGACGATACGATTGAGAGGATCGGACATGGGAAGGATTTAGCGCGCCGCGCGGGGCGCGCGCAAACGCGGCAAAGGCCCGCTTCGGTCACACGATCAACGCCTGACGCTTGCGATTCTCGCCAGACCGAGATCGAATATTCGCGACGTCGCCGCGGCGAAATCTTCCTTGTGCGCAAGCGCGCGCTTCTCGATCAGGCGCCATGACAGGACGGCGACGACGAGCGTGCAGCCGGAGGACCATGCGACCAATGCGCCCAAGGACAGGGGATGAAACAAAGTCGCCAGCGTCTGTTGGATCGGAAACGCGTAAATGTAGACGCCATAGGAATAATCGCCGAGGCGGTTGAATTGTCTCACCCGGCCGCCCGGAATGTAGGCCAGGTGAACGACCAGCGGCGCAAGACACAATACATAGACGACAAAAAAAATCGTCTGATCGAAGGAGGCGATCATCAGACACCCGAGCAGGACGACCATGATCACGCGACCGACGCGGATTCTGTCCCGCAACACGTAGAGCGTCACGCCGTAAACGAACATCGATATCCTGATATCGGCGCCATTGATCGGCTGGTGAGACAAGCGAGCGCTCAGGATCGTCGCCAGAATGACCGCCAAAGCCAGGGGCGCGATTACCAGCGGCGCTTTTGCACGAAGCTTCGGCGCGAGCGAGAGGACAAGCCAACCGGCGGCCAGATAGACATACAGTCTCAATTCGATCGGCAGCGTCCACAGCGACCCGTTGAATTCGCCTTTGAGCGGCAAGGTCTCGAATACGCCGGGGAGCCCAAACCTGACGCCGGTAATCAGGGTCGCGCACTTGGAGAAATATTCGTGCGTTACCGGAGACGCCAAATAGTCGGCAAGCGAAAGCGAGGTCAGAGCCGGGGCTAACCCGAATACGGTCAAGACGAGCATGACCCACAGCGCCGGAAATATGCGCAACGCCCGCGCCCAGGCGAACGCGACGACGCTTCTGCGGTTGAGAAGGCTCGCCGTGACCAGGAAACCGCTGGTCACGAAGAATACGTCGACCGCCATCTCCGCCAGCGAGAACCCGAGCCGGACGAAGAACATTTCTCGCTCGGGCGGAAGCCCCAACACCCCGACGCTGTGGCTGAAAATCACCGACAAGGCGGCCAGCAGGCGAATGAGGTTGAAATTATTGTCCCTGCCCCGAGCGTAGTCGGATAGTCGCACGGATCCGGCGTCCGCCGTCATTCCGCGGCGCGCACCGGCCGCTCGGGCGCGGCGAGGCGCTGCGCCTTCAACAATTCGGCGACCATGAACGCCATTTCGATCGACTGCTCGGCGTTGAGGCGCGGATCGCAATAGGTGTGATACCGATCGTGCAAATCGGTTTCCGAGATCGCACGGGCGCCGCCGGTGCATTCGGTGACGTTCTTTCCCGTCATCTCCAGATGGATGCCGCCGGCATGTACGCCTTCGTCACGGCAAATGGCGAAGAATTTGCGCACTTCCTGGGCGATGCGCTCCGTCGGGCGAGTCTTGTAGCCGTTCGACGTCTTGATCGTGTTGCCGTGCATCGGGTCGCAGACCCACAGCAGCTTGCGGCCCTCGCGTTTCGCGGCGCGCACCAACGGCGGCAGCGCGGCCTCGATCCTGTCGGCGCCGAAACGGCAGATCAACGATAGACGGCCCGGCTCCGCTTCCGGGTCGAGGATCTCGATCAAGCGGATCATCTCGTCCGGACTGAGCGAGGGGCCGCATTTCAGGCCGATCGGGTTCCTGACCCCGCGGCAGTACTCGACATGAGCGCCGCCAAGCTGTCGCGTGCGATCGCCGATCCAGATCAAATGACCGGAGGTCGCATAATAGTCGCCGGATGTGGAATCGAGGCGCGTCAGCGCCTGTTCGTATCCGAGCAGCAGCGCCTCATGCGAGGTATAGAAGTCAGTGGCGCGCAATTCGGGATGGGCTTCGGCGTCGAGGCCGATCGCCCGCATGAAGCCCAGCGTTTCGGTGATGCGATCGGCGACCCCCTGATAGCGTTCGGACTGCGGGCTATCCTTGACGAAGCCGAGCATCCATCGATGGGCGTTCTCGAGATTGGCGTAGCCGCCGGTGGCGAAGGCGCGCAGGAGATTGAGCGTCGCCGCCGACTGACGATAGGCCTCCAGCTGGCGGCGCGGGTCGGGCTCACGCGCTTGCGCGGTGAATTCGATGTCGTTGACGATGTCGCCGCGGTAGCTCGGCAGCGATACGCCGTCGATCGTTTCGAAGTCGGAGGAGCGCGGTTTGGCGAATTGACCGGCGACGCGCCCGACCTTGACGATCGGGGAAGCGGCCGCGAAGGTCATGACGACCGCCATCTGCAGAAACACCCGGAAGAAATCGCGGATGTTGTCGGCGGAATGTTCGGCGAAGCTTTCGGCGCAATCCCCGCCTTGCAACAAGAACGCCTCGCCGATGGCGGCCGCCCCGAGCACGCGTTTCAGTTTGCGCGCTTCGCCTGCGAACACGAGCGGCGGATAGCCGGCGAGTTGGCGCTCGGCCTCGGCGAGCGCCGCCAGGTTCTTGTAGACCGGCGACTGCTCGATCGGCTTGCTCCGCCAGCTTTCCGGAGTCCAACGTTGGTTCGGCATGCGTTACGTCTCGGTCGCGCGTCCACGGACGCCGTTTGAACGACGATCGGTCTATATACAGGCCGACGCTTAATGGCGATATGCCGATTATTGGCGCAGGCGCGGGATTATTGCGCGGCTTGCGCGTGCATGAGCATCGCGCGACCGGCCGGTCCGTGGCGCCATCGAGCGATCCGACTTGCCGGTTCTTCGCTTGACCGCTTCTCCCGCCATCGCCGCCCTTCTTTTTTCCGTGCTGCTGCTGATCGCCGGCAACAGCCTCGTCGGCGTGGCGACGCCGCTTCGGGCGCGCATCGAGGACTTCCCCGACCTGACGGTCGGATTGTTGGGCTCGGTCTATTTCGCCGGAATGCCGACGGGAACCCTGGCGGCGCCGGCGACTATCCGGCGCGGCGGCCACATCCGGGCCTATGCCGCTTTCGTCGGGCTGGCCGTCGTCTCGGTAATTGTCATGCCCGACAGCGCCTCGCAGCTGCGGCGTTCGTCATTTGGCGGCTCGTCGCTCAGCCTGGCCCACTGCGAAGGCGGCGGGCGCACTGAAGCCGGGGGGACTCCTATTCCTTGACGACGTCCTTCACCACGGAGATGTCCGGGGCGGCGGGATTCTTCATGCCGACGACGTGATATCCGGCGTCGACGTGCAGAATTTCCCCGGTGACTCCCCTGGACATCGGCGACAATAGGTACACCGCGCTATCGCCGACTTCCTCGATCGTGACCGATCGGCGCAGGGGCGCGTTGTACTCGTTCCAGCGAAGAATATAGCGAAAATCGCCGATCCCCGAGGCCGCCAGCGTCTTGATCGGCCCGGCCGAGATCGCGTTGACGCGAATGGCCTTCTCGCCCAGATCGGCCGCGAGATAGCGCACGCTCGCCTCCAGCGCGGCCTTGGCGACGCCCATCACATTGTAGTGCGGCATCCATTTCTCCGCCCCGTAGTAGGTCAGGGTCAGCATCGATCCGCCGTTGGTCATCAGCTTTTCCGCGCGCTGAGCGACTGCGGTGAAGGAATAGCAGGAGATCGCGAGCGATTTGGAGAAATTGTCCTCGGTTGTGTCGATGTAACGGCCGGTAAGCTGGTCTTTGTCGGCGAACGCGATGCAGTGAACGATGAAATCGATGCCTTGCCACAACCTTTCTGCTTCCGCGAATACGCTGTCGATCGAGGCGCCATCCGTGACGTCGCAATGGCCGAGCACATGCGCGCCCAGCTCAGTCGCGAGCGGGCGCACCCTCTTTTCCAGCGCTTCGCCCTGGTAGGTGAACGCCAATTCGGCGCCGGCGGCTCGGGCGGCCCGGGCGATGCCCCAGGCTATCGAGCGACTGTTCGCCACGCCGAGGACGACGCCGCGCATCCCTTGCATGATGTGCGAATCGGCGCTGACTGAACCGTTGCGCTCCATCAGAGCCTCGCTGCTCCCCGTTCGGGAAGGGTGAACGCCATGTCGCATAAACATTGAGGCAATCCCTTAATCTCGCCGGGCGCGCATGGGAAGCCGCGGACGGTTGCGCGCTCGTCACAAAATGTGTGAATTTGCACACACAGCCCCCTTGGAGCGGGAGCGCCTTCGAACTATGGTCACTGAGAAAGCTTAACGCTCGGTAAGTCTAGCCTAGACAATCGGTGCAATCTTGCAGCCGCGAGATGACAGCTGTTCTGAACTTTCCGATCTGCGCCGATTTGGGCTGGCGCTGGCGCGGGACGACCGGGTCGTGGCCGATCGTTCAGCCGCGGAAGCGCTCGTCGAGCGGCTGCTCCGCCAGGCTTCGATGGATGTGGTCGACTGCGGAGCCCGATCGGAATCAAGTCATCGGGGCTGGGAAAGCGGGCGGGTGCGCGCCTTTGGCCAGTTTATTCGCCTCTACCGGCGCCACGTTCGCCGCTTGATCTGCGCGGAAAACGAATTGACTGGCGAGGAGTGCGCGGAACTCGCGCGCGGCGGCGCGGCGGCGGGCGGCGTCGGCATCGTCGCCGCCGTGCGCCTGCTGCCGCTGGAACTCAGGGAAGCGCTACTGATCGTCGTATTGGCCCGCTTTGCCTATCAGGACGCGGCCTTGGCGCTCGATATTCCCCTGGCGGTTTTAATCGATCGGCTCACGCAGGCGCGCGACCGTCTGGCGCTGCTGACCCAGGCGCCCGTCGACAAACGAACAATCGGCGCGTCGGCCCGGGTCGCTTCGCATTTGCGGGTGGTCAAGTAGTGGAAGCCCGACGCCTCGCCGATTTGCACGCCTATGTCGACGGCCGCCTCGAGCCCGGCGAGTTGCAGGCGTTCGAAGCGCAATTGGCGGGGGATCCGGCGCTGTGGCGACGCGCCGCGCGATGGCGAGCGCAAAACAACGCGATCCGGGCGGCGTTTGACCGGGACGGCGCGCGGGAATTTGCCGATCGATCTCGGGCTCCATGCCAACAACAAAATAGGCAAGACCCGGCGGTCGGCGTCGCCCGGCGTGCGACTGGCCCGTGACCAGGCCGCCAGTCGTCCGGGCGCCGACGGCGCAGGCGCGCCGCGATTGCCGGCTCCGACGAAGAGGCCCTGGCTGGCCGCAAAGCTTGGCGCGGCGGCGTTGTCCGTGGGCATTGATTTGCGCGTGGGCGCCTGGGCCCGCGACGCCCTCGAACCGGCTCGGCGAAGCCGGCGCCGCCGCGTTCGGCGCTTTCGCGCTTCCAGGCAGCCCGCCTGTGGAATTGGCGAGCCGCGACCCACAGACCGCGCGGACGTGGCTGACAGCGCGCCTCGGTCGGCCGGTGTACCTGCCGGCGACCCCCGCCAACCTCAGCCTCGTCGGAGCGCGGATCGCGCCAGCCTCGCGTTCCGCCGCCGCCTTTGTCGTTTACGATAGCGATCGGGGCCGCCTCGGCCTGCTGGTTCAATCCCTCGACGCGCCGTCCCGTACTCCGCCCAGAAATCCTTCAGGCGGGCGATCGAAACGTCGCCGTCTGGACTCGCGCGGGCCAGGGGTACGTCTTGGTCGGCGATTTCGACGCGCAGTCCCTGCGCGGTATCGCGACGGCTTTTTTCAATGCCCGCTACGAACCCGATCCGCCGGCGCCAGAGCGCGGGTCATAGGGCTTCTTGTCGCGCCATTTGAGCATCAGTGCGGTCAGGTCGCCATCCGATTCGCTCGGCAGCGCAATCCGAACCGTCGCCAACAGGTCGCCCGCCGGCTGCTCCGCGGTCGCCGGCAGGCCCTTGCCGCGCAACCGCAGCACCCGACCTCCGCTCATGCCCGGCGCAATCGACATCTCGACTTCGCCGCCCAGCGTCGGCGCCCTCACTTTGGCCCCGAGAACCGCTTCATACAGGGTGATCGGCAGTTCCAATCGCAGATCGCGCCCCTCCACCTTGAACAAGGGATGGGGCGCGTAACGAATTGTCACGATGACGTCGCCCGCCGGGCCGTTGCGATGTCCCGGACGCCCCTGGCCGCGCAATCGGATCGATTTTCCTTCCTCGATCCCGGCCGGGACCGCGACATCCAATGTCTTGCCCGGTCGGCAGAGCGACGCGAATCGAACCGCCGTTGGCCGCCGTCGTCAGCGGCACGGCGACCGTGGCGGCGATGTCCTCGCCCTTTGTCGCCTGCGAGCGGGCGCGCCCTCGCCCGCGGCTCCCGAACAGTTCCGACAGGATATCCGGATCGATCGAGCCGCTTTCGGCTGAAAATCCGCCGCCGCCGAAATCGAAGTTGAAGTTGCGGAAATCCGGGCCGCCGGCCTGCCGGCCAAATCCGAAATCCTTCGAATTGCGGCGCGCGCGGCTTGCCTTCGGCGTCGATTTCCCCGCGATCAAAAGCGCCGCGCTTCTTCTCGTCGCCGAGAATTTCGTAAGCCGAGCCGACTTCCGCGAAGCGTTCCTTCGCCCTCGGCTCCTTGCTTTGGTCGGGGTGGTATTTCTTGGCGAGCTTACGAAATGCGGACTTGATTTCGGCCGCGCTCGCCGTCTTCGCCACTCCAAGAACGTCATAAGGATCGCGCATCATGAGCCCATTCTGCGGCCCTCGCCTCATGCAAAGCGCGAGAACCAATGTCTCCCGGTCTATGTGGGTCGCCACCGCGCGCCACACAAGGGAGGCGGGCCTGCTACGGATCCATTGGGGCCATTGGATCGCCGACGTCGATTCGCGTATTCTGCTTCAACCGGTCGTCCCTGTCGACCTCGGCCGTCGCGCTCATCGACCGCTGGATCGACTCGCCGAACTCCAGTTCGGTCAGTCCGGGCAGCCGTTCCGAGTACGAACAGCCGCAAAGGGCGGCCGCGGCCAGGATGGCGCCGGCGGCGGGCTTCATGCGCCGAAACCGGGGGCTCACAGTCGGATTGGCCAAATAACGCTCGCGCCGATATCATTCGCGCCGCCGTTCCAATGTCGGAGGATCAGGATCGCCTTGAATAGGTTAAATTTGAGTGACTTTACCGAGGCCGTCGACCCGGCCGCGCTGTTTGAGCTCTGGCTCGAGGAGGCGATCGGGGCGGAGATCAACGATCCGGAGGCGATGGCGCTTTCGACCGTCGACGAGCGCGGATTGCCCGACGCGCGGATGGTGCTGTGCAAGGGCGCGGACGCGCGCGGCGTCGTCTTTTACACCAATGTCGAAAGCGCCAAGGGGCGTGAACTCGCCGGGCAGCCGGTGGCGGCGGCGCTGTTCCATTGGAAGTCGCTGCGCCGCCAGGTCCGGTTTCGCGGCCTGGTGGCCGAACTGACGGCCGCCGAGAGCGACGCTTATTTCGCTTCGCGCCCGCGGGGCAGCCAAATCGGCGCCTGGGCCAGCCAGCAGTCCCGCCCGCTCGCCTCGCGCGCCGTCCTCGAAGCGGCGGTCGAAGCCTGTCTACGCCGTTTCGGCGACGGCGCCATTCCGCGGCCCGACTATTGGCGGGGCTATCGCCTGACGCCGGTCGAGATCGAGTTCTGGCGCGACGGGCTTTCCCGGCTCCACGACCGGGTGCAGTTCAGGCGGGCGACCGTCGAAGCGCCGTGGGAGCGGCGGCGGCTTTACCCGTGACACGCGTCGGCCGCCCCTGGCTCGGCGATGTGTTATGAGGGCCCGCCAGACACAATTTTGGTCGCTGATGACGCGCGCGCAATCTCTCCATTTCTTCCGGTCCGAGCGCATGTCCGAGGCGCCGCATGAGTGATCGCCTGTTCCCGGCGCGGCCGATCCTGGCCGTCTCGGCGGCGGTGTTCCGGGACGGCCGGGTCCTCGTCGCCCGCCGCGCTCGGGCGCCGATGATCGGCCGGTTCTCCTTGCCCGGCGGGGTGGTCGAGGTCGGCGAAACGCTCGCGCAGGCCATCGCGCGCGAACTCGACGAAGAGGTCGGCGTCGAAGCCGCGATCATCGCGTTCAACCGGCACGTTGAACCGATCGAGCGCGAGGGGAATAGCGTCCGGACGCATTTCGTCATCGCCTCGTTCGTCGCCCGCTGGCGGGCGGGCGAGGCGCGCGCCAGCGAGGAAATGGATGCGGTCGCCTGGATCGAACCGGACGCCTGCGCATCGCTTCCGACGACCCCGGGGCTCGGCGACATTGTGGCGAGCGCGGCGCGGATCGAAAGCGCATGGCGGTGAGGCGCGCGATCATCGCCATCTCGAGCGCCGCGGCGCTGATCGCCGCCGGCGGCGGGGCGGGCGCCGCCGAAGCGCCCGCGGCCAAGCCCGCGCCCGCGCCCGCCGCGCCGGGCCCGCAAACCCCGGCCCCCGCGGCCGAACCGCCCCCGCCCTATCAACCCCAATTGCTGCGGCTGGCTGAGATCATGGGCGCGCTCGCCTATTTGCGCGATCTCTGCGGCGCCGGCGACGGCGCCAATTCCGGGCCAGGATGGCGACGCTGCTCGACGCGCAAG
>CAWAIM010000051.1:0-81867 GCA_963781895.1 uncultured Alphaproteobacteria bacterium
GTCCTTGATTTCCTTGGGAACGCCGACGAGCATGGCAGGCCTCCATTTTCATGTTCGGGCAATCATGGCGCCGATCCGTAACCGCGGTCTAGCGGCGGCTCGCGAGCCTATCCTCCTTGAGTCCCCTATGGTCAACGCCATGGCCCTCTGATATGGACGGCCGCCGGCTGCCGAACGACTGAAGATTGCTTGCGCCGCTCTCCTGCCGGAACCCCCGTCCCTGGACGGCGAGGACGGCGGAGCGCGGACTGCGATGCGATCTTTCGCGCGCGCCTGCCGCGGCGATCCCGAATGACTGCGCTTCGTCGCTCGATCGTGGGAAACGTGTAGTCGGGAGTGCGTTCGTGACCGAAGCCAGGCCGGACATCGCCAATATGCCGTTCGAGGAGGCGATTGCCGAACTCGAGGGGATTGTCGATCGACTGGAAAAGGGCGCAGTCGCCTTGGAGGAATCGATCAAGCTCTATGAACGCGGCGAAGCGCTGAAAAAGCATTGCGATGAATTGCTCAAGAACGCCGAGATGCGAATCGAAAAGATCACCCTCTCCGTCGACGGCAAGCCGAAAGGCGCCGCCCCGCTCGACAGCGATTGAGGCCATGCCGGCGAAGAGAGGGCATCGATTTCCCCGTCCTTTCAGGCTTTGCGCATCAGCGTGTCAGGTCAAGCGGCCGCCCCGGACTGTCGCGAGCAAACGATATGTCCGGCATAGAAGCTCGGCGACATCCTCGCCACGACAGTGAACTTGCCAGAAGCCATCGCGTTTTATCTTATCTTTTCGGTCGGGCTGACGACGTTTGTCGTTCTGCCGGGGGTGCAGGTGGGCGCCGTAGGCCAGGCCGCGCTCTATGGCGATCTCACCAAGCAAGCGACTATGCGCGCCCCGTCGACGCAGCTGACGCCCATTGACATTGCCTGGGGCTCACTTCGGCGGCTTCGCCACGACGACTAGTCATTTCTCCGCAAGCCTGTTCTCGGAGGTTGTGTCGCAACTCACCGCGGCGCCGGCCACAGCCTCGGAAAGAAGCCGGGCGTGCGCGCTTGGTAGGCGCGAAACGCCTCGCCGCGGGTCGCTAGCATATGCGCCTCGAGCGGCGGCACGCCGGAGGCGTGGCGTAGCGTCCAGTACATCAGCGCCGGAGCGGGCAGTGCGAGCCAGCCCGTCCAGTTCGCGCCGAGCGCGAGGATCGCGAAGGCGACCCAGATCAGCCATTCGAAGAAGTAGTTGGGGTGCCGCGAAATGCGCCACAGCCCAACGTCGCAAATCTTGCCGCGGTTGGCCGAGTCCGCCTTGAAGCGCGCGATCTGGGCGTCCGCCGCCGCCTCGCCAAGGAAAGCGGCGGCGAAAAGCGCCACGCCGAAGGCGTCCTGGACGCGCGCGGTCGGGCCGGCCGCGGAGGCGGCGAGGCCGACAGCGAGCGCCAGCACGGCGCCGGCGACAGCCTGAATTTGCAGGAAGGCGAAAAGCCGCAGCGGCGCAGCTGCCCCCCAGTCCTCGGCGAGTTTTTGATAACGCGGATCGTCGCCAGATTTCACGGTGCGCGCGATGATATGCAGCCCGAGCCGCAACGACCAGGCAGCCGCAAAAGCGGCGACCATCACGGCGCGCCAGCTCGGCGCTTCGCGCGATGCCGCCATCCCCAGGGCGAGGACGACGCCCACGGCGCCCACGCCAAAGGTCCAGATCGCGTCAATCCAGCCCGAGACGCCGGTCAGGCGCTGAACGCCCCAGGCGCCGGCCATGATCGCGGCGAGACCGATCTCGGCCGCCGCGGCCCAGCCGACGAGCGCGGCGAGCGTCACTGCGGCGACGCCGTCACAAGCGCACGAAGGGTTGCATGAGACGGCCGAGGACGCCGCTGAGCTTGAGATCGCCCTGCATCGCCACCAGGCAGACGCAATCGACGCCCGCTTCGACGCGCGGTTCGTGGGCGATCGTCGGATCGCCGAAGTCGAAATCCCCCGGCCCGAAGCGCCCGCCTTCTTGGGCGAAGGCGCCGGACAGGACGCAGGTCATCTCGAGGCCCGTATGCTCGTGCTGCAGCAGCTTCGTGCCCGGCGCGGACTTCAAGAGGAAAACGCGGGTCGGGCTCAGCTCGGGCAACTGGATGAGCCTCATGCTGACGCGCGGCGCCACCCAGCGCCAGGGGCCGAAGGCGTAGCTCCTGACGAAGCGCGGCAACTGCGGCGGGGCCTCCGGCGCGACAGCAGCGGCCGGCGTCGAAGCGGGGGCGGGTTCGTCCAGGCGCGCCAGCGCCCGCTCGAGCGCGTCGACCGCCAGCGCCGCCGGAGGCGAACCATCGAGAAGCGCGCCGCCGACCCGCTCCAGCGAGCGCGCCCAGGCGCGACAATGCACGCACGCCGCAAGATGCGTCGCGATCGCGACATGCTGGCCGAGATCGAGCGAGCCGGCCGCATAGGCCGTTAGCAGCGCCTCGTCGGGATGGTGGGTGATCGTCATGGCTCCTCGTCCAGGAGACCGCGCAGCCGGTTCATCGCCAGCCGCAGCCGGGACTTCACCGTGCCGAGCGGGATTTGCAGCGCCCGCGCGATCTCTCCATGCGCCTTGTCTTCAAAAAAGGACATCTGGATCACCTTGAGCTGGTCGCTCGACAGCGCCGTCAGCGCGGCGCGCACGCGCGCGTCCGATTGCGTCGCCGCGACCCGCGCGTCGGCCAGCGGCGCGTCGTCGGCCTCGAATTCGGCTTCGACGTCGGAGACGCGGATGGCCCCGCCGCGGCGCTCGCGCCGGCCGGCGTCGATGCGCAGATTGCGGGCGATGGTAAATATCCAGGTCGCCGCGCTCGCGGCCCCGGCGTCGTAAAGCGCGGCCTTGCGCCAGACGGATAGCATCGTCTCCTGCGCAATCTCCTCGGCCTGCGCATCGCCAGCGCCCTGCTTCTGCAGGTAGGCCTTCACCCGCGGCGCGAAATGGGCGAACATCTCGGCGAAAGCGGCGCGGTCCTGGCGCGCCGCGATCGCGGCGATTCGAGCCGCCCAGGGATCGTCCCTGAGGCGGAAGGGGCTTCGATCAGGCATGTCGCGCCCGCCCCGTTCGGCGCGCGGCGCCGACAGCGTCGCGAACACGGCCCTGTCGGGGACGGATCCGATCGAGCAGGTCAAGGCGAGATTGGCGCACATCGCCTGACCTACGCAGACCGATGCGGGTTGGATCAGCGGCCTGTGATCCAGGCGGCGGATGGCGGCGTAATTCGTTTGAAAGCGACAACGCGCGGCGCACCTTTGGTAACGGAACGGTCATGACCTCAAGCGCTCGACTTCGCATTGCCATCGTCGGCACGGGAATTTCCGGTCTGTCGGCGGCCTGGCTTCTGAACAAGCGCCACGACGTCGTCGTATATGAGAAGGCCCGGCGGATCGGCGGTCATTCGAACACGGTCCTCGCGCCCGTCGACGGCCGGCTCATCGCCGTCGACACCGGCTTCATCGTCTTCAACCCAAACACCTATCCCAATTTCGTCGAATTATTGCGAGTCCTCGGAGCGCCGAGCGAGCCCTCGGATATGTCCTTCGGCGTTTCGATCGACGGCGGCGCGGTGGAATATTCGGGCGCGAGCCTGGCGGCGCTGTTCGGACAGCGGCGCAATCTTGTCCGGCCGCGCTTCTGGTCGATGCTCGCCGATCTCGTGCGATTCTATGGGCAAGCGCGGCGCGACGCCAAGGGCCTCGCGGACGAGGGCCTGAGCCTCGGCGATTATCTCAGGCGCGGCGGCTACGGCGCGGCCTTCCGCGACCATCATGTTCTGCCGATGGCAGGAGCGATCTGGTCGGCGACGCCAAGGGAGATTCTCGCCTTTCCGGCCGCTGCGTTCCTGCGCTTTCACGACAATCATGGCCTGTTGCAACTCGCCGGGCGGCCGATCTGGCGCACGGTCAGCGGGGGCAGCCGCGCCTATGTCGAACGCCTGACGCGCCCTTTCGCCGACCGGATCCGCAACGGCGTCGCCGTCGCCCGGATCGAGCGGACCGGCGGCAAGGCGATCGTCGTCGAGGCGAACGGCGCGCGCGAGGTCTTCGATCGGGCGGTGATCGCCACGCACGCCGACGAGGCGCTCGCCCTCCTCGCCGAGCCAAGCGCGCAGGAGCGGGCGCTGCTCAGCGTCTTCCGCTACAGCCGCAACGAAGCCATTCTGCATACCGACGAGAGCCTGATGCCGCGCCGGCGGTCCGTCTGGTCGAGCTGGAACTACATCGGCGGCGACGACGCGCCGGACAAGGTCTGCATCACCTATTGGATGAATCGCTTGCAGAACCTGCCGACCAAGACCAATCTCTTCGTCACCCTCAATCCGTCGCGCCCGCCGCGCGCGAACAGCGTCGTGACGACAGAGACATACCACCATCCGATGTTCGACGCCGCGGCGATCACGGCGCAGAATCGGCTGTGGAGCTTGCAGGGAGAGCGCGGCACTTGGTTCTGCGGCGCGCACTTCGGCGCCGGCTTCCACGAGGACGGGCTGCAGGCGGGGCTAGCCGTCGCCGAGCAACTCAGCGGTGTGCACCGGCCTTGGACGGTCGCCAACGAATCCGGACGTATTACGCTGTCTGCGCCATCGGCGCGGCTTGGCCTCGAGGCAGCGGCGTGACTTTCGCCTCCGCCCTCTATGTCGGCTCGGTCCTCCATCGCCGCCTGGCCCCGCGTCCGCACCGCTTCCGCTACCGGCTCTACTGGCTGCTGATCGATCTCGACGAATTGCCGGGGCTCGATTCCCGCCTCAAACTCTTCGCGCACAATCGGCACGCGTTGTTCAGCCTGCACGATACGGACCACGGCGACGGCAGCGCGGCGCCGCTACGCGCGCAGGTGGAGCGGCTTCTCGCTGAGAGCGGCGTCGATCTTCGGGATGGGGCGATCCGGCTCCTCTTCATGCCGCGCACGCTCGGCTACGCCTTCAATCCGCTCAGCGTCTATTTCTGCTACGCCAAAGACGGTGCGCTGGCGGCGCTCATCTACGAAGTGCACAACACCTTCGGCGAGCGGCACAGCTACGTGTTGCCGGCGGCGCAAGCGCCGGGCGATCTGCGACATGGCTGCGCCAAGGCTTTCTTCGTCTCGCCTTTCCTGCCGATGGGCTTGCGCTATGAGTTCCATGTCGCGCCGCCGGGCAAAAACCTCGTCGTGGCGATCCGCGTCAGCGGCCGGGACGGCGTCGCGTTGCGCGCGGCGCTGACCGCCGAGCGGCGCGAGTTGAGCGACGGCGCGCTGCTGCGGGCTGGGCTCGCCGTCCCTGCGATAGGGATCAAGACCATGGCCGCGATCCATTGGCAGGCGGCGCGCCTGTGGCTGAAGGGCGTCGCCTATCTCGGCCGCGGGCGCTGCGCGTCGGCTCCCGACGCGCGCGGCGTCTGAGCGCGACACGCCTCGAGCAACCAACTTCACGTCGTCGCGGAGAAGGCGGCAAGCCAGTCCGCCATCTCGGCGACAAGCACGGTCTCGATGCAGTGGTCGAGCTCGGTCAGTAGGGCCAGGTCGACCATGGCCATCTTCGCGCGGAAGGCGGCGCGGCCCGCCACCACGATCGGCGCAATCCGCGGCACGCAGGGGCTGAGGATGGTAAGGACGCCCACCGCGAAAGCCAGCGGCAGCGTTGCGAGCGGCGTCACAGCGCCGCCTTGAGGACGTCAACGACCGAGGCCTGCGTGACGCCTCAAGAAACACGCGCGACCTCCATGCCGCCCGTGTTGGCGATCACGGTCGAGCGCGGGCAGGCGAGCTTGGCCGCGACGCTTTTTTGATTGTCGTAGTCGACGCGGAAGAACGTCGCCTTGTCGTAGGCGGGATCGGTCTTCAGGTTGTCGAGAATGGACGCCTGGATGTGGCATTGCAGGCGCCGCGGCGCATAGACGTGCAGGACGACCGGCCTGCCCAACGGGATCGCCTTGTTGGCGGCCGGCGCGTCGTACGGCCTAATTTCGAAGGCCTCGGCGGGCAAGCGCGAAGGTCGCCGCAGCGAGTGCGAAAAGCGCGAGGAATGTCCGACGGTTCTTCATCATCGCCTCCGAATCGAACGGGGTGTGAACGCGATACGCACATTGTGGCAGTTCGGATCAGGCGGCCGGCCTGCAGAAGGCCTCGCGCTCGATCACATAGAGGCCGACGTTGATGGCGCCTTCCGCGAATCCGGCCTCGCAATAGCAGAGATAGTAGGTCCACAGGCGCCGGAAGCGCTCGTCGAAACCCTGCGCCGCGATCTCCGGCCAATGCGCGGTGAAGCGGGCGCGCCAGTGAGCGAGCGTGCGGGCATAGGAGGATCCGAACGTCTCACTGTGCGTGAGGCGGAGGCCCGCACCGGCGATCTGCGCCTCTAGCGCGGACGAGGAGGGCAGGAAGCCGCCGGGGAAGATATGCTTCTGTATGAAGTCGGGCGTGCGGCGATAGGCCTCGTAGCGCTCCTCGGCGATGGTGATGACTTGCAGCACCGCGCACCCGCCGGGTTTCAGGCGGTCCCCGAGGACGCGAAAGTAAGTCGGCCACCACGCCTCGCCGACAGCCTCCAGCATCTCGATCGAGACGATGCGGTCGAAGCTCCCACCGACGTCGCGATAGTCTTGCAGGCGCACATGGATGCGGTCGGCGAGGCCGCTAGCGGTGGCGATGCCGCTCGCCCAAGCGCGCTGGGAGGGCGAAAGGGTAAGAGCGGTGACGAGCGCCTTCCTTTCGGCCGCAAGGCGCTCGGCTAGGCCGCCCCAGCCGCAGCCAATCTCGAGCACTCTCTCGCCGTCGTCGAGCTTCAGCAGCTCGGCGATGCGCGCGATCTTGCGCGCCTGCGCGGTCTCCAGCGTCTCTGCGCCGTCCTCGAAAATGCCGGAGGAATATTGCATCGTCCCGTCGAGCCACAGGGAATAGAACGAATTGCCGAGGTCGTAATGGGCGAGAATGTTTCGGCGGCTGCCGCGCCGCGAGTTCCGGCGCAGGAGATGCCGCAAGCGCTCGCCGGCGCGCAGCAGCTTCGAGCCGTTGATCGCGCGATCGAAGGCCTCCATGTTGCGGGCGGCGAGGCGCACGAGCGCGACGAGGTCCGGGCTCGTCCAGTCGTCGTCGACAAAAGATTCGGCGAAGCCGATGTCGCCGCCGAGTGCCAGAAGGCGTAGGGCGCGCCAGCGCTTCACGATCACCGTCGCTTGTGGACCCGGCTCGCGGCCGGCGATCCGCAGCGGCGGGCCGGACGGCAGGACGACCCTGAGCTGACCGGCGCGCAGGCCGGAGACGAGGCGCCCGATGAGGTGCCTGGCTTGCGCAGAAGGCGGCCCTTGGTCAACCGCGCCGTTACCGATCAAGCCGCGGGAGACGTCTTCGGTGTTGCTCATGGCGCTGCGATAATTCCTGCTCGACGACCGAACAGCATCCGCGCTTGGCTTGCGGAACCTGCCTGTCCGGGGATACGCAGCTGGCGGCGGTCTGGTTCACTTCAACTTCGACGAATGGCGCTTCAAAGCAGCGGGCGACATTGGTGACCGGCTGATGCGGCTGCCAATGGCGGGAAGGGGGCGCCGGCTGGTATGGAGGCTCCGGTAACAGGGCGGCGATGCGCGCTCGGGTTGAGCCGGCCCAGCCTGTCGTCTTCGTTGGCCCCTTGTCGACTCTGACCAGCAGGATGCGACTTTGGTGCATCGAGGCTGCGAAGCGTGCGTTGGCGCGGCGAGAGATCAATTACACCGCACGGATGCAGATGTATTGCCGGAGATCGCGCATACGATTGAACGGTTTGACCGAAATGGCGACTTCGGTCACGCGGCGGGCGTCGTCGCGGGATTTCAAGATATAACCAATCACGCGCTTGTAACGACTGATTGCCGCTGCGACCTTCGAGCGCATGTCATCGCCGGAGGCCTCCCGCCAATTCATGCGCGCACGCGCTTCGACCCAAAGGACATGTCGGTCGCGCTGGGTCGGCGATGTTGCGGCAGTTGGTCCGGGCACGGCCCCATTGCACGGAGAAACGATCAAACTGACGCTTGGTTTCTGGCGAGAACGGCATCGAGAACTCCGCTCCGATCATACGCGCCATCGGCCATAAATGAGCGCGGGGCTTCGACCAGTTGCTTCAACAAGGATTCCACACGCGCGGCGTCATCGACGTTTTTCTCGGTCAAATCAAACGCGACGATCTCGCCGCTTTTTGCGCCAGGACCAATATGCAATTTGCGCCAGGCGCGGCGTTTCGCAGTTCCATGCTTTTCGAACAACCATTCCCCGGCTCCGCGCAATTTCAGCCCTGCGCTGTCAACGATCAAGTGCAGGTCGCCGTTCGGGTACTAGCAACCCACGCGCCCGTCGGCTCACCGTCGAATGATCAAGATCGCCGCGGCCCTGTCCGTGCACCAAAGTCATAGGGATCATCACCTCCTTGTGCCGCATGAACCAAACTTTCCAATGGCGGATCGGATTGCGCAAGCGAGGCGCGCGTCCGCCTCGAGCTTTCCCGCAAGCACCGTCAGACCGCAGCCCCATATGACAAGATGGATTGACTATGTCAAAATTGGACAAATATTGTAGCGCCGCATGGACATAAAGATGATCGCTCAGGCGCTTTACGCTCGGCTCGAGGCGGTAGGAATCGATGGCCTGGATTTTTCCGTTTTCCGCAATCGTTGGCCAGGACGACATGAAGGTCGCGTTTCTGATGGCGTGCGTCGATCCGACCATCGGCGGCGTGCTGGCCTTTGGCGATCGCGGCACCGGCAAATCGACGGCGATTCGGGCGATCGCGGCGTTGCTGCCGCAAATGCGGGTCGTCGTGGGTTGTCCCTACCGCTGCGATCCGGCGCGCCCGGCTGGCTTGTGCTCGGCTTGCCGGGCGCGAAAATCGACGAAAGCGCCGAAAAGCGCTCTCGTCTCCGTGCCGGTCGTCGACCTGCCGCTCGGCGCCACGGAAGATCGCGTCGTGGGTGCTCTCAATCTCGAGCGCGCCCTGTCGGTTGGCGAAAAGGCGTTCGAGCCCGGGCTCCTTGCGGAGGCGAACCGCGGCTTTCTTTACATCGACGAAGCCAATCTGCTTGAGGACCATCTGGTCGATCTTCTGCTCGACGTGGCGTCTTCGGGCGAGAATGTCGTCGAGCGCGAAGGTTTGAGCGTGCGCCATCCAGCGCAATTCGTTCTGATCGGCAGCGGCAACCCGGAAGAAGGCGAATTGCGCCCGCAATTGCTCGACCGTTTTGGCCTGGCCGTCGACGTCAAGACCCCAAAGGATATTCCGACCCGTGTAGAGGTGGTGCGTCGCCGCGACGCTTTCGAACGCGATCCTGCGGCCTTTCTGAAGACTTGGGCGCCCGAAGAACAGCGGCTCAGCCGCAAGATCGTCGCCGCCCGCAAGCGCATAGGGACCATAGCGACGACGGACGCCGCGCTGGAGAGGGCGGCTACCTTGTGTCTGGCGCTCGGAACCGATGGGTTACGGGGCGAATTGACCCTGATCCGAGCCGCTCGCTCGCTCGCTGCGCTCGACGGCGACAAATCCATAACGGACGACCATCTTCGCCGCATCGCTCCTTTGGCGCTAAGCCATCGCCTTCGACGCAGTCCGCTGGACGACGCAGGTTCAACCGTTCGCATCCAGCGGGCGGTCGAGGAAGTGTTCGCGCCATGAGCAGTCCCGTCGACGTCGCTTCGCCCTGGGGCCGGGCCTGCTGCGTCGCGGCCCTTTTCGCAATCAATCCTCTGTTGTCCGGCGTCGGGCTGCGCGCCGGCGCCGGGCCAGTCCGGGACGCCTGGCTCGCGGCGTTGCGCGAGTGGCTCGATCCCTGCGCGCCGATCTGTCGCGTTCCCATTGGCGTTTCGGATGACCGCCTGTTGGGCGGCCTCGATCTCGTGAGGACCTTGCGCGCGGGGCGGCCAATTGCACAAGCGGGAATCCTCGCCGAGGCGGACGGCGGCGTCCTTCTCCTTGCCATGGCGGAGCGCATCTCCGTTGGTACGGCCGCGCGCATAGCAAGCGCATCCGACATCGGATTTATCGGAGTAGAGCGCGATGGTCTGAAGCTGCGGCAGCCGGCGCGCTTCGGGATCGTCGCCTTCGACGAGGGCCAGGGGGACGACGAGCGGCCGCCGCCGGCGCTCATGGATCGCCTCGCGTATATTGTTGATCTCAATGCGGTTAGTCATCGCGAAATTGAGGAGCGCCCCTTCACGGCTCTCGACGTCAACCGCGCGCGCGCCGCGCTGGCGGACATCATCGCCGAGGACGCTGTGGTCGAGACGCTCGTCGCCGTTGCCGCGAAGCTCGGCGTGACCTCGCTGCGCGCCGCATTAAACGCCCTTCGCAGCGCGCGCGCCGCCGCGGCTCTGCGGGGCGCTCCGCGTGTCGAAGAGCAAGACATCGCTGTGGCCGCCGCACTCGTCTTCGGACCGCGTGCGACGCAAATTCCCGCCGCCGGCGACCCGGCGCCGGATCAGGAGCCCTCGCCTGAACCCGAATCGCCTCCCGACGACACCGAATCGGACGGTTCCGGCGATTCTCCCGACTCGAACGCGGATGATATCTCCCCGTCGGATCTGGCGACTCTGGTCCTGTCCGCTGCGCGCGCGGCGATCCCTCCGGACTTGCTGCGGCAGATCGCCCTGGGGCAGGCGGCGCGGGCGCATGGCGCGCGCTCCGGCAAATCGGGGGCCGCCATGCCATCGGCGCATCGCGGCCGGCCGATCGGCGCGCGGCGCGGAACCTTGCGCTTGGGACGGCTCGGCGTCGTCGATACCTTGCGTGCGGCGGCGCCGTGGCAAGGCGTGCGCCGGGCGGCTCGGCCGGCGGATGACCCGCGGCGCGTCCTCGTGCGTCCGGACGACTTTCGCATCATTCGTTTCCGCGAGCGCCGCGGCACGACTGCGATTTTCGTCGTCGACGCTTCAGGTTCGTCTGCGATGCAGCGTCTGGCGGAGGCGAAGGGCGCGATCGAAACCTTGCTCGCCGATTGCTATGTCCGGCGTGATCAAGTCGCGCTTGTGGCGTTTCGCGGATATGCCGCCGAGCTGATGCTGCCGCCGACCCGGTCGCTAGCTCGCGCCAAGCGCGCGCTCGCCGGCTTGCCTGGAGGAGGCGGGACTCCCATCGCCCATGGAGTCGATGCGGCTCTGGCGCTGGCGGAGCAGATCAAACGGCGCGGCCAATCTCCGATGCTGGTGCTGATGACCGACGGGAGGGCCAACATCGGCCGCGAAGGCGCGCGGGGACGGGCGCAAGCGATGGCGGACGCGCTCGATGCGGCCCGCCGCGTTGGCGCGGCGGGCGTCGCCGCATTGGCGATCGACACCGCGCCCGCCTCGCAAAGCGCGCCAGAGCCGCCAACGCTTCTTATCGCGCGCGCGATGAACGCTCACTATGTCAAATTGCCTCACGCGGATCCCGCGCGCGTGTCGGACGCGGTGCGCGCCGCCGCCCCCCGCGCATCGCGTTGAACTTGAGCCCGTGCGCGCGCGGTCCAAGAGCGACGCCCTGTCCTTTCGGGCCGAGGGCGCCGACTGGCCCAATCGCGACGCAAGCCGATTTGTCGAGGCGGGCGGCTTGCGCTGGCACGTCCAGATCATGGGCCAGGGACCTGAACTTGTTCTGATCCATGGGACGGGCGCTTCGACCCACTCCTGGCGGGCCTTGGCGCCGCTGCTCGCCCGCTTTTTTCGGGTCGTCGCGATGGATCTGCCTGGGCAGGGCTTCACCGATCCGATGAAGCCGCGCGACTTGTCGCTGCACGGCATGGCGCGCGCTGTGGCCGCGCTGCTGAAGGAATTGCGGGTTTCGCCTCAGTTGGTCGTCGGTCATTCGGCGGGCGCCGCGATTCTCGTCCGTCTGTGCGTCGACCGCGCGATCGCGCCCAGGCTGCTGATCAGTCTCAACGGGGCGCTGCTGCCCTTCGAGGGGATGGCCGGCGCCCTGTTTCCGTCTTTGGCGAAGCTTTTGTTTCTCAATCCCTTCGCTCCGCGACTGTTCGCCTGGTCCGCGGATCGCCTGGCGGTGTCGCGATTGCTGCGCGGCACGGGATCGAGCATCGACGCCAAAGGCGTCGATCTCTATGCGCGTCTCCTCGGCAATCGAGTCCACGTCGCCGGCGCGCTCGGCATGATGGCGAATTGGGATCTGCAGGGGCTGCAGCGCGATCTCAAACGGCTGACGACGCCGGTCGCGCTCGTCGTCGCCAAAGGCGATAAGACCGTGCCGCCTGAAGCGGCTCAGATCGTAAAATCGAGGCTTTCCAACGCACGCGTCAAAACGCTGACCGGCGTCGGCCACCTCGCCCATGAGGAGCAGCCGTACAGGGTCTGCCGGATCATCCTTTGCCTCGCGGCTGAAGCGGGCGCGCGCCCCCGAGGGCCCTAAGGCGTCCGTGGTCCGGCGGGGCCCCCGACTTGACGCCAGCGACGCGTTTGTTTCGCCCCGCGTCTTTGACGCCCTGGGAGGTTTTTCAAGGGGTTGGGCGCCATTTTCTGTAATTCCGCAACTTCAGTCCCTTTCTCGACCCCCGATCCGTTGTTTCAAGTTCCGCTAAGGGGCTGGCGCCATTTTGGGTCGCGGATTGCGTCTTATCAATCGCTTGCGGCGCCATTCGGCGCCGATTGGTCGACCGCTTGCCCTCGCGAGACCCGTGAGCTGCGCTTCAGCCCCCGGATCATCCCCGCGAACGGGGATGAGTCCGAGAGCCGGACTGGGCTTTGCTCAAGACGTTTCGGCATGGGCGGCCGCGCGGAACCGATTCCGGTTTCGAATCCGAGCGGAGATGGCGCCAGCCCCAAATCCATGCCGAGAGCTTAAGACGTTATGCCCGTCGCCGTTTTTCAGCGTGTCAACTCGCCCGCGTGAAGGCTTGAAAGCGGCCGCTGCCCTCGGCGCCACAGGCGCGCCTCGATCAGCGACGAGGACAACCATAACACGCCTTCTGATTTTCGCAAAGCGATTGTCGAGAAAAATGGATTGTCGAAAAACCGGCGGCGCAGCGCCGGCCGCCCGGGAACCCGGCAGGCCGCCCGCGCCGCCCCGTCACTCAATTGACAAATCGCACCCGAACGGCTCGGTCCGCAACTTCGTGACTCACACAAAGACGACCGCCGCCTCCCGCTTTCTCGGATGTGACGGCCGCCTTACGGAAGCGGTTGGCGTCGGTTAGGGGTGCACCTGCGATTTGGCGGACGCCTGATGACGACGATGAAGGGACCGAGGGGGCTGGAATCTTTGGGGGTCGAGGCCGGCCCGCGGGCGAAGCGCCGCTCGTGGAGCATGGCGGAGCGACGGCGGATCGTGGAGGCGGCGGTGGCGCCGGGCGCTTCGGTTGCCGGCGTGGCGCGGGCGCACGACGTCAACGCGAACCTGGCGTTCAAATGGATCCGTCGGTCGCGGGAAGGCTGGCGCGATCGCCGCCGCGCATCGCGGCCACATAGCCGCCGGGTCCAGGCCTGATGATGATGATGTCGAATTTCATTCGGTCTGCGTCGCCGCTCGCGCGGCTTCCATCGCCTGCCGACCACGCGCACGCGCCCGAAAGGTTCGCGAGCTGACGCGATCGAGCAGATCGATGACCTCCTTGAGGCTGTCTCTGGGGATGCCCTGGGTGATGAAGACAATGCGCGTCCGATGATCGGCGTCGGGCCAGCGATCGAGCCATGTCATCGTATGCAGGAGATGCTGCGCGCCCTGGATCACCGCCGGTCGGCCCGGTTCCTCGGCGATATTCACGAGTCCCTTGACGCGGAGAAGCCCCGCTCCAAGGTTCTGCGCGATCCCGTCCAACAGGAACTGCGCTTCCTCGCGCGTGAGCGGGCTCTCCCGGGTGAGTACGAAATTCTCGATACCCCTGCCTTCAAGATGATGACTGTGCGCGTGGCCCGTTTGATCGTATTCGTCATGGTCATGATCGTCGCCGCACGCGTCATGGTCCGGCGCGGCGTTCTGATAGGTCTGAACGTCAAGCCACGGGCGGGGATCCCCTCGCGGGTCGGCGCTGTCGAACCCCGCAGACGTAAGCAGTTTGGCGATCACCGCCGGCGACCAGTCCACCTCAGCGATCTCGGCCGAGGGATTGATCCGTCGGAGATTCAGCCGAATTCGCGACGAGCTGTTCTGCCGGTCCCCGGTGACCATGTCGAGTTTGGTGATCCGGATCTGGTCCGCCAGGGCGACCTGACGAACGGACTCGTCGTGCGCTTCGGACGTTCCGGCCCAGTTGACCGCATCGACGAGCGTCAGCACGCTCGCAATGCGGTAGAGGCCATCCAGCGTCGGCTCCGACAGGAACGCCTGAAGGACCGGGCCCGGCTCGGCGAGGCCGGATGTCTCGATCACGACATTGTCGAACGCCGGAATCTCGCCGGCCTGTCGCGCGTGGTACAGCGAGTTGAGCGTCCCGACCAGATCGCTCCGAACTGTGCAGCAAAGACAGCCGTTTTCGAGTACGACGACGGAGTCGGAACTGCTGGCGAACAGCTGGTGGTCGAGTCCGACCTCGCCGAACTCGTTGACCACGACCACGGTTTTTGCAAGCTCCGCCGAGCGCAGCGCAGTGTTGATGAGCGTCGTCTTCCCGCTTCCGAGAAACCCGGTGACGAGCGTCACGGGGATCCGGCGCTTGATCTCGGCTGGCGGGCTTTCAACGGTCATCGCGAACCCCGGTCAGAACACGTCGCAACCCGGTAGGCCGCAGGAAATCAGGCGGTCCGAAGGGAAGTTCGTGATGATCTCGCATCCGTCTTTCGTGACGACAACCTCTTCCTCGATCCGCGCGGCGCCGGAGCCATCGTCTGCTCCCTTCCACGTCTCGAGGGCGAACACCATGCCTTCGACGAGCGGCCGGTTCTGACCACGGAAGCGCTTGGAGAAGATGGGACGTTCCCACAGGGACAGTCCGACGCCGTGGCCGTACTGCAAGAGGAAAGCCTCGGCCTCGTCCCGATAGCCGAATTCCTGCGCGTCCGGCCAGACGGACGCAACCTCGTCGGGGGTTATGCCGGGACGGATCATGTCGATCGAGGCGCTGATCCACTTCGAAGCGGTCTCGTAGGCGTCGATCTGGTGCTTGTTCGGCTCGCCGCAGATGAAAGTGCGGTAATAGCAGGTGCGGTAGCCGTTGAACGAATGCATGATGTCGAGAAAGATCATGTCGCCAGGCTGGAGCATGCGATCCGAAAATGTGTGCGAATGCGGCCGGCCGCGACGGCCCGACACGGAATTCACGCATTCGACGCGCTCGGCGCCCATCCGGAACAACCGGTCATTGGCTATAGCGACGAGTTCGTTCTCCTTGGCGCCAGGGCGAATCGCGCGGACGATGTCGACATAGGTCGCATCGACCATTGACGCCGCCAACTTGAGCAATTCGATCTCGTCCAGGGTCTTGATCTCACGCGCATCGAGCAGGGCCTGCTGGCCGTCGACGACTTCGACGCCCTCGGCCTCGAGCGCCCGCAACATGCCGATCTCCATCATGTCGATGCCGAGCGGCTCCTTGTCGATGCCGTAATGAACGAGCGCCTTCTTGATCTGCTTGGCGAAGTCGTGCTGCACGTTCATCGACGGAGGGATCGCGCCCTGCATCGTCGTGATGGGGGCGGCCACGTTGTCGGAGATCCAGGGCGATGAGATGCGCTTGGCCGGTGGCGCCGGGTCCCACAGGAACGGTTTTCCTTCAGCGGGGCAAAGCGCATATCGGAAAAACTTGTCACGCGCCCATTCGCCGATGTGCGTAGCGGTGACATAGCGAATGTTGTCGAAATTGAAGCAGAGCACTCCTCCGAGGCCGGCATAGCGGATCGCGTCTTGCGCGCGTTTCAGCCTCTCGACGGAGAGGCGATGATAGTCGACCCCTTGTTCCCAGTCTTTGGCCATCATGCCCCAGGCGGCGGTGGAATGCGGACTGTTGTATTTCATGGGTCCTCCCTTGAACCGAGCCTTCGGCGGCGCCTCCGCCGTCACGGATTTAATGGAAACTCTTCGTCCCAGGCGTGGGTCTCGAGGATCTGCTTCAGCCGGGAGAGGAACGCGGCCGAATAGGCGCCGTCGAACGCTCGATGGTCAAAACTCTGTCCGACCGTGCCGGTCATGCGCGGCGTTACAAAGTCGCCCTCTCGCGTCGACACGACAGCGGGCTTGAGGCGGATGGCGTCGATCGAGAGAATGCCAACTTGCGGCGCGTTGATGATCGGCGCCGTAAAGCTCGTGCCAAAGGCGCCGTTGTTGCTGATCGAGTAGGTGCCCGTGGAGAGATCGTCGAGGGAGAGCTTGCCGGCTTTCGCCTTTTCGATCTGCCGTCGGATTGCTTTGGCGAGTCCGATCCCGGTGAGTTCCGCCGCCTCGCGCACGACGGGCACAACGAGACCGTTGTGATCGAGGTCCACCGCAATGCCCAGGTTGACGTCGTGCGAGAGCGTAAGCGTCTTGCCGTCGAAGCGGGCGTTGATTTGGGGATAGGCCGATATCGCCAGACAGGTCGCCCGGGCGATGAAGGGGAGAAAGGTCAGCGAGAAGCCATGCGCTGTCTGAAACGCCGCCTTGCGACTTCTCCGCACCCGATCGACCGCCGTGAAATCGACCTCGATCGCCTGGAACACGTGCGGGATCGACCGCCAGTTTTCTGCCAGGCGCTCCCCCGTCCTCTGCCGTACGGCATTCAACCTGATGACATCGCCTTCCCGAACGGGATGTGGCGCCGACGTCGGAGACGGCGCATCGGCAACGGACGACGTCGCGGGCGCAGCCGATCGCTCCGAGATCGCCGCGCGCACGGCCGCCTCGTCGACCTTCGTTGCCCCCCGTCGCTCGGCGTCGGTCGCGAGCCGGGTGACATCGAGCCCGTGCTGCGCAATCAGACGCCGGGCGAGCGGCGTGAAGCGCACGCCGTTAGGCCCCCTGGCAGGCCCGAATCTGCCGGTCGGCGTCGAGACTTCCTCGAAAGGCGCGCGCCATTGAAAGGCTCTAGCCGCGAGCGCTTCGGCCGGTGCGGGCGCCGTCCTCGTCTCCGCGTCATCGCCCACGACCGCGACCACTTCGCCGACCTTGGCGGTCACCCCGGGCCCGACCCGGATTTCGGCCAGCCGGCCGGCGACGATCGCCTGTACTTCGATCGTGACCTTGTCCGTCTCGACCTCAAACAGGTTGTCGCCATTCCTGACTTCGTCGCCGACCGATTTGAACCAGGCGAGGATCTTGCCCTCCGCAACCGTCTCGCCGAGCTGCGGCATGATGATCGTCGAGGCCATCGGGCTATCCGTTCAACACGCGACGCACTTTGTCGACGATGCGCGAAGCGCTCGGCAGCGCCAGGTCTTCGAGATGGTCGGCGGCCGGCAAGGGTATGTGCGGCGTGGTGATGCGGACGATTGGCCCGTCGAGGTCCCAGAAGGCCTCGTCGGCGACTATGGAGGCGATTTCCGCGCCCCAGCCGCAAAGCCGCGGGTTCTCTTCGACGGTGAAAAGGCGACCCGTCTTGGCGACGGAACCGAGGATGGTCTGTGTGTCGAGCGGCACAAGCGAACGCACGTCGATCACCTCGGCGTCGACGCCATGCTCGCGCCGCAGGATTTCGGCGGCCTCGAGGGCGCGAGGCACCATCAGCGCGAGCGCAACGATCGTGCAGTCCCGGCCTTCGCGGAGGACCTTCGCGGTTCCAAGCCGGTCGACAATCTCGCCGTCCGGCACCTCGCCTTTGAAAGCGTAGAGCGCCTTGTGTTCGTGGAAAATCACCGGATCGGGATCGCGCACCGCCGCCGCCATCAGGCCGATGACGTCCACCGGCGAGGAGGGAGCAACGACCTTGACGCCGGGAATCATCATCGTCCAATTTTCGACCGACTGCGAATGCTGCGCCCCGAAACGCACGCCGCCGCCGTTGCCGGTGCGGATGACCAGCGGGCAGGAGAGCTGTCCGTTCGACATGTATCGGAGTTTCGACATTTCATTTGCGACATAGTCGAAGCACACCGCGAGGAAGTCGGCGAACATGAGCTCCGCGATAGGCCGCAATCCCGTCATGGCCGCGCCCATCGCAGCGCCGAGGATCGCCTGTTCAGAGATGGGCGTGTCTCGCACGCGCAGCGGTCCGAACCGCTCGTAGAGGCCAACCGTCGTTTTGAATACGCCGCCCGCTTTCGCGACGTCCTCGCCGAGGAAGACGACGCGCTTGTCGCGCTCCATCTCCTGAGCGATGCCGCGCGCAACGGCTTCGCGATAGGTCAGTTCCGCCACGCCCAGCCTCCATCGGCGTAGACGTCCGCAGTGAGCAACTCGACAGGCGCCGGCGGCGAAGCCTTGCACGCCTCGGTCGCGGCCTCGACCTTCCGTCTGCTTTCGGTTTCGATGGAGTCGATCGTCTCTCGCTCGACGCCGAATTCCCTGAGGCGTTCGCGATAGATCACGACCGGATCGCGCTTCAGCCATTCCTCAAGTTCACCTGGCGGTCGGTATTTGGCGGGATCGGCTCTCGAATGGCCGGAATGGCGATAGGTGAGGCATTCGATGAGCGAGGGGCCGCCGCGATCGCGCGCCTTTCCTAACGCCGCAAGCGCGGTGCGATAGACGACATCGGCGTCGTTGCCGTCGATGACGATGCGCTCGAGGCCGTAGGCCGCGGCGCGATCGGCTGCCGGATGCTTGACAGCCGTCACCTCGCTGATCGGCGTATACTCCATGTAGAGATTGTTCTCGCAGACGAAGACGACCGGAAGTTTCCAGATCGCGGCGAAGTTGAGCGCCTCGTGGAACGCGCCAATATTCGTTGTGCCGTCGCCGAAGAAGCAGACCGACACGTCCTTCTCGCCGAGATATTGCGCACGCCAGGCCGAGCCGCAGGCGATTGGCAGATGCGCGCCGACGATCGCATAGGAGCCGAACACGTCGTGCTCGACCGAGGTCAGGTGCATCGAGCCGCCCTTGCCGCGCATCAGGCCGACGTCGCGCAGCATCAACTCTCCGAGCATGCCTGCCATCGACGCCCCGCGAGCGAGCGTATGCGCATGGCCGCGATAGGTGCAAAAGGACTTGTCGCCCTTGCGCATCGCGACGCCGAAACCTGCCGCGACTGCCTCCTGACCGATCGAAAGATGGCTTGTGCCCTTGATCATGTTCTGCAGAAAGAGATCGAAGGCGCGCTTCTCGCAATCGCGGATTTCAACTTGCAGGCGGTACAGTTCCAGACGGCGATCCAAGCCTATGTCGTCGTTTCGGAGCCGGTCGTTCAGCGCGGTCGAACCCGCTACGGAGGCCATGTCGGTCGTTTCCCACCCAACATCGTTAAGACCAGAAATTGCCAGAGAACGGCGACGCGACGTCCGAAAAAATTCTCAAAATGGAGATTTCGTGGCTTCGCCGTTCCGCCGCTCGTGTTGTGCGCAGTCGCGCGAGCGACCCGATTTGCCCGATGATCGACTGCGAATTTCGAACGAAGCCGGAAGCTGAACGGCATCACGGGCGAGCCATTCGTATGCCCCCCGGAAACAGATGCCGCTTAAGAATCCTCATTTTGGACAAATCCGCTGGGTCGTTCGAAAGTGACGATGTTATAGAGATTCGAGTAGGGAGGACTGAGGCGCTGCGGACTCCTCGGCAAAACTGACGGCTTGAGTCAGGGGTTACGCTTTGAAGACGTTGGCGAAGAGTTTCGCTTGTGCGAGCGCCGTGAGCGGTTCGTTCGTGGCGCGCTCCGTCATCGCGACCGCCGCCCTGATGGCAAGCGGCGCATTGTTTCCATCGACCCGGCGACTGCTGTCGGCGCGACGGGTGACTGCGAAGGCAGGACGCCTCCTCGCGCGACCGGCGCCACCCGCCCGCGCTTTGCCGAAGGTGCGCTGGCAAAGTCCGGTGAATTATTCTCCGAACTGCCGGGCGTTTCGTCGCCAACTGTCCGCGCCGGCGCCGCACGGACGTTCTCCCGCGTCGTCGCGCCGACGACTGACAATGGCGTTGTGACAAGGCCCGTCAGCGGGTTGGCGGCGTCGCTCGACTTGTGACGAGCGAAGGGAGAGGGAGGATCATTATGAAAGCGGTGAGGTTCTACGCCAAGGAGGATGTGCGCGTCGAAGATGTTTCAGCGCCCAATACTCTCGGCGACACGCAAGTGCTCATCAAACCTCTGACTTGCGGAATCTGCGGCACCGACCTGCACGAATTCGCCGGCGGGCCGATCGTGACGCCCGTAACCGCGCACAGATTCACCGGTGCAGTGCTGCCGCAGATTCTCGGCCACGAGTTCTCCGCCGAAGTCGTCGACACCGGCCCCAGCGTGAGACGTGTGCGCAAGGGCGACCGAATCTCGATCCAGCCGCTCGTGATGCCGCTCGACGATTACTACAGCCGACGCGGCCTCAACCATCTGAGCCCGAGCATGGGCTGCATCGGCCTCAGCTGGGCCTGGGGCGGCATGAGCGAACTCGCCGTCATCAACGACTACAATGCCAATGTCCTTCCCGACGACGTCACTGACGAGCAGGGCGCGCTCGTGGAACCGACCGCGGTCGCGCTTTACGGCGTCGATCGCTCCAGGGTGACGGGCGGCAGCACGGTTCTGGTCACCGGCGCCGGGCCTATCGGGGCGCTTGTCGTTCTGATTTGCAACGCCGTCGGCGCCTCGAAGATCTTTGTAAGCGAGCCCAACGCCAACCGGCGCAAGCACATCGAGAACCTTGGCGTAGGGGCCGTGGCGCTGGATCCGAAATCGGTCGACGTCGTTGAATACATCCGCGGGAACACCGAAGAGGGCGTCGGCGTCGATGCGGCGATCGAATGCTCAGGATTCGAAGCGGCGCTGAATGCTTGCGTCCAAGCCGTCCGCAATCACGGCACCGTCGTGCAGACCGGCCTGCATGTGAAGAAGGCGCTCGTCGATCCTGCGCTGTGGGCGCTGAAGGACATCACCATCGAGGCGACCTGGTGCTACGAGATCACAATGTGGCCGCGTGTGATCCGCATGATCTCGAGCGGCAAACTGCCGGTAGAAAAGATCGTCACGGGGCGAATCGAGCCGGAAGCGATCGTCGAGAAGGGATTCCGTTCGCTCCTCAATCCGAGCGGCCAGGAAATGAAAGTACTGGTGAACATGGCCTGAGGGCCCGGGTCTGCGCCGCTAACGCCGCGCCGGAAGGCCTTCTTCGTCCGATCGGGAGACAGAACATGCAGATCCAAGCGCTGGTTGTTGGCGCGACTGGCATTGCCGGGCGGGGCGTATCGCAGGAACTCATCAATGCCGGCGCCGGCGTTGACGGCATTTCGCGTCACCGGGAAGGGATCATCCCGGGTGTCGGGCACGTGGCTGCGGACCTTCTCGATCCCGCGAGCGTAGCCAGGGCGGTGAGCGGGCTGAAACCGAGCCATGTCTATCTGACCATCTGGTCCCGCCGGTCGACCGAGGAGGAAAACATCAAAGTCAACGCAGGGATCGTCCGAACAGTCCTCGAGGCCATCGCGCCGGCCAGGAGCGTCAAGCATGTCGCGCTCGTCACCGGCCTGAAGCATTACCTTGGCCCCTTCGAGGCCTATGTGCGGAGCGGCATTCTTCCGCTGACGCCAGTGCGCGAGGAACAGCCGCGGCTGGACCTCCCGAACTTCTATTACAATCAGGAGGACGAACTTTACGCCGCGGCGAAGCGCGATGGTTTCACCTGGAGCGTGCACCGACCGCACACGATTATCGGCAAAGCGATCGGCAATGCGATGAACATGGGCTCGACCCTCGCCGCCTATGCATCGATCTGCAAGGAACTCGGGCGCCCGTTCAAGTTCCCCGGCAGCGCTGCGCAATGGAATGGCCTTTCGGACATGACGGACGCGCGCGTGCTCGGTAAGCAGCTCGTCTGGGCGAGCACGGCCGATATCGCCAAGAACGAAGCCTACAACATCGTCAATGGCGACATCTTCCGATGGAGCTGGTTGTGGCCGCGCATCGCCAAATGGTTCGGCGTTGCATGGGAGGGCTTTGAGGGGGCGCCTGTCCCCCTGGAAGGCCAGATGGCGAACGACCCCGAAGTCTGGAAGAAGATGGCGGTGAAGTACGGCCTCGTTGAACCCGATCTCTTGCGTGTCGCTTCGCCCTGGCACACCGACCTCGACATGGGCCGGCCGGTCGAGGTGATGACAGACATGGCGCTGAGCCGGAAACTCGGCTTCCACGTCTACCAAAATACCGAAGAGGCTTTCCACGACCTGTTCGCGACTCTGCGCGCGGAAAAAGTCATTCCTTAGCCTTGTCGACGGCTTGGAGCTATTTGCGGAAGCGCCCGCATCGCTGCAAGGCATGTCGCGATGGATGGCGACGGCGGAATGTCGGACTGGACAAGCGAGGTCTTGACGCCTAACCGGAGGCGTAGGCAGGAAGGATCGTGGGGATCCACGGCAACCTGGCCCAACCGTTACTGGATGACCGAACACGAACTCCTGCGGATCATTGCGTTTCTCGAACGGGTCCGCCAGCCGTTCCAGGAACTGGTTCCAATCGCCGAAGAAGACGCGACCTGGAACCTGCTGCTCTTCCTTATCAAGAACCATCTGACGGGGACGCCGGTCGCCATCTCGACTCTCGCCTCGGTCGCCAAGGCCCCGCATGCGACGGCAATGCGGCGCATCCACGCGTTGATCGAGCGCGGCGACATCCTCCAGGAGCCGCTCGGCGAGGGGAGCAAAAGGTTCAAGCTGCGGCCGAGCGAGGCGCTGCTCGATAGTTTTATCCAGTACGCCAGGAAGATTAAATTCCTGCTCGCCGAAACTTTCGGTTTACGATCAAAGACAGACAGCGACGAGGATTTCTATTTCGGTGGCTCCTATTTTGCGGCGCAGATTATTCCGCCGCCGCGACTGATCGAGAGCCTGTTTCGGGGCAAGCGCGAAATCAAATTCTTACTCAACGACGATAACTACTTCCTGTCGATGCGCAACATGTGGGCGGATTTTCGCAACAACATGGCTTCGCGCAAGAATTTCGATCTGCGCAAGTTGCCGCAGTTGCATGAGCGGCTGGTCGAGAACGCCGGCCTGGCAGTTTCGGAATACGACATCGTGGCGATCAATGCGCCGTGGCTCGGCGAGGCGGTGAAGAAGAGGCTCGTCATCCCGCTCGACGACCACGTTAAGGCCGCCGGCCTCTCCTCGCTCGACTTCCACCCCTCTGTGTGGTCGATGGGATCGTGGCGCGACCAGCAGTTCGGAGTCCCGATCTACTGCACGATCGAATTGCTGGCGGCGCGCTTGGACCTGTTCGAGAAGGACAAGATCGAATATCCGACGACCTTCGAGAAGACGGTCGCCGCCGCCAAGCATTTCCACATCCCCGCGAAAGGGCGGTACGGCATCGCGTGGAACGGTGGTCGCGGAATGCCGATCGCCTCGACCTTCATGTTTCTGATGGGCTGCTGCGGCGAATCGATCCTGCGCATTCCGAAGACCAGCCTTGGGATTGGCGTCGACGAGGCGCGGGGGGAACAGTTGCGGCCGCAGATCCAGTCGGAAGTTGGTTTGCGCGTGCTGGACTACCTGCACAAACTCAAGGAGTTTTCCCCTCCGGACATTCTCGAAATGGACTGGGACCGCAGAACCACGTCCTTCCTTTCCGGAGAGACCGCGCTTGCCTATTGCTGGACGGTGCGCGCCGCGCGATTCGAAACCGACGTCAGTTCCGCGGTCAAGCGCAAGGTGCGCTATCTGCCGCAGCCGCGAGGCCCGGGCGGCGCTTCCAACAACCCGATCGGTGGCTTCCTGCTCTGCATCCCTGCGAATCTGCCGTCCGACCGGATCGAACTCGCCTTCGAAGCGATCGCCTGGATGACCTCGCCCGAGGCGATGAAGGCGAACGTGCAAAACGGCTTTCCCGTCGCGCCCCGCTTCAGCGTCGCCGCTGACCCGGAGGCCGCGGCGACCTCGCCGATCGTCAGCGTCGTCGACCGGCTCGCGAAGCGAAACATGCTCAAGGGTTGGCCACGTCCGCCGGTGCCCGAATATTTGTCTCTGGAAGCCATCCTCGGTGACGAGATTCACAAGGCCTTGCGAAGGGAAACGTCCGACCGGGAAGCGCTTGCGAATGCCCAGAGCCGCGCGGACCATGTGATGCGAGAGGCCGGATACTACTAGGGTCCAAACCCGGATCGTGCATCGGGGTTTACGAGCGGCAGCGTGCCGGACTGTCGCGGCTTCCGGCCGATACTAAACCTGCCGCCCGGGCGCCAACTCCTTCTGCGCCGACGAAGCTGGCCGGGCATTTGTCCAGAACCACGGCTCTCGCTCGGATCGCGAGCGTGAGACGCCTGGCAGGCGCCAATGCGATCGGGTGGGCGAGTCCCCACGATTGGTTTTTCCGCGCGGCCTCTCGATCCGATTTAGTCCGTTTTGGACAAATCGGTCCGATGTCGCGTGGCTTAGTTTGTTAGCTTCCGTCCAACGATCAAACTCGCGCTGAAGCGTGAGGCCCGCTCCAAGGGAGGAGCATCGACAGAATGAATGGCGGTCCCTTCCACATTCTGCTCGCAAAGTCCGCACGGAAAGGACTCTACTCGGCCGCGCCTTCATCGGCGCGCCGGGCCGGCAGCGCACCTCTTCATCGAACGACCGTGAACGCCGCGCTCTCCGCCACGCACTTCGGGCGTCGCCTGATGATCGGGTCGGGCGGTTTCGCAGAGGTCGAAGCAGTTGACGGCCCGTCCGCAAGGCCGGCGCTTCGACGGCCCGTCACGGTCCCTCCCTTCATCAACCGCGAAGACAACTGGATATGACCAAGCCTGTCGGAACCGCCCTCGTTGGCATGGGCTGGTGGGGCAAGAAAATGCTCAACGTACTCGGCGCGGCGCCGACGGACATCCGCGTGGTGCGCGCCGTCGAGCCGAACCTCGAGACGGCGCGCGCGGCATGCGCCGAAAAGGGCCTCACCCTCACGACCGACTACGCGGATGCGCTGGCCGACCCCGAGGTGGAAGCTGTCGTGCTGGCCACGCCGCACGCGCTGCATGGCGCGCAGATCGAGGCTGCGGTCGCAGCCGGCAAGCATGTCTTTTGCGAAAAGCCATTGGCTCTGAGCAAAGCCGGCGCCGAAAAGGCCGTTCGCCTGTGTCGTGACTCGGGCCTGGTTCTCGGGATGGGGCACGAACGGCGCTGGGAGCCCCCGATCGCCGAACTGCTGGCCAAGGCCGACGCCGGGGAACTGGGGCGCATTCACCAGATCGAAGGCAACTTCAGCCACGACAAGTTCCTGGCGCTCGACAGGGACAACTGGCGCCTGAAGGCCGACCAGGCCCCGGCCGGCGGGATGACCGCTACAGGAATCCATCTGCTCGATCTGTCGGTGCGCCTGCTCGGCCCGGCCGAAAGCGTCTGGTGCGTCTGTGAGCAGCTCTCGTCGGACCTGCCGCAGGGCGACACCGTGGCCGCCTATGTCAAGTTTAGGGGCGGCGGCACGTCGTACGTGTCGGCATCGCTCGCGAACCCCTTTATTTCCCGCTTCGCAGTCTATGGCTCGAAGGCCTGGATCGACATTCGGGACAAGGCGCACGTCGAGGCGCCTGATGGCTGGATCGTCACGTCCGCAAAGGTTGGCGGCCCAATCACCAGCGCAGAGGTTCCCCCCGCCGAACCGGTGAAGGACAACCTCGTGTCCTTCGCCCGCGCCGTTCGCGGCGTCGAGCGCTATCCGATCACCTCGGAACATCTTGTCAACACTATCGCCCTGCTAGAGGCGGTCTTCGCGTCCGCCCGGAGCGGCAAGATCGAAAACGTGGCCTGACGGGCCGCATTGACGAAAAGGGAGCGAGCGATGAAAGCCCTGTTCTTCGACGAACCCGAGAAGCCGGTTGTCTCGCAGGTCCAGTCACCTTCGATCACCCCAAATGAAGTGATGATCCGGTCGCGTCGGGTCGGCATCTGCCATTCGGATTACGAGCTTCTCGCCGGCCGATACATCATCCCGATATCCTACCCAGTGATCCCCGGCCATGAATGGGTCGGCGAGGTCGTCGATGTCGGCAAGAACGTGACCGGCCTCAAGCCAGGCGATCGCGTGGTTGGCGAGTGCGTGATCAGAACGCCGGAGCGAATCCACCACTTCGGCTTCTCCATGGATGGCGCCAACCGGGAGTATTTCGCTGCCCGACCCGAATGGCTCCACAAGCTGCCGGATGCGGTCGACGATGCGAAAGGCGCGCTGATCGAGCCGTTCACCTGCGGCTTCTATGCGGTTCTTCGCAATGGCGCGCCCAACGCTTCCGAGACGGTCGTGGTCTCGGGCGGAGGGACCATCGGTCTCGTTACGGCGGCGGCGGCCATTGGCATGGGCGCGCGCGTGATCGTGGTCGACCCCGTGCCCCTGCGTCGCGACATCGCCAAACGGCTGGGCGCAGACGCGACCGTCGATCCATTGGCCGGCGAATCCGGCCGAGGCGGTGCAAGAGCTGACCCATGGCGGGGCCGATCTCGTCATCGAGGCGTCCGGCCATTCCGCCTCGCTTGCGAGCGTCTTCGACTACGCGCGGCCGGAGGGCCGGATCTCGATGGTCGGAATCAACATCGGGAACAGGATCCCGGTCGAGCTCGGCAAGATCCAGATGAAGAACCTCACAGTGCGCGGCTGCATCGGGTCGCCGGGCGTCTGGCCTGCCGCGATCCGGTTCCTCGAACGGACCGGAATCGATCTGTCGCCGATCCAGACGCACAGCTTCCCGCTGGTCGACGCCGTGACAGCGCTGGAACAGGGGAAGAAGCTGAGCGAAGCGGTCAAGGTGACGCTGGAGATCGCATGACTCGCGCGCCGGCATGGCGCGCCCGAATATCCGAACCGTGCGCACAGTTTCGCTATGCCGGCAAAGCAGCCTGATGAATCAATTCGTTGACAGATCAAACACCTTCCTTGGGCGGCGCAGGGTTTTTCCGTTCATGCTCGCGAAGGGGTTTGTGACGGTCGTGATTTCTACGATCGCGCTGATCGGCATCTGTCTCCTGTTTGCGCCGTCCAGTCTGTCGCATGGCGCTCTGGAGGGAAGCCTGCCGTTTGCGGCCATCATTGCGATTGTCGGCCTGGGGCAGCTGCTGGTCGTTCAACAGGGAGGTTTTGACCTTTCGCTGGCAGGAGGCGTCTCGCTCGCCGTCGTCATATCGACACACTATCCGCAAGGAGACAACGCTCTGCTCCTCCCGGCCGTTTTGATGGCGATCGCCTGCGCGATCATGGCCGGCTTGGCGAACGGGATTCTCGTCAGCCTCTTCAGCCTCAATGCCATTGTCGCGACCATCGGCGTGAACGCTCTGCTATATGGAGCCGTCTTCGCTGTTTCCGGCGGCGTGCCCAAAACAACAACCACCTTGTTGGCCGCAATCGCTGGCGGCCGCGCACTCGGGCTTCCAAACTCCCTCTATTTCGCGCTGGCCGCGTTGCTGGTGGTTTCATTTATCTTGAAAAAGTCTGTGGCTGGAAGGCGCTTCGAAGCGATCGGCGCAAACCCATTGGCTGCCCGCGCCGTGGGACTTCGCGTGCAGCTTCATCAACTTTTGGCCTATGTCTATGCCCAGCTCCTCTATTGCATGGCTGGCCTGCTCGTGGCCGGCATCACTCGTGAACCCACAGCATTCCAAGGCGATTCCCTGCTTTTGCCTTCGGTTGCTGTTGTCGTTCTCGGTGGAACGTCGCTGCTTGGTGGTCGTGGGTTTCCGATCTCGACCGTCATTGCTTCGTTCTTCCTGAACCAGTTGAGCCAATTCGCACTCGCAGTTGGTGTGCCGTATTCGGCTCAAACCATCATCCAGGCGTTGGCCTTGGGTTTTGGTATCGGCGTCTACTCTGTGCGGTGGACGGTAAACATGACTAGGCAAACTAAACCAGTGTGAGTGGAGGAGAAAATGAAATTCTTGGACAAACAGAACCTAGCGCTCACCGCGGCGGCGACAATCATCGCCCTCGGGTGCTCCAATCTGGCTCAGGCCGAAACTCCGTCATGGTGCGGCCCGAAGAAAGCGTCGATTGCTTTGCTTGATGGCTATGGCGGCAACAGCTGGCGCCAGGTGACGACCGCTTCCGGCAAGCAGGAAGCCCTCAAGTGCCCCAGTATCACGAATTACGAATATGCTGACGGCCAGGGCGACACTCAAAAGTCGATTTCCGACATTAAGGCCATGGCCGCCAAAGGCATCGATGCCCTCGTCGTCTTTCCTGACGCCGGACAGGCGATGCTGCCAGCGATAACCAGCGTCTACAAGTCGGGCAAAGTCATTGTACCTTACCGCGTCGAAGCCGGGGGTAAGGCCGGCGTGAACTACACCAAGTTCATCGGTACCGATTTCAAGAATGACGGCCAGAACTGGGGCAACTGGATCAAGAGCGTGCTGCCTCAAGGCGGCAACCTTCTGTTCTTGAGCGGCCCTGCGGGCAACAGCCAGGGTCTCGACGAGCTTGCGGGGCTGAAGTCCGTGCTTGGACCCGAATACAAGTTCATCAACCCCGAGCCCTTCGATGTGACGAACTGGGATCCTGCGCTGACGCAAAAGGTTCTGACGGCCGAAATCGCCAAGAATAGCAAGATCGACGTCATTGTTTCTGATTTCGGGCCGTCGCTGGTCGGTGCGCTTCCGCTGTTCAAGCAATCCGGTCGGTCGATCCCGGCGCTTGCCACATCTGACGGCAATTCACTGGGCTGCTTCTGGACCGACGTCCACCAGGACAACCCGGACTTCAAGCTATTCACCGTCTCAACCGAAAACGACAACGTTCGCCTGGCCGTGCAATGGGCGGTCGCAGCTGCGACCGGCGGCACGCCGCCTAAAGAGGAAACGTTCAAGGGCCCTGTCTTCGAAAATTCCGTGACTGGCGCGCCTCATCCGGTCCAGTGCCGCAAGGATCTCCCCGGTCAGATCTATTTGTCGGCCGAGCTGTCTCCGGAAGAACAGACCAAAGCGGTCAGCACCAAGTAGCATCGCATGTGCCCCGGAGGCAAAATAGCCTCCGGGAGCGACCTTTTTGACAAGTACCGGATGTGGATATCTTACGCGGAATCCTCGCCGTGAATGTTCGTAGTCACGAACCTCGTCTTACTGGCGCGCCGGCGCATGGTGACATGACGATCCGGTTGTCCAACATTTCAAAGTTCTACTCGGGCGTGCGGGCGCTTGATAGCGTCAGCGCGGAGTTCTTCGAGAGCGAGGTTCACGCGATCCTCGGCGAAAACGGGGCCGGCAAGTCAACTCTCATCAATATCATTTCCGGCGCCCTGCAGCCGGAACAGGGCGCGATCGAATTCGAGGGGAATCCCGTGTCCTCGATGTCGCCGGAAACGGCCGCGTCGTTGGGCATATCGATTTCCTTTCAACACCCGGCCGTGCTCGACGACCTCTCGGTGCTGGAGAATTTCCAGGTCGCTCTTCCCCCTTCGTTGTTTGCCGGAAAGTCCGCGCAGACCGTTGCGCGAAATGCGCTCGACGCAGTCGGCCTGCACGTCCCGTTGCGTACGCGCGCCGATGCGCTGACGGTCGCCCAAAAGCACTTGCTCGAAATCGCCAAGGCTTTGGCGATCAAGCCGAAGGTGTTGATCCTCGACGAGCCGACGGCTTCGCTCGATCAAGCGGCCACCGATATGCTTTTCGGCCGCATAAGGGAGGTGGTCAGGACAGGAACGTCGGTGATCTACATCACCCATCGCCTCGCGGAATTGCGTCAGATCGCGCAACGGGTCACGGTTCTTCGCGACGGTCGGGTTCAAGGCGTGGGGCTGGTCAATGAAGTGAGCGACGCCGACCTTCTAAGCATGATCGTCGGGCGAACGCTGGGGTCGACGTTCCCGCAGAAGTCTCAAAATGTCTCGAAGGACATCAACTTTGCGGTCGAGTCCTTTAGCGGCAAGAGATTCACTGATGTGAGCTTTGAAGTGCCGCGGGCCCAAATCGTGGGCGTCGCCGGCGTGGCGGGCAACGGCCAATCCGAGTTAATGCGCGCGCTGGCGGGCCTCCAACAATCCAAAGGCGCGATTCAACTCAATGGCCGCGCCCTCGATCAAGGCGACCTTTTGCGCGAAGCAGCATTCATGCCTTCGGATCGGCATACCGAAGGGTTGGCGGCGAGCCTGACGGTGCGCGAGAACGCGACATTCGCCGCTCTGGACAGGTTTGCCGCGTATGGACTGCTCAGCCGAAAGAGAGAAATTGAGCAGGTCGAAACGACATTCAAGTCGTTGGCGGTCAAGACGGCGAGCCTGGAAGCTCCCATCCTGTCGCTTTCCGGGGGCAATCAACAAAAGGTCGTAATGGCCCGCGCCTTGCTGTCGGAACCCGGATTTATTGTCGCCGACGAACCGACCCAGGGAGTCGATGTTGGCGCGCGCGCCGAGATCTATCGTATTTTGCGCGAGGTATCGAGTTCGGGCACGCCAGTCATCGTCAATTCTTCGGACGCGGCAGAGCTTGAAGGGTTGTGCGACCAAGTCATTGTCATGTCGCGGGGGCGCGTTGTCGCAAAGCTGAGCGGCGACGAAGTCTTGGAGGCCAGGATCGTCGCCGCGGCTGTCAAAGCCGACACCCACGTCGGCGACTCCGGCTTGCAGGACCGCGTCGCTTCGAGGACCAGCGGATGGCGGCATTTTCTGCAATCGGACAATGCGCCGGCCGTTCCCCTTGCGCTTGTCACCTGTCTGCTCGGGCTCTACGTCTTCGGGCAAAACCCCAACTTTCTGTCGGCGTTCAATATCTCCAACATCCTCCTGTTGGCGACCGCGTTGGGCTTCATCGCCCTCGGGCAAACCGTCGCGCTGTTGATGGCTGGAATTGACTTGTCGGTTGGTCCGCTCGCGGGTTTTCTGGTCGTGGTCGCCTCGTTCTTCGTGAACGATGACAAGTCTCCAACGGTGATCGCGGCGGGCTTCCTCTTGATGTTCGGCGGCGCGTTCGTTGTCGGCGCGATCAACGGACTTCTCATAAGATTTGCGAATTTCACGGCGATTGCCGCGACGCTCGCGATGTATATCGGCATTCAGGGGATGAGCTTCCTGTTGCGTGATGGCCCGGGCGGATACATCAACGCCACTGTCGCTGACGTCATCAACCGGCTGTATGGGCCGATACCCCTGGCGTTTCTGGTCTTGGTCGTTTTCGCCGTTGCATGCGAATACGCGTTGCGGAGCTCGCGGTTCGGCTGGCAGCTTCGGGCGATAGGCTCCGATGAGGAATCGGCGCGGCGAATCGGCGTTCGGATCGATCGCACGTTCGTCGCCGGCTATATCGCTTCTTCCCTGTTAACGGCGTTTGGCGCCGTCATGCTGTTCGGCCAGATCGGGGTCGGCGATCCCCGGCAAGGCGCGAATTATACGCTGTCGAGCATCACCGCGGTCGTGCTTGGCGGAACGAGCCTGCGCGGCGGACGCGGAACGTTCATCGGCACAGTGCTCGGCACGCTCCTACTGACGGAAGTTCTCAATGCCGCCACCTTTCTTGGTCTGTCTGAAACCTATCAATACGTGTTTCAAGGCATTCTCGTCCTGATCGCCGCGCTGATCTATTCGACGGTGCGTGGGCGGACCGCGGCGTGAAACGATGGAACGGACGGTCCTGCGCTTGCCGACCGCATTGAATCGGCCGAGGCGAGGCGGAATGCGCTCAAGATAGATACCGGGCGGCGCGCATTGGGAGGAGGAGCCCCGTGGATAGTCTCGTCCGACGGCGATTGTCGCAGATCGGCAGGACGATCACGTCCGACCGACGCCTGAAGCCTCCGACGGGGGGCCACTGGAGTGGGCGCTCATCCCGCCGCCCCGTCCCCGAAACGCGTTCTGGTCCTGCCGCCTGTTCATGTTTGGCCGCCAGGGTGACCAGCCTCGCGGCGGATGCCTAGAGCCTGACATCACCGAACGCGGAACAATCGGCTGGCGTCTCGTCGTCGCCGGCATTGGACCCGATAAAGCCATCGGCGCAAGCTCAATCCAACCGCTGGTCAGGCTCGGCCTGCAGGCAGGCGATCCGGCAGAACCACACCGTTCGACGGTCAGCGCACGCGGTCGTTCGACATCGGAGCACTTCCTCGACAGCGGCGGCGGGTATCCCGAGGACCTCGCCAGTTCCTGATCAACGCCGCTTCGTTCTCATTCTGTCCACGTAGCGTGGTTTTCTGCCCGTTCCATGTCGTCGCCCCGTGGAAGGTTTAAGAAATTGACTTCGAGACTTCAGCTTCGCCAGCCGGCGCGGAAAGTCGATCAGCTCGAGCGAGCCGGCCTTCGCCTCATGAGGCGACCGCTTGTCGTGCATGCGCGTCAAGCTGCTCGACCTCGAAACGCCCATAGCGAAGCGCCAGCGTCGGCAGGACCAGGAGGTTGAGCGCCATGGAAGTCATGAGGCCGCCCAAGATGACAATCGCCATCGGGCCTTCGATCTCGCGCCCAGGCTCGCCGGCGCCGACCGCGAGCGGAAGCAACCCGAGGCCGGTCACCAGAGAGGTCATCAGAATTGGAACGAGGCGGTCGGAGGCGCCTTCAATCGCCGTTTCTAGCCCCCATGCGCGTCCTTCAACATCAACCAGACGCTCATAGCGCGAGATCATCAGGATGGAGTTGCGCAGAGTGATCCCGAACAGGGTCACGAACCCGACCAGTGACCCGAGCGAAAGCAGACCGCCGGTGAGCGCCACAGCGAAGACTCCGCCGACGAAGGCGAACGGCAAGTTGATTAGAACCAACAAGAGGTTGCGCCAGTGGCCCGCGACGATCGAAAGCAGAAGGACGATGCCGATTCCCGCGAGCGACGCGTTGACGAGTAGATCGCGCCGCGACCGAGCCTGGGCTTCCGCGGCGCCGGCGAACTCCACATGCGCGCCAGGGGGCAGGACGACTTCCCTGGCGATCTTCTTCCTGGCGTCGCGGACGAAAGAGACGACGTCGCGTCCCGTCACGTTTGCTGTTACGGCCGCGACGCGCTGAGCGTTTTGATGGAGCACCTGATATCGGCCGGAAGTCTCATAGACGTCTGCGACCTGCTTCAAGAGTATGTAAGTCCCGCTCGATGTCCTTAATGGCAAGTCGCCGATCTGATCGACCCGAGCGCGAGAGCGCTCATCAAGAATCACGATAATATCAAACGCTGAGTTGCCTTCATATCCTTGACCGACGACGTCGCCCTGATAAGCCGTACGCACGAGCGCGAGGACTTCGACTGCGTCGAGCCCCCATCGCTGCAGGTCCGCCGGGCGCAAGGTGACGTTGATTTGCGGCATTCCAGGCGGGGATCGTTCCTGGACGTCGATAGCGCCTGGAACTTCGCCGAGTTTTCGCGCGACCGCGCGCGCGGCGCTCTCCAACCGGTCGAGATCGGCGCCGTACACATTCACCGCGACCGCGGCGGTGAAGCCCGAGACCGTCTCCTCCACGCGCTCGGTCAGGAAGGTCTTGAGCGAATAAATTAGGCTCGGGAAGTTCGCCATCGCCGCTCGCATCCGCGTTTCGGCCACAGCCTGTGCATGGCCTGAGAGTCCCGGCTCCAGATCGATCTCGAACTCACTATAATGAGTGCCCTCGGTGTCCGGACCGGCTTCGGCGCGGCCGACATGCTGCGCCACGCTTCGAACGCTGGGGACCTCCAGAATCGCCTTGGTTATCAGCTTCCCGATCCGGAGCGATTCGTTAAGCGAAGTCCCGGGCGTCAACGTAACATGCAGAATCAAATGGCCCTCTCTGAGATCTGGCAAGTAAGTCCCGCCAAACAACGGCAACATCGCCGCGGCGAGGGCCGCGAGCGCGATCGTCGCCCCGAGGACAATTTTCGGAAAGCCTTCGATGCGCCTGAGCGCCGTCGCGTAGGTCCTGCGCGACCAACGAATGACCGGGGGATCGCCATGCCGCTGTCGACCGCTTCCGGCCAACAGCAACATGGAAAGCGCAGGAGTCACCGTCAGGGCGACTGCGAGCGAAGCCAACACCGCAAGGATGTATGCGATGCTGAGGGGCCGAAAAAGACGACCCCCCACTCCCGAGAGCGCGACGACCGGAAGGAATACCAGCAAGGCCGCGAAGGTTGCGTAGACGACAGCGCCGCGGACCTCGAGGATGGCGTCAAGCACTACGCGAGACTCGGATTTCGGTTCCGCCAATCGGCGGTTCTCGCGCAGTCGGCGCGCGACATTCTCAACGCCGATCACCGCGTCATCGACCACCTCCCCGATGGCGATGGCGAGACCGCCCAGCGTCATGGTGTTGAGGGTTTCGCCGATCCATTGCAACGCCAGCGCCCCGGCCACCAACGATAAGGGTATTGCGGTGCAGCTAATGATTGAGGCGCGCCAGTCGAACATGAAAAGGAACAGAACGACAATCACCAGCGCGCCGCCGATCATAAGAGCTCCCAGGACGTTCTCCGTCGCCGTGTCGATGAAATTGGCGGGGCGGAACAGATCGGGGTGGAGTTGAATCATTTCGCGTTCGAGGGCGGGTCGCAGGTCTCGCAGCGCAGATTCCACTCTGGCTGTGACCTCGCGCGTATTGGCGCCGTATTGCTGACTTATCATCAACATGACGCCCGGCTTCCCGTTGATGAGAGCGGCGCCGATCGGCGGCACGGGAGCGGCGACGACATTGGCGACGTCGCCGAGCACGACGCTCGCGCCGCCTTCATGGAACAGAACCGCGCGGGCGAGTTGCTCCGGCGTCAAAGACTGGCCCCGGGTCTCGATCGTAATGCGCTGATTGACCGTATCGACAAAGCCGGCGCCCAGAACGCCGGTCGCCTTGCGCGCCGCGCTCAAGACGTCGTTGATGCCGACTTGAAAGCGAATTAGGTCGTCGGGACGCAGCTGCACCTGCAGCGACTTTACGTCTCCGCCATAGGTCGAGATTTGAGCGACCCCGGTCACCGCGAGAATCCGCCGGCTCACCGTCCGGTCCGCAATCGTGCGCACGTCCATGAGCGAGCGCTCGTCGGAGGTGAGTCCGATGATCAACACAGTGCTCGTTGACGAGGTCAGCGGCGTCATCTCCGGAGGCCGCACGCCCAGCGGCAGTTGAGCGCTCGCCGCCGCCAGCCGCTCAGTCACCAGTTGACGCCCGCGATAGACATCGCTCCCAGGCTCGAAGTTGACGGTGATCACGGACAGGCCCTCGATCGAGACCGAGCGCATGCTCTCGATCCCGTCGAGGCCGTTGATCGAAGTTTCGATCGGCTGGGTCACGAGAACCTCGACCTGTTCCGGGCTCAAACCCGGCGCTTCGGTCTGAATCGCCACTTGCGGGGGCGCGAATTCGGGAAAGACGTCGTACTTTGCGTCTCCGAGCGAGAACAAGCCGTAGCCCAAGAGCGCGCATGCCAGCGCAAGCACAATTCCGCGGAAGCGTATGGCGAATGCGACGAGAGCGGCCTGCGGTCCCGACGGGGTTGGGATGGCCCCGCTAGTCATTGTCGTCGCTACTCTGTTGTTCGCTTTTCGTTTCCTCGGACAAGAGGGCCTGCGCGCCTTGGATCACGATCTCGGAGCCTGACGGAATGTCTCGCGCCACGTAGGCGTCGTCCGAGACCGGCTGGTCGGTGCTGATCGGATTTCGTCTGAAAGTGTCGGGGCCGACACGCAGATACACCCACGGCTGCCCCTGCCAATGCACGATGGCGGCGCCGTCAACGATCACCCCCTCGTATGTCTTGCCGTAGGGGACATGAACTATAATATTCATCCCCGGAAGCAGACCGCTGTCTCCAGGCGCTGAGTAAAAGTAGCTCACCCCCTGAATGCGCGAATCCATGCGGGTCGCCGGCGAGAGATACTGCAATTCGACATTCGTTTGCCCAGTGGGCGCTTCCGCAAGAGCGGTTGGAGGAGGGTCCGCGAACGCGGCGCCGGGCGGCAGCGTCACCTGAACAAGAAATTGCTGACGTTCGATCAACCGCACCACCGCCGGCGCGCGGTCTACAATCGCTTTGCCTATCACTGGACCCCATTCCTGCTGCGCCGTGGCCGCGAGGGTCCTGAGTTGAGACTCGGCGGCGGCCAGCGCGGCTTGGTCGACGCGGAGATTCCCCTCCGCCGCTTCGACTTGCGCCGCTGACATCGCGGCGGACTGGCCGAGCCTCTTGGCGCGTTCGAACGCGCCCTTCGAGACTTCGAGCTTGGCCTGCGCCGTCTGAAGTTGCGCGCTCGCGTTGGCGTAGCTGTTCGTCAGCTCGGTGATCCGGGCAATGTCGAGGACGGCGCCGTAAGCCCGGAGCTGATCGCGATGGGGAGCGGCTGCTACGGCCGTGGTCTGCAAGTCAATCTGTTTTTGTTGACCGGCGGAAAGCTTTACGGCCGCCGGACCTGCGCTGGTCTCCGGTCGCGGCGATTGGGCGCTCGGCTCGCGCCCATCGGGCTGCGATGCTTCCTGCGACGCTTCCGAGGCGAATTGCCGGAAGTGGCCGGTCACAGTCCATAGGACGGCGATGAGCCCCAGAGCGCAGACGCCGGCCGCCACGATTCGCGCCACGCGCCACGAAAGATTGAGCCGGTGGCGCTTCGACATCCAGATCGGGTCTCGACTAGTGCGACATCAAAACCGGCAGCGACTGCTGGCGCATCAGATCGAGGCTCACGCCGCCGAACAGTTCTTCGTAAACCCGCGAGTGGCCGAAGGCGCCGGCGACGATGAGGTCGGAGTCCTGTGTGTCGAGGCTGGCGAACAGGGCGTCGATCGCCGTCATGTCGCCGGTGTTGGTCCAGTCCGACACATGCGCCACGACGCCGTGCCGCTGCAGGTGTTCGAGCAGCAAGGCGGCGGAGGCGCGCAAATCGCTCGGCCGGGAGGAGAAGGCGAACACCACGACCTTGCGCGCCCGCTCGAGCAAGGGCATCGCGTCATGCACGGCGCGCAGCGCCTCCCGGCCGCCGTTCCAGGCGATGACGACATTTTGGCCTACCGGTCCAGGCGACCATTCGGGCGGCAGGATCAGCACCGGGACGCCGGACTCGAGCAGCGCGCGGTCAAGCGCGCCCCGGCGAATGACGTCTCGCGCCGGACCTCCAGGCGCGGGGGCGACGATCAGGTCGACGCAATGGGTGAAGGCGTCGCCGTCGCCCGGCTTTTCCGCCGGCACGAACAGGCCCTTGACGGCCGCGTCGCGCGTCGCGTCGTCGAACATCCGCCGGGTCGGCGCCGAAGGGTCGATCCCCTCGGCGTGGGCGGGCGCGCTCGCGTCGACGGCGATCAGCCGCGCCCCATGGGTCTTGGCCAGTTCGGCGGCGAAACGGACGCGGTTGACCGCTTCGGCCGTCGGATCGAGATAGACAAGAATATCCTTATAGGCCATCGCGCCCTCCGATTGCGCTGCTCCCTGCGCCGGCGGCTGTTGGCTTCGCTTTGGCGGCAAGCCCGACCGGCCGATCCACTGTAACATGCGGCAGGCTCTTGTCGAAGACCCGTTGACGCAGCGTGAGGCGGCGGCGCCGAGATTGAGCTACGCCGGCTCCAGAAGCCCGGCTCTCTGGAATGCGCCCAGCGCGCGGTCGACCTCTTCGCGCGCCCATCGGTCGAGTTCGCCCTGTCCGGCGATGGAAGCGCCGCCGTGGGACAATTGCAGTTCCCCTGCCGAGACACGTTCGAGAAGCGCGCCGACGAGCGCGTCGCGATCCCGCGTTCCATCCATGAGCTGCAAAAGGCGACGCTCTGCGTCGCTGAGAAAATAGGGATCATGCGTCAAGGTCGCGACGGCGCTTTCGCCGGCGAGGGCGTCGATCCGACAGAACCGCGGAGCGCGCGGCAGCGCCTCGATCGTGGACGCCGCGCGGATCGGGTCGACCCGGGCGTCGATCATCCCGCCGGTCAGCGTCAAGAACAGCAGGTAGACGATCTGGTCGCGCCTCTCCTGCGGGCTGCCCGGGTCCGAGCCGTCGCTTGCCTGGACGAGCTCCTCGAGCGTGCGACTGGCGGGATAGGCGCGGCTCAGAGCTTCGATCGCGCGCCGAGCCGCAGGCGCGCTGACCGACAGCCTCTGATTGTCGGGGCCGAGGAACGTTCGTGCGCCCGCCTCTCCCGCCGTCTCCTCCTGCGCCATCCGCCCGATGAAGTTCAACCCTTCGATCCGGCTGCGATCGAGCACGCGCGACACGCTCGGGGCGATCGCTTCATGGACGAGCAAAGAGCGGCGAAATTCGCGCCCCAGCAGCACGTCGATCATCTGCTCCGTCGGCAGCAGAGCCCCGCCGCACGCCTCGTTCAGCAGCCGGCGAAATTCGGGATCGAAGTTTTCCGGCAGGGTCATCCACAGATCAAGATCAGTGAGATAGGCGAGGCCGGCTCGTCCCGCCTCTTCGACGAACTCGCCGAACGTCTGCGGCTGGTTGTGTTCCGCGAGATATTCGTGGGCGAGATAGCTGTCAGGCTCCGTCTCGAGCCGCGCGGCCAGGCGGCAAAGATTCGCGCCGTAGGGACCATCAGCGCCGCTCCATCCGCGCAATAGGGCCAGGAACGCCCGCGCGCCGGCGACTTTCGACGCCAGATCGGGACAGATGGCGCACCGCACTCGTCAGCACGTCGCGCAGCGTCTGCTTGAGACGCCAGCCCGGCAGGACGTTGTAGCTGACGTAAGCGATTCCTGCGGGCGAAAGGCTCGCCGCGATCAGCCGCTGGATGGCCGCGCGCACCTCGATCGGGGCCCAGGAATAGACGCCGTGACACAGAACGTAATCGAACGTCTCCGGCCGAGGCGCGAATTCGACCAGATCGCCGCGGACGAGTTCGACGTTGGCGAGCCCGAGCCTGTCGACGCGCGCCAATCCGGAGGCGATCTGCGCCGCCGACAAATCGATGCCGACCAATCGCGCGTCGGGATATTGCGCGGCAAGCGGGATGATGTGGCCGCCTGAAGCGCAGCCGATCTCCAGGATGCGGGCGGTCATCGGCGGCGGCGGGGTCAGTCCGAGCAGCTGCGCGATCATGGCGATCCGCGCGGGATGGCTGCGGCTGCGCGGCTGGGAGTCGTAGGGCAGCTCGTCGTAGCGCGCGGCGATGCGCGCGTTGGCGCGGGCCGTGGCGGCGGATGCGGCATCGCCAGCGACGTCCGTCATGCCCGCCTCCAATTCACACGCTCCAACTGAGGCTGCTCGCGACCCCGATTATTTTCCCTTTGCTCGCGGCCAGGCCGCCAGCAGCGCTCTCAGCGCGGCGACGAACGCGAGGGGTTGATCGATCATCACGTGGTGTTCGGCCTCGGGGATCTCGACATAGGGCGCGCCCGGGCCGATCAGACCCAACAGATAGGCGGCGTCCTCGGGGTGAAAGAGCTGGGACTTCGCGCCGCGGAACAGCGCGAGCGGACAATTGGCGGCCATGACGAGCGGGATCGGGTCGATCCGATGGAACCGTTCCCAGAAGTGCGGGTCGAAGCACAAGGCCCAGCCCCGGTTGCCGTCCGCGTCGACGACCTCTCGCGCCGAGCGCCGCGCGATATGGTCGAGAATGTAGAGGTTGTCGCAGGCTTGCGGCGGCGCGAGGCGAAAGCGGGCGACGATCGCTTCGAGCGAATGCTGGACCCGGCGCGCCTTGGTCGGGCGGGGAGGGGAGGGAGGACGCTGGTTCTGCGGCGCAAAGAAGGGCGGATCGACCATCACCGCCGCGGCGAATTCGGCGCCGAAATCATGCGCGAGGCCTACCGCCACGCGTCCGCCGAACGAATGGCCGACCACGACTGGCGGACCAGCGTCGAACGCGCCTCCCGACCTGCCCGCTTCCCGCGCCTCGCGGACAAACTGTTTGAAATCATAAGCGGGGCGCCAATCCGAGCGTCCCATCCCGGTGAACGACGACGCCACGACGCGATGCTCGCGCGCGAACAGCGGCGCGACGAACGACCACCAGTCGGCATGGGCGGCCCCGCCATGCAGCAGCATGAGGCCAGGCTTGCCGCGCTCGCCCCAGGCCAGCGTCTCGATCCGGGCGCCCTCGAATTCGGCGAACGTCCGCTCCGGCTCGGCCGCGACGGCGCGCTCGAACCAGGCCGGCGCGGGCGGCTTGTGGCCATGATAGGCCGCAAGCGGCGCCATTTGGTGCGGTTCGTACAAGCCCAAGACCTCCCGCCGAACTCATACGACCTCGAACAGCCCCGCCGCGCCCATGCCGCCGCCCACGCACATCGTCACCACGACATAGCGCGCGCCGCGCCGCTTGCCTTCGATCAGCGCGTGGCCGGCGAGGCGCGAGCCGCTCATGCCGTAGGGGTGGCCGACGGCGATCGCGCCGCCGTCGACGTTGAGCTTGTCGTTGTCGATGCCGAGCTTGTCGCGGCAATAGAGAACCTGCACCGCGAACGCCTCGTTCAGCTCCCACAGACCGATGTCGTCGACCTTGAGGCCGTGCGCCTTGAGGAGTTTCGGCACGGCGAAGACCGGGCCGATGCCCATCTCGTCGGGGTCGCAGCCGGCGACCGCGATTCCGCGATAGATTCCGAGCGGCGAGAGATTGCGCTGACTGGCGAGCTTCGGCCTCCATCAGCACGCAGGCGCTGGCGCCGTCGGACAGTTGCGACGCGTTGCCGGCGGTGATGAACGAGCCCGGCTCCTTGATCCGCCGCCCGTCGGCGAACACCGGCTTCAGGGCGGCGAGGCCCGCCAGATTGGTGTCGGCGCGAATGCCTTCGTCGTGCTTGAGGGTCACCGCCTTGTCGGAGACGGCGCCGGTCGCCTTGTCGACGACCTTCATCACGCTCGGCAGCGGCGCGATCTCGGCGTCGAACCGACCGGCGGCCTGCCCGGCGGCGGCGCGCGATTGCGACTGCAACGCGAATTCGTCCTGGCGCTCGCGCGAGACATGATAGCGCGCCGCCACGATTTCGGCGGTCTCGAGCATCGACATATAGACGTCGTCACGATGCTCGACGAGCCATGGGTCCAGAGCGCGGAAGCGGTTCATCTTGTCGTTCTGCACCAGCGATATGGATTCGAGCCCGCCGCCAACGGCGACGCTCATGCCATCCTCGACGATCTCCTTGGCGGCGATGGCGATCGCCATCAGGCCGGAGGCGCATTGGCGGTCGACCGACATGCCTGCGACGCTGGTCGGCAGGCCGGCGCGCAGCGCCGACTGGCGCGCGACGTTGCCGCCGGTCGAGCCCTGCTGAAGCGCCGCGCCCATGACGACATCGTCGACTTCCGCGCCTTCGACGCGGGCGCGCGCAAGCGCGTTGGCGATGGCGTGGCCGCCGAGCGTCTGGGCCTGGGTGTCATTGAAGGCGCCGCGATAGGCCTTGCCGATCGGCGTTCGGGCGGTGGAGACGATGACGGCTTCACGCATAACGGACCTCCGGATGCTTTAAGGTTTTCCTCGCCCTCTCCCGCCTCTCGCAAAGGGAGGAGGGGGCGAATTCCGTGCCCCGCATAGCCCGTCGAAGAACGGGCTGCGCGGGAGAAGACGGCCCGACGGGCCGGATGAGCGCGCTCGCCTCCAACAGCGCTACGACCGCGAAAACGCCCCGCCTTCGTTCGCCAGTTTGACCAGCAGCGGCGCCGGCTTGAAATCTTCGCCGAATTTGGCCTCGAACGCCTGCAATTTTTCGAGCACGGTCTTCAGGCCCACCGTGTCGGCGTAGAACATCGGGCCGCCGCGATAGACGGGCCAGCCATAACCGTAGATCCAGACGATATCGATGTCGGAGGCGCGCTGCGCCTTGCCCTCTTCCAGGATCTTCGCGCCTTCGTTGATCATCGGATAGGTGCACCGCTCCAGGATCTCGGCGTCGCCGATCGCGCGCTGTTCGACGCCCTTCGACGCGGCGAAATCGCGGATGATCTTGTCGACATGCGCCGAGGGCTTCGGCGTTGCGCGCCGCGTCGTAGTCGTAGAAGCCCGCGCCGGTCTTCTGGCCGCGCCGGCCCTCCTCGCACAGGATTTCGCGGATCGTCGAGCGCTTCGAGGTCTGCGCCGACCAGCCGATGTCGAGACCGGCGAGATCGCTCATCGCAAACGGCCCCATCGGCATGCCGAAATCGGTGATCACGCGATCGACGTCCCAGGGCGTCGCGCCTTCGAGGATCAGCTTCATCGCCTCGCGCTGGCGCTGAGCCAGCATCCGGTTGCCGACGAAGCCGTGACAGACGCCGACCACGACTCCGACCTTGCCGATCCTCGGCGCGAGTTGCGCAACCGTCGCCAGAACCGACTTCGACGTCTTCGCCCCGCGCACGATCTCCAGCAACCGCATCACGTTGGCCGGCGAGAAGAAATGCATGCCGAGCACATCCTCGGGCCGCTTGGTCTTGGCCGCGATTTCGTCGATGTCGAGATAGGAGGTGTTGGACGCGAGAATGGCGCCGGGCTTGGCGACGGCGTCGAGCCTCTCGAAGATGCTCTTCTTCAGCTCCATGTCCTCGTAGGCCGCCTCGATCACCAGGTCCGCCGTCGCCAAATCGCCGAAATCGAGCGAGGGCGCGAGTTTGCCCATCCGCTCGTCGACCTCGGGCATCGTCAGGCGTCCCTTCTTGGCGGTGTTCTCGTAATTGCGGCGCATGATCGAAACGCCGCGGTCGAGCGCCTCCTTCGAGGTCTCGACGATGGCGACCGGAATGCCGGCGCTGAGGAAATTCATCGCGATGCCGCCGCCCATCGTGCCGGCGCCGATCACGCCGACCTTCGCGATCGGGCGGATCGGCTCGTTCGGGCCGACGTCGGCGATCTTGGCGGCCTGCCGCTCAGCGAAGAACACATGCCGCTGGGCTTTCGATTGGGTGGTCGCGAGCAGCGCCATGAACATCTCGCGCTCCTTGACGATGGCCTCGTCGAACGGCAGATCGACGGCGTTCCTGACCGACGCGATCGCCCTCTCCCACGCTTCGAAGCCGCGGAATTTCCTGGCGTTGGCGTTGCGGATGGCTTCGAAGATCTCCGGATGGCCGCGCGCGGCTTCGAGCTTGTCGGAGCGGTCGCGCACCTTGCGCAACGGCGCCTTCTCGGCGATCAGGCGGCGCGCGAAGGCAAGCGCGGATTCGCGCAATTTGCCTTGTTCGGCGAGTTCGTCGACGACGCCCCAATCCTTGGCCTCGCGCGCGCCGAAGGGAGAGCCGGAAAGAATGACGTCGAGCGCCTTCTCGACCCCGATCAGACGCGGCAGGCGCTGCGTGCCGCCGGCGCCGGGGATGAGCCCGAGCTTGATTTCCGGCAGGCCGCATTTGGCCGAAGGGACCGCGATGCGGTAATGCGCCGTCAGCGCCACCTCGAATCCTCCGCCGAGCGCCGTTCCGTGAATGGCGGCGATCACCGGCTTGCTGGCGTTCTCAATTCGATCGAGCACGTCGGGAAGATTGGGCGCGGCGGGCGGCTTGCCGAATTCAGAAATGTCGGCGCCGGCGATGAAGGTCCGCCCGGCGCAGATGATCACGATGGCCTTGACCGCTCCGTCCGCCTGCGCCGCCTCGACGCCGCGCTTGAGGCCGTCGCGAACGGCCTGCGACAGCGCGTTGACCGGCGGCGAGTCGATGGTGACGATGGCGACGTCCCCGTCGATCGTCAGTTCAGCGACGGAATTGATGGCGGCCATGGGGTTCCTCCGGCGTCGGCGCCAAGATTAACGCAAAAGATCGTGGGGCGCGCTTTGACGGTTCGCTACGTTGAACCTTATGTTTGAAGCAAGCCGCGCCGCCTGGTCAACTGGCGGGCGACCGGCTCGCGCTCCCGCTCGGTTCTGGTCGCGGGCGCCGACGGGGCGCGGCGGGTTGAAAAAAGTTCGCCCGATCCTGTAACCCCCCGGCGTCCGGCGCGTATAGGGATTGCGGGACCAGGAAATCGTCCCCAAGTTCCGCAAACCAGTGAGGTGAACGATGCTGACGCGTCGAACGGCTTTGAGCGGCGCGGTTCGCGGCCTGGCGGCGATCGCGGGCGCCAATCTTGTGCAAATCCGAGCCGCCTGGTCCGCAATGGAGGGCCATGTCGTCCACACCGACGCCGAATGGCGCAAGCTTTTGACGCCGGCGCAATACGCGGTCCTGCGCAAGGATGGGACCGAGCCTCCTTTTACCAGTCCGCTCCTGCATGAGGAGCGGCGCGGGACCTTCGCCTGCGCAGGGTGTGGACTCGACCTCTTCTCCTCTTCGACAAAATTCGACAGCGGCACCGGCTGGCCCAGCTTCTGGGCGCCGCTGGACAATGCCGTCAACACAAAAGAGGACCGGTCATTCGGGATGACCCGCACCGCGGTGACGTGCCGGCGCTGCGATGGACATCTCGGCCATGTTTTCGACGACGGACCGAAGCCGACCGGGCTTCGCTATTGCATGAACGGCGTCGCGCTGACCTTCAAGCCAGCCCTCGCTTGAGACGCCGCAATCCTGTTGTTCGTTCACCGTGGGTTCCATCAGGAGTCGGGCCATGATTGCGCAGTTGAAGAACCAGGCCGGCAACGTGGCGCTGATCGTCGGCGGTCTGTTGATGGCGGTCGCCTTCGGGGCGCCGCGTTCGACCGCCGAAGAGGCGCGCCTCGTCCCGCCGCCCGCGGTCGACGAACCAGCCGACGGTTCGACTTCCGAGGCCGCGGTTTTGGCGGGCGGATGCTTCTGGGGCGTGCAAGGCGTGTTCCAGCACGTCGACGGCGTGACCAGCGCCGTGTCCGGATATGACGGCGGGGACAAGGCGACCGCGCATTACCAGATGACCAGCAGCGGCGACACGGGTCACGCGGAATCGGTCAAGATCACCTACGATCCGCGCAAGATCACCTACGGGCGGATCTTGCAGGTATTTTTCTCGGTCGCGCATGATCCGACCGAACTCAACCGTCAGGGGCCGGACAGCGGCACGCAATACCGCTCGGCGATTTTCCCGCTGAACGACGCGCAGGCGCGGGTGGCGAAGGACTACATCGCCCAGCTCGATCGGGCGCACGCGTTCCGCACGCCGATCGTCACCACCGATCGAGCCGGGCAAGACCTTCTACCGCGCCGAGGACTATCATCAGGACTTTCTGGCGAAGAATCCGACCTATCCGTATATCGTCGTCAACGATCTGCCGAAGATCGAGAATCTGAAGCGATTGTTTCCCGAACTCTACCGCGCCGACCCGGCGCTGGTCGGCGCGCGATCATGAGCGAGGCGAGGCGGTCGGATCCTAAGCCTCGCCGATCGTCAGGCCGATCTTGCCGAACTGGCGCCCCAACTCCAGGCGGTCGAGCGCGGCGTGAATGGCGTCGAGCGGAAAGACCTGGTCGATATGGGGCTTCAGCCGCTTCTCGGCGATGAAGTCGATCACGGCCTGAAATTCCGAGCGGTTGCCGAGGGTCGAGCCGAGAACCTGCAGCTGCCGGATGAACAGGCGGCGAAGATCGGCGGACGGATCGTCGCCGGTCGTCGCGCCGCAGGTGACGAGCCGCCCGCCGCGCACCAGCGAGCGCATCGCCGCGGGCCAGACGGCCTTGCCGACGTTCTCGATGACGACGTCGACGCCGCGTTTTCCCGTGATCTCCATCACCCGGTCGACGACGTTGCCGCCGGTGTCCTGGATGGTCTCGGCGGCGCCGAGGCCGCGCGCGCGTTCGAGCTTGGCCGCGTCGCGCGAGGTGACGATCGTCCGCGCGCCGAGCGCGTTTGCGATCTGCGTCGCCGCCAGCGAGACCGAGCCGCCGACGCCGAAGATGAGCGCGGTCTCGCCCGGCTTCAAGCGCGCCTTGGTCTCGATCATTCTCCACGCCGTGAGCCAGGCGACGCTGAGAGAGGCGGCCTCGACGAAATCGAGACCTTCGGGCTTGCGCAGCACGCTTCCCTCGGGCGCTGAGACGAACTCGGCGAAGGTCCCGTCGACCTGCTCGCCGAAAATGCGGCCCCGCGTGCACAGCACGTCTTCGCCCTTCCGGCAGAATTCGCAGAGGCCGCACGGCTGCCCGGGATAGACGACGACCGGATCGCCCGCGCGGAAGGCCGAGCCGGCGTCCGCCTCGTCGATCACGCCGGCGCCGTCGAGCCCGAGGATGATCGGCAGCCGGTGGGTGATGCCCGCGCCGCTGTTGCGCATATAGAGATCGACCCGGTTGAGCCCGCCCGCGAGCATGCGGATCCGAACCTCGCCAGACTGCCGCGCCGGGACGGGCAATTGGTCGAGCCGCACAACCTCGTTGCCGCCGTGGCCGTGAATGCGCGCCGCAAGCATCGTCATGCCTCCCTCTCGCCGGTCGCGATCCTGGCGCAGAACGCGGCGATCGCGTCGAGCGTCTCCTGGGGCCGTTCGAGATGCGGCGAGTGGCGGCATCCTTCAAGGATCAGACTCTCGACCGGCGCGGGCGTGCGCGCTTCGATCGCGCGGATCTGCGCGATTGTTCCATATTGGTCGTCCGCGCCCTGGATGAGCAGCGCAGGGACCCGCCAGCGATCGACGACCTCCTCGATGTTCCAGGCCTTGAAGCCGGGATCGAGCCACGCGCCGTTCCAGCCCGAGGAAGGCGCAGTCGACATCGGCGTGATATCGGGCGAGCTTGGCGCGCAGGCCGCCTGTCTCATAGGCGCGCTTGGCCTCGGCGATCGAGGCGAGGCCCGGCCCTTCGGCGAAGACGTGCGGCGCCATCAGCACGAGACCCTTGACGCGTTCGTCCACATGCTCGCCGGCGTAGATCGCGGCGATCGAGGCCCCGTCGCTGTGGCCGAACAGGAGCCCCCGCCGGAAGCCGATGACGTCGAGAACCGCCGGCAGGCTCGAGCGCGCCTCGCGGGTCATATAGTCGAGCGGACGCGGCAGATCGACCGGATCGGACTGTCCGTAGCCGGCGCGCGAATAGGCGAAGACGCCCCAGCCTGTCGCCGCCGCCAGCCTGGCCGGAAAGTCGCGCCACAGCGCGACGCAGCCGAGCCCTTCGTGCAGCAGGACGATGGTCGGCGCCGATTCGGGCGGCGGGCCGTAGGCGACCGCCTCGAGGCGCTTGCCGTCGGCGACGACGTTCGCGCCCGCGCCTTCAATCCAGGCGAACGTCGTCATCGCGCGCGAGCCCTCACGCCGCGGCGTCGATCTTCAGCGCCCGGATCGCGTTCTCTTTCAGGATCAGGTCGTGAACCTCCGGCTTGAAGCCGGCCTCCTTGAAATCCTTGATCCAGCGGTCGGGCGCGATCAGCGGGAAATCCGAGCCGAACAGCATCTTGGTCTTGAGCTGGCTGTTGGCGTACTGAACGAGCTGCGGCGGAAAATACTTCGGGCTCCAGCCGGAGAGGTCGATATAGACGTTCGGCTTGTGCAGGCAGACCGACAGCGCCTCGTCCTGCCACGGCCACGACGGGTGGGCGATGATGATCGTCATGTCGGGGAAGTCGACGGCGACGTCGTCGATGTGGATCGGGTTCGAGTATTTGAGCCGCATGCCGCCGCCGCCCGGCATGCCCGTGCCGATCCCGGAATGGCCGCTGTGGAACAGCGCCGGCAGCTTGTGCTCGGCGATGACCTCGTAGAGATCGTAGGCCATGCGGTCGTTGGGGAAGAAGCCCTGCACGGTCGGATGAAACTTGAACCCCTTGATGACGCCCGCCTCGATGAGGTCGCGCGCCTCGCGCACGCCGATCTTGCCCTTGTGCGGATCGATGGAGGCGAAGGCCATCATCATGTCGGCGTTGGCGGCGGCGGCCTCGGCGACTTCCTCGTTCGGGATGCGCCGGTTGCCGATCTGAAACTCGCTGTCGACGGTGAACATGACGAGGCCGATCCTGCGCTCGCGGTAATAGGCGACCGTCTCGGCGATGGTCGGCCGCTTGCCGGCCTTGAAGTATTTGTTCGCGGCGTCCTCGTAGGGCTGCCAGAAGGCGTCCGCCGGCTGCCGGCAGGAGACTTCGGCGTGGGTGTGGACGTCGATGGCGACGAGGTCGTTGACGTTCATGGTGCGGCTCTCTCCTTCAGGCGCTCCGAGATCACGCGCGGCGAGGGGGTCGGCGCGTAAAGCTCCTCGACCGTCGCCGCCCGGCGCTTGAGCGCGGCGCGCTGGTTGATCGAACCTTTGTCGGTCAGTTCCCCGGTGTCGAGCGAGGGCGGATCGTCCAACAGGATGATGCGCGCGAAGCGGCCCGAACTTCCGCCCGCGGCCTTGTTGAAATCGGCCAGCAGGCTGGCGAATTTCGCCCGCACGGCTTCGCTCGCCAGCACCTCGGCGGCGCTCGCCTCGCCGTCCGATCCGCCCGCCAGCTCGCGGCACGCCGCGAGGTTCGGAACGACGAGCGCCGCCGCATCGTCGCGGTCGTGCCCGGCCACCACGACGTCGGTGACGAAGGGCGCGCAATGGGCGACGAACCTCGCCCTCAGCGGACCGACGCTGACCCAGGTGCCGGTGGCGAGCTTGAAGTCCTCGGCCACGCGCCCGTCGAACAGGAAGCCGAGTTCCGGATCGCTTTCGTCGACGAATCGCAACGCGTCGCCGAAACAATAATAGCCCTCCTCGTCGAAGGCCGCCTTGGTCAGTTCCGGCTGGCGCCAGTAACCGGGCATGACGCTGGGGCTCTTCAGCCGCGCCTCGAGCTTGCCGGCGTTGGGGACGAGCTTGACCTCGACGCCCGGATTGGGAATGCCGACGACGCCCGGCCGCCGCGCGCGTTCCGTCACGCTGATCGCGGACGGGCCGGTCTCGGTCGAGCCGAACGAGGTCAGCATCGGAACGGCCTCGCCGACCGTCGCCACGCCAAGCCGCTCGAACTCCTCGCGGACAAAGGGCGAGAGCGCCGCGCCGGCGTAGCAGAAGGATTGCAGCCTGCCGAACAGGCTGCGGCGCAATGGCTCGTCGGCCTGGAGATAGGGCAGCAGCATCTCGAAGCCTCTCGGCACGTTGTAATAGACGGTCGGCGAGACCTCGCGCAGGTTGCGCACGGTCTCCTCGATCGCGCCCGGCAGCGGCCTGCCGCCGTCGATGTAGAACGAGCCGCCGTTGGACAGCACGAGATTGAAATTGTTGTTGCCGCCGAACGTGTGGCTCCACGGCAGCCAGTCGATCAGCACCGGCGGCTCGGCGCCGTAGCTCGGATTGACGGCGCGGACCATCGCCTGGTTCGAGGTCATCATGCGCTGCGTGTTGATGACGCCCTTGGGCGTGCCGGTCGAGCCGGACGTGAACAGCAGCTTGGCGATCGTATCCGGCCCGACCTTCGCCTGGGCGGCGTCGACTTCCGGTCCGGCCGGCTTCGCCAGCAGCGCTTCGAGCAAGGTCGACGGGCGGGACGCCGGCGGATTCGCGCGCGCGACGATCTCCGCGTCCCTCGGCGCGGCCGCCTCGAGCGCCGCGGCGAAGGCTGAGCCGTCGTCGACGAACACGAGTCCCGGCGTCAGGATGGCGAGGATCGCCTTGAGCTTGGCGAAATCCTTGGCGACCAGCGAATAGGGAGCCGAGACGGGCGCGTAGGGCACGCCGGCGATCATGGCGCCGAGCCCGACGAGCGCGTGGTCGACGCTGTTGCCGGACAGGATCGCGACCGGCCGCTCGACGCTCAGGCCGCGGTCGATCAGACCTTGCGCGACGCTGCGCGCCGCCTCGCGCGCCTGGGCGTAGGTCAGCTTGCGCCAGCCCTCGCCCGAGCGCTCGGCGAGAAACACCCGGTCGGGCGCGAGCCTGGCCCAATGGTCGAGCCAGTCGGTCATCGCGTCAGGATGGGCGGCCAACGGATGGGGAGAGCGCGCCAGCATCGTCCCGTCGGAGCGGCGCTCGACGGTCACCTCCGGCGGACCGAAGGTCAGCCTGATCCGTGTCATGGTCTCCTCCCGCGCCGCCGAGCGGCGTCCGGCCGCCTGCGCCTCGTTCAACGGCAATGGCAAGGAAAGTCTCCCGGCTGATAAAATCAAGGGCCCGGCGCCGAAATCATGGGACCTCGGCGGGCTTAGCCGCCATGCCCCATGATGCGGCCGGCGCCAGGCGAGGCCTCGCATAAGGAAAGACCGCCTCGCGGCGGTCTTTCGAAGCGAAAAGCAGCGCTGAGGATCAGGCGGCGGAAAGGGCAGGGGCCCCGCTCTTGGCCTTGCGATGCCGGGCAAAACCAAGACCGGCGAAGCCGAGGATGATCATGGCCCAGGTGGATGGCTCTGGGGTGCCAAAAGCGACGCCTCCCACGTAATCGTATGTGTAGTTGGCGTCGGCGACAGCGACGCCATATGTTAGTGACGAGGCTGGCGCCCCGGGGAAAACGCCGTTGCTCCAAAGATCAACAACGTCTCCGTTCGAAATCGTAAACATTACGCCATACACATCCAATAGGCCGCCGGAAGCCGGGTAGTCTGTACATACGATCGGAGATCCGTCCGGATAGAATGTATTGTCGTATGATAGCGCCGGGCTTGCTTGAGAGGCAGGCGGCGAGGGCACCCCGTTGACAATAGAATAAAGACTGAAGTCTGGGGCGGTAACGTTAACTGGCAGGGGAACCACCGGGTTGATCGCATGCAACCCGGTGATCGTCGCGTTGACGATGTCTGGCTTGCCGTTGAGGCCCGTATTTGTGTCCGAAAATACGCCGGTGATGCCTGTGATCGGGTCGGCGCCGCCGGGCGCCGGCGAATAGGTGAGCGTACCGTGGGCGCTGACGCCCGGGCCGGTGAACCAGAAGCTGACCGTATTGGCCTGTGCCTGCTGAGCGATGGTCAGCGCCCCGACCAAGGGCAGAATAGTCAAAATCTTGCGTCTCATCGTGGCGTTCCCCTTTGAATTCACTCTCTGCCGGACAGGATTCGCTGTGTCCCTTACGGCACGGCCCATATTGATGGCCAAATTTGTCGCCGTCAATTGTGGCTAATACGACCGGCCCTTCGGTCATGCCGAAGCGGCGTCGGCGCCGACCGTCGGCGCTGGCCGCGGCCTCATCCATTGAATAAGCTTTCGGTCGGGCGTCTTGGCGGGGGCTGATCACGCCGTAATGGAACAGGCGCTCCACGGCGACGTGGCGCGGCCCATCCAGTCGGATGCGCCCTTGAAGGCATGGAATTGGCCGGAGGAAAGGGAATGCGAACATCGATCGCCAGTCTAGCCCTCGTCGCGCTATTGGCTGTCTCGGGGTGCTCAAAGGAATCCCAGGGACCGTCTGGACCGCAAGGGCCCGCGGGGCCGGCGGGACCGCAAGGGCCCAAAGGCGAGACGGGCGCCGCAGGGCCGGCGGGGCCGCAAGGACCCAAGGGCGAGACGGGCGCCGCAGGGCCGGCCGGACCGCAAGGACCCAAGGGCGAGATGGGCGCCGCAGGACCGGCGGGGCCGCAGGGGCCGCGGGGCGAACTCGGACCCGCAGGGCCGCAGGGCGAGGCGGGAGCCGCGGGAGCGCAGGGACCGAAGGGCGAGACGGGCGCCGCGGGACCGCAAGGAGCGCAAGGGCCGAAGGGCGAGACGGGCGCCGCAGTACAGCAAGGAGCGCAAGGGTCGAAGGGCGAGACTGGCGCCCCAGGACCGCAAGGGCCGCAAGGACCGAAGGGCGAGACGGGCGCCGCAGGACCGCAAGGGCCGCAAGGACCGAAGGGCGAGACGGGCGCCGCGGGACCGGCGGGGCCGCAGGGACCGAAGGGCGAGAGGGGCGCCGCGGGACCGCCAGGACCGACCGGGGCCGGCGCCGTTCTTCGAGCGATCACCGGCCAAATGCAGGCCGCGTGCGGCGCCAACGAAATCATGATCAGCGCTTACTGCACCGGCGAAGGCAGCACGCTGCATATCAACAAGACCATCGGCGCAAGTTGCGAAGGCTCGCAAAGCAATACGGTCGTGGTCGTCTGCGCGGAGCGGTAATCGGCGAAATACGGGATCGAAGCGACGGCTCTCGATCCCCTTCGCAGGCAATCTTTCGCTCCGCCGCGCGGGGACATGCGCCGCTGGCGCGCGCCGGTGCGGGCGAAGGCGGGATAGCGGAGGTCGTCGAGAGCTTTCGCTTCGCCGCCAATCGTGTCACGGTCTGTCGGCTGCTCCAGGGAGGCGTTCATGCAGGCCGTCGCGTTCAAAGCCGGAGACACGATCATCTCCGAGGGTGAGGAGGGCAATACCGCGTTCTTCATCGTTACTGGATCGGTCGAGGTCTGCATCGGTCAGGGCGCCAAGGCCAGGACCGTCGGAACGCTGAAGACGGGCGAAGTGTTCGGCGAAATGTGCCTGATCGAGCCCGGGCCGCGATCCGCCACGGTCAAGGCGGCGACCGACGTGGAATGCCTCGCCGCCTCCTACGAGGAGTTCATCGCCGCGATCGAGGATTACCCGGAGCGCGCGGTCGGGTTCATGAAGACGCTGGTGCGGCGGCTCCGCCAGATGAACGATCTGATGGAGAGCGTGGGCCCCGACAGGCGCGGGCTTCGCCGGAGGATTCGCGATTGGCAGAAGTCGGTGGAGCCGTTCGATCTCGACCCCGACGTGTCCGCCCTTTCCTGGACGATGCTGTGGTGATCCCTCGGACGGCGCCGCGTGGATGGCCGGTTTGCCTCGCCTGAGCGGGGCGCCGATCGGCCAGCGTCGATTTCTCGAGGCGGCGATCGCATCAACGACGTCGGCCTGGGACGTTGGAGCAGGCGATCAAGTCGATCAGCCGCTGACGCCGCCTATGGGACCACCGCTAAGGGACCATCGAGATGGCGAAGCGCTTCCCACGACGGCGCGCTCGACACCCGGATCGCGCCGTCGAGCGGCCGGTCGAATTCGATGATGATGTAGATGGCCGAGGCGAACGACAGCGCGCCGAAAACGATTGCCGTCTGGACGACGACCTTGCGCGGCGCGAGGAGGCCCAACGCGGCGAAAATAATGGCGAGCCAAGCCGTCGCGCCGATCAGAAGCGGCCAGGAGATCCTGTCGCGCTCGGAATCGACGACCAGCCGCCTTTGCTGCAGCGTCTCGGACATTGTCGACTTGAGCGCGACGGCCAACTGGCGGTGGTAGGGCTCGGTCGGCTCGAGCTTTTGAATGGCGGCGTCGACGGCGGCGAGCAGTTCGCCGGGAGGCATCGGCGCGATGTCCACATTGTATTCTGCGGTTGGATCGGCCCCCGTCGGAGGCGTCTCGTCGGGCCAGGTTTGGGCGATCTCGGCGGCGAGATAGGCGCGCAGCTTCGCCTGGATCGGGGACCGCCTCCTCGCCGTACTCGCGCAGCCCCGTCTCGAGCTGGGTGATGTCCCCGGTGAGGGCCGTGAGCCGGCTGTCGAAAGTTTCAAAGGATCCCTTCACCTCGGAAATCACCAGCCCGAACAGCAGCGCCGTGAAAAGCACGAGAATGGAAATGACCAAAAGTCCGGCCTCGCGCCAAGTTCTCCGGCCTTCCTCGGGCGCCGCGCGCAGATACTTGCCGATCGCGTTGGCGGAAAGCATAACCACGACAATAGCAGACGCAACTACGGTGTCGGACATGTCCTATCTTCGCCTGAACGTGGCCATTTTGCAAGAGGAGTTAATTTAGAGGGTTAAATTGAAAGTACTCTCCGCGAGTTTCGCCCGGATGAGCCTCGAGCCTTTGGTCGAGCACGCCAAGGCTTGCGGCGTATCGCGCGGACGATCGAGATGTCGGAAGTCGCCGAGCGCCTGCAAAAGCTCGAGGCGAGTGTCGGCGAAAACAAGGACCCTCGATGAAATCTCGATCAACGAGCCGACTTGAGAAGTTGGACCAAGCAATGAAGTCAAAAAGCCGCATTTTGTACGCAACGATAGAATTTCCGACCGGTAATCGGCGACGCGGCCAAGACTGGATTTCCTGGTTTTCGGCTCGGCGTCGCCCGGCCGCTTCCTTGTCGGGCCAGTCGATGTCGGCTGCCGCCTGGTCGGCGTCCAGCGCAGGCTGCGCCGACGCCGTCATTTCGAAGCCTTGGGACCGCCCGCGCCGAGTTCCGCTCTGTTGTCTTCCATGGCGTTGCTTGGCTTCATCGCCGTCAAAGTCATGGCGATATTTCGAGCGCCAAGGCTATGCCCTGGCCGCCGCCGATGCACAGCGTGACGACGCCGCGCGTCAGCCCGTCGCGCTTCATCGAATGCAGCAGCCGCGTCGTCAGGACCGCGCCCGTCGCCCCGATCGGATGCCCGTGGGCGATGGCCCCGCCTTCGACGTTGACGATGTCTTCGGCCAAGCCGAGTTCGCGCGTGACGGCCAGCACGATCGCGGCGAAGGCTTCGTTGATCTCGATCCGCTCGATGTCGGCGATCGCCCATCCGGCCCGCCCCAGCGCCTGACGCACGGCGGGGACCGGACCGATCCCGAACATTCCGGGCTCGACCGCGCCGACGCCATAGGCGACGAGCCGGGCCATCGGCGCGAGGCCATTGGCCTCGGCGAAGCCGCGTTCGGCGACCACCATCGCCGCGGCGCCGCTATTGAGGCCCGGCGCGTTGCCCGCCGTGATCGTTCCGTCCTTGCGGAACGCCGGCTTGAGCTTCGCCAGGCTTTCGAGCGTCGTGTCGGGCCGATTGTGCTCATCCCGTGCCGAACCGCTCCGGGCCTTTCCGGCCCTTGACCTCGACGGGAACGATCTCCGCGTCGAACTTGCCGGCCGCCTGCGCCGCCGAAAAGGCTTGCTGCGAGCGCGCCGCCCAGCGGTCCTGGTCCGCGCGGCTGATCTGGCGACTGGCGACGAGATCCTCGGTGTGCCAGCCGGAATGCTGGTCGGAGAAGGCGTCGTTGAGACCGTCGCGCAGCATCGAATCGTAGATTTTCGCGTCGCCCATCCGGTAGCCCCAGCGGCCGCCCGCCATGAGGTAGGGGGCGGCGTCCATGTTCTCCATGCCGCCGGCGACGCCGGCGTCGGCGAAGCCGAGCCAGATTTCCTGCGCCAGCGAGGCGATCGCCTGGGCGCCGGAGCCGCAGACCCGGTTCACGGTCATGGCCGGAACATCGACTGGCGCGCCGCCGTGGATCGCGGCCTGGCGGGCCGGGTTCATCTTGTTGCCGGCCTGGATCACGTTGCCCATGACCACGGCGTTCAGGCGGCTCGGATCGAGCTTCGATCGCCGCAGCGTCTCGCGCACGACCGCCGCGCCGAGATCCACCGCCGGCGTCGTCTTGAGGCTTCCATCATAAGTGCCGATCGCGGTTCTGACCGGCTGGCAAACGACGACTTCCCGCTTCGACATGATTCACCTCGTCACTGACCGGCGCATGTACCATGCGTCCGCCGGAAGCCGCATTGATGCAGATCACGCCGGCATTTGATATCGTCCGTCCAGAATTCAAGTGCGCCGATCGCGGCGAGAAAGCCCGAGCGCGGTTGGACCTGCGCGGCGGCGTCGGGCTGTGAATTCGGCGCCGTGGTCCAACGCCGATCGTTTGAAAGAGGCGACGGACCTGTTGTCGTGGGAGTATTGGGCTCCGAAGCGCCATACGATAAGCAGCGCAGCTCGGCGCGTTGCGGTCGGAGCGCGCGCAGAGCGACGGAGACAATGACGATGGCGGCTCCGTTGTCCTCGCAAACCGGCTCTCCCGCCCGATCGGCCAGCGTCGCCGACGTCGGCGCGCCGACGGGCCTGACCAGCGACGAGGCGCGCGGCCGGCTGCAGACGTTCGGCCCCAACGCCATGCCCGACGCGAGCGCGCACCCGCTTCGCATGGCGCTGGAAAAATTCTGGGCGCCCGTCCCGTGGATGCTCGAGGCGGCGATCGTGCTCGAATTGCTGCTCGGCAAATACGTCGAGGCCGCCATCATCGCCGCGCTGCTGGTGTTCAACGCCGCCCTTGGACTGTTCCAGGAGAGCCGCGCCCAGGCGACCCTTGCGGCGCTGAGGTCGCGGCTGGCGCTGAACGCGTCCGTCCGGCGCGACGGCGCGTGGAAGACCATGCCCGCCGTCGAACTGGTTCCGGGCGATGTGGTGAAGCTCTCGCTCGGCGGCGTCGTCGCCGCGGACGTGCGTCTTGTCGCGGGCGAAGTCCTGCTCGACCAGTCGATGCTGACTGGCGAATCCGTGCCGATCGAGGCCGGCGCGGGCGCGCAAACCTTCGCCGGGGCGTTGGTGCGGCGCGGCGAGGCGGTGGCGGAAGTCACGGCGACCGGAGCGCGCACCAAGTTCGGCCGCACCGCGGAACTCGTCCGCACCGCCCATGTCGTCAGCTCCCAGCAGAAGGCGGTGCTGCGCGTGGTGCGCAATCTCGCCGCCTTCAACGGCGTCGTGATCGTCCTGCTGGTGGCTTACGCCACTTTGCTCGAGATGCCGCTGGCGGAGATCATCCCTCTGGTCCTGACGGCGGTTCTCGCCTCGATCCCGGTCGCGCTGCCGGCCACCTTCACGCTGGCGTCGGCGCTCGGGGCGCAGGCGCTGGCGAAGCTCGGCGTCCTTCCGACCCGCCTTTCCGCCGTGGATGAAGCGGCGACCATCACCGTCCTGTGCGCCGACAAGACCGGCACCCTGACCCAGAACGAGCTGAGGGTGACCGACAGTTCGTCCGATGCCCGGCTTCGACGAGCCGCATGTGCTGGCGCTGGCCGCGCTGGCCAGCTCGGACGGCGGCCAGGATCCGGTGGACGGCGCCATCCGCTCCGCCGCCTCGGGCAAGGCGCTTTCCGACGCGCCGAAGTTGATCAAGTTCATTCCGTTCGACCCGGCGACGAAAATGTCCGAGGCGACGGTCCAGGATCTCGACGGCGCGACCCAACGCATCGTGAAAGGCGCGTTCGCGGCGGTGACCCGTCTCGCCGAGCCCTCGTCGGCCGCGACGGCCGCGTGCGAGGAACTCGAGAAACAGGGCTTCAGGGTGCTGGCGGTCGCGTCCGGGCCGCCGAACGCGATGACGCTCGCGGCGCTGATCGCGCTCAGCGACCCGCCGCGCGCGGATTCTTCGGCGCTGGTCGCCGAACTGCGCGAATTGGGCGTTCGCACCGTGATGGTGACGGGCGACGCTGCGGCGACGGCGGCCATCGTGGCGCGCGCGGTCGGGATCGACGGCGCCGTCTGCCCGCCGGGGCCGATCCCCGACGCCGTCGGGCCGGAACAATTCGCGGTGTTCGCCGGCGTCCTGCCGGAGGACAAATTCAAGCTGGTCAAGGCGTTTCAGAACGGCGGCCACACCGTCGGCATGTGCGGCGACGGCGCCAACGACGCGCCGGCGCTGCGTCAGGCCCAGATGGGCATCGCGGTCTCGACCGCCACGGATGTCGCCAAATCCGCCGCCGGCATGGTGCTCACCAAACCCGGCCTCGCCGGCGTCGTCGCCGCGGTCAAGGAAGGCCGGGTGACGTTCCAGCGCATCCTGACCTACACGGTCAACTCGGTCATCAAGAAGATCGTGACGGTGCTGTTCCTGATCGTCGGCCTGTTGATGACGGGGCAGGCGGTGCTGACGCCGTTGCTGATGGTGATCGTGATGATCGCGGGCGATTTTCTCGCCATGTCGTTGACGACGGACAACGTGCGGCCGTCCCCGACGCCGAATGCGTGGCGGATCGGCAGTCTGACGATGGCCGGCGCCGCCATGGGCGTCTGCCAGCTGGCCTTCTGCGCCGGCGTCCTGGCCGTCGGTCATTTCGCATTGAAACTGGGAACCGGGCCGCTGAGAACTCTGGCCTTCGCGGCCCTGGTTTTCAGCAGTCAGGCGACGCTCTACGCCATTCGCGGACGGCGGCGTCTGTGGGGTCCTCGTCCGGGCCTGTGGGTGGTCGTGTCGTCCGTGGCCGATGTCGCGATCGCCTCGACCTTCGCCGTCGCCGGGATCTTCATGACGCCGTTGCCGGCCTGGATGATCGCCGCCGCCCTCGCCGCGGCGGCCGCCTTCGCGCTCGCCCTGGCCGCGGCGAAGGTTCCCGTGTTTGCTCGTCTGAGGATCGTCTAGGGTCGGAGCGGAACGAGCGTCGGGGAATGGTCGCGTCGCCGGGCGACGGATCGCGGCGGGCGCGCGACCGGGAGGCGGACCCGAATCGACCAGATCGGCTATCACTGAACGGAACGGAACGCATTTCGATGAAAACCAAGCGCCGAGACCCGAAATCCGCGACCAAGGCGAACAAGGAGCCCAAGCTCTCGCGCACCCATGCGCCCGCTGACCTTTCGCCGTTGGACTGGCAACGCGGCTTGCGCCGCCAGTTCGGCCGCGAACAGGCCTTCGGGCTTGAAAATCTCGAGCAGCGAGCCATTTTTCTCCGAGTTTCGGGTCAGCAATCCGGTTTCGAAATCGAGCTATCGGGTGGCGATCCGAGGCTTGGGGCCGGGCGGCAATTTCTGTTCGTGCCCCGATTACGCCACCAGCGAGTTGGGAACCTGCAAGCACATCGAATTCACGCTTTCCCGGCTGGAGACAAAGCGCGGCGCGAAGACGGCGTTCGCGCGCGGCTACCAGCCGGCGTTTTCCGAGCTGTATCTGCGCAACGACGGCAAACGGAGCGTGCATTTTCGCGCCGGAACGGATTGCCCGCCAGCGCTGAGGGAGGCCGCCGCCGGCCTGTTCGACGCCGAACGCAACGGCCTGCTGCCCGACGAGCGGCTCGGCGAACTCGAACATTTCATGACCATGGCGTCTCAGTCCGGTCATGAGTTGCGGGCCTACGACGACGCTCTCGAATTCGTCGCCGGACGGCGGGACGCCGACCGGCGCGTCGCAAAGCTCGCGCAGCTGTTCCCGCGCGGCGCCGCCGATCCCAAGCTGCTGACGCTGCTGAAGGCGCCGCTCTACCCCTATCAGGCGGAGGGCGCGCTGTTCGCGGTGCGCGCCGGCCGGGCGCTGATCGGCGACGATATGGGTCTGGGCAAGACCATCCAGGCGATCGCCGCGACGGAAATTCTGGCGCGGCATTTCGGCGTCTCGAAAGTGCTGGTGATCTGCCCGACCTCGCTCAAATACCAGTGGCAAAGCGAGATCATGCGCTTCTCGGGGCGACAGGGCGAAAACGCGGCGCGCGTCATCAGCGGCGGTCGGGCGCGGCGGCAGAAAGACTACGCCCTGGACGACTTCTGCAAGATCACGAACTACGAGAAGCTCAAGCCTGATCTCGACCTGATCGCCGCCTGGGCGCCCGAACTGGTGATCGTCGATGAGGCGCAACGGGTGAAAAACTGGAACACCATCGCGGCGCGCGCCCTCAAACGCATCGACAGCCCATACGCGATCGTGCTCACCGGGACGCCGCTGGAAAACAAGCTGGAAGAACTGATTTCCATTGTCCAGTTTGTCGATCAGCACCGGCTGGGGCCAACCTGGAAGCTGCTGCACGAGCATCAGGTCAAGGACGAAGCCGGGCGCGTCACCGGCTACGCCGGGCTGGACAAGATCGGCCAGACGCTGGCGCCGGTCATGATCCGCCGGCGCAAATCCGAGGTGCTGCGGCAACTGCCCAGCCGGACCGACCAGAACCTGCTGGTGCCGATGACCGAGATGCAAATGCTCTATCATCAGGAAAACGCCGACGTGGTGGCGAAAATTGTCCAGCGCTGGCGCAAGACCAAATTCTTGTCCGACAAGGACCAGCGGCGGCTGACCTGCGCGCTGCAGAACATGCGCATGTCGTGCAACAGCACCTATCTGCTGGACCAGGAAACCGACCACGGCGTCAAGGCTGACGAATTGGCGGCGCTGTTCGAGGATTTGTTCGCCGAGCCCGACGCCAAGGCGGTGGTGTTTTCAGCAATGGACCCGGACCCATGACATTATCATCCGCCGCCTCGAGGCGCGTGATCTCGGCTACGTCAGCTTCCACGGCGGCGTCCCGTCGGACAAACGCCCGGCGCTGGTCGAGCGGTTTCGCGACGACCCCGCCTGCCGGGTGTTCCTGTCCACCGATGCGGGCAGCACGGGCCTCAATCTGCAGCACGCTTCGACGCTCGTGAACATGGACCTGCCGTGGAACCCGGCGATCCTCGAACAGCGCATCGCCCGCATTCATCGCATGGGCCAGAAACGGCCGGTGCGGGTCATCAATTTCGTGGCGAAGGGGACCATCGAGGAGGGCATGCTTTCGGTGCTGGCCTTCAAACGCTCGTTGTCGGCGGGAATTCTCGACGGCGGCGCCGGCGAGATTTCGCTCGGCGGTTCGCGTCTCACCCGCTTCATGAAGGACGTGGAAAACGTCACCGGGCGCATGGGCGACGGCGAGGCCGTGACCCCGGCCGAGGAGGTGACCAATATCGTCGCCGCCGATGAGGCGGAACCCGGCGAACACGCACATGCGGATATGAGCGACGGCGCTGGCGAGATGGCGGTCGCACAGTCGGATCGGGCTGGAGAAACATCGCGCGACGCGGGTCCCGATCCGTGGCGGGCCCTGGTGCAGGTCGGCGCGCGCTTTGTCGCCGCTCTCGCCGCCGCCAACGATCCCAGCGCTCCGGCGCATCCGTGGATCGAGCGGGATCCCGCCACCGGCGCGAAAAACCTCAAAATGCCGCTGCCGCCGCCGGAGATGGCGAGACAACTCGCCAATGCGCTTTCGGCGCTCGCCGACGGCTTGCGCGGCAATATTGCGTGATGGACAGCGGCGGCTGAATGCGAGAAAGCCTCCACGCTTGCTCTCACGCGTCGCTTTCATCCTGCGGGCTATCGAAGAACGACGGCGCCGCCAACGGGCGCCGGCGCCCGCCTGACCCCTTTGCCGAGTTTGTCATGTGCGACCCGGCCCTGGAAAGAATCCGGAATATCTCTTTCTGAAAAAGAGAATTCGTGCTATGCTGCACGCTTTCAGCCGGAGACCCGCACTTGACCGCTTCGCCGCCGCCCTCGCCGCCCCCGCCTCGCCGCCTGCTGTCGCCCGCCGCCCGGGCGATGCGCCTGCAGCGCATTTTCGCCCGCATGCAGGAGGGCGCGAGCTATCAGGAGATCGCGGCGGCGGAGGGCGTTTCGCGCGAAAGGCTCAGCCAGATCGTCCGCCGGGCGACGTCGGGCCGAGACGAGGACGATCAGCCCAGCCACCGGCGGATGCAGATCGCCCGCCTGACGCCGGCGCTGCGCCTCGCCGCCGCCGGCGTCGCCAAGGGCGACGCCCGATCCATTCCCCTGCTGCTGCAGCTCGTCGACCGGCTCGACCGCTATTCCAATTCGCACAAATATTTCCGATCGCCGGCGCGCGAGGAAATCGCCGGCCTGCCGGGCGCGGGTTCGTCGCGGCGGGAGCGCAACGTCGCAAATCTCGTCGGCCTCGCCCGCGCGCCCGCGCGCAGGCCCGGCGCCGCCAAGGCGGCAGCGGAGGACAGCGACGACGCGCCCCCGCCCGACGCCGCCCCCGCGGACGCGCAACCCATTGAAAACGCTCAAAACGACGATGGGCAGCTATTCCGCTAAGTTCACGCCGATGACGTCCCGGCGCCGCTCCGGCGCCGGTGCGGCGCCGCCAAGGCTCGGCGCCGGCGCCGCGCGGCGGCGGAATGGAGCATGGATCGTTTCGACGGAATCACCGCCGTCATCGCGACGCCGAGCGCAACGAGGCGAAGCGATCCGAGGCCGAAGGTCGGGAGACCGGCGCTCCCTGGCGCAGGATGCGATGGGTCGGAATCGCGTCAAGGTCTCGAATTGTTGAAATTGCTGGATGAATCGCCAGAGGCGGCGCCCGATTTTCCGCGTCCCGCTCCGGCGCCGCGTCGGATCGCCGCGCTTCGCCCGCGACGACGGCGCGGCCGGATCAGCCGGCCAGGGCGTTGACGCGCTTGGTCAGGCGCGAGATTTTTCGCGAGGCGGCGTTCTTGTGGACGATGCCCTTCTGAGCGGCGCGGGCGAGGCGCGGCGCGGCTTCGCTCAGCGCCTCGACGGCGGCCTTGGCGTCCTTGGAGGCGAGCGCGTCCTCGACCTTGGCGACATAGGTGCGCATCTCGCTGCGGCGCGACTTGTTGACCGCGGTGCGGCGGATGGTCTGGCGGACGGCCTTCTGGGCCGACTTGGTGTTGGCCATGAACTTCGGATTCCCTGTCGTGCGGCGCCGGGGCGCCGAGCCGCGCGTTGACTGAAACAAGTCGCGCGTCGGCTGAAAACGGAAAGGGCTGGGTCGCGACCCAGCCATTTGTGGCCGGGCTTATAGACTTTTCCCGCCGAACGCGTCAACCGCCGAACGCGAATTTCCAGCCGGCGGCAAGCAGGCCGCCGGGCGCGCTCATCAGCTTGAGCGCCATGGCGCAGCTGACGGCGACGATCAGCGGCCGCACCAGCCGCGCGCCCGCGCGCACCGCCGTTCTCGCCCCCAGGCGCGCGCCGAGGAACGCGCCGGCGCCCATCGCCAATCCGGCGGCGACGAAGATATGCCCCGACAGAGCGTAGATCATCAGCGAGCCGATGTTGCTGCCGAAGTTGGCGAACCGCGCGCCGGCCATCGCGCGGATGAGGCCGAAGCCGGCCAGGACCACGAAGCCGATCATGTAGAACGACCCGGCGCCGGGGCCGAACACGCCGTCGTAAAAGCCGATCGCGGGCGCCAGCGTCGCGGCGTAGCCGGCGGGAGTGAGGCGCGCGTGACGCTGGGCCTCGCCCAGGCTGGGCGCGAAGGCGAAATAGAGCGCGACCGCCACCAGGACCAGCGGCAGCGCCTCGCTCAACAGGGCGCGCGGCGCGTAAGGCAGCGCCAGCGCGCCGAGGGCCGCGCCCGCGCCGGCGGCGAGCGCCGAAGGGGCCATGGTTTTCTCGATCTTTCCCGCGCGCCAGAACGCCAGCGTCGCCGAGCCCGAGCCGAAGGTGCTCGCGAGCTTGTTGGTCGCCACCGCCGCGACCGGGTCGAGCCCGGCCAGCGCCAGCGACGGCAGCGTCAGCAACCCGCCGCCCCCGGCGATGGCGTCGACGAAACCGGCGCCGAAGCCGGTCAGCGCGAGCAGCGCCAGGGCGAGGGGGGACATCGGAAAATCCAGGCCAGGTCGGTTGTCCGCGAGGATTATTCCGGCGGAAGCGGCGCGGTCGCGCCACGAAAGGCGAATTTCGCCGAGCGCTTCTCGGCGAAGGCCGCGCGCCCCTCGGCGAAATCCGGCCCGAGCGCCGCCGATTCCGCCAGCGCGCGAAAGGCCGGCGTCTCGACCCTCATGCCGGCGGCGATCGCGTCCACCGCGCGCTTGCCGCCCCGGATCGAGGCCTGGCTCAGTTCGGCGAGGCCTCGCGCGTAGCCGAGCACGGTCTCGTGCAAGGCGGCCTCGACCCTCCTGTCGATGAGGCCGATCGCGAGCGCCTCTTCGGTCTCGATCCGCCGTCCGGTGAACAACAGATCCTTGGCCCGCGACGGACCGACCAGCTCCACCAGGCGGCGCGTTTCCGCGTGGCCATAGACGAGCCCGAGCCTGGCGGGGGTGATCGCCAGATAGGCGTCGGCGGCGCAGAAGCGGAGGTCGCAGGCCAGCGCCAGGCCGAGGCCGCCGCCGACCGCGTTGCCGCGCAAGACCGCGATCGTCGGCCGGTCGAGGTCGATCAGCGCCCTCAACCCGTCCTGGACGGCGTCGCCATAGTCGCGCGTCGACGCCGGGTCGCGATAGACATCGTCGAATTCGGAAATGTCGGCGCCGGCGCTGAAATGACCGCCCTCGCCCTCGACCAGCGCCACCAGCATGTCCGCGCGCGCCTCGATCGCGGCGCGGATCGCCGGCAGGGCGCGCCACATCGCCCGAGAGATCGCATTGCGGCGCTCGGGGCGGTTGAGCACGATGCGGGCAAGGGGCGGTTCGAAGCGAAGGGAAATATCAGTCATGAAGGCTCTCTGATCCCCCCAAGGCGACGCCTTCGGCCCTTTTGGAGCATTCGGCGGGCTGGAGCAAACGCCGTTCCTGGCGTAGCGTCACGCCGACGGCGATTCAGACTGACGGGCGAGGGTTTGATGGCGATGACGAAGCAGCGAAAACTACCCGCGCGATATGGTCGGCTATGGACGCACGCCGCCTTTCGCCGATTGGCCGGGCGAGGCGCGCGTCGCGGTGCAATTCGTCATCAACTACGAGGAGGGCGGCGAGAACAACATCCTGCACGGCGACGCCGCCTCGGAAGCCTTCCTGTCGGAGATCGTCGGCGCGGCCCCCTGGCCGGGCATGCGCCACATGAACATGGAGTCGATTTACGAATACGGCTCGCGCGCCGGTTTCTGGCGCCTGCATCGCATGTTCACCGAACGCGCGATCCCGGTCACCGTCTACGCGGTCGCGACAGCGATGGCGCGCAACGTCGAGGCCGTCGCGGCGATGAACGAGGCCGGATGGGAAATCGCCACCCACGGCTACAAGTGGGTCGACTATCGCGACACGCCGCCCGAAGTCGAAGCGCGCCACATCGCCGAGGCGGTGCGGATCCATACGGAAATCGCCGGCGCCCGCCCGCTCGGCTTTTATCAGGGCCGCTCGTCGCTCAACACCATCCGGCTCGGCATGGAAGAGGGCGGCTTTCTCTATTGCGCCGATTCCTATGCCGACGATCTGCCCTATTGGCTCGAGGGCCCGCGCGGGCCGCAGCTGATCACGCCCTACACGCTCGACTCCAACGACATGCGTTTCGCGACGCCGCAGGGCTTCAATTCGGGCGATCAGTTCTTCGCCTATCTCAAGGATTCGTTCGACACGCTCTACGCCGAAGGCGACGTCGCGCCAAAGATGCTGTCGATCGGCCTGCATTGCCGCCTCGTCGGCCGTCCTGGCCGCGCGGCCTCATTGTCGCGCTTCATCGATTATGCGGCGAGCCACGATCGCGTCTGGACGCCGACCCGGCTCGACATCGCCCGCCATTGGATCCGCAAGCACGCGCCCGACGGCGGATGGAAGCCCTCCCGGCTCACCCGTACGCTGTTCATCGAGCGATTTGGCGGCGTCTACGAACATTCGCCGTGGATCGCGGCGGCGGCTTATGATTCCGGCCTGACGACCGAGGCGGACACGGCCGGCGGTCTGGCGCGAGCAATGGCCGACGCGGCGGCGAAGGCGACGGAGGAGCAGAAGCGCGCGCTGATCCTCGCCCACCCCGACCTTGCCGGCAAGTTGGCGCTCGCCAAGACGCTGACGGCGGAGTCGACGGGCGAGCAGGCGAGCGCAGGGCTGGACCAGCTGAGCCCCGAGGAACTGGCCAGGTTCACGCAGCTCAACGACGCCTATCGCGCCCGCTTCGGCTTCCCTTTCATCATGGCCGTGAAGGGCAAGACCAAAGCCGACATTCTGGCCGCCTTCGAGCGTCGGCGCGCCAACGATGCGGACGCCGAAACCAGGACCGCGCTCGCGGAGATCAATAATATCGCGGCGCTGCGGATCAAGGACATCCTGGCATGAGCGCGCACGCGCGGGTCATCCGCGGCCGCGTCCTCACGTTCACCGACGATCCCGCGGATGCGGGAGCGTCGGCGCGCGTCTATCTCGAGGACGGCGCCGTTCTCGTCGCGAACCGCCGCGTCGAGGCGGTCGGCGCGGCGCGCGACATACTCGCGCTCGCTCCGCGAGGCGCACCCATTGACGATCATTCCGGATCAATCGTCATGCCCGGACTGATCGACGCCCACATCCACTATCCCCAGACCCAGGTCATCGGCTCCTATGGCGCGCAGCTGCTCGACTGGCTGCACAACTACACCTTCGTCGAGGAGCAAAAATTCGTCGATCCCGCTCACTGCACGAGGATCGCGGACTTCTTTCTCGACGAATTGTTCCGCTGCGGCACCACGACGGCGATGGTCTATTGCACGGTGCATCCGCAATCCGTCGACGCTTTCTTCGCCGCGGCCGAGCGGCGCGGCGCCCGGATGATCGCCGGCAAAGCGATGATGGATCGCGACGCGCCCGCCGGCCTGATGGACACCGCCGAGCGCGGCTATGACGAGAGCAAGGCGCTGATTCAGCGCTGGCGAGGACGCGGTCGGCTCGACTACGCGATCACGCCGCGTTTCGCGGTGACCTCGAGCAAAGAGCAATTGGAGGCGGCCGGCGCGCTCGCCCGCGAGTTCCCCGAGGCCTACGTCCAGACGCACCTCGACGAGAATAAGGCGGAAATTGCGCGCGTCGCCCAGCTATTTCCGGACGCGCGCAGCTATCTCGACGTCTACGACAGAGCCGGGCTCCTCGGACCGCGCTCGGTTTTTGGGCACTGTATCCATCTCGAGGACAGCGAAGTCGCCGCGCTGGCGGCGAGCCGGTCCGTCGCCGCATTCTGTCCGACCTCGAACCTGTTTCTCGGCTCGGGCCTGTTCGATCAGGCGAGGCTCGTTCGCGCGGGCGCGCGAATTGCGCTCGCCACCGACGTCGGCGGCGGAACGAGCTATTCGATGCTGCGCACGGCCGCCGAAGGCTACAAGGTCCTCCAGCTCAATCGACAGTCCTGGCCGGCGCTGCAAGCCTTCTATCGGATGACGCTTGGCAACGCGCGCGCGCTCAGCCTCGACGACCGCATCGGCTCGATCGAAACCGGCAAGGAGGCCGATTTGGTCGTGCTCGATTCGCGCGCGACGCCCTCGATGGCGCATCGGATGGAAACGGCGGACGGCGATCTCGAGGCGGAGCTGTTCGCCCTGATCACGATGGGCGACGATCGCGCCGTGCGCCAAACCTATGTCGCGGGCGAGCCGCGCAAGGCTTGATCCGGTTTGCAGCCCGAAGCGTCAGATGCTTTCGACCACGCGCTGCAGCGCCGCGCGCACTTGGGCGGCGACCGCGGAGAGTTTTGGGTTGCCGACCGTCTGCATCGCGGTCGCCGGATCGATGGAGGAGACTTCGACCTCGCCGTTCTCGTAGCGCTGTACGATTACGTTGCACGGCAGCATCACGCCGATCTTGGCTTCCGCGCTCAACGCTTGAAACGCGAGATTCGGATTGCAAGCGCCGAGGATGCGATAGGGCCTGAAATCCTTGCCAATCTTCGACTTCAGGGTCTCCGCAACGTCAATCTCCGTCAGCACGCCAAAGCCCTCGGCTTTCAGGGCGTCCTTGACGCGGGCGATCACGGCGTCGAAATCTCCGGTGGTCTTGCGGCTGATGTCGTAAGTCATAGGCCTTGGTCCGTTACGTGAACAACCGTTACCGCGAGAGCGCGCCCCCGCGCGAGCGCCAGCCGGCGACGCCGCCAGCATAATGCTTGACTTCCTCGCGTCCAGACGCATGCGCCTTGCCGAGCGCATGAAGCGAACGCTTGCCGGAATGGCATATCAGAATGACTGGCTTGCCGGACGGCAGCAGCAACGGGTCGAAAGTCGAGAGGGGCATGTTGAGCGAGTTCGGGATGTGGGCGGAAGCGAACTCATGCTCCTCGCGCACGTCGACGACAACGCAGAGATCATCTTTTACCGTCTGCTCAAACTCCTCGTGGTCGATGGCGCGAGGATCAGGCCCGGCTGAACGTGAAAACATGTTGGTCAACATGAAGGTGCAGCTCCTTACTTAAGGTCTATGGCGCGTTCGCGCCCGAAAACAGGTTGAAGCCTCCAAGCGCGTGGTCGGCGTACATCGCCGCCCGCCCGTACCCATATAGATGGTCATGCCGAGCGTTTCGAGTACTCCCTCGCGCGCCGCGCCGCGTTCGACCGCCGCATCGACGCGGAAGACGATGCAATCGTCGCAGCGATCCGCGACAAAAAAACGGCGGCGAGTGTTGCCTTCGTCTTTTCGTCAAGCGCGCCCGACGCCGGCGCGCTTCGGGCCACGGACGAGAATGCCTTCACCATCATGGGGGCTTCCGCCCTGACCGCCGCGCTTGGGTCTCTGGAGAAATCTTGCCCGCCATGCCGGGTCTCGTTGATGACGTCGAATGACATTCCGCGCTCCCGTCGGATCGGTCCGCAAACGTCTTCGCCCCGTCCCCACGATGGTTGCTTAGTCGTCGCCGAATCACATACATTCGAATATAAGAATGTCAAGTTCGGCCTTCGAGTTACCGAGACCCCGTGGAGCGGCGACCGACCCGGTCGCCAACCGCTTCGCGACTGGTCCCCATCCGGCGAATGAGGCCAAATCCGCGGCCTCGCCGTCGCTTTTCTCGCGTTTCGTTCCATTCCGCCTTGCGTTCGCCCGGGGACCGAACCGCCGCTGGCTTTCTCCGGGCGGCTTTCAAAGCGCTCAATCCGAAACAGCCATCCTGGGGCGGCTTCAAGACCGTAACTCCACATAAAGGTGAGGAAGCCATCCTTGATTCGGCCGTGAAACTCTGATTGGCCGGAGCTAGGAGACCCAGCTCATGCTCATTCCGCCTTTCTCGACGCCGGGACGTTTTTGGCGCGGCAATCTCCATGCGCATTCGACGCTCTCCGACGGGGCGTTGAAACCGGAAGACGTCGTCGAGGCCTACAAGCGCGCAGGCTATGATTTCCTCCAGGTCTCCGATCATTTTCTCGGCCGGTTCGGCTGGCCTATCGCGGATACGCGCGGGCTGCGCTCCAATGGCTTCACGACCCTGACCGGAGCGGAGCTTCACGCCATGGCGACGACGGCGGGGGAATATTGGCATATCCTCGCGACCGGCCTGCCGATTGATTTTCCGTCGGCCGGACCCGAGGAGAGCGGGCCACAGCTGGCGACGCGCGCGCGAGCGTCGGGCGCCTTCGTCGCCATCGCCCATCCCGCGTGGTCGCAACTGACGATCGAGGACGGGCGCGCGCTCGCCTCCGCCCATGCGGTTGAGATCTATAATCACACATGCGCGATCCTGACCGATCGCGGCGACGGTTTCTATTTGCTCGACCAGCTCTGCAACGAAGATCGGCGACTGACCGGGATCGCCGGCGACGACGCGCATTTCCACTCTGGTGACATCGACGCCTTCGGCGGCTTTGTGATGGTCAAATCCGAGTCGCTCGATCCCGACGCGCTGCTGAGCGCGCTGAAGGCCGGCGCGTACTATTCGAGTCAGGGCCCGCGCATTCATGAGGTCGAGATCACCCGGACGGAGGCGCGCGTCACGTGCTCGCCGGTCCACACCATCGCTCTCGTCACCGGCGCCTCGCGCGCGCTCAGCCGCGTGGGACGCGGCGTCACATGCGCGACGATCGAGTTCGCCGAATTTGCGAAATGGGCTTGGATCGACCCTCCGCCGCTGAAATGGTTCCGCGTCATCGTCATCGACGGCCCAGGGCGAAGGGCCTGGACGAACCCGATCTGGATCGACACGCTGGGCTGACGGTGAGCAAAGATTTGAAGCCTCGCCGGGCGCGAGCCAGGGAGAGCTGGCTCCTTCGGCGCGGCCGCACACTCTTGCGCCGCGCGCGATCCGCCCATACATGCGGGGCTTGCCGATCAAAGGACAGACGCCGATGACAGACGGGATCGCCGCCCGCTCGCCTGGGTGGCATGCGACGACCATCCTGATGGTGCGCAAGAACGGCCGGGTCGTTATTGGCGGCGACGGCCAAGTCAGTATGGGGCAGACCGTCGTCAAGTCGAGTGCGCGAAAGGTTCGTCGTCTCGCCAAAGGCGAGGCCATCGCCGGCTTCGCCGGAGCGACCGCGGATGCGTTTACTTTGTTCGAACGGCTGGAGGCCAAGCTCGAGCAATATCACGGCCAGCTCGCGCGCGCTTGCGTCGAACTGGCCAAGGACTGGCGTACCGACCGCTACCTGCGCCGCCTGGAAGCGATGCTGCTCGTCGCCGACAGGGAGTCGGGCTTCACGTTATCTGGCGCGGGTGACGTGCTCGAGCCGGAGGCGGATGAATTCGGGTCGGCGATGGCGATCGGCTCGGGCGGAAATTACGCGCTCGCTGCCGCCCGCGCTCTGCTGCCAACGGCGCTCGACGCGAACGAGATCGTGCGGCGCTCGATGCGCATCGCCGCCGATATCTGCGTCTACACCAACGCCAATCTGATCGTCGAAAGCCTCTGACCTCATGACGGAATTCTCGCCACGCGAAATCGTTTCCGAACTCGACCGCTATATCGTCGGGCAGGCGGAGGCGAAGCGGGCGGTCGCCATCGCCTTGCGCAACCGCTGGCGTCGCCTGCGCCTGGCTTCGCCCATGCGCGAGGAGGTGATGCCGAAGAACATCTTGATGATCGGCCCGACCGGCTGCGGCAAGACGGAGATCGCGCGCCGCCTCGCCAAGCTCGCCGGCGCGCCGTTCCTGAAAGTCGAGGCGACGAAATTCACGGAGGTCGGCTATGTTGGGCGCGACGTCGAGCAGATCGTGCGCGACCTGGTCGAGATCGCAATCGCGCTGGTCAAGAGCCGCAAGCGCAAAGACATTGAAGCCAAGGCGGAACTGGCGGCGGAAGAAAGGGTGCTCGAACTCGCTCGTCGGAGCGGCTTCGTCCGCTGCGACCCGCGACGCCTTCCGCCGCAAGCTGCATGCCGGCGAACTCGACGGCAAGGAGATCGAAATCGAGCTGCCGCAGGGCGGCGGCGGGATGCCGATGTTCGAACTTCCCAATATGCCCGGCGCCGCGATCGGGGCCATCAACATCGCCGACATTTTCGGCAAGGGCCAGCGCACCAAGCCTAAGCGCATGACGGTGAGCGAGGCCCGTGAGCCGCTCGTCGCCGCGGAAGCGGATAAGCTGCTCGATCAGGACGCAATCGTCCGTGACGCCATCAACGAGGTCGAGAGCAACGGCATCGTCTTTCTCGACGAAATCGACAAGATCTGCGCCCGCGAGGGACGCGGCGGCGCTGATGTCTCGAGAGAAGGCGTGCAGCGCGATCTCCTGCCGTTGATCGAGGGGACGACGGTCGCGACCAAGCACGGCACGATCAAGACCGATCATATCCTCTTCATCGCCTCCGGCGCATTCCACATTGCCCGCCCCTCCGATCTCTTGCCCGAGCTGCAGGGGCGCCTGCCGATCCGCGTCGAGCTCAAATCGCTTACCGAAGAGGATTTCAAGCGCATTCTCACCGACACCGAGGCGAGCCTCGTCAAACAATATGTCGCATTGATGCGTACGGAAGGCGTCGAGCTCGAATTCTCCGATGACGCGGTCTCGGCCATTGCCGGCATCGCCGCGAAAGTCAACGGTTCCGTCGAAAACATCGGCGCGCGCCGGCTTCAAACCGTTATGGAGCGTGTGCTCGACGAGGTCAGCTTCACAGCCGCCGACCGGTCTGGCGAAAAAGTGAGCGTCGACGCCGAATTCGTCGATCGTCATGTCGGCGATTTGGCGGCCAATGCGGACCTGAGCCGGTTCATTCTTTGAGGCGATGGTTCTCTAGCCGCGGACCAGCAAGACTGATCACGGCGAACGAATCGCGGTCGGCACAAGTCAGGACTCGAGCCTTGTCGCCCCTTTTTCGGGTGCGCGCGTCTCTCAATCGTGGGTAGAATGGCGCGCCTACAAACTTTCGCATGAAGGAAGCCGCGATGACGACGCCGCTTGTTCTGACCTTCGTCGGCGACGACAGGCCGGGACTCGTGAACGCGATATCCGAAAGGATCGTCGCCTGCCGCGCGACCTGGCTCGAAAGCCGCTCCGCCCAACTCGCGGGCAAATTCGCTGGCATTTTACTTGTCAGCGTCGCCGACGAGCAAGTTGCCGCGTTGGAATTGTCCCTGCGCGATCTCGAGTCGGCCGGGTTGCATCTGACGATCGAGCGGGGCGCTACGGCCCAGGACGCGGAGCCGCTGCGCTTGATCACGCTCGAGATCGTCGGCCACGAGCGCCCGGGCATCGTGCGCGACGTGACGGAGGCGCTCAACAATCTTGGCGTCAATATCGAGGAATTCGCCAGCGGCCTCGAAGGCGCGCCCTTCACCGGCGCGGCGATGTTCCGGGCGACGGCCCGTCTGCGCGCGCCCGACGGTCTCGCGCTCGGGGATCTGCGCAAGTCGCTGGAACGACTCGCGGGTGAGATCATGGTGGATCTCACGGTTGGCGAGGGCGAGACGAGCGCCTGAGGAGAAGGATTCCGCCCCAAGAGATCCGCCCCTTGCGCCCCCGCGTTGGCGTTGTCATAAGGCCGCCGGGCGATTCCTGGCCTCAAGCGGATGATGATGGCGACCTTTCCCGAACGCGTATTCTCTGGCGTTCAGCCTACGGGCAATCTGCACCTTGGCAATTACCTCGGCGCGATCAAGCGCTTCGTAGCGATGCAGGCGACGCATCCATGCATCTATTGCGTGGTGGATCTGCATGCGATGACCTTGCCGCACGAACCGACGCAGCTGGCCCGCACCACACGCGAGGTGACGGCGGCCTTTCTCGCCTGCGGGATCGATCCGACCGCCAATGTGGTCTTCAATCAGAGTCGGATCGCCGAACATGCCGAGCTCGCATGGATCTTTGACTGCGTCGCGCGGCTCGGATGGCTCAACCGTATGACCCAATTCAAGGAAAAGGCCGGAAAGGATCGCGAGAACGCCTCGATCGGCCTCTTCAATTATCCGGTGCTGATGGCGGCGGACATTCTGCTTTATCGTGCAACCCATGTCCCAGTCGGCGACGACCAGAAACAGCATCTGGAGCTCACGCGCGACATCGCGCAGAAATTCAACAACGATTTTTCGGCCTCCATCGCCGCCCACGGGCACGGCGACGCCTTCTTTCCGCTTCCCGAGCCGCTGATTCAGGGTCCCGCGACACGGGTCATGAGCCTGCGCGACGGGACGAAAAAGATGTCGAAGTCCGATCCGTCGGAATACGCGCACATCGCGCTCACCGACGATGCCGACACGATCGCGCAGAAGGTCCGCAAGGCGAAGACCGATCCCGAGCCCTTGCCGAGCGAGGTGGAGGGGCTGGCGGGGCGTCCGGAGGCGGACAATCTCGTCGGCATCTTGGCCGCATTGACCGACGAAACCAAAGCCGAGGTGTTGAAGCGCTTCGCAGGGAGCCAGTTCTCGAACTTCAAGAACGCGCTTGCCGACGTCGCGATCGAGAAACTTGCGCCGATTCGCGCCGAGATGCTGCGCCTCGCCGGCGATCCTGCCTATGTCGATTCGGTCCTCGCGCGAGGCGCGGACAAGGCTCGCGCCATCGCCGGACCGAATATGGACGCGATCAAGGACATCCTCGGTCTGATCCGTTAGGCGCGCTCGCGCGAAATGAAATTTTTTCCCCGCCACGAGATCGTGGAGGAAGAGAAATGTGCCAAAGGATCGGCATATGTCGTCGTTCGAATGGGGAGACCCACGAGATATAGGGTGAACGTGGATCTAAGGACTTCACACGGCGCCCACGATGGTTAACGACTTTCCGGCGATCTTCTCGTAAGTCTAGTGACAGCTGATTCGGACCTTCTTGGCGGAAGGAGACCAACGGCTGAAATCTTGGGCGGCGCGTCCGGCGTCGCCGCCCGGCTTTCATGGAGGCTATCCGGTGCGGGGGTTCGGCGCGGTGCGGTTCGCCGGAATCGGCGATCGAACGCGAATGTTCGGCCGAGCTCGGGCCGTCCAGGCGCCGGCCGGTGTTTTGATCCTATTTTGGATGACCAATGGCGCGCGCGCCCAGGACGCTGCGCAGGTCCTGGACATGCCGTCGGTCCCAATTCTGAACTTCTCCTCGGTCGAGGCCAATATCGCCGGGCTCGCCATTTTGTTGCTGATGTTGCTTGCCACCATCACCGCCGTTCTTCATCTGCTCGGCAGAAGGATATGGACGCGGCGCGTCAGGGAACTGGAAGCGGAACTCGGGCGGACGAACGCCAAACTCGATCGCGCGTCGCTGATTCTGCGGAGCGAGTCGCAGATCGTAGTATCCTGGGACCGTCCGGACGCCGAGCCCGCAGTTGAAGGCGAATTCACCCTTGTCGCCGACGCGCCGGCGTGGCGACGCATCCTCAGCTACGCCGCATGGCTCGAGCCTGCGGTCGCGGCCGAGAGTCGAGGACGCGACGGAGCGGTTGTTGAAGCGCGGCGAGGCTTTTTCTACAGCTGTGGTGAGCCTGCGAGGGCGGCATCTCGAAATCGACGGCCGGCCCGTTTCCGGCAGCGCCGTCATGCGAATCCGCGACGTCTCGGGCGACAGGCTGCAACTGGCGCAATTGCGCGATAAATTCGCCGAGGTCGACGGAGCCTTGCAAGCGCTTCGCCTGGCGCTTGAGTCTGCCGGCCTGCCCGCCTGGATGCGCGACGCGCAAGGGCGCCTCGTATGGTGCAACACGCCTTACGCGCTGTCAGTCGAAGCGCCCGACGACAGGGCGGCAGTCGAGAAGGGGGGGGAACTGTTCGATCCGGCGCTGCGCCGGGAGGCGGCCGCGTCGGTCAGGGAGGCGGGCGTCTGGAAACGGCGCGCAGGAGCCGTCGTTGGCGGGGAACTCCGAACTTTCGAGGCCGCCGAGACGCGCACGCCGTTTGGCTCCGTCGGCATCGCCGATGATGTCTCGGAGATCGCCGCGCTGCGGGCCGAAATGGAGCGCAACGAGGAAGATTACGCGCGCATGATCGACCGGCTGTCGACCGCGGTCGCGATTTTCGACAAGTCCAGGCGGCTGACATTTTACAATGCCGCCTACCGGCAAATCTGGTCGCTCGATCCGGCCTTCCTCGATCAGAGGCCGACCGACGGCGAAATTCTCGATCGGCTGCGCGCCCAGCGTCAATTGCCTGAGCAGGCGGATTTCCGCGGATGGAAGGCGCAGCAGATGAACGCCTACCATGCGATCGAGCCGAGCGAGACGGTCTGGCATCTGCCAGACGGGCGCGCACTGCGGGTCGTGACCAGCCCCAATCCGAAAGGCGGAGTAACCTATCTCTACGACGATGCGACACAAAGCTATGCGCTCGCCTCACAAGTGAAAGCGATAACTCATGTGCAGGGCGAGACGCTCGACGCCCTCAAGGAGGGCGTGGCGGTGTTCGGCGCCGACGGACGCATGAAACTGTTCAATCCTGTCTTCGCCCAAATGTGGCGACTCGATGCGGTCAAGCTGCGCGATCGCCCGCACATCGACGAGATCGCGCATGCCTGCAAGCCGCTTTGCCAAGATCCCGCCCTCTGGGACGAGTTGCGCGCCATGGTCGTCAGTCTTCCCGAGCATCGCGAAAGCCGCGCGGTGCGGATCCCGCGGACGGACGGGCTCACCCTCGATTGCGCCACGTTGCCGCTACCGGATGGGGCGACGCTGTTGACCTCCCTCGACGTTACTGCCGGCGCCAATGTCGAGCGCGCGCTCACCGAACGCAATCAAGCGCTTGTGGAGGCCGAGAAACTGCGCAACGACTTCGTCAATCACGTGTCGTACGAACTGCGCACGCCGCTCACCAACATCATCGGCTTCACGCAGCTCCTCGCCGCCGGAGGCGTCGGCCCGCTCAATCCCAAGCAGCTCGAATATGCCGGCTTCATCACCAATTCTTCTCACGCCTTGCTCGCGATCATCGACGACATTCTGGATCTGGCCTCGATCGACGCTGGCGCTTTGGAGCTCCGCCTGGAAAGCGTCGACGTCGCCGAGGCGATGAAAGCGGCGGCGGCCGGCGTGCAGGACCGCCTGTCGGAAGCGGCGATCGAACTGCGCATCGTCGCGACTGACGGCGTCGGGTCGTTGCGCGCCGATGGGCGGCGGGTGCGCCAGGTGCTGTTCAATCTCCTCTCCAACGCCATCAACTATTCCGAACCGGGCCAAACGGTGTCGCTGGCGGCCATGCGGCGCGGCGCCGAAATCGTGTTCAAGGTCAGCGACCGTGGACGCGGCATTCCGCCGGAAATGATTGACCGCGTATTCGATCGCTTCGCCACCTTCCCCAACGGCTCGCGCCAGCGCGGCCCCGGTCTCGGCCTGTCGATCGTCAGGGCGATGGTTGAACTCCACAAGGGTCGGGTGCTGATCGACACCGCGCCCAACGAGGGCACGACCGTCACCTGCATATTCCCGATCGATCCTGCCGCCGCCGCGGCGCAAACCGAGAATCTTGGGCTTGCGGCGCCGCAAAAGCCAAAATCGGCGCAGTAGCGGGTCATGAGCGATCGCAGTGATGAGGCGGGGCGCGCGAAACTCTGGCGCCTGGAGGCGCCGAACGAAGCGGCGACCCTGAGCCTCGCCGCGGCGCAGGCGGCGTGGCTGGAGCCCGGGGATTTCGTCGCGCTGACCGGCGACCTGGGCGCCGGCAAGACCACCTTCGCGCGCGGGCTGATCCGCGCGCTCGTCGAGGCGCCGGCTCTCGAAACGCCAAGCCCGACCTTCACGTTGATGCAGGTCTACGATGCGCCGCGCGGGCCCGTGGTCCATGCCGATTTCTATCGTCTGCGCGGCGCTCAGGAGCTCGACAATCTCGGCTGGGACGAGGCGATAACAGGCGCGATCACGATCGTCGAATGGCCTCAGCGCGTGGCCGAGGCGCTGCCGGCCGACCGGCTCGAAGTGGACATAAGGTTCGATCCGGCGCGCGGTCCCGATTTTCGCGTGATGACGCTGCGCGGGCGTGGCGCAGTGAGCCGGCGTCTTGCTCGGGCGCTCGGGGTCGGGGCGCTGCTGGAGCGGGCCGGCTGGAGCGGCGCGAGGCGCGAATTCCTGCAGGGCGACGCCTCGATTCGCGCCTACGAGCGGCTGACCAGAAGCGACGGCGCGACCGCGATCCTGATGTTTTCGCCGCCCCGGCCCGCTGGTCCGATTGTGCGCTTCGGCAAGCCTTACGCGGCGATCGCCAAGCTCTCGCCCGACATCCGCGCCTTCATCGCCATGGCCGAGGGCTTGCGGCGCCTCGGCTATTCGGCGCCCGCCCTGTTCGGTTACAGCCTCGAGGAGGGGCTGGCGCTCATCGAGGATTTCGGCGCCGTCACGATCGCCGACGACGGCGTCCCCAATGACGCCCGCTACGCTGAAGCGGTGGCGCTGCTGGCCGATCTGCACGGCCGCGAATTGCCGGACAGCCTGCCCGTCGGCGAGGAGACCTATCGCCCGCCGATCTATGACATCGAAGCGATGCTGGTCGAGGTCGAACTGGTCATCGACTGGTATGCGCCTCTGGTCGCGAGAGTGGCGACGCCCTCGGGGGCGCGCATGCAATTTCTGGCGATCTGGCGCGAATTGCTGGCCCCGATCCTCGCCGCGCCCACGACCTGGGTTCTGCGCGACTTTCATTCGCCCAACCTGCATTGGCTGGCCGAGCGGCAGGGTTTCCGGAGGATCGGCCTGATCGATTTTCAGGACGCGGTGATCGGGCCGCCGGCCTATGACCTCGCTTCGCTGCTGCAGGACGCTCGCGTCGACGTGCCGGAGGACCTCGAAATGCGGCTGGCCGCGCTTTATCTGCGCAGCCGCGCGGACGCCGATCCGGGCTTCGAGGCGGAGAGCTTCGCCGCCGCCTATGCCGCGATGGGCGCGCAGCGCGCGACCAAGATCCTCGGCCTGTTCGCCCGGCTCGACAAGCGCGACGGCAAGCCGCACTACCTGCGCCACCTGCCGCGCATCGAGCGCTATCTGGCCAAGAACCTCGCGCATCCGTCGCTGGCGCCGCTCGCCAACTGGTATCGGGGCCACCTGCCGCGGGCTCTGGGCGAGCGCCCCGCCGCCGCCGAGCCTTGAGGTCCGGTCATTGAAGCCCCGGCGATGAGCGCTCAGACCCCCAAGACCGCGATGGTGTTCGCCGCGGGGCTGGGGACGCGCATGCGGCCGATCACCGACGCGCTGCCGAAGCCGCTGGTCCGGGTCGGCGGCAAGGCGCTGATCGATCATTGTCTCGATCGGCTGGCCGAGAACGGGGTCGAACAGGCGGTCGTCAACGTCCATTGGCTCGCCGACCAGATCGAGGCGCATCTGGCCGGGCGCCGAGCTCCCAGGATCCTGATTTCGGACGAACGGTCGAGGCTCCTCGACCAGGGCGGCGGCATCAAGCGCGCGCTGCCGGCCCTCGGCGCCGATCCGTTCCTTCTCTGCAACACCGACGCGTTCTGGATCGAAGGGCCGCGGTCGAACATTCGCCGGCTCGCCGAGGCCTTCGATCCCGACAGCATGGACGTGCTGCTGCTGGTCGCCGGGAGCGCCGGCGCCGTCGGCGTCGACTGGCCGGGGGATTTCACCATGGCGCCCGACGGACGCTTGACCGCGCGCGAGCCGCGCCAGGTGGCGCCCTTCGTCTATACCGGCGTCGGAATCGTCAAACCGCGGCTGTTCGGCGGCGAGGCGGCCGAGGTCTTCCGCCTGGCGCCGTATTTTCACGCCGCGGCGGCCCAAGGCCGGCTCTACGGCGTTCGCCTCGACGGCCTGTGGCTGCACATCGGGCGGCCCGAGACGATCGCCGAAGCCGAGCGAGCCATCGACCGCTCGACCCTATGAGGCGCCTTTGCTTTTCTGACCGATCGCAGCCGCCTGACTTTCCTCCGACCTCGTTCTGAGGCGCCGCGAAGCGGCCTCGAACAACGCTTCGGAACAGCGCCAAGCGGCGGTTCGAACGTCCGCCGCCAGCTGGATCATCGTTCGAGACGCCCACTTCGCGGGCTCCGCGGGATGAGGCCGTCGGGACGCGCCGTTTCGGCTCCCGAATCGAGCAATTTCAATCGCTTACGGCGCCATTCGGTTCCGGGCGGGCGCGCGGCGCCTCGAGCGCGAGCGGGGCCGGGGAGGGCGGCGCCAGGCGGGCCGGCCTCGGCGCCGGGGCCTCGCCGGCGGCGGCGAAGCCGTGATAGCGGTCGAGTTCGCGCACGATCTTCACCACCCGGTCGACCGCCTGCAGATTGGCGCCCGACATCGCGCTGTAGGCGACCAGCAGCGCCTCGTTGAGGCGGCTCACCTGCAGCGCCAGAAACTCCTCGGGCGGCTGAGGCGCGCGGCGGGCGAGAACGCTCCGGACATATTTGCGCATGCCGCGCTCGCTCACCCCCTCCCGGTCGGCGATCTCGGCGATCGACACGCCGCGGTTCAGGAGGCCGACGATCCCCAGTCTCGCGCTCGGCCTTCCTTCGCCGCGCCGCGCTTCGCGCCGCGGGCGAGCGATCGCGGCGGACTTTTGGCTGGGCGGGTTCGACGGGCTCGGACAAGGGGCGTTCTCCGTTGGGGCGCATGGAGAACAAATATAGAACAAAGGTTCGGCTTTGGCAAGAAATTGTCGGTGCTTCCGGAATCGGAAAGAGGCGACGACAATCGGCGCGACCGTGGCTCAAACTCGGATATTGCGACGACAGAGCCACTTTTCGGCGAAAGGCCAATTTGGGGGTTTTTCAACACAATCGATCCCAAGCGGACACTCGCAATCTCGCGTCGAAGGCGAGACGAAGCGGAGCTTTTTGCGCTTCGCTGGGAAACTGCTACTTTGCGGGTCTTCGTCGGCCACCATGTGTCGCGCGGTTTGTCGCGCGTCTTCCGAGGACGTCATGCACGTCGCCGCTTGGCTACGAGGCCTCGGCCTTGAACGGCACGAGACCGCATTTCGCGAACACCTGATCGACTTGGATGTCGTTCGCGAGTTGACCGAGAACGATCTCGAAAAGCTCGGCTTGGCGCTTGGCGACCGTAAGCGCGTACTGAAGGCGATCGCCAGTCTGCCGACGCTAGAGCCGGCGGCGTCCGGTCCCATCGTGGCGCGCCGCGGCCGAGACGAAGCGGAGCGAGGGCCCGTAACGGTGATGTTCTGCGATTTGGTCGGGTCGACCGGCCTCGCGGCCACGCTCGACGCCGAAGACTGGCGCAGCCTTGTCGGACCCTATCTCGACGACGCCGGGAAGGCGATTGGCCAATACGGCGGCCATGTCGCCAAAAAGCTCGGCGACGGGCTCATGGCGCTGTTCGGACATCCGAGGGCGCAGGAAAATGACGCGGAACGCGCGGCTCGCGCTGGTTTGGCGATCCTTCGCGCGCTCGAAGACTTGAACGCCGCCAACGCCGGGCGCGGACTTCCCGCGCTCGCCGCCCGCATCGGGCTCGATAGCGGTCCGGTCGTCGTCGATTCCACGGGCGAGGTGTTCGGCGACGCTCCCAACCTTGCCGCTCGGGTGCAAAGCGCGGCGGAGCCGGGAACGATGCTCGTCACGGCGGCCGTGCGCCGACAGGTCGCGGGCATGTTCGTCGTCGAAGACAAAGGCCCACATGAACTGAAGGGCGTTCCGGGTTCGCCGGTTCTGCACCGAATCGTGCGCCCCAGCGGCGGCGGCCGGCGCGCCGGCGCGCGCATCCAGACACCGCTCATCGGGCGCAACGACGATCTGGCGGTCCTCGTCAAGCGCTGGGAGCGCGCGCGAGCCGGCGACGGGCAGTTCATTCAGATCGTCGGCGAGCCCGGAATTGGTAAGTCGCGCCTCATCGATGAGTTTCGTGGTCTGCTCGCCGAGACGCCCCATTCCTGGGTCGAATGGACCTCGTCTCAATTGTTGCAGAACACAGCGCTGCATCCGTTGGCCGAATGGGGCAAGCAGCGATTTGGCGGCGCCGAGGTCGCGCCGGAGAGGCGGCTCGCCGATCTCGAATATTCGCTGACCCAAGTGAAGCTCGATCCGATCGAGTTTGTGCCCCTGCTCGCGCCCCTGCTCGACATTTCCGCCGCGACGGTCGGCGCGCCTGAACTTCCGCCCGACGAACTGCGACGCCGCCAGCTCGCCGCGATGGCCGCCTGGGTGCTTGCGGGCGGCCGCGTCTCAACCGCTCGTGCTCGCCTTCGAAGACCTCCACTGGGCAGACCCGACCTCCCTCGATCTGTTGAAGATGCTCGCCGAACGTGGCGCGGCGGCGCCGCTCATGATCGTCGCGACGGCGCGCCCGGAATTTCGCGCGCCTTGGGCGACGCGCTCGCACCATGGGATCATTTCGCTGGTTCCGCTCGATCGTCAGCAGGTGCGCCAGATGGTCGGCGCCATTGCCGAGCGCGATGCGCTTTCCGCCGACGTGGTCGAAGACGTCACTGACCGCACGGGCGGGGTGCCGTTGTTCATCGAGGAAGTGACGCGGCTGATGATCGACGGCGGAGCGCGGGCGATTCCGCCGACCTTGCAGCAATCGCTCGCCGCGCGGCTCGATCGGCTCGGCGAGGCCCGCGAGGTTGCGCAGATGGGCGCGGTCGTGGGACGGGAATTCAAGTTCGGCCTATTGCTCGCGATCGCGGGGGCGCCGGAGGCTGAACTCAATGCCGCGCTCGAAAACCTAGTGGCCGGAGTCACACGAACTGAGGGTATAGCCTTGCGAGCCTAACGCGGGCGTCGGCGGTTGTGAATTGCCAGTCGGCCTTGGCGTGATGTTTGTTGCGGTGTTGTTCCCAGGCAGCGACTTCCGCGGTCAGTTCTGGCTTGTTGGGGATGCGGCGATCCAGGCACTGGGTCGAGAGGACGGCGAGTTCGGATTCGGCCATGTCGAGCCAGCTTCCGTGCTTGGGCGTGTAATGCCATTCGAACCGTTCGACGAGGCGACGCGCTTCGGCGGCGGGGAAGGCTTCGTAGAGCGACGCCGTCGTGTGCGTGCTGAGATTGTCCTGAACCAGAACGATCTTGTCTGCGTCGGGAAAATGCGTGTCGGACAAATCCTTGAGCGCATGGGCGTAATCGACGGCCGCGCGGCGGTCGGTGACCTTCACGTGGCGCCAGCCCTCCAGCGGCGCGAACATCATGAACAGATTGGCCACGCCATTGCGTTCGTATTCGTAGTCGTGACGCGCCGGTTGTCCCGGCTTGACGGCGATCGGCGCGCGCGTCTCGACGATGAGTTGCTTCGACGTTTCATCGAGGCATACGAGGGGGCGCTTGGGATCATGCGGCCTTTGGTAGACTTCCAGCACGTCTTCCATGTTGGCGACAAAGGCCGCGCTGGCCTCGGGCGCGATCACCCATTGCTGCTTGAGATGGGGCTTGAGAATGTTTTTTTGAGCGTCCGCCCGATCGTGTTGTCGCTGGCGCTCTCGACGATCTGCAGTTCGACGACCTTCTCCTCCAGAAGACGCAGGGTCCATTTGGCGTGGCCCGCCGGGGCCGGCCCGCAAGCCAAAGCGATCAGCTTGGCTTCCGCGGCGCCGTCGAAAATCCGCCGCGGGGCGGAATTGGGATTGTACTTGCGCGTCAAGACGGCTTCGAAGCCTTCCTCGACAAGTTGCCGTCGCGTCCGCTCGATCGTCGCGATGCTGGTGTCCAGCGCCTCGGCGATTCGGCTGTCGCTCCATCCGTCGCCGGCCTCCGACACGTCCGCTTTCAACAGAATGCGGGCTTTCGTCAACAAATGCCCGGCGCGCTTGCCCTTGCGGATAAACTCGTCGAGCCGAGCACGTTCCTCCTCGCTCAGCCTGACCACGTATTTCTTGACGGCAATCTCTTTGCTGGCCACGAATCATCTCCATCGCTCGATCGCGACGGCACAGATTCACACAATGCCGTCAAACGCAATGACGTGAGCCACTAGCAGCCTGTCGGACTGAGGTCTTGGATTTGTGGCGGGGGCTGGTTTTGCAGCCTCGCGCGGTCGTTTTCATAT
>CAWAIM010000052.1:0-32046 GCA_963781895.1 uncultured Alphaproteobacteria bacterium
TAAAGTTATTCATGATTTTCCGACAATTTCTTTCTGGCAAGCAGAAAATCGGCTATAGTGTCTCCTTGATCGCCGCCCTGGCGGCGCTGGAGAACCATCGATGGCCGACGATCCCGCATCCCCTTCGCGACGGCGCGCGGCGCGAGAAGCGGCGCGGGCGCGGCGGACGAACAAGACGGAGCGGCGAGAGGTCTATTTCGACCTTCTCGCCTCCGGCTATTCCCATCAGCAGATCGCCGCGGCCATGGAGGTCAGCGTCGCCGCGGTGCGGCGCGAGATCGAAGGGGCGATTGTCGAGCGGCGGCTCGACGCGCCCGATCGATACATTCACGTGCAGGTGGCGCGGCTGACCAAGGCGCTTCGCGCCGCCGACGATTCGATCGAGCGCGGGGACCTGAAGGCGGTTGCGCCGTTCCTCAGGCTCGTGGCCGCGCTCGACCGCTATCATGGGCTCGGCGCCAGATCCAGGCCGGCGCCGCCGGCGGCGCTCGCGCCGCCGCGCCAGTTTACCCCCTCGCCCCCGCTCGCCCTCACGCACGTCGTGACGCCCTTGGACGATCGCCCGCCGCGCGCCGACGATGTTGCGGAAAACGGCGCCTAAGATGTTGAAATCGCTCGCGCGCTCACAGAAACGCGCGGTTGTTTCGCGAGTTTGCGATCGCTGCGACGCGGCGCGGCGCCGCCCCCGCCGCCATGACGCTCCCCGCCGAAGTTGCGAATTTGGCGCCTATCACCTTGAAATCGCTCGCGCGCTCGAATAACTGCGCGGGGTCGCGCGGCGGCGCCCGTGGGAGCGGCGCCCGGAGACCCCGCAAAAAAAGGCCAGATTACGGGTAACAGGGGCAAAAGTCCTGGCGTGGGCCGGCTTGGGGTTGGTCTGTAGCTGCGGCGAGTTAACTCATAGGGGCTGGGAAGGATTCCCGAATCGGCGGTTTTCTGACTCGATGGCGGAATGTCGCCGCCACTGGACATCGACGCGCTTTCGCCGGCCGAGCTGAAGAGCCTGGTGTCGAAGCATTTCGAGGAGGGTGCAGAACTTCGGCGAATGGTTGCTGGGTTGGGTGACGAGATCGCCCGGCTGAAGGGCGGGCCTGGTCGGCCGGACATGAAGGCGAACGTCAAGCCCAGCGGCATGGAAAAGGCGAGCGAAGCGCGACCGGCGGACAGGTCTGGCGAGCGCCGTCGGCGCGGCGGCGCGCGCGCAAAGCTGGTGATCGATGAGGAGCGCAAGCTTCCGCCACTCACACAGGGCCCCCCTATTCGCGGACGAACGGCCGCTTACCGCCCAGCCCGCAGACGTAATCGAATGGAGTCCCTCTCCGAAGAAAAGTGCTGAAAGCCTCACACGACGGGGCTTTCAGCGCTCTTGTCCGTAAGTGCGTCAGTAGCCCCAGACGCATTGCCGCGCCGACTAATGTTCTCCGTCACCTTTGGCAATATTCGCGCCGGAACGCCGATGGCGGTGGCTCCAGCGGGGACATTCTCTATAACAAGAGAACTCGCGGCAATAATCGCGCCATCGCCTATGGTTACCGGCCCGAGGATGCAGGAATGACAAGCTATCAAGACGTGGTCGCCTATAGTCGCCCCGCCCGGACGAACACCTGCTCCGATCGTGCAGACATGATGCAACGCGCAATCCGCACCTATTTTGGCCCCAGCGATGACTCTGATTTGAGCGCCGTGCGGAATCAACAAGCCTGGTCCTATTTCTGCAGAGGGATTCAGGTCGACGCCTATCGCCATAACAAGCAATTTTCGAATGACCACAAGCACCACGACCGCCGGCATCCAAAGCCATCGTGGCTGACGCTTATTGACGACCTTTTGCAGGCGAAACAGCGCTAGCGCCCAGAAGCCCTCCGACCCCCAGCCGCTATAGCCGTGCTGCCGGAAGCGGGCGAAATCCGCTTGTAGAGCTCTCCACTGGCTATCCCCAGCCCAAGTCTTCACAGTGTTGCCGTCGTATTTCATTTCTTGGCGCGATCCTTGCCAATCCTCCTGAGTCGACCACGACATGCGTAGCAGATGCTCACGCGGAAGCCCGAATTAGTATTGGAGATGCTTTTTGCAGTTCGGCCGGTAACCCCTTCCAACCGATATCCTCCAGTTAACGCTAATAGCTACACAGAGAGTGACGTATTCGACGCATATTTGCAAGGCGCGGCGCCGCGCAATAGTGCTCGCGAGCCAATCGAACCCAATTCAGCGACGGCATCGTGATCGTTACTCTCCACTCGTTCTCGACGAATCGCCAGCAAAGGGCCGCCGCTTTCCCCGGCCAGCAACAACCTCGTGTACGGTATGGGTTAGGCCCAGGCCGTGGCGTCAGCAGGCGGGCGATGACGCTACCCGGTGCGTCGCGCCAGTTTACCCGCAGCGCCGATTTTGAGCGAAGCAACGAATTGAATCGCCACGGGAATTTTATGATGCTCGAGACGCTTCCGGCATTCCGCAAGAATTTCATCGCGGATCCTTGCCCTAAATTCTGGTTGCTGACTCTCGTCATGAATTCTCAGGACGACATCCGCAACGACGAGATCGCCCGTGATCGGATTTCGGCGAGCCATGACTTGTGACATCAGAACATCGTCATGGGCATTGATGACCCGCTCGACTTCCTCCGGATGCACCTTCAGACCGCCAATGTTGATGACGCCTGAACGCCGCCCCCTGAAAAAGCATCGATCACCCTTAATCTCCACCAGGTCGTCAGTATCGACGAAACCTTCCGCGTCAAGCAGATTGGCGACATCCCGCCCCACATAACACAGCGCTGTCCGCGCGGAGCGAACGCGCAGGGAGCCTTCGGTTATTCGCAGTTCGACATCGTCCAGACCACCAAGAAAAGATGCCGGAAAGCCCTCGCGACCGTCTGTGACTTCGAAGACCACCCCGGCTTCGGTGGACGCGTAGGCATGGACGATACGGGCGCGAGGCCACGTAGCGTGCAGCGCCGTCAGAATGGCGCCATCGGATATTTCGCCCGAGAGGCGAATATATTCTGGCGCGATTAATTTCGCATCCGGGTTCATCAGCAGACGCCGCCAATGCGAGGGCGTCCCGGAAATGTGGGTGACGCCGGCATCGGCGCAACGCGCAAGGTATTTGCCGAACGCCTCGCCTGAGTCACTCAACAGAAGACGCGCACCGGCGCTGCAAGCGCGTAAAAAAATCTGGAGTCCGCCATAACGGCGGATATCGTAAAACGTCGCCCAAACCGGAATCGCCCCGCTGGGCGCGCTATTCTTGATGGCGCCAAGCAACCCGGCGAGATGATGCCTCACAAGCTTCGGCGCTCCAGTCGTTCCGGATGTCGGCAGCACCCACTGAGTGGGCAGACGTGGAAATTCCCGGACGTCCTGGATCGGCCTCTGCTCGCCAAGGAGATGGAACGGGAGATTCGCGCCATATTCGCGACTGGTCTGATCGCTGACGATTGCATCGATCCCAGCCCGCTCAATCACGCTGTCCAGTCGCTCCGGAGTGAAGTCAGGTGGGCAAATCACCACTCGCCCAGCAAGGCCGTCGAGTTCGAGCATAGCGCGTGCGCTGGAGACCTGCGTCGCCGTCTGGATCAAGACTGATTTACCTGCCAGCGTGAAGCGATCACTCCCCAATTGCGTCGAGCCGGCGATGTCGGCCGCACACAGCTTTGTTTCCGGTGAGTCTAAACGGAGCCCCGCGCCGCGAACAACGAGGTCGCGCAAGCAAGGCTCGTCAGCCGGCGCGCCGCTCGTAGAGTTCAATGAATTGTCCCAAGGTGCTAGGAAAATTGACCTGCTCCGACTCTGTGAAAGGGTCGACGCCGAGCTCGTCTTCGAGACGAGCCACAAGAATAGCAAGACATAATGAGTTGAGCCCCGATTCCGCGAGGATCAGCCCATCGTGCAACGGGGCTATCTCTACGCTTTGCTCTGCGGCTACGTTCTTGACTTGCGAATATATCGTTAACCGTGTCGACACCCTCTCGGCCCCGCCTGTATTGCAATTCAAACAGTATCTCACCTTAACAGCACGCACGCAAGTCGTTCGACAGTCGTTCGACCCAGACGGTCGGTCGGCCGCGAAGTTGAAGGCGGCGCAATTTGCATGTTTGTGGTAGCACATGTTCGAGATCCATTGAGGCTTCGCCGCGCCGGCCGCAGAACACATAGAGCGGCAGGCAGCAGTAGCAGTCGCAGTAGCCGTGAAAGAAGCGGCCCTCTTGATCGCCGTGCAGCAGATTCCCGGGTCAGGCCCGGGGACCGGTTGCGTCGAGGTCGAACGCGATCCGGCGCGGCGCTTTTTGATGGGCGTAGAGAAACAGATCGACGAACAGCCGCACGATCGCCTCTCCGTTGTGGTCGATCTTGTGATAGCGCCGCCCCTTCAACCGAATCCGGCGGCAATTCAAGGGCGCAATCGGGTCGGGAGGTCTACCGGCAATGCGAGGCGAGCGGAGATTACGATGAAACTCTTGATCACAGGAGCGACGGGAAAGGTCGGATCCAATCTGATCGATAGAATTCTTTCCCGGTCGCACGCCCCCGACATGCAGATCCGGGCGCTGTGCCATCATCGCGTTGTTGCGGCGGCGCCAGGACTCGAGGTCGTGAAAGGCACGATTTCCGATCGTGAATGTGTGGACCGTGCGATGAACGGCGTGACTCACGTCGTGCATCTCGCGACCTGCAAAGAAATTCCCGAACTCGTCATGGACGTGACTGTCAAAGGCCTCTTTTGGCTCACCGAATCTTTCCGAGCGAGCCCAACAGCGGTTCAGTTCGTTCTAGTCGGCGGCGATGCGAGCGTCGGCCATTTCTTTTATGACCGCGGCGCTCCAGTGACGGAGCTCACGCCGCACATGGCTTATCCGGGCTGCTATGCCCTTTCGAAAGTGCTGGAGGAGGTACTTCTCCAACAGACCCATATTCAATATGGGCTGAACACCTGTTGTCTGCGCGCGCCCTGGATCATGGAGAAGGATGACTTTCGCTACACGCTTTCGTTCGGCGATGATGTTTTTGGCGGCCCCGTCTGGAAAGCGCTCGTGCCTCCGGAGATTGCCGAGCGCTGCCTTAAGGAAGGGACGGTTCCCCTGCTTCGAGACGCTCATGGCCGCCCGTTGAAGCGGAATTTCGTCCATGTCGACGATCTGGTCGACGCTATTCTGGCTGCGCTCGACAACCCGGTCACGAAAGGGAGACTTTACAACATCTGCATGGACGAGCCCGTCGACTACGGCGCCGTCGCATCGTATCTCAAAACGACGCGAGGTCTCGACTCCATCGACATTCCCAGCGACTATCATTCGAACTGGATGGACAATAGCAGAGCCAAATACGATCTCGATTGGCGCCCGAAATACGACTTGGCCAAACTCATTGAAGCGGCATGGACTTATCGGCGCGCGGACAACGATCCGCGCAAAATATGGTACGTAGGATAGCGTTGTCGAGCGCAGGAAAAAAGTCCTCCTCGATGCAGTGCGTTAATCGACAAACTTGAAGAAGTCGGCCCCGACCGACACGGAACCGGCACGCGCTTCGCCGACCAATTGCGCTGTAATCGTGTCCAACGGCCCCGAACGGAACGTTTCCAAAGCAGGGATCGGCTTGGCCGAAACGATGGCGAGGAGGATCTGCATTGGACCGATCGAGGAGGCGTCGGGCGTTAGCGGCACGTTGAACGTCGCCGCATCCTGTCCCGGGACCGCTGTCGCCTCGAGCCGATTTGCGACGCCGTCGTCGCCGACGAGCACCAGAAACAAACGCCGGCCGTTCAGATCGGAGACTGTCCCCGACAGCGGCTTGCCTCTGCCTACGCTGTAGTTCGTGAGTTCAATGCGCGGAGTCGATGCGCCCTCGGCTGTTCCGAGCCGAATCAGGTCCAGCGCCGGACATTCGGAAGGCGTGATCAGCCGCAGGCTCAGTTGCGGCTCTGCGCCCACCTCGTTCGTATATCCCGAATCGAAGCGCTGGAACGGCTGCAACTGGCGGCCGACGGCCATATATGCGTTCGGGTCGCTGGAGTCTGACATCGGCTTGATAAGGAAGCAATCGCCGCCGTCGAAGTGGCTGACGAAGGCTTTTGCTTTGTCGATCGGGGACCCTTGTGCAGTTGGCTCGATTGCGGCCATCTGTTGAGTCGGCGGCGGAGACGTTGGCTCGGCCGTCGGCGGCGGAGACGTCGTCGCTAACTGGGGCGCGGGCGCCGGCGGCGATTGCGGGGGTGGAGCCGCCGTCGTTGCTTGGGGCGCAGGCGTAGGCGTCAATTGAGGCAGAGGGGGAAGCTCCGGCTTTGGTGGTCGACGGGCAGGCGGCTTTTCCTGACGGGTATCAGGGACCGAAGCGTGAGGAGACTGTTCGGCTTCGGCCGGCTGGACGGACGAATTTGCCGCCGCCGGCCGCGTGCTCGGCGCCGTGGTCTGCGTCGTGTCCGAGATGTCGATCCTCGCCGTCATCTGAGCCGTCATCCCATTGTGGTTGGTGGCGACGATCTGCATTGCGGCGCTTCCGGCCCGCGTCGGCGCGCCTTGAATCTCGCCTCTGCCGTCGCCGAGATCCTTGAACGACATTCCCTCAGGCGGAGATTCCGCGACAAGTCGCAAACCTTTGCCCCCGTGATCGATGAAGGCGGGGAGTTCGACCCGATAGCGCGCGCCGACGGTCGCTGGAGGCAGGTCGATGGACACCTGCGGCGCGCGCGGCGGCATGGCGTCGACAAGTTCGGCGCTCGTTGGAACGTGCTGCGCGGGCGTGTGGGCTGGCTCGCCCGCCGAAGGCGCCTTGCCCGGCGGAACTGTCGTCTGGGCCGTCGGCGGCGGCGTTGGAGGCCCGGTCGTCGACTGCAATGGCGACTGTGTCTGGGCAGTCGGCCCGGGGGGCTCGATCGGCGGCAGCTTGACGTTGGGGCTTTTTGGAGCCGTCGAGCCAACGATGGATTGACTCCATTGCGCCATATCATCGCGAAAGACATACGCAACCCCCGCGATGCTGCCGATCGCGATCAGCGCGCTGATGATCGTCGCCGCGCGCCCGCCGGCTGGCTCGCGCGGCGGCGCTGTCTTGTCCGCGCCCGCGCGCGGCAAAACACGTCCGGCCGTGCGGGGTCCCTCCCAAGCGGCGACGGCCGCCATGCTCGAGGGACGATTCGCCGGCAAGGGTTGCAGCATCGCCTGAATGAGCGGGCGGATCGATGGATCGATTTCGGATAGATCAGGGACGGCGCGGCGCTTCTCGATGATTTCAGCCTGGGAGCCGCTCATGTCGATCGGCCGCCCGCGCAGCGCCTCGGCCAAAACCAAACCAAAGCTGTAGATATCAGATTTCAAAGTGACGTCGCCGCCGGCGAGCCCAAGCTGTTCTGGCGATACGTAGTTGTATTTTCCGGCAAACCCGTCGCCGATGATGGTGCCCTCGCCTGGCCGGTGTGAACGGGCGATGCCGAAGTCGATGATCTTGGCGCTGCGCACGTCATCGTCGGGTAGAATGACGTTGTCGGAGGAAATGTCGCGATGGACGACGCCCAGACGATGCGCCGTGTCGAGCGCGGAACCTATGCGCTTCTGCAGTATCCTGACGTCCGCGAGTGGAAGCGGGCCCGAAGCAAGCCGCGTGGTCAGCGAAGGTCCATTAACGAACTCCATCGCCAAGTACGCGCGGCGAAGATCAGGGTCGACGGAAAATACAAAATAGCGCACGATCGCTTCATGTTGGAGCGTGTGCAGGATCGATGCCTCCCGACGGAAGAGATCGAAGACGTCCGGATTGTTCGAAAGCTCGGGACGGATCATCTTGATCGCGACGGTGTCTCGGGTCTGGATGTTGAAGCCCCGGTACACCTCCCCCATGCCGCCCTGAGCGATCAGTTTCTCGATCTCGTAAATGCCGTTGAGGCGAACGCCCGGTCGAACGCTGCCGCCTGTGCTCGGCTGAAATACGGTCCTGTCCTCCACGATGTCGATCGCTCCAGACCTGAAACGCCCATGCCTTGTCTGCACGGCGGCCGGTCTCGCCGCCGCGGCTCGCGAGCCGGCGCAGCAAACTTAGCGCCGAAGCGCGCCGAGGGGAATCGAATTTCCGCCGCAGGCTGGCCTTACGCAGCGTCAATTCGTCGCCAAGTCCTGACGTCGCCGAAGACGCAAATGACGATCGTCGCGATACCATTCGCGTTGCGAGAAACTGGCGCCGCACTGAAGGCTGGGACTACCCGAAGACATCCCCCGTCGCGGGCCGAGGGCGACGGCCTTCACCTGGGCGTGGACGCCGACGCCTACCGCGAGGCCCAATTGTTCCCATGATTTTCGCGTGACGCGCGAGAGCAGGCGGTCGCCGCTGGCGCCGTGCGCGATAATGACGATCAGGACGTGGGAACCGACCGGTTCCGCGTATGACCAGCGCGCCCGTCGAGCAAATGAAACTCGCGAGAGGCCAGAGGGCCTACGCGGTTATCAAGGCGTCCGATGTCTTGATCGGCGTCAACTGACGCGCGCGTAGTTTGACGCGGGGGGTCGGCCAGTCCGGTTCTTTCCTTCGCTTCGAGCGGCGCCGTTATGACGGTCTGGCCATTTCAGCCGCATTGGCGCAGTGCGCCGCCAATCAGATTTCCGCCGAAGCAACCCATCAGGGAGCAGCAAATCCCGACAAACCGATGGATTGTACACCGTTTCTGGACGCGCGCATCTCGGTTCTCAGCGCCGCGCCGCCGGATCCTTTCAACGGAGATATTCTGCCGTTCAAACTCCCCAGCCCATCCCCCTCGCATCGCGCTCACGCCACGACTTGGCACGCTCTCATTGGAACAAACAAAGTCGGCGGAGGCCGCGCCCTGCCGATACGTCTCATATCAAAACTTGACGCGCAGTCCGGCCGTCGGGTTGATGGTCTGGACCTCCTGGTAGCCTTGCGCGAGGCCGGCATACACATTCGACACCATCACGCCCGCATAGAGATCGACGCGCTTGACCGGCCGATAGTCAATCAGGAAGGAAATGAAGTCCGTCGAGCCGGCGCATTTGCCGCTGCTGATATGAATGCCGGTGCCAGTGCATGGCGAAGTGTTGTAGTCGTTCTGGTCCAGGTAATAAAACGCGCCGATCACGTCGAGCTGGGTATTGATCGCGTATTTCGCGCCGATAAAGAAGACGCTAACGAACCTGTTGTTGTTATAGGCGTTAAAGGTGGTCCACTGGGTCGGCCAAAGTTTCTTGGCGTTCGGAAAGGTCGAGGGGATGGTCGCCGGGACGTTCCATCCGCCAATGGTCTTGAAGCCGTTCAGATAGTCGTCGCTGGGATTCGCCTGTCGCCACCAACCGTATCCGCCCGAAATCGTCAGCGGTATGGACGGAAGCGCGTACTTGCCGAGCAGCCACAGGCCGGTGTTGTTCGACAGCGTCGCCGTCACGTCAGTGTTGTCGTAAAACCTCGGGACGCCGTCGCTGCATCCGGTCTGACCCGCGAAGGGACCCGAGTTGAGGACAGCGCAGGAGCCAGCGAAGGTGCCGACGTTCACCACGTTTGTGGCATAGCCGCCGATCCCGTCCAGCGAAAGCTTCCCGCCGAAGAGATTAAAGTCGCCGCCGATTTGGCCTTCATACAGGGAACTCATGCCGTTGCCCTGGTCATAGCCGCCCCACTGCACCAGGCCCGCCGCGCGAAAATTCATGTAGTTCAATCGATATTTGACAGCCGTGTTGGTGCGCGCTTCCTCAGTGTCGCCAAAGCCGGCGTAGGACCCTGAATAGCCGAACGGCGAGAAGGCGTACGAGCCTAACATCGGATCGTAGCTGTTGAGGGCGTCCAGCCCTAGCGTGTAAACTCGGCCGGCGGTCAGCGTGCCGAAGGTCGGGTTGCTGACGCCGATGAATCCTTGCGAATTATCCCATTGACCCGTGCGGCTCGAGTCGGCGTTCGCGTTCTGCAGGATGAGCGCCTTGCCGTTATTCTGAACTTGCGCGCGTTGCGCGTCGGCCAAATAGCCATAATACGGATTAAATCCAGTTTCCACGTCGCCGATGATCGACCAGCCGTTCCCGATCGGCTCGCTCATCTTGATGCCGACGACCGACTGGCTGAGGCCGTTTGGCGTCTGCAGCCACTGCGAGTGGGGGCCGCTCTGCTTGGTGACGATATTGGAGACGCCGTTGTTGAACGCCGCGTTGTAACCCGCGCCGTGGGACTCCCAGCCGACACCCCAGTCGAGGGTCGCGTAGACAGTGAAGCCCGCGTAGGTCAGCGGGCAGTCGCCCGCAGTCGTGTTGAGCCAGTCCCAGAGGCTGGCATAGCAGTTGGGCGCCGGGGCCGGCTCGGGGGTCTTCTTGGTCGGCAAATCGGCGGCGTGCGCCGCTCCGGCGGCGGCGATCATGACCGCCAGGGAAACACTCAGCTTTCTCATCGTTACCCCCAATTTCTCGCGCGGCCCGCGCGACTGCGGCTATTTTGGTTCGCTCAGTTTCGGCCGCCTTGTGTCGATCGGTCATCGCTGGACCGTGGTCGGCTCGAAGAGTTCAATTCTCCGTTACAAACGACAAGGTAATCGAGAGCTCAGTTGCCGACAAACAATATTTTTACCGCGTTTTTGCCTTTATAGATCGCCGTTGCAATTCCATGACGGCATATTTAAACTTCCGAAGTCCCAACAAAATTTGATCATAACTTGTGTCGGGCTGCGGCGAAACCGCCCCGTTACTTATATCGGTGCTTATTACGTCTTATTACGGACGGGATGTAACAATTGGGCGACAAAATGGCGCCACAGCCCTAAATTAAATTTTAAGGCATCTGAGCGAAAGCAGGGGACACGGGATTCGCAAGACCTAGCTGCATAAAGCGCAATTTATAAAACAGGGTGTTGCTTTTGCGCCCGGCCATGCTACATTAAAATATGATTTAGATTTGGATTCGCTTCGAAGGACGCCGGGGTCGATCCGTTTCGTCGATGACGGAGTGTCGTCGACTCGCTTTCCCGAAGAAAGCGCGAACTCCTGGTGGATTTTGGATCCACCTGAAACCGCTATTCTGACTTGTGATGATCAAGACGCCAAGCTTGGCGCGCAGAGGCGCCCGAAGAACGGCCTGCGGGGACGCAAACGATGGACATTTCGGCTCTTGAGAACTCGGGCGTCATGAAGGTTCGACCTGAGGCGGCGGCCGAGGGCGCCCCTATCCTGGTCGTCGAAGACGAGCGCGATCTGGCGGAAGCCATTCGACGCGAACTGGAGGCGAACGGCCATACCATCACGCTTGTGGATACGGTGGAAAACGCGCTCGAGGCGGCGCGCGCAGGCGCAGCCCGCGTCCTGGTGATCGACCGGATGCTGCACGGCGAGGACGGGCTTTCGATCGTCGAGAAATTGCGCGGCGACGGCAACTCCACGCCGGTCTTGGTGATCAGCGGCATGTCGTCCGTCGACGATCGGATCAGAGGTCTGAAGGCCGGCGGCGACGACTATCTTGTCAAGCCGTTCGACGTTCGCGAGCTTGCGGCGCGGGTAGAGGCGCTGTTGCGCCGCGGCGGCGACCCGCGCGCCACGCAACTGCAGGCCGGCGATCTGGTCATGGATCTCGTTGAGCGGCAGGTGCGGTGCGCCGGCAGATCGGTCGACCTTCTGCCGCGGGAATTCAAACTGCTCGAGTATTTCATGCGCCGCCCTGGTCAGATCGTAACCCGGACGATGCTCCTCGAAGACGTTTGGAATTTCAAATTCCTGGCGCAAACCAACGTGGTCGACGTCCAGATCGGAAATTTGCGTCGCAAACTCGATCCCACAGGTGTGCGGCGCTACATCGTCAATGTCCGGGCGGTCGGTTTCAAGCTGAATGTTGACGACTGAGGTTCTCAGGGCGAGGGCGTTTCAACTCGCACTCGCATTCTCACTAGCCGTATCCGCTGCGACGGTCGCAGCTTTCGGGCTCATATACTTTCAGGTCTCCAGAGCGGACGTGCGCAGGGTCGGCGCCGTCCTCGTCGACGAGGCGGCAAAGAGCGCGGGTGACAGCGAGGCGCGGCTTCGTCAGGCGCTCGAGTTGCGCCTGACCCGGGACATCCGCCGCCTGGATTACGTTGCCCTGTTCGACGCGCAGGGGGCAAAGCTCTTCGGCGACGTGTCGACAATGCCCGCGATCCCAGTCGACGGACGCGCCCATGTTGTTCAGGCGCAGCTATTGCCGGACTCGAGCGGAACTGAGCCCGCGCTCTTCGTCGCCCGCCGACGGCCGGACGGCGGCGCGGTGCTGCTGGGACGCAGCCTTCGCGAGACCTACGACCTGCAGGAGACGGTCTTCAGGGCGTTGACGGTCGCGCTCGCGCCGACGATCCTCCTGATTTTGGGCATTGGCGCTGTCTTCGCGCGCCGCGCGTCGCAGAGGCTCGAACGCGTCCGCAGCGCGATCGTCCGCATCATGAACGGTGACCTCGATTCGCGTCTGCCGGTCACGATCGAGGGGGACGACATCGACAAAATCGCGCGGGCGGTCAACCTCATGCTCGACGAGATTGAACGCCTTCTCGACCAACTCAAGAGCGTCGGCGACAACATCGCGCACGACCTGCGCAATCCGTTGATGATCGCTCGCTCCAAAATCGAGGCCGCGCTTGAGGAGGACGCCGGGGTGGAGCCGTTGCGCCGGACGATGCAAGCCGCGCTCGCCCAAATCGAGAAGGCTTCGGTGACGATATCAGCGATACTCCGGATTTCCGCAGTCGAAAATGGCGCGCGGGAAAACCGGTTCACCGACCTCGATCTCGGCGCGGTCTGCGCCCAGGTGTTTGAATTCTTTCAGCCGCTCGCCGAATCCAAAAGCATCGAGATGCGCGTGATCGCCAGCGAGCCGGTCCCTATTCGCGGCGATGAAGACCTAATGCGGGAGGCCATTTCCAATTTGGTCGACAATGCGATCAAGTTCACGCCGCCTGGCGGGACCGTGCGCATCGAGGCCGAGACGATCAACGGTCTTCCGCATGTGCTGGTCAGCAATTCCGGCCGCGGCATTCCGCCGCAGGAACGCACGAAGATCTTCCGTAGGTTCTATCGCGGCGAACATTGTCATGAGACGAGCGGTCATGGACTGGGGCTCAGCATCGCCGAGACGATCGCTAACATGCACGGCTTCCAACTGACGGTAGAGGACAACAATCCGGGCGCCCGTTTCGAATTGCGCGCGGCAGCCAAAGCATCCCTGACCCTCGAGGCTCGAACGACGTGAGCGCCGGTCGCGCGGCAGGATCGGCGCGTTCATGCGTTCATCCAAATATTATTTAATGGTTCGGGCGTCGGGCCGCAGGTATTGAATGTCCATCGTGGACGTGGACGCAACAGACCGCGTCCATGTCGTGTGGCCGGAAGTTATATCGGTTATTGGCGTTTTCGAAGTAATCAATGCTCACAATCGTTCGTATTGCTATCTCTCGGCCGTACACCTTTGTCGTCATGGCGATGCTGATCGTCATTTTTGGCGTCACTGCAGCCGTGCGGACTCCAACTGATATCTTTCCCAACATAGGCATTCCCGTCGTCGCCGTCGTATGGACGTACAACGGCCTGCCGCCAGAGGACATGTCGGGGCGCGTCGTCTACTATTATGAGCGCACGCTGAGCGCGCAGGTCAACGACATCGAGCATATCGAGTCTCAGTCGCTGGCGGGCTATGGCGTCGTGAAGGTGTTCTTTCAGCCTACCGTCAACATCAATTCTGCGCTCGCCCAGATCACCGCGGCTTCGCAGACCGTGCTGAAACTGCTTCCTCCGGGCATTACGCCGCCGTACGTGCTGAGCTTCAACGCCTCGAGCGTGCCCATCCTGCAACTGGCCTTGTCCAGCAATGCGATGTCGCAGGCGGAGATTTTTGATGCAGGACAAAATTTCATTCGTCCGCAGCTGGCGACCGTGGCCGGCTCCGCGATTCCCTCGCCTTACGGCGGCAAGGTGCTGCAGGTTCAGATCGACCTCAACCAGGACAAGCTGCAGGCCTACGGAATGTCCTCCCAGGACGTCGTCGACGCAATCGCGCGGCAGAACCTCATCACCCCGGTCGGCACGGAAAAGGTCGGCGTCTTCGAATATATTATAAACCTCAACGATTCTCCGCTCGAAATCGCTGAACTCAATGACCTACCCATTCGCGATGTTGATGGAGTGCCAGTCTACATCCACGACGTCGCCTATGTTCACGCCGGCGCCCCCCCGCAGACCAATATGGTGCGCGTCGATGGCGCCAACGCCGTCTTGATGACGATTCTCAAAGCCGGTTCCGCCTCGACGCTCGACGTGATCTCGGGGGTTAAGGCGCTGCTCCCGAAGCTGCGCGAGACGCTGCCGGCGAGCCTTCGTCTCGATGCGGTAGGCGACCAATCGATGTTCGTGAAATCCGCCGTGTCGTCGGTGATCTTTGAGGGCGTCGTGGCGGCGGCGCTGACCGGCCTTATGATCCTAATCTTTCTCAGCAGCTGGCGCTCGACGCTCATCATCACCATCTCGATCCCGCTGGCGATTCTCACGTCGGTCACATTGCTCGCCGCGACCGGCGAGACAATCAACGTGATGACGCTCGGCGGCTTGGCGCTCGCGGTCGGCATTCTCGTCGACGACGCGACGGTGACGATCGAGAACATCAACTACCACCTCGAACAGGGCAAGGACATCGAAACCGCGATTATGGACGGCGCGCGACAGATCGTCGTCCCCGCGACCGTGTCGCTTCTTTGCATCCTGATCGTGTTCGTGCCGATGTTTACCCTGGGCGGCGTCGCCGGCTTTCTGTTTCGCCCAATGGCCAAGGCGGTCGCGTTCGCTCTCATCGGCTCGTACGTGCTCTCGCGCACCCTGGTGAACACGATGGCGCGATTTCTGCTCGCCCACCAGGCAGTGCATGGCCACGGCGCGCCCCAGCCGCCGACCCGCAATCCTTTCACGCTGTTCCAGCGTGGCTTTGAACGCCGGTTCGAGGCGACACGGAATTTCTATCGGCAGCTGCTCGTTACAGCCCTGGCCGCGCGGGGCCGTTTCATTGTCGGCTTTCTCGTGGCTGTCGCTTGCTCATTCGCGCTTGCGCCTTTTCTCGGACAAAACTTCTTTCCGCCCGTCGAAAGCACGCAGATCGCATTGCACGTGCGCGGCCCGACGGGGCAACGGATCGAAGAGACCGCGGTCGAAGTCGATCGGATCGAAGCGGTGATTCGATCGATCATTCCGCCGGAGTCGCTGCGCACGATCGTGGACAACATTGGTCTGCCGATCAGCGGCATCAATATGGCTTACTCCAATACCGGCACGATCGGGGCCTCGGACGCAGACGTTTTGATCTCCCTGAACGACGGCCGTGAGGCGGAGGGGCCAGGCTACGTCAAGTCCCTGCGGGAGACTCTGCCGGGCAAGTTCCCCGGCACGAGTTTCGCGTTTCTTCCCGCGGACATCGTGACGCAGATTCTCAACTTCGGCCTTCCGGCGCCCATCGACGTGCAGATTATCGGCCCGAATCTCGAGGCCAGCAGGGCCTACGCGAACAAGCTCCTTGCCCAGATCGCGCGCGTCACCGGCGTTGCGGACGCGCGCATTCAGCAGGCCTTCAACACGCCGACATTCAATGTCAATGTCGACCGAACCAGGGCCGAGCTGGTCGGGGTGAGCGAGCGGGACGTCGCCCAGAACTTGCAGGACACCCTGGCCGGAAGCATCCAGACCGCTCCGACGTTCTGGCTCAACCCGAAGAACGGGGTATCCTATCCAATCGTCGCCCAGACGCCGCAATATTGGGAAAGGTCGCTCTCGAACCTGGAGAATGTTCCTGCGTCTATGAGCTCGAATAAACAGATCCTTGGCGGTGTCGCGACCATCAAGCGCGGCGTCAGTGCCGCCGTGATGTCGCATTACGCCGTCCAGCCCGTCATCGACATTTTCGCGACCAACAATGAGCGCGATCTCGGCGCCGTCTCCGCCGATATCCAGCGAATTCTGAATGCGACCGCGAAGGACGCCCCGCCCGGCGCGACGATCGTGCTGCGTGGACAAACTCAGACAATGTCCTATGCTTACCAGCAGCTCTTCGTCGGCATCGCCCTCGCCGTCGTGCTCATCTATCTCTTGATTGTCGTCAATTTCCAGTCATGGCTCGATCCGTTCGTCATCGTCAGCGCGTTGCCGACAGCCCTTGCCGGCATAGTCTGGATCTTGTTCATCACGCGCACCACCCTGTCGGTTCCCGCACTCACCGGAGCGATCATGTGCATGGGCGTGGCGACCGCCAATAGCATTCTCGTCGTCAGCTTCGCGCGCGAGCGCCTGGCGGACGGCGCCGACGCCGCGACAGCGGCCATCGACGCGGGCTTCACGCGCTTTCGGCCCGTTTTGATGACGGCGCTGGCGATGATCATCGGCATGGCGCCGATGGCCCTCAGCGCCGAACTGAACGCGCCGCTCGGCCGCGCCGTCATCGGCGGACTGATCTGCGCGACGGTCGCGACTCTGTTCTTCGTACCGGCAGTGTTCCGGCTCGTCCACGAGCGCAAGCCGAGCCGGGCGAGCAAGCCCGCGTCGAACCTGCACATCGAGGCGAAGCCGATATGAAGCACGATCATCCGCCGATATCAGGCGTGGAACCCGCCGCGGACGCGGTTGTCGAGGATGCCGGGCCGCCGAAAGCCCATGCCTCCGTGAAGGTGGGACGTGCGATCATCCTCTTCGTCGTCGCTGCGGCCGCCATCGCCGTCACGGGAATCTTCGGGCGACGGCATGACGACGAGCGGCTCACGCGATGGACCCACGAGCAAGCCATCCCGCCGGTTGCGCTCGTTACGCCGCAGCGGGGAGGCGCCACGCGCGAGCTAGTGTTGCCGGGCAATGTCGACGCTTTTTACACCGCCTCCATTCATGGGCAAGTGAGCGGCTACGTGCAGGAATGGCGCAAAGACATCGGCGCCAAGGTCCATGAGGACGACGTGCTCGCCGTCATCGACACACCGGAACTCGACCAAAGCATCGCCGTCGCGCAAAGCCAACTCGAAAAGGCCAAGGCGAACCTCGCCCTGGCTAAGGTGACGGCGCAACGCTGGAATTCGCTGCGCGCTTCCGCGGCGGTGTCTCAGCAGGCCGCCGACGAAAAGGAGAGCGACGCGCGCGCCCGGGCTGCCGAAGTCGACGCCGCTCAGTCCAATGTCGATCGGCTGAAGGCGCAGAAGGCGTTCGCCAACATTGTGGCGCCGTTCGACGGCGTCGTGACTGTGCGCAACGTCGATATCGGATCGCTGGTCAGGGCGGATTCGAACAATAGCCAGGCGCTGTTCGCCGTCGCCGACATTCATCAGATGCGGATTTACGTTCCCGTGCCAGAGTCCTATGCCGCAGAGATGAAGGACGGCATGAAGGCGACGCTCGAGCTGCCCGAGTACCCCGATCGCAAGTTCGACGCAACAATCCTGACGACCGCCCACGCCATCGACAAGAAATCGCGCACGCTGCTGGTCGAACTGATCGCCGACAATAAGGACGGCGCTCTCTCGCCAGGCGCCTTCACGCGGGTTCATTTCCAGCTTCCGCCCGACCCGAATACTTTGAGAATCCCCGCCAGCGCGCTGCTGTTTCGCGACAAAGCGCCCGAGGTCGCGACGGTCGGGCTTGACAATCGCGTCACCCTCAAGAAAGTTCGCATTGAACGCGACCTCGGAACGGAGATCGAAATCACTGGCGGTGTGGACGCAGACGCGCGTATCGTCGCCAGCCCCCCTGATTCGATCGGCGAGGGCCAGGAGGTTCGTGTCATGGATGCCGCCGACGAAAAGACGCATCCGCAGGTCGGACCGCAAGGCGCTTTGAGGCAGGACAATCACGCCAAGAGCGCCGAGGAAATGGCGCGAACAGGGCGGGACCACCACGAATGAAGTCGTGGTCTTGGCTCGCGGCGTCGATCGCGCTAGCGCTCGGCGGCTGTGATTTTGCGCCTCGTTACGCCCCGCCGTCGATGTCGCTACCGGCCAAATTCAAGGATGCGCCGGCGGGCGGCGTCGAACTTTCGGCCAGCGCGCCCTGGTGGCGCAGCTTCAAGGATCGCACCCTCGACGATCTTCAATCGCAGATCGACGCGGCCAACCCCGATCTCGCGGCGGCCATCGCGGCCAACGACGCCGCCAAAGCGCAGGCGGCGGCGGCGCTGTCGGGTCTCTTTCCGCAAGTGGATGCGGTCGGGCTGGTCAGCGCCAACAAACAGTCGAACAATCGGCCCCTTCGCTCGCCGGACCAGCCGAACTATTTTGGAGACAACCTTCTCGGCGCGCAAACCGCTTATGAGATCGACATCTGGGGCCGGGTGCGCGACATCGCTCAGGCCGCGAACGCCACCGCCGAGGCGAGCGCGGACGCCCTCGGCAACGCCCGGCTCGAATTGCACGCCGAGCTGGCGCGCGACTACATCAATCTGCGCGGCCTCGACGACGAGGCTAGGCTCATCGCCGACACGATCGTGATCTATCGCTCGGCGCTGGAGCTGACGAAGAGCCGCCTCGAGGCTAAGATCGCTTCGCCGGTCGACGTCGATCGGGCGCAGAACCAATTGAGCTCTGCCGAAGCGCAAGGTTCCGACCTCGCGCTCCGCCGGGCGCAGCTCGAGAATTCGATTGCGGCCCTGGTCGGCAGAGCCGCCGCGTCCTTTTCGGTTTCCCGATCGTCGATGCCGCTGCCGCTCCCCGTGCGTCCGCGCGCAGTTCCGGTCGAGGTGCTCAGGCGACGGCCGGACGTCGCGGAAAATGAACGTCTGACGGCCGCGGCGAATTATGGCGTCGGGGCGGCGCGGGCAAATTTCTTCCCCAAATTCACCCTCATCGCCCTCGGTGGAACGCAGGATACCGGATTCAGGTTGTTCGACCCGGGAAATACGATGGCGACCATCGGGCCAGCGGTCGACCTGCCGCTGTTCGACGCCGGGCTGCGACAGGCGGAGCTCGAGGTCGCCAAGGCGCAATTCACCTTCGCGGCGGAGAAATATCGTTCCGCGGTCCTGCGCGCGATCAAGGAGGTGCAGGACAATCTCAGCGCCCTGCGCTGGCTCGCCGATGAATTCCGCCAGACGACGACCGCCGCCAAAGCGGCAAGGCAGGCGGCGGACCTGTCGATGATCCTCTATCGCGACGGCGCCTCGTCGTTCCTTGACGTGGTGACCGCGCAGAGCGCCGCGCTCCAAGCGCAGGCGCTGGCGATCGCCTTGCACACGCGCGAGCTCGGAGCGGATATCGGCCTGATGCTCGCGCTCGGCGGCGGCTGGGAGCCGCCGTTCGAGCCGCCCCCGCACATCGATCTGACGCCAGATCCAGTGCAGCTGATCGCCGATCAAAAAAAGGGCATACGATGATCGACGAGCCAGCGCGGCCGGCCAATTGTGCGTCCTGCGCCTTCTGGCGCAAGGTGAGAGAGCACGAGGGCGTGTGCTCCCGTCACGCGCCGGAGCCATCCTCGACTCCGGAACAGGTCGCGCATTGGCCGCAGACGCACAGCCGGCAGTGGTGCGGCGAGGGCATCGCGGCCCCCTCCCTGCCCATGGGAACGCGCTGCGCCGACTGCGTCTATTGGCGGCATCCAGACGGCGGGCTCAATCCCGTCAATCGCGGCGACATGCCCATGGCATGGTGGGCGCGGGCCGGAATTTGCGCCCGCCACGCGCCACGTTCCGTCAGCGAGCCCGGACCCCGCGCCTTCTGGCGCGCCACTCTTGAGACGGACGGCTGCGGCGAAGGCTGCGCCGCGAGCGCCAGAGGCGACATCGCAGCGCCTGTGACGGCGTCGTCATCGTCATAATTGGACAACGCCAGAGCACGCTATCGGGATCGCGACGGAAGAATCCTCGTCCACGCCGGCCGTGTGGCGAAAACGAGGATCCGGTCAATGGGTTGAGCAATTTTCGCGAACCTTGAAGCCGCCTACGCGGCCTCATAAGCATAAAAATTTCTTTATGTAACTTCAGTTTAATTTCCCGGCATATTTTTGCCTTACAATAATCGTACGTATCACTTCAAGAATTTCATCAGTTTGAGCATTGATGACTATTTCGGTTTCCACTTTGGATTGAGGACGACAAAGTAACGCTGGCAGCAATGCTTGCGCTCGCGCTAGCGGCGGCATCGATGCGTTTCGCCTTCAACTCCCGGGAGCGCTGAAATGAAGCAAACATTCGCGTTGGCCCGCATGATCGCCGCGCTAGGGGGCAGTTCCAAACATGGCCGCCGCTTCCGACGGCAAGTTGAAGCCGATTTTCTAGCGCCATGGCGCACACGGTCACGCGGACATAAAGGTCGAGCGGGAAGCGACCGCACCGAGTCAGGCCGTTTCGCGGAACGTGACGGCGGAGGTTTCGTTTTGGGCGGCCGCGGATCGCGAAAAGCAAATCCTGCCTGTCTCGCCCCGGGTGGGGCATTCGGCCTCGCGCCACAATTCTCGTCCTGCCGGTGGATTAAGAAAGGACGCTCGAATTAGTTTCGGACGTCAAATGCGCCGAGGAGACGCCGAACATGTTCACGCCGATATCCGATTGCGCGGCGCTCGCGATCACCGCCACCCTGTTCACGAGCTACGCGTTCGCGCAGGACGCCGCCAAAGACGGGGGGCCGAGTGGTTGTGACAGGCTCTCGTGGTCCGTCGGCAGGGAACACGGCTGGTTCGACGATGCGCGCTTGCCGCGTCGCGAGTCCGGCGCTCGGCTGCGGCAAATCGACCGCGCGGTTGAACTCGATCTACGACCGACCCCGGACGTCCATTTTTTCCTATCTCCTGTGCATGAGCCGAAATCCGACAGTTTCAGCGGAGTCGTAGCGTTTTTTGGCGTGCCCAGGCTTGGTCGGTACCAGGTCACTTTGTCCGAGGAGGCTTCGGTCGAAGTCTTTGAAAACGGGACGCGGCTAAAGCCGGTTGGTCGCGTTAGCGGAAAGAGTTGTCCCGGAATCCGCGAAAGCGTTCGCTTCGACCTTGCGCCTGGCAATTTGGTGCTTGTCGAGGTGATTGGCGCGCCGACGCGGACCATCAAGGTCGCTCTTGCCGAAGCGCGCTGAGCGCCTCACCGGCCAAACGCGGGAGCGCGGGATGGTCAGTCCCGGCTGCCGGCAGACAAAGGAGCCGCTCAATTGCAGGGCCTCCACCGCGGATCGGCCCCGCAGCGCTCCAAGTAGGTTTTCCTGGTGATGAAACTCGCTTCCGGCATCGCAAACTACAAACTCGGCGCCGTCTATTCACTGGCAACCGCGGTCCTCCTGGCCATCCAGGAGCCCTTTTCCGCCCTTGCCGCCAGAAAGCTCACGTCTTCCGAGTTCATTTGCCTGACGCAAATCGCCTTGCTGCTTTCCGTCCCATTGCTGACTTCCGGCAAGGCCAGTCGGCGTGATTTCGCCGCCGTGCTCTTCCGCGTCCAAAATTGGGGCAAACTCGCCGCTCTGTTTGCAGTCGGAATAACTGGCCTGTTATTGTATAATATTGGCCTGAGCAGCGCTCACCCCTTCATAACGGCGGGCGTACTCAACCTCTCCCCGTTCTGGGCCGCGCTGGTCGCCCTGACTATTTCGAAAAAGTCTATTCCCGGCTCTCCCACCCTGTTTTTTGGCTGCTTTATAGTCGCGTTCACCGGCGCGATGACCATAGCCTGGAGCCAATTGAACGGCGCAGGCACGGGTCTGTTCGACGACATCCTCACCAGCGTCTTGCATAGCAAATGGATTTACGCCCTGCCGATGCCGATATTTTTCGCGCTGAGCGGGACTCTTATCGGAAAGTGGTTTCGTGGGCTCGATGAGTCCGGCGTCATCGCCGCCAATTTTGTGGTCTCGGGGATGATTCTGGTTCCGATCACAACCGCGATGGCCTATTCTGAAAATAGCTTCGACGTTCTGGATCAATCGTCGATAGCCGTTCTTATGTTGCTCGTTGGGACCCTGGCCTCCTCGGCCGCGGGACGCGTTTTCTATCAAGTGGCGTTGACGACCACCGACAACGACAATGGCTTCGTCACCATGTTTTTTTTAACAATTCCGATCATTTCCTCTGTGATTTCCATGCCGCTGTCTCGATGGATTTCGGATCTGCACATTGTCGAAGGGCCCACGTTCTTGCTAGGTCTCGTTCTTGTCACAGCGCCTCTGCTGGTTTTTTCCGTGAAAACGTGGCGTGGCGTCGAATCGATACGCGACCACGACGATATGACAGCGCCGGCCCGCGCCGAAGCGGGCCCGCCTATCGATCAAGCGCGACCACGGAGAGCGCCCCATGACCGTGGCGATCGGCGCATGAGCGTCCGTTGAGTCATTCGGCTCTGGCCATTCATCCGCCGGATTACGGAGGCTCCAACGTCGGATGGCGTTGCATGCTCTCCAAAACCCTGCGAAAGCCTCCTGAGTCGCCAACCGCCGCCCGGCTTGCTATCACCCCCGCCCACCCTCAGAGGCCCTGGAATCGCCATGCGCAAGGGAGCTGTCGCTCGCAGAACCAAAGAGACGAGCATCGAGGCCAGCCTCGATCTCGACGGATCGGGCCTGTCCGACATTTCCACCGGCGTCGGTTTTTTTGACCATATGCTCGACCAGCTGGCGCGCCACGCCCTTATGGACCTGACCGTCCGGGCCAAGGGTGATCGCCACATCGACGACCATCACACGGTCGAGGACGTCGGCATCGCCGTCGGCCAGGCGTTGGCGCAAGCGCTCGGCGACAAGCGCGGCCTGACCCGTTATGCCGATTGCCTGCTGCCGATGGACGAAACGCTGACCCGCGTCGCGCTCGACATCTCGGGCCGCCCCTTTCTGGTTTTCCACACCGTATTCCCGAGCGAAAGGATCGGCGCGTTCGACGTCGAGCTTGTGCGCGAGTTCTTCCAGGCGTTCGCCGGCAATGCCGCGCTGACGCTCCACATCGAGACGCTTTACGGCGCCAACAGCCATCACATCGCCGAGTCCTGTTTCAAGGGCGTGGCGCGCGCGCTCAAGGGCGCGATCGCGATCGATCCCCTTCAGGCGGAGCGCATTCCTTCGACCAAGGGCGCCCTCTAGGGGCCGCGCAGCGATGACCGTCGCCATCATCGACTACGGCTCGGGCAATTTGCACTCGGCGCAAAAGGCGTTCGAACGCGCGGCGCGCGACGCCGGGACAAAACACGAAATCACCGTCACCTCACGGCCCGAGGATTTGCTCGCCGCCGACCATATCGTCCTGCCGGGGGTTGGCGCCTTCGCCGATTGCCGGCGTGGGCTCGCCGCCGTCGCAGGCATGGTTGAGGCGCTGGATGAGGCGGTCCGCGCGCGAGGAAAGCCCTTCTTGGGGATTTGCGTCGGCGCGCAACTCCTTGCGACCCGCGGTCTGGAGCACGACGTGGTGGCGGGCCTGGGCTGGATCGCCGGCGATGTCGCGCCGATCAAGCCTTGCGATCCGGCGCTGAAAATACCACACATGGGCTGGAACACGCTCGACGTGAAGCGCTTTCATCCACTGCTCGAGGGCGTCAAAACCGGCCCGAGCGGCCTGCACGCCTATTTCGTCCACTCTTATCAACTCTATCCGACGGCCGCGTCGGACATCGTCGCGACGACCGAATACGGCGGCCCGGTGACAGCGATTGTCGCGCGGGGCAATATCGTCGGCACGCAATTCCACCCTGAGAAGAGCCAGGCGCTCGGCCTGGCCCTGATCGCCAACTTTTTGCGGTGGCGCCCGTGATTCTTTTTCCCGCCATCGACCTCAAGGACGGCGAATGCGTCCGGCTCATGCGCGGCGACATGGCGCAGGCGACGGTGTTCAACGCCGACCCGGCCGCGCAGGCGCGAGCCTTCGTCGAACAAGGGTTCGAATATCTGCATGTCGTCGATCTCGACGGCGCTTTCGCCGGCGCGCCGGTCAACGCCGAGGCGGTCAGACGCATCCTGGCTGGGCTCACGGTGAAAATGCAGCTTGGCGGCGGCGTGCGCGACATGAAGACGGTGCGCGGCTGGCTGGACAGCGGAGTGACGCGCGTCATCATAGGCACCGCGGCGGTTAGCGATCCCGATTTCGTGCGCGAGGCGGCGCGGCTCTATCCCGGCCGGATCGCGGTCGGCATCGACGCACGCGACGGCCGCGTCGCGGTCGAGGGCTGGGCCAAGACCTCGAACATTTCTGCCCTCGATCTCGGCCGCCGCTACGAGGACGCGGGCGTGGACGCGATTATCTACACCGACATCTTGCGGGACGGAGCGCTCGCCGGACTCAACGTCGCAAGCACGATCGCGCTCGCCGACGCTCTGTCCATTCCGGTCATTGCGTCCGGCGGACTCGCCTCGATCGAGGATATCAAGCGCCTAACCGAGCCCGATTGCGCCCGTCTCGCCGGCGCGATCGCGGGGCGGGCGCTGTATGACGGGCGGCTCAATCCGCGTGAGGCGCTGGCGCTGCTGAGGGCGAAGGACGCAGCGAAGCTCGGGACTCGGGGACGCGCTCCATGACTCTCAAGGCGCGCGTCATCCCCTGCCTGGACGTCAAGGACGGCCGCGTCGTCAAGGGCGTTAAATTCGTCAATCTGCGCGACGCGGGCGATCCGGTCGAGAGCGCGATCGCTTACGACAGGGCCGGCGCGGACGAACTCTGCTATCTCGATATAACCGCCAGCCACGAAAACCGCGGCATATTGCTCGACGTCGTCGGACGCACTGCGGATGTCTGCTTCATGCCGCTGACGGTCGGCGGGGGCGTGCGAACCACCGACGACATCCGAAAGTTGCTGCTCGCCGGGGCCGACAAGGTCTCGATCAATTCAGCTGCGGTCGCCAATCGGGAATTCGTGCGCCGGGCGGCTGAGAAGTTCGGCAGCCAATGCGTCGTTGTCGCCATCGACGCCAAGCAGGTCTCCAGGCCCGGCGAGGCGCCGCGCTGGGAAATCTTCACCCATGGCGGACGGCGGCCGACCGGCGTCGAAGCGGTCGGTTACGCGCGCGAGGTCGCCACGCTGGGCGCTGGCGAAATCCTGCTGACCTCGATGGATCGCGACGGGTCCAGGCGGGGCTTCGACCTCGAGTTGACCCGAGCGGTCGCGGACGCGGTCGCCATTCCGGTCATCGCCTCAGGCGGCGTCGGCGAATTGGACCATCTCGTCGCCGGAGTCAGGCAAGGCCACGCCAGCGCGGTGCTCGCCGCCTCGATCTTCCATTTCGGCGAATACACGATCCGTGAGGCGAAGGCCCACATGAGCGCGGCGGGCATCCCCATGCGGATGGACTGACCGAGGCCGATGTACGCTCAGTCGTCGGCGGGCTAAGGTCTCGCCCGCCCCACCGGAGAGCTCCGATGCCTGTCGCGCCCGAGCAAACGCAATTCGGCCAGCGCACTGTTGAGATGGAACAAAAGCAGGGCCTGGTGGACGACGTGTTCCGCAAGGTGGCCGATCGCTATGACGTGATGAACGATCTGATGTCGTTCGGCCTGCATCGGCTATGGAAGGACATTCTGGCGGCCAAAGTGCGCCCCTTGCGTTCGCGGCCATTCGCCCATCTCGATGTCGCCGGTGGCACAGGCGATGTGGCCCTCCGCATCGCCAAGGCTGGCGGCCCGCTGACTTCGGTGACGATCGTCGACATCAACGCCGACATGCTGCGCGTCGGGGCCAAGCGCGCCCGGAAACGCTCTTTGGGCGATCGGGTGACATTCATCGAAGCCAACGCGGAGGCGCTGCCGTTCTCCGATTCGCGTTTCGACGCCTACACGATCGCGTTCGGCATCCGCAACGTGCCGCGCATCGACAAGGCGCTCGCCGAAGCCTTTCGGGTGCTCAGGCGCGGCGGTCGGTTCCTTTGCCTCGAGTTTTCCCGCGTCGACCTGCCGCTGCTGGACCGCATTTATGACGCCTATTCCTTCGCCGTTATTCCGGCCATGGGAAAGGTCGTGGCGGGCGACGGCGAGCCCTACCGCTATCTCGTCGAATCGATCCGCGGGTTTCCGTCTCCAGACCTTTTCGCCGACATGATCGCCGCGGCTGGCTTCGCGCGCGTCGAATATGTGCGCCTCAGCGGCGGCGTGGTGGCGATTCACTCGGGCTGGAAGCTCTGATTGTGTCGATCGTTTCCTCGTTGGGCCATGGCTTGCGTCTGGCGCGCGCCGGCTTTGTGTTCGCGCGCGAAGGGGCGTTCGTCGGCGTCGATCCCATCCTGCTGCCGCCCTTCGCGCGACTGCCGCTTGCGCTCGTCAATATGATCGCCAAGCGCGACGTCGAGGGGCTCAAGGGTCTCTCGCGGGCGATCGATCGGCTTGGACCGTCCTATGTCAAGATGGGGCAGTTTCTCTCCACCCGTCCGGACATCGTCGGCACGAAGGTCGCGCTCGAACTCGAAACCCTTCAGGATCGTCTGACTCCGATGAGCCGGCAGATTGCGATCGGCATTATCGAGGCGGCGTTCGGCGCCAAGATCGAGACGCTTTACGAAAGCTTCGGCGAACCGGTTGCGGCCGCCTCGATCGCGCAGGTCCATCGCGCCGTCGTCAAGACCAGCGAGGGCCCGCGGCCCGTGGCGGTTAAAGTGCTGCGCGCCGGCGTTGAGCGCCGGTTCGCGCGCGATCTGGCCGACATGTTCTTCGCCGCGCGCCTGGCCGAGCGTTCGATCCCCGAGCTTCGGCGCTTGCGCCTGGTCCAGGTCGCCGAGACGCTGGCGCGCACGGTGCGGATGGAGATGGATTTCAAACTCGAGGCCGCCGCGGCCTCGGAATTCGCGGAGAATTCTCGGCAGGACCGGGAAATTCGCGCTCCGGCGATCGATTGGGACCGCACCACCCGCGAAGTTATGACGATGGAGTGGATCGATACGATTCCGATCACTGATCCGGAGCGTCTGGCCGCCCTCGGAATTGATCCCCGCGTGGTGGCGCGGGACCTCATTCAGACGTTTCTGCGCACGGCCCTGCGCGACGGGTTCTTTCACGCCGACATGCATCAGGGAAACTTCTTCGTCGACGAGGCTGGGCGCATCGTCGCAGTCGATTTCGGCATCATGGGCCGGCTCGGACGCAAGGAGCGCCGCTTCCTCGCCGAAATCCTGTTCGGCTTCATCCGACGCGACTATCTGCGTGTCGCGGAAGTTCATTTCGAGGCGGGCTACGTTCCGCAGGTTCATCGGGTCGAGGATTTCGCACAGGCCATCCGCGCGATCGGCGAGCCGATCCACTCGCGCACCGCCGACCAGATCTCGATGGCGAAGCTCCTGACGCTGCTGTTCGAGATCACCGGGCTCTTCGACATGACCACCAGGGTCGAGCTGGTGTTGCTGCAGAAGACGATGGTCGTCGTCGAGGGCGTTGCGCGAAAGCTCGATCCGCAACTGAACATGTGGTCGACCTCGGAGCCGGTGGTTGGCGCGTGGATCGCCGAAAACCTCGGGCCGCGCGGCCGCCTCGAGGATCTGGCCCGCGGCGTTTCATCACTTGTCGCCTTCCTTGCCGACGCTCCGCGGCGATTGGAGGAAATCGTCGCCAAGCTCGAGGCGGCGGCGGACGGGGAACGCCGGGAGTCTCACGACAACGGCCGACGATCGCCGCTTTCCGTAGCGTTGCTCACCATTATACTTGTCATTTTGGCTATTGCGTTGTATCGATGGCGCTCGTAAATTCGACCGCACATTGATGGCTTATGTATTGCCGCGCCGAAGACGGCGTTGGGTTGCGGGCGCTGTCCCTCGGAGTTGGCGTCGCGTGACAGGCTTCGACAGGGATGGGCTCGCTCGCGGAATGGCGTCGTCTTGGATTGTCTCACAGTCGCGCGACAAAAATGAGCTCGATCAGCGAGCGAGTTTAGCCGAATATCGAGCAAGCGACCGGTGAGCGCTATTCCGCTGTCCGACTCACGTCTTCTCCTGGTTATCGGCGGGGGCATCGCCGCCTATAAATCGCTGGAGCTGATCCGGCGGCTCAGAGAGCGTGGGGCGACGGTGCGCGTCGTCATGACGGCGGGGGCGCGGCAATTCATCACGCCTTTGTCGGCGGCGACGCTCAGTGGCCAGCAGACCCGCGATGACTTGTTCAGTTTGACCGACGAGGCGGCGATCGGCCACATTGAACTGTCGCGGGCCGCCGATCTCGTCGTGGTCGCGCCGGCGACCGCGCACATTCTTGCCCGAATGGCGGCGGGCCTCGCCGACGACTTGGCGACGACTCTGTTGCTTGCGACCGACAAGCGCACGCTCGTCGCTCCGGCAATGAACGTCAGAATGTGGCTGCACCCGGCGACTCAGCGCAATGTCGATCGCCTCAAAGCCGACGGCGTCCTCATCGTCGGCCCCGAATCCGGGCCGATGGCCTGCGGCGAATTCGGGCCGGGCCGCATGACCGAGCCTCCGGAGATCGTCGCGGCGATCGAACAGGCGCTGGCGGCCGGAACGTCACTCGAGGATTCGCACGGCGGCGGCCTCGGACCCCTGGCAGGACGGCACGTGATCGTGACGTCGGGCCCCACCTACGAGCCGATCGACCCCGTGCGGTTTCTCGGCAACCGTTCCTCCGGGCGGCAAGGCCACGCCATCGCGCAATCGGCCGTTAGCGCCGGCGCAAGGGTGACGCTGGTGGCCGGCCCTGTTGGGCTGCCCGATCCCCACGGCGCCGTAGTCGTTCATGTCGGTTCCGCCAGGGAAATGCGAGAAGCGGTCGAGGCCGCCCTGCCAGCCGACGCCTTCATCGCCGCGGCGGCGGTCGCGGACTGGCGCGTCGAAACGGTCGCGACCCACAAGATCAAGAAGGGCGGCCGAGGGTCGCCGACGCTGCGCCTGGTCGAAAACCCCGACATCCTCGCGGAAATCTCCAAAAGAACCATGTTGCGGCCATCGGTCGTGATCGGCTTCGCCGCCGAAACGGAGAACGTGGCGGCGAACGCCAAAGCCAAGTTGGGCGGCAAAGGTTGCGATCTGATCGTCGCCAACTGCGTCGCCGAAGGCACGACCACATTTGGCGGGGACACGAATCAGGTCCAGATCATCGATGCGAACGGCGCGGAGTCCTGGCCGGCGATGAGCAAGGCCGGGGTTGCGGACCGAATTGTCGAGCGCCTCGTTCTCGAACTGTCGAAGCGCCAATGATCACGATTTCCGTTAGGAGATATCCACATGCCGAGGGCTTGCAATTGCCGACATATAAGAGTGAAGATGCCGCAGGCATGGACCTGCCGGCTGCATTGGCCGCTGACGAAGAGGTGATCCTGGCTCCTGGCGCGCGCGCGCTGATCCCGACGGGGTTGGCGCTCGAATTGCCGAAGGGTTTTGAAGCACAGATTCGGCCCCGATCGGGGCTGGCGTTGGATACTGGAGTGACTGTCCTCAATAGTCCGGGGACCATCGACGCCGATTATCGCGGAGAGATCGGCGTCGTCCTCATCAATTTGGGGGAAAAGCCTTTTGCGGTACGACGAGGCGCGCGGATAGCTCAACTCGTCGTTTCATCTGTGGAACGCGTCGCTCTCATTGCGAGCGAGCGGCTCACTTCGAGCGCCCGAGGCTCAAATGGATTCGGTTCCACGGGGCGCTCATCGGAGGGAGGTACGAAATGAACCTATTGTCGCGACGGAGCGTCCTCGCCATCGCCGCCGTTGTCGATGTCGCGCTGCACTCTCGGTCTTCGCCGGTCGCGGCGAAGGCCTTGGCCGCGCGTCACAAATTGCCGCCGCGCCACCTGGAGACATTGCTCCAGGGGCTCGTTCACGCCAAGATTCTCAAAGGCGTGCGCGGACCGCGGGGCGGCTACGAACTCGCGCGGGAGCGCCGGCGCATCACCGTCGGCGAAATCGTGCGGACAGCGATGTCGTTGAGCACCGCCGATCCGGACGACCTGGGCACGAATTCGCCCCTGCTCGAGCGCGTCATCGATCCAGCCGTCCGCAAGGCGGGTGAATCCTTTCTCGCCAATCTCGATTCGATCACGGTCGAACATATGTGCGAGACCGCCGAGCAGGCGCGTGTCCTCGACGACGAAAAGGCCGCTGGGGATTTCGCCATCTAAGCCCGGTATTCGAGGCTTAATATAGACTTTTTTCGGGATAAAGTGCTAAGCGTCGGGCCGCGCGGACGAGGCGCCGGCCCGACGATCATATTCTGAGGCGATCAATGACCAAGACAGGAGACGCCCCGCGCGCCCCAGGCCGCGGCAAAATCTTTGCATCGATCACGGATACGATCGGCGATACGCCGCTCGTCCGCATCGATCGCATCGCCAAGGAAAAAGGCGTCGAAGCGCGCCTGCTCGCCAAGCTCGAGTTCTTCAATCCGATCGGCAGCGTCAAGGATCGCATCGGCGTGTCGATGATCGATGCGCTCGAGGCGCAGGGCAAGATTTCTCCCGGGCATGGCGTTCTGGTCGAACCGACGTCCGGCAACACCGGCATTGCGCTGGCCTTCGTGGCGGCGGCCCGCGGCTACAAGCTGATATTGGTGATGCCGGAATCGATGTCGACCGAACGCCGCAAGATGCTGGCCCTGCTCGGCGCCGAGCTGATCCTCACCCCGGCCGCGCAAGGCATGAAGGGCGCGATCGCCAAAGCCAACGAAATCATCGCTTCGACGCCGGGCGCGATCATGCCGCAACAATTCGAGAATCCCGCCAATCCGGAAATTCACCGCCGCACGACGGCGGAGGAAATCTGGAACGACACCAACGGCGAAGTCGATGTTGTCGTCTCCGGCGTCGGCACCGGCGGAACGATCACCGGCGTCGGCGAGGTATTGAAGAGCCGCAAGCCGAGCGTGCGCATGGTCGCGGTCGAGCCGGAGGACTCGCCCGTCCTGTACCGGCGGCGCGCCGGGTCCGCACAAGATCCAGGGCATCGGCGCCGGCTTCGTTCCGGCGATCCTCGACCGCGACGTGATCGACGAGGTCGTGACCGTCGGCAACCAGACCGCTTTCGACATCGCCCGGTTGACCGCGCGACTCGAGGGCATCCCAGTCGGCATCTCGTCCGGCGCCGCCATAGCCGCCGCGATCGACGTCGGACGAAGGCCGGAAAACGCGGGCAAGACGATCGTCGTCATCATCCCCTCGTTCGCGGAGCGCTATCTGTCGACCGCGTTGTTCGAAGGGCTTTGAAGGCTGGCGAGGCCGGTCGACCCGGTCCCCAGGCTCGCGCGCGCCGTCTGGTCAAGCCCCGTCGCGGAAAGTTGATGGCGCGCGGGGGTTCGCTCAGAGGCCATCATCATAATAGAATGTGCCGACTGGCAGCCCGTGCCTCGCTCGTTTTCGGACGGACGGCGACGGTTTCATCCCGTTCCACGAGGCGCGCGGAGACGCTCGATGAACCGCAGACAATGTCTGTCGATGGCGGCGCTTCTGCCGTTGACTATTCTTCCGGCTGGATTTTGGATCCGGAGCGCTGCCGCGCAAGCGAGCGGCGCCTTTGTCGATGCGGTCTTGAACGACCCGGACGCGCCGGTCGCGGGGAATCCTAACGGAGACGTCACCATCGTGGCGTTCCTCGACTACAATTGCCCATATTGCAAGAGAACCGCCCCGGATCTCAAACGGTTCGTCTCAACCGACGGCAAGATTCGGCTCGTCTACAAGGATTGGCCGATCCTGGCGGAGACGTCCGTCTATGGCGCGCGGCTCGCGCTCGGCGCCAAATACCAGGGCAGGTATGAGGCTGCGCATGCGGCGCTCATGGGCATCCACGGAAAGGTCTCCGAGGCGACCATGCTCGACGCAGTCCGGGCGGCGGGGGTGAACATGACGGCGCTGGACAGGGATCTGAAAGCCCATGATTTAGACATTGCGGACCTCCTGAAAAGGAACGAAGACCAGGCGAAGGTCCTCGACCTCAAGGGAACCCCTGTCTACCTGATCGGGCCCTACATCGTGGCCGCGGCGCTCGATTACGACAAGTTCAAGAAGACCGTCGCGGACTTCCGGGCGCACATCGGCAAGTGACGTCGAGGGGAACGGAAGGGCCGGGTCAATTCGGCCCCGCTCACCGCGGCGCGAAGTCGCGCAGTCGCTGACCGTCGGGATCGAGCCCGACGAACGTGTAGCCGAAGTCCATCGTCGTCGGCTCTTGCGCGATTGTGACGCCCAGCGCCCGCCATTGGGCGAAGAGCGCGTCGACCTCGGCGGCGCTCGCAGCG
>CAWAIM010000053.1:0-196372 GCA_963781895.1 uncultured Alphaproteobacteria bacterium
TCAATTACATTGCGCAAGCTCATTGGCACCATTTCCGCTACCGCAACGGCGAAATGACCGGCCTCGACCGGGTCGCGAAAACCATCACCCTGGCCGCTACGCATGATAACGAAGGACGCGAAATCAGCCCGAAAGCAACGATCGGTTACGACACGCTGGTCATCGCCGTGGGCAGCGTCACCAACGATTTTGAAACGCCCGGCGCTGCGGAGTACGCCGTCCCCTTGGAAACCGCCGAGCAGGCCAGCCGTTTCAACCACCGTCTGGTCAATGCCTGCCTGCGCGCGCAGGACCAGGATACTCCCATCCGTCCGGGCCAGCTGCACGTCGCCATCATCGGCGCCGGCGCCACGGGCACTGAGCTCGCTGCGGAATTGCACCATACCGCTCGCGCCATTATCGCGTACGGGCTCGACAGGATCGACGCGGAGCGCGACCTTCGCATTGTGCTGATCGAGGCCGGAGACCGCATCCTGCCAGCTCTGCCGCCGCGGATCTCCGAGTCAACCCGCGACCTGTTGGCTAAGTTGGGCGTGGAAGTGCGGACTGGCGCACGCGTGGCTCAGGTGCTTGCAGACGGCGTGAGGCTTGCCGACGGCGAGGTTATTCCGTCCGAATTGGTGGTCTGGTCCGCAGGCGTGAAGGCACCCGACTTCCTGATCAATATCGCCGGGCTCGAGACTAACCGCATCAACCAACTTGCCGTGCGCTCGACGTTGCAAACCACCTTGGACGACAACATCTTTGCGATCGGCGACTGCGCGGCCTGTCCCCGCCCGGGCTTTCCTCAGGGGGTTCCTCCTCGCGCCCAGGCAGCCCATCAGCAATCTGACTTCATGGTCAAACAGCTTGACCATTTGCTTTCCGGAAAGCCTTTGCGTGAGTTCACCTATCGCGACTTCGGCTCTCTGGTGTCTTTGGGAGCATATAGCACCGTCGGCAGTCTGATGGGCTTCGTCGTTGGCCGCAGCTTTTTCATCGAGGGCTATTTTGCGCGACTGATGTATCGCAGTCTGTACAAGATGCACGAAGCCGCTCTGCACGGCCATGGTCGGACGTTGCTTCGGCTGTTGACGCCTGCAACCCGGCCCACACCAACAGTGAAGCTGCATTGAGAATTGCGCGCGATGCGCTGGACCCCGGATTTAGGACCATTGGCTACCCTTCCACGACGTCCATGAGGAGAAGCGCTGCCGCGTGCTGAAAGATCGCGGCACGGAATATTGCGGCAATCCCGAGCACCACGAATACGAACTCCATCTGGCAGTCGAGGACGTCGACCATACGCGGACGGGAGCTATGGCCGAAAGTTGGTGAGGGCGTGAGTCGGGAAGGCGGCATATCGCGGGGGTGTTCGAGCCTCCACTTCTCCACCGAAGGAGCGATATGTCGTGTCCAACGACAACGCTGTCAAACTGATTCAGCCAGGGATTTTGACCGACCGGCTGACCGAGGTTCTGCGCGATGGCGCACATAGCCGCTGAACGCGTGCGAGAGGAAGCTTCCGGTCGGCCGCTCGCTGAAGCCCTGATTATGAGCGGCCCGCCGACGAACTGCGAGGCAGGAAGCACGACGCCGGGGATCGCCGCCGTGCGCGAGGGCCTGGCTGGCGCGCTATGGTCATCGCGTGGTGTCGCGGGGTCTTCTTTATTTCATTGCGCCGACCCGCCAGAGCGTCGGATTTCGGATGCGGTACGCGCAAGCCAGGCGATCGTCGCGCGACCGGAGCGGGTCCCGCTCCGTTTGATCCGGCCGTCGCGAAGAATGCGGGCGGCCCCGACAGCGCCAGAATAGCTTTCGACGGAGCGGCCGTACAACCAGCAAGCGGCGATGCCTGCTAGGCGCGTCCCTTCGCCATCTAGTCCGAACAGGAGCGTCGCGAGGGCGGTGCGGCATGTCGAGCGGCCGCTTCGGTCGCCGCAGAGGCAATTGTTTGGTCTCGTCGTCAGCGAGGCGCGCTGGTAACGCTCAGGCGGCGCTCGCTGCCGATTGTACGGGACAGCTGACCAAGTCGTCCGCCTGCGCGGTATCCGCGGGCGGCGATGTCAATATCGGCGGCGCCGGCTGCGAGCGCGTTTTTGCCGACCAGTCCCTCGAGTTTCGCACCATTACGGTCGGCGCCGGCGGGGCGCTGTGCGTGCGAGACGCCGATGTGACCAGCTTGCCGGGAGGATCGCTCGATCTCGCGGCCGAGCGGATCGTCGTCGATGGGACGTTTCAGGTCGGAAGCGCGGATAGCGCGATCGGCAGCGGACGTCCCGCCAATCATGTCAGAATTCGCTTCACAGGCGCCGTGCCTGAAGTCGACGACAGCAAAGTCGTTCCGAACATGAATGCGCCGTGCCCTGACGCCGACTTCCGGAAAGGGCTGCAAGTTTGCAAGGGCGGCGTCCTGCGGCTGTTCGGCGCGAGGGGCGCGGCGGCGGCGGGTTCGCAACGACGCGATGCATCGGGCAAAGTGAGTTGGACCTATCTTAGCCAGCCGGCGGGGGATCCCTGCCGGTTCGGGCGCAATTCGGGCGCAGGCAGCCCAATCGGGGGAAGTGCGAATATCCTGACGCTAACTATCCCGGCTACAATGCGAGGATCGTCCATCTGGCCGACAAGGTGGACTGGCTGGCAGGCGACTGGATCGTTATCGCGACCACGAGCTTCAGTCCGTTCGAGACCGAATTTTCTCGAATTGAAAAGATTGACGACACGCGGACGGTGCTGACTTTGGCTGATCCGCTTGTCTACTACCACTTCGGCGGCGCCGACCCAGGAGTCCCTTCGAAATCCAATTTCAATGCTGGGCGCGAGACGAATTGGGGCGTGGACGAGCGCGCCGAGGTCGGACTGATCAGCCGCAATGTCACTTTGACTTCTGATTTGTCCGGTTCGCCCGACGACCACGCCGGCGGCGAGACGGTCTTCCGGCGAGGCTTCAAGGAGGTCTCGGTGCAAGGGGTCGAATTGGCGCTACTGGGCAAGCCCAAGCTGGGCAGCTATCCAATACATTTTCATATGGATGGCTTGATTGGCGCCGACCAGACAGTTCTGATGAATGCGAACAGTATTCATCATACTTTCAACAAATGCATTACGGTGCATTCGACTCAACATCTCACAATCCAGAATAATGTTTGCGCGCGAGCCGTCGGACATTTGTTCTACGAGGAGATCGGCGACGAGGACGACATCACTTTCGCCTACAATCTCGGCTTGGGCGCCATGAGCAACAACTTCGGAGTCCATGCACAAAATGGCTTCTCACTCGACTATGAGCTGATCGACAAGTACTGGTGGCCGGGCGACAGGATGGCCCGTCGGTTTGGATTTGCCAACTACTTCGCACTCAACGTCGGCAATCACGACCATCAAGGCAATCCGACGCATGGGTCTTGTCGAGATCCACGCACGGACGGTGGTCTCGGGGGCTACGGTGGAACAGCGCCGTGCAACGCCAGTTCGTATTTCGAGCCGGCGAGCGGGTTCTGGATCGTCAATCCGGCCACGAAATTGATCGGCAATTCGATCGGGGGATGCCAGGGCGTTGGGCGCGCGTATTGGTATGTGCCCCCGACAAATGCCGGCGATAGCGGAAAGCCTGGACTGGCCGACCTGAAATTTATGCCGATCGGCGAGTTCAGGAACAACCGCGCGCATTCGTGCTACTCGGGACTATACGCCGAACCGGAAGACACCGTCGTTTCGGAACAATTGCTTCCACACATTGCCGGCAAGCGAGACGGCGCTTCGGTGTTCAATGTGATCGACGGGCTGACGGTCACGCGGATGCGCGACCGCGGCATATGGCTGCGTCCGAGCTTCTGGGTCGTCAAGAACGCGCGCCTCGCGACCAACCGCGATTCCGTGTCGCTCGTCACCGCAGGCGGCGTCGACGGCGCCGCGCCGGGCAACTGGGCTCTGCTCGAGGACTCGGTGTTGGTCGGAATCAGTCGCAATAATGTCGATCGGTTTGGCCCCTGTCCGTACCGTGGAATTACCGGGCCTGTCGAGAGCGGCGGCAAGCTCGGCTGCATCGACCAGAACTCCGTTCAACCCCGGCGAGGCGGTGGCCGGGAAGGGCGGCGACGATACTGGCCGCGGCTACCCTGATCCGTCCCGGAACTTCTTCGGGCTGATGATCTATGACGGTCCTGGCCGATATTTTGGCGATCATTTTGTCAATTTCAACAGTGATATATCGCCATATCTGACGGTTTCAGATCAGGCGGCTCTCGGGTGGTATGGGGGGAATTATGGCAATCCGCTGGCGCCTCCCGGCCAGAATGCCGCCGGCACCTTCGTCTACGAGGGCGACGCGGCGCTGGGGTGGTTCAACGCCAATCAGAGCTCCTATCCGAACACTCAGGCCAGCGAACGGCTGACCTTTGAGAACGTGGACCTTCGTCATCAGATCTACACGGATCTGGTCGGGATAGATACGTTCAACGACGGTGACAAGAATACGCTCATTCTGGATCGGGACGGCAGTCTCACCGGAATGAAGGTGGTGGGGCCGGACAAAAAGAGCCCAGTTGGAAACGTCTTTCCGACGTCTCTCAACAATTTGCCGTTCAACGCGGCGGCCAATTCCGTCGACGAGTGCCTGTCGATGGGCGCGCAGAACGTCCTGTTGGAGAACCGGCCTACGTCGTTGATCAGTCCGAGCGTCATGGCGACGCTCGAGTTTGCGGCATTGTTTCCGACGGCGCCGCAGAATGTGAACGAACCGTCGCGCTACGAGCAGCTGCTGACGTTCACCAAAACCGCGCCTGAGACCTATCCGGCCCCAGTCGGCAGTATCTCGGGATCGATCACCCTTCACGGGAGAAACGGCCTGGGAGTTTGGGAGCCGAAAGTCTCCAACGGCTACGGCTACGCCGTATCTGCGACCTCGAAGTACGCTGCGCCGGGCCAGAAGCCGGCTCCCGGCGGCGCCGACGTGGGGATCCCCAAATTGTTCAATCTCGGCCTGACCGACGCGGTCCTCGCCCTGGATCCAAGGACCCATCAGCCGCTGCAGCCGTTCCACGTGCGCGTCGCCGTCTGTTTCACAGATAAGGACGGGAAACATCCTCAGCCAAAGTCCGACTCGAAGAAAATGTTCAATGTCGTCCGGGGATACAAGGCCTATGGCTCCCCCACCTCCAACGAGGACACATTGAAGGACTATTGGCGGAACATCGAGTTGTGCAAGAATCTCGACGCTCAGAACCAGGGCAACATCGCCGGCTGTCCCGCAAAGGGAGTGGCCATGAACGGTCCGTGTCCCGACGGTCAGAAACCCGAGGGCGACGCCTGCCCGACGAAGGTCATGACGCCCGCGGCCGATCTTGGCAGTTGGGCCAGCAATGAAAGAGTCCTGGTATTACGATCCGGCCAGCGGATGGCTGTATCTTCACGTCGATCAGGGCGTCGACAACGCCAACGGGCCGTCGCCGACCGGCAGCTGCGATCCGTCCACGCACCCGAACGGACTGCCGCCTGAATGCCCGAATGTGAGCCAAGTTCCGGAAAACTACTATTTCTGTCCGGCCGGCGGATGCATCCTCTATGGCGTGCAGTTGGTCGAGGGCGAGTTGTCCGCGCCCTATGCGCCGGGAAAATCCACCTGCCCAGCCCCGTCGATGGCGGTTCCAAGCCTGAGCAATGCTCTGGCGGACCGCAAGACCGGTGCGATTCTGGAGCGCGATCCGAAAGCCGGCGGGCATGCGCCGAAGTCCGCTGACGACGCCTTTCCGCACTACGCCGTGAAGGGAGGCAACGGCGCAATGTGCCCAAACCCCGGATCGGAAACGCAGCCGCCCTGGGGTCCGATCCCGAGCGACGCCCCGCAACCGCAGAGTTTCCAGGTGAACTTCGATCCGAAACTGGTGGTCAAGGTTGTCGAGGGCGGTCATACCTGGATGGCGCCGCAGCAATTGCAGTCGGGACCCGGAAATCTCATCCTCCCATTGCTGGACAATGGAAAATTCTACGAGATCACGGTCATCGATCCTAAGTCCGATCAGCCCAAACAATGCGTTGCGACTTTTAAGCCGAATGGAACGCGCTATAGGCCAAGTTTCACTCGAAGTGACGGCGGCTGCATTCCGGCTTCCGGCCAGTCAATGATCGGCGCCAACGCGGGTTGACCTCGATCGCGACTCGGGACCGCCGCTTTCGGATGCGATGAAGGCGGCGCTCACTCCGCCGCCGCGGCGGCGCGCTCTCCGCCGGTCGAGACCTTGCCCGAGACCACCGCCCCGGCGTCGGGTTCGAGCCGGGCGAAGACGATGACCGACAGGCTCGAGATCAGCGCCACCATCACGAAGGCGAGCGAGATGTCGCGCGTCCCAAGCGTCGCGTCGCCATAGCCGATCTGGATCGAACTCGATGCACATATGCCGCGACCGCGACCCCGACCGCGCCCGACATCTGCTGGGAGACGCTGGCGAAGCTGGTGGCGCGGCTCATGCGTGGGGCGTCGATGTCGGCGTAGCTGATGGCGTTGAGCGCGGTGAACTGGAGCGAGCGGAAGAAACCGCCGACCAGCAGCGCGGCGAAGAGGAGCCAGTGCGGCGTCGTCGGCGTGAACAGGGCGCAGGACGCCAGGAACGCCCCCGAGATCAGGCCGTTGACGATCAGCGTCTGACGGAAGCCGAACCAGCGCAGCGCGGTCGAGGCGGTGAATTTCATGACGAGCGCGCCCGCGGCGGCGGCGAACGTCAGCGAGCCGGATTCGAACGGCGTCAGGCCGAAGCCGATCTGCAGCAGCAGCGGCAGCAGAAAGGGCAGGGCGCCGATGCCGATGCGGAAAATGAGCCCGCCCGCGACGCCGGCGAAGAAGGTCGGGATCCTGAGCAGCTTCAGATCGAGGATCGCGTCCTGGTCGCCGCGCGCGTGCGCCGCATAGGCCGCCAGCAGCGCCAGGCTCAAAGCGATCATCGCCGCGACGAGCGAGAAGGGCGCCATCCCGCGTCCGATCAGCGACAGGCCGGAAATGAGGCCGAGGAGGCCGAGGCCCGAAAGAAAAAATCCCTTGACGTCGAAGCGCGGGACCGCCTCCTCGCGCAGGTTGGCGATGAACCTGAGCGACAGCAGGAGGCCGATGATTCCAATCGGGACGTTGATCCAGAAGATCCAGCGCCACTGGAAATAGGTGGTGATGAAACCGCCGAGCGGCGGTCCCGCGACCGGGCCGATCAGCGCCGGCACGGTCAGATAGGCCATCGCGCTGACGAGATCGCTCTTGGGCACCGTGCGCAACAGCACCAGCCGTCCGACCGGAACCATCATCGCCCCGCCGAGCCCCTGGAAAACCCGGGCGGCGATCAGGGTCGGCAGCGACGTCGAAGCGCCGCACAGGATCGAACCGACGGTGAAAACCACGATCGCGGTGCAGAACACGGTGCGCGCGCCGAATCGGTCGGCGACCCAGCCGGAGGCGGGAATGAACACCGCCAGCGTCAGCATGTAGGAGGTCAGCGCCAGCTTGAGGACGATCGGGTCCTGGTGGAGGTCGCTCGCGATCGCGGGCAGCGAGGTGGCGATCACGGTCCCGTCCATGTTCTCCATGAACAGCGCGGTGGCGACGATGAAGGCGGTAAGAACGGCGGAGCGCATGGAGAACCTTTGAAGGCGGCGCCTTTGTGGCCTCCTGATGTCCCGGCCGCAAGTCGAGCGGCCCGCTCAAGGTGGACTCGCGGGTAACAATGCGTTGAACGCGCCGCCCGCCCTTCGGCGGCTTATGGCGCCATGCGAGCGGCTTCCGGCCGTTTCCGCGCGAGGGTCCGCGCTACCGGCTCAGCATGCCCTTCGCCGCGCTCAGCGCTTTCTCGCATCCGGCGAGATCGTTGGCGGCGTCCGCCTTGCGGGCCTCGTCCATCGCGTCCGTGAACGCCTGCGCGTTGGCGGGAGATATGTCGCCGAGCCGCACTTCGGCCTCCTCGATCGACTTCGGCGTGGGCTGGCGATGCGCCGTCGCGGCCAGGGACTGGGCGCCCGTCTTCCCCGCCGCCGCGGCGGCGTCGAGTTTTTTGCTCAGCAAGACGTCGAAGTCGTAGATCCGCTGCGTGCACGGTCCCGCGTGAGCCGGCGCGGCCACGAGCGGGAACGCCAGGACGGCCAACGCCAGCGCGTGTCGAACAATCATGCCCCGCTCTCCCCCGATTGCGGCTCCCGGCGCGGAGCCGCTTTTTGGCCGCCGCGCCAGTCCTTGCCGGTTTTAGCTCCATGCCATGATAAATCCGGCCCTTCGCGACCGCCAGAGGCGGGCGGCCGGGCGCCGACCGACCCCCCGTCAGCGCGGAACCTCGCGTTCGCCATGCTCCGCCAGCAGGGCGTTGAGGCGGGTTCGCATCAGCATGCCCGGCCGGTCGGAGGGCATGTGCATCTCGATCTTGCGGCTCATGTCGACGATGGCGTCTGGATCGGTCGATTCCAGAATGTCCCGATCCTCCTCGATGATGGCTTTGTCCCAGGCGATGAGCTCCGCCGTCGAGCAGTCCTCCTCGCGGTCGTTGCGAAACAGGATTTGGATGAGCTGGATCGAGCCGTCGTCGACCGGGGTCGCCGAATTGAAGATCACGTGCCGGAGGCCGGAGGGATATTCCATGTCCATGGTGCGGCAGAAGGGCATGAACCAGTGATTGCGCATGCTGCGCCGGGTCCAGGGCTCGGTCGTCCCGGTGATCCGCGCGGCCTGCGGCGGATTTTTCACCGGCACGACCGTTTCGGCGACGAACCCGTAGGAGGTCTCGGTCAGTCCGTACTTTTCGGGCTTGGGCTGATCGATGTCTCCGAACGTGCCCTTGTGGACGAAGGAGAAGTGGGCGTTGTCGAACGAGTTCTCCATCATCCTGAGCGCCGAGCAATTCCACAATTCGTCGAACTGGTGGATGCGCCGGAACGCCGGGTCGCGCTCCTGCGGCAGATCGGGGATGTCGAGCAGCGGCTCGCCGAGGCACACCCAGACGTAACCGTAGCGCGTCTTGGCCTCAAAAGCCTTGGCCCGCGCGTCCGGCACGGCCTGCGCGAACGGGAATTGCGGGATGTTCACCAGCTTGCCGGTGCGGTCGTATTCCCAGCCGTGATAGCCGCAGACGATATGGCCATTCTTGATCCAGCCCTTGGACAGCCTCGCGGTGCGGTGACAGCAGCGATCCTCGAGCGCCGCCGGCTCGCCCTCCGCGTCCAGGAAGAGGACGATGTTCTGCCCGAGAAGACGAAACGGCTTCGGGGCGTCGCTCAACTCGGCGGTCGGCACGGTCGCGTACCAGAAATTGCGCAGGACCTTCTGTCGGGTGTTCAGCATCGGCGGCGTCCTCGAAGAATAACGAATCGGCGGAGCTTGGGCACCGCGACGCAACAACCGCGCCTCGGACCGCTCACGGCAATTGTGACGTTAGCACGCGCCTCGGCCAAGCGCCCGCGACGCTGTGTCGCCGGCCGCGACGAGCCACGCCGCTTGAAACCGGAAGGTTGCGCGTGCGAAGATGCAAGCCACATCGCCGACCAGGCTGCCTCAAGGGGCAAGGATGAGCAAGATCGTCACCAAGTCGCGCACGAAGACCGAAACGAAGGTCGATCGTCCGCGCCTGCACAAGGTCATTCTCTTCAACGACGACTACACGCCGCGCGAGTTCGTGGTGGAGGTGCTGAAAGGCGTGTTCCGCCTCAACGAAACCCAAGCCCTCAACGTGATGATGACCGCGCATCGCAAGGGCGTGTGCGTCGTCGCCGTGTTCGCCCAGGACATCGCCGAGACCAAGGCGGCGCGCGCGACCGAGGCCGGCGCGGCCAGGGGCTATCCGCTGCGCTTCGGCACGGAGCCCGAGGAATAGTGCGCGCAACAATCGGCTGCGGGCCGGAGGCGGCGCGCCGGGCGCGGGCTGGCTCTTTCCTCACGGACGCGATAGGCTTGGACCGATGAGTCCGCCGCCCGAATCTCCGCTGAGGACGCGCAAGCTCGGCCGGACGAACGTCGACGTGACCGAGCTCGGTCTCGGGACCGCGCCTCTGGGAGACCTCTTCGATCGCGTCGAGGACGGCGAGGCGGCGGCGGTGATCGGGGCCGCATGGGACGGCGGGGTGCGCTATTTCGACACTTCGCCCTGGTATGGCCGGGGACAGGCCGAGCATCGCCTCGGCCGGGCGCTCTATCGCCGGCCGCGCGACACGTTCGTCATCTCGAGCAAGGTCGGACGAGTGTTGCGCCGCCCGTTCAAGTCAGGACCGTTCGACCGAGGCCAATGGATCGGCGGCCTGGATTTCGAGACGGTGTTCGACTACGGCTACGACGGCGTGATGCGCTCGTTCGAGGACAGTCTCCAGCGCCTCGGGATCAACAGCATCGACCTGCTGCTGATCCACGATCTCGATTCCTGGAATCACAAGCCCGCGGCCAAGGTCGACGCCTATTTCGATCAACTCTTCACCAGCGGCTGGCGGGCGCTCGAGGAACTGCGCGGCCAGGGCGTCATCAAGGGGATCGGCGCCGGCTTCAATACGATGGGATCGATTCCCCGCTGTCTCGACCTGTTCGACATCGACTTCTTCCTTCTCGCGATGCGCTACACGCTGCTGGAGCAGGACGTGCTCGACAGCGAGTTCCCGCGCTGCGCCGAGCGCGGCGTCGGCATTGTCATCGGCGGCGGCTACAATTCGGGGATTCTGGCGACCGGCGCAGTCCCCGGCGCCATGTACAATTACGAGCCGGCCGGGCCGGCCATTCTGGAGCGGGTCAGAAACATCGAGCGCGTCTGCGCGCGCTGGCGGGTGCCGCTGGCGGCCGCGGCCTTGCAGTTCCCGCTCGGGCACCCGATCGTCGCCTCGATCATTCCCGGCGCGATCGCTCGCGCGCAAGTCGAACAGAACCTCGCCGCCTTCGCCCATCCGATTCCCGCCGACTTCTGGGCCGAGCTCAAACACGTGAAACTGCTGCGCGAGGATGCGCCGACGCCGGCGTAAGCGCGCCTCCTGGATGGGGAAGCGTTGATGGCGCGATTTGCCGCGCCATCGCGGTCTGGCCTAGGGTCGTTCGCCGGCAAGATGACGATGGCGGACCGCCACACCGCGAGAGGCGAGAATGTTTGCTTGCGCTCCGGACGACGAGAAGGCCCCTCGGTCGGGGGGCTGTTTGTGCCACAGTCCGGGCTTCGCGCGGCTGAATGCGCGTCTGACGGAAAAATTCTCCGGGCGCTCCTCCATCGCGGCGGCCGGCGCCGCGATCGGCGCCTTCGCGGCCGGAGCGGGAAGCGCATCCGCGCACGTGGCGCGCCGCGCCCGACTCGCTCGTCGTGTTCACCAACGTGCGGGTGTTCGACGGCAAGTCGGATGGGCTTCTGAGCGGCCTGAGAGTTGTCGTTCAGGGCAACACGATCAGGGCGGTGGAGCCCGTCGGGGGCGGCGAGGTCGCCAACGCGCAGATTGTCGATTGCGGCGGACGGGTTCTGATGCCCGGGCTGATCGACGCGCATTGGCACGCGATGATGGCGTCCGTGCCGCTGGGCGTGCTGATGACCGCGGACGTGGGTTACATCAACCTTTTGGCGGCGCACGAAGCGAAGAAGACGCTGATGCGGGGTTTCACCAGCGTCCGCGACATGGCGGGCCCGAGCTTCTCGCTCAAGCGCGCCATCGACGGCGGCGTCGCGTTAGGCCCGCGCATTTGGCCGTCCGGCGCGATGATTTCGCAAACCGGCGGGCATGGCGACTTCCGCTTTCCCTACGAGGTTCCGGCCGCCCCCGACGCGCCGCTGAGTCGCGTCGAGGCGATCGGGGGCGGCGTCATCGCCGACGGGGTCGATCGCGTTCTCACCCGCGCCCGCGAGCAATTGATGCTCGGCGCCAGCCAGCTGAAATTGGCGGCGGGGGGCGGGGTGGCGTCGAGCCACGATCCGATCGACGTCAGCCAATATACCGAGGCCGAATTCCGCGCCGCTGTCGGCGCCGCCGAGAATTGGGGCACCTATGTCGCGGCGCACGCCTACACGCCGCGCGCCATCCAGACCGCGATCCGCGGCGGCGTCCGGTGCATCGAGCACGGACAGCTGATGGACGAAGCGAGCGCGAAGCTGATCGCCGACCAGGACGTCTGGCTCAGCACCCAACCCTTCCTGGACAACGAATACTCAAACCCGATGCCCACGCCCGAAGGGCAGGCAAAAGCGAGCGCGGTCTACGCGGGGACCGACACGGCGTATGGCCTCGCGAAGGCATACAGGCTGAAAACGGCCTGGGGCACGGACATTCTGTTCGACCCGAACATGACCGCCAACCAGGGCGCCATGCTGACGACGCTCACGCGATGGCACAGTCCGGTCGAGATCCTCAAGATGGCGACGGCCGTCAACGCCGAATTGCTGGCCATGTCCGGTCCGCGCAATCCCTATCCCGGCAAGCTCGGAATCGTGGAGAAGGGGGCGCTCGCCGACCTGCTGCTGATCGACGGCGATCCGACCGCCGACATCGGACTGATCGCCGATCCGGAGAAAAATCTCGTTATGATCATGAAGGACGGGCGCATCCACAAGAACGCCCTATAGATCGGCTTGCCGCCGCCTTTCGCTTCTCCCCGTTAGGTCAGCCGCGTGAAGCCGTCGGCGCTCCAGCGCTCGCTGCCGGCTCCCTGATGCACGAAGAACAGGCCTTCGGGATCGTATTTGTCCTTGACCGTGAGCAGCCTGGCGTAATTCGGCCCCCAGAAGGATTTCCGCCATTCCTCCTCGAAGAAATTGCTCTCCGCGACATAGGCGCCGGGGTGGGGGACGAGCTTGCGCAGTTCGGTCATCGCCTTGTCGATCGCCTGGGCTTGAGTGCGGGCGAGCTGGAGGTCGGGCTCGCGGCCGGCGACGCCAGGGTAGGCCGGCGGCCCTCCGGCCGCGCTGATGGCCAGCGCGAAGGCGTCGAGAACGGCGGGATTCATCGCCGTGTCCCTGGCCGCGTCGATCGCCTCAGCAGGGGCGCCGGCCAGGCCCTTGTTGATATGCAGCGACACGCGCCAGAACCGCGACGCCGCAAAGAGAGCGTCGCCGAGGCTGTCCTGCCGCTCCGCTCGCAGGAGCGCGGCGGGAAGCCATGCGGATTGATAGCCATACAGGACCTGCCCCGCCTCGCCCAAATTGCCCGCCCAGAACACGTTGGCTTGGGGCGCGCCGGGACGGTCGTCGGCGAGCACCGCGCCTGGCAGAGTCTCGAGAAACGCCGGGTTCCAGAAATGACGCGCCGGCAGGGCCAGGATGATCGGCTGCTGGACGATATCGAAGTCCTGCGGAAAGTTGGCCACCCAGTCGAGGAAAGGCCGCCAGGTCGCCTGCGCCTGCTGCTGGCCGAGCCCCTGAAACACCATGGCGATGGCGAGAATATTGTCGGGCCGGAACACGATCTGCTCGCCCCAGTGCGGATTGAACAGCGCCTCGCCATAGAACGCGACGATCTTTCCGATCAGCCGGCGAAAGGCGTTGTCCGACGCCGCCCTGACCGTCACATACGCGGGGCCGACGAATTCCGGCAGGTCATGCGTGCGCAATGTGACTTTTGTCACCACGCCGAGGCTGCCGCCGCCCCCGCCCTTGAGGCCCCAGAACAGGTCGGGATTCGTGCAGGCGTTCGCGGTTCTCACCACGCCGTCGGCGGTGACGATCTCGGCCTCCAGCAGGCTTGCCGCGGCCATGCCGAAACCTTTCGAGAAGCTGCCGAAGCCGCCGCCCTGGATCAGGCCGGCGACGCCGACCGTCATGCAGCCGCCGCCCTGGACGTAGCGGCCGCCCCTCGTCGTGACGGCGTCGTAAGCCTGACCCCAAATCGCCCCGGCCTCGATCGTGACGGCCTTCCGCGGCTCGCTCTGGCCCGCGCAACCGACGCCGACGAAACCGTCATGCAACGTGATCGCGCTCATGTTCCGTGTCCAGATCAGCAGCGAATCGGCCGAATTGGACGTCCCCTGGTAGCTGTGGCCGCCGCCCTTGACGACGAGGCGCAGATTGTTCTCGCGCGCGAAATTGACCGCGGCGACGACATCTTGCGTCGTCCGGGCGGCGACCGCATAGGCGCTCGGCCGCGAGGTCCAGGCGTCGACCCAGCCGAGCGTCTGGGTCAGCCCGACCTGGTCGCCGAGGTAATAGGGGTTCTTCAGTTCGTCGAACACCTGCGCGCACTCGGGGCTCAACGGCGCCGCGGCGCAGGCGGCGAGCGGCGACCGCACTTTGACGAGCCTGCCGCCGACATTCGAACTCAGACGATTCCAGCTTGCTTCGAGCGGCCACGCAGCATCGCCCGGACGAACGCGGGACGCGGGCCGGACAGCCCCGGCGGCCTGCGCGGGGCCGAGCGCTCTCGACCACAGCGTCGGCGCGCATGACAAGACTGACGTCGCGGTTTGCAAAAAGCGCCTTCTGTTCATCGACGACTCGCATTTGGAAGCAGGTCACAATCCATCGACCGACCCGAAACCGCAATCGCTTCGGTCGTCGTGAATGTCTCGACGGCGACTTTGGCCCCAGCGCCGCCGTGGAAGCCACGGCAGGCTGCGCGCAGGACCAAGTCGAGACCGGACGCACTGTTCGGACGCGCCCGCATGCCGAGGCGCAGGGCCCGCAAGGCGCGTTGCGGTCAATCCGGAGGCGACGCCTGCGTCGCGCCGGCCGCGGCTTGAGTATGCGCGATCGCGCTGGCGACCGTCGCCATCGCCGGCATGCCGCCGAGCTGCATCAACTCGACCGCGGTCGAGGGGACGATGACGATGGTGGCGTTGCTGCGCTTGAGGCCCTCATAGAGCATGTTCATCGCGCGCAGGTGGAAGGCGGTCGGGTTGTCGGCGTAGGTCTTGGCCGCGTCGGCGAATTTCTCCGCCACCTGGCGCTCGGAATCGCCCAGGATCACCCGCGCCTGCCGCTCGCGTTCGGCCTGCGCCTGCATCGACATCGCATCCTGCAGGGCGGCCGGGATTTGCACGTCCTTCACTTCGACCGAAATGACGTTGACGCCCCATGGTTCGGTGCGCGCGTCGATGATGCGCTGCAGATCGACGCTGAGCTTCTCGCGCCCCTCCAGCATGTCGGCGAGCATCGTCTTGCCGATCACGTCGCGCAATGCCGTCTGGGCGGCCCAGTTGATCGCCGCGAAATAATCGGCGACGTCGAGCGCCGCCATTTTCGGATCGACCACTTTCCAGAACAGCACCGCGTCGACGTCGACCGGCACGGTGTCGCGCGTCATGGTTTTTTCCGCCTTGAACGTGCTGGTGATGACGCGGGTGTCGATCCGGTAGGGCGTCGTCTCGAAGATCGGGATGATGAAGAACAATCCCGGGCCTTCGAGCGAGCGGAACTTGCCGAGTCTGAGAACGACGACCCGTTCCCATTGATCGGCGACTTTGACCGCATTGGCGACGATCGTGGCGACGAGGAAGCCGCCGATCGCGATGGAGACGCTTTCGCCATAATTGGCCGAATTCGCGCTCGCATAGGCGAGCGCGAGGCTGACGGCGAAGATGAGGATGAAAATCAGCCCGGGCAGCGGGCTCGGCCTTCGCATGCGAAGTCTCCTCAGGCGACGCCGCTCACGGCCTCGATGCGCGGGAGATCGGACGACGCGCCGCCTTCGCTACATGTAGGGCGCTTTCCATCCCGCGCCAGAGTTCCGGGGCCCCGCCGCCCGGCGGCCGGCGCCTTGCGACTGACGGCCGGCGCCTGGCGCGGCGGCCGGGCTTTGACTCGATGCCTGCCCGTCGTAATCTCACGCCACGGCGACGCCGTCAGGAGAATGGGTTGACCGCGATCATCTACGCCATACCCGTCTTTGTCGCGCTGATGGCGGCGGAGTTCGGGATCGGACTGGCGCTGGGGCGCAACGTCTACCGGCTCAACGATGCGATCGGGTCGCTGACGGCCGGGATTCTCAGCCAGATTTCCGGCGTGTTCACGCTCGCGCTCAGGGTCGGGATCTATGTCGTCGTCTATGAGCGTTTCGCCGTGTTCCCGCTCCGGGCGGACGACTGGCGGGTATGGCTCGCCGCGCTTCTCGCCTACGACTTCCTCTATTACTGGAACCATCGGGTCGGCCATGAGTGCGGGCTGTTCTGGGCGGCGCACGTCGTGCATCACCAGAGCGAGAACTTCAATCTCTCGACCGCGCTGAGGCAGACGAGTTCAGGCGCGCTTCTGAGCTGGATATTCTATATGCCGATGGCCATCGCCGGCGTGCCGCCGCTCGTGTTCGTCGTCGTCGGGCTGATCGATCTCCTCTATCAGTTCTGGATTCACACCGAACTCATCGGCAAGCTCGGGTGGTTCGACCGCGTCTTCGCCTCGCCCTCGAACCATCGCGTGCATCACGGCGTCAACGAGCAATATCTCGACAAGAACTACGGCGGCATTCTCATCGTCTGGGACCGCCTGTTCGGCACCTTCATCGAGGAGGACGAGGCGCCCGTCTATGGCGTGCGCGGCGGCCTGGGCACATTCGATCCGATCTGGGCGAACCTGTCCTATTACGCCGCCATGGCCGACATGAGCTGGCGGGCGCGCGATTGGCGCGACAAGATCCGGGCCTGGTTCGCGCCGCCCGGCTGGCGCCCCGCCGATCTCAGGCCCGCCGGGCCCGAGCCGCCATACGACGTCAAGGCCGTGCGCCCCTACGACCCGCCGGCCAGTCGCGCCGCGTCGATTGTGGCGTTGGCGGCCCTGGCGGCGATGATCGGCGCGACCGCGGCGTTCCTGGCGGTCGGGCCGCAACTTCCTCTCGCCGACGGCTTGGTCGTCTTTCTGGCGCTGACGGCGACGATCTGGGCGATGGGCGCGCTCGCCGACGGGCGGGTCTCGGTCGCCGAGGCGCTGTTCGTTTTTTCCGCCGCGCTGTGCTCGGGCGCCGACGCGCTCGATTGGCGGGGCGTCGAAATGGCGGCCAAGCCCGCGGCGCTGGCGTTTTTGCTTGTTTCGGTCGCGCTGCGCGACGGGCCGGGCGACGTCAAGCGCCTGGCGCTGGTCGCGTTCGCCGCCTCGCTCGCGGGCGACACGCTGCTGCTGTGGCCGTCGCTGTTCCTGCCCGGCCTCGTCGCGTTCCTGGTCGCCCACGGCTTCTACATCGCGACCTTCGCGCGCGGGGTGGGCTTTCTGCCTTCGCGTCTCGCCGCGGTCCTGATCGGCGCCGTCGCGGCCTCGATGCTCGCCTATGTCTGGCCGGGGGTCGGCGGGGACTTGAGGGCGCCGGTCGCGATCTATGTCGGCGCGATCGCGCTGATGGCGGCGCAGGCGGCGGGGCGGGCCGCGGTTCTGCGTGACCGCGCGGCTTTCGCCGTCGCGGCGGGGGGATTGCTGTTCCTGGCGTCGGACATGACGATCGCGCTGGCAAAATTCGCCGCGCTCGGCTGGCCCGGCCATTGGACGCTGCCGACCTACTATCTCGCGCAAGCCCTGATCGCGTTCTTCATCCTGCCGCGACCCCGGCTCGCGAATGGCGCGCCGGCACGGACCAGGCCGTGACGCGGCGAGACGGGGACGATCGGCCATGAGCGAAGCGGCGCGGCGCGGAATCTGCCTGGTGATCGGAGCGGGCGAGGGTCTCGGGGGCGCGATCGCGCAGGCCTTCGCGCGGCGAGGGGCTCGCCGTTTGCGTCACCCGGCGGCCGCGTCACACCGACGCGGTCGACAAGCTGGCCGATTTGATCCGCGCTGAAGGCGGCGAGGCTTACGCGTTCGGGCTCGACGCGCGCGTCGAAGCCGATGTGGCGGCCCTTATCGAGCGGATCGAGCGCGAGATCGGCGCGATCGAGGTTCTGGTCTTCAACATCGGCGCCAATGTGCGGTTTCCCATCGTCGAAACGACGACCCAGGTCTATTCCAAGGTGTGGGAAATGGCCTGTCTGGCGGGATTTCTGACCAGTCGCGAGGCGGCGCGGGCGATGATTCCGCGCGGGCGCGGCACGATCCTCTTTACCGGCGCGACCGCGAGCCTGCGCGGCGGGTCGGGCTATTCCGCGTTCGCCGGCGCCAAGCACGCCTTGCGGGCGCTGGCGCAAAGTCTCGCGCGGGAATTGGGGCCGAAAGGCGTTCATGTCGCCCATGTCGTCATCGACGGCGCGATCGACGGCGCCTTCATCCGTGGCCTCGTTCCGGACGCGGCCGAGAAACTCGCGCGCGAGGAGATTCTCGCGCCCGCGGAGATCGCCAGGAACTACGTCTGGCTGCATCGCCAGGGGCGCAGCGCCTGGACCTTCGAGATGGACTTGAGGCCCTGGGCGGAGACCTGGTGATGAGCGCGACGATCGAGTTCATTTTCGATTTCGGCAGCCCGAACGCCTATCTGGCCTATCGGGCGCTGCCCCCCATCCTCGAGCGCACGCGCTCGCGGCTGTCGATCGTTCCCTGCCTGCTGGGCGGCATCTTCAAGGCGACCGGCAACAAGGCGCCGGCCATCGCCTTCGGTCCGGTCAAGGGCAAGTTCGAATATGAAATGCTGGAGCTGCGCCGCTTCGTCGCCAGGCATCGCTTCGACCGGTTCCGCGTCAATCCGCATTTCCCCGTCAACTCGCTGATGCTGATGCGCGGGCTCATCGCCGCGCGGGAGGCCGGCCGAGAAGCCGACTACCTCGAGATGGGCTTGCAGGGCATGTGGGAGGAGGGGCTCAAGCTCGACGATCCGGAGGTTCTGGCGCGCCGCATCGACGCGGCGGGCCTCGACTCGGCGAGCCTGATGGCGGCGGCGCAGAGCGAGCCGGTGAAGCGAAAACTCGCCGACAACACCGCGGCCGCGGTCGCGCGCGGCGTGTTCGGCGTCCCGACATTCTTTGTCGGCGATGAAATGTTCTTCGGCAAGGAGCGGCTCGGCCAGGTCGAGGAGGCGGTCGAGGCGACCGCGGCGCCGAGCGGCGAACTCGTAGACTTCACTCCCGCCGTCTCTCAATCGATCAGGCGGTTGGCGGACGCGGCGACCCGGTATAGGGTGGCGTCTCGAGGCGCCGCGGGGCGCCGATCCCGAAAAGCCTGAAATTTGTGGGGCGCGTCAGCCCCGTACGACAATGGGCAAGGCTTCGATAACGAGGCCGCATCTCCATGCTGAGGGAGCGATGTCATGAAGCGGTTCGTGATCGCGCTGGCGCTGCTTCTGCCGTTCGAGAGCGTGTCTGCGTTCGCGGCGGACCCGCTTGGCCGCTTTCCGGTCGACCCTGGACAGGTGTCCGTCGCCGGCATTTCGTCCGGGGCGTTCATGGCGAACCAGCTCCATATCGCCCACTCGGCCGACATCATGGGCGCCGCGCTGATCGCGGGCGGGCTTTATGGCTGCGCGGCCATCGATGAAAAATCCGATGGCGTATGGTCGCTGGCGGCCCAGGCCACGGGACGCCTGCATGACCATGCCTTCACAGCTCGAAGAAGTTTCCTTCTACGAGAGCCTCGTGAAAACACTCGCCGCCAGAGGTTGGATCGACCCGCCGGCCAACCTGGCGCGCAGCAAGATCTACATCTTCACCGGCGGCTCCGACGAGGTGGTCAACTCGGAGACGATTGAAAAAGCCAGGGATCTCTATGCCGCGCTCGGGGTGCCGGCCGGCAATATCGTGTTCGAAAACCGTAGCGGACCGGCCGCCAGGGCAGGCCATTCCTGGGTGACAAAGGACTTCGGCGGCAGCTGTTCGGCCAACGCAAGGCCCTATATCGACGACTGCGATTACGACCAGGCTGAGACGGAATTGAAAACGATCTACGGACAAGACCTCCAGCCGGCCGCGACGGCGTTGTCCGGGCGGATTGTCGCTTTCGACCAGACCGAATTCGTTCCCGGAAAAGCGGCGGCGGCCAACGGACTGTCGAATACCGGGTATCTGTACGCGCCCAAGGAATGCGAGCAGGGCGCTCTTGAGCCGTGCCGACTGCAGGTTGTGCTGCACGGCTGCCAACAATCGGCCGAGACTTTGGGCGACGAGTTCTACACCAGGATCGGGGTGAACGAATGGGCCGACGCCAACAGGATCATCGTGCTTTACCCGCAGGCCCACGCGACGACCATTGCCGATCTGCCGCCGCGCGAATGGATCGCGGCCGGGAGCAACGCGAACCCCAACGGCTGCTGGAATTGGTGGGGCTATGCCGAGGACACGCAATATCTCACCAAAAAAGGCGTGCAGGTCGACGCCATCTGGAAAATGGTGCGGCGGATCGAGGGGATGTGACGGAATCGCTGGCCCGACCGACGTGAAACGGGGCCAGGGGGTCCGATCGAGGACGGCAAGCTGGTGAATTTCGCGTCCCTCCGCCGCAATCCGTTGATTGTCGAACCGACCAGGATCGGCGGCGCAGAGCGACCGCGCCGGCGTTGTCGCCGGCGCGCCAAAGCCGAGCCGCGCGGCGACTTTTGAGCACTGCGGAGCGGGACGCAAATTGTCGTTTTGAGCGTCGAACGCGGGCGTAGCGATCGGCGCGCCGCCGTTGATTTGCTCGCTAAGGGCGGGGCGTAGCCGCGACGCCAACGTCTTGGCCGTAGACGCCGACCCGGAACCGCTGCGCCTGTCGTTCAGCCCTATGTCAGGAGCACGCTTCTCGAGACCGCTTGGAAAAATGGCGATAATAGTCTATAAAAACTATAGATATAATATCATTAATTTCGACCAGTCGATCGCGCGACGGGATGGCGGCGATCAGGCGGCGGGGGCAAGCGATGAAAGCCTTGACATCGTTCGTCCTGCGGGGCGGAGCGGTCATCGCATTGGCGACGGCCGCGCGAGCGGCCGAACTTCCGACCGACAACAGAGGCGGGCCGGCGCCGCCGAATGCGCTCGTGCTTCAGCAGTCTTTACGGTTTCCTCGGCGCCGGCGTCCACGATTGCCCGCTGACTTACGCCGGCGTTACCCTCTACGGCCAGATCGATGTCGGAGCGGGCTACAGTTCGCATGGCGCGAACTTCAACGGCGCCTATCCGCAAGGCGTGCAGGAGCTGATCGCCAAGTTCAGTCAGGGGCCGAAATTTCAGGTCGTTCCCAGTGGCCTCAGCCGGTCCAACGTGGGCATGAGCGGCAAGGAAGACTTTGCGCCGGGGTGGTCGTTCCTGTTCAATGCGAATACCGATTTTGATCCCTACTCGCTGCGCCTGGTGAACGGGCCGGCGTCGCTGGTCGACAACAACGCGACGCCCCTGGGCGCCCAGACGGCGAACGGCGACTCCAGCCGCGCCGGGCAATGGGACAATACCCAGGGCTATGTGGGACTGCGCAACTCCGTCCTCGGCGCGCTCACGCTCGGCCGTCAGAATTCGCTCTCCGCGGAGGCCGTGACCAAGTACGACCCGATGCACGGTTCCTACGCATTTTCGCTGATCGGAAACTCAGCCGCCTACGTCTCCGGCGTCGGCGACACCGAGACCACCCGATACAACACTTCGGTCAGATATCAGGCCGGCGCCGGCAATCTTCGCGCCGGCGCGGTATGGCAGTTCGGCGGCTACGACCAGGGCAACGGTTCGAACGGCGCCTATCAGTTCGGCGCGGGCGCCGACTTTTCTAGCCTCTCGATCGACGCGATTTTCAGCTACGCCAAAGACGCAGTGTCCCTTTCCGCCTACGGCGCCAATCCGCTTCCCCCCGGCGTCGGACCGGACAACTTGATGGCGACGCTCGCTGATATCGGCGGCGTCATTGCGGCGGCAAAATATGCCCTTGGGCCGTACACGTTTTACGGCGGCTATGAATACGCGCGCTACATGCCGCCGAGCAACGCCTACCCCGACGGCTTCAGGTCGCTCGGCGGCTATCGTGTGTTGCCGGGCGCCGTCAATGTCGCCAGCTACGAGGTCAACAAGATCCTGCAGGTCGCCTGGGCCGGCGCGGATTACGCGGTCCGCGGCGATCTCGACGTGATTGGCGCCGTCTATTATGCGAACCAGAACAACTACACTCCGCACGGGCCTCGGCCTTCCAGTTGCGCCGCCAACGCCAGGCCGGCGGTTCCTGGCGCCGCCCCGCAAGGATCGGCCCAGCCGACATGCGCCGGAGGCCTGTTCGTCCTGTCCGCGCTGATCGATTACCGGCCGGTCGAGCGGCTCGATGTCTATGGCGGCCTGATGGCGTCGCAAGCGAGCGGAGGCGTCGCGAGCGGCTATATCCACAGCGGCAACATTGCTCCGACGGTCGGCCTGCGTCTGAGTTTCTGAGGAGTCCGATCGGTCGGCGCGCGGACGGTCGTCGGGTGGAAGACTGGCCGTCCGGGGGCGGGTGACAAGCCCGACCCTCGCGATTTCGGAGACGGTGCGCTGAGACGCGACGGTCGGAAACGAGCCGGCGGAGCGGGCGATCGGATCCGCGGGCCTTCGGTCGTTGCCGGCGTCGAAGAGGGAACGCCGCCCGAGCCCTTGCCGAGACGGACGCCAGAGATCACAACAAAGCGACCCGGCTGGCAACGACGCGCTTCATGCGATATGGCGGCGAGCCCGCCGAACGCCGGGCGCGAATGGCGTTGAGGCCCGGACGGAGCGGCGCATGGACGATGTAACGCGGCTCCTCGCCGACCCCGCCGCCTGGGCGGCGCTCGCGACCTTGATCGCCATGGAGGTCGTGCTCGGCGTCGACAATCTCGTTTTCATCGCGCTGCTGTCGAACCGTATCAAGGAAAGTCGGCGCGCGGCGGCGCGTTTCGTCGGCTTGTCGCTCGCCCTGGTGTTTCGCCTGGCGCTCCTCGCCTCGGCGGCGGCGATCGTGCGGCTGACCGAACCGTTCGCGACTGTCTACGGGCACGCATTTTCCGTGCGCGATCTCGTGCTGCTGGCCGGCGGGCTTTTCCTGGTCTGGAAGGCGACCGGGGAAATTCGCGCTCATGTCGTTCCGGACTCAGGAGAGCGGCGACGCGCCTGGCGCCTCGGAGCTGGGCGTGGGGGCGGCCCTGGTCCAGATCGTCCTGCTCGATATCATCTTTTCAATCGACAGCATCGTCACGGCGGTCGGCATGACCGACCAGTTTCCGATCATGGTTGTCGCGGTCGTCGTCGCCGTGGCGGTCATGATGGCGGCCTCCGGCTCGCTGGGCGCGTTTATCCAACACAATCCGACGATCCTGATGCTGGCGTTGAGCTTTCTGTTGATGATCGGCATGGCGTTGATCGCCGACGGTTTCGGCTTCCACGTCGAAAGGGGCTATATCTACACGGCGATGCTCTTTTCGGGCATGGTCGAGGCGCTCAACGCCCTGGCGAGGCGCAAATCCAGGCGGCCGACATGATTCTCGACCTCGCTGTTATTTGCGGGGGTCGCGGGTGCGGTGGCGACGAGGTGAATCGATGGGCGACGTGATCGCGATCGGCGAGGCGCTGGTCGAACTCAATCAGCCTCGCGACGGCGCGCCCTTCGTCCAGGGCTTCGGCGGCGACACGTCGAACGCGATGATCGCCGCCGCGCGCTCGGGCGCCGACGCCGCCTATTTCACCGCGGTCGGCGCTGACCAATTCGGCCAGGCGCTGACGGAACTGTGGATGCGCGAGGGGGTCGACGCGAGCCGGATCGTGGTCAACGGCGGCGCGCACACCGGGCTTTATTTCGTCACCCATGGCGAGGCGGGCCACGAGTTCTCCTATATGCGCGCGGGCTCGGCGGCGAGCCGCATCGGCGAGAGCGACCTGCCGGTCGACCGCATCCGCGACACGAAAATTCTGCATGCTTCGGGCATCAGCCAGGCGATCTCGTCCTCCGCCGCCGACGCGGTGTTCGCCGCGATCGACCTCGCCCACGACGCCAAGCGCCTCGTCTCCTACGATCCCAATCTGAGGCTGAAGCTCTGGCCGCTGCGGCGGGCGCGGGCGATCATCCACGAGGCGATGCGCCTTTGCGACATCGCGCTGCCGGGGCTCGACGACGCGCTGGCGCTGACGTCGTTGAGCGATCCAGACGCGATCGTCGATTTCTATCTGCGTCTCGGCGCGAGCGTCGTCGTCCTGAAGCTCGGAAAGGCCGGCGCGCTCGCCGCGACGCCGAAAGCCCGCGAGCGCGTGGCGGCGCGCGCGGTCGCGGCCGTCGACGCAACCGGGGCGGGCGATTGTTTCGACGGCGCGTTCCTCGCCGAATTCCTGCGCGCCGGCGACGCTCTCGCCGCCGCGCGCTTCGCCAATGTCGCGGCTGCGCTGTCGACGCTGGGCTACGGCGCCGTCGCCCCGCTGCCGCGTCGCGCCGATGTCGACGCGGCGATGGCCGGGGAGGCCGAAGCGCGATAGCGCGACTCCCCGAACCGTTGGCTCGGCCTTGACGAGCCTCTCGGCCCACCAAGCGAAGCGGCCGTGCGGAAACGCCGTCAGCCGCCGCCGGTGTCGACGCAGCCGTAGCTGGCGCAATCGTCGGGGTCGCGGCTCAGTCCGTCCGTTTCGTGGGTGTTGTATGGATAGGGCCAGGACCTCGCCGCTGCGAACTCCGGCTGCGGCGAGAGCGCGGGGGCATGCGCTTCGACGGAATCTGTGATGGATCGTCCGATGGCTATGGAAGGGCTTGGAAGCGCCAGCGGCCGGATAGGCCGCCAGGGCGCCCGCCAGCACGATCCCGACCGCCAGCGGCGATAGGATCGACTTCATAATGCTTTCCTCCTCGGCGCCTGGAAATGCGCGCCAAGCGACCGCACCTCCAAACGTTGGAGTTCTTCCTTTCATACGCCGGATTTTGGCAAGACCGTGTCATAAATGTAAATTCGATTTCAGATTTCGAAAATCAATTCTGCAAACACCGAGGATGTTTATTGCGGATTTTTCGAATTGTCTACGAATAGATTGTCATAATGTCCGATGATACTGCGAATATTTCATCGACGGCGAGTAATATCGGGTATTGTGAAGAATTTAGTAGAAAATCATCGACGCAACAAAGAGTAATAAGACCTAATATCGTAGGGCATTATCTCTTTTCGTCGCGCGAATAGAGTGTCGACCCCTGCCTTACTTCACAACGAGCCGCGCGAGGCGCGACGACGGGAATCAGCGCCCGGGATTGTCGATGCAGCCCCACTTGACGCAATCGTCGGGATTGCGGCTCAGTCCATCCGTTTCATGAACATTGTAAGGGTAGGGCCAAGGCGACGCCGGGTCGCGGAACGCCACCGGCGGCGGGAGCCCGGTCCGCGCCGAGGGGGCGAGGTCGGGCGCGGCGATCGGCTTTTGGCGCATCGTCCGATGGCTGTGGACCGGCTTCAAGGCGCCTTCGGCCGCATAAGCCGCGACGGAGACCCCCATCGCGATCCCAAGCGCCAACAGCAGGATTGATTTGGCCACGGTTTTCTCCTGAGCGCTCATCCGTCTGCAAAAAGCCATGCAACTCTAGTCATTTGGAGCCGAAATTTCATATCGCGGGTTTCCGGCGAAACCATGTCGGCGCCGGCGTGCGCGGGTGGGATCGCGGCGAATGGCGTGAGAGAACGCCAGGTCCGTCGCCGCCTTTACGCCGACGCCTTTCGGCGCCAACCTGAGGAGCATGGACTTCTCCGCCTTTCGCGCCTCGCTCGGCCTTGCCTCGCCGCCGCAGGCCTTGAGCCAGGCGATGCGCGCGCTTTGGCTGGACGCGAAGGGCGATTGGGACGGCGCGCACGGCGCGGCGCAGGCCGACGAGGGCGGGGCGGGGGATTGGGTCCACGCCTATCTGCACCGCAAGGAGGGCGACGCCGGCAACGCCGCCTATTGGTATCGCCGCGCCCGCAAGCCGGTCTGCAAGACCTCGCTCGAAGAGGAATGGGAGGCGATCGCGAAGTCGCTTCTCGACGCCGGGGCCCCGAGGGGTTCGTAGTCGCGCCCGCCGATCGCGGCCGCGATCGGCGCCGAACTCCGGAGCGTCACGGCAAATAATTCCCTTCGCCCTCGGATTTGGCGGCGCGGCGATTGGCCCGGCTCGGCCAGAACGCCACGCCGAGGCCGATCACAAGGGCGGCGGCCAGCACCAGAAAGAGGAAGGACTGCGTGAGCCACGCGATCGCCGGCACGGCGAGAGCCATGGCCAGGCCGAGAAAGCAAATCTGCAACGACAGAAAGCCGACCCCGGCGAGAAACGTGCCCAGCGCCAGGATGATCAGAAGCACCAGACTGATCGCCTGCGCGGGCAGGATGCTCTGCACGCGCGACAACACCATGATGTTCATCGCGACCAGGACGGCCGCCCAATGGATCGTCTGCGTCCACATCAACCGGAAGCGAGCGCTCTTGTCCGGGGCGAACTCCCACTGGGTGACGATGCAGACGACGCCGACCGCCACAGCCAGGAACTCCCAATAGCCGACGAGAGGCTGCTGCGACAGGTTCGTATAGGCGACGCCGGCGACCGCGAGCACGAGCGCGGCGATGTAGGGCAATTGCCGCAGCAGGAAATTGGCCTGACTGGAGCGGCCTTCGGGCTCGACTTCGTCGTGCGCGAATCATCTTCACTCATCGTTGCGGAATCTTTCTGTCGTCGCTTCGTCCAACGGCGCCGTCGATTTCAGCAGTCTCGCGCTCACGCGCGAATATGCTCCGCTTCCGCGTCGTTTGCCAGAGCCGCGGCTTTCCGCCGCTCGGATCGCCCCACCGGCGGAGCGCGCCCTGGCGCCTCTCTTCAATTGGAAGACTGCGAATGAAGGCTCTTTGTCGGAATGCCATCCTCGATGCGCTGCGCGAGATAGGGGAAGAACGGATTGGACGAAAGCCGCATCAGCGAGTCGAGGCTGACGATCAGCACATTGCGCTCGCCTCTGGGCGTGACGTCTCCGAGCCTGACGCCGAAGTCCTCCGAGGGGTCGGGGGCGACGCCGTAAAGCCCATCGCTCACCGGGAACGGCAAGGCGATGTGCGACAGGGAATAGGCGTCGGCCGGATAGGACATTCCCAGGGGATGGATGGTCTCGGTCGTAGAACCGGCCTCGACAACCCGCTCGATTTCCTCGCCGCTTCCCGCGCCGCCGTTGGTGACGACGACGGTGCGATAATTCCGCGGCGCGGGCGGGAGAACCCGAGTTAGCTTGGTCTCGGCGGATGGGCGCATGAGCAGGCCGAGAGCAGTCGTGCGGTTGACGTCGAACAGGACAAGCTCGCTGCCGTTCGGCGGGAGATGAGCGTAAAATTCCGAGACGATCGCGGACGTGCTGACGGTGAAATCCATCACCGACTGGAACGTCAGGATCGGGGGAAGTCCGGAGAGCTTCTGGTCGCGGGCGTCGTTGACGATCTGTTGCTGCAGCGCCTGCGTCAGCCGGTGCGACTGCCAGGCGGCGTTGACCGGAAACGAGTTGTATTTGAAGGGATTGAACTCCGGCAGCACCTCCAGCCAGGCGGCCTTGGCGAATGGCGGAAGATACGCGGGCAGGGCCGCGAGCCCGACGAACCGGGCGAACCGTGTGATTCCGATCATCGGGGAAATGAGAACGACACGCTCGGCCCTTTCAAGCCGACGATCGTCGAGCGCGTCCAGCGCATATTTGAGCGCCAGCGCGCCCCCGTTCGAATAGCCCACGATGTGCAGCGGCTTTCCGGGACCCACGCGACGCCGCGCTTCTCTGACCGCGAGACGCGTCGCGGCCATCCAGTCTTCCCACTCGACCTCCGTCAGCGCTCCCGGGACGGTTCCGTGCGCCGGCAGCCGGATAGCGATCGCGATGAAGCCGCGGGCGCGGTAAAGCTCGGCGACGTGCCGGAGGCTGTAGGGCGAGTCGGTGAGGCCGTGGAGGAGAACGACTGCGCCGACGGGGTCGCCTTGCGGCTCGAGAATGGCGGACCTGTTCCAGTCGCGGCTGAAATGACCCGGATAGATCGGGCTTGCCTCGAAGTACCGGTTGACCGGGATACGGTCCCTCTTGGGAAGCCGTTGCGTGACCTCGGCGCGCACAGCGTCGAAGATCGCGTCTTCCGCTTGCAGGTACTGCGGCCAATCGGCTGCATCGAGCGCGCGCGCGTGCAACTCGTGCGGCACGAAAGTGTGCCAGGGCTCGAGCGGAGGTCCACGCTGCGAGTCCCATGCGCGAACGGCGACCAGCGTCACGAACACGACGGCGAGCAGGATAACGGCCCGTTTCGCGCCGTTGACGATTGTCGACATCATTGGCGCGGCTCCCGGCGCCGATCCTCGCCCGAGCCCGAACGCGTCGCGTTCAACACTGTCCGGGCGTTGGCGACCAGTCGCGCCGGAGACGATCGATCGGTGCCGCTCAGGCAGGCGGCGCGACTTTCGCCGAGGCCGCGGCATGTCCCGCCAGCGCTTCGCGAAGAGCGGCCTCCTTTGTCTCGTCGAAAGACGTGCTCATCAGCGTTCCGCCGACGCCCTTCAGGTCATTGAGGACTTTGTCGGTCGTCATCTTGCGAACCAGCAGAAACAACCCCGCAGCCCCCGGCCTCAACGCGCTCGCCGCGCCTTTCATGAAATCGTCGTTGATGCCGGTATCGAGCAATTTGCCGCTGAGAGCGCCGGAGGCGGCCCCGATCCCAAAGCCCAGCAACGGATTGAGGAAAATCAAGCCGATCAAGGTGCCCCACAACGCGCCGGAAACCGCGCCTTGGGTGGTGTTGTTCATCAGCTGGTTGAGCTTTATCCGGCCATTTTCGTCCTTCACCGCGACGACCGCATCGCTGAGTTCGATCAGATATTCCTTCTGCATGGCCAAGACCTTCTCGCGCACCTCCTCGGCCTTCTGTTCGGAATCGAAGGCGATGAACACCAGATCGCTCATGCTGCGTTCTCCTGTTTGATGATCTTGACGATCGGGCGGCGCGCTTGCCCTCGCGCGAGAGGTTACGGACGACGGCGGCCTAAAAACAATCCGCGGACTGTACAGGGTCGCCCCCTTGAGGCACAACCCCTCGACCTCATGCCGCATTGGCTCGAACGGCCGGCCTCTTTCGGGGAAATTGTAAATGGCGTCCGACAGGTCCCTGAAAATATCGGTCGGACTGATCGCAGCCGTGGTGGTTTCGGCGGCCGCATATCAAGCCAGTTCGGTCCTCGCCCCGCTCGCGCTCGCGCTGTTCATCATCGCGATCGTCTGGCCATTCCAACGCTGGATGCAGGCGCGAATCCCGGCGCTCTTGGCTCTTGCGATCACGATGATCGTCACGATCGCGACCTGCCTCGTCTTTGCGTCGCTCGTCGCCTGGGGCTTTGGCCGGGTAGGACGATCCATGATCGCCGATTCCGGGCGCTACCAGCCGCTTTACGACAACTTGATCGCATGGCTCGAGGGCCACGGAATCTCGGTGGCCGGGTTGTGGGCCGAACACTTCAATGTCGCCTGGATTCTGCGCAGGGTGAGCCAGCTGACCGGCCGCGTCAACACCACGCTGAGCTTCTGGCTCATCGCCGTGGTGTACGTCATCTTGGGCTTGATGGAGATCGAGGACATGCGTCGAAAGGTGCAGAGCTCCGTCGCCCCGGACACTGCGCGGACCCTCATGGAGGCGACCGCGGCGACGGCCTACAAAATGCGCAAATACCTGCAGGTCAGGACACTGATGAGCCTGGCCACGGGCGTTCTGGTGGGAGCGTTCGCCTGGGCCGCCGGGCTGCAATTCGCCATGGAATGGGGTGTGATCGCGTTTACGCTCAACTACGTTCCATTTATCGGCCCATTCATCGCCACGCTGTTTCCGACCCTGCTGGCGATGGCGCAATTCGCCACGTGGCAGGCGGTTCTCGGCGTTTTCGTCTGCCTGAACGTCATTCAATTCGTGGTCGGCAGCTATATCGAGCCGCGCGTGTCCGGCGCCATGCTCGCCATATCGCCCTCGCTGGTGTTGTTTTCGGTGTTTTTCTGGACGTTCCTTTGGGGCCTGTTCGGCGCCTTCATCGGGGTTCCGATCGTGCTCGCGATCCTCACCTTCTGCAGCTATCATCCGTCGAGCCGCTGGATCGCCGAATTGCTGGGCGGCCCCGCGCGCCGCAAGCCGCTTGGCAGAGCGCCTAGGCGTGCGTCTCTGCTATAATCTGCCATCGTGACCCTTCACCTGATCAAACTCTGCGTCGGCGCGGAATCGCTCGATGACCTGCGGCAATGGATGGCGGCGCGGATGGGCGAAGCGCGGGAGCGCGGCGCGCCCTCGCGCCACGCGCATGTGACCCGCATGACGCCCAAGCGGGCCGAAGAGCTCCTCGACGGGGGATCGCTCTATTGGGTCATCAAGGGACACATCGCGGCGCGCCAGAAAATCGTCGGCGTCGAGCCGTTCCTGGATTCGGCCGGGATCGGACGGTGCAGGCTGTGGCTGGGCGAGGACGTGGTCGCGGTCGCGCCTCGGCCCATGCGCGCTTTCCAGGGCTGGCGCTACCTCGCGGCCAACTCGGCGCCGCCCGACATCGACCGCAGCCAAGCCGGCCTCGCCGATATGCCGGACGCGCTGCGGCGTGAACTGGCGGGGCTCGGGCTCATCTAAAATTCGTCCCGTCCGGCTTGTCGCCCCGGTTCCGACGCCCAATCTAACAGGGCGCGTACGAACGGTCCGGAACACAAAGCGAACAGTCGGAAACGGGAATGGGCAAGGACAGGGACGCGCCTGTTGCGCGGCAGAGTGGAAGCGCGGAGGTCGCCGCGTTCGTGGAGTCGGCGCGACGCGTCCCGGCGCCATCGACGCAATCCGCCCGCGGGCGACTGATTTTCGCGCTCGACGCGACGATGAGCCGGCAGCCGACCTGGGATCTCGCCCAGAGGCTGCAAGCGAAAATGTTCGAAGTCGCGGCGGGTCTTGGCGGGCTCGATGTCCAGCTTGTCTATTTCCGCGGCTTCAACGAATGCCGGGCGTCGAATTTCGTCTCTGGCGGGAAGGGGCTCGCCGAACTGATGAGCCGGATCGGCGTGCGCGGCGGAACGACGCAAATCCGAAAGGTTCTCGCCCATGCCCGCGACGAGGACAAGCGGGGCAAGGTCGGCGCGCTGGTCTATGTCGGCGACGCGATGGAGGAGAACCCGGACGCGCTTGCCTCGCTGGCTGGCGAACTCGCGCTGCAGGGGGTGAAGTCGTTCATGTTTCAGGAGGGACAGGACCCGGCGGCCAGACGCGTGTTCAGCGAGATCGCCCGCTTGACCGGCGGGGCCTACAGCGCCTTCGACGCAGGCGCCGCCGCCCGGTTGGAATCGCTGCTGCGCGCCGCGGCGGCCTATGCCGCGGGCGGTCACGCAGCGCTGATGCGGGAAGCCGCCGCTGATCCGGCGGCGCGTTTGCTGTTGACGCAGATGCAAGGATCGTAAAGTTGGCGTAGTCTTGCTGTCCGGGCGTTGAGTCCACGAATCCCGGCGCTGCCGACCGTTCTGTGAAAGTTTCCCGGCGATGAACTTCGTCATCGGTTTGATTCTTCTTTTTTTCCTTTTGACGGCGATCAAGCAGTTCGCGCGCATGGACGCCGCCGCCGCCGCGCGGATTGTGCGTCACGGCGGCGGGGTCCTTGGCCTCATCGGCGCCGGTCTCCTGTTGTTGCGCGGACGAATCAGCATCGCGGCGGCGCTGGCGGGAATGGCGGCGACCTTCGCAGGCTGGCGTCCAACGCCCGCGGGTTGGACCTCGACTCGCGGCCCGGGCGCGGGCGGGCGCGCCGGACAGGCGTCAACCGCCCGCTCGGCGATGATTGAAATGCGGCTCGACCATCGCAGCGGCGTCATGACCGGCTCGGTTCTGGCGGGCGCCTACTCGGGCAGGACGATCGAGTCTCTCACCCGGCCGGAGCTCCTCCTCCTGCGGGAGGAATTGGGGCGCGACGATCCTGATGGCGTCAAGCTGTTAGAGACGTATCTCGACCGCAGGTTTGCCGGCTGGCGTGACGCAGACCAGGGTCAGCGCGAGCGGCGGAGAAGCGGCGGCGCCAATGGCGTCATGACGCGCGGAGAGGCGTACGAAATTCTGGGTCTGCCAGAAGGGGCGGGCGCGACCGAAATCATTCGCGCGCACCGAGCGCTGATGAAGAAGTTTCATCCAGATCATGGCGGTTCGACCGCTCTTGCCGCGAGGGTCAATCAGGCCAAGGATGTCTTGATGCAACGACAAGGCTGAGGCGCTCCGCGAAGAGAAGGGGCCGGGCTTTAAGCGTCAGTCGTGGGCGGCGAAGCAGGAAAACCCGCTGCGCTTCAGGGACCGGCAGGCCGACTCGGCGGAAGTCGAATCGAGACCGGCGAAGCGCGCGCGGTAGAAGGTGTCCTCGCCTTTGCGGATCTTCTCGGTGAACGGCTTGGCTGAGCCGAGCATGGCGGGGTTGCGCTCGCGGGCCCGGCTCAAAAGGGCGTTGGCCTTGGCGGGGTCGTCGGTGGCCCCAATCTGGATCATCCAGCCTCTGTGAACCGTGCTGGCTTCCTGGTCGTCCGCCTTTGACGGGGAGCGCGCCGCGACAGTGGTCTCGGGCGCCTTGGCGGACGCGCCGCGCGGCGATTTGCCGGCCGATTTCGCGCTGGCCTCCACGGCCGCCGGCTTTGCCGGCGGCGTCGGCGGCGTCGCGGCGTCTTCACTGGGTTCGACGGCCTGGCGGCCCGTCGCGGCGTCTGGACCCTTCACCCACCCGAGGTCGGCCGGCGTTCGCCGGTCTTGCGGCGACGGCGCCGCGAGGGCGACTTGCTTGGCCGCTCGGCGCGGCTCGACGGGACGCTGCCGGGCGACCGGCGCGACGGCGGCGACGTTGAGCGCCGGGACGTCGTCGTTGATCGCGTCGTCGCCTTCGCCGATTTGCGGCGGCGCGCTGCGTGCGGTCGGCGCATGCGCGGGAACATTGGCCGCGACCAGGATCGGACGCGGACGGACAGCCGGCTGTTCGCGAGGCGCGGCGCGCTCGTCGTCCTCGGCCCCCGAGGCGTCGGCGACCATCGTCGCCGTGCGGACGGTCGAGGCCTCGGCGACATGGTCGGCGATGAGGTTCTGCATGATCCGATCGCGCGCGCCCGAAGTGCGGCCGCCCATCACGACCGCGATCAGAGAGCGACCGCCGCGGTGAACCGAGGTCAGGAGGTTGAAGCCCGAAGCGCGCGTGTAGCCGGTCTTGATGCCGTCGACTCCGTCGACCCGGCCAAGCAAGTGATTATGATTGCCGATGACTTCGCCCGCGTAGGTCGAATTCATGCGTCGAGAAATAGTGGAAGTAGCGGGGAAACCGATCCTCGACCGATCGCGCGAGAATGGTGAGGTCGCGGGCGGTCGTCACCTGTTCGTCATTGGGAAGTCCCGATGCGTTGCGGTAGACCGTGCTCGACATGCCGAGCGCTCGCGCCTTGCGAGTCATCATTTGGGCGAAACTGCTCTCGTCGTGGCCAATCGCTTCGGCGATCGCAACCGCGACGTCGTTGGCCGAGCGGGTGACGATCGCCTTGATCGCGTCCTCGACGCTGATCGTGTCGCCCGGCTCGACGCCGAGCTTCGACGGCTCCTGCGCGGCGGCATGCTCGGAGATCGGAATTCGCGTCTGGAGCGTCATCGCGCCCTTGTCGAGCTGCTCGAACAGGAGATAGAGCGTCATCACCTTGGTGAGCGAGGCCGGATGGCGCAGGCCGTCCTCGCTGGCCGCATAGAGGGTGCGGCCGCTGTTGGCGTCGACGACGATCGCCGAAAACGCCGGGGAAGAGGGGATCGCCGCGACGGAGCGACGCGCGTAGCGCGCGTAGTGCATGTGGTGCGCATGGTGCGCGTAATGATGGTAATGATGAATGTGCCGATAGCGGTGCGCTTGGGCTGGCGCGCAGGCAAAAGCGAGCGCCGAAACCGAAATCAAAGCTCCGGCCGCCAGGCGAACAACGCGACCGATCGGCAAATCACTCTTACGCCACGCCATGAACGCGCCCCGCAATCACGCACGCAATCAAAGCGGCGAAGCCGCCAAGAGTTGCACAACAAGCACACGCATGAAGGGTATGGCGACGCGGTTACGTTCGGGTTAACGAAAAGCGGCCGCGTCGACGGTAATTTTATGCAAAGTCGCTCGACACTTGCGATCTTGGCCGTCTATTGCACGGCCTGCGGATTCAACCATTGAATTAGAAAATGTCGTCAAATATTTGATAATAAATGATGTTATGTCTATCAAGGCGAACGTGGCGGCTTGGCTCCCGCCCGCCCGGACCAGAAATGTTGCAGTGCAAAAAATCCTCTTGACTTTTATTGTGCAGTGCACATATGAGTACCGCAGACAGAGAGCCCCCTGTCGCGCGATGCCCGCGCAAAGCGGGGTCAACATAGGAGTTTAAAAAATGAGCGCCACCCCGAATTTCGAAGACTTCCAGTCCCTGACCAAGCAGCAGCTCGAAGCGTTTACCGCGGCTTCGTCGACCTGGTCGAAAGGCCTGCAGGAAATCGCCGCCGAATCGACCGACTATTCCAAGAAGGCGTTCGCCTCCGGCTCGGCTGTGCTCGAGAAGCTTCTCGGCGCCCGCAGCGTCGAGACTGCGATCCAGATTCAGAGCGAGTACGCCAAGCAGGTCTACGAAGGCTTTGTCGCCCAGGCGACCAAATTCTCCGAGCTCTACGCCAAGGTCGCTTCCGACGCCATGAAGCCGGTGACTTCGGCCTACGCCAACCTTCAGGCGAAGTAATTTCACCAGCGCGACCGATTCGCAGCCGCATCCGCGGCGCGAACCGCGCCGAACGACCGAGCCGGCGCCCTGTGGGGCGCCGTTTCTTTTTGCAGGTCGCTCGAAAACGCCGGCGAGCCCGGCGTTTGAAACCCGCTGGCGATTCTTGTTCCCTCATTCCCGAGGCGATGCGCGGGCCCGCCGATGTTCGGAAACTTCGGCTCGGCTGTTCCCTCGTCTGCTTTTCGAGCCTCAGCCGCTCGAGCCTCTTGCGTGCGACCGGCAAATTGGCAATGCTGGCGCGCCGGCGCGGACTCTAGCGCGAGCGGCGCTCGCCGCTTAAATAGAGTCATCGTCGCGCGCTTGGTTTTTTGACGCAGCGTCCAACCCGCAAGGAACGGGGTTCTTTCGTGCCTACCGCCTCAAATCCGTTGGTCGTCCGCCTGCGCGCCGGGATGGCGCGTCTGGCGCGTTGGCTGCATCCCGGCTTCGGCGTGACGGCGGCGCGGCCGATTCATCCCTCGGCCGCGCGGGAGCCCAAGCGAGAGGGCGAGACGCCGGGCAACGGCGCAGCGGTTATCACCCGCACTCGCACGCACACGAAGCGTCCCCATATGTATCGCGTGCTGCTGCTCAACGATGATTACACGCCGATGGAATTCGTGATCTCGATCCTGCAGGCGTTTTTCAACAAGGATCCGCAGGAAGCGACTCAAATCATGCTGCAGGTGCATCATAATGGCGTTGGCGAATGCGGCGTTTACACCTATGAAATCGCCGAGACCAAGGTGTCGCAGGTGATGGACCACGCGCGGAAGAATCAACATCCTCTTCAGTGCATCATGGAAAAGAAGTGAGAGGCGCCCGATGCCGATTTTCTCCCGCGCACTCGAAAAGACCCTTCGCCGGGCGCTCTCGCTGGCCAACGATCGCCGCCATGAATATGCGACCCTCGAGCATCTGCTGCTGGCGCTGATCGACGATGTCGACGCGGCGGCGGTGCTGCGCGCGTGCGGGGTCGATGTCGACGCTCTTCGCAAGACAGTGATCCAATACCTTGACACGGAACTGGAAAACCTCGTCGTCGACAGCCAGGACGAGGCGAAGGCGACGAATGGCTTCCAGCGCGTCGTTCAGCGCGCCGCCTTCCACGTCCAATCCTCGGGACGCGAAGAGGTCACCGGCGCCAACGTGCTCGTCGCCATCTTCGCCGAACGGGAGACCCACGCCGCGTTTTTCCTGCAAGAACAGGATATGACCCGCTACGACGCGGTGAATTACATCAGCCACGGCATCGCCAAGCGCCCGGGCCATTCCGACACGTCGCGCCTGCCGCGCGGCGCCGACGAGGAGCACGAGGCGCGAGACTCGAAAGACGCCAAAGAGAGCGGAGACTCGAAGAAAAAGGAAGGCGCGCTAGAGGCTTATTGCGTCAACCTCAACCGGAAAGCGAGGGACGGGCGCATCGACCCGCTGATCGGGCGCGAGGCCGAAGTGCAGCGCACCATCCAGGTGCTGTGCCGCCGTCAGAAGAATAATCCGCTGCTGGTCGGAGATCCAGGCGTCGGCAAGACGGCGATCGCCGAAGGGCTGGCGCGCAAGATCGTCAAGTCCGACGTTCCCGGGGTTCTCGCCGACTCGACCGTGTTCGCGCTCGACATGGGGGCGCTGCTTGCGGGCACCCGCTATCGCGGCGACTTCGAAGAGCGTCTGAAGCAGGTGATGAAGGAGATCGAGCAGCACAAGGACGCCATTCTCTTCATCGACGAAATTCATACCGTGATCGGCGCCGGCGCGACCTCGGGCGGAGCGATGGACGCGTCCAACCTGCTCAAGCCGGCCCTGGCGCAGGGCACGCTGCGCTGCATCGGCTCGACCACGTACAAGGAATATCGGCAATATTTCGAGAAGGACCGGGCGCTGGTCCGGCGGTTCCAGAAGATCGACGTGAAGGAGCCGACGGTCGCCGATGCGATCGAGATCCTCAAGGGTCTCAAGCCGTATTTCGAGGATTTTCATAAGCTCCGCTACACCGGCGAGGCGGTGAAGGCGGCGGTCGAACTGTCGTCGCGCTACATCCACGACCGGAAGCTGCCCGACAAGGCGATCGACGTGATCGACGAAACGGGCGCCTCGCAGATGCTGCTGCCGGAGGCCAAGCGCAAGAAGACGATCGGGGTCAAGGAAATCGAGGCGACGATCGCCTCGATGGCGCGCATCCCGCCGAAGTCCGTGTCCAAGGACGACACCGAGGTGCTCCAGCATCTCGACGAGACCTTGAAGCGCGCCGTCTATGGCCAGGACGAGGCGGTCGGCGCTCTGGCGTCGGCGATCAAGCTCGCCCGCGCGGGGCTTCGCGATCCGGAAAAGCCGATCGGCTGTTATCTGTTTTCCGGGCCGACGGGCGTCGGCAAGACGGAAGCCGCGCGCCAGCTCGCCGCCAGCCTGGGGCTGGAGCTGATCCGCTTCGACATGTCCGAGTACATGGAGCGCCATACCGTGTCGCGACTCATCGGCGCGCCTCCCGGCTATGTCGGTTTCGATCAGGGCGGCCTGTTGACGGATGCGATCGACCAGCATCCCCATTGCGTGCTGCTGCTGGACGAGATCGAGAAAGCGCACTCGGATCTGTTCAACATCCTGCTGCAGGTCATGGATCACGGCAAGCTGACCGACCATTCGGGCAAGGCGATCGACTTCCGCAACGTGATCTTGATCATGACCACCAACGCGGGCGCGCAGGACATGGCCCGCGCGGCTTTCGGCTTCCACAAATCGACCCGCGAAGGGGATGACCGGGAGGCGATCGACCGGCTGTTCGCGCCCGAATTCCGCAACCGGCTCGATGCGATCGTGCCGTTCTCGCGACTGCCCGAGTCGGTGATCGCGCGGGTGGTCGACAAGTTCATCCTCCAGCTCGAGGCGCAGCTTTCCGACCGCAACGTGACGATCGAGTTGACTGACGAAGCGCGCGGGTGGCTGGTCAAGAACGGCTACGACGAATCGATGGGCGCGCGGCCGATGGCGCGCGTGATCCAGACCCAGATCAAGACCCCGTTGGCCGACGAGGTGTTGTTCGGACGTCTGCGCAACGGCGGCGTCGTCAAGGTCGTCGTCACCGCCGACGAGACGGGCGTCAAGAAGCTCGGCTTTGTCTATCCCGAAGGCCCCGCTCAGCCGCGCATGGAGCGCGACCTGATCGTCGCGGCGGGAGCGCGCGGCCGATCGCGCAAGCGCGCCGAATCGGCCGCGCCGGCCAGCCGCCAAGGCGCCCGCCCCTGAGGACTCGTAACGGCGACGCGCGCAAAAAATCTGACTCGCGAGAGTCGAAGCCGGTCGGAGAGCCGGGGCCGCCGCCGGGGATCTCGTCCTTCGGGACGCCGTGCTTCGCGCGCCTGTCACGAACAGCGCGCGAACGTTCGGCCGAGCGCGCAGGCGCCTGGAAGTCGCCCAAAAATAACTATGCTCTAAAAGCTCGCCGCGCCGTCGCCCGGGCTACGCCGAAGGCGCGGCGCAAGCGCAGTCGAGCGGCCTTGCCATTTGAGGCCGCCGCGGTGGATTTCACGCCTCGACGTCAGGCCCTCGATCCGCTCGACAGGCGGGCGGCGACTCTCGCGCAACAAAAAACCGGAGGGAAGGCGCTTTGCCTTCCCTCCGGCTCTGTTCGTTTCAAGCCAGAACGTGGAGCGCTCAGAACTTGTAGTTCGCGCCGACGCGGAAGATCGAACCGTTGTAGTTGACTTTCCCCGTCGCGTAGACGCCCGGGAAGGCGGCCAAGGAGGCGGCGTTCGCGACCGTCACCTCGTTGCTGTTGCCGAGGTCGTAGTACAGATATTCGCCCTTCAGCGTGATGTTGTTGGTGATCGCATATTCGACGCCGGCGCCGAGGGTCCAGCCGGTCCGCGTATCGCTCTTCGAGCCGAACCAACCAAACCCGGAGGTGTTGTCGAAAACGCTCAAATGCGAGTTCCCGCCGCCGTAGGCGAAGCCGCCCGTTCCGTAGAACATCAGGCGGTTGTCGGGGGTGGCGACGAAACCAGCCCGCAGGCGGGTGGTGCCGATCCAGTTCAACCGCGCCGAGCCGTTCACCGTCAAGAAGTCATTGAAGCCGTTGGCGTCGACGAACGTCGGCCCGACAAAATCCCTCGACCTGCTCATGCTGGTCCAGTCGAGATCGGTTTCGGCGCCGAGCACGAACATGCCCGTCTGCCAGTTGTAGCCGGCCTGGCCGCCGCCGAGCCAACCGCTGCCGCCGGTTCCAAGCGAACCTGGAAATTGGCTCTGGAGGAACGGGAAGCCCAATGCATAAGTTGTGATCGTGGTGTCGCTCGTGCCCCAGATGCCGCCGACGTTGGCGCCGACGTAGAAGCCGGTCCAGGTGAAAGGCGGCGGAACGAACACGGGGGCCGGCGCTTCCTTTCGGGTCGGAAGGTCGGCGGCCTGGGCGGCGAAGGCGCCCGCTGCGGTCAGCGCCGCGGCGGCGATGCCGGTTAACAAGCGATTGGTCATGGTTTTCTCCGTTATGATCGGCGCCGCATCGCGTGAAGGAAGGTCCTACGCCGCACCCCAAATGAGCAAGCGGACTATAGGATTCGTTGCGGCGCGAGTCCACCGCTTCGTTGGCAATTAGTCGATTTGTCGAGCGGTTGTGGCAAAATTGACACAAAAATTCGGCGCAACGGCTCCGAAATCGCGGTTGGCCGCGATTCTCGATCCGGCATGGTTATCAATCGGTTACGAGGCTCGCCAGCAGCACGGCGATGACGCCGGTGAGAAAGACGCCGTCGAAGGTTCCCGCGCCGCCGATCGAGGCGACGGGGGCGCCCAGACTGCGCAGCACGCCGAGATTCATCAGATCCGCGCCGACCAGCACGCCCAGGCTTCCCCCGATATAGGCGAGCGGGGCGGCGAATCGGCGCGACAGGATCAGGGCCGTGAGCGCGGCGAGCAGCGGCGGGAGGAGCGTCGGCACGGAAATGCCCAGTCCGGGAATCGGGGTCGCCATCCTATGGACGACGAAGGCGACCACCGCGACCGCCACAAAGCCGAGGCCCCACAGGCGATAGCGCGCCAGAAGATAGAACGACAGCATGATCGGAATCACCGCGCCGCCGACATTGATGGCGAGGATCGTCCCCGGCCAGTCGACCGCGACCGGCGCCAGGAACGGGACGCCGAAGATTTCCACCACCTGACGGGAAACGACGCGCTGTTCGGGCAGCCGGACGAGGGGCAGGTTGACGTATGCGCCGAGCAGCGAGCCGAACAGAATCATCGTGACGACGAAGGGGTGGAGACCAAGGGCCGAATAGGCGCGACTCAGCAATCCGATCTGCAGCAGAAACAGCAGAGCGACCAGCATGGCGAAGAACAGCGCCATAATGCCGACGCTGAGCGGAAAGTAGTGAAGATGGATCACGATGGTCTCTCGTGTCCGAGGGACTGGCTGGAATCTCCTGCCTCGCCGCCTCAGGCGGCGGGCAAGGCGGCGATGATCCTCTGTGCGTAAGGGCGCAACGCCTCGGCGTTCTGGACCGGCCCGCCCGGCGGCCGCAGCGCAACGCCGGTCCAGCACGGCAGGACATGAAAGTGCAGGTGAAAGACCTGCTGCCCGCTCGGGGCCTCGTTGTACTGCTGAATGACGACGCCTTCCGCCTTCATGCCGGCCATCGCCGCGAGCGCGATCTTCCGCACCGCGGGCATGAAGGCCGCCAAATCCCCAGGCGCGATGTCGAACAGGTTCCGGGCCGGAACCTTCGGGAATGACGAGGGTATGGCCCTCGGCGCGCGGCATCACGTCCATGAAGGCGAGGGCCACGTCGTCCTCGTAGACCTTCACGCACGGGGCCTCGCCGCGCAGGATTTTGGCGAAGATGTTGTCGGGATCATACGTCGGCGTCAAAGGCTTCCCCCAGCGTTTCCGCGTTTGTCGCATGTGTCGGGCCGCGGCGGAAGGGCGCATGCCCTTCATAATGGGCGATCGTCCGCGCGACCGCGGCGCGTTCGTGGCGCAAATAATCGGCGACCGCCCTGGCGAGGCGCGGATCGGCGAATTCATGCGCCGAATAGGTGACGACCGGCCGATAGCCGCGCGCCAGCTTGTGCTCCCCTTGCGCGCCCGCTTCGACCCGCTTCAGGCCCCGGCTCAGCGCGAAGTCGATCGCCTGGTAGTAGCAGACCTCGAAATGGAGAAACGGGCGATCCTCGATCGCGCCCCAGTTGCGGCCGTAGAGCGCGTCGTCGCCGATGAAATTGATCGCGCCGGCGATATAGCGCCCGGCGCGCCGCGCCATCACCAGCAGGATGCGGTCGGCAAGGGCCGCGCCGACCCGGTCGAAGAAGGCGCGGGTCAGGTAGGGACGGCCCCATTTGCGCGAGCCGGTATTCATGTAGAAGGCGAAGAAGGCGTTCCAATGCTCTGGCCGGATTGACTTGCCGGTAACCCATTCGATCGCCACGTCGTCGCCGAGCGCCTCGCGCCGCTCGCGCTTGATCGCCTTGCGCTTGCGCGACGCCAGGGCGGCGAGAAAGTCGTCGAAGCTGGAATAGCCCTCGCACAGGAAATGGAACTGCTCGCCGTGCCGGACCAGGAAGCCGGCGTCGGAGAGCCGCTCGGCCTCCGCCGCGGTCGGGAACGTCACATGCAGGGAGGAGGCCTTCGTCTGCCGCCGCAGATCGCGCAAGCCCTCGATCAGCGCCTCGCGCGCGCCCTGCGGCGCGTGGCGCGCGACCAGCAGGCGCCGCCCGGTCGCCGGCGTGAACGGCGCGGCGACCTGCACTTTGGGATAATAGCGGCCGCCGGCGCGTTCATAGGCGTCGGCCCAGGCGTGGTCGAACACATATTCGCCCTGGCTGTGGCTCTTGAGATAGGAGGGGGCCGCGGCGACCATGCGGCCCGAGGCGTCCTCGACGATCACATGCGCCGGCGTCCAGCCGGTGCGGCCGCCGACCGAGCCGGAAGCCTCCAGCGCGTTGAGGAAGGCGTAGGTGAGGAACGGGTTGAACCGCTCGCCTTCGGCCTCCGCCTCGGAGCCGCCCGCCGGATTGGCGCAGGCGTCCCACGCCGCCGCATTGACGGCGGAGAGCGAGGCGACGACGCGCGCGGCGAGTTTCATCGAAGCCATGGCGGCATGCGTTTGGGTGAGCGCACGATCTGCATCCTAGCATGGTATGGCTGTTTTGCGGCGAGCGCGAACGGAGCGGCTGGGAGGGACAGCGTCGGCATGATCGAAATTCCGGCCGCTCAAAGGCGGCTCAACAGCTCCGCTTTCTTGGCCGCGAATTCCTCCTCGGTGAGAATGTCTTTCCGGCGCAGCTCCGCCAGGCGCTCAATCGTGTCGACGATGTCCTCGGCCGCGCGCGGCGCGGCGGGCGTCGGAGCGGCCGACGGCGCGGATCCCGGCGTCTGTGGAGGCCTCGCGGCGACGGGCGGCGCTGGATTCTGCGATTGACCGCGCGGCGGAGCGACCAAGGGCAGGTCGGCGACGCGGACGAGGCCGAACTGGCTGGTGAAGGTCAGCGACTGATCGCCGCTCTGCTGCTGGGAGAACCCCGAGATCCTGTGCTCGCCGGCGTCATAGACGCGAACCTGGCCGCCCAAATCGATCGCCAGCCGGCGCGGCCCGGGAAAATAGGCGTAGCGCAGGTCATTCTGGGCGCCGAGGGAGGCGGGGCTGCCGAGTTCGGCCGGCCACCATTGGCCGCCCGGGCGCGCTCCCGCCACGAACAGGCTGACGCCCGCGCCGCCGCTCTGGCCCCGCGCCTGAAAACGCTCGCCTTCCGCGTCGACCGAAGGCTGGCTGCCGAGGACGCCGGCAAGCTCGTTGCAGAGCGCGTCGACGCGAGCTTTCAGGCCGTGATTGAACATGTCGCCGACCATGATCATTCCGCCTTGGGACCATTGTCCCATGCCGCCGAGATCGGGGTGATTGAACTGCGCCTGACGCCCATCGCCTTGCGCGAGCGCGTCGAGCACGGCGAGCGCCGCGTCGAGGCTGACCCCATGGCGCTTGGCGATATCGCTCACCACGCCAAGCCCTTCGGACGTGAGGTTCCGCATGGTCGATCAATTCCTCGAGCGGCGGACGAAGGAGCGCCGCTTCGCGCCAAGACGCTCGCGTCAGCGCGCAGGTCTATACGGCGCTTGCGCGCGGCGCCAGTCTCGGCGATCGATCCGAGCGCGCGCGAACCGCGCCGGGCGCCGAGAGCGTAAGCCGTCACACATGGGCCCGGATTCAACGCTAGCGGTGGCGGCCAACGCGTCGCCGCGCGCCAAGCCGCTGCCGCAGCCGCCGGCCGCGGCGCCCGTCGCGACGTTCGGCGGCGAGTCGAGCCGGAGCGCCTGAATTCCATGCAAGCAACGCGCAGAGACGTTCTCGCCCTCGCCGCCGCGGCTGCGCTCGGCGCATGGCCGGCGCGCGCTCAGACTGGCGGCCAGTCCGGCGCCCCCGCGGCCGAGGCGGGTCCGGAGGCCTTCGACGAAGTCTGGGCGATCGTGCGCGACCGCTTCTACGACCCGCGGCTGCACGGGCTCGACTGGCAGGCGATGCGCCAGCGCTACCGCCCGCAGGCTCAGTCCGCGCGCTCCGGAGAAGCAATGGCGGTCGCGGTCAATGCGATGCTGGCGGAGCTCGGCGCGTCGCACACCCATTACTACACGCGCGAGGACCCGGCCTATTACCAGCTCGCCGATATCTTCGCCTACGCTCTGCAGCATCGCGGCCTCGACCGTGTTTTCGCCAAGCGGCGAGGTGAGCTACCCGGGGATCGGCGCGTTCACGCAGGTCGACGATCAGGGCCGCGCCTTCATCACCGGGGTGATCGAAGGCGCGCCGGCGCATCAGGCGGGCGTTCTGCTCGGCGACGAAATCCTGTCGGCGGACGGGCAGCCGTTCCGCCCGGTGGAGTCGTTCCGCGGCAAGGTCGGCGCCGCTGTCGCGCTTTCGATCCGCCGCACGCCGACCGGAGCGCCGACGGCGATCAGCGTCACGCCCGCGGATCTCCACCCGAACGACATGTTCCTGCAACGGCCTCAAGGCCAGCGCCCGGGTCGTCGCCGCCGGCAACAACGCCCGGATCGGCTACGTGCATGTGTGGTCCTACGCGAGCCGCCGCTATCAGTCGGCGCTCGAGGACCTGATCGCCGACGGCCCGTTGCGCGACGCCGACGCCCTGGTCTGGGATCTGCGCGACGGATGGGGCGGGGCGCAGCCGCAATATCTCGATCTGTTCAACCCGCGCGCGCCGACGATGCAGGTGACGGACAGGAACGGCGACACCGGCATGGTCGACGTCAAGTGGCGCAAGCCCGTCGCCATGCTGATCAACGGCGGCACCCGCAGCGGCAAGGAGGTGCTGGCCTACGGGTTCAAGGAGTACCGGCTCGGCGAACTGATCGGCGTGCGCACCGAAGGCGCGGTGCTGGCGGCGACCGCGTTCCTGATCGGCGACCAGGGCCTGCTGCTGCTCGCGGTCGAGGACGTGCGCGTCGACGGCCAGCGCCTGGAAGGCGTCGGCGTCACGCCGACCATCGAGGTCGCGTTCGATCCGCGCTACGCGGCGGGCGGCGATCCGCAGCTCGACCGCGCCGTGCAGGTGCTGTCGCGCAGTTAGGGAACGCCGCGCAATCGGCGCCGAAATAAGCCGCTTGGCTTTTCCGTTGCCGATTGTTTCGCTGCTGGCCACCGAGTTCCGCGTTCCATTGACGGACGAAGCGAACGGCCTACACTGCGGCCGCCTGTCGTTGTGACGTCTCTTCGGAGCGATCGTGGGGCTGCAATCCAAACTTTTCCGGGGCAATGCGGCGCTCGAGGCGTGTCTGACCCAGGATTCCCGTCACATCGCGGAGGGGGCGATCGGCGACCACGTGTCCAAGATCCATTCGGCCTTGTTCGCCCTCGACGGGCTGTCGGTGTCGCCGGACGAGTTGCGCGCAGGCCGCTACGGCCGATCGACCGCGGCGGCCGTCCTGGCGTTCAAGCGCAAGCGAAACATCATCAACTTCGCCTATGAGCGGCAGGTCGACGACATCGTCGGCAAGATGACGATCGCGGCTCTCGACCGGGAGATGCTGCGCAGGGAAGGGCAGCCGCGTCAATTGCCGCACAAGTCGACTTACGGAATAAAGTTCTCCTGATTTTCGCCTCCTGACATTGTCATTGCAAAAGGACGCCGGATGGCCGTCAGCATCGACACATCCTCGATCCGGCTCGCCGTCCATGTGAAGGATGTGAAGCCCCGCCTCGGCCTCCTCAATGTTCCGTTTGTGCTCGGGGGCGTGTCGTTCAAGGACGCGGCTCAATTCGATCTGACGCCGGCGACCGATTCTCCCGTGCCTCTGATCGGCGGCCTCAGAGTCGAGGCGACGGTGAACTTTTCGATGGGGCCGCGCGACACGCTCGACGGCTGGCAGGTCGGCTTCATCCAGATCGCCCGCATCAACAATTGCATGACGATCTACGCCGGAAGAACGACAGGCGAGGGGTCGATTTTATGTGACGCCCTGTCGGCGTTGTTGCCGAACAACGCCATCCTGGATTGTAAGGACCAAACCACCATTCCGTGGGCCGTGCCGCCGGACGGCAAGTCCGCTTTCAAAGGCAATGTGGCCTCGCCGCATTTTGGCGATAACCCGAATTTGCATCTGCCGCAACATATGGAGAACCGCAAAGTCTCGAACTTGAATAATTTTCTGTTGCGGTTTCAGTGGGATACTGGACTTCTGGACCATTCTCGCGGCGATCGGTCCCGACCAATCCCGGCGCTATCTGGCGCATTTCCACTGGCGGGTCGCGCATGACGTCGGCTGCTTTTGGCGAAGCGGGATCCCGCATCCGTCCGAGGGGCCGGGCGCGTCGTTCAAGCTGATCGACAAATTCGTCTCCGGGCCGCCCAAAGACGCCGATTTGCAGGCCATTCTGGCCAATCCGGCCGGGCCGATCGCCAACGATGTGGCCAAAAAGGCGTTCGACAACAGCATCGCCGGCATTGACCCCAGGAGTCATCAGGAGCTCGATGCGTGGTTTTTCTCGGCGTCGGAGCTGCGCTTTTTCGGACTGCCCGGCCAGTTCTGGACTTGAGCCGCTAGGCGTGACGCGAGTCCGCTTCCGCTCAATCGCGTGTGCGGCTGATCGTTCGTGAACTCCGCTACTATTCTCAAATCTTCCGCCCTGCTATGGGTCGGCGGGACCCATCGAGACAGTCGTCAAATGACCGAAGCCGCCGTACATGGCAGTCTTTTCGCCGTTGATTTCCTCAACGAAACAATCAAAACGCTGCCTGAATGGTCGGAGTTCGACGACGCGCGTCTCGACGGGCTTTCGAGCGAACTTCAACGGTTTTTCAACAACTTCCCGACGTCGACAAGGCCCAACGAGAGCCAGACCGAAAACGACCTGATCTGGCCGATCCTTGAGCGGCTGGGCTGGACCCAAAGCCTTCGCAACCAAAACTTGACGGCTTACGGGCGCGATGACGTTCCCGACGGCCTGCTTTTTCTCGACGCAGCCGCCAAGGCCAGGGCCAATACGCTTCGGGAAGAATGGCGGCGTTATGAGTTCGGGCGCGCGATTGTCGAGTTCGAAGCGCTGGGCTCGCCCGCTCGATCGGCAATCGGGAACGCGCGGCGAAGAAACGGCGCCGTCGACGCAAATGCTGCGCTATCTCAGACGGGTCGACGACTTGACAAGCGGCGCATTGCGTTGGGGCGTTCTCACCAACGGCGCGCGGTGGCGTCTCTACTATCAGGGCGCGCGCTCGGTCTCCGAAAATTTCTTCGAAATCGACCTCGCCTTGCTGCTCGAGCGTTCCCGGCCACGACGGCGGACTGTTCGCGCCTTCCGACGACGACCGTCGCCACTGGCTCAAGGTCTTCGCACTGATGTTCCGCCGCGAAGCTTTCGTTTCGCTGACCGCCGACCCGCGGACTTTCCACCAGCGCGCCATCGAACAGGGCCGTTTCTACGAAGAACGTGTCGCCGCCAGTTTGTCCAACCTCGTCTTCGGCTTCATCTTTCCGACGCTCGTGCAAGCCATCGCCGCCGCCGCGCCCGAAGCGCCACTGCCCGAAGTGCGAGACGCTGCCTTGGTGCTGCTCTATCGGCTGCTGTTCATTCTCTACGCCGAGGATCGCAACCTTTTGCCGGTCAATGATCCGCGCTATGTGGCCTACGGCCTTCGCGACCGTGTTCGCCTTGACATCGGCAAAAGACTGGACCGCAACGACCCGCTCTCGGAAACCGCTGCTCGATACTGGTCCGCGCTCGACGACCTTTGCCGCTCGATCAACGATGGCGATAGGTCCGCCGGCCTGCCGCCTTACAACGGCGGCCTGTTCGATCCGAGAAAGACGCCGCTATTGACGCAAGTGCGCCTCGGCGATTCGATTATGGCCGGTGTTATCGACAGCCTGTCGTTTGAAAAGACCGCGCAGGGTCGAAGATATATCAATTACCGGGATTTAAGCGTTCAGCAACTCGGCTCGATTTATGAGCGCCTGCTCGAACATCAGGTCGCCCGCGCCGATGGCGAGATTCGGGTTCAGCTCAACGTTTTCGCGCGCAAGGGTTCGGGCAGCTACTACACGCCTGACGACCTCGTGAACCTGATTATCCGGGAAACCATCGATCCGCTTGTTTCGGCGCGCATGGACGCCTTCCTCGCCAAAGCAAAGGAATTGCAGTCGAGCGATCGGTCGCAAGAGTTGCGCGACGCGATCCTGGTTGGCCTCGACCCCGCGGAAAAGCTGTTGGAATTGAAGATTTGCGACCCGGCGATGGGGTCCGGGCATTTTCTTGTCGCGCTGGTGGACTATCTCGCCGACCGCGTCATTTCCGCGATGGCGGACGCGCGCGCGGAAGTCGCGTTCTATGATTACGTGTCGCCTCTCATCGCGCGCGTGGCGGCCATTCGCGCAACCATCATCCGCAACGCCGACGAGCGCGGCTGGATCGTCGATCACGACCAGCTCGACGACCGGCATATCGTCCGCCGCATGGTCTTGAAGCGCTGCATCTATGGCGTCGACAAAAACGCGATGGCGGTCGAATTGGCCAAGGTCGCGCTGTGGCTGCACACCTTCACGGTCGGGGCGCCGCTGTCCTTTCTCGACCATCATTTGCGTAACGGCGACAGTCTGTTCGGAACTTACGGGTCCGGCAAGGCATCGACTCGCGCGACCGCGATCGGCGCGCCACTGTTTCTGCACGAATCGCTGACGAAGGCCCTGCGTGCGGCGTCGAAAATGCAGATCATCGAAGGACTGACCGACGCGGAGATCGCCGAAGCGCATCGCTCGAAGGACGTGTTCGACGAAGTGCGCGATATGACTGCGCCGCTCGACGCGCTGCTTTCTATCATCACCTGCATTTCGAATGGCTGGAATTGCGTTCCGCTGAAGACAGGGCGGCACTCCAGGAATTCTTGACAGGTCAATTTGGCGATCCGCTGAAGCTCGCGATGGGCAAGCTCGAACCCTACAATCGGCGGCGAGGCGGAGATGGGGAAGCAGGCGCGGGATCAAACGCCATAAGCCGTCGAGGAAGTATTCGACGCATTTTTCCAATATCTTGGCCAAAGCACGCGAACTGCTTGACTGAGGAGCGTTTCTTTAACTGGCAAGTCGCATTTCCCTGGCGTGTCTGGTCCGAATTGGCAAGAAGAAGGGATTGCGAGGCGGTTTCGATGCCGTGATCGGCAATCCGCCCTGGGACAGGATGAAGCTTCAGCAGGTCGAATGGTTCGCGGCACGAAAGCCAGAAATTGCGATGGCTCAGCGCGCGAACGACCGCGCGCGCATGATCAGAGCGCTCGAAAATGCGCATGATCCTCTCGCGGCCGACTTACGCGAAGGCCTCTGAGCGGGCCGAAATCGGCGGTGCGAATTGCGCGGCAATGCGGCGACTATCCGCTGCTGTCGGGCGGCGATGTGAATCTCTATTCGCTGTTCGTCGAACGCGCCATGATGATTGTGAAGCCCAATGGATTGGTCGGGCTTCTGACGCCTTCGGGCATCGCGTCCGACAAGACCGCCGCGCCGTTCTTCAAAGGCGTCTCGACCGGACGGGCGGCTCAAGGCGCTCTATGATTTTGAGAACAAGAACGGACGCAGTCTTCTTCCCCGACGTTCACGGATTTGCGCTTCAAATTTCTGCGTCTTTGTGGCGAGCCGGTCGTCAATTGGACCGGCCAGCGCAAATGCGCATTCTTTGTGCAAAGACGTCGGCTGAACTGCATGACCCGGAACGCTGCTTTCACGCTAACCGCAGCCGACTTCGCACGCGTCAATCCAAACACCGGAACAGCGCCGATCTTCCGCACGCGTCGCGATGCGCGATTGGCGACAGCGATATACGATCAGCTGCCAATTCTCGTTGATCGATCTAAAGGTGAAGAGTCAAAGGCGTGGCCGGTGAAATATCTTCGAATGTTTGATATGACCAACGATTTCAATCTTTTCCGCACGCGAGAGGAACTGGAGGAAAAGGAAGGCTGCGTATCCTGATCGGAGGCAATCGTTTTCGCAGCGCGTCGGGCGACTATGTACCGCTTTATGAAGGAAAGATGGTGCAGGCATACGATCACCGCGCCGCAAATATTGTTGTCAACCCGGCGAACCAACATAGACCCGCGCAACCTGCTTCCGCGACGCAGTCGCAACATCGAAGCCCTGATTGGTTCCCGGAGCCGCAGTTTTGGATTGAGAGCGAGCATCCGCAAACCATCCGGCTTCCGTTCGTGTTCGCGTTTAAGGATGTTACCGCGCCAACAAATATTCGTTCGATGATCGCGGCCTTGATCCCGAGCGTGGCGCTTCGGCAATACTTTGCCGCTGGTGCTTGGCGATCAAGACAATATGGTGCTTCCCGCGCAAGCTGCGTCGGCGCTGCTCGCGAATTTCAATTCAACAGTTTTCGACTATGCCGCTCGCCAAAAAATTCAGGGTCAACACCTCAATTGGTTCATCGTCGAACAACTTCCAGTTGTTCCTATTAGACCTCTACGCCTCGGTTCGGTTTGGCAAAAAGACGGCCGGCGAAATTGTATCCGCCGCGGTGCTGGAGCTGACCTACAACGCGCATGACATGGCGCCATTTGCCCGCGATATGGGATACGTGCGACGATGCCGGCGAGGTGAAACCGCCCTTCGTTTGGGATGAGGAGCGTCGCCTCAAGTTGCGGGCGAAATTGGACGCGATCTATTTCTATCTTTACGGCGTCACCGACCGCGACGACGTGCGCTATATTTACTCGACTTTTCCGATCGTGGAGCGCGAAGAGATGGAGCAGTTCAATCGTTACCGCTCGCGCGACCTATGCCTGGCCTATATGAACGCCCTCGCTGCAGGCGACCCGGACGCGGAGATTTACCTATAGCAAACCCTCGTCTTCGGTCTTTTTCGGAGCGCGGAATTGAGTGCTAACCGAGGTGTTATCGGTTCTCTCTACTCAGCCCGCTTTCCGCGAGTTGCGTCTCGTCAAACGAAATCCGCCCCATTTGGCGGGTGCGGATAGCGCGGTCGCGGTCCTTCTCGCGATAATTCCATCGTATTTTCAATTGGTTACCGTTTTTTCTTTCTAATAATCAGAATTCGTGCTAGACTGTTTTTTTAGTCGCGGCGCTGGAGTTCCCATGCGCGAAACGAGCCATTGTCCCGGCCCGGCCTGCGGCGCGGCTGATGAAGCGGCTTGCGTCGCACATCCCGAAAAACTGCGAACGGAGTTGCAGAATCGCTTTTCGACACGTAAAGTCCTGAAATCATTGAGTCGCTGACCAAAGCGCCGCCCGTCCCGTCCGAAGGCGGCGCCGGTCGGGCGGCCGCATCAGCGCTTGGGCCTCCGCCGCTGGCCCGCGCCGCCAGCGCCGCCTCCCGCCCGGCGAAGGGTTCCGAAATCCGCCAAGCCCTTGAAAAGGCTCAAAACGGCGATGGGCGGCACTTCCGCTAAGTTCACATCAATGCCGTTCCGGCGCCGCTCCCGCTTCGTCCCGGCGCCGTCCCGCGGCCTCGCCGGCGCGCCTCGAGCGCCCGATGCGGCGTCGAACCGCTCCCCCTCCTTGCCTAGCCCCGACCGCCGTCGTATCGCAATGCAGCAATTCGCGTCATCCGCTGCGAGGCGAGCCCATGGACCCGCTGATCGAAGGCTACCGGAAATTTCGCGCCGAGACCTGGCCCGCCGAACGGGCGCGTTACGAGGCGCTGGCCCATTGGGGCCAGAGCCCGGAGACGATGGTGATCGCCTGCTCGGATTCGCGCGTCGATCCGCAGACGGTGTTCAGCGCCGTCCCGGGCGAATTGTTCGTCGTGCGCAACGTCGCCGCGCTGGTGCCGCTCTACAGCCCCGACCCCGGCCATCACGGAACCAGCGCGGCGCTGGAGTTCGGCGTCAAGGTGCTGAAAGTGGCGCGCCTGGTGGTGCTCGGGCACGGGCAGTGCGGCGGCGTCAAGGCGCTGGAATACGGCGCCCCGCCCCAGGCGCGCGATTTCGTCGCCTCCTGGGTCGAGATCGGCAAGCCGGCGCTCGCCGCCGCGGGCGAGGCGCCGGAGGGGCGGCTGGCCCGCATCGAGACGGAGGTCGTGCGCCTGTCGCTCGCCAATCTGATGACCTTCCCCTGGATCGCCGAGGCGGTCGCCGCCGGCCGGCTCACGCTGCAGGGCTATCTGTTCGACGTCCATACCGGCGTGCTCGCGAGCGTCGGCCCGGACGGCCTGACGCCGGTCGACTGACCGCCTGCGCGCAATATTCCCTTTGCGGAGCGCGCCCCTTCGGCCTATGGCGGGCGGGCCGGGGAAGGATCGCCCGGACGGAGGCGGCCCGATGGCGGAATTGGCGCGCGAGCTGACCGGACCGCCGCGGTTCGGTCCGGTCTTCCAGGCCGAATTCGCCGACCTCCTGGCCTGGCGGCGCGACGTGCGCCGGTTCCGCCCCGGCGAGCCTCCCGACGAAGCGACCCTGGAGGCGCTGTTCGATCTCGCCGCGCTGTCGCCCTCGGTCGGCAATTGTCAGCCGACGCGGTTCGTGCGCGTCGACGACGCGACCCGGCGCCAGGCGGTGGCGGCCAATTTCGAGGCGGCCAACCGGCAGGCGCTCGGCGCTTACGCGGGCGAGCGCGCCCAGCTTTATGCGCGTCTGAAGCTCGCCGGCTTGCGCGAGGCGCCGATCCATCTGGCGGTGTTCTGCGACGAAGCGACCGAGCAGGGCCATGGCCTCGGCGCGCGCACCATGCCCGAGACGCGCCGCTATTCGGCGGTCTGCGCGCTCCACACTTTCTGGCTCGCCGCCCGCGTGCGCGGCCTCGGCGTCGGCTGGGTGTCGATCCTCGATCCGGATCTCGTCGCCGACTGCCTCGACGTTCCGCGGTCGTGGGCGTTCATCGCCTATCTGTGCGTCGGCTGGCCTCAGGAGGAGCATGTGACGCCCGAACTGGAGCGCGCGGGCTGGCAGAAGCGGCAGGCGCATCCGGTCTTGCGCCGGTAGCGCCTCGGGCGGGCGAGCTTGGCGGCCGGGCTCGGCGCCGTCGTATGAAGCCGGCATGACCGAGGCCTCGCCCATCGCCGTCGCTCCGACGCGCCTGACCGCGCGCGCCCTGATCGTCGGCGAACGCATCGACACGGCGGGCCTCGAGCGGCCGGACATGATCGCCTCGCTGCCGCTCGCCTTCCGCGTCGGCGAGCACGGGATGGTGGCGCTGTTCCGCTTCGGCGTCGCGGTGCTGGTCGGCCTGACGCCGCTCGAGGAAGAGGACACGCTGACCAAGCTGCGGGCGCGCGTCACCGGCGAGCGGGCGCGCGGCGACGACGAGACCGCGGTGCTGGAAATCGCCCCCGACGTCGACGAGCAGAAGGCGTCCGGCGGTCCGATCCAGATCAAGAACCTGTCGCCGCAGCGCTTCCTCGTCATCGCCGACGCGCTCGCCAAGACCGTCGCGCTGGCGCGCGACGAGCGCGAGGTCAACAAGGTGTTCGACGTGATCGAGCCGTTCGCGGCCGAGCTCGCCGCCAGCGGCAGGCCGCCGTTCCGCCGCCGCGCGATGCTGCGGCTGATCGGCCAGGCGCTGCTCGCCCAGCACCGGGTGTCGGGCCGGGTCGCCGTCGAGGAAAAGCCCGACGTTCTGTGGGACCGCCCCGATCTCGAGCGCCTCTACGCCCGCCTCGTCGACGAATACGAGCTCAACGAACGCGCCGGCGTCCTCAAGCGCAAGCTCGACGTGATCGTCGAGACCGGACACGCGCTGACCGACATCATCGACGCCGACCGCGCCACGCGCCTCGAGGCGGCGATCGTGGTGCTGATCGTGCTCGAGCTGATGGCGGCGATCGTGCAGATCGCGCTGGCGCTGCACGGGCGGTGAAGGCGCGGCAACGGAGGCCGGTGGGTTGGCGACGCTCGCATTCGCCGTCCGCGCGTCGCAGCCGATGAACGCCTGTGGATCGTGGACGTTTGAGGATTGACGATCGGGCGGCGCGCTGGCTTCGTCCCAGCAGAGGTATTGCGGCATGACGATCGAGGACGAGCTGCGTGAGCGGCTAAGGAAAGTCGAGGCCCTGTTCTTCGGCGCGGCGACCGCCGGAGAACGCGAGGCGGCCGGCGCCGCCGCCGAACGGCTGAAGGCGAAGCTCGACGAGGCCAGCCGCCGTGATCCGCCGGTCGAGCTGAAGTTCACCATGCCGGACCAGTGGTCGGCGCGACTCTTCATCGCCCTGTGCCGGCGTTACGGCTTCAGTCCTTTCCGGTATCCGCGCCAGCGTGGCACGACAATCATGGTCAAGGCGCCGCGAGGGCTTTTCGACCAGGTCGTGTGGCGGCAGTTTTCCGACCTGCACGGAGACCTTTGGCGGTTTCTCGAGCAGACGACGGAGCGCCTGATCCGAGACACAATCCACGCCGACGCCGCCGACGCCGAAACCGCTCCTGAGCCGATCGGCCTGAGGTGAGGCGCTGGTCGTTGGCGGCCTCCGCAAGACTTCGCGGGCGCCGGCGTCGCTGGTGGAACGTCCAATGTCAAAGAACGTCTTCGTCCTGACCGGCTCCGGCGTATCGGCCGAGAGCGGCCTCGGAACCTTTCGCGACAAGAAGGGCGATGGGATCTGGGCGCGTTTCGATCCAATGAAACTCGCCACGCCCGAGGCTTTCGCGCGCGATCCGGTCGAGGTGCTGGCCTTCTATGACATGCGCCGGCGAAACCTTCTGGGCAGCGAGCCCAACGCGGCCCATTTCGCCCTCGCGCGGTTGGAGACAGCTCTCGCCGCGAACGGCGGAAGCCTGACGCTGGTCACGCAGAACATCGACGATCTGCACGAGCGCGCGGGCTCGCGGCGCGTCGTTCACATGCACGGAGAGCTGTTCAAGGCGCGTTGCGGGCTGTGCTGTTCTGTTCTCCCGTGGCGCGGCGATCTCGCGATTTCGGACGCCTGCCCGGATTGCGGCCGCGTGGGCTCTCTTCGGCCGCATGTCGTATGGTTCGGCGAAATGCCACTGCATATGGACGACATCGGACGGGCCTTGGGGCGCGCCGATCTGTTCGTCGCGATCGGGACTTCGGGCGCGGTCTATCCGGCGGCCGGATTCGTCGCCGAGGCGCGCGGCTTAGGCGTGCCGACCTGCGAGATCAATCTGGAGGCCGCGGACAACGCCGATTTGTTCGACGAGCGCCGGTATGGCGCGGCGAGCGTGATGGTGCCGGAATGGGTGGAGGAGCTTGTGGGCGGAGGAACAAGAAGCGGCTGATCCCGTCATTTGCCGGCGCGGACGGCAAGCCGCCCGCGCGAATGGCGAATGTCGCAATTATTTAGCAGGCGCCGCGCAGGCGTAGCTGGCGGCGTCGGTTCGAGACGCCATGGCCGGAAAATCGCGCGACTGCCGGATACGGGCACCACGGGCGCTGCGCCGCGACGCCCTTCGTCGGGTCGTCGTCGCGATACGACGTCGCAACGATCTGATCCGGCGCCTTGCCGTTTTCGACCCAGTGCGCCAGAGCGGCCACGACGTCATGCGTCGGGTCGCGGCTGGGGGAGGGCATGCCGAATACGCCGCCGACCGCGTTGGGGCCGAGGCCCCCGCCGCAATGCTGCATCCCTGGCGCCATGAACAGCCGATAGAAGGACTTGATATTGTCGATCCCGCCCAGCTTCGCCGCGACCGACTCATAATAGTTGATCGAGCTGCCAGCCGGGATCGCCGCGTCGCTCCAGCCATGGTATTGAAGCAGCTTGCCGCCCGCGGCCTTGAATGCGCTGAGATCCGTATCTGTCGCGTCAACGTTCTTTCCGGTCTTCTCTTTCGCCTTTGCGAGGTCGTCGGCGACGTTTTGACCGTGAAAGTCCCAATCCGGCTTATCAAATACCATGTTGGCGAAATAGCCGGTTCCGAAGCCGTAAAGGAGCGTTCCCGCGATGCGTTTAGGCTCGGTTCCGGTAATCCACAAACTCCAGGCCGTCGGGCCGGACTCGCCGCCCGCCGGATATCCCGGAAAGATGGATTTTCCCGCAGAGTCCTGCATGCCCAAATAGATCTTGCGCAGCGCCGCGATCTCCGGCGCGGAAAGACATGCCTCAGACTGGTCGGACTTGCACAGAAGGCTTGACGGATCGAAGTGGCATTGGCCAGGATCATCGAGAATGCCGTTCTCGCCAAGGCAGACCTTGAGCGCCGCTTGGGTCACAACCGAGAGCTTTTCCGGGGAAATCCAACTGTCCGGCTCCGAGGCAAGAGCCTGATCGGTCCAGACCGCGTTGGTCAGCAATTTCGTCCAGTAGTTCGCGGGCGCGCCGGCGACGATTCCGTCATAGTCTCTTGGAAAACGCTGGGCTTCCATCAACGCTTCCCGGCCGCCGTCTGAGCAACCGCTGAAATAGGCATGGGCAGGCGCCTTCGCATAATAGGCTTCGATGATCGACTTGGACGCGGAGGCTGTCTCGTGGATGCCCCGCCAACCGAAGTCTACGATCTTTTCGGGATGGCCGAGGGCCCAACCCGAGTCCAGCGATCCGCCGGTATGGCCCGTGTCGGTGCCCGACACCGCGTAGCCGGCCTCGAGCGCCCAAGTCATCGGACTGTAGATCAGCGATCCCGCGAAGCCGCCGTTGCCGACGCCCTCGTACTTGCCGTTCCAGGCTTCCGCGGGTGGCAACCACACCTCGAACTTGATGTCCGAATCCGCAGACGCCTTGATAGCGCCTTGCACGCGGCAGAACGGAGCGTTCACCGGCACCGGCGCCGGTGGATCTCTTCCCTGAACGCTGAAGGGTGGCGCGACGTTCGACGCCGCTGCAATCGTAGCGTCGCCGAAACTCTTGCCGGCTAGGCTTTCGCAGTTCACCGCGGCCGCGGCGGCGCCGGCGCCAATAATGATAGCCGCGAAGGCGAGCGTGCTGGCGACTGAAAAACGCCCGCGTTCTGTCCATTCAGATTTCACTTTTGGCATAGGCCGCTCCCTGTTGAACGAGTTCGACCGCGCCGCTGCAGCCGAGGGCGAGCGACGCCTTGAATCACGTCTCTCCCTGAAAATTTCAGTCGACATTTCCTCTAAGGCGTCGGTCGATTTGGACTTTGCGTCGGCGGCGTGTTCGCGTCAATCGCATCTGCGCCGCCCCTTTCCACTGCCTCGTTACTTCAATCCGAGCCGCTTTGGGCAGCTCCACGAAGAGCGCTCGATTGGTCAAGCGCAGCGTCTGGCCGCGCGGGGTTGAACCGATGATGACGCCATTGTGATGCGTGGCGCAGCCGGTTGGACGGCTGCATTGAGGCCGCAGCGGCCAGTCGAACTGCGCTTATGGTGAAGCCGTCCAGGTCTTGTAGTCCTGGTCCGTGATCGACGGCAGCTTCTTGATGAAGGCGACGATCTTCCAAATGTCCTCGTCGGACGCGCCGGCCAAGCCGAAGCTCGGCATGCCGGTCATCTTGACGCCGTGCTTGATGACCCAGAACAGTTCCGATTCGGTCCGCTCTTTCGCCATGATCTTGAGATCGGCGGGAACCGGCTTCAGCCCTTCCGAAAACTTGGCCCAATCCTTGTCCGGCGGCCCTCCGTGACAATTCGCGCAGCCGATCTTGGCGTAAACGCGCGCGCCGGCTTGCACGGTCGCGGGATCGTCGAGGGACATCGACGGCAGGTCAGTCGCGTGGCGGGCGACCGAGGCTGCGCGCACGTGCGCCAACGTCCAATTGACGACACCCGTATTCTCGCTGTCTTCCGCGACGTTAAAGAAGCCGCCAAAGAGGAAGATTGCAGCGCCGATGGCGACGACGATCGCAAGGCCGCCGATGATGGCCAAGATTCGCATGGGTCTTCTCCAACCTTTGTCGAATGCCGGGGCGAGGCGGGGCCGCGGCGCGCCGGTCGGGTTCATTCAATAGTTTCACTATCCGGTTGGGAAATCAAGCCGGTTTCGCTGACTTGCCAGCCGCGAGACCTTGACCACGCCGCGAACGCTGGACGCGCCTGGTCCCAGAGGATTGAACGGCGGCTCGTCCTCACACGCAAACGCTTGAAGCCAGGCGCGACGGGGCGGCGACACACGACGGCTGAACCAGAGCCCCGAGCGTCCGCGGCGATTGTTCGCCTCAAAGCGCGCTCGCCCGGCGAACTGCGTGCGCCGCGTTCGCAATCCTCTCGGCTTCGATCCCGATCTCGCGCAACTGGCCCGTCGGCGACGGGATCGCGCCGCAAAAAAAGAGGCCAGGTTCGGCGGTCGGCCTGCCGCTGACGAGCGGCTTGCCCGTGTCGCTGAGCACGCCCTTGGCCTCCGGCAGCAAGGCTCGGAAATCCCGGCGGAAGCCCGTCGCCAGAATGATCGCGTCGAATTTTTCTGGCGGCGAGTCGACGAAGACGACGCCCTTCGGCGAGAGGCTCGCGACGTCGCCTTTGACCTTGATCCGTCCGGCGCGGATTTGCGCGAGCGTGCCGATGTCGATGAGCGGTATGCGGCCGTCCTCCTCGACCATCTGGCGCGGTCCCTTGGCGGCGCGGGTCAGCCCGAGCCTTTCGAGCGAGCCCACCGCGAGGCGAATCGAGGGCGCGCTGATGAAGTCGGCGATCCGCGCCGGCAGCCGACGTTCCGCGATCGCGAAGGTCAGGATCGGCACGCCATACAGCTCACGTGGCACGATGTTGACCGGACCGCGCACCGAGATCGCGACATCCACGCCCGCCTCGGCGAGATCGAGCGCGATTTCGCCGCCCGAATTGCCGAAGCCGACCACGAGCGTGCATTTGCCGGCAAACGGCGCGGGATTGCGGTAGAGGCTCGAATGCAGGATCGCGCCGTCGAACGCTTCCATCCCGGGCCATGTCGGCGAATAAGGAGAGTCCGCATATCCAATCGCCACGACCACGATCGCAGCGCTGCGTGAATTCTCGCCGGCCTCGACGCGCCATGTGCGACCGTCGCGCCTGACCGCGCGAACTTTGGCGTTGAAGGCGGGTTTCAGATCAAACCTGGCGGCGTAATTCTCGAGATATTCGACCACCTGCGCGCGCGAGGGATAGCGGCCATAGGCGGGCGGCATGGGCAGGCGCGGCAATCCGGAATGGCCGCGATCGGTGTGCAGATGCAGCCGGTCATAGTGGCGCCGCCAGACCGCGCCGACGGCGTCCGACTTTTCGAGGATCTCCGCGTTCAGTCCGCGAGCTTTGAACGACGCCGCCGCGGCGAGGCCGGCCGGACCAGCGCCGATGATGATTGCGTCGAGACTGTCCGCCATGCACCGTCCTCCATCCTGACCCGCCGCGCGCCCGCGCGTGGCGCCCAGTCATTACGTCAGCGCATCCTCCTTCGCCCCGACCATATATTGTACCAACTCCTCGGCGTTCGTGCGCGCGGTGATTTTCTCGGCTGCCTTGCGCCCGCGATGCATGACAATGACGCGATCGGTGACGGCGAAGACGTCGGGCAGGATGTGGGTGATGAGAATCACCGGAACGCCGCGCTCCCGCAGCTTCCGGATGAGCTCGAGCACCTTCTGCTGCTCGGGAACGCCGAGATTGTTGGTCGGCTCGTCCATGATCATTAGCTTGGCGTCCCAGTAGACCGCGCGGGCGATCGCCACCGCTTGGCGCTGGCCGCCGGACAGGTTTTCGATCGGGTCGGTGAGGGTTGGAAAGCGGATCTGGAGGGAATCAAGCGTCTGCCGCGATTCCTCGAGCATGAGGCGATCATCGAGCGTCCGGATGAGCCCGCCGCAGCGGCGCCTCTTGATCTCGCGCCCAAGAAAGATGTTGGCGCCGACGTCGAGGTTGTTGGCGAGCGCGAGATCTTGATAGATCGTCTCTATGCCGACGCGGCGAGCGTCCATGGGCGACGAGAATTGCACCGGGACGCCTTCGAACACAATCTCGCCTTCCTCCGGCTGGTAGACGCCGGAGACGCATTTGATGAGCGTCGACTTTCCCGCCCCGTTGTCGCCGAGAAGGCCGACGACTTCGCCGCGACGAACTTCACAGCTCACATTGTCGACCGCGATGAGGCCGCCGAAGTTTTTCGTCACGTTGCGAATGGAAAGAAGCGGCTCGCTCATCGCGCGGCGCCCCTGCGCGTGCGGCCGGTGATGAGGTCGCGCGACTGGTCGATCAGCACCGCGACGATGACCACCGTTCCGACCACGATGAACTGCCAGAACGCATCGACGTTGAGCATGACAAGCCCGGTCGTCAGGACGGCGATGATGAGGGCCCCGATCACGGTGCCGATCACGGTTCCCGCACCGCCGAACATGCTGACGCCGCCGATGATGACGGCGGCTATCGATGACAGAAGCAGCGGATCGCCGATCACCGCCGAGCCGGCGGTGAAGCGAAGCGTCGAGAGAAACCCCGCGACCCCCGAGGTCGCGGCCGACAGCATGTAGAGCATGACGACCTGGCGATCGACTGGGATGCCGCTGCGCACTGCGGCGTCCATGCTGCCGCCGATGGCGTAGGTGTGACGGCCGAACTGGGTTTTATGGAGAAGGAAGATCGCCCAGGCGACGACGAACGCCGTCACGACGACTGGATAGGGCAGGATGATGTCCATGCGACGCAGCAGCGCGCCGCTCACCTCGGGCCGATGCAGGAAATAGAGCCCGCCGCCTTCGCCGCTGATGTAATAGATGAGCGCATCGTTGCCGTAGGCGCGGATCCCCGCCGGCAATCCGATGACCGTCGTGTTCTCGGACATAAGGTAGGCGACGCCGCGCACGATGAACGAAGTCCCGAGCGTAACGATGAAGGCCGGAACCTTCAGCTTGGCGATGATGACTCCATTGATCAAGCCGACCGCCGCCGCGCCGCCGACGCCTGCGACGAAACCGACCAGAACCGCGGGAAACAGCGGCGCCCCGCCATCGAATGCCGCGCGCAGGGCGAGCGCGGAGAGGACCGAGGCCAGGCTCATCACCCATCCGACCGACAGGTCGATGCCGGCGGCGATGATGACGAAGGTCTGGCCAAGGCCGAGCAGCAGCACGGGAATGATGGCGACCAAGATGTTCTGGGAATTGCGGACGGTGAGGAAATTGACTGAGCCTCCGGTCGTCAGTGGCACGGCGACAACGAAGAACAGGACCATCAGGCCGAGAAAAACCCACGCCCAGACCCGGCTAAGGACCAGGACGATGCGCTGCGCCGGCGTGCGGACGCCCGCAGGCGCCGCCGCGTCGCGCCGCGCAATTCTCGACCCGGAATCGGCCACTTTCAGGCGTTCCTTCGATGTCCGGAAGCGGTATCGCGGCCGATCGCGAACCAAAGGGCGCCCGCTCGATCGGGCGCCGTTCTGGCAAGTGGTCGCGTCGACCCGACTACTTGCCCGGCGTTTGATAGATAAAACGGGCGACCGCTGGGTCTTTCACGTTGTTCTTGTCGATGATCGCAAAGCCGGTCTCGAACTCGGCGCGGAAGGCTGGTGACGCCGGCAGCGTCGGCCTGCGCGAACATCACCGCGAGATAGCCCATGTCGAACGGCTTCTGCGCCAGGACCAGGGAGACCACGCCCTTGTCCATCAGTTCGATCGCCTGCTTGGTCGCATCGTAAGCGACAACCTGGACATGTCCGCCCAGTCCCGCGTTGACGACCGCCGTGCCCGCGCCCTGCGCACTGAACACGTTGGTGCCGAATACGCCCGCGAGATCAGGTTCGCGCGCCAGCACCGCTGCAGTCTGTTGCGTCGCCTTGTTGGGATCGTCCAGATTGTAATCGGGACCCAGCACCTTGATGTTGGGAAAATCCTTCGCCATCGCCTCCTTGAATCCCTTTTCGCGACCCTCGACGGAACTGACATTGGGGTTGGTCGAATTGATGTAGACGGTTCCTTTGCCGCCGATCGCATTGGCTAGGCCGCGAGCCGCGATACGGCCTCCCTCGGTGTTGTCGGAGCCGATATAGCTGATGGGGAACTTCACCGGGCCGCTGGTATAGTCGCCGTCGCCGAGGAACGTGTCGACGGTGATGATCTTGATGCCGGCGTCAGCGGCCGCCTTCAACGGGCCGACCATCTGGTCCTTATCGGTCGGGGCGGTGATGATGTACTTGAGATCGCCGCGCGCCACCATCGAGTTCGAGGATCGGCGTCTGCACGCTGACACCCCAGGTCGGCGGGATCTGCGTGACGACCTCGATGCCCAGGTCTTTCGCCGCCTTCTCCACGCCGAGCTGCATGACCTGATAGAAGGGATCGACAACTCCCGGCAGAAAGCCGATCTTGAGCTTCTCCGCAGCCCGGCGCCGTGCGACGCGAAGGCCAGTGCGAGGCCCGCCGCCACGGCCAATAGCGATTGTTTGCGCATGTTCCGTTCCTCCCTCGATGGGTTTCCGCCATAAGTCACATGGCGGGCCTCGGCGCTCGTTTTTTTCGTTGCCGCCGCCGCTGTTCGGCGATCCCGCCCGCCGACGCTCGAACTTGATCATTACCCATCGTTTGGGGTCGCCAACCTTTACCGATGTCAAACCTCGAGGCTTTTCGCCCGCCGTCAGTGCGGATTCCGCACCGGCAAGAGCGCTATCGACGCGCTAAGCCGCGCGAATGTCAAGCTGACTTCGCGAACAGTTGGGCTTTGCGCAACATCCGCCACACGCGCGGATCCGCGCGGATTTTGGACGCCTTCCGTGTCCGAGCAATTCGGCGCCTGAAATCAAGGCGCCGGCGCCGCGAGAACGATCTTGCATCGTGGACGCAAACCACCAACATGTCGCTAACGAGCCCAGAAACCAGATCGAGAGTGTCGAATTGCAGGTAGGCACGTTGAACGTGCGGCACGTGACGACATACCGTTATATGCGGCCGGTCGAATTTGGCGAGCATCGCATGATGATGCGCCCCCGCGACGGCCACGATCTGCGGTTGCTGTCATCTGAGCTGCATATCGATCCGGCCCCGACGCGCCTGCGCTGGCTTTACGACGCGTTCGACAATTGCGTCGCCGTGGCGTCGTTCTCGGGCGCCGCGACGTCGCTGCGCGTCGAGAGCCGCTTCGCGGTGGAGCGGATTGTCGACAATTCGCTGGGGGTCGAGATCGATCCGCGAGCGCGCGTTTTTCCCTTTTCGTATGGGTCGGAAGAGCTGCCCGATATCGCCCGCTCGATCGAACGTCTGTACAGCGATCCCTCCGGCGAGCTCGATCGCTGGGTGCGTCGGTTCCTCGCTCCGGGCGGAGCGACGCAGACCAGCCATCTGCTGATGACTCTGACCTACGCGATCAAGGAGGGATTTGCGTACCAACGGCGCGAGGAATCCGGCGTGCAATCGCCTCGGCGCACGCTTGATCTTCGCCGCGGAAGTTGCCGCGACTTCGCGGTCCTGATGATGGAGGCGGCGCGTGCGCTCGGCATCGCCGCGCGCTTCGTCTCTGGCTACGTTTATGCGCCGAGCGAGGACGACGAAATTGTCCGGTTAGGCGGCGGAGCGACGCACGCTTGGTGCCAAATCTATCTGCCGGGCGCCGGCTGGGTCGAATTCGACCCGACCAACGGTCTCATCGGTGGAAAAGACCTTATCCGCGTCGCGGTCGCGCGTGACCCGGCGCAGGCGACCCCGCTGGCGGGGACCTACTTCGGCAGCCTGGACGATGAAATGGGCATGGAAGTTTTGGTCGAAGTGACGCAACAAAAGCACGCGGGACGCGTTACTGCTGGCCGAACTCCTGCTAGCCTTGGGATTTCCGCATGATCATTCGCGCTGGTTATACGATTGCCTTCGAGTGCGCGGCCGCGACGCCGATGCTGTTGCACCTCAATGTTCATCCGTCTCGTGCGTCGGACGTGTTGTCGCCAGACGTGGTGCGCACGACGCCGAACATCCCGACAAGCGCCTATCACGACCTGTTCGGCAATCGGGTGACACGTGTCGAAGCGCCTCCGGGCTTGGTGACGTTTCACAACGATTTCACCATTCGCGACAGCGGCTCACCTGATGAAGCGCCGCTGGACGCCCCATTGACCCCGGTCGCGAAACTCCCGAGCGGCGTTCTCGTCTTTCTGGTGGCCAGCCGCTATTGCGACAGCGATAATCTCAGCGATTTCGCGTGGTCGCAGTTCGCCGGGATCGGCGGCGGGCTGACGCTGGTGCAGGCGATCTGCCATTTCGTCCACAATCGCATCCGATTCGACTATGCGTTGGCGAACCCGCGACGCACCGCGTCCGACGGGTTGCGCGAGGGAGTCGGCGTCTGCCGCGACTTCGCCCACCTAGCTGTCGCGCTCTGCCGCTGCATGAACGTGCCGGCGCGCTATTGCACAGGTTACCTCGGCGACATCGGCGTGCCGCCGGACCCAGCCCCGATGGACTTTTCCGCCTGGTTCGAAGTCTTTCTCAACGGCGCCTGGTACACGTTCGACGCCCGGCACAATATTCCCCGGATCGGGCGAATTGTCATGGCCCGTGGCCGCGACGCCGCCGACGTCGCCATCTCGACCGCGTTCGGCCAGCCGCTCTTGCGGCGCTTCGAGGTGACGACCTACGAGCAGGCGCTGGCGGCTTGAGCCCTGGCCGCGTTTCTCGCCTCATTACGCCGCCGTCGGCGACCACGGTCGCAATTGGGCTCGGACAAAACATGGGCTTGCGCACGCCTGACGCGGTTTGAATCTTCAAACCGCTTTTCGGCGCCATGCGCTCCTTTCGCGCAACCGGGGCGGATTACGGTCGCCTCTCGCACCGTCGCGGCCGGGACACCGGGGAATTTCAAATCCAATCCGCACATCGGGGACTTGCGTCGAAAGTGTGGCGCCTCTATGCAGGTCATGACCGGGACATTGGAGTTGGGGGTCAGGCAATGGCGCCGTATCGGGCAGCCGTCATGGTTTCCGGTCTATTGTGCGCGGCGCTTGTGGGAAGCCCGTCGTCCGCAGCCGATCTCGGCGTCCAGACGCCTTCGTCTGCGGCCGATCTCAACGTCCAGACGTCGGACCTGACGGCTGCGCCCGCATATTTCACGCTGTTCCAGGAATTGCGGGTTGGCGCCTTTGCGCACAATCTGGTCCATAACGAGAACGCGCCGGTCGACCTGTCGTTCGAGACGATCTCGTCGAACATCGGCGTCACCGGCTTTTCGAACCCCTTCGTCGCCTGGTTCCTGAATCCGCGCGTCAATTTCGGCGCCATGATCAATGTCGAGGGGAAGACGAGTTACGCGTTTGGCGGATTCAACTGGCATGCGCCGATCTACGGGCCTGTGTTCTTCGAGGGCGAGTTCGGCGGCGAGGTGAACGACGGGGTGAGGGCGGTGACGCCGGACCGGGTCGATCTCGGTTGCGTCGCCACATTTCGCGAGTCGGGAGGCTTCGGCGTCGAGCTCTCGCCGAAGTTCGACGTCATTCTGAGCGTCGAACACATTTCCCATGCCGGCCTGTGCGGCAAGCAGAACCCCGGCATCACCGATTTCGGCTTCAGGGTCGGCTACAAGTTCTGACGCTTCGAGGCCTAGGTTTCGATCTGAGCCCGGCCCAAGCACTTCCCCCGAGCGCGAATTTCGTCTAACGAGGCGCCTGCGCAAGTTCGCCAAATGGCGGGTTGACGCGGAGAGACGGGCGGGGCTTCGCCATGGACGCCCGCCAATCCCGAGGACGCCTCGCGGTCCCGTCGCGGCCGCGGCGCGCCCTTTTTTTGTGTGTTTGAAGCTCGCCGCCGCCTTCGTTTCCGCAGGAGGCGCGCGCGAGCTCAAGGGAACTCATGCCGAAGCGCACCGATATCTCGACCATTCTCATCATCGGCGCCGGGCCGATCATCATCGGCCAGGCCTGCGAGTTCGACTATTCGGGAACGCAGGCCTGCAAGACCTTGCGCGCGGAAGGGTATCGAATCGTCCTCATCAATTCCAATCCGGCGACCATCATGACCGATCCCGATATGGCGGACCGGACCTACATCGAGCCGATCACCCCCGAGATCGTCGAGAGGATCATCGCCAAGGAGCGCTACGCGGCGCCGGGCGGTTTCGCCCTGCTGCCGACGATGGGCGGCCAGACCGGGCTCAATTGCGCCTTGTCGCTCAAAAAATTGGGCGTCCTCGACAAGTATGGCGTCGAGATGATTGGCGCCACCGCCCACGCCATCGACAAGGCCGAGGACCGGAAATTGTTCCGCGAGGCGATGACCAGGATCGGCCTCTCGACCCCGCGCTCGCACCAGATCAAGACGCTCGCCCAGGCCCTGACGGCACTCGAGGACATCGGACTACCCGCGATCATCCGCCCAAGCTTCACCATGGGCGGCACCGGCGGCGGCGTCGCCTACAACAGGGACGAGTTCATCGAGATTGTCGAGCGCGGCATCGACGCTTCGCCGACCGACGAAGTGCTGATCGAGGAGAGCGTGCTCGGCTGGAAGGAATTCGAAATGGAAGTCGTCCGCGACAAGGCGGACAATTGCATCATCGTCTGCTCGATCGAGAACGTCGATCCGATGGGCGTCCATACCGGGGATTCGATCACCATCGCGCCAGCGCTGACGCTCACCGACAAGGAGTTCCAGATCATGCGCGACGCCTCGATCGCGGTCCTACGCGAAATTGGCGTCGAGACGGGCGGGTCGAACGTGCAATTCGCCGTCAATCCGGCCGACGGGCGGATGATCGTCATCGAGATGAACCCGCGAGTGTCGCGCTCGTCCGCGCTCGCCTCGAAGGCGACCGGGTTTCCGATCGCCAAGGTCGCCGCCAAGCTCGCGGTCGGCTACACGCTCGACGAAATCGCCAACGACATCACCGGCGGCGCGACCCCGGCCTCGTTCGAGCCGACGATCGATTACATCGTCACCAAAATCCCGCGCTTCGCCTTCGAGAAGTTCCCCGGCGCCGAGCCGGTGCTGACGACCGCGATGAAGTCGGTGGGCGAGGCGATGGCGATCGGCCGCACCTTCGCCGAATCCTTGCAGAAGGCGCTGCGCTCGCTGGAGACCGGTCTCGACGGGCTCGACGAGATCGAAATCGACGGGCTTGGCAAGGGCGACGACCACAATGTGCTGCGCGCCGCGATCGGCACGCCGACGCCCGACCGCCTGCTGAAGGTCGCCCAGGCGATGCGCATGGGCCTAAGCGTCGAGGAAATCCACGAGGTTTCGAAGATCGACCCCTGGTTCTTGGAGCGTGTCGCCGAAATCGTGGCGTTGGAGGCGAAAGTGCGGGCCCATGGATTGCCCGCCGACGCCGGCAATCTGCGCGCGCTGAAGGCGGCGGGCTTCTCGGACGTGCGTCTGGCCGGCCTGTCGGGCCTCGCCGAGCCCGATATCGCCGCTGCCCGCAAGAGGCTCGGCGTTGCGCCAGTCTTCAAGCGCATCGACACCTGCGCGGCGGAATTCGCCGCGCCGACGGCCTACATGTATTCGACTTACGAGGCGCCCTTTGCCAGCGTGGCGAGCTGCGAAGCGGACCCTTCGACACGCGACAAGATTGTCATTCTGGGCGGCGGCCCAAACCGGATCGGACAGGGCATCGAGTTCGACTATTGCTGCTGCCACGCCTGTTTCGCGCTGAGCGAGGCAGGCTACGAGACGATCATGATCAACTGCAACCCGGAGACGGTCTCGACCGATTATGACACGTCGGACCGGCTGTATTTCGAGCCGCTGACCGCCGAAGACGTGCTCTCCATTCTCGACAAGGAGCGCGAGCGCGGGAACCTGAAGGGCGTCATCGTGCAATTTGGCGGCCAGACGCCGCTGAAGCTCGCGCACACGATTGAACAGTCTGGCGCGCCGATCCTCGGCACCTCGGTCAATTCGATCGATCTCGCCGAGGACCGCGACCGCTTCAAGCGGCTGCTCGACAAGCTCGGCTTGAAGCAGCCCAAGAACGGCATCGCCTATTCGGTCGAGCAGGCGCGGCTGATCGCCGTCCGACCTGGGCCTGCCGCTGGTGGTGCGCCCTTCGTATGTGCTCGGCGGGCGGGCGATGGCGATCATCCATGACGAATCCGCGCTCGACGATTACCTGCTGGGCGTGCTGCCCGGGCTGGTGCCGTCCGACGTGAAGGCGCGCTATCCCAACGACAAGACTGGCCAGATCAATACGGTGTTGGGCAAGAACCCGCTGCTGTTCGATCGCTACCTTTCGGATGCGATCGAGATCGACGTCGACGCGCTGTGCGACGGCAAGACCGTCGTCGTGGCGGGAATCATGGAGCATATCGAGGAGGCCGGCATTCATTCCGGCGACAGCGCCTGCTCACTGCCGCCGCGCTCGCTGAGCCCGGAGACAATCTCCCGCCTCGAGGAGCAGACGCGCAGGCTCGCGCTCGCGCTGGACGTCGGCGGGCTGATGAACGTGCAATACGCCTTGAAGGACGGCGCGATCTATGTGCTGGAGGTCAACCCGCGCGCCTCGCGCACCGTGCCCTTCGTCGCCAAGGTGATCGGTGAGCCGATCGCCAAGATCGCCAGTCGCGTGATGGCGGGCGAATCTCTGGCTTCGTTCGATCTGAGCCTCGGCGCGCTCGACCATGTCGGGGTCAAGGAGGCGGTCTTTCCGTTCGCCCGCTTCCCTGGCGTCGACACGGTGCTCGGTCCGGAAATGCGCTCGACCGGCGAGGTGATGGGCATCGATCGTTCGTTCGAGGTCGCGTTCGCGAAGAGCCAGCTCGGCGCGGGATCGCGGCCGCCGAAATCGGGCACGGTGTTCGTCTCGGTCCGCGACGCCGACAAGGAGCGGATCGTCGAGCCGCTGCGCAAGCTGCAGGCCCTCGGCTTCAAGATCATCGCCACCGGCGGAACCCAGCGCTACCTGACCGCGCACGGGCTGAAGGCGGAGAAGGTCAACAAGGTGTCGGAAGGCCGTCCGCATGCCGCTGACGCGGTGCGCAACGGCGCCGTGCAGTTGATGTTCAACACGACCGAGGGCGCCACCTCGCTCTCCGATTCCAAACCGCTGCGACGGGCGGCCCTCTTGCAAAAGACGCCTTACTACACCACACTTTCAGGCGCCATCGCTGCGGCGGAAGGCATTCGCGCGGTCGTGGCTGGCGAACTCGAAGTCAGGGCGTTGCAGGACTATCTTGCGTGACGGCGCGAAAAGACGCCGCCGCGAGCGAAACTTCTTTACGGATGCAGAATGGACAAAATGCCGATTACCGCCGCGGGCCACGCCGCCCTGGAGGCGGAGTTTAACCATCGTCAGAAGGTCGAGCGGCCGCGCATCGTCGCGGCGATCGCGGAGGCGCGATCACACGGCGACTTGTCGGAAAACGCTGAATATCACTCGGCGAAGGAAGCCCAGTCCCATAACGAAGGCCGCATCATGGAACTTGAAGATCTGCTGCAGCGCGCCGAGGTGATCGACGTGACGAAGCTGACCGGAACGACGGTCAAGTTCGGCGCCACCGTGACGCTGATCGACGAGGATACCGAGAAGCAGAAGGTGTTCCAGATCGTCGGCGACACCGAGGCCGACGTGAAGTCGGGCAGGGTTTCGATTTCCTCGCCGACCGGTCGCGCCCTCATCGGCAAGAAGGCGGGCGATAGCGTGGAAGTGACCACGCCCGGCGGCGGCAAGAGCTATGAAATCGTCAAGGTCGCATATATATAGCGTGGCGGAAGGACCCCTGGGCGCGCTCTGACGCGCCAATAAAGAGGTTAACTTATGTCATCGCATGGTTTGACCCGTCGCGGCGCGCTTGCGGCCCTCGGCGCCTTCGCTCTTCCCTCCGCGATCGCCGTCCGAAGCGCGTTGGCGCAGGCGGGCGTCCGATTCCGCGATATTCGAGTCGACGTTTCGCCGTTGCGCGCCAGCGCCGGCGACCCGACCGCGGCCTGGGTGCAGGATGCGTTGCCGGGGCAGCTCGCCCAGGCCTTGGGGCCTTACTTGTCTCCGGGCGACCGCAATGGCGCGACCTTGGTGGCGCGGATTGATTATATTTACCTTGGGCCGAATTCCGGCGGAACTGGTCCGGGCGGCGCGTCGCAGGATACGATCAAGGGCGTTCTGATCGTCAGGGGACCGCGGGGCGGGATCGCCGCCGTCACGCCCCTGCGGGCGATCACCTTCTATTATCCGAACCCCTTCGATGTGCCTCTGAGAGAACAATCCAATCGCGACCGAGTGGCGGCGCTTACGCAGGCGTTTGCAGGCTGGGCGCCAAGACAGCTCGGCCTCTAGGACGGCGCCGGCCAGTTCTGGAAGAAGCCTGTTCGCAAGCGCGCGGTCCAAAAGACAATTGCGTCCGTGGCGGCCTTGCTATAGCCGACGGCCATGGTCGGAGCGGGCACGGATAAGTCGAAACCGCCGCTCGGGGGCGGTCCCGCAGTTATTCTGGTACGGCCGCAACTGGCCGTGAATATCGGAATGTGCGCCCGGGCGATGGCGAATTTCGGCCTGGGGGACCTGCGCCTCGTCAATCCCCGCGAGGGGTGGCCTCGCAGCGATGAATATCGCGACGTCGCCTACTCGGCGGCGGCGGGAGCGACGGAACTGCTCGATCGCGCGCTTGTGTTTTCGAGCGTCGAGGAAGCCGTCGGGGATCTGAACTTCGTGTTCGCCGCGACTGCGCGCGAGCGCGGCCAGATGAAGGCGGTAGTGAGCCCGAGCGTCGCCATGGGCGCGACCGTCGGCGCGGCGGACGAAAAGCGCGGAATCCTGTTCGGGCCCGAGCGCACCGGCCTCGACAACGACGAAGTCGCGATCGCGGACGCGATCATCACCTTTCCGTCAAATCCCGCGTACGCCTCGCTCAATCTGGCGCAGGCGGTCTTGTTGTGCGGCTACGAGTGGTTCAAGGCCGCGCATGGGGATCAGCCTCCCCCGTCGACCATACCCCGCGCGGTCTCGCCGCCCGCACAGCGCGAGATGCTGCTGGCCTTCTTCGACTATCTCGAGGCCAAGCTCGACGCGAACGGATTTTTCCGGCCGGCGACCAAGAAGCCGGGCATGCGGCGCAATCTGCGTAACATTTTCCATCGGATGGAGCTGACGCAGCAGGACGTGCGCACGCTGTGGGGGGCGGTCGTGCGCCTGGTCGAGGGGCCACGCGTCGAGGTCAAGACGCGCAAGCGCATTCGTCAGAAAACGTCGACCGACTAATCGCCGCCCAGGTCTCCGACGCCGGAGGGCAGGCAAAGGCTCTCCGAACAGGCTGCGCCGCCCGGAGAGCCGATCGCGCCGCAAAAACCGGGGCGCGCTAACAGCCGCGGTCGCAGTTACTGCTTCGGCGCAGCTTCCGGCGCCGGGGCGGCCGTGCCGTGATGCCTGTGGTGGTGATGGTGATAGTGATGATGGTGGTAGTGGTGGTGATGATGGTGGTGATGGTGATGGTGCATTTCGTGAGACATCGGAGCGGCCGCCGGCGGGGCGGCCTCTTGAGCGATGGCGACTCCACCGAGCGCGATCGTGAGCGCGGCGGCGGCAAGGAGGGTCTTGATCATGGGAAAGCGATCCTGTTGTTGAGAGGGCTCGAGAGGGTCCTCGGCCCGCACAGTGCCCCCGGTCGCCTGAACTCAACGTGAACCAGGACGCCGGACGCGGCGCGGCGGCGGCAGAAAATGCGGTCCGGCGGGCGAGGCGGGAATCTGCGTTTCCCGAACATCCGCATTACCAACCCTGACTCCAATGCCTATGGTCTGCGATGAAAGCCCGCGCATGCGATAGGATCGGAAACGCGAATCGGGTCGCGAAAGGGCGTTCACGCGATGGCGGTGAAAAGCATGACGGGTTTCGCCCGCGCCGCCGGGAGCGGCGGCGGGTGGCGCTGGGGGTTCGAAATCAAGAGCGTCAACGCCAAGGGCCTTGACCTCAGGTTGCGAATGCCGGCGCCGTTCGATCGGGCGGAAGTCGAGGCGCGCGCCCGGCTCGCCAAGGCGCTCGCGCGCGGCGCCTGCTTCGCCACTTTGACCGCGCAGCGCGAGGGCGCGGCGAGCGAGGCGCGGATCGACCAGGCGGCGCTTGAAGCGATCGCCGCCGTGGCGCGCGCGGCGGCCGAGAGGACGGGCCTCGCGCCCCCGACCATGGACGGGCTCCTCGCCTTGCGCGGCGTCGTCGAGGTGGCCGAGGCCTCGGATGACGAGGCGACGGTGAATTCGGCCTGCGCCGGCGCGCTCGCCAGCCTGGACGAGGCGCTCGCCGCGCTCGGGGCGATGCGCCGATCCGAGGGCGAGGCGCTCGCCGTCGTGCTGCGGGAGAGGCTCGACGCCATCGCCGCGCTCACGAGCGCGGCCGACGCCAATCCGGCCCGCCGTCCGGAGGCGGTGCGGGCGCGTCTGGCGCAAAGCGTCGCCACGCTGATGGAATCCTCGCGCGGGTTCGACGAGAACCGCCTGCATCAGGAGGCGATCCTGCTCGCCGCCAAGGCCGACATTCGCGAGGAGCTCGACCGGCTTGCGACCCATGTCGCCGCCGCGCGGGCGCTGCTCGACGAGGGCGGGGCGATCGGCCGGCGGCTCGATTTCCTCGCCCAGGAGCTGGGGCGGGAGGCCAATACGCTGTGCGCCAAGGCCAATGACGTCACGCTGACCGCGCAGGGACTTGAACTGAGAGCGCAAATCGAGCAATTCCGCGAGCAGGTCCAGAACATCGAGTGAGTTCTGAATGATGGCGGCGAGCCGGCGCGGAATGATCCTGATCCTGTCCTCGCCGTCGGGCGCCGGCAAGACGACGCTGACCCGGATGCTGATGCAGGACAAGGCGCTCGATCTCACGCTCTCGGTGTCGGTGACCACCCGCCCGCGCCGCTCGTCCGAGGTCGACGGCATCCACTACCGCTTCATCGACCGGCGCGAATTCGAACGCATGAACAAGGGCGGCGATCTGCTCGAATCGGCGGAAGTGCACGGCAACTTCTATGGCACCCCGCGCGAGCCGGTCGAGAGGGTGCTGGCGCAGGGGCGCGACATGCTGTTCGACGTCGACTGGCAGGGCGCGCGGCAGATGCGCGAACGGCTCGGCGACGACGTCGTCAGCGTTTTCGTGCTGCCGCCGTCGATGCGCGAATTGCGCGCCCGGCTCGAGCGGCGGGCCGAGGATTCGCCGACCTCGATCGGCGCCCGTCTCGACAACGCGAGAAAGGAGATCGAGCGCTGGCGCAACTACCAGTATGTCATCGTCAACGACGATCTGCAGCGCGGCTATCGCGACGTGGTGGCGATCGTCACCGCCGAGCGGCTGCGCTGCGCGCGGGTCGAGGCGGGCATCGAGCGGTTCGTCGCCGGTCTGACGCGGGAGTGAGGGGCGAACCCCGTTTACCGCCGTTTTTCCCGGCCGCCCCAGTCTTTTCAAATGGTTAGACCGACGTTTACCGCGTAATTGCTCACCCTGTTTCGGGGACGGCCAGTCCGACGGGTGCAGCGAGTACGTTTCGGATGGCTTGGAGGGCGCCGATCGACCGCCTGCGGCCGGTTTCGATTACGGCTCGGATGTCGGCGTATTGTTTTGCGCCCCATTGGGAGCGGAATCCGTTGGTGATTTTGCGGAAGGTGGCGCAGGGGCGTAAGCCGCGTTCGGATTCGTTGTTGGTCGGGGGGACGGCGCGGTTGGACATGAAGACGAGGAGGTTGGGGCGGAGCTTTTCGATCGTGCTTTTCCATTTGACCCCGGCGGGATGAGCGGGGGTCAAGGCCAAGATGCGATCAAGATCGGCTTCGAGGCGCCTTTTGTGGATTTTGAGCGTGGCGTCGTTCCATGTGTCGCGCCGCGCCGCCTGTTCGCAAGCCACTGCGATGAAGTGGCGCACAGCGGGGGCGAAGACGCCGTCGCCCTCGTCGATGACGTATTGGGTATCGCGCAGGAGATGGGCGAGGCAGACTTGATGGTCGGACTTGGCCCAGCCGGCCTGGGCGGCGTAGCGATCGGAGACCCAGGCGTTAGGGCGAATGTCGCCGAGGAACTCCTGGACCGCCTCCTTGGAGCGGCGGGGATGGGTCAGGAAGCACGCATTCTGACCGTGATGGAAAACCCACAGCCACCAGCTTCGCTTGCCGACCCGCAAGCCGGTTTCGTCGGAACAGATCACGGTTCCCGACAGCAGCCGGGCGCGGATGGCGGCGCTGGTCGCCGCAAAGCTTTCGCGCGCCTTGGAGAGAATGTTGACCAGCGCTCCTTCGCTGATGTCGAGGCCGAACACGTCCTTCATCAGGCGCGACAGCCGCTCGAAGCCGACGCCCTGGGTGAAGCGCAGATAGATGACGAACGCCCGGAGATTGGGGCCGAATGGCGACCCGGGCTCCAGCCCCGCCGCGGCCTCGGCCTTGAAGCGCCGCGCGCAGCAGGGGCAAACGCCTCCATGCAGCCTCACCCGCGTGATCTCCGGCGCAATCGGCGGAATCTCGATGCGGTCATAGACCTCGCTCGCCTCCTGCGGGCTCTGCGAGACGTCGGCCCCGCAGCGGTCGCACACGCTCGCCACGATGTCGCGCTCATGCGTCGGATTGGGATGCAGGGGCCGATGCGCGCCCGGATGCGGCTTCTTCTTGCGGCGGCTCTTCACGAACTCCGTCGTCTTCTTGTGGCCTTGGCTCGGCGGGATGCTCGAATTGTTCGGCGTCTTCGGCGGACGAATATCCGGTTGGCCTAGTGAGCGATCTTCGCCCGAGGGCCAGGGCCGCACGCTCGCTCGGCCTCCGCGGCTAGTTCCTATATTAACAGTATAATAATGTATTAAAATCACCCGAGGGCGTGGGCTGACGCGCGCTCGCCCGCCGCTGCTTTGGCCGATTGTCATCCCAGCGTCATCCGCACCGCTTCGGCCATCGCCCGGCCGAGAATGGCGTGCTGGTCGGGCGCGTAGTGGATGCCGTCGAGCGGCGAAGCGGAAATGAACGCGCCCGCGTCGACGAAACCGAGGCCGCGGCGCTCGGCCAGCGCGCGATAGAGCGCGGGAAGCTCGCGCGCCTTGGCCGCCCCGCCGGCGAACATCTCGGCGTATTCGGTGAGTTTGGCGATCGGCGGCGGCGCGACGACGATGACGCGCGGCGCGCCGCCGCCCGGACCGGCTTGAGACGCGAGCGCGACCTCGACCAGCCGCTCGAGGCCGGCGGCGATCATCTGCGGCGTCGCCGCGAATTTGGCCTTGCAGTCGTTGCAGCCGAGCGAAACGATGACGAGATCGAGCGGCGCGTGGCTCAACAGGCAGGGCTCGAAATAGACCAGGCCGTTGCGGCCCGGCTCGTCGGGATCGTCGAATTGCGCGGTGCGCCCGCGCAGGCCCTCTTCGATGACCGAAAAACCTTCGCCCAGCGCACGCGCCATCACGCCCGGCCAGCGCACGTCGGGCGCCATCCGCGCGTCTTGCCCCGGGATCGAGCCCCAGGTGTTGGAATCTCCGAAGGCGACGACGACCGGCATGGTTCTTATTCTCGTGTGAGGTTCAAGGATGCGATCTGCCCCGGATTCGCGGCGCGATCAAGCCCGCGCCCGGCGCGCCGCCGACGGCGAAAGAAGCAAAAGCGGATTGACTTCGGCGTCAAAGACGGGGGTCATCGGCCGCCTTCGCGCGCGGTTTGAATCAGGGCGCGACGCCACAAGGCTCAAGAAGCAAAAGCAGATTGACTTCGGCGTCGAAGACGGGGAGTAATCGCCGACTTCCCATGGCCCAACAGGTGAAGGCAGATTGACTTCGGCGTCAAAGACGCGGGTGATGAGCCGCGCCGCATGAATCCAGGCGCGACGCCGTCAGGGGAACAGCTGCGCCGCGGCTTTGGTCGGAAACGCGAAGATTCCAGGAGCGGTCCGGCGCCGGGCTCTGGTTGCGGATTGCCGGCTTTGAGCCGCGACAAACACGGGGGTTCGATCATGAATGCCGCCCGCCAGATGCAGAGTTACAAGCTCACGGCGTTCGGCGCGCCGCTGAGGGAGGTCATCGAGTCTCCGCCGGTTCCGGCCGGAACTCAGGTGCTGCTTCGTGTTCGCGCATGCGGCGTCTGCCACTCGGACATCCATCTCTCCGATGGATATTTCGACCGCGGTCGCGGGCGGAAGATCGACGCGTCAAGCGCAGTCCAGCTGCCGCGCATTCTCGGTCACGAGATCGTCGGCGCAGTCGACGAGTTGGGACCCGAGGCGTCCGGCGTCCGCGTCGGAGACCTGCGGGTCATCTATCCATGGGGCGGTTGCGGGCATTGCGCAATGTGCAAGACCGGCCAGGAGAATCTTTGCCCGCGGCCAGGCAACCTCGGAGTTCACCGCGACGGCGGTTTCAGCAGTTACGTTCTCGTCGATCATCCGAGGCATCTGGCCGCGTTCGACCCGTTGCCCGAGGCCTTTGCCGCGACCCTGGCGTGTTCCGGTCTCACCGCCTACAGCGCGCTGAAAAAGGCGGCGCCGGTCGATGCCGACAACCCGCTGCTGATCATCGGCGCTGGCGGGCTTGGGCTTGCCGCGGTCAACTTGACGCGCGCCCTTTACGGCGTCGGCCCTGTCGTGGCGGACATCGACGCGACAAAACGGCAGGCCGCCCTCGACGCCGGCGCTCGGCGGCGGTCGATCCCTCCGATCCCGATGTTCGCGAGCGGCTGCTGAAGGAGACTGGCGGCTTTTCGGCCGCCATCGACTTCGTCGGCGCGGAGAGTTCGACCGGGTTCGGCCTCGCCTTGCTGCGCAAGGGAGGGAGCATTTATGTCGTCGGCCTGTTCGGCGGCGCGATCGAAATTCCGCTGGCCACGCTGCCGCTTCGCGCCGTCGGCGTGATCGGCGTGTCCGTAGGGTCGCTGCCGGAGTTCCGGGAACTGCTCGCCCTTGCCCGGGACGGCCGAGTGAAGCCGATGCCGATCGAGACGCGGCCGCTCGATGCGGCTCAGCGGTCGCTGGACGACCTGCGCGCCGGCCGCATTCGCGGCCGCGTCGTCCTCACCGCCTAAGCAGGATTGCGGAAAAGCGGCCACCGGTCTTCCGACAAAAATCCTGCTTCTTCAAAGGAGTCTAAGCAGGGATTCGTTGGCGAGCCGACGAATCCCTGCTTAGTTTCCGCGATTGCGCGGCGGCGATCTTTTTGCAGCGAATGGCGGGGAGTTTCGCCAGCGCGCTCCGGTCAAAACGTCAGGTTGAGCCTCAGCGCCGTCATGAAATTGTAGACCGGATATTGCTTGATGATCGGCACGCCGACTTCCAGCGAGGCGTTGAAATTATCGCTGAACTTGTGTCCGATTCGGGCGTCGAAGGGGAGAAACAGGCGGCCCGTCTGACCGGTGATCGGATCGCCGAAATTCCAGCGGATCTCGGGGTTGGGATAGAGCGTGAAGAACCACCGGTCGGGCAGCGCCAGGTTGAGCATGGGCCCAAACTGGAGATTGTTGATGTTTTTTCTCATCGGATCGCCGGCGAAGCTGACGTCGTAGCGCGCCAGCGGCTCGAAATAGCTTCCAACGCTGATTTCCGGCAGGGAGTAGCGGAAGCCCGCTATCGGCATCACTTGCCATTTTCCCGATCCGAAAGTGTCGCCGCCGGTCGGGGCGACGAGCCGGACGCCGGCGCCGGCCCTCCATCGAGAATTGAACTCATGAATGACCGCCGCCTGGATATCGGCGTCCCCGACGCCATAGAGATAATCGCCGTCGGGATTGCTGTCGGTGATCGGATTCTTGGCGATATACGGCAGGTCGCCGCGAAACACGAGTTGCCACTGCGAAGCGATGTTGACGCTCAGGTCGCCGCGAAGCTTGAAGGTTTCCCTGGTGACGGTGTCGGGCTCGCCGTTGAGGTTGGTGCCGGGCGAGGTCCTCAGCTGATAGAGCAGCTGAAGCAGGTTTTGCGGGTTGAGGGCGTCGCCGGTCGGCGCCGAGCCCTGATCCTGGGCTGATGCTGGCTGGCCGCCGCTTCCGGCGGAATTCGGCGCTTCCTGCGACAGGGCCGACGCCGGCTGCAGCGCAGTCAGGGCGACGAGCGCGCGCCCGAGATTCCGCCATGCGATGGCCAAAGCTCCGCCCGTCGTCTCTGATTGCCGAGGATCGGCCATTGCTGCGTCGCCCGCCCCAGTCGTGCGATCGTCTCTATCTTATCGCTGCATGGCGCATATTCGGCGCCATCGCGGACTTAGCCTTGAAACGACTTGTCCGCCAGGGGGGCTGGCCGTTCTAATTTGGCGCCTGTGTCGCGAGCCGGGCGTGGACTTCGGCGGTCATGGTCTCGATCCGCTCGACAAGCGTCCTGACGGTCTGGGTGAGATCGGTGTTTTGCCTCAGGAGCGCTTCGACGCCCTGGGTCAGCGTCGTATTCTGTTCGAGCATCTCGACCAGCAGCTTCGTCTGCTTTTGCATCTGGGCCTGTCGCTCCTCGTTGACCTGATGAAGCTCCTCGCGATGCTGGGCGTCGGCGGCGCTGTTGGCCTTGTCCCGGTCGGCCTGGCGCGTTTGCGCCAGCAGGATCAGCGGCGCGGCGTAGGCCGCCTGCAACGAGAAGGCGAGGTTCAGCAGGATGAAGGGATAGACGTCGAACGCCGTCCAACCGACGACGTTGACCCAGATCCAGGCGCCGACGATGAGCGTCTGCGACATGAGAAACGTGGGCGTGCCGAAGAAACGCGCGAATTTCTCCGCCCGCAGACCGAACCAGTCGCCGCCGAACACCAACTCGAGATGGGCATGCGACAGGTGAAACCTGCGCGGGTGTTTGTCGCCGTTCGCCGCTCGCCCCGTGCTCATCAGCCCCTCCTTTGCGCGCCCGCCGGGCGCAGGTCCGGCGGCGCCAAGGCCGACGAACCCGAGTCGGTCTTGTCGTCATGATAATACAAGAATCCGGATGGAGTTTCATCGGCGGCGCGGTCGCTTCCCCGCGCGAGGGTGCAGGTCCCGACGGATGAGGCCGGGAATTGAGGTTGCGTCGACGGCGCCGCGGCGCCAATAGGACCGATGGCGAGATCTCGGCCGGCCTGGCGCGCGGATGGGCGAGGCGCTGATGCGGAGTTATTCAACCGAATTAAAATAGGATATAATGGTAAAGTCTTACATAATTAGTTAAATAAGGAAGCGTCCGCGTTCGTCGCGTCGACTCGAGCGCTTCTCAAGACGGGCGGGCGACGCGAAAAGAGCAAACGAAAAGACAATACACCAAGGGAGCCGTTGCATGTCTCACAAGCCTGAAACTCTGGCGCTGCACGCGGGCTGGCGCGCCGACCCGGCGACCGGCGCGGTCGCCGTGCCGATCTATCAGACGACCTCGTATCAGTTTCAGAGCGCCGAGCACGCGGCCAATCTGTTCTCGCTCAAGGAGCTCGGCAACATCTACACGCGGATCATGAATCCGACCAACGACGTCCTGGAGAAGCGGATCGCCGCGCTCGAGGGCGGCGTGGCGGCGCTGGCGCTCTCGAGCGGCCAGGCGGCCTCGGCGCTGGCGGTGCAGAATCTCGCCCGCGCGGGCGACAATATCGTCTCCTCGACCGACCTCTACGGCGGCACCTGGAATCTGTTCGCCAATACGATGAAGGACATGGGGATCGAGGTGCGCTTCGTCGATCCGGCGGACCCGGAGAATTTCCGCAAGGCGACCGACGCGCGCACCCGCGCCTATTACGCCGAAACCCTGCCCAATCCGAAACTGATCGTCTTTCCGATCGCGGAGGTCGCGGCCATCGGCCGTCAATTCGGCATTCCGCTGATCATGGACAACACCGCCGCGCCGCTCCTGACCAGGCCGTTCGACCATGGCGCGGCGGTCATCGTCTATTCCTCGACCAAGTATCTGGGCGGCCACGGCACCTCGATCGGCGGCCTGATCGTCGACAGCGGCACCTTTCCGTGGGACGAGCACAAGGAGCGTCAGCCGGCGCTCAATACGCCCGATCCGAGCTATCACGGGGCCGTATGGACCGAGGCGGTCAAGCCGCTCGGGCCGATCGCCTACATCATCAAGGCGCGGGTGACTTTGTTGCGCGACCTCGGCGCCTGCATGTCGCCGTTCAACGCCTTCCTCACCTTGCAGGGCATCGAGACCCTGCCGCTGCGCATGGAGCGGCACTCCGCCAACACCACGTCGGTCGCGGCCTTCCTGGCCAAGCGGCCCGAGGTCACGAAGGTCATTCATCCCGCGCATCAGACCGGCGTCGGCAAGAGCCGGGCGGACAAATATCTGCGCGGCGGGCAGGGCGGCCTGGTCGGCTTCGAGATCAAGGGCGGCAAGGAGGCCGGGCGCAAATTCATCGACGCGCTCAAGCTGTTCTATCACGTCGCCAACATCGGCGACGCGCGCTCCCTCGCCATCCATCCGGCGACCACCACCCACTCGCAGCTCACCACCGAGGAGCAGTTCGCGACCGGCGTGACGGAGAGCTACGTGCGCCTGTCGATCGGCCTCGAGCACATCGACGACATCCTCGCCGATCTCGACCAGGCGCTGAAGGCGGCGTGACGGGACGGGCGCGCGCGATCGGAGTTTTCCGGTCGCGCCGCCTCAGCCTCGCGCATAACGGTCGCGCAGCTCGCGTTTGAGGACCTTGCCGATCGCGCTGCGCGGCAGGGCGTCGATGATCCGCAGGTCGGCGAGGCGCTGGGTCTTGCCGAGCCGCGCGTTGACCCAGTCCCGGAGCGCTGGCGCGTCGATGGCCGCGCCGCGCCGGGGAGCGGCGAAGGCGACCGGCGTTTCGCCCCAGCGCTCCGAGGCGACGCCGATCACCGCGGCCTCCGCGACGGCTTCATGCTGGACCAGCTCGGCCTCGATATCCGACGGATAAATGTTGAAGCCGCCGGAAATGATCACGTCCTTCGCCCGGTCGAGCAGGATCAAAAAGCCGTCCTCGTCGAAGCGGCCGATGTCGCCGGTGCGGATGAAGCGCCGTCCCTCCGGGTCGACGCCATTCGGCCTCGCGCGTGGCGTCCGGCAGGTTGTGGTATCCCGTCATCATCGCTTCCGACCGGCCGACCACCTCGCCGACCTTGCCCCTCTCGACCTCGCGCCCGTTCTCGTCGATCAGGCGAATGTCGTGGCCCGACATCGGCTGGCCGACGGTGTGGAGCTTGTGCGGAAACTGATGGGCGGCAAGCGCCGTCGCGCCGCCGCCTTCGGTCATCCCGTAGAATTCGACCAGGCCGCCCGGCCAGCGCTTCAGCACGTCGGCCTTCAGCGCGGCAGGGAAGGGCGCGCTGGTGGAGAACTTCAAGACGTAGCTCGACAGATCGTATCGCCCGAAATCGTCGCGCTCCATGATCCGGCGGTACTGCACCGGAACCAGCATCGCATGCGTCGCCCGGCGCTCTTGTGACAGGCGCAGGAACTCGCCGGCGTCGAACTTGGGCATCAGCGCCGCGGCGCCGCCGTGCGCGAGCGTCGGCAGGAAGACGACGAGGGTCGTATTCGAATAGAGCGGCGTCGAAACGATCGTCACTGCGCCCTGATAGGAAACGCGGGTGAATTGCCCCCATCGCATGCGATGCGATTGAACGATGCCTTTGGGCGCGCCGGTCGTGCCCGACGAATAGATGATGTTGAACGGATGATCCGGGGCGATCGCGACCGGGGCGGGCGCCGCTCCCGCCGGGCCGAGCCAGCCCGAGAACGGCTCCCCCGCTTCGCTGTCGTCAAGCGCGATGCGCCGGACCGCCTTGTCCTCGCCGGCCTCCTTCAGCCTCGCCGCGCTTTCGCGGTCGAGGAGGAACAGCCTCGCGCCGCTGTCGCCGAGCATCATCATCAGGCTCGCCGCCGTCGAGGACGGCGCGAGCAGGGCGGGCGCCGCCCCCGCCGCCAGGATCCCGCAGAACGCCGCGGCGTATGCGAGCGAGTTGCGGGCGCAGATGGCGACCGCCTCGCCGCTCCTGACGCCGTCGCGCTGCAGGGCGAAGGCGATGCGGTCCATCAGCCCGGCGAGCGCGCCATAGGTCAGCGTCTCATCGCCCTCGATGAGCGCGGGATGGTCCGGGCGCTCTTGAGCATGGGCGCGGATCAACTCGGGCAATGTGGCGAAATCGCTCGCCAGAAGCTCCTCAGCCAACATGGGCGCCCTCCGCCGGCGTAATCGGCATCGCCTCTTGCAAGGCGCGTCCGGCTGAGATTGTCGCTTCGGACGAAGGGAGGCAAGCCGCGAAGGGCTCGCGCGCCCCGCCCGGGCGTCTTGCGTCCTGCGACGCGGCGCGCGATGATCGATGGACGCCGAGCGCTCGGGAAAAGAGCCGGAGGAGGAAGCGATGACGAGCGGTCGGCCTTGGTATGCGGCGCTGTACGTCCAGGTTCTCATCGCCGTCGTGCTCGGCGCGCTCGTCGGCTGGCTTTTCCCCGCCTTCGCGACCAACCAGTGGATCGACTTTCTCGGCCGCGCGTTCGTCAAGCTCGTCAAGATGGCGATCGCGCCGATCATCTTCTGCACGGTGGTGTCCGGCATCTCCCATATCGACGAAGCCAAGAGCGTCGGCCGGGTCGGGGTGAAGGCGCTGATCTATTTCGAAGTCGTCTCGAGCCTGGCCCTGATCATCGGCATTCTGGTGGGCGTGCTGTGGCGGCCGGGCGCCAGCTTTCCGGTCAAGGCGCTGACCCCCGAACAGGCCGCGCAGGTCAAATGCTACGCCGACACCGCAGGTCAGATGAAGCCGGTCGACTATATCCTGCACATCATTCCCGACAGCGTGGTCGGGGCCTTCGTCTCCAGCCCGGAAGGCGGTCTCTGCAAGGCCGGCGGGCCGGTGATCTTTCAGATCGGCGACATCCTCCAAGTCCTTTTCTTCGCGGTGCTTTTCGGCTTCGCGCTGATGAATCTCGGGCCGCGCGCGGCGGCGGTGCGCGGTCTCGTGGACGATCTCACGCACGCCATGTTCGCCGTCATCGCCATCATCATGAAGGCGGCGCCGCTCGGCGCGTTCGGGGCGATGGCGTTCACGATCGGCAGGTATGGCCCCTCGGCCCTCGGCAACCTCTTGAACCTCATCCTGACCTTCTACGCATCGGCGGCGCTGTTCGTGCTCCTGGTCCTGGGGACGATCGCGCGCGCCGCGGGCTTCTCGATCCTGCGCTTCATCCGCTTCATCAAGGATGAACTGCTGATTGTTCTCGGCACGTCGTCGTCGGAGAGCGCGCTGCCGCTGCTGATGGCCAAGCTCGAGCATCTCGGCTGCTCGAAACAGGTCGTCGGCCTCGTTGTGCCGACCGGCTATTCGTTCAATCTCGACGGCACGAACATTTACATGACTCTCGCGACCCTGTTCATCGCCCAGGCGCTGCACGTCGATCTGAGCTGGGGGCAGATGGTCACCATTCTGCTCGTGGCGATGCTGACCTCGAAAGGCGCGAGCGGCGTCACCGGGGCGGGCTTCGTCACGCTTGCGGGCACGCTGGCCGCGGCGGACGCGCGGCTCATCCCCGGCCTCGCGATCGTGTTCGGCATCGACAAGTTCATGAGCGAGGTCAGAGCCCTCACCAACATCATCGGCAACGGGGTGGCGACCATCGTCGTTTCGCTGTGGGAAGGCGAACTGGACCGCGCGAAGATGGCGGCGGCTCTTGGGGATTTCGACGCCGAAGAGGCGCTTGTCGCCGCGGAGGCCGAGTAGCGCGACGCGCGGAAGCGGCTCCCGGGGCGCGGGGGCGCCCCTATCCTCTCTCCCGCATCAGCCGCGACTTGTCGCGGCTCCAGTCGCGCGCCTTCTCGGTCTCGCGCTTGTCGTGCAGCTTCTTGCCGCGCCCGAGCGCGATGGCGATCTTGGCGCGCCCTTTCGCGTTAAAGTAGATTCTGAGCGGCACGATGGTCATGCCCTCGCGCTCGACGCCTTTCGCCAGCTTGGCGATTTCCTTAGCGTGCAGAAGGAGTTTACGCGGTCTCTTCGGCTCGTGGTTGAAGCGGTTGGCCTGGAGATATTCGGGGATGTTGGCGTTGTACAGGATCACCTCGCCGTTTCGGTCGACCGAAGCGTAGCTCTCGGCCACCGTCGCCTTGCCGCTGCGCAGCGATTTGACCTCCGGACCGGTCAGCATCAATGCCGGCCTCGAACGTCTCGCCGATTTCGTAGTCGAAGCGCGCGCGCCGGTTGTCGGCGACGACCTTGTAGTTCGGCTTCTCCTTTTCGGCCACTTTGGCTCGGCCCCTCAGGCGTTGAGCAGGCCGGCGTGGACCATGGCGCGACGGATCTGCGCCTCGGTCGCCTGGCCGACGGGAATGAGCGGAAGGCGCGTATCGGGGCGAACGCGGCCGAGCAGGCTCAGCGCGTATTTCGTGCCGTTGACGCCGGGCTCGGCGAAAATCGCCATATGCAGCGGCGTCAGGCGGTCCTGGATGCGCAGCGCGTGCGCCCAGTCGCCCTTGAACGTCGCTTCCATCAATTCCGCGCATGGTCCGGGCGCGATATTGGCCGTCACCGAGATGCAGCCGTGACCGCCGGCGGCCATGGCCGCGAGCGCCGTCATGTCTTCGCCAGAAAGTTGGATAAAGTCGGGTCCCATGGCGAGTCGCTGGCGCGAGACGCGGCCGACGTCGCCGGTCGCGTCCTTGACGCCGACGATGTTGGGGAGTTCGAATAATCGCTTCATCGTGTCGACCGACATGTCGACCACGCTGCGGGGTGGGATATTATAAATGATAATCGGAATTCCAATTGCGTCGTTGACGGCCTTGAAGTGGTGATAGAGGCCTTCCTGCGTCGGCTTGTTGTAATAGGGCGTGACGACCAGAACGGCGTCGGCGCCGGCGCTCTCGGCGTGGCGGGCGAGTTCGATCGCCTCCGCCGTATTGTTGGAGCCGGCGCCCGCGATCACCGGAACGCGGCCGCGCGTCTCGTCGATGCAGATGTCGACGGCGCGCCGGTGCTCCTCGTGGCTCAAAGTCGGACTTTCCCCGGTCGTGCCGACCGGGACCAGCCCATGCGAGCCGGAAGTGATCTGCCAGTCGATCAGCCCGCGATAGGCCACCTCGTCGATCTTGCCGTCTTTGAAGGGCGTGACCAGCGCCGCCATCGATCCATGAAACTTCGCCTGCTTTTCCATATCCTGCTTCCGGCTCGTCTCGCGACCGGACGGCGTCGCCGCCGGGTCCGCTCGCGGACACATAGCCCCGGCGCGGCGCGCGCGAAAGGGAAAAGGCGCGGCGCCCCGATGGTTAACACTTCGTCAGCAATGTCGCTCCATCCTCGCGCGCGAGGTACGGACCCATGACGTTTTTTCGCCCACGCGCGCTTCTCGGCGTTTGCGGCGCCGCCTGGTTGATCGCTCTCGTCCCGCCCCGGGGCCGCGAGATCGCCGAAGTCCGCGTTCCCGATCGGATTGGAGACGCGGCCGCCGCTCTCTCCGGCGTGGTTCTGCCGCCCGATGCAAGCCAAGGCGACGCCGAACTCACGGCGCAATTCACCATGGACACGATCGACGCGAGCGAGACGGCGAGCGTCGACGCCGTCGCCGCGCGAGCGGTGGTTCTGCCGCCCAGCGCGAGCGCGACCGACGCTCAGCTCGCGGCGCAATTTTCCTCGAACCCCGTCGATGCGGCCAAGCCGGCAAACGTCGGCGCCGCCGCTCCCGCGGTCGTTCCACCGCCCGATGCGGGCGCGAGCGACGCTCAGATCGCGGCGCAATTTTCATGGAATCCCGTCGACGTCGCGCAGCCTGCGAGCATCGCCTCCGACGCCGCGCCCGCGGCCATTCCGCCGCCCGACGCAAGCGCGAGCGGCGCTGAGTTCACGACGCGACCCGGCGCGGGCCATCTCGACGCGGTCACGACGGCCAGTCTCGAGCCCGCGGCCGTTCCCGGCCCGCCGTCCGCCGTCCCCCCGTCCGCGGCTTCGGATGCGCCGCCCCCGGCTCAGCAGGCCGCGCCCAAGCCGCTGGAGTCGGCGCGCGACTCCATGGCGGCTCAGCTCTATCGCAAGGGCGACGCCGCCGGCCTCGCGGCGCTCGCCAAGGCGTCGCGCGACCCCAACGAGCGTCTGGCGCTGGAATGGGCGTCGCTGCGCTCGGATGCTCATCCGTCGTTCGCGGCTCTGGCCGCCTTCGCCCGAGCCCATCCCGGATGGCCAGGCGAAGGATGGATTCGGCGCCGTCAGGAAGCCGATCTGCTGGTCCATTCCGACTCGCCGTCGAAGATCGCCACATATTTCGCCAGCGAGTCGCCGCAATCGAGCGCGGGAATGCTCGCCGCCGCGCGCGCGGCCTATGCGACCGGGCGGTCCGACGAGGCGGGACGGATCATTGGCGCGCTGTGGCGCAACGGCAATTTCGACTCTTCGACCGAAATACTGATCCTGCGCGACTTCGGCGCCATGCTCGCCAAGGCTGACCACAAATATCGCGCCGACCGTCTCATCTATGCGGAGAGTTTCGCTTCCGCGCTGCGCGCCGCCGCGCTCGCCGGCCCCGACGTCTCCGCGCTGGCCAAGGCCCGCATCGCCGCCGCGCGCGGGCCGCTGACGCCGGCGCTCGCCCTCGCGGTTCCCCCGGCGCTCAGGAACGATCCAGGCCTCCTGTTCGCGCGCATTCAGGACGCCCGGCGCTCGAACCGCTCCTATGAGGCGGCGGTGCTGCTCGATCTCGCGCCGCGCGATCGCGCGGCTTTGATCAATCCGGACCGTTGGTGGAGCGAACGGCGGATGGTGGCGCGCCAGTTGCTCGATCTCGACGAGCCGCGCCTCGCGTTCGAAGTTTGCGACAACACGGTCAGGCCGGGCAATTCCGCCGACCAGGTCGACGCCGCCTTCCATGCGGGGTGGATCGCGTTGCGTTTTCTCGGCGACCCTCGCGCCGCCGCGCAGCGCTTCGCCCGCGCCGCCGAGGCGGCCGAGACGCCGATCTCCATCGCCCGCGCCGCCTATTGGCGCGCTCGAGCCGCCGAAGCGCTGGGCGATGCCGACGAGGCGAAGCTCCTCTATCAGAGCGCGGCGAGCGAGCCGATCGCATATTACGGCCAACTCGCCGCCCAGCGTCTGGGCGCGCACCGGCTGGCGCTGCGCGCGCCGATCGCCGCCGCCGAAGGCGACCAGCGCGAAGAGGCTGTTCGCGCGGTCGAGGCGCTCTACGCCGACGGGCTCGACGAGCTCGCCTCCGGGCTCGCCTTCGACGCCGCCAAGGAATGGCGGGATGAATCGCAGCTTGCGGCGATGGCCGAGGTCGTCAAGCGCTTCGGCGAAGCGGCGGCCCAGGTCGTGTTCGGCAAGATCGCGACCACGCGCGGCTATGCCTTCGACGCGATGGCGTTTCCGTCCTCCGGCGTGCCGGCCTTTCTCCCGCTCGCTCACTCGGCCGACATGGCCAGCGTCTACGCGGTCGCTCGGCAGGAAAGCGAATTCCTCTGGCAAGCGTCGTCGGGCGCGGGCGCCAAAGGCCTCATGCAGGTTATGCCGTCGACGGCGGCTTCGACCGCGCGTCGCGCCGGCGTCGCTTTCGACTACGCGCGCCTGATCGTCGATCCGGCCTTCAACACCCAGCTCGGCGCGGCCTTCCTCGGTCAGGTCCTGGAGGACGAAGGCGGTTCGCGCGAGTTGGCGTTCGCGGCCTATAACGCCGGCGGCGGCCGCGTCGCGCAGTGGATCGCGGCGCACGGCGATCCTCGAACCGGCGGCGCCGACCTCGTCGACTGGATCGAACGCATTCCCTTCGACGAAACGCGCGACTACGTGCAGCGGGTCAGCGAGAATCTCGGCGTCTATCGACAGCGCCTGGCCGAAGAGCCGCCGGCGCCCGCGCCGATGACGCCGCGGTTGGCGCGCGAATAGGGGCCACAACTCTGAAAGCACACGATTCCCCGCACCCAAAGCGAGCCCTGGCGCGGCTTGCCGGCGCCTGCAGGGATGGCGGCGATGCTCTCGCGAACATGCTGGAGATGGGAACCAATCTCGTGCGTGTTGATATTGGACGTGTCCTCTGACGACCAGGAAAGGATTTCCCATGGATAAGACGATGATCAGCCTCTTGACCGGCGCGTCGGCGCTGGCGATCGTCGGCGGCGTCGAGAGTTCGGCCGCCGCCTCGCTCGATCAAGCGAACGCTTTGCAGCCTGCGCGGTCGTTCGCCGAATTGCTGGAGCCGATTCCCAACGCCGCCGAGCTGCTGCGGGCGGAACATGAGCGCGACGCCGCCAAAGCCGCCGACGCCGCCGGCCAGACGCCGGTTGAAGTGGCGCAATATTACTACAACCACCATCATTACTATCACCATCATCACCATCATCACTATTGGCCTTGGCGTCGCTACCACCACCATCATCATCATTATCCACCGTCACTATTGGAATAACTACTGACGACGGGCGCATAATTACGTTCGGCGGCGCTGTCTACGCGGCGTTGTTCTCATTGACGCATGTTCGTCGGGGTTCAGCGTCGCCGCTTCGCCTTTTCGTTCGCCGCGCCGAGAATGTGGCGATACGTTCCGTCGAAAACCGTATGGGTCGCCGACGTCCATTGCGTCTCGGCCGAGAGCGTGGCGCGGCTGTCGTAGATGCGCCGGGACTGCAACTCGCGCTCGGCTGCTTCCTCCTCCGGCATGGGCACGAGCTCGAACTCGGCCTCCTCGGGCACGATCAGGATTTGCGCGAACGGCTCGCCTGGCCGGAAAACGTGGACGCCGCCCTCGGGCGGCGACTTGAACACCATGAAATACACCATCGGCCACCATCTCCGGATCAACGCCGGAACCGCGATCGGGGTGGCGTGGGTCGGGTCGGTGTAGAAGCGCGGATGCGGCTCGGTGCGGATCGCGAACCCTTCCTCGACCTTCAGATCCAGCGACAGCTGGTAGGTGTAGTAGAGATCGCCGAAGGCGCGGAACGGCGGCCACTGGCCGCCGTGATCCGCTGGCGCCGGTCCGAAGTCGCCGTCGAGGACGAGTTTGCCGCCGACCGTGCTGACGCGAAGTTGGTTTTCATACGGGTAGAACAATTCGATTCCGTAGCGCGCGGCTTCCGAGAATGGCAGGCAATGCCAGGCCTGCTCCATCGATCCGTCCTTGCGCGGCTCTCGCTGACCGCCCCAGCCGGGAACTTCGAGCCTGGTGCGGCGCGGATTGAGGCCCGGGGTAAACGAACGATATTTGACCTGCGCCATCGGCCTCCATCCTTCCATTCCGCCTGCTGAAACAGGCGCCTGCGCCCATTGGCCGCCTTGGCCGCGCTTTAGGCGATTTCCGGTTTCGCCCCAAGTTTCAACACGGACTGACTATCCGCTAGGATTCCGGCCGACCGAAGGAGAGCGACGATGCCTGCCTCGCAGCGCCAAGGCATGGGAGCAATTCCATTTGAAGGCGGCGCTTCACCGTCCATCCCAGATTCGATCTCGTCGCGAGCGCTGACGGCCGCGACCGGATGCCGTTCAGCGGCGCGGTCGGGCTCGGCCCCTACACGGCGCTGATCCTGTCGCAGGATTCGTGAGAGCTTCAAGCCTCACGGCGCTGACGGGACGGTTATGCTATTCTGCGCCGCGGCGGAAGGGCACGATGACCGAAACGCGCAAACTCGCGGCCATCCTCGCCGCCGACGTGGTTGGATTCAGCCGTCTCGCCGGCGCTGATGAAGATCGCACGCTCGCGCGGCTGAGGGCGTTGCGCAGCGATCTGATCGACCCCACCATCGCTGTGCACAACGGGCGGGTCGTCAAACGCACCGGCGACGGCGCGCTGGTCGAGTTCCGCAGCGTGGTGGACGCGGTGCGTTGCGCAATCGAGATTCAGAACGCCATGGTCGAGCGCAATTCGGGCGTGCCGGCCGAGCGTCGCATCGAGTTCAGGATCGGCATCCATTTGGGCGACGTGGTCGAAGAGAGCGACGGCGATCTGATGGGCGACGGCGTCAATATCGCCGCGCGGCTGGAAGGCATCGCCCAGCCGGGCGCGATCTGTCTTTCCGAGGACGCCTACCGGCAAGTGAAGGCCAGGCTCAATCTCGAGGTCAGCGATCTTGGGCAGACGCAGCTCAAGAACATCGCCGAGACGATCAGGGTCTACGCGCTGCAGGTCGGCGCTCCGTCCGATCCGAAGTCGGCGCCGGAGGATAAGCCCGCAGCGCCCGACATGCCCTCGATCGCGGTCCTGCCCTTTCAGAACATGAGCGGCGATCCGGAGCAGGAATATTTCGCCGACGGCATTTCCGAGGACATCATCACCGCTCTGTCGAAGCTGTCGCAGCTGTTCGTCATCGCCCGCAATTCATCCTTCACCTTCAAGGGCAAAAGCGTTCACGTGCGGGAGGTCGGCAAAGATCTGGGCGTGCGTTATGTCCTGGAGGGAAGCGTCCGCAAATCGGGCAATCGGGTGCGGATCACCTCCCAGCTCATCGACGCCTCGACGGGCGGACATCTGTGGGCTGAGCGCTTCGACCGCGATCTCACCGACATCTTCGCCGTGCAGGACGATGTGACGCGGCAGATCGTCGCCGCCCTCTCCCTCAACCTCACCCAGGGCGATCGGCGCCGGCTGATGGCCGAGCACACCGACAATATGGAAGCGTTCGACGGCTTCCTGCGCGGACGCGAACTGTGGTGGCGGCACGCGAAGGAGCCCAACGTCCAGGCGCGCGAGTTGCTGCAACGCGCAATCGAGCTCGATCCCAATTTCGCTCCGGCCTACGCCTGGCTCGCGGCGGCGCATGTGAACGACTACGTGAGCGGGTGGAGCGCGTCGCCGTCGCGATCGCTCGAACTCGCGCTCGAGGCGGGAACGCGGGCGGCGACGCTCGACGAGCAATATCCTTATGCGCATTGGGCGCTCGCCATGATCAATCTCTGGATGCGGCGCTACGACGCGGCCATCCGCGCGGCGGAAAATTCGATCGCGCTCAATCCAAACTTCGCCGACGGGTACAATAGCCTCGGCGTGATTCTGCATTATGTCGGCCGGTCGGAGGAGGCGATTCCCTGTTTCCAGCGCGCGATGGCGTTGGACCCCATTTGCCCGGGAATGGTGCTGCATTTCCACGGGCAGGCGTACTTTCAACTGGGGCGATACGAAGAGGCCGCCGCCGTCCTCAAGCGCCGGATTTTCCGCTTCCCCGACACCGACGCCTCCCGCGTCTTGCTGGCCGCGACCTACGGCCAAATGGGACGTTTCGACGAGGCGCGCGCCGAGTGGCGGGAGGCGTTGCGCGTCAACCCCGACTATTCGCTGGAGCATCGACGCAAGGTGCTGCCCTACAAGAACGCGGACGATTTCGAGTCGGTCGTCAGCGGCCTGCGGAAGGCCGGATTGGTCGAGTAGTCTCGAGTTCGATACCTCACTGAGCGTCCGCTACTCGCCAAGCAGGGTCTTCACCGTCTCCACCAGCCGCGGCACGTCGACGCTGAAGCTGAACTCCGAATCCTTCGCATGCCTCGGAGCGGCGATGAGGTCCTGTTCCGATTGCCGCTGAAACAGCACGACGTAAGTCAGTTCGAGCATCGCGCACAAGTGCACGGACCACGGGTCTTGCTGGCCCTCGGCGATGATTTCCACGACCTTGGTCCCCGGGCGGCAGAACATCAGGTTGGCCATCGCGGCCCCGAATTCCGAAACGACGAATTCGGCCTGCGAAAACATCATCGCCTGCTCGTCGAACGACAGCTTTTCCGGCTGAATCGCCGCAAAGCCGAGCGCCGACAGCGCGTCGATGACCATTTTCCTGTTCTTGATATTCCGGCTGTTCTTGATGCTGCGGCACAACAGAATCTTTGCCGGATAATGGGCCGAGGGCGCATGTTTTCTGACGTTCGACAGGATGAACGAAAACACTTCCCGGTGCTGCGGGTGCGCGTTCTGGCTGCTTTCCCCGCTATGGCGGTTGCTGACGATGGCGTGCTCGAGAAAGACCGTGCGCGGCTTGATTTCCCGGATCAGCCCAGGGCGAACGTCGAGCCTCGCCAACAGCGCCCGCTGCCACGGCTTCAGCGTCCAGGTCAGCATCGGAACGCCCATTCTCGCGCCGAGATATACGAGCGGCGCGATGTCGAGCATATAGTGTCCGAAATTCGGCAGGTCCGAATTGGCGATCAGCAGATATTCGCCGGATATGTTTTGAACCCGGCCGAGCCGCTCCTCGTAGAAAAAGTGCTCCGCCGCTCCGTCTGGCGTCGGCCGGTCGACGATCGCCTTGACGGACGACAGAAAACCGTCCTGAAACGGCCCCAGGAACGAATGGCGCCATATCTGACCGCGGCGCGAAATGAGGAGGCCGAGCGCGGGGTGCCAATATTGATCGACGAGGTGCTCCAGCGTCATCGACGGCGCATGAACCCAATGATCGCGGTAATGAACGCTCTCGGTGGTGGTCGAATTGACGCTGAGCGGGTGCAGCCTCACCTGATATTGGCGCTCCTTGACGACCGTGCATTGCGCCAGCGGCGGCGGAAAGCGGCCGGAAAAGGGAACGGTCGCCAGTTGGGTCGTTCGATCGACCGCGACCGGAATGCCGGCGTTGGAGTTCGCCGTCATGGCGCGCCGGAATCGCCTGCGGGCGTTCTTCCACGGCGTGCGCACGGCTTTGCGCCAGAACGCGTGCAGACGTTCGCTCAGCCGAAGGCGCAGAGCGCGATCGACGCTGTCGGGGGTCGCTGAAGTCTGCCGTGTCTGCGTCTGGAACAGTCTCAAGTCCGTCGTCGTTTCCTGGCCGGGCCCGGCGTGAAATAAGGCTCCGAGGCGCCGCGCCGAGCGAGAGCGCGACCCTATGCCCGAACGCGCGGGCCTCGACAAGATCGAGCCCGAAGCGCCCGCGTTCCCCCGCCGCGCGGTCGCTCGAGCGGCGTGACTTCGCCTGCACCGTGGGCTATGGCGGTTCTCAAAGAGGCGCGTGCGGCAAAACGCGTGCTCGAAGGCAAGGTTTGTTTTCTGGGGATTTCGACTCGCTTCGCCTCGCCGCGGCCCGAGATCGAGATTACGCTCGCGGCGATGAATTTCCGTTTCCTGCATGCCGCCGATCTGCATCTCGGCAGCCCGTTGCTCGGCCTGTCGCAGAAAGATGAGGACGTCGCGGCCCGCTTCGCCAAGGCGAGCCGCGCGGCGTTCGAAGACCTCGTCGCCAAGGCGCTCGAGGAGCGTGTTGCGTTCGTCGTGATCGCCGGCGACGTTTTCGACGGCGACTGGAGGGACGCGTCGATCGGATTGTTCTTCAATCGGCAATTGGCCCGGCTCGCCAATCGCGGCGTTCCGACATACCTCTTGCGCGGCAACCACGACGCCGACAGCGTCGTCACCAGGTCGCTCACCTGGCCCGCGAACGTCTTCGAGTTCTCGACCAAGCGGCCGGAGACCTTTCGCATCGAGGAGTTGCGGGTCGCGCTGCACGGGCGCGGGTTTCCGCGCCGCGAGGTCGCCGAGAATTACGCCGTCGATTATCCCGAGCCGGACGCCGGCTGGTTCAACATCGGAGTTCTGCATACCGCCTGCGGCCATGCGGGCCATGAAAATTACGCGCCCTGCACGGTCGCCGACCTCGCCGCGCGCGGTTTCGACTACTGGGCGCTCGGCCATGTCCACGCCTTCGAGATCGTCTCGCGCGACCCGTGGATCGTCTATCCCGGCAATCTTCAGGGCCGCAGCGTCCGGGAATGCGGCGAGAAGGGCGCGGTCATGGTCGACGTCGTCGACGGACGCGTCGCCGAGGTCCGACGCGTTTCGACCGACCACGCGCGCTGGGCGGAAGTCGCGATCGACGTCGGGGCGAATGATGACGAGGCGAGCGTGCTTCGCGCCGTCGAGGCGGCGGTGCGCCCGCATGCCGAAGCGGCGGCGAGGCGGCTCCTTGCCGTGCGGGTCGTTCTGGCGGGCGCGACGCGGCTGCACACCCGTTTGATGGCCGATCCCGACCATTTGCGCGACGAGGTCGAGGCGGCGGCGCAGCGTTGCGCCGACGACATATGGCTCGAACGCCTGCTCATCGATACCACCGAACCGCGCGGAGAGACGCGGGACGCCGCCTTGGCGGAGCTCGATCTCGCGGCCGCGCTTGAAGGCTGCGAGTCGGACGCCGAACTGCGCGCGCGCGTCGGCGAGCTGATCGCGACGGTGGCGGCGAGATTGCCGGGCGGCATGGCGGGCGATGGGGCGGCGACGCTCGATGTCGATTCGGTGCTCGCGGAGGCGCGTGCGGTGACGCTCGGCCGCGCGAGCGCGGGCTGAGCGGATGCGCCTCCTGTCGCTCGAGCTGGAGAAATTCGGCGCCTTCGAGGGGCTGCGTTTCGCCTTCCGGCCCGACGCGCGACTGCACGTCGTCTATGGCCGCAACGAAGCGGGAAAATCGACGGCGCTGGCGGCGGTTTGCGGGCTGCTGTTCGGCGTGCCGGAACGAACGCCTCACGCCTTCCGTTTCGATGGCAAGGACTTGCGGATCGGCGCCGAAATCGCGGCGAACGACGGCCGCCGCCTGGCGTTCCGACGGCGGAAGGGGCGCAGGACCACGTTGCTCGACCCGACCGAGAAACCGCTGCCCGAGGAAGCGCTCGCGCCCTTTCTCGGCGCGATGGGGGTCGATGTCTTTCGTCGCTCGTTCGGGCTCGACGCCAGAGCGCTGCGCGAGGGCGGCGAGGCGATGCTGAGCGCTGACGGCGATCTTGGCGAGAGCCTGATGGCGGCGGCGTCGGGCCTGCGCGGCCTCAGCGACCTGCGCCGCGCTCTCGACGGCGAAGCCGATCAGATCTTCGCCGAGCGTAAGGCGAGCCATCGCCGCTTCTATCAGGCGCTGGAGCGTTTCGACGCGGCGAAATCGGCGATCCGCGCCCAGGAAGTCGGCGTCGGCGAATGGAAGAAGCGCAACGAAGCGATCGAGACGCTCGGCGAAAGGCTCGAACAGAGACGCGCCGACCGTCAAAAGAACGCGGTCGAGCAATCCCGTCTCAACCGCCTCAAGCGCGCCGCCCCCGCCCTGCGCGCCATCGCCGACGACGAGGCCGCGCTCGCGAATTATGCGGACCTGCCCGACTTTGCGCCCGGCGCCATGGAGCGGTTGCGCGCGGCGCTCGAGGACGCGGACGGCGCCGCCAGAGACGCTGAGCGGGCGCGCGCCGACGAAAATCGACTCGCCGCGGAGCTGGCGCAGATCGCGGTCGACGATGCCGTCCTGTCCGAGGCCGCGGAGATCGAAGAGCTCTTCCAGGAGAGCGGCGGCCACGCCAAGGCGAAGGCCGACCTGCCGCGCATCCAGACCGAGGCCGACGCGTTCCTCGCCGAGCTGCAGGACCACACGCGCGCGCTCGGGCTGGAAGACGCGGTTTCGCTCGAATTCGCCCGGCCGACGGCGGTCGCGGTCGCGGAATTGCGCAAGCTGATTTCGGAAGGGCGGCAGGCCGAGGCGGCGCATCTCGAGCGCGCCGGGCGGCTGGCCAAGGAGCGCAAGGACTTCGCAACATTGCGCCAGGCGCGCGAGTCGCAGGGCGAGGCGATCGACCCTGGGCCGTTGCGAGAGAAATTCGCCGCGCTCGGCAAGGTCGGCGAGCAGGCGCGCAGGCTCGCGGCGGAGCGGATCGACGTTTCAACCGAGGCGCGCGAATTGGCGGAGGCGGTCGCGAGGCTTCGTCCGCCCGTGGTTGATTTCGACGCTCTCGCCAGCGCCCCCTTGCCCGGCGGCGACGATCTCGATCGTTTCGCCGACGCGTTCGAGAAGACCGCGCGCGAAGAACGGGACGCGGCCAAGGGCTGCGAGGACCTGAAAGGCGCCATGGATGAAACGACGGGGCGACTGGCCGCCCTCGTCGCCGGCGCGCCGCTCGCCACCGCGGAAGCGATCGCGCAAGCGCGTTCGTGGCGCGACGCCCAGTGGCGGGGGCTGCGCTCATTCCTGCTCCGCGCCGCCGACGCGCCGCGCGAGGCGGACATTCCGGAGAGCGTCGCCGAATTCGAAAGCCGCAGCGCCGCCGCCGACCATCTGTCCGACGAAGCCAGCCGGGACGCCGAGCGGCTGGCGGCGCATCGGATCGAAACGACGCGCCTTGACGGGCAGACGCGCCAGTTCGCCCTCGCGCTCGCCAGGCGTGACAGCGCGTCCGCGCGCCGCGCGGCGACCGAGCAGAGCTGGGCGGAACTCTGGAAGGGGGTCTGCGCCCGGCCCCTGGCGCCGGCGGAAATGCGCGCCTGGTCGGACCGCATCGAGCAACTCCTGAAGACCCGCAACAAGCTGATTGCGCGACGGGCCGCACAGGATGCGGGAGAGGCCGATCTCGCGCGTATCGAGCCGGCGCTGCGCGCGCTCGCCGCCGCGGCGGGCGTGCCCCCGATCGAGGAGCTGGACTGCCTGCGTCTGGCCGAACGCGTCGAACGCCGGCTCGACGATCTGGCGCGCGATTGGCAGGCGTCGCTCAAGCGCGAAGCCAAATTCGCCGAGGCGCGCCTGAGCCTCGAAAGGGTCGTCGAGGACGAAGCCGAGGCGGCTCGCCGGCTCGTCGACTGGCGTGGGCGCTGGGCGGCCGCGGTGGCCGCGATCGGGCTCGAAGCCGGCGCCTCGACCGAAGCCGCCGAAGCGGCGCTGACTGTCTGGGACAAGGCGCTGAACGCCTCCGGGAACCACCGCAATCGCATGGGCCGGGTCGAGGGCATGAAACGGGACATGCTGCAATTCGAGTCCAAGGCCGAGCAACTCGTGCGGCGCTGCGCTCCCGAACTCGCCGTCCAGCCGGCGGAGGCCTCGGCCCGCATCCTCAACGAGCGCCTGGCCGCCGCGCGCAAGGCCGAGACGCGGCGCCAGGGGGCCGAAGAGCGCTTGCAAGCCTCGCGACGCGCGGCGGCCGAGGCGCAGACGCGTGCGGCGTCGACCGCGCAGATTCTCGCGACGGTCGCCGCGTCGTTGCCGGCGGGCGCCGATCCGGCCGAACTCCTCGCCCGCGACGCCGAGCGCGCCAATCGCGCGGAGGGGCTGCGCCAGCGCCGTCTCCATCTCATCGATCTCGCCGACGGCGTGGACGAAGCCCGGCTCGTCGAGGAGATGCGGGACTACGACCCGGACGCCGTCGAAGCGCGCCTGCGCGACCTCGAACAGGCCGACCGCCTCATCGAAACCGAGATCAACGAGCTTTACGCCGAGCATTCCCGCGCCAAAGCCGAGCGCGACGCGCTGGAAGGCGGCGTTGGCGCCGAGGCGGCCTGGCAGCGCAGACGCAACGCGGAGGCCGAACTCGTCGACGCCGCCCGCCGCTGGGCGGTCCTGAAGACCGCCTCGGCGCTGGTCGGAGTCGCGTTGGAGCGCCATTCGTCGACGCGGCGCGATCCCCTGCTCACCCGCGCCGGGGAGATCCTCGCGACGCTGACGGGCGGCGCCTACGCCGGCCTCGACCAAAGCTTCGGCGAGGACGACGAGCCGCGCCTCGAGGCGCGCCGCTCCGGCGGCGAGCGGGTCTCCGTTCCCGGCCTCAGCGAGGGCTCGCGCGACCAGCTCTATCTCGCCCTGCGGCTCGCCTACGTCGAGGACTATGCTTCCCGGGCCGAGGCGCCGCCGTTCATCGGCGACGACATTTTCACCAGTTTCGACGACGCGCGCACCGGCCACGGGCTCGCGGCGCTCGCCGCCATCGGCGACCGCGTGCAGCCGATCCTGTTCACCCATCACCTGCACGTCGTCGACGCCGCCCGCGCGCGCCTCGGCGACGCGGCGGACGTCATTCGCATTGAGTGAAACGACCCGGGCGGGGCAGGGCGATCGACTTTGCCCGTCGATCTATGCGGGAGAAGATGGCGAAGCGCCGGATGAGGGCCGACGCCGTCCCCCTCAGCTCTGCACGCCCTTCACGTACCAGTCGATCACCGCCAGGTCGGCGTCCTTCATGCGCTCGCCCTTGGCGAGGCGCTCCTTGCCGGTCTGATCGGCGATCGGGCCGGTGAACACGTCGTAGGAGCCGTCCTTCCAGCCGGCGATGACCTTGTCGGCGGCCGCGGTCACGTTGGCGGGCAGCGCCTTGTTGTAGGGGCCCATGACCACGGTGCCTTCCTTGAAGCCCCACCACGCGTCGTCGGACTTCCAGGTCCCGTCGAGCATCGCCTTGGCGCGGGAGATGTAGTAGGGGCCCCAGATGTCCTCGATCGCCGACGCCTGCGTTTTCGGGGCGAAGCGCGCCATGTCGGCGCCCTGGCCGAAACACCAGACCTTGCGCTGTTCGCAGACCTGCAGGCCGGCGGGGCTGTCGGTGTGCTGGGCGACGACGTCGCAGCCGAGGTTGATGAGCGTCTGCACCGCCGCGGCTTCCTTGGCCGGGTCGAACCAGGAGTCGATCATGACGAGCTTGGTCGAGATCTTCGGGTTCACCGCTTGCGCGGCCAGCGTGTAGGCGTTCACGCCCAGCACCACCTCGGGAACCTTGTAGGATCCGAGATAGCCGATCGTGCCGGATTTCGACAGCATGCCGGCGATCGTGCCCTCGACCGCGCGGCCCTGATGGAAGCGCGAGTTGTAGTTGCCGACGTTTTCGGCGCGCTTGTAGCCGGTGCAGTGCTCGAAATTCACTTTGGGAAACAGCTTCGCGACCTCCACGGTCTGGTCCATGTAGCCGTAGGAGGTGGTGAAGATCAGCTTGTGGCCCTGCTGGGCGAGATCCTTCAGGATCGGAACCGCGCTCGCGTCTTCCTTGACGTTCTCGACATAGTCGGCGATCACCTGGCCCTTCAGCGCTTCGACCATGGCCTTGCGGCCCTTTTCGTGCGCCCAGGTCCAGCCGAAATCGCCGACCGGCCCGAGGTAGATGTAGCCGATCTTGAGCGGCTCGGCGGCGAGCGCGCCCCGTCCCAGGGCCGGAAGCGCCAGCCCCGCCGCGGCGGTCTTCACGAAGTTTCGGCGTGTGATCGAACTCATCTCATTCTCCTTACTCGACTCGATGTTATAACTAGCTATTCGGCAGGAAAGGCCGGCCCAGACAGGCCGGCGCCTCGCTCCCGGTGACGCCGCGGGCCGATATCACGGCGAGCACGGCGATCGCCATGATGTAGGGCATCGACGCCCAGAACTGCGACGGCAGGAACGAGAAGCCCGAGGCCTTGGCGTAGAGCTCGAGCGTCATCAGGATGCCGAAAAAGTAAGCGCCGGCGAGCAGCCGACCCGCGCGCCAGCCCGAGAACACCACCAGCGCCAGCGCGATCCAGCCGCGCCCCGCCGTCATCTGCTCGGCCCACATGGGTGTGATCACCATGGAAAAATACGCGCCGCCGATCCCGGCGAGCGCGCCGCCGAAGGCGATCGCCCCGTAGCGGATCGCGATCACGGGATAGCCGATCGAATGGGCGGAGATGTCGTTCTCGCCGACCGCGCGCAGCACCAGCCCGGCGCGGGTGCGGTTGAGGAACCAGCCGACGGCGAACACCATGAAGAGCGCGAAATAGACCAGCGGACTGTATCCGAACGCCACGCGCCAGATCGGGTCGCCGGCGAGCCATTCGGGAAAGAGCGAATCGAACGGCGGTATCACCATGCCGACATAGCCGGCGCCGAACAGCGACGAGAGGCCGATGCCGAAGATCGTGAGCGCCAGACCGGTCGCCACCTGATTGGAGCCGAGGGTCAGCGCCAGCACGGCGAACAGCATGGAGGCGGCGGCGCCGGCGAGCGCCGCGCTCAGCACCCCGAACCAGGGCGCAAAATCCCCGAGATCGGGCCCGAAAACGAATGTCGCGGCGAAGCCGGTCACCGCGCCGATCAGCATCATGCCCTCGACGCCGAGGTTGAGCACGCCGCTCTTCTCGACCACGAGTTCGCCGGTGGCGGCGAGCAGGATCGGCGTCGTCACCCCGACCACCGTGACCAAGGCGGAGATGATGAAGTCGAGACTCACGCTGTCGCCCCCGCCGCCGCCGCGCCTGGCGCATCGCGAACGACCCGCAGGCGGTATCTGACCAGAATGTCGCTGGCGAGGATGAAGAACAGCATCATCGCCTGGAAAATGCCCGCGGTCGCGTTCGGCACATGCACCACGGTCTGCGCCACCTGTCCGCCGACATAGGTCACCGCCAGGATCAGGCCGGCGAGAAAGACGCCGATCGGACGCAGGCGGCCGAGGAACGAGACGATGATCGCGGTGAAGCCGTAGCCGGAGGGAAAGCCGAGATTGATCTGCCCGAGCTGGCTCATGACCTCGAGAATGCCCGCCAGGCCCGCCATGCCGCCGCTGATCATCAGGGTCGACCAGACGGTGCGCGAGGCGTCAAATCCGCCATAGCGCGCCGCTTCGGGGGCCGCGCCGACGGTGCGGACCGAAAAGCCGTAGACCGAGCGCGACATCAGAACCCAGAACACGAGCGTCAACACGATCGCGACCACGAGCCCCGGCGGGATCACCGTGCCCGGCAGGGTGTGCGGGAGCTCCTGCGCGGCGGTCAACGGAGGGGTCTGCGGAAAGTTGTGGCCGTTGGGGTCTTTCCAGGGCCCGCCGATCAGATAGTTGAGAACCTGCAGCGCGACATAGACCAGCATCAGGGTGGAGAGCACCTCGGAAACCCGGAAGCGCGTCCTCAGGAACGCCGGGATCACGGCCCAGACCAGGCCGCCCAGAATGCCCGCGGCGATCATCAGCGGGACGATCCAGAACGCTTGCGCGTTGGGGAACGCGAACGCGACGCCCGCGCCCGCCAGGGCGCCGATGATGTACTGGCCCTCGGCGCCGATGTTCCAGATCTTGGCCTGATTGCCGAGCGACAGCCCGAGCGCGATGATGATGAGCGGCGCGGCCTTGATCATCACGTCCTGCCACTTGTAGGACGCCACGATCGGCGTGATGAAGGTCTCATAGATCGCCTGCGGCCCATCGAAGCCGAGCAACTCGAAGATCACGGCGCCGAGCAGCATCGTCAACAGAACGGAGGCGATCGGGGTCGCGACCAGCATGAACGGGCTCGGCGTCAGCCGCTTCTCAAATCGGATGCGCATGGAGAGCCTCCGTCATCTCGATCGTCGCCGCCGGATCGCCGTGAACGCCTCCCATCAGCAGGCCGATCTCCTCGATCGAGACCTCGCCGACCTTGAGCGGTTTCGACAGCCGGCCGAGATTCATGACCGCCATCGTGTCGCAGAGCGTCAACAGCTCGTCGAGATCCTGGGAGATCACCATGACCGCCGAACCGCGCGCGGCGAGGTCGACGATCGCCTGATGGATGGCCGCCGCCGCGCCCGCGTCGACGCCCCAGGTCGGCTGGCAGACGACGAGCGCCTCGGGGCTCTGCATGATCTCGCGCCCCATGATGAACTTCTGCAGGTTTCCGCCCGACAGGGAGCCGGCGAGCGCGCCTGGACCCGTCGCCTTGACGGTGTAGGCGCGAATCACGTCGCTGGCGTAATTCGTCGCCTTGCCCGGATCGATGAGGCCGAAGCGCACCATGCGCATGCGCTCGCGGCCGGTCAGCACGCCGTTGTCGGTGAGCGAGAATTCGCCGACCGCGGCGTGGCCATTGCGTTCCTCGGGCACGGCGCAAAGGCCGAGATTGCGCCGCTCGTTGACGCCGAGCCGCCCGACGTTCGCGCCGGCAAGCGTAATCGCTTCGGCGTTCGCGGCCGGCGTCTCGCCGCTCATCGCGCTCAGGAGTTCGTTTTGCCCGTTGCCGGCGACGCCGGCGACCCCGAAAATCTCGCCGGCGCGCACCTCGAAGGCGACGTCGCTGAGAGCGGCGCCGAATTCGCTCGGCTTGGGCAGGCTCAGGCCCCGCGCGGACAGCTTGACCGGCCCGAAGCCGCGTTGGGGCGGCTTGGCGATCTCCTTCAAATTGCCGCCGATCATCATCTCGGCCATCGACCGCGAGGTCTCGCGCCTCGGGTCGCAGGTCGCCACGACCTTGCCGCCGCGCAAAATCGTCGCCGTGTCGCACAGCGCGACGATCTCGTGCAGCTTGTGGGAGATATAGAGGATCGAGCACCCGCCGGCGGCGAGATGCTTCAGCGTTTCGAACAATTGCTCGACCTCCTGCGGCGTCAGCACCGAGGTCGGCTCGTCCATGATGAGCAGGCGGGGGTTGAGGATCAGCGCGCGCACGATCTCGATGCGCTGGCGCTCGCCGACGCTGAGCGTCGAGACGACGCGGCGCGGATCGAGCTTGAGATGGTAAGTCTCGAGGACTTTGAGGAACTCGGCCAGGAGCTCGCGTCTGGAAAGGCTGCTGTCGAGGCCAAGCGCGATGTTGTCCAGCACCGTCATCGCCTCGAACAGCGAGAAATGCTGAAACACCATGCCGATGCCGAGCCGCCGGGCGGCGCGGGGGTTGGAAATGTGCGTTGGCGCGCCGTCGAAAATGATCTGCCCCTCGTCGGGCGTCTGCACGCCATAGATCATCTTGACGAGAGTCGACTTGCCGGCCCCGTTCTCGCCGAGCAGCGCGTGGATCTCGCCGGGCTTGACGCTGAGATTGACGTTGTCGTTGGCGCGGACGCCCGGAAACGACTTGCTGACGCCGACCAGCCTCAGCCGCGGGGGAACTTCGACATTCACCTCGACATCACCCCCCGCTCCCAGTTCCTCGCGCCGCTCACGCGCGCCAAGCGACGCAACATAAGCGACCGAAGAATTGCGCCCCGCCGCCCACCCATCATCTAACGCTTGCGCCCAACGAGGCGAAAGTTCGAAAATATGCGGCTTCCCCCGCGTCCGCCGCCGCCGGCCGTCGCGAATTTGTGAAACCCTAACGCGGCGGGGGCCAGTGTCAAATGAATTGGCGGCAATCCGGCGGCAATGAACGCCGGTTGTGGAAGACTTGATGCAGCCGCGCTTTCCAAGCACAGTCCGACGGATGGGCGGGCGAGGGCGGCGAGAGGCCAGTCGGGCCGGCCTGTTTGCGCCCGGAAACGTCGGAGATCTGCCGCATGACCGCCACGTCCCTTCGCCCCTTTGACGAGGCGCTGCTGCGCCGGGCCTTCGACGTCGCCAGGCGCTCGCGCGCCGCCGGCGACCATCCGTTCGGCTCGGCGCTCGCCGACGGCGACGGAAACCTTCTGATGGAGCAGGGCAACGGCTATTCCAGCGAGGGCGGCGACCGCACCGCCCATGCCGAGCGCCTGCTGGCCTCGCGCGCCGCGCGCGCTTACGGCGTCGACTTCCTCGCCCGATGCACGCTCTACACCTCGGCCGAGCCGTGCGCGATGTGCGCGGGCGCGATCTACTGGGCCGGCATCGGCCGCGTCGTCTACGGCCAGACCGAGAAGGGGCTCAAAGCGCAAACCGGCGCGCACGAGGAAAACCCGACCCTGGATCTGCCATGCGCCATTGTGTTCAATGGCCGGCCAGCGCCCGACCGAAGTCGTCGGCCCGCTGCTGGAGGACGAGGCGGCGGCGCTGCAGGCGGATTTCTGGAAGGCGCGGGGGTAGGGGCGCGCCTGAACCGTCATCGCCGGGCAAAGCCCGCCGGAAGGCCGGCGTCCATGGGGCCGCGCGGCGCGCCTGTTCGGCGTCTTCAATCAGCCTTGGGCGCCTTGGCGCCGCGCGCGCCAGCGCGCCGGCGTGGTCCCGGACCACGTCTTGAAGGCGCGGGTGAAGGCGCTCGGTTCGGCGAAGCCGAGCGTCGAGACGATTTGCGCGATCGGCGTTTCCTTGGCGAGAAGGCTCTGCGCGGCTTCGTATCTGATCTCCTCGGCGAGCCCTGAATAGGTGACGCCGAAAGCCTCGAGCCGGCGGGCGAGGCTGCGGGGATTGAGCCGCAGCGCGCGCGCGACGCTGTCACGCGTCAGCGGGCCCGCGCCGATCCGCCCGCGCATGATCGACTTGACGGCGGTCACGAAGTCGCCCGGCGCGTTGGCCGTCGCTTGTTCCAGAAGCGGCGCCAGAATCGCCGCAAATTCCGGATTGCGGTCGCGGACCGCCGCGTCGAGCGTCGCGGCGTCGAAGATCATGCTGGCCGCCGGCGCCGCATACTCGACCGGCGCCTCGAAGAATTTCGCGTACGCCGCCTTGTCGCGCGGCGGATCGCGCGTCAGGCGCACGCGGATCGGACGCCAGGCCGGACCGCAAAGCGAGCGCATCGTGTTGAAAGCGATCGCCATCGCGCCGTCGACGATCTGGTCGGCGCCGTCGACGTCGGGCGCCGTGACGACATAGCCGAACGAGGCGAGATCGCCGGTCCGGTCGAGAACCACCGCGCCGCCGTTGTCGCTGGTTTTGAGGCTGGCGACGATGACGTTGAGCGCCTCGCCGACGGTCGAGGCGTGCATCGACACGAGCCCGGTGAGGCCCATCGCGGTGGCGCCCGACCGGGCGCCGACGCGCAATCCGAACGCCTCGCAGCCGGTCGCCCGCACGCATTCGCTGACCAGTCGGCCCACAGCGGCGTAAGGCAACTCGTTGTCAGGATTGGAAAAGACGTCCGGCTCGACGCCGGCGGCGCGCAACACCGCATCGGGGTCCGCGCCGAGGTCTTTCAAGGCGTCGGGGATCCCGGCGACGTTGCGCGCCTTGATGGTCGCGTAATTCCGTTTTGTTCGAGAGACGGTATCCAACGCCTGCCACCCCGCCCGCCGCGCTGAGGGGCGCTGATCGCGAGCGTGAAGCGCAACCCCCGAGTTGTCTCATTTTGTCAATTTTTTTGCACGCGAAGTCAATGACGGGCGACGGGAAGGCGAATAGATTGGAAGTTCGAGAGACCGCGGCTGCGGCGTCACGACTCCGTCACACACGCTCATTTCATGTGTCGGATTCGTCGCGACGTCGAGAATTTTCAAACGCCGTTCGAACAGGGTCAAGGGCTTTTGAGGGCCGACGTCATGGCCGCCGAGAGGCAATGGATTGTCGCCGCGTCGGGACTTGAGGCCTGAGCGGCGCCGCGCGTGCGTTCGCGCGGCGATTAAGTCGAAGATCGCCTGAGGAGGGGAATCATGCGGAGGAACACTCAGCCGGCGCCGTCGAATTGGCGCTGGATGGCGGGGCTATTGACCGGCCTGGGCGCCGCGGCCCTGGTTTCGCTCGGCGTGGCGAGCGCGCAGGAAATGTCGGGGACGCCGCAGATCGGCGCGCCGCCGATCGATGTTCCCCAGACGACGGGCGCGGCGGGCGCGCCCAACGCCACGACGACGATCGACGGCCATGTGCTGCCGCCGCCGCCGCAGCGGTTCCAGGGCCAGATCGAGCTCAACGCCGCCCAGTCGACGCCTGCCTGGCCGGCGCGCGTCGTGCCGCCGAAGGGCGCGCCGAACATCCTCCTCATCATGACCGACGACGTCGGCTTCGCCGCGCCCTCGACCTTCGGCGGCGTCATCCCGACGCCGGCGCTCGACCGCATCGCCGCCAACGGGCTGCGCTACACCAACTTCCATTCGACGTCGCTCTGCTCGCCGACGCGGGCGGCGCTGATCACCGGCCGCAACCACCATTCCGTCGGCTTCGGCGTCGTCTCCGAGGCGGCGTCCGGCTTTCCGGGCTATGACAGCGTGATCGGCAAGGACAGCGCGACAATCGGCCGCATCCTGCGGGAGAATGGCTACCGCACATCGTGGTTCGGCAAGGATCACAACACGCCGACCTGGACGGCGAGCCAGGCCGGCCCATTCGACCAGTGGCCGACCGGCATGGGCTTCGACTATTTCTACGGCTTCGTCGGCGGCGACGCGAGCCAGTGGGAGCCGAACCTCTTCCGCAACACGACGCCGATCTATCCTTACGTCGGGCATCAGGGGCAATGGAACCTGACGACCGCGATGGCTGACGACGCCATCCGCTGGATGAACCAGCTCAACGACATCAATCCGGATCTGCCGTTCTTCGTCTATTACGTCCCGGGCGGCACGCACGCGCCGCACCAGCCGACGCAGGAATGGCTGCAGAAGATCAGCCGACATGCACCTGTTCGACAAGGGCTGGAACGACCTGCGCGACCAGATCTTCGCCAACCAGAAGAAGCTCGGCGTGATCCCGCAGGACGCCAAGCTGACGCCGTGGCCCGACAGCCTCCTGCAGCGCTGGGACCAGACGAGCGACGAGGAGAAGAAGCTCTTCATTCGTCAGGCCGATGTCTACGCCGCCTATCTCGCCTATACCGATCACGAGATCGGCCGCGTTATCCAGGCGGTCCAGGACATGGGCAAGCTCGACAACACGCTCATCATCTACATCAGCGGCGACAACGGCGCTTCCGCCGAAGGCTCGCCGAAGGGCACGCCGAGCGAGGTGCTGCAGTTCAACGGCGTCGAACTGCCGGTCGCCGCGCAGATGAAGTTCTACGACGTCTGGAACACCCAGTTCGCCTACAGCCATTTCGCGGTGCCGTGGGCCTGGGCTTTCGACACGCCGTACAAGTGGACCAAGCAGGTTCCGTCCTTCTTCGGCGGCACGCGGCAGGGCATGGCGATCTCCTGGCCGGGCCACATCAAGGACAAGGGCGGCGTCCGCTGGCAGTTCCATCATGTGATCGACGTCGTGCCGACGCTGCTCGAAGTCACGGGCATCCCGGCGCCCGACATGGTCGACGGCATCGCGCAGAAGCCGATCGAAGGCGTCAGCATGGCTTACTCGTTCGATCGAGCGAACGCCGACGCGCCCTCGCCGCACAAGACCCAGTATTTCGAGATGCTCGGGGTGCAGGGGCTCTACAACGACGGCTGGATGCTGAGCGCCGTGCCGAAGCGCGCGCCGTGGGAATTGCTTGGCAAGGCTACGCTCGACCCTGCGAGCGCGTTCAAGTTCGAGCTCTACGACGTGCGGCATGACTGGACGCAATACACCGACGTCGCCGCCGACAATCCCGGCAAGGTGAGGGAGATGACAGACCTGATGTTCGCGCAGTTCGCGAAGTATCAGGTGCTGCCGCTGGACGCCTCGGTCGCCACCCGGATGGTGATCCCGCGGCCGTCGATGTCCGGCGGACGCAAGGTGTTCGCCTACAGCGGCGTTCCGATCACCGGCCAGCCGCGCGGCACCGGCCCGAGCCTGCTCAACACGTCCTACACGATCACCGCCGACATCGACGTGCCGGAAGGCGGAGGCGACGGCATGATCGTCACCGACGGCGGACGGTTCGGCGGCTACGGGCTCTATCTCCTCAAGGGCAAGCCGGTGTTCCTGTGGAACCTGCTCGATCTCAAGCGGGTGCGCTGGGAAGGCGCCGGACGCGCTGACGCCGGGCAAGCACACGCTCGTCTACGACTTCAAGTATGACGGGCTCGGCTTTGCGACGCTGGCCTTCAACAACATCAGCGGCCTCGGGCGCGGCGGCACGGGCACTCTATCCGTCGACGGCAAGGTCGTCGCTACCCAGACGATGGAGCGCACCATCCCGCTCACGATGCCGTGGGACGAGACCTTCGACATCGGCTCCGACACCGGCACGCCGGTCGACGATCAGGACTATCAGGTCCCGTTCGCCTTCACGGGCAAGATCGACAAGCTGACCGTCTCGATCGCGCCGCCGGCGCTTACCGACGAGGACAAGAAGAAGCTGATGGAGGCCGAGCGCGCGGCCCAGGACGCCAACTGAGCGGCTGAAACTGCAGGGAGTGATGGCGATGTTGTCAGGACTATGTTTCAGGAAAGCGCGACTGATCGCCGCTGGGTTTGGATTTGCGCTCATGTTGATGGGGGCCGTGGCCTCCCCCTCGAAGGCGCAGGAGGGCTTCAGCGGGGATTTGGGGCTCATCCGAGCATGCGGCGGCGACATCTGGAGTCTCTGCTCGGACGTGCTGCCCGATGTCGGACGCATCAAGAGCTGTGTGCAGAGCAAGATGGGCCAACTTTCCAAAGGTTGTCTCGATAAGCTCCTCGACGCGATGGCCGGATCGACATTCAAGGTCTGCAAGGATCAGACTTATGCGCTCTGCGCCGCTGCGCGCTGCAATGTGTTCGACGGCGTTGCCTACTGCCAGTGCGACGTCAAGCACGGCGACAGCATCAGCCTGCCGTTTGCGATGGGCAAGGACGAGGACGTCTGTTCGATCAACGCCGCGGGCGCAGCCAACAAATACATGATCAGCACCTACAGTCTGCCCGAGCAGATCGTCGCGCCGAACGGAAATCAGGCGGTCTACACCTGCCAGGGCGACGAGGGCGGCGCCTACGCTCAGTGCGACGGCGGACTGTGCTTCAGAAGCACCGAGGAGACGACGTTCCCGGGCTTCGACAAACCGGTGCCGAAAGGACAGATCGTCTGTTCCTGCCCGATCACCAAGTCCACTGGCGCCAACGCCCAAAGCTACCAGATCCTCGGGCCGTACCCGTGCGACAAGTCCTTCTTCAAATATTGCAAGGGCGCCACCGCCAATAGCAAAACGGGTTCGACGATCTATGTCGGCGCCCCTGCGGGCACGGCCGCTGCTCTGGCCGTCCAGCTCAACGGCAAGGTCCCGCCCCTCAATGAGTGCTCGCCTTGAAGCGGTACGAAACGATATCGATCGCGGTCGCCGCCGCGATCGAAGCGGGGACGGGGCTAATTCTGGTCAGCTTCCCGTCCCTGTTCGTTCGGCTGCTGCTCGGGGCCGAGCTCTCCGAACTGGGGCAGATCGTCGGCCGGCTCGCCGGATTCGCTCTCATTGCTTTGGTCCTGGCGTGCTGGCCGCGCGCGGGGACGGAAGGAAAAGCCGCTTCGTCGCTTCCAGCGTTGCTGGTCTTCAGCGTGCTCATCGCGCTCTATCTCATTTATCTAGGGATCGGCGGCCGGTTTGTCGGGCCGATCCTGTGGCCGGCAGTGGTCCTTCACTCGGCCGTGGCGATCGTCCTTGCTCGCGCGTGGATCGACGTTTGACGAGCCGGGGCGGCGTATAGGATTCAAGAGGAAGCTCTACGGCGGTTCGATGACGAGTGACGCCGATCTTCTAGTGGAAAATGTGAAGGAGGGACTCAATGTCGGATAATCGAACGATTGGCCTTTTCGGCGGCCTAATGGCGCATTTCGCCGCGCCGCTCGGCGCTCTGGCGCAGAGCGCGCCGGACTTGAAGTCTCCCCAGACGGAGATGAAGACGATCGGCGTTCCTTCGAACGCCAAGACCGAGATCGTGCCGTCGCTGATCGTCATGAATTCGCAGGGCGCGACTTGCAGGGCGATACGCTGACGCTCAGCGGCGTGTCGTCCAATGTCATCATTTTCGCCGACCGGCCCGTCCGTTCGGCCGGACACGCGCTGATCGCGCATTTCCTCGAGGAGTGGGACCCGGTGGCGGGAGCCGACAGCTTCGCCAAGGATCCGCCGAACGCGACCGTCTCGGCTGGTTCGACAAGGAGGCCGCGACCGTCAAGGACGCCAGGTTGTCGAACTCACGTCGCCGAAGATGAACGGCGCCGATCTGACATTCAACGTCAAGGTGCTGGAAGGCGATCTCAACGGCGCAGACGGGCCCGCGGCGGTGTTTATCGACATCATCGGCCTGCCGCGCACGCCGTTGTCGTTCGCCGGTGTTGCGCGCCGCACCGCCTGGCGCGGCGCCTTCTATCGACCCGTACATACCATCCACTATCTATGGCGCCGCGGCGGGGGCGGCGCTCGGCGCGGCGGCGGTCGGGGCGGCGGCCGGCGCCATTATCACCCCTATCCGTACTATGCGCCTCCGCCGCCGGCCTGCGGCTACTATCCCTATCCGCCGTGCTACTGAATGCGGCGGCAGGATTGACCCATCCCCGCTCAGGGGAGGCGGCGAAGACGAACGCCTAATTTCCGGGACGGAAGCGGCCCGGCGAATCCTCAAATCAGCTTCATCAACGAAAGATCAAGACGGTCAGAAAGGGCAAGACGATGAAAAAGACAATGCTTCTCGGGTTTGCGGCGGCTATCGCGATAGTCGGCGCGGCGAAGGCCGACCCGGTCGGTCTCTCGGCCTATGTCGACGCCAACGGCTTTATCGACGTGACGACGCTGACCTGCGGCCAGCTCGCCAACACCTACCAGGAGGACGCCAACGCGCTGTCGAGCTGGTACAGCGGCTGGTACAACGGCCTCGCCCACAAGCACTACATGGACTACAAGAAGGGCCGCGAACTCGAGCATCTCGTCATCGAATACTGCAAGCAGCACCAGGACGAGAAGATCATTCACGCCATCGCCGTGAATCTCAAGGACATGCGCGCCGAAGGCTTGATGCAAGAGAAGTGAGGGGGCCGAGCCATGAGAAAACTGCTTCTATCGACGGCGCTTTGCGTCGCGGCGCCAATCTGTTTGGCGACCGCGGCAAACGCCCAGCAAAATCTGGCGCAGCAAACCGTGACCTTTCTGTGCGCGGCGCCGACCGGACACGTGTGCCAGTTCGGAGTGCAAACGGGGGGTTCCCAAATCAATTTCGCCCTGCCTTCGGGCGAGCGAAAGGAGATGGCCGGGCGTCACGCCGCATGCCGACAAATATTGTGTCTGCGACCCCGGCCCGGTGACGCCCGACTGCAAGGCGCCCCGTCTCGACCATTGGTGCCTGGGCTCCTGGCTCGACGTCGACACCGGCCTCAATTCTCGGAACGACAAGGCGCGCGACCGCGAGCCGGATGTGGACGTCGCTTTCAAGGATACAGAGCGCGGAATAGGACGGCTTGGCGGGGCGCCGCCTTCAGGCTCGCCGCGTCAGATCGTTCCCTTCAAAACGCGCGCGATCGCCGAGCTGGCGGCGGCGCGCGATCGGCTGACGGAATCCGGCCCGATGATCGGGTTTGGCGAAGAGGAGTTGAACAATGAAAGAGATTGCTTCCGGCCTGCTGGTTTTCGGCCTGCTCATGGCTCAGGTTTCTGAAGCCGACGCCGCCGCTTGCGCGGCTGGGGTCTATCACGCGGGATGCGTCGGGCCGCGCGGCGCCGTCGTCACCAACCATCGTCCCGCCGCCGTCGTCGGGCGCCCCGCGGTCGTCCACCCGCGCTGCTACTATCGCGCGGGGGTCCGCGTCTGCCGCTGACCGCGAACAATCCGCAACAGAGCGCGCCAGCGGACGGGCCCAGCGGCCCTCGTTCGCTGGCCTCCTTGCGTCTCGAGGGGAGGGGATGAGGGATTTCTGAAAAACCAACATTTTCTTGCCATGCGGATCGAAACGTGGTTTGATGTTGGTAAGGGACGGTCGAGATGACAGACGCCAGCGCAGAACCGACGGCGTCGTTGTCGAATGGCGCAAATGTCGAATCGGGCAATTGCGGTAAAGAATAGTTAAAGCGCGGCGTGCGCCCAGTCTGTCTCCAGACAGCGTGCGAAGTTGCAAAATTCGGCGCCTAACCCTCTGAAAGTGCTTGGTCGGCGTCAAAAGTGCGACGGACAGCTTCAGAAGCTGTACTTGATCGCCGCGAATGGCCCGTACATCCACTGCTGATAGCGGAAGCTGCCGTTCGCCGCATTGTTCTGCCGCTCGTAGGCGTAGAGCACGCGATAGCCCAGCGTTGTGGAGATCGACGGCGTCCAATTGTAGCCGACCGCGCCCAGGCCCTGCCCAGTCGCGCTGTCGCCGAGGCCGCCGATGTCCGCCGCGGCGTTGACGAACCACTTGTCGTCGATCCGGTAGTTGGCGAAAAGTCCGACGATGGGATCGATCCAGTCCTTGGTGGCGGACGCCGCGATCTGAAAGGCGCCGACCGGGCCTTGCAGCGTGACCGAGGCGGTTTCGCTGAAGTAGCGCGCGCCGAGGACTCCGTACAGTTGCAGATTGGGCGATCCAATCGGAATCCTCAGGCCCCCGAAGCCCGTGACAATGGCGGAGGTGAGCTTGAGATCGGCGCTTCCGCCGAACAAGGCCCTCGATGGATCATCGATTGTCGCCACCGTCCCCACGCGCGACCAGATGACGTCCAGCCCGCCGATGAAGGTCTCGTTTCGGGCGACGACAGCCCCCATGAACGCGCCTTGGAAGTGATCGAGAATGTCGCCGAAACTGGCGAAGAAGGGTGACGTCGGAAACGGTCCGACGCCAACGTTGCCGGTCAGATTTGTCGCCCAGCCGTAAAGCGTGACCTCGAATCGCCAGTCGGAAGGCATCAGGACGGGCGGGGGGGCGGCCGGGGCGGGCGGAGGGGCCAGGTCGGCGGCAAAGACCGGCGCCGCCGAGGCTAGCCCAGCTGCAACGAAGATCGGCCTGGCAATGTTCCTCATCAGCACCCCCGCCTTTTTTGCCCGCCGCGCCCGCGGCGCGACAAGCCTCTCACGCGACGCCCCTCAACGCACGTGGCCGCCGATCCTTACACACATTGCGGCTTAGGCGCAACTCGCCGCGCGCCTCGGATATCGACGATCGGCGCTCGGCGCGCGTTCGCGTCCCTGAACCGCCAGCATCGACTCGGAGCGTCGGCGGCCGAGGATAAGTAGCGGCGTGTTCGCCGGCAATAGGCCAACTGGGCTGCGTCATGGAAACCCCCGCCTTCAGGGTCAAAAACGACAGGCCGCCGCAGCGGTCTTCCGGACCTCTCTGTTCCGGTTGCAATTCGCTCTGTCGATCATCATGCTCCGACCGAGGAACCGAACAGCCTCGCCAATCGCGAGCGAACGAAGAGCGAGATGGGTCCAAAAAGGGAGGGGCGCGCGCACGATGGTCCCGGCAGTCACCGATATCGACCAATTGAGCGCCGCGATATCGCATGCGGCCGCGCCCGCGTTCATGCTTGGCGCGGTCGCCGGATTCCTGTCGATCCTGATTGCCCGGCTGGAGCGGATCGTCGAACGGAACCGAGCCTTGCGGTCGGCCGAAACCGACGTCGTCGATCCATCGATCCGGGACGCGGTCGCCGCCTCATTTCAGCGTCGGATGGTCCTTCTCAGCCGCGCAATCTATTTCGCCGTGCTCAGCGCCCTTGTGACCGCGGCGTTGCTAATCGGCGCATTCCTCGCCGCCCTTGTCGGAATCGGCCACGCTGGCCTCGTGGCGCTCATGTTCACCGTATCGCTCGCCTTGCTGATGGCATCGCTCGTCGAGCTGACGCGCGAGATACGCGTTCACGCGGCGACCATGGGGCTCGACTAGCGCTTTCTCGGCGCGAAATCCGGCGAGGCCACGGCCTATCGACAATTTGCCAATTAGGGGCTTGAATGGCCAAGCGAGCCAGTGTCGGACTGCGGCTCGCGGGCGCTATGACTCTTTGTCTCGGGCGTTTGTGTCGTCCGCTTGCCGCCGAGGACCTGTCGCGATCTTGAGCGCCCGCTGGCTGCGCGTCTCGCCTGCTCCGAAGACGACGTCGTTTCCGTAATATTGCGAAGCCGGGCAGCCGAACACGAGGAACTCCACCATGACGACAAAGGTCCATGGATTCGCGATCGCCTTGGCGACGATCGCCTTCGGCGCGACCTGTCCCGCCTGGGGGCAGTTTATGAGCAACTATCCCGTTATTATTGTTCCGCCGCCGGCGCAAAATTACTCCGCGCCCAAGCCCGCTCCGAAACCGGCGACGCCCGACAAGCCGAAGCCCCCTCGCGACGAGGCCCAAGATCCGCCGGTGAGACCGCACTATCAGGGACGAACGTTGGTGTATTAGGTCTCAAGTCCTCGACCCGTTCCGGCGCGGTGGCGCGAGACTTTCGTTTGGGGCCTCGACGAATCCTGCAGCGTCAGCGGATCGGAGGGGCGTATTGAATGCCGCCGTTATCCCAGAGTTCGTTCAGGCCGCGGGGAATCCCCAGCTTCGAATGCGCGCCGACGTTGCGGTCAAACACCTCGCCGTAGTTGCCGACCTTGCGAATCATGTTGGCCGCCCAGTCGTTCGAAAGACCGAGCGGCTTGCCAAACTCGCTCTCTGTTCCAACGAGCCGTTTGACCGCCGGCTTCTGCGACTTCAGCGCGTCGTCGATGGTTTTCGAGCTTACGCCCAACTCTTCGGCGTTGAGCATGGCGAAATTGACCCATTTGACGATATTGAACCACTGCATATCGTCCTGCCTCACCACCGGGCCAAGCGGCTCCTTCGAGATGATGTCCGGCAGGATCATATGGTCGCTCGGCTTCTGGAGCTCCAGGCGCATCGCGAAAAGACCCAATTCATCGGTCGTCAATACGTTGCATTTTCCGCCCTGGTAGGCCGCGATCATTTCGGCGACGTTCGCCTCGTGGACGATCTCGTATTTCATGTGATTGGTTTCAAAGAAGTCGACGAAATTTGGCTCGGTGTCCGTGCCCGGCTGCACGCAGACCTTGCTGTCGTTGAGTTCGAGCGCGGATTGAAGATTGCAACTCTTGGGAACGAGAAACGCCTGTCCGTCGTAATATGTCACGCCCGCGAAGACGATGCCGTAATCATTTTCGCGGCCCATCGTCCAGGTCGAATTGCGCGAGAGCACGTCAATCTGTTTGTTCTTCAGCGCATCGAACCGCTCCGAGGCCGACAGCGGCACGTATTGAACCTTCGAGGGATCGTTGAAGATCGCCGCCGCGAGGGCCCGGCAGAAATCGACGTCGAAACCCGACCATTGTCCATTGCTATCCTTGATCGAGAAACCGTCCAGCCCCGGGTTGACGCCGCAAATAACCGAGCCGCGATCCTGCACGGTCTTGAGCGTCTGGGATTGCGCGGCGCCGAGAGCCGCGCCGCACGCAAGAGCCGCGGCGACGGCGAGATAGGAAATGAATTTGCGCATATGGCCAGCCTCGACTGGTGGAGTGCGGGAAGGCCGCGCCTTAGAGAGCGACGGCCTGTCTGACGATGACTTTCGTGCCGACCGGCACGCGGCTATAGAGGTCGATCACGTCTTCATTGACTAAGCGGAAACAGCCGGACGAGATGGCGTGGCCGATCGTCTGCGGCTGGTTGGTGCCGTGGATGCGATAGATCGTCGCGCCGAGATACATGGCGCGCGCGCCCAAAGGATTCCCAGGACCACCGGCCATGAAACGCGGCAGATAGGGCTGACGCTCGATCATTTCCGGCGGCGGCCGCCAGTCGGGCCATTCCTGCTTGCGCGAGATTTTTTGCAGTCCCGACCACTGGAAGCCGTCGCGACCGACCCCGATGCCGTAGCGAAGCGCGCGATTGTCGGGCTGAACCAGATACAGGAACCGCGACTTCGTATCGATGATGATCGTTCCCGGCGCTTCATTGGTGCGGAAAAACACTTCCTGCTTCTCGTAGGCGCCGGTCAGCTGCTCCTCTTCCGGCGTCGGCTGGTAGCCTGGCTGGTCCTGGATGTTCATGTCCTCCTGCGGCGCAGCCGACGCAAACGCTCCTGGAAGGGCGGCGGCCGCCGCCATGATCGCCGCGGCCAGAGCGGCTCGCGCGAATAGACCCAGTCGAATAGTCATGCGCACTCCGTTAGAAACAAAAGCCAGAAATATGCCTCGCCAGCTCGTCGGGACTAGCGCTTTCCGCACCGCTCATAAACCATGGTGCCATAGCGAGCGGCGTTGTCGGGATCAACCCATACTGTCGTGAACGAATCCGGATCGACGTTCGTCACGATTCGATCATCCGCGGTCCCTGCATCGCCGGGCGGCCCGAGATAGGTCGCGCCGTCCTTGCCCGCCTTGAGGAGCAGCTCCGAAGGAGTCGGCTGATCGGCGAGATACATCATCAGTCCGCCGTTGGGACCCTTGTTGATGACATAGGGCTTGTTGCACTGCCCGCGCGCCTCCTTGATCGTGCGGGCGCGATCCTCATCTTTGTGATAAGATGCAAGCCCCCACTTACCGACCAGCTGGTCAGGTGTGATGCTGGGAGCGGTCGTGACCACGGGAGGAGGGGTCTCGGCGCAGCCCACGACGAAAACGGACAGTAGACCCGCCAGCGCCAGCGCGCCGCCACGATGTGCGAAACTCACAGACGCCCCCTGGTTGTGTCGGTCATTCGACGATTTCCAGCCCGTGCTCCTGCTGCGCATGAGGTTGCGGCAGGTTGCCCTCGCTATCAAACCGCGCGCGGCCGGTCAATCGAACGCGTCGTGTGCGCGTCGGCGCTTTGAACAGTCTCGCTGCGGCGTACGCAACTCTGCGCTGCTCCCGCCGTCGTCCACGCGCCGACGGAGAACTGCAACACGCGCCTATCGACCCCATCTGAGCGCTGCAGTCTCGACTGGCGCGTCCCAGAGAACCACGTGGTCTTCGTCCAGCATGGAAACCGTGATGGAGCAGCCGGCCATTTCGAGCGAGGTCACGTAGTCGCCAACCAGCGATCGTATAACCCGCGCGCCGCGCTTCTCGAGAAAGCGTCGCGCGGCATTGTACATCAGATAGAGCTCCATCGCCGGCGTCCCGCCGAAGCCGTTGACGAACAGCAGCGCGTCGCCGCGAACCTCCGCGCGGAGATCGGTCGCGATCGCGCTCACCATCTCGTCCGCAATGTCGTCCGCGGGAACGAGAGGAACACGGCGTCGGCCGGGTTCGCCATGAATGCCGACGCCCATTTCCATTTCCCCCTCGCCGATGTTGAACGTGGGGCGTCCCGCCGCCGGCACAGTGCAACTCGACAGCGCGACGCCGATCGAGCGCGTGCGCGCGTTCACGCGCTCGCCGAGCGCCGCGAGCGAGGCTAGGTCGCGTCCTCGTTCGGCGCTCGCGCCGACGATCTTCTCGACGACGAGCGTGCCTGCGACGCCACGTCTGCCTGCGGTCCAGGTCGAGTTCTCCACCGATACATCGTCGTCAGTGACGACGGTTGCGACGGGACCGTTGACCAGCTCCGCCGCCATCTCGAAATTCATGCGGTCGCCAGAGTAGTTTTTGACGATGAATAGCAAGCCGGCCCCGCCGTCGACCGCTTGGGCCGCCTCGGTCATTTGATCTGGTGTCGGCGAGGTGAAGACCTGGCCCGGGCAGGCCGCGTCCAGCATTCCGTATCCAACGAAACCGGCATGCAAAGGCTCGTGGCCGCTGCCGCCGCCGGAAATCAGCGAGACCTTGCCCGGCGTCAACCGCGCACGGCGGATGAACCTGCCTTCTGGTCCGAGGACAACGATCCCGGCGTGCGCCGCCGCGAAGCCCGACAGGCTCTCCGTGAGGATCGTGTCAACGCCGTTCATGAGTTTCTTCATTGGACGCCATCCATGTTCGCTTACCTTTCCTCGCTCAACAGCAGCGCAAGGCGGTGCACCAGGTCGTAAACAAGGGTTTCGAGCTGTTTGTTCCTGCCGGCGTCGCCGAGATCCGGCAGCGCAAGCGTCAACTTGCGTTCGCGCCGTGCCTCGGTCGCGATCGCTAGTCGCCCCGGATGGGCCCGCGAATATGCGTTGAGAAATGCGGCGCGTTCCTGGGTCGAGAAGTGGCAGAGCTCGAGGATCAGAGCGACATGGCGCGCGGGAATCGGCACCTGGTAAGCCGGGTTCGAAATCTGGGAGACGAAGCTGCGGTTCTTGCCGATCGCTTCGGCAAGCCGCTGGCGCATTCCGGAGGGACGGCTGTCGAGCACCGCCTTCAGAACCTGTTTGTATTGGGCGACCGTGCCAGAAGAGGCCTCACGCGGGCGGCGCACGTCAGCCATGGCGCCCAATCGCCGCTTTGACCCGCCCAAGCGCCGGCGGCGCGACCGAAAGCTCCTCAAGACCGCAGTCGATAAGCGCGGGCAAGCAGCGGAGGTCCGCGGCCATGTCGCCGCAGAGGCTCACGGGGGCGCCGGTTCGCCGACCATGCGCGACCGTTCGCTCAATGAGCTCGAGGACCGCCGGGTTGAGAGGGTCGGCGATCGCGGCAAGCTCGCCGTTGCCCCGATCGCAGGCTGTGACGTACTGCACCAGATCATTGCTGCCGATGGAATAGAAATCGGCGTCAAAACGGGCAATCGCCAGCGCCGCCGCCGGTACTTCGACCATGATGCCGAGCGCGGGCCGGCGCGCGACGAGTCCTTCGGATGCGAGTTCCGCCAGGACGGCGTCGAGAAGGCGACGCGCCTCAGCGAACTCGGCCGGCGTCGTCACCATCGGCAGCATCACTTTCAGGGTGCCGCGCGAACCGGAACGCGCGAGCGCGCGCAGCTGCGTCCTGAACAGATGTTGCCGGCGAAGCGACAGACGCAAGCCGCGCACGCCAAGAAATGGGTTAGTCTCGCCATCGAAAGTTACGCCCGGAATGGGCTTGTCGCCGCCGGCGTCGAGCGTGCGGATCGTGACCGGCCGCTCCCCCGCCCAATCCAATATGTCCCGATAGCTGCGATATTGCGACGCTTCATCCGGCGGCATGCCGCGAGGCTCGAACAGGAACTCAGTGCGAACGAGCCCAATGCCGTCTGCGTGCGCGGCGGCGGCGGTTTTGAGATCGACGAGGCCTTGTATGTTGATCATCGTGCGGATGCGGCGGCCCGAACGGGTTATGGCCGGCTTCGCAATATGCTGGGCCTCGACCGCGCGGCGGCGCGCGTTCGTCGCGACGCGACGGCGCCATTCCTCGAGTCGCCTTCTCGCCGGCGCGACTTCGATTTCTCCTCGTTCAGCGTCGAGCACAGCCAAGGTTCCGTCGGCGGCGGAAATAGCGCCCAAAGCGACGAGCATCGGCACGTCCCGGGCGCGCGCCAGCATCGCAACATGACTGGCGGCGCTGCCGCCAGTCAGCGCGACACCGGCCAAGCGCGTCCAGTCAATCTCGAGAAAGCGCGACGGCGGCAGGTCGTCGGCAACCAGGATCGCGCCCTCCGGCAGCAGGAGTCCCGTTTCGCCGCCATCGTCGAGGGCGCGTGACACTCGGTCGCGAAGATCGACCAGATCGCTCGCGCGCGCTCGGAAATAGGGGTCTTCCGCGTTGGAATATCCGCTCACTTCGGCGTCGAGGGCCCGGCGCCAGGCAAGATCCGCCGGCGCCCCCGACTCGATCTCCGCAAAGGCAGTCTCGGTCAACTCGCCGTCGCCGAGCAAAGCGATCTGGAATTCGAGCACTGCCGCAGCGTCGCTCGCCTGCGACGCGGTCAGCGCCGTCAGGTCGGCGCTGGCGCGGGCGATCGCCTGCGTAAGCGCCTTCCGTTCTGCCTCCGGCGTGCCGGCGAGTCGTGCCGACGCGGGAGCGATCGTGAGGCGGGCGAGCGGTCCGATCGCCAGGCCCGGCGCCGCGACATGGCCGCGCAGGCGTAGCGCCTCAGCCGTCATCGAGGAAATCCCGTTCGACCAGGGCGACAAGCGCGAGGACCGCTTCCTCCGCATCTTCACCCTCTGCGCGAAAATGCAGCAAGGCATCGTACGGCGTCTTCATCGCCATGACCTTGACAATGCTCTTGGCGTTGATCCACGGCCCTTGGGGTTGCGCCGCGAACGAGATCTTCGCTGAAAATTTGTTCGCAAGCTGGGTAAGCTTGACAGCCGGGCGCGCATGCAAGCCGGCCTCGTGCCGCAAACGCACCGAGGCGGTGACAACAGCTCGCGGCATTGGCTCCGGCAGAGAATCGGAAAACACGGTCATGTCACCTCGGCGACAGTTCTTCGGCGGTCGCACGGACCTGGGCAAGGCTGCCGCCGCCCGACGCCTCCGTCGCCGCCATAATGGCGCCTTCGACGATCGGCGCGTTGCAAAGCACTACGCTGCCTCGCCGGTCTTCAGGAAGCATCTCGATCGCCATTTCGCTGTTGGTCTCCGCGCCGCCAAGATCGACAAGAATGGCGACTCCTTGTGGCGACCACACCTGGTCGATCGCTCGAAGGATGCCGTGCACGTCCGTGCCGAGGTCGCCCGCGGGATTGCCGCCGCAATGTGCAACCTTGACCTCGTCGCCGACCATTTGACGCACCATGTCCGCGGTCCCGCGAGCGATGTCGGGTGAATGAGAAACGATGACCAGGGAGACATTCTCGCTCATGCTTCGCCATCCAGAAAGCGCGACAAGGAATGGACGACGATCTCGCTGGATCGGGCGCCAGGGTCCATATGGCCGATGCTTCGCTCGCCGAGAAAGGACGCGCGTCCCTTGGTCGCCCGCATCGGGACGGTGGCCGCGGCGCCCCGCGTCGCCGCTTCTCGTAGTTGCCTGGCGAGAGCCGGAGGGCTGGCCCGAATCGCCTCGAGCACCGGCACAAGCACATCGAGCATGGTCTTTTCGCCCGTGGTCGACTTGCCTCGCGCCGAGACCGCCGCCGCCCCGGCAGCGAACACCTCCGCCAGCAAGTCGAGGCTTGCCGGTCGCTCGCCCAGTTGCTTGCCCATAGCGATGAATAGACTGCCGTAAAGGGGACCCGAGGCGCCGCCGACGGACATCACCAATGCTGTGCCGACCGACTTCAGCGCCTCGCCGGTAGGCTTTGCCGCGATTACATCGAGTTGCGCCATCACGGCGGCGCAGCCGCGCTTCATGTTGATCCCGTGGTCGCCGTCCCCGATCGCCTGATCGAGCGCGGTGAGTTCGTCCGCGGCGGCGCTGACATTTTCGGCCGCCGCCGCGACCATCGATTTCAGGAGTAAGGGATCGAGAGCCATGATTGGAGCTTCACTCAGCCGCGACGCCGATGCGCCGGCCGGCCGCATCGAAGTAGAGCGGGCTCCGCAGGCTCAAGGCCACGTCCTGACCGGTCGCGAGCGGATTGTGCGGATCGGCCAGTGTAACGAGCGCGTGGCCCCTAAATTCGAGATGCACGTGATTCTGATCGCCGAGGTGCTCGATCCGGCGCACGCGCCCGACGAGGCTATCGCCGGTCGGCTTGACGACTTGCAGATGCTCCGTGCGTACTCCGACCGTTTTGACGTGGCGCGGCGCGTTCACGTCGGGAAGCAATTCGGCAGGGATGAGATTGATCCCAGGCGTGCCGAGGCGCGTCGCGACATAGATATCGTTCGGGGTCTCGTAGATTTCGCGCGGCGTTCCGAGTTGAAGTAATTGTCCATCGCGAATGACGCCAATGCGGGCCGCCATTGTTAAAGCCTCGGTCTGATCGTGCGTGACGTACAGCACCGTCGCTCCGAGCTCGACCTGGATGCGCTTCAGTTCGAGGCGAAGTTCGGCGCGCAGCTTTGCGTCGAGCGAGGAGAGAGGCTCGTCCATCAGATATATCGACGGCTGACGGACGAGGGCGCGCCCGATCGCGACCCGCTGCATTTCCCCGCCGGACAGGCGCGTCGCACGATTGGCGAGTTTGTCGCCGATATGCAGCAGTTCGGCAATCTGGCGAACCCGCTTGCGGATCTCCGCGTCCGGCAAGCGGCGGGTCGGCGCGCGCAGCGGGAAGGCCAGATTGTCGTAGACGGTCAGATGCGGATAAAGCGAATATTGCTGGAAGACAAAGGCGATGTCGCGGGCGGGTGGAGAGTCGCGGGTAACGTCGCGGCCGTCGATGGAAATCGTCCCGCGATCGGGCCGCTCGAGCCCCGCGATCAGGCGCAAGGTCGTGGTCTTGCCGGCGCCGGTCGGGCCGAGCAGGACGACGAATTCGCCGTCGGCGACGCTGAGCGACAGGTCGCGGACGGCCTCGATGTCGCCGAAGCGCTTGCCGACTTGTCGCAATGCGATCTCAGCCATGGCCAATGCCCTCATAAAGAGCGCTTCGCAAAGCACGGCCGGTCGATCCGTCGAATACGACCAGGGACTGCGACTGAAAGGCCAGCCCGACCGTCTCGCCCAGCCGAACCGGCGTGTCCGACGGCAAACGCGCCTTGACGTGGCATTGCCCGGTGTCGACGGTCACGATTTGCGTCGTGCCGAGATATTCAGCGCCGAAAACGCGGCCGCGAATCGGCGCCGCGTCGGAGAACACGATGTGCTCGGGCCGCACTCCGAGCACGAGCGAGTCGGCGGCGCCGTCTTCAAGGGATTCCGGAATAGCGACGCTCGCGTCGCGGATTCGCACCAAGCGTTCGCCGCGCCGCAATTTACCCTCGAAGCGAATGAAGTTCATCGGTGGCGAGCCGATGAAATTGGCGACGAACATGGTCGCGGGACAGATCGTAGACTTCCTGCGGTGCGCCGACCTGCTCGACGATTCCGCGGTTCATCACGGCGATCCGATCGGCCATCGACATCGCCTCGAGCTGGTCATGCGTGACGTAGACTGTCGTCGCGCCGATCCGATCATGCAGGTCACGCAATTCGTCGCACATGAGACGACGGAACTCGGAATCGAGCGCGCCCAGCGGCTCATCCATGAGAAACGCCTTGGGGCGGCGCACAATCGCGCGACCGAGAGCGACACGCTGCCTGTCGCCTGCGGACAAGTTCGAGATCTTCCGGGAAAGGAGATCCTCGATCCGCAGCAACTGCGCGGCTTCGCGCACCTGCTTGCGGATATCGGCGCGCGCCACGCCCTGGCATCGCAGCGGAAAGCCGATATTGTCGCCGACGCTCATGTGGGGATAGAGAGCGAAGAGCTGGAAGACGAAGGCGATGTCCCGCTCCGCGGCGCGGCGGAAGGTGACATCGTCGCCATCGAGAAGGATACGCCCTTCGCTCGGAAGCTCGAGCCCGGCGATCATGCGCAGCGTCGTAGTCTTGCCGCAGCCAGACGGTCCCAGCAGCGCGAAGAAGGCCCGGTCCTCGATCGTCAGAGTCGAGCCGTCGACCGCAACGAAGTCGAGGAACGCCTTACGCAAATTCTCTACGCGGATCTGCGCCATAGCCTCGCTCTAATCCGGAAAATGGCTGACCGCGACGAACGCGATCGTGCCGCCTAGAATCGTGACGAACGAATAGGTGAAGAGGTCGATTGAGAAGGGTTGCGTCATCATGAAGATGCCGGCGCCGATCACGACGGTCGCGAGATTCTCTGCCGGCCCGCGCCGGAACCATTCTTTCCAGCCGCTTCGCTTTATGGCGAGCTCGTCGCTCATTTGCGCACCGCTCCGAAGGTGATGCCGCGCAGCAGGTGCTTCCGCAGCACGATTGTGAAGAAGACGATCGGGATCACAAACAGCGTGGTCGCCGCCGCTACCGCCGGCCAGTCCTGTCCGCCTTCGCCGATGATGAACGGGATGAATGGCGGCATGGTCTGGGCGCTGCTGCTCGTCAGCAGCAGGGCGAAGGCGTATTCGTTCCAGGAGAAGACGAGGCAGAAGATCGCCGTGGCGGCGATGCCGGTCGCGGCCTGCGGCAGCACTACCTTGCGGAAGGCTTGCAGCCGCGTGTAGCCGTCGATCAGCGCCGCTTCTTCGTATTCGCGCGGGATTTCGTCAATGAAGCCCTTGAGCAGCCAGACCGCCAGTGACACGTTCACCGCGGTGTAGAGCAGAATCATGCCGATTCTCGTGTCGTAAAGGTCGAGCGAGCGATACATGAGATAGATCGGCACCGCCACCGCGATCGGCGGCATCATCCGGGTCGAGAGGATGAAGAAAAGGAGGTCGTCGGCGAACGGCACTTGGAACCGCGAGAATGCGTAGGCTGTGAGCGTGCCGAGCAGGGTCGCAAGAATGGTCGAACCGAATCCGATGATCAGCGAATTGACGAAGCGCCCCACGACTGGCGAAGGCCCGGCGATCACCATGCCGCGCTTACGCACCAGCTGTTCGTACCAGGTCTTCGGCGGCGGCAGCTTGGCGATGAACTCCGGCGGCTGGCGCGTCTGCACCGTGAACAGATCGACGAATCCTTCCAGCGTCGGCGTGAACAGCACTTTCGGCGGATAGGCGATCGCGTCGGACTGGGACTTGAAGGCGGTGGCGCCGATCCACAGCAACGGCAGGATTGTGATCACGGCATAGAGAATGACAATGGCGCCGCCGACCGCCTTGGCGCGCGGCGATGCTTCGGCGACGGAACGGGGCACAGTGGCCGCGCTCATTGCTGCTTCACCTTTTTGAGGGCTTTGACGTAGATGTTCGCGGCGCCGAACACGGTCACGAACAGGATCACCGCGAGGGCCGAGGAATAGCCGGTTTCCCACTTCTCGAACGCGGCGCGCTTCAGGGTGATCGAGACCACCTCTGTCGCGGAGCCGGGCCCGCCCGAAGTCAGGAGGTTCACCATGTCGAACATTTGAAAGGCTTGGATCGCCTGGAACAGCACGGCGAGCATGAGGAAGGGCAACACCATTGGCAGAGTGATCGACCAGAAGCAGCGCCAGGACGACGCGCGGTCGACCTCGGCCGCCTCGTATATGTAGTCTGGAATCGAGCGCAACCCGGCGAGACAAATCAGCATGACGTAAGGCGTCCACATCCAGGTATTCACCAGGACTATGGTCCAAGGGGCCAAGTTGATGTCGCCAATCATCGAGAACGCGCTTGGGGGCACGCCGGTGATTAAACTGATCAAATAATTGAATGGTCCGATTTGCGGCTGGAACAACAGCGTCCAGAAATTGCCTACCACTGCCGCCGACAGCATCATCGGCAGCAGGATGATGGTGGTCCAGAAGCTGTGGCCACGAAATTGTCTGTTGATGAGTAACGCCAAGCCCAAACCGATGGCCACCTGAAGCGCTATCGTCGAGACGACGAAGCGCGCCGTTACCTGGAAACGCTGCCAGACGTCTTCGTCGGTGAGAATGTCGACGTAATTGCCGATGCCATTGAAGCGCATCGGAAACGGCATGTTCGACATGAAGCTGGTGAAGGAGAGTCTGATCGCCCAAATCAACGGAAAGATGTTGATCGCAAGCAGAAGGGCGATGGTCGGCGCGATGAACAGCCAAGCGACGCCGCGGTCGGACAGGCCACGTACGCGCGTGACGACGTGGACCGGGGTGCGCACGGCAATGCGATCGACCAGCGTCCCCGGATCGTCGCTTGCAATCATGATCATCTCTCTCGGCGTTGGCGAGTCCCCCGGCGGCGATCGCCGCCGGAGGGGCCTTCGCCCTGAGCGCTGGTTCGTCGCGGCAGGCCGCACGCAATCAGGACGCGTCTTTGCCTTCCTGCTGGAAGACCTTGATCCAATCCTTGACCAGAAGGTCAAGCGCGTGTTTCGCCGTGCCTTTATCGGCGACCACGAAGTCATGGAGGCGCTTCTGCATGTCGAGCAGCAGTGGCACATAAAGCGGCTCCGCCCAGAAGTCCTTGACCAAGCCCATCGACTCCACGAAGGATGGCGCGTAGGGCGCGCTCTTCTTGAAGGCGTCCGACAAGAGCACTGCCTTCGCTGCCGACGCGCCGCCGAGCGCGGTCCACTTCTCCTGCACTGCAGGCTGCGCGAACCACTTCACGTATTTCAGCGAATCGGGGATGTCGTGAGAGTACGCGACGACCGAGAGGCCCTGGCCGCCGAGCTGGCTGAATTGGCCTGCCGGTCCCGCCGGATTCGCGAAGAACCCGATTTTGTCGCCCCCGACATTGGGATCCTTGTAAAGGCCCGGGAAGAAGGCGTACCAGTTCATCTGCATCGCCACTTCGCCCGACTTAAAGGCGTCAAGACCTTCGGACATATAGGCGTTAGTGAGACCCGGCGGTTGGCAGCACTTGAAGAGTTCCTTGTAGACCTCGAGACCCTTGACCGCACCCGGCGAGTTGACGAATCCTTCCATGTGATACGGCTTCTTCGGATCGTCGTACTGGAAGCCATAACCGTACATCGCGTTCGTGGCGCCCATCGTGATGCCTTCCGAGCCGCGCTCGGTGAAGATGTAGGACCCATACACCTTCTTCCCGTCGATCACCTTTCCGGTGAAGAACTTGGAGACCTGCATGAGTTCGTCCCAGGTCTTCGGCGGCTCCAAATCGCGATTGTATTCTTTCTTGAACTCGGCGCGCAGTTCTGGCCGCGCGAACCAGTCCTTTCGATAGGTCCAGCCGACCGCATCGGCCATTCCGGGAAGCGCCCAGTAATTTGGGGTGTTCTTCGGCCATTCGGAGTAGCCCACGACGGTGGCCGGCACGAAGGTGTCCATCGAAATGTGATTCTCGTCGAAGAAATCGTTCAGCTTGACATACCAGTGATTCTCGGCCGCGCCGCCGATCCATTGACTATCGCCGATGATCACATCGCACTCGCTGCTGTGCGAATTGAGCAGGTTGATGAAGTGATCGGCGTAGCTCGTCCAGGGGACGAACTCGAACTTCATCGCGATGCCGGTCTCCTTTGTGAAATCCTTGCTCAACTCGACCAGCGCGTTGGCCGGATCCCAGGCCGCCCAACATAGCGTCAGCGATTTCTGATCTGCGCTCGCCGGAGCCGCCGCGACCCAACTCGCCGCGCTGATCAAGACCGCGGCCACGAATGAGGTCTTTTGTCTAGTCAACATCGTTACCTCCCTTTTGTGGCTCCGCGCAGGCAACAGCGAACGGAACCGCCTGATTGCCGGCTAAAGCCGGTCACGATGGGTCATGCAAGAAGATCATCCGACGCTCACGACCCCGCCCTTAGTGGACCGCGCCGGATGTTCAGTGCCATGTTTAGTAGTAAGCTAAATACTAAACTTTCTGGCTGTCAAGAGGCTTTTTCGCGGTGGAATTGCAATGGCGCGATATTGCATGTCCACGCTGGCAGACGACCGTACGGCCCAGGCCGCAGTCACTTCGCCGCATTCGGACAGTTGATAATTTATCTATGAAGTCAAATAGTTAGGTATACAAATAAGCGTGCAAGCCTTGAGACTGCGGTAGAACCGCCAGATGAGGGCGCGGATGCGGGCTTGCGCGGCGCGTTGGGCGTCGGTGAACGTATCGAGTTTGTGGACCAGGCGTTCGGCGTGGACCCAGCACAGGCCATGCTGGCCGACGTGGAACTGGCCGGCGTCGTCAGCTGACGATCACGGTGTCGGTGAGCAAGCCATGCGCCTTGACGCTGCCCCACAGAGCGCCCTCGGTGGCGATCAGCACGGGATCGGGATGGACCTTCAGGGCGGCGACGCCGAGCCGCTCCAGATGAGCGTTCCAGGCCGCGCGATCGGCGAAGATGCGATTCTCATGCTCGCTCAGGCGGGCGATGACGGGGCCGGCGAGCGCGCGGGCGCGCATATAGGCCAGCGCGTCGTCATTGATGACGTAGTCGACATGCCCGGCGCGCAACAGTTCGAGGAAGTTGAGACGCCTCTTTGAACCGGTGGTCCCGAACCAGGTGAAGTGCGGGTTGCCGATCTGGGTGCAGAAGCCGCTCTTGGCCTTGTGGCGCGCCCCGGTGTCGTCGACCGTGATCCACGCCGCGTTGGTCAAGCCGGCTCGCAGCACGGCGCGGGCCTCGTCGAGGAAGCTCTGCTTGCCGGCGATCAGCAGGCGAACGATCTGCCGCTTGGAGATCACGACGCCGAACCCGCGCAACAGCGCGACGATCCGCGTCGCGGTGACCTGTCCCTGATGATATTGGGCGAGCACGAAGCGGCGCAGTTCGGGTCCGAAATGACCTTCGACGCTAAGCCGGCAAGGGCGCATGATCGTCTCGCCGTCCGGGGTCGCCAGCGTTGGCGGCGAAAGCAGCGTCACATGCGAGCGGATCATCAGATCCTGAACCAGATGTCTCGCGTAGCCCTTGAAGCGCGAGCGGGGCGGCGCATCGACCTCGAGCTTGCGCTCCTCGTCGATCACCAGCTTCGCGCGCGTGCCGCCGCGCCGGCGTCGCCGACCGGTCGATTATGCCGAAAATCGAAAATCCCGCCTTTGCGTTTTGACGACTGCGGAGCCGTCTGTGTGTTCCGTCTGTCATATCATGCGGCCGAGGTGTTTGTTATTTTCACTGAAGGAAGGGCATGGGGGAAAATCATCTTCCTCGTCGGCCGCCGTAGCTATCCCAGTGGCGGAGGAGACGCGTACCGCCAATTCCGACCGGTCATTGCCTACCGGTCGGCCGCCCGTCGACGCGAACCAGCCCCCAGAGCGTGGATCACTCCTCCAGTTCACTGTCCCAATAGAGATAGTCCAGCCAACTTTCGTGCAAATAGTTGGGCGGGAACAGGCGGCCATTCTGATGCAGGTCATGTACGGTCGGTTGGTACGGTTCGGTCGCCGGCCACATGCGCGCAACCGAAGGCATCAGGTCGGCCTTCCTGAGGTTGCAGGCCGCGCAGGCAGCGACCACATTCTCCCAGGTCGTCATGCCGCCCTTCGCGCGAGGAACGACGTGATCGAAAGTCAGGTCCTCTCGGTCGCCGCAGTATTGGCAGGTGAAGCGGTCGCGCAGGAACACGTTGAACCGAGTGAACGCCGGAAATCTGGTCGCCTTCACGTAGCTCTTCAGCGAGACGACTGAGGGCAAACGAATCGCAAAGGAGGGGCTCCGCACAAGGGTTTCATATTCGGAAAGGATGTTGACCCGATCCAGGAATACGGCCTTAATCGCGTCCTGCCAGCACCAAATGGACAGCGGATAATAGCTTAGCGGGCGGAAGTCCGCGTTCAAAACGAGGGCCGGACAATTATCCGGCGTAGCCGCTCGAATATGAACTGTCACAAAGACGCTCCGTGCCTCCGCGCCTGCTAGGAGCCGAACCTCCGAATCCTGCGGTCGTATTAGTCTACAGCGAGCATGACGCCCTTGTGAAGGTGCAAAAATCCTGATGTTTTGCGGAGTTCTTCTCGGCGCGCGAATCAGCGACCGACGAATCGATTAGCGAGCCGATCGCTCGATCGCCTCGATGTCGGCATCGGAAAGGCCGAAGTGATGACCGATCTCATGCACCAGGACGTGGGTGACGACGGCCTCAAGCGAATCCTCGCCTTCGCACCAGAAATCCAGCAAGGGCCGGCGATAGAGCCAGATCATGTTGGGCAGGGCTCCGGTGTCCTCGGTCGCTCCGCGCTGAGCCAGTCCCTGACCACGGAACAGTCCCAGAAGATCGAATTCGCTCTGCGCTCCCATCTCGTCCAGCGTGTCGTCGTCGGGGAAGTCGACGACTTGAATGACAAGACCTTCGCACAGGCGGCGAAACGATCCCGGAAGTTGGGCAAATGCAGCCTCGGCGAGCGCATCGAGGTCTTCCAATGTCGGCGCGCGGAGCCCCGAGAGGCACCGTCTCGTCTCCGACGTCACGACGCGGCCTGAGATTTTGACTTCCCGGCGCCGGCGAACGACTTGATGCGGGCTTTGTCCAGACCATCGACAAGCTGGCGCATGCGCGTGCCGAGCGAGGCGCGGACTTTGCCAGCCGCTTCCGGAAATTCGGCGAGCACTCTGTGAAAAGTTTCGCGTCGCACGCGCATCAGCAGCGCGTCTTCGACCGCACGCGCCTCGACTTGGCGCACTACGGAAGCATAGAGCGCGCTCTCTCCAATGAGCGCGCCGGCTCTGGCGTGCCGCGCTTCTCTAGGTTCTGCGCCGACTTCGGTCAGCAATATGGCGCCCGAAAGAACAAAATAGCCAGTGTCGCCGATTTCGCCGGGGAAGAACAGTGCCTCTCCCGCGCTCAGACGGCGCTTTTCGCACGAGAAGGCTATGAGTTGCACCGCTTCGCGCGGCAACAAATTGAACGGACGCGTGCATGCGAGCCGGGCGACGTCATTGTCGAGCGTCACTCCGTTCGCCCTCCCCCCGCCGCATCCGCCACGAGCTTATATCCGCCGCCTTCGGTAACAAGGAGTTGGGCTTCGGCCGGATTGTCCTCAATCTTCTGTCGCAATCTATAGATGTGGGTCTCCAGCGTGTGCGTCGTTACGTTGGCATTGTAGCCCCACACCTGCTTGAGCAGCGTCTCGCGCGCCACCGGCTGTTGTTCCGCGCGATGCAGATAGCGCAGAATTGCGGCTTCCTTTTCGGTCAGGCGAAGTTTGACGCCTTGCGCGTCGACTAGGTTCTTTGAGGTGGGTCGGAAAGTGTAAGGGCCGACCCGAAACTCTGCGTCCTCGCTCGCCTCGTGCTGGCGCAGCTGCGAACGGATCCGGGCAAGCAGCACCACGAAGCGGAACGGCTTGCCGACATAGTCGTTTGCGCCCGAATCCAGCCCGTGCACGGTGTCGGCATCCGAATCGTGCGCGGTCAGCATAATGATCGGCCGGCGGTAGCCGTCGCGGCGCAGGCGCTTGACTGCCTCTCGGCCGTCCAAATCGGGCAGCCCGACGTCCATGATGATGAGATCAGGCGTGGCCGCCGCCACCGCCTCGAACGCCGCCTCCGCCGTTTCAACCACCTCGACTTGAAACTCCGGATGCAGGGCGAGCTGCTCGATCAGCGCGTGACGCAAGTCCGCGTCATCGTCCACGATCAATAGTCGTTGCGTCTGGGTCATCCGATCTATTTTACCGACTGCGTCGGCTGGCGGCTAGTCCGGGATTGCGGCGAGCTCAAGCCAGTCCCGCATAAACGCGCCCCGCGCGCACCCGGCACGCTCTCGCATCCCTCCAATGCCGCACTTCAAGGCCACAAATTCAACCGGAGAGCGTTCTTTGTGCGCCGGCCGCGATCACTTGACGCGTTCCCAGAAAATTCCGATTTCCGTGACCAACGCCAAGACGAACGTTTCGACCCCGCCGTGGGGCGAGATGGGAGGCCCTTCGGTCATCGCAATCGCTTTGTCGAGGCCGTCGGCGGTGGCGCTTGCAGATCGGCGCTCGAACCCGCCTTCGCGGTCGAGCGCAACTTCCATCTGGTTGAACTTCCGTCTGAAAGAGAGGCTCGCGCAACGGTCCCCAGATCAGGCGCCGCCTCATTGCGCGATCCCATCGCCTGCGTTTTTTGAACGAAAGTCAACTCGGTGCGGCCGTTCAGCCCATCGGACGCGAGTGGCCTCCTCGGCAGGGCCGCCTCTACAACGAAAACGTCGCCTTGACAGGCGCGTGGTCCGATGGGCGCTCCCAGCCCCGCGCCTCACGCAGAACGTGCATTGATTCAACGGCCGGCTCGAGAGCGGGGCTGACCCAGATGTGGTCCAGGCGTCGCCCCTTGTCGGCGTTCGACCAGTCGGGCGAGCGATAGCTCCACCACGTGTAAAGCTTCTGATCGGCGGGAGTAAATTTGCGCAGCGCATCGAACCAGGGACCCGCCGCCTGCGCGGTCTTCAGTTTCTCGACCTCGATCGCGGTGTGGCTGACGACATTGACGAGCGCCTTGTGGCTCCAAACGTCATGCTCGAGCGGCGCGATGTTGAGATCGCCGACCAGGATCGCCCGGCCCCCGGCCGCCTTGTCCTCGGCCGCCCACGTCGCCATTTCGTCGACAAAGGCGAGCTTATGGGCGAATTTGACGTTGGTCTCAGGGTCGGGCTCATCGCCGCCCGCCGGTACGTAAAAATTATGCAACTCCAAGCCCTCAGCCTTGCCGCCGAGCCTGACGTTGAGATGACGCGAGTCGCCTTTGGAGCAGAAGTCGCGCCTCGAGGACCCGGTTAAGGGCACGCGCGAGACGACGGCGACGCCGTGGTAGCCCTTTTGTCCGCAAATCGCGATGTGGGGATAGCCCGCGTCGCGAAACGCGCCATGGGGAAAATTGGCGTCCGGGCACTTCGTCTCCTGCAGACACAGAACATCCGGCTTGTGTTCGGCAAGATATCGGGTGACGAGGTCAATCCGCAGACGGACGGAATTGATGTTCCATGTGGCGACGGTGAATTTCAATGGGAGCCCCGAAGTTTCGAGAGCGGCAGTATCAGAAGCCCGGCGCGGGCCATGCGAGAGCCTGAAGCGTCATTCTCTCGGTCGTCCGCCGTCACCTCTTGCCGCCTCCGACCGTGTTCGTATGCAAATTCTCGTCGATATGAAACAGCGCCGGATCGGGTTTCGTCTTCAGATCGAGGTTGAACAGGGTCACGACCGTCTGGAAGCCCTGCGCGTCGATCACGGTCCACTGCTTGAGCGCGAAGCTCACGGGGTCGAAAATGAGCTCGAGGTGGGCCGTGCCGCCAAACGCGGCCTTGTCCTCGATCTCGATCGTGACCGAACTCTTGTCCTGGGCGACGCTCATGACCCGGGTGTCGCGCGCGAGGTCGATGTGATCGGCGAGCAGGAATTTCAGCGGCGTCTGCGCGATGAAATACTCGTCCTGCGTGTTGAGCTTGTGGTCGATCACGGCGACGCTGCGGCCGTCGGCGACGATCTCGAAACGCGCCGGGGCGGCGTACTGAAACAGCATGCGGCCGGGGCGGGCGACAGTGAGCTGTCCTTCGGAGCGTTTTCCATTCGGCCCGATCTGAACAAAGTCGGCGGTCAAGACGCGGGCTGCGTCGAGCCAGGCGTTGGCGCGCTGGACTGCCTCAGCGGCGGTGAGCGGCGCGGCCGGCTGGGTCTTGGCGGCCTTGGCGGACTTCTCGCCCGCTGCGGCCGCCGGGGCGAGCTGGAGCGGCGCATCCTCGGCTAAGGCGCAAGCGCCGAACGCGGCCCACAGACCGAGCGCCAGCAAACGGGCACGTCTCGCCATCAAATTGAATCCTTTCGACTTTCGCGTCCGGCCGTGACTGAATCGGCTCATCGCCCCGGCGCCGGAAATTGGGAATTCTCGCGACGGGCGAAAGCGCCGCCTTGAATGGGTTCTGCGCTTTTTCTGTGGCGGGCTCGCTTCGTCCGGGCCGCTATCGCACGCTGGCGAGGGCTGCGTCGAGCGCCTCGCCCAGGCGCTCGACGATCGCTTCTGGCTGCCGTGCCCGGAGGATGAAGGGCTGGGCGAGGAGGACATGGTCGCCTTTTAGCGCCGTCGATCGTGCCGCCCATCGGGTAGACCATCGCGCGCCAACGCCTCGCGCTTGACGCGCGCAAGAAGCTTGAGTGCGGGACCGAAGGGCCGCTTGCTCGGGCGCTCTGCGACATCGGTGCTGAAGAAGGCGGTGTGGGCATAGGCGAGCGCGTCGAGCTGCTTGCGCATTGCGGCGAGCACGTCGGGATGACCGTGGCCAAGGCAGGAGACCGCGACCCCTCCCGAAGCGTCGAGATAGCGATTGCCTTCGGCGTCGACAATCTCGACGCCCGAACCCGAGACCGCGACGGGCATGACGTCGTTTGCGGCCCGATGCAGAATATGCGTCATGATGGCGTCCGCCGGCTGGGCGCGGCGAGGACTCCTTGGAACTGGGCCATCCTACGCGCCGGAGGCGAGCGGCGGAAAGGCGGGAAACTTTGATCGGAGCTCCAGAGGCGCGGCGGGTCGTCGTGGCGGTCGCCCCCAACGGCGGGCGGAGGACCAAGGCCGATCACCCGGCGCTTCCGCTGACCGCCGGCGAACTGGCGCGCACGGCGGCCGAATGCCTCGAGCAGGGGGCGTCGATGATCCATCTGCACGTCCGCGATCAGGCCGGCAAGCACCTCCTCGACGCCGAGGCCTATCGCGCGGCGACCGCCCGCATCTATGAGACGGTCGGGGACCGTCTGGTCGTGCAGATCACCAGCGAGGCGGTCGGCGCATATTCCGTCGCCGAACAAAAGGCGGTCGTTCTGGAGACGAATCCGGAGGCCGTCTCGCTGGCCCTGCGCGAGCTCGCCCCCGACAAAGCCGGGGAAAAGGAGTTTGGCGAGTTTCTGGGCCAGCTCAAGCTGAAGCGGATCTGGCCGCAGATCATTCTCTATTCGCCGGACGAGGCGGCGCGATTGTCGGCGATGCGCCGGCAAGGCCTGATCCCGTTCGAGTCGATCGCGGTGCTCTATGTCCTCGGGCGCTTCGCCCTCGGCCAGACGTCGGCGCCGGCCGACATCCTGCCGTTTCTCGGCCCGGAGTCGCCACGTTTCGAATCCTGGAGCGTCTGCGCTTTCGGCCGCCGCGAGGCGGCCTGCGTGACGACCGCGGCGCTGCTCGGCGGCCACGCACGGGTCGGCTTCGAGAACAATGTGCTGATGCCGGACGGCGCGCTGGCGGCCTCCAACGCCGACCTCGTCGGTGCGGTCGCGCGCGCCCTCGACGCGCTCGGAATGGCGACGCAGAACGTCGAAGGCCTGCGAGAGCAGATCGCGGCGGCGATGGCGAAATGAGGCGGAGGGGCGGATCGCTCGGTCATCCGATTGGATCGTCCCGGCCATGGCAATAATTTACTTTATTTCACAGTAAAAATGGATTGTCTGGTCGAGGAGAACCCGTAGCCGGGCCAAATTTCTCCAAGCCAATCCAAATCCGACCAAGCCGGACCAAGAAAAACCAAGAAAAACCAAGAAAAAAATCCTTGGATTTCCTTGGATTTCCTAGTCGATCGGATTCGAGATTTTTCAATAGGTTACGCCAATTCCAATGCAAATTTTTTCTCGCCCGCCCGCCATGGCCTGCCACGAACGCTCTGGCGATCGCTCCGGCGCGTCCTTGTTCGCGCGCGATCGCGTCCCAGGCCCAGCCCACGCCCGACCGGGAAACAATCGCCGCCCCGCTGGACTCCGCCGCCCGCATTGAGCCGTCGGTTCGGAGGAGGGGCCCTCTCCTGGACCATGCTTGCCTCGCTTCGCCCCGCGGTCGCGGAGCGCTCGATTGAGACTGGGAGAATAGCATGCTTTTCGGAAATCAGAAAGAAGATGCCGGCGGACGTCTCGATTTTGCTTCGGCGCCGCATCGACCGTCATCGCGTCCATAGACTTGATCCCGCCGTCCACCCGATGCGGCCGGCTGCGCCGCGTCTCTACAGAATTATGAGGAACGATTATATTTCAAATAATTATGAAGAACGCTTATATGATTTAATTACGATGGGCTATCCTGCGGGTGGGCGTGGACGGCCGGGGAGGGCTAGCGCTTTGAGATCGCCTGCTGCGCGCCCCTCGAACTCAATCACGTCTTGACTTATGTGAATTCGGGCGCATTCTTGCATCCTTGCCGACGCCGCCGTCCATGCCGAGCGCTTCGACCCAGCCGGTCATCTTCATCAGCTACGCTCAGGCGGACGAGCCTGAACAGGCGGTCGAGGGCGAAGTCAGGTGGCTTTCGTTCGTGATCGACTGTCTCCGGGCAGCCTTGAAACCCGGGGCGGCCGATATCTGGACCGAGCCTCTGATTCGCGGCGCCGATTGGGACCCGGATATCGAGTCCAAACTGCGCGCCTGCGACATTTTCGTCCTGCTCGTCTCGCCTCATTCGCTGTCGTCCGACACGACCGCCGGCAAGGAAATCGCGCTCGTTCGAGAGCGCCAGGCGAATGGCGAGGGCGTTCAATTCTTTCCCCTGCTGCTGACGCCGACTCCCAAGAGCGCGCTTAAGGCGGCACGCGAAAAGAACCTGCGACCGCGAGGCGGCAAGCCGTTTTCCGACTATCCCCCCGGTGACCGCTATCGGCGGATGTCGAAGGCGGCGGACGAAATCTCGCAAATCGCGGCGCAGATCGCGGCGCGCGGAAACGGGCCGCCACTGGCGCTGGCGGCCCCGTTTTTGCCCCCGCTTGCGCCTGACGGCCAGCGTGGAACGGACCTCGAGCTCGACGACCGAAACACGCTCGAGGGCTGGCTGAAGGCGGAAGGTCCCGACGTCGTCGTCGCGATCGCGGCGCGCGCGGCGTTGCGGGTCGCGCCGTTGGTGGCTCGAGCGGGGCGCAAAACGATGAACGCGAAAGACGTCTCCGCATTTCTGGTGTTGACCGGGGCGGCGTTCCGGGCCAACGCGCTGGCGCGGGTCGCCGCGAAATATCCGGCCCGCGCCAACGAGTTGCACGCGGCCGCCTGCGCCGCCGCGGCCCGCGTCGCCGCCGCCCGCGCCGCCGCCCGCGCCGCCTCAGCCAACGCGACCGCCCTTCTTGCGGTCGCCGCGGCGCTGGCCGCGGCGCTCGCCGCCGCCGACGCCGCCGCCCGCGCCGCCCCCTCCGCCGCGCCCCTCGCCGGCCCCTTCGCCGCGCCAGTCGCGGCCCCTTTCGCCGCCACCGCCCGCGCCGCCCCCTTCGTCGCCGCGATCGCCGCCGCCGATGCGGCCGTCCGGATGGAAATTCGCTCCGACGCCTTGGCGCTGCTGGAGGTGGGCGCGTACAAGCTGGCCGACTTGCGCCTCTGGTCGCATGGCCGCCCGGACTGGGCGGAGGACGGCTGGGAGGAACTCAAAGCGGCGCTCCCCGAGGATGAAGACTGGGACGTCTGGATCGACTGGTACGAAGATCGTTTGCGCGGCCGATCGCGCGGCGAGGCTTATGAACTCACGTTCGCCAGCGTGCCGCTGGACGTCTGGGACCAGGGTCCGGCGGCGGCGAACGCATGGATCCGCGAGCATCTGCCGTGAATATTGGGCGGCCAGGCCGGCAGGACCGTCCCAGGCCGCCGCCCCAACGGGCGTCAACACGGAATTCCGCCTGCTCGCCGGTCAGGCCCTGGCGGCGGCCGGGGCGTCATCGCGCCGTCGCCGGTCACGAAGCCGCCAAGACCTCGCTTCCACTTAAATGTCCCCTTGACCTGCGTGAAATCCGGCGCAAGCTCGCGATATCCTAACGCCCGTGCGCCATGTCTGCTCGTCGCCAGCCAATCGTCGTCATCAGCTACGCCCGTGAGGACGAGCCCGAGAATCCCGCCGCGGGCGAGGTCCAATGGCTTTCCTTCGTGACCGACCATCTTCGGCCGGCGAAGGAAACCGGCGCGTTCGATATCTGGACCGATGAGATCGCGCCAGGCGCGCAGGATCGGGACGCAGAAGGAGAGCGGAAGCTGCGCGCCTGCGACATCTTCGTCCTGCTCGTCTCGCCCCGTTCGCTGTCGTCCGGCGTCGCGGGCGAGGCGATCGCGATCATCCGCGAGCGCCAGGCCGAGGGCGAGGGCGTTTGTTTCTATCCCTTGTTGATGACGCCGACGCCCGAGACCGCGCTCGAAGCGGCGCGCGATCGAAACCTGCGGCCGCGCGACGGCAGACCGTTCTCGATCTGTTCAGAGCGGGAGCGGACCCGGCAGATGCTGGACGTGGCCGACGAAATCGTGGAGATCGCGACCCGGATGCGGGGGACGGGGAAATGGCGGTCTCGATCGCAGCGGCTCTCGCCGGCGCTGCTCGCGCGGCAGACGTCGCCGCCGCTGCGCCTCGCCGCCGATCGCGCCGTCGCGTACAGCCCAGGCGAGCAAAATCCGCTGGAGGCCTGGCTCGGGGAGCTAAGCCCCAAAGACGTGGTCGCGATCGCCGTGCGGGCGGCGCTTCGGGGGGCGTCGCTGGCGATTCGAATGAAGCCCAAAGGGTCGGGCGCAAGAGACGTCGCCCCGTTCCTGGTCGTGACAGGCGCCCTTTTTCGCGCATACGCCCTGGCGCGGATCGCCGCCAAATATCCGGCCCGCGCCAATGAGTTGCACGCCGCCGCTCAAGCCGCCGCCACGCGCGTCGCCGCAGCGCCTGCCGCAGCCGCCGCGTCGGCCGGCGCCGGCTCCGCCAGCGCCGGCGGCCTCGGCGCCCTCGCAGCCGCCCTGAGCCGCCGCTCTCGCCGCCGCCGACGCCGCCGCTCCCACCGCTCCTTTGGCTTCGCCGGGCGCCACGCCCTTCGCCACGCCCGTCGTTGCCTCCTTCTGCGCCGACGCGGCAAGCTTCGTGGCTGCCGTCGCCGCCTTCGATCCGGCGGCACGGAGGGAGATTCGCGCCGACGCGTTGGCGCTGCGGGAGCTGGGGGCCGACACCCTGGCGGACTTGCCTCTGCGGTCTGAAAGCCCCCCCGACTGGAGGAAGAACGATTGGGAGAGTCTGAAAGCGGCGCTCCCGAGCGACGAAGACTGGAACGTCTGGATCGAATGGTACGAGGAGCGCTTGCGCGGCGGCTCGCGCGGCGAGGCCTATGAGCTCGTCTTCGCCAGCGCGCCGCAGGAGGTCTGGGACCAGGGCCCTGCGGCGGCGAACGCCTGGATCCGCGCGCATCTGCCGCGATGACTGGTCGCCCGAGCGTTCCCGCGTCCGACCCCCGCCGCCGAGTTTTCCTTGTCTTCCCTGAGCGTGGCGTCCTGCGCCGAGCCGGCAGACTTCCTCGCGAAATTCCGTGTATTTGAGTCTTTCGCGCCGTCGCGGCTCGCCCGCGCCTCGCGCTTTTCGAATCGGTGGCTGCTCATTGGGAGACCTCTCGTGATTGTCGTCCACTATGTCCCCAAGCCGTCGCGCGCCGGGGAGGCGGACAACGCCATGCCGGTAGCGCGGAAAGCGTTGGAGCCGGCCGAACCCATTCCCAACGGCGCCGTCTGGATCGACATGATCGAGCCGACGGTCGCCGAGGACCAGCAGGTTCAGCAGCACCTGGGCTGCACGATCCCGACCCGCGCCGACCCGGACTTTGCCGAGCCGCCCGAGGCCCACTATGCCGAAAACGGCGTGCGCTATCTGCACGCGAGCGTCATCAGCGAGGCGGAGGGCACGCCCGACGTCGCCGGCGTCACGTTCGTCATCTGTTCCGCGACGCTGGTCACGGTGCGCTATGACGCCAGCGATTCGTTCGAGATTTTCGGGCAGAAGCTGTGCAAGTCGTGGGGCCGGGCGCTGCAACCCGACGCGGTGGCGGTCGGCCTCGTCAACACCATCGTCAACCGCTCCGCTCGGGCGCTGGGCCGGGTGGGCGAGAATCTGGACGGCATCGCAAGCGCCGTCTTCAGGGCGGCTGGCGACAACAGCCGCCGCACCAAGATCTATTCCGACACCCTCGACGCCCTCGGCCGGGAGGACGAGCGGATCTCCAACCTGCGCGAAAGCCTGCTGTCGCTCGAGCGGCTGCTGTTGTTCCTGTCGGCGGAAGGGCGCGGCGAAAACGCGCCGAAACCGATGCGCGAGGCGACCAAATCGGCGCTGCGCGACCTGCAGTCGCTGGAGGAAGACGCCAGCTTCAAGGCGCAGAAGGTGCAGTTCCTGCTCGACGCCACCCTCGGCTTCATCAACCTGGCGCAAAACGACATCATCAAGCTGTTCTCGGTGCTCGCGGTCGTCTTCATGCCGCCGACCCTGATCGCCTCGATCTACGGCATGAACTTCAGGGCGATGCCAGAGCTCGAATGGCCCTTGGGCTATCCGATCGCGCTTGTTCTGATGGTGTGCGCGGCGGTCGCGCCATATCTCTTCTTTCGGTGGAAGAAATGGCTGTAACTATCTCAGAGAAAACTAAATTTATTCGACATCGATCTCTGATCGCGCCCATTACGGCCGCGCTTGTCCGGTCCATTGTACGCGCCCGCCCTGTTGGGCGAACAAGGGCGGGCGCGCCAAGCGTCGATCCGCGCGGCCTCAGGCGACCTTTCGAACGGGTCCCTTGACCGTCTCGCCGTGCTGAATCGTGGTGCCCAGCACTTTCAGGCACTCGCGCATGAAGGCGGCCAATCCTGGCCAGCCTTTGCCGGATACCAGATTGCCGTCCACGCAGGCTTCGGTCGGCGCGACGTCGACGTAGACGCCGCCGGCAAGCCGGACTTCCGGCTCGCAATATTGGAGCGCCGCAACGCGGCGGCCCCTCACGACGCCATCGACGGCGATGAGCACTTGAACGCCGTGACAGATCGTGAAGATCGGCTTTCGCGCCTCATGGAAGTGTCGAACGATGTCCTGAACGCGCTGATCGATGCGAATATATTCGGGCCCGCGTCCGCCGGCGACGTAGACCGCGTCATAGTCCTCGGCCTTCACCTCGGCGAAGGTTTTGTTGAGCGTGTAGAGATGTCCAGGCTTCTCGGTGTAAGTCTGATCGCCCTCGAAATCGTGGAGGGACGTTTTGATGTTGTCGCCGGCCTTCTTGTCGGGACATACGACATGGACGCTGTGGCCCACAGCGTGCATCCCTTGTTCGAACACGAAAATCTCGTATTCTTCGCTAAATTCACCGACGAGCATCAGTATTTTTTTGCCTGACATGGCCGCGCCTCCCTGGTAGATCGCGGCGGGGAGGGTGGCAATTCGCCGGGCCCGATGTCAATGGCGCCGAAAGAATTGCGGTTTGGGCCGGCGCGGCCCTCGGGGCTCTTACGGCCAGTTCGCGCCGGCCCTTCACCCGACCTGGAACCACGTCGCCACCCCTGCCGCCCGGTGCTCGGGGATCGCCAATTCGAGCGGCCATTTGCCGGGATTGTCGGCGACGAAGGCGATATGGGCGGTGCGGCCGGGTTGGATCAGGATGGTGTCGCGCCAATAGGGCTCCCAGCCGTCGTCCATCGCATGCAAGAGCCGCGCGACATGGCCGCCGAGCCGCATCGCCTGCACGACCGCCGTCTTGTTCGCGAGCGCGAACACGGCGGGCGCGCCGCGCGGCACGATCACGGCGGGTTTCGGCGCCCAGTCGACGAAGGTCGCGCCATTGACCGCGAACGGCGCCGAGCCGCCGCCCGTCATGGCGCATTCGAAGCGTCTGGCGACTTCGAGGCCGATCTCCGCCGGCAGCAGCGGATTGGCGACGAGGCGCGGCGCGTCGGCGCGCTGGGCGACCGGCGCGCCCTCGGCGGCGATGGCGACGAACGGCCGGTCGGCTTCCCCGGCTTCGCCCTTCAGCGACAAGCCGGCGGCCGCCGGCCGGGTCGCGGGGCATGTCGAACATCAGTTCGTACCGCGCCCCCGGCCCGATCGGGAACTGGCCGCGCAGGGGCTCGAATGGTTCGCTCGGCTGGCCGTCGACGGCGACGATCAGCGATTTGGCGCCCTCGACGCCGATCGTGGCGATGCGCGCGGTCGCGGCGTTGCCGAGCCGCAGCCGGACGCGCGCGCCCGGGCGCGCGGTCAGCTTCAACGGCGCCTCAGCGCCGTTGGCCAGGATGAGGGCGCCCCTGCGCCCGGGCCCGCGGGCGAGAACGGGATCGGCGAAGTCGTTGTTGATCTGGCCGCGCCCGTCGACGCTCCAGTCCGACAGCACGACCGCGAGGTCCAGATCGACGTCGGGCTTGACCGCCTCCTCGACGATGATCGGCCCGAACATCCCGCGGCCCTGCTGGCCGGCGTCGGTTGAGCCGGCGTGCGGCAGATAGAGATTGAAGCCGGAATCGGGCGGCGCAAACCGGATGTCGGCGCTGCCGCCCGGCGGCAGCGGCGCCTCGGTGAGGCCGCCGTATCCAGCGTTGGCGTTCGCGGTCCGAAGCCCGGGAAAGCTTAAGCTGGTCGGCTCGGCGAGCTTGTTGACGAGCCTGAGCTTCAGCGTTTCGCCTTTCTTGAGCCGCAAAAGCGGGCCGGGCGTCGCCCCCGCATAAGCATAGGTCGAAGCGGGCTCGGCCGGGGGCGGGGCGAGCGCGAGCCGTGACGGCGCGACTTCGAAAACGAGCGCGTCGCCGCCCGCCGGGGCGGGGGTTTCCGCGCGCCCCGGACCGATTCTCCACGCCGCCGCCGCCAATCCGCCGCCCAGCGCGGCGCGCCGGGTCAGCCGCATCGCTCGCGTCCCATTGCTGGACGTTGCGTCTGGCGCGAGACTTGCTCGGACGAGACTTGCGGCGCCGAGGACGAGACCTTGCGTAAGTTCATGTTGTCCCTGGGAACGGCCGCCGCCGGGCTCGCGCTGGCGCGTGTGATCTTTGCGCCGCTCTTCTTAGCCGAGCAGGCGGATCAAGCAACCGCTGTTTTGCTGGCCGGCGGTCTGTTCACCATCGCCATCGCCGCCGTCGTGCGGGACTGAACGCCGCGCAAGACGGGCGCCCCGCGCTTGTCTTTTTCTGTGGCGCGGCGCGGACAAGCTGATATAGACCGCGCCCGAAGCGAGAGCGGCCTGGTCAGGGCGGCGCTCAACGCGGGCGTGGCGGAATTGGTAGACGCGCCGGATTTAGGTTCCGGTGACGCAAGTTGTGGGGGTTCGAGTCCCTCCGCCCGCACCACAGTGACGATTTGGCGACAGCGAAAAACAGGCTAAGAGAGACCTTGGCCAAAAGACCACGAGGCGGACTGGACCATGCAGGTGACCGAGACGCTGAGCCAGGGGCTCAAGCGCGAATATGACATTTCTCTTCCGGCGAGCGATCTGGCGGCCAAACTCAACGGGCAGCTTGCCGATTTGAAGGCCAAGATCCGCATCAACGGCTTCCGCCCCGGCAAGGTGCCGGTCGAACACCTGCGGCGCGTGTACGGCAGGTCGGTGATGGCCGACGTCGTGCAGGAGGCCATCGCCAGCGCGAACAAGAAGATCGTCGACGACAACGGCTTGCGCCTGGCCCGCGAGCCGAAGATCGAACTGCCGACCGATCAGGCGGTGATCGACGCGGCGCTCGAGGCGCGCGGCGATCTCAACTTCAAGGTCGCGCTCGAGGTTTTGCCGGCGTTCGAGGTCGGCGACCTTTCCCAGATCACGCTCGAGCGGCCGGTGGCGGATGTCGAGCCCGCCGATGTGGAGGCCGCGCTCGATCGTCTGGCCGAGGAACGCCGCACCTATGCCGACAGGCCCGAGGGGGCCAGGGCCGAGAACCACGACCGCGTCACCATCGATTTCGACGGTACGCTGAACGGCGTGCCGTTCGAGGGCGGAGAGGGCAGGGACATTCAGGTCGTGCTCGGGTCCAACACCTTCATTCCCGGCTTCGAGGATCAGCTGGCGGGAGTCGCCGCGGGCGACAGACGCACGATTCGCGCGACCTTCCCCGAGGCCTACGCCGTGCGCGCGCTCGCCGGCCAGACCGCCGACTTCGATGTGACGGTCAAGGCCGTCGCGGCGCGCGAGGCGTTCGCGATCGACGACGCATTCGCCAAAGGCCTCGGCTTCGAGAGTCTCGACAGGCTCAAGGAAATGATCCGCGACCGCATCGCCGCCGACTACGCTCGCGCCTCGCGCGAGAAGGTCAAGCGCCAGCTGCTCGACAAGCTCGACGCGCTCTATTCGTTCGAACTGCCGGAGGGGCTGGTCACTCAGGAGTTCGATTCGATCTGGACGCAGGTCACGCGGGAACAGCAGGCTTCCGGACGCGGATTCGCCGACGAGAACACCACCGAAGAGGCCGCCCGCGCCGACTACCGCAAGATCGCCGAACGCCGCGTGCGCCTCGGGCTCCTGCTCGCCGAAGTCGGAACCAGGGCGGAGGTGAAAGTCTCCGACGAGGAGATGACCCAGGCGCTGGTCGCCCGCGCGCGGTCCTATCCGGGTCAGGAAAAGCAGGTCTGGGACTTCTATCGCAACAACAATCAGGCGCTCTCCGAGCTGCGCGCCCCGATCTATGAAGAGAAAGTCGTCGACCATATCGTCGGCTTGGCGAAGGTCGAGGACCGCAAGGTGACCAAGGAAGAACTCCTCAAACCGGCCGACGACGACCTCCCGGCGAATCCGGTCGACGACCAACCTCCGGCCAAGCTCGCCGACGGCGAGCCGCCGCCCGCCTGACCGAACGCGCAAGGGGCGGCGAACGCCGGCCCGAGCGCGGCGGCGCCCGCCCCTTTTCGGCATGGCGGACGGCGCCTATGTTGTACTGCGGCGTCCGCCGAATAATTCCCGCGAGAGAAATGGCCTATGCGCGATCCCGTCGACTATTATTACAATAACCTTGTCCCGATCGTGATCGAACAGTCGGCGCGCGGCGAGCGGTCGTTCGACATTTTCTCGCGGCTCTTGCGCGAGCGCATCATCTTCATGATCGGACCGGTCGAGGACATTTCGGCGTCGCTGGTGGTGGCGCAGCTGCTGTTTCTCGAGGCGGACAACCCGAAGAAGGAAATTGCGCTCTACATCAACTCGCCGGGCGGCGTGGTCACCGCGGGGCTGTCGATCTACGACACCATGCAGTTCATTCGTCCCAAAGTGACCACGATGTGCATCGGCCAGGCCGCCTCGATGGGGTCGCTGCTGCTCGCCGCCGGCGAGAAGGGATCACGATTCGCGCTGCCCAATTCCCGCATCATGGTCCATCAGCCCTCCGGCGGCTTCCAGGGCCAGGCCTCCGACATCCAGCGGCACGCGGAAGACATCCTCAAGGTCAAGCGCCGCCTCAACGAAATCTACGTCCATCACACCGGGCAGTCGTTCGAAGCCATTGAAAGGACGTTGGATCGCGACCATTTCATGTCGGCGGAAGAGGCCAAGGCGTTCGGGATCGTCGACGAGGTTACGGTCAAGCGCGCGATGGAGCTCGAAGAGGTGAAAGCGCCGGCCTAAGCGGCGCTCGAATAGCAGGTCCGCCGAGCCTCCCGCGCGTGCGGCGTGATCATTTTTTGGGCGTGGACTTGATTTTGCATGGAATTTGGTGGTTGCTAGCCGGATCGTGATCCGGCCCGCCGGATGACGATGCGGCGACGTGGGGCGCGGGCCGCGAAGGCCAGTCGAAGGCTACGGTTCGTTAGGGTGGTTTGTTTAGGCTGTGCATTTGGGCGTTGACGACACGCTTCGACGCAACCGGCCTCAGTGGAGAAAAACGATGGCCAAGGCCGACGGCGACGCAAAGAATACGCTGTATTGCTCCTTCTGCGGCAAAAGCCAGCATGAAGTGCGCAAGCTTATCGCGGGACCGACCGTGTTCATTTGCGATGAATGCGTAGAATTGTGCATGGATATCATCCGTGAGGAGAGCAAGACTGCTCTCGTAAAGAGCAAGGATGGCATCCCGACTCCGCGCGAAATCTGTAAGGTTCTCGACGATTACGTTATCGGCCAGCCGCAAGCCAAGCGCGTCTTGTCTGTTGCTGTCCATAATCATTACAAACGTCTCAATCACGCCACCAAGCACGGCGACGTCGAACTGGCGAAGTCCAACATCCTGCTGATCGGGCCGACCGGTTCGGGCAAGACGCTGCTCGCCCAGACGCTCGCGCGCATCCTCGACGTGCCGTTCACGATGGCGGATGCGACCACCCTGACCGAGGCGGGCTATGTCGGCGAGGACGTCGAAAACATCATCCTGAAGCTGCTGCAGGCGTCCGACTACAATGTCGAACGGGCGCAGCGCGGCATTGTTTATATCGACGAAATCGACAAGATCAGCCGCAAGTCGGACAATCCCTCGATCACCCGCGACGTGTCGGGCGAGGGCGTGCAACAGGCGCTGCTCAAGATCATGGAAGGCACGATCGCCAGCGTGCCGCCCCAGGGCGGACGCAAGCATCCCCAGCAGGAGTTCCTGCAGGTCGACACGACGAATATCCTGTTCATTTGCGGCGGCGCGTTTTCCGGCCTGGAGCGCATCATCTCGGCGCGCGGGAAGGGAACCTCGATCGGATTTTCGGCCAAGGTCCAGGCCCCCGACGACCGCCGCACCGGCGAAGTGTTCCGCCAGGTCGAACCCGAGGATCTGCTGAAGTTCGGCCTCATTCCTGAATTCGTCGGCCGTTTGCCGGTCATCGCGACCCTCGAGGACCTCGACGAGGACGCGCTGAAGAAAATATTGACCGAGCCGAAGAACGCGCTGGTCAAACAATATCAGCGCCTGTTCGAAATGGAGAACACCGACCTCACCTTCCAGGACGAGGCGCTGGTCGTCGTCGCCAAGAAGGCGATCGAGCGGCGCACCGGAGCGCGGGGCTTGCGCTCGATCATGGAGGGCATCCTGCTCGACACGATGTTCGAGCTGCCGGGCCTCGACGGCGTCGAGCAGGTCGTGATTGGTCCCGAGGTCGTCGAAGGCAAGGCGCGCCCGCTCTACATCTACGCCGAGCGCGCCGAGCGCGCGAGCTGAAGGCGTCGCGCTTAAGGCGGCGGGCGCCACTTTTGGCGACTTGAAAGTCGCGCGTTCGCAGCCCATGTTTCGACGTGACGCGCGATTCTCGCGAGGCAAACCGGGTACAAGATTTGCATCGCGGGCGTCGCAGCGCCTTCGCTGGGGCCTTTATCTTGCGGGGCGCCTCAGCGGCGGGCAAGCAGCTGATATTCAGGGCAGGGTCCGTTTGCGGGCGTCGTCAGCACAAGAATGTGGGGCGGGCGGCTATTGCCGGCTCCACCAAAATCGGGGACAGCCCATGACCAGCCAACGCAAAACCATCGCCGCCGGAACGCTCGACGTCTATCCCGTCCTGCCGTTGCGCGACATCGTCGTTTTCCCCCACATGATCGTGCCGCTGTTCGTCGGCCGGGAGAAGTCGATCCGCGCGCTCGAAGAGGTGATGAAATCGGACCGGCCGATCCTGCTCGCCACGCAGAAGAACGCGGCCGACGACGATCCAGCAGCCGACGCCATCTTTTCCGTCGGCACGCTGGCGAGCGTGCTTCAATTGCTCAAGCTGCCCGACGGCACGGTCAAGGTGCTTGTCGAAGGCGCCACGCGGGCGCACGTGACGCGCTATATTCAGGGCGAAAGCTTCTATCAGGCCGAGGCGCAGGCGATCGCCGACGACCCGATCGAAAAGATCGAGGCGGAGGCGCTGTCGCGCTCGGTGGTCTCCGAGTTCGAGAGCTATGTGAAGCTCAACAAGAAAATCTCGCCCGAGGTCGTCAGCGCGGTCAATCAGATCGACGACTATGGCAAGCTCGCCGATACGATTGCATCGCATCTGGCGATCAAGCTCGCCGACAAGCAGGCGATCCTGGAGACGCGTTCGATCGCCAAGCGCTTCGAGAAGTGCCTGGCGCTGATGGAGAGCGAGATTTCGGTGCTGCAGGTCGAGAAGCGCATTCGCACGCGCGTCAAGCGGCAGATGGAGAAGACCCAGCGCGAGTACTACCTCAACGAGCAGATGAAGGCGATTCAGAAGGAGCTCGGCGACGAGGAGGGCAAGGACGAAATGTCCGAGCTCGAGGATCGCATCAAGTCGACCAGGCTCACCAAGGAAGCGCGCGAGAAGGCGCTCGGCGAGGTCAAGAAACTCAGGCAGATGGCGCCGATGTCGGCGGAGGCGACGGTCGTGCGCAACTATCTCGACTGGCTGCTGTCGATCCCGTGGCAGAGACGCTCGAAGATCAAGAAGGACCTGCCGGCCGCGCAGGCGATCCTCGACGCCGACCATTTCGGCCTCGACAAGGTCAAGGAGCGGATCGTCGAATATCTCGCCGTGCAGCAACGGGCCAACAAGCTGACCGGCCCGATTCTGTGCCTCGTCGGTCCCCCCGGCGTCGGCAAGACTTCGCTCGGCAAGTCGATCGCCAAGGCCACCGGCCGCGAGTTCGTGCGCATGTCGCTTGGCGGCGTGCGCGACGAGGCGGAGATCCGCGGCCATCGGCGCACCTATATCGGCTCGATGCCGGGCAAGGTCATTCAGTCGATGCGCAAGGCGAAGACGTCGAATCCGCTGTTCCTGCTCGACGAGGTCGACAAGATGGGCATGGATTTCCGCGGCGATCCGTCCTCGGCGCTGCTCGAGGTGCTCGATCCGGAACAGAACTCGACCTTCAACGACCATTATCTCGAGGTCGACTACGATCTCTCGAGCGTGATGTTCGTCACCACCGCCAACACGCTCAACATTCCGCCGCCGCTGATGGACCGGATGGAAATCATCCGCATCGCCGGCTACACGGAGGACGAGAAGCTGGAAATCGCCAAACGCCATCTCCTGCCCAATTCGATGGCCAAGCATGGCCTCGACAGCAAGGAATGGGAGGTCGAGGACAGCGGCGTCATGGAGCTCGTGCGCCGCTACACGCGCGAGGCCGGGGTGCGCAATCTCGAGCGTGAACTCTCCAACCTCGCCCGCAAGGCGGTCAAGGAGATCCTGACCAACAAGAAGAAGAGGATCGTGGTCACGGGCGAGAACGTCGCCGAGTTCCTTGGTCCGCCGAGGTTCCGATACGGCGAGATCGAAGCCGACGATCAGGTCGGGCTGGTGACGGGGCTCGCCTGGACCGAGGTCGGCGGCGAACTGCTGACGATCGAAGGCGTCATGATGCCCGGGAAGGGCCGCATGACGGTGACCGGCAATCTCAAGGACGTGATGAAGGAGTTGATTTCCGCAGCCGCATCCTATGTGCGCTCGCGCGCGCTCGATTTCGGCATCGAGCCGCCTCTGTTCGACAAGCGCGACGTCCACGTGCACGTTCCCGAGGGCGCGACGCCGAAGGACGGTCCGTCGGCGGGCGTCGCGATGGCGACGGTCATCGTGTCGATGCTCACCGGCATCCCGGTGCGCCGCGACATCGCCATGACTGGCGAGATCACGTTGCGCGGGCGCGTGCTGCCGATCGGCGGGCTGAAGGAGAAGCTGCTCGCCGCGCTTCGCGGCGGCATCAAGAAGGTCCTGATACCAGAAGAGAATGTGAAAGACCTGGCGGAGATTCCGAACTCGGTGAAGAACGGACTCGAAATCGTGCCGGTCTCGCGCATGGACGAAGTGCTCGCGAATGCGCTCGTGCGCCAGCCGGCCCGAATCGCCTGGGAAGAGGTCGTCAGCTCGGCCGCGCCAGCGAAGCCTGCGGAAGACGACGGCCCGGGCCTCGTCGCGCATTGACGGGGGCGGGGACGGAGGATTCTCCCGTTCCGGCCCCTCTCCCGCCGAGCCAATGCGGCGGCCGCGAATTCTCCGGAATTCGCGGCTTTTTTTTGCCCGGGATGCGATTTCCGCCGCAAAACACTGATTTTTCTGTGATCGATCCCGGCAAACGCTTGCGTTCCTTGGGTGAAACGGCGAGCAATGAGATCAACTCAGCCGTCGATTCGAGCGAAAGCGGCGATCGAGCGCGTTCGCGAAGAGGGACGGAAATGAGCGTGTGGCGGCGTGTGGCGCCGCGCTAAAGAACGGCGCCGGAGGAAGGCGCCGCACTCAAACGGAGAGGCCAGAATGAACAAATTAGAGCTCGTCGATCACATCGCCACGGAAGCGGAATTGACCAAGGTCAGCGCCGCCGCCGCGCTCGAGGCGACGCTGGACGGCATCGTCAAGACGCTGAGGAAGGGCGAGGAGGTTCGTCTCGTCGGATTTGGCACCTTTTCGGTGCGCGAGCGCGCGGCGGGCAAGGGACGCAATCCGGCGACGGGCAAGGAGATCAAGATCAGTGCGTCGAAGAACGCTCGCTTCAAACCCGGCGCGGCGCTGAAGGCGAGCCTCAACAAAAAGGCCGGCAAGAAATAAGTCGGGCCGGCGCGGATCGCGTCTGGTCGACGTTCCAAATCGCGGGGCGGCCGCCGGGCCGCCCCGCGACGTATGTGCACGTCTGACGCTGGCGGAATTTCGTGACGCGCTGATTCGTGACGCGCTTGGCGAGCCTCGCGCGAGACTGTAGTCTCGCGCGCGCGGGAACAGGCATGTTGCGGAACAAGGGCGGTTAGCTCAGTTGGCAGAGCATCTCGTTTACACCGAGAGGGTCGGCGGTTCGAGCCCGTCACCGCCCACCATCCTCCGGCGGCTAAGGGCGCGCGCGGCGTTGATCGTGATGTTCGCGCTCGCGGCCGCGGCGCCGGCGGCGGCCGAGGACCGAGGCGGATCGATGACCTTTCGCGTCGTCCCGCTCGAATCGCGCGACTGCGGCAGACGCTGTCCGACCGTGATCGTCGCGGACGGCGTCATCGAGGCGCAAACGCCTCAGGCGTTCGTCGATTTCCTCAAATCGACCGGCAGGAACGCGAATTTGCGCCGGATCGTCTTCTTCAATTCTCGCGGCGGCAATGTCGTGGGGTCCATGGTCTTCGGCCATATCTTGCGGGAGCTCGGCGTCGCGGGCGTGGTCGGGAGGTTCGACACGGGCGCGGGCAGCCCGGGTCCGTACGTGGGCGAGTGCCTGTCGGCCTGCGTCTATGCGCTGATGGGCGCGGTGCGCCGCGTGGCGCCGCCAGGAAGCGAGGTCGGGCTGCACCGCATGTCGATCGTCGAAAGCGAGGCCGGCGGCGCGCAAGGATCGGCGCATGCGATGCGCAGTTTCGCCGACGCGCCGATGGTCGCCGTGCTCAGGCGCTACGCGCGGCGGATGGGGGTCGACCCGGCGCTGGTGCGGATCGCGGAATCGCTGCCGCCCGACACCGTGCACGTCCTCACGCGCGAGGAAATGCGGCGTTTCTCGCTCGCCAGGAGCCAATTCTAGGCCTTCCGCGGCCGGTCGGAAGCCTTGCGCTCCTTGACTTGGACGCAACGCTGGCTTATCCGGCTGACGCCCTTCGCGGGGGAGTAGCTCAGTTGGTTAGAGCGCCGGCCTGTCACGCCGGAGGTCGCGGGTTCAAGTCCCGTCTCTCTCGCCATTTTCCTTGAAAGAGAGCGTCATTTCAGGCATCGGGCGACCGGTTGCTCGGCAGGGGAATCGGGCGAAAGACCTCAGGGTGCGCTAAGTCTGGCCAGGCAGGCGTCATCCCATGCTGCGGTTTTTCTGGCGCGACGGAGTGCTCGAGAGTGACGCAGTTTTTTGGGGGCGTTGTCGGTCCGGATGCGGCAACGATCGTCGTTGAAGGTCATGTCCATGTCCGAGTGGAGGGTGTCTTCGACGCCCCAACGCTGGCGCAGGCTGTCGACCACGACGACGCCGCGCGGGTCTTTCGACGGGCGTTTTCGTCAGCGCGCCGACCCGGGCCACAAAGCATCGCTGGAACGCGATAGGATCATGTGAGGCGAAGATGTCGCCCAAGTGATCGTGGCTCGGCGTCCCGTTGGCGAAGGGCAGGAACCGCCCAAGACGATCGAGTTTCTTCTGCCCAAACCGCGCGACCTCCGCGAAGCCCTCCGCTCCCGCCAGCGCCGCCAAGAGCGAAGGAAGCAGAACTTCGTCCAGCCGATACGCCACCTTGCCGGGCCGCCTCGGGCCAGGCATGCCCTTGAAATAACGGTCGCACCTGCGCTCCTTCGCCATTCCGTGACCGAGCAATCGCGGCGGCGCGGACTGCGCGCATTATCAGTCTCGCGGCGCGGGGTGAAAATTTGCTAGCGCCGCTGCGTCGCCGCCACAAACAGAACCGCTAATCCGAGCCACGACAGGATCATCGTCGAGCCGCCGATCGGAGCTGCGAAGGGAAACAGGCGCTCGCCGGTGAAAGCGCGGGTGGCGAGATCCGCCGCGAACAAAGCTGCGCCGGCCTCCATGGCGAGGCCGACGGCGATAAGCCCGCGCGACGCTGCGGCTGCGAGACCGGCGTGGGCCGCGACGCCGAGCGCCGCAGCGGCATGCAGGATGAGAAACAGCGCCGCGGTGCGACCGAGATCGCCGCCGCGCGCATGTGCGGTCGCCGCAGCCAGGGCTACGCCGACCGCACCCATGAGGGCGGCCAAGGCGGCGAGTATGAGCGGTGAACGGGTCATCGGCGGCTCCGTCGGAGGCGAGTTTGGCTAGGGGAAAGCAGGCTTGTGAGAGTGATTGTCAAGGCGCCCGGGCGGTCCCCGACTTGCCGCGTGAGCGAAGTTCCTCCATGGTGTGTCGTCAGGAAGTTGTCATTGCCCTCCGAGGCGCGGCCCCGGGGCTTCACACTGGTTAGGGTCGTTCCGATGGTTTCAAGACGTCTTGCCAAAAAGTCGATCGTCATGGCCAAGGCCAACGCCCAGGCGGGGATGGATGCGGCCTTGACCATTGCCGCGCGCACGCAGAACCTCATGTCGCCCGGCGGCCGGCCGACCGAGAAGGCGCGCGAGGCCCATCTGATGGTCCAGGAAAAGGTCGACGCCATGGTCGAGGGGACTTTCGCCGCGCAAACCGCGTGGGGAACGTTCCTGATCAAAGCCGCGTTTGGCGGCATGCGAACGCCGCAAGAGGTTTCTGTCGGCCTCGCCGGCATCGCCCAGGCAGCTGGAGCGCCGGCGAGAAAGAAGGTTAGAGCCAACGCGCGCCGCCTGACGGGGACTAAGGCATTTCCCTGAAATGGACGTCGTGCATCATTTGCACGCATTCATCTCCACCTACGGCTATCTCGCGATCTTCGTCATTGTCGCCGTAGAGAGCGCCGGCGTTCCGATGCCGGGCGAGACCGCGCTCGTGACCGCGGCGATTCTGGCAGGCGAAGGAACGCTGCACCTCTTTGGCGTCATTGGAGCCGCCGCGGCGGGCGCGATCATCGGCGACAATTGCGGCTACTGGGTCGGGAGGGAGTTCGGCTTTCCGCTCGCCTATCGATACGGGCGCTACGTCAGATTGGACGAAAAGCGGCTGAAGCTCGGGCAGTACCTCTTTCTTCGGCACGGCGGCAAGATCGTCTTCTTCGGTCAATTCGTCGCAGTGCTGCGCGCATTTGCGGCCTTTCTCGCCGGCGTCAACCGATTCAACTGGGAACAATTCTTTCTCTGCAACGCGGCGGGCGGCATCGTCTGGGCCTCGATTTTCGGGACGGGCGGTTACTTGCTCGGCCGCGCCTTCGAGAACTACGCCCGCCCCGTCGGGGTGGCGGCCCTCATCTGCGCGGTCATTGGCGCCTATGTCGCAGCCCGATTCGTCCGCCATCATGAAAGCGCGCTCGAGGAAGAGGCCGAGAAGGCCATCCCAGGGCCGCTCGTGCAGCCGGAGCGATAGGCGCGCCCGCGCTCACGCCCCTTGCGGGCGCTCGACCGGTCCGATCCACACCCGCGACTGTTCTGAGCGGCGCAAGAAATCGACGCTGATCGTGCGGTCAATCTTAGCGGCGTCGAGCGCGCGCAGGAGTTCGCCGACGCCCGTCACGGCCTTGCCGTCGAGTGCGATGATGAGGTCGCCCGACAGCAGCCCGGCGTGGGCCGCGGGTCCTTCCTGATCGACGCTGAGAATGCGCGCGCCGGTCGCCTGTTCGACGCCGAGTCTAAGCGCGATGCGGCGCGGGATCGCCGTCGTCGCCGCGCCAATCCCGATATGCGCGCGCCGGACCCGCCCGTGCCGGGCGATCTCACCGGCGACGAAATGCGCCGTGTTTGAAGCGACGGCGAAGCAGATGCCTTGCGCGCCCATGATGACGGCGGTGTTGATGCCGATCACCTCGCCGGCCGAGGAGACCAGCGGGCCGCCGGAATTGCCGGGATTGAGCGCGGCGTCGGTCTGCACCACATCCTCGATCATGCGCCCGGTGCGCGACTGCAGCGAGCGCCCGAGCGCGGAGACGACGCCGGCGGTGACCGTCGCGTCGAATCCGAGCGGATTGCCGATGGCGATCGCGATCTGGCCGCGTCGCAGTTTCGAGCTGTCGCCGAGTCTGGCCGTGGGCAGCGATACGTCGGCGTCCACGCGCAGCAGAGCGAGGTCGGTGTCGGGATCGTCGCCGAGCACGCGCGCCTGGAGTTCACGGCCCTCGAGCGTCGTCAGCGCGACCAGGCGGGCGCCCTGGACGACATGGCTGTTGGTGAGCGCAAGGCCGTCGGACGCGATGATGACGCCGGAGCCCGACCCGGCGTTGCGCCCTCGCCTGCGCACGTCGATGCGCACGACGCTGGGGCCGACGCGTTCGACAACGTCGGTGACGACGCGCGAATACTGGTCGAGCAGCGCCGCGTCATTTGGCGGCTGTGAAACGCCCGGGCCCTGGGATGGGCTCTCGGCGTCGAGCGCCAGGGCGGCAATCGGAGATTGGAGGGAATCGAACATGCCCGCCATATGGTGGCGAGGCCGGAGGGGCGCAAGCGGAGCGACAGGTCCAGCCGCGCGCGGGCGGGACGAGGGCGCCCAAAGGATCGCCCGTCATTTTCAAGCGTGGGGCCGACCCGCGAATGGAGGTCGACATTCGCGTCGCCCGTCTATGCCTTTTCAAGCGCTTGGCCGCGCTTTTCTGCAACTACGCGACTGCGCGACTTCAGCCCTCGCTTGCCTGGCGCGAGAGGCGGCTGCCCGACGGCCTCGACGAATCGAATGCCTTCGAAACGAGAGACGCCCGTGAGCCGCTTTCGGCCGCGGATTCCATTGTTTCAAAGGCTTGCGGCGCCATTCCGGGCCCATTCGAGGCGATCGCTTGCCGGGCCGGCAGCGCTTGCGCGTCGACACGAAAGCCGGCCCGAGATCGGAGTAGACGCGAAGGTCGTCCCATCAGGCCATCCCACATCGCCATAACCAGGTCCCCCTCGGCTAGAACCGGCTCAGGACGACGTCCGACGAATTCCACTTAGCCGACTCCCATATCAATGACACATGCGTGCCGTGGTTATTAGAATTCGTTCCCAATGTTTTCGGCTTTGACATTGTTCAAAGGCCCGGGAAGACATTCCAAGACACAGGAAACAAATGCAAAACCAGGAAAGATAGGCGTGATGTGTCGCTAGCCTCGTTCATCTTAAACGGCATCATAACATGAGTTGTGATATTCAGAAAGAAATTGCTAATCAACAAAAATAAAATGAAATAATTCAGCCGCTGGCGCGAAAGGCGAAAAGGCCAAGGGCTACTCGAAAGAGCTGCAGCGGCGGCACAAGCGCATGCGCAGGACGCCGTCGAGGAATGAATGCAAGAATTCTTGCGCCCAATCGGACTTTGTGCGGAACACCAAGAATTATTCGCGGATGTTCTCGGCCCGAAAGGCGCGAGCGAACAGGATGGCAGGTCGGGGTCGTCAGGAGCCAGCCGGCCATTCCGGGGCCCTCAAACTGGGCGATGATGCTGATCGGCTTTGCCGGCCTCAGCATTGCGGCGTTTCGCCGTAGCGCGAAACCGCCGCTCGAAAATCAGGTCGCAGAAAAGAATCTTCGGGCGCAAATTGCCCAATGGGCCGCCGCGAGCCGGCCTTTTTCGTCCGCGGCCCCCGGCCGGCTATCCGCAAACCGAGCGCCTGTTCACTTTTCGCCAGAGCCCGTTCTCATTCACGGAAAGCATGCTGTCGCGCTGAGTGGCAGGCTGACGCTCGTCAGGACGGCCTCAAGCTGAATGGTGACCGCCGCGGCGACTTGATGGCCGCACGCCGGCGTGGTGGCGGTGAACGTCGGGCTGTTGATTCCGTGGTATTGGCTTTGCGCATAGATTTGCGCCGCCGAGGCGCTGCCGCACTGGCCGGCGTTCACGGAATAGCATCGCGCGCCCTTCTCGACCGCGTTCTGCAGACTGACGTTCGAATACAGTAATATGCTCCCGCTGATGCAGCCGATGACGAGGGCCAGAAACACCGGCATGATAAAGGCGAACTCGACCGCGGCGGCCCCTTCGTCGCTTGAGGCAAATTTGCGCATGCGTCGACCGATCACCCGCTATTGCAGTCGCATCCAGCCGACCGCGCTGAGCGACGAAACGTCCCATCGCCCGACCACGGTGAGACCCGGGAACAGGGGCGCGTATGGAAACGTCACGCCGATCTGAACGTAGTCGCCGGGCGACGTGCTCGCGCTGCCCGCGGCTGAGCAATTCGCAGGCTTGCTGGCGAGGCTGCCGACCGATTGCAGGGCGCCGCTCGCGTTGACGCAGTAATACCCCTCCGCCGGATAGCCCTTCGACAGCGAGACGCGAGACCCCAAAGCCGTGCTCTGAACGGCGGTCGTCACCGCGGCCTCCAGGGCCGTACAATTTTGCGTGGCCGGCAGCATCGAGGGGGAATAGCAGGTCTGCCAAGCGGTCTGGGCGCCGATCTGCGCCGCATCCGCGACCTGCATCCCTCGGTATTCGTAGACGCTGAAATCGACTGCGTTGGCGAGGCAGACGACGAGCAGCATCGCCGCGGCCGCGAATTCTATCGCCGCCGTTCCGCTCGTCTCCTGAGGAAGGAAGGCGCGCATGGATCGCATCGTCGTCGGGCTCAATTGACCAGCATGCCGCGGCCGCTGCCCTGAGGCATGTTCAGTCCGGCAGCCTGGCATTGCGAATCGTTGGCGAAGATCGAGCCGGTGCCGTTGATCGTGATGTTGTCCACGACCATCGCAAAGCAGGTCTGGCCCTTGCTGGACTTGTTGACCGCGCCGCTCAAGGTGACGGTCGAATGCGGCAGATAGACGAGGCCGGAAAGATCCCACGTCGGGCTGTTGCCGGCGGCGGAAATATTGACGTTGGTGGTCAAACTGGGGTTCTGATAGATCGCGACGCCGCTCCAATTTCCGGATGTCGGCGCGGTGATGTCCAACGTGCCGCCGCCGGTCGGGACATGCTGATAGCTTGCGCTGTTCGTCCCGCTGAAGACGACCGTCAGGTTGGAGCCCGACAGCGTGTGGCCGTTGGTGTCGAGCTGACCGTTTTCGATCACGAGGACGGTATTATTGAGTGTCGTGTCGCCGGTCAGCTGCTGGTCGCCGCAGACCACTTTGACGCCGCTGATGGCCGAATTTGCGCCGGACCACTGATTTGAGGAGGGAAGCGCCGGGTCCTTTTTCTTCGCCGGCTCTTGCGGGTATGACCCGCCGCACGAATTGGCCGGGATGTTGGAGGCGAGCGACGCATACGGATCGGCCACGACCGGCACGCCGGACATCTGAGTGTTGCCGCAGCCGTTGTTCGCGCCATGGGCTGCTCCGAAGGTCGCGTTCAGAGTGTGGCCGTTGCAGGTGGCGGTGGTGTTGGACATCACGTTGCAGCCCTGCAGGTTGGCCTTGGGCGCGCCATTGCTGGTGACGCCCTGGGCGCCGCTGCTGGCCAAAGCCAGAATGCAGTAGCTCGTTCCGCCCGTCTCGGTCGCGACAGAACTCGTATCGACGCTGGTCATCGGCCTGGTGTTGACGGTCGAAGTGCCCTTGTAACCAACGACGGGCGAAAGAAATAAAGGCACCTGGTCGGAAATCGATACGGTGTAGCACTTCGACGTGCAGCCGGCGGCGGACGAAGTTTGGCTCACCGCGACGACGATGTTTCCGTTTCCGTTGACGAAGCCGTACTGCGCCGCGACCGCGTTCGCGACAGCCGCGTAATTCGAGCCGCCTTCCATCGCCGCCGCGATGGCGGCGGAGTCGGAAGCGTTCTGCATGGCGCGTTGATGCATCTGCCAATAGGACGCCTCGACGGCGAGACCGACTGTCCCGATCACGACCGGGCTGAGAAGCGCGAGCGCGACCGAAACCGAGCCGGCCGAATGTTTGAAAAAAGCTCGAATTCGGTCGAACGGTGAAGCGTTCGGAACCGTTTGGAGCCGGTCTCGGCCGGACTTGCGAAGAACCAACATGGAAAACAACTCCGAACTTTCTCAACACGGTCGTCGAACTCGCGTTCCAGCCGAGGTCACGAAACCCGCGCTCTGCGTATAGCGGTGCGCCAAGCAGCGATTGCGTCGATCGCCGACAGTCTCCGTCCCGCGATAATGAAGGATATTTTAGAATCGCCGAGTTAAGAGAGCTAGAATAGAAGAGTCGAATCACTTATAGAATCAAATTCTGGTTAAAAACTTGTAGCGATTAGTTATTTTCTGTATCTATGTAAAATGAACCGAGTTATGTTTGAGCATATCCGAGCCAGAGTGAGACTCGAGCGCCGACGGAGCATCTTGGGGCGCGGTCCCATTGCCGCACCGCGAGTCTCGCAACGCGGCTCCGCGCTGCGGCCGGGTAGGGGGAGGCTCCGACCCAAAATTCCAACAAATCGCCCGCAGGCGGCCTTTCCCGCAGATTCCTTCGCTGCTTGAGCGTTCAGCCGAGGTCGATCGCCGTGTCGCGCGGCGTGCGGCGCCAGCCGGCGAGGCCAAGGCCGGCGAAGCCGGCGAGCAACATCGCCCAGGTCGACAGTTCCGGCGCGGCCGCGACGGTTAGGCGTCCGGTCTCCTGGACGGCGTAGGCGCCTCCGACCGACTCCCAGAGCGAATAGTTGCCCGGGGAATTGCCCCAGAGGTTCCAGAAGCCGGCCGTGTTCTCGACCGTCGTGAACACCAACCCGTCGATGTCGAAATGCGGATCGGCGTTATAGAACAGGTTGTTGTAGATGAACGCGCCGTCCGGGCTGGTGACGGCGGTGGGGAAGCTGGCATCGGCGACCGTTCCGCTGATCGTCTGATTGACGAGGCCGGACATGGTCCCGGAGATCGCGGCGACGTCATGCGCGGCGCCGACGGTGATCTGGCCTGTGGCGGTCAGGGACCCGTCGAAGGAGGAGAAGGTGAAGCTGTAGACGGTCGCGTTGGCGGCCGAGGCTGGCAGGAACGCCGCGATCGCCAGCGTAGCAACCAAGCTTGTGAAAGCTTTTCTCATCATACATCTCCGCTTTCGATGTGTCATCATGACACATCTCCTGTACTGGATCGGTACAGATCGATGTTTCAATTCGGGCATTGACTTTGGATACGGTCAATACGCGAGTTCATTTTCATCAAATACGCTATAAAATCGCACGCTGCAAGTTAAGGTTGCGGTTGTAGTTACACTCGCTCTAACCGCGAGTCCGAAAAAGTGTAATCAAATCGCTATCGAATTCCGCCGGCGCGAACGGGCGGAGCCTGTCGCCGGCGAATTCGAGTTCGGAAATAGGGAGGGGTGGGGACAGGCTCGCTTCGGCGCGCGGGCCTGGTCAAATCCATGGCACGACGCGCTCGCTGCTCCCGGAATTGCCGAGAATTATGCGAAACCAGTTGAATTCAATTGTTGATTCGGGCGTTCGGCGCGATGTTGGAAACCAGGGAACGTCTCGCGGGAACTCTCGAGCGGAGATATTGCGACCCGGCGCGCCGCAGCCTTTCGGCCTGGACGGATACAAAAGAGACGATGGCTTTGCGACGACTCAGGACCCTGGACTCGACGAGCGTCCAAGACAGATAGGCCGCAACGAGGGCTAGCGCGACCCCGCCAATGGCGTTGACGTACCAAATACGCAGCGACGGGAACAGGCAGGAGATGGTTTGCTGCAATGGAAAGCCATACAGGTAGACGCCGTAGGAATAATCGGCCCCCCTTATGAACAAGGTTTTTGGCGGATTTTGTAAGCCGAGGAAAATGGTCACGTACGCAAGCGGCAATGCGGACAAATAGACAAAATTCTGATTCATGCTGAAGACCCAGTACGCCGACACCGATATCAGAAATAACGGTCGGCTAAAGGCGACGTGACCCCGCATGACGTATAGGGAGACGCCAAATAGAAACGAGAGAATCAACGATAGGCTCAAAGGTCCATACGGAGGCAAATCGATCAAACCAAATTGCGGAAGCGCCGTCATTACCAGTACGGAACCAAATGTCAGAACGAATAGCCAAATAGTTGTTCTAGCAATGCCGATTAACGCGAGAACTGTAAGAATAAGATAGCAATATAGCTCAAATGGGATTGTCCATAATTGAGCATTGACGTAATCCGGTGTCGGATTATTATTGAAAACGCCGGGCAAAAAATAATGAATATCGCCAATCATGTTGAGGAAATAATTGTAAAATTCGTAACTGGAGAAATAATTCCGCCATGGCGCCGTCGTGAGCAGCGGCCCAATGATCAAGGCGGATATGAACACCTCGACGGCCAGCGCCGGAAAAATGCGCATGATTCGAAGGCTTAGAAACTCCGGAATCTTGTTGCGCTCGAGGCTGCCTGCGACCAGGAAGCCGCTCAGGGCGAAGAACGCCGGCAGGAGGAAGCCAATCAGCGGCCGCGGCGGTCCAGTCCAAAAATAAATTTCAGCTGATGGGCCATAGCATATCAGAACACTGTGCCAGACGATCACCGAGATCGCCAGTGTCAATCTGAGATAATCAAATCCGGTCGGTCGGTTCTGAACGGCTTCGAGTTGAGTTTGCAACGTTCGCATGCCGTCAGTCGCCTCGCCTCGCCTCGCGCTTTGACTCAATGGCCTCCACGATCAGACATCGTCCCGGTTTATGGACGGCTAACGTTGCCCTCGACATGTTCTGGCCCGCAGGGAAAAAGGATCGGAACGGCGGGATATTGATTCAGATCGTCGAATTCGACATTCGCCTCGAGCAGGCTCAAGAACTGACCAGAATCGGAAGCGGATCGAGGGTGCTATTTGCTGGCGCGCTTTCCGTATCGGAAACTAAAGGCCCGCAGGCGAATTCACGCACGCAAGACATCGCGCCGCGATCGTGGGGCAACCGAGGATCACGCCCTGTTCGTAGAAGCCGCCTCGCGACCGCAAATCAATCGCCGCATCTAAAGACACTTTTAATGTTGCAAAGAATGAACTGGTCAGCCGCGCAGTTGATAGGCAACAAAATTGAACGCTCGCTCAAGAGTACATTAACGTGTTGTCCTGATCATGCGTCATGTGAAAAGGAGCATACACTTACTTACAACCAAGCTCCGTCGGGCGAGCTCAAGGCGCGCACTGACAAGGCTGCACCACTTTGAAAGCACAGGAGAACCAGCATGAAATCTGTTCGGATGTTTGTTCGCGACGAGACCGGCGCGACGGCGATTGAATATGCCTTGATCGCGAGCCTCATTGCGATCGTCATCATCACTGCGGTGGCGTTCGTCGGCACGCAGGTCAGCACGGTGTTCGGCGAAGTCGGCGCGGCGCTGAAGTAGAAATCCCCAAACGCTGATCCGGCGCCAAGCGAGGGGAGCGATCTGACGTCCGCAAACGCTTTAAGCGCGTGCGGACGCTCAGGAGGCCCACGTGCTGGAAGTCAACATGTAGCGGCGCGGGGCCGCCGTTTGCCGCCGGGGCAATCGCCGCCGCTACTCAAAGGAGGTCGGCGGCGATTGCTTGTTGCGCGGGCGGCGGCGCGAATTCTTGGCCAGGGCGCAACTCGTCGCTGTCACCGAATCGCCAGGCGTCAGCGCTTAGCGCCTGAACAAAACGATACGTCCCGAGCCCCTTCACCGCCGCCCCTTCGCCAACGCGGCGAGAATGTCGCGCGCCCGGCGCCCCGCAAAGGCGGCGGCGACGTCGGGGCCGATTTTGCGGCGCCAGTTCGGGCGCTCGCGGTCCGTTCCGGGCAGATTGGTCGCGATCGTCTCGCCGACGAGGTCGTCGAACTGGGCATGGGCGAGGATCGACCCCGAGCCGCCGATCAGCGCATGCACGGCCGCGGCGGTCACGTCGTCGAGCGGGACGTCCTCACTTTGAGCGGAGGTGATGAGGCCCGCAGCCAGGAGGGCGGCGATCAGGCCGCGCTTTTCCTCGCGCCGCGCCGCGATCGCGTCGCCCGCTTTGGCCAAAGTCAGAAGCCCGAGCGAGAGCCGCTCGGCGATGTCCGCGCCCACCCACCAGCCGGCGAGCGTCGCCAGATCGTGGGTGGCGACGCAAGCGACCGACATCTGCGGATAGGCGGCCGGAGGCAGGACCTCCGCGCCGGCGCGCTCGAACCAGAGCACCCGCATGCCCTGGATGTTGGCGCGCGTCAGCCGAGCGCGAAAACCCTCGGGAACGGTGCCGAGATCCTCGCCGACCACCATGCATCGGGCTCGTTGGCTCTCGAGTGCGACGTGACCGATGAGATCGTCGAGGGGGTAGGCGAGATAGGCGCCTTCCGCCGCGCTCGCGCCGTCGGGGATGAGAAAGAGGCGCTGCAAGCCCATCGCATGGTCGATGCGCAACATGCCGGCGTGGCGCATGTTGGCCCGGTAGAGCGCGCTCAGCGCGGTCCAGCCCTCCCGCGCCCCGACGAGCGGATTCGGCGCGGGCAGGCACCAGTTCTGCCCCTGCGCGGCGAAAGGGTCCGGCGGCGCGCCGATCGAGACGCCCTGAGCGAGTTTCCCCGCATGCGCCCAGGATTCGGCCCCATCCGGCGCGGCGCCGACCGCGAGATCACGGTAGAAGCCGATCTCAAGACCCGCCGCGCGCGCTCTTTGGGCGGCGCGGGCGAGCTGACGGTCGGCGAGCCATTGGCAGAAAAGGGCGAAGTCGAAGGCGTGAGGGTCTTTGGCGATCGCGTCCTCGATCGCGTTCGCCTCGCCATCCCGCAAGGCGGTCGGCCACGCCCGCCAGTTCGGGCCGGCTTCCGACCCGGCGATCGCCTGGAAGGCGGCAAAGCGCCGCAGCGCCGGGCCGCTCGCGCTGACGAAGGCCGAGAAGTCGCCAAACAGCGCCTCGCCCGGCCGCGCCGCGCGCGCGCGGGCGAAGGCCGCATGAAGGGCTTCCAGCGCGGCGCGCTTGAGGCCCCAGACGGCCTGATAATCGACGAATTTTGTCGACGTGGCGGCCGCGATCGCGGGCGCGAGCGCGGCGAGGACGGCGTTGAACGCCTCGTCGCGCGGCATGCCGGAATCGTCGAGAACGTCGATAAGGATCGGATCGAGGGTGTGGCGGTCGGAGGGATGATAGGGGCTGCACCGCTCCCGGTCGCGCGGGAACAGCATGTGCATCGGGCTTACGCCGAGATAGGCGGCGCCGGCGCCGCCCGTCTGTTCGCCCGCGATCGCGAGCGTGGAGAAGTCGCCGATCCCTTGATCTCCGAGCCCGGGCCCGGTGCGGCGCAGGGCGTAAAGCTGGGCCGCGACGCCGAACCGTTTGCGCAGCGCCGCCTCGGGTCCATAAGCTTCGGGCGGCGCGATCGTGAGCGCGCATTCGACGCCGTCGACGAACAGGCGATGACGACCGATCGGCAACGCCGGCAGTGCAACCTCCCGCTGCGATACGGCGCGCCCGTCAGGGAGCTCGCGGCGGTCGCCGTCGCCCGCCCGGATGCGCCATTCGACGATTGTTCCATCCTCGTACTCGATCCGCGCGTCGCCGCCATGCGCCGCGTCGCGCAATGGCGCGACGAGCGGCTCGTCGAAGCGAAGCACAAGGGAGCAGGGCAGCTTGCGCAGACGGGTTTCGTCGACGACTCTGGCCAGGCTGTCTCGCGCTTCGGCCTGGCTGGCGACGCCGAGGCCGAGCGCCGACAACAGGGCGATCTTGGTCTCCGGCGAGACGATCGTGCGCGTGCCGGCGAGGTCCCACCAGTCGGCGGCGATCCCGGCGACGCTGGCGAGCGCGTCGACCGCATCCGCGCTCGGCGGCCCGGAGCGGGGCGCCCCTTGCGCCGCCTGACTTTCCGCCAGCATGAGCGAGGAGCGAGCGCGAAGGCGCGCGCGGTTGGCGATCGCGAACCGATGCTCGGCCGCTTCCGGGTCATGGGTGTCGATGAGCGCGCGCCACGCCATGCCGGCGCGAGGAAGCGGGAGGCTGATCTCGGCGTCGTCGTTCGAACGGTTCATCGCAAAGGCGACACGATCGGCGCCGTCCGCGTGCGGGGCGGCGAATACGGCGACCAGAACGGCGCCGGCGGCGTCGCCCCAGGCGGATGCGGCCATCGGCCCGTCGGCGTCACGCCACTCGACATCGGGCAGACGGCTGGCGTCGAACGGGGCGCCGGTCAGGAAGGCGTCGCGCGACAGCGCGGGATGGGCGCGGCGAACCTCCGCCAGCCGACGGGTGAAAGCGATCAGCGAGCCGTCGGCGGCGCTCCAGTCGATCGCGGTCGTCGCATTGTCCTGGGCGTAGGCGTTGTTGTTGCCGTGTTGGCTGAAACCGAGCTCCGCGCCCATCGCCAGCATCGGCGTTCCACGGGAGGCAAACAGAAGCGTCAGCAGATTGCGCTCATCGCGCGCCCGCGCGGCGACGATCTCCGGCTCTTCGCTCGGCCCCTCGACTCCGTGGTTCCAGGAGCTGTTGTCGTCGGCGCCGTCGCGGTTGTCCTCGCCGTTCGCCTCGTTGTGCTTGCGCGCGTAGGACACGAGGTCGGCGAGCGTGAAGCCGTCGTGCGCGACGACGAAATTGACGCCCTTCGAGGGCGCCTCGGCATGCGCGAATATGTCGCGCGAGCCGGCGATCCGCGTCGCGACCTCGGCGCGCAGCCCAGGGTCGCCTCGCCAGAAACGGCGCGCCGCGTCGCGAAAGCGGTCGTTCCATTCGGCCAAGCCGGGGCCGAATTGCCCGAGCCGGTAGCCGCCAGGGCCAACATCCCAGGGCTCGGCGATGAGGCGCGCCTGCCGGAGAAGGGGATCGCCGGCCAGCGCCTGGAAGAACGGCGCGCCTGGGTCGAAGCCTTCGTCGCCGCGCCCGAGGGCGGTGGCGAGGTCGAAGCGAAAGCCGTCAATTCCGCCGAATATCATCCAGCGCCTGAGAGCGCCGATCGCCATGTCGATGACGATCGGGCGGTCGAGCGCCAGGCAATTGCCGGTGCCCGTGTCGTTGACGTAAGCCGCCGGATCTCGGGGATCAAGACGAAACCAGGTCGCATTGTCGAGGCCGCGAAACGAAAGGGTCGGTCCGAACTGGTCGCTCTCGCCATCGTGATTGAAGACGACGTCGAGGATCGCCTCCATGCCTGCCGCGTGCAGCGCGTCGGTCGCCGCGCGCACATCCGCCCAGCCGCCGGGCGCGAGGCGGGGATCGGGAGCGCCGAACACGACCGCGTTGTAGCCCCACACGTTCGATAGACCGAGGGGCGGCAGGTGGCGTTCGTCGACGAAGGCGTCGGCCGGCATGATCTCGACCGCGGTGACGCCGAGCGCGGCCAGGTGCGCGATCGAGGCGGCATGCGCGAGCCCCAAGAAGGTTCCGCGCGCGCTTTCGGGGATCGCCGGGTTGAGGCGGGAAAAGCCCCGCAAGTTGAGCTCATAGATAACGAGCGCCTCCGGCGCCACGCGCTTGCGGCCCGGCTCGCCCGCCGGCGGCGCGCCAGCGATGGCCTTCGGCGCGAAAGGGCCGCTGTCGTCTCCGAATGTGAACATCGAAGGATGGAGGCGGAACGGCCGGTCGAATCGCCAGGCGTATGGGTCGGCGAGCAGTTTGGACGGGTCGAAGCGCGCGCCTCGCGCGGGATCGTAGGGTCCCTCGACGCGAAAACCGTAACGCGTCCCCGCGCCGAGACCCGGAGCGAGGCCGCGAAGGAGGCCGCGCGCGTCGCGGGCCATCGACGCGCGCAAAACCTCGCGATCGGCGTCATAGACGCATAGCGATGCGCCCTCGGCGTTCGGCAGCGCGAGCGCCGCCTCGAGGCCGCGCGCCGAGACGGCGACTCCGAGTTCGGCCTCCGGTTCGCTCATCAGGAGGGCTTGGCGATGGCGCGATAGAGCGCGGCGTAGCGCTGCGCCGGCGCCCGCCAGGAGACGTCCGCCCGCATGCCGTTGAGTCTCAAACGACGCATCGTCGCTGGATCACCCATCATCTCCAGCGCGCGGTCGAGCGCGTAAGACAAGGCCCCGACCGAGGGCGGAGAGAACTGGAAACCGGTCGCGACGCCCGCGGCCGTCGCCGCCTCGTTGGCGTCGATCACCGTATCGGCGAGACCGCCCACACGCGATACGATTGGAAGAGCGCCGTAGCGCAAGGCGCAGAGCTGTGTCAGGCCGCACGGCTCGAAGCGCGACGGCACGAGGATGAAATCCGCGCCAGCCTGGATGAGATGCGCGAGCTTCTCTTCGTAGCCGAAGACGCAGCCAACCGATCCCTTCCCCGCAGCGGCGGCGGCGGCGAAGCCCGATTCCAGCGCCAATTCGCCAGAGCCGAGCAGCGCGAGCTGTGCGCCTTTGGAGATGAGACCCGGAAGCGCCTGAAGGAGCAGATCGAGGCCCTTCTGAGACGAGAGGCGCGAAACGACGCCGAACAGCGGCCGGTCGACGCCTGCGGTCAGTCCCATCCGGGACTGGAGAGCAGTCTTGTTGCGCACGCGCATGTCAATGCGCAGCGCGGTATAGTTCTGCGCGACGTCGGGGTCGGTCGCCGGATTCCAGATGCTGTCGTCGATACCGTTGCGAATGCCTTGCACCACTGGGGCGCGCGCGCGCAGCAGACCGTCCAGCGCCATCCCGAATTCAGACGTCATGATTTCGCGCGCGTAGGTCGGTGAAACGGTGGTGATGCGGTCGGCGAGCTGGAGGCCCGCCTTGAGGTAGCCGACGCCGCCGAAATACTCGACTCCGTCGATCGAAAGCGCACGGTCGGGCAAACCCAGTTCGCCAAAGATCGAAATGGGAAAATGGCCCTGAAAGGCGAGGTTGTGGATGGTGATCGCCGTGCCGGGACCAGGCCCGTCCTGGAAATGAAGATAGGCCGGGGCAAGCGCCGCCTGCCAGTCGTGCGCATGGATGACGTGCGGCTGAAACCCCGCGATGGCGCCGCGCCCAATGTCTGCGCCAACTCGCGCGAGCGCGGCGAAGCGCTGCGCATTGTCCGGCCAATCCAGACCGTCCGGGCCGAGATAGGGATTGCCGGGCCGCTCGTAGAGATGGGGAGCGTCGAGCGCGAACAGATCGAGATCCGCCGCCTTTCCGGCGAGCACGCGCGCCGGTCCTCCAAACAGATCGTCGTACTCGTGCGCGATCGCGGCGTCGGCGAGCTTGCCCTTGAGCGCAGGATAAGCCGGAACGAGCGTCCGCATTTCGACGCCCTCGCGCTTCAGCGCGCCGGGCAACGCCCCTGCGACGTCCGCGAGCCCGCCGGTCTTCACCAACGGGAAAATCTCGGAGGCGACGGAGAGAACCTTCACCTCGCTCATTGAGCGAGCTTGTCGATCATCGGGCCGGTGATCAACGTCACGCCTTCATCCGTGCGCCGGAATCTCTTGGCGTCGAGTTCCGGATCCTCGCCGACGACAAGGCCGTCGGGAATGGTGAGATCGCTGTCGACGACCACCTTGCTGAGCCGCACGTTTCGGCCAATTTGGACATAGGGCAGCACGACGGCCTCGTGGATCGTCGTATAGGAATGGACGTGCACGCCGGTGAACACCAGGGAGCGGCTGATCGACGCTCCGGAAACGATGCAGCCGCCCGACAGCAGCGACGCGATCGCCTGGCCGCGCCGGCCCTCGACGTCATGCACGAATTTGGCCGGCGGCGTGATCTCCCCATAAGTCCAGATCGGCCAGCCGCGGTCGTAGAGGTCGAGATCGGGGACAACGTCGGTCAGGTCGATATTGGCGGCCCAATAGGCGTCTACGGTTCCGACATCGCGCCAATAGTGCTTTGCCTCGCCGGTCGAGGTCACGCACGAATGAGAGAAGTGGTGCGCGACCGCTTTGCCGTTTTTGACGATGTAGGGGATGATGTCCTTGCCAAAATCATGGCTCGAATTCGAGTCGGCTGCGTCGTGCTTGAGCATGTCGATCAGGAAGGTGGTCTCGAATACATAAATGCCCATGCTGCACAGGGCGACATCGGGCTTGCCGGGCATATGCGGCGGATCCTTGGGCTTTTCCAGGAACGAGAGGATCGTGTCCTTGTCGTCGACATGCATGACGCCGAAGCCTTTGGCCTCCTCGAGCGAGGCCTCGAGGCAGCCGACCGTCACATCCGCGCCCGAGTTGACGTGCTGCTGCAACATCTTCTCGTAGTCCATCTTGTAGATGTGGTCGCCGGCCAGCAGCACGATGAACAGGGGACGATAGCTCTCGATGATGTCGATGTTCTGAAAGACCGCGTCAGCCGTGCCCAGATACCACATGGTTTCGGATACGCGCTGCGAGGCGGGCAGAATGTCGAAACTCTCGTTTCGCTCGGGGCGGAAGAAGTTCCATCCGCGCTGCAGGTGACGGATGAGGCTGTGGGCCTTATATTGCGTGGCGACTGCTATGCGGCGAATGCCTGAGTTGAGCGCGTTGGACAGGGCGAAGTCGATGATGCGCGACTTGCCGCCGAAGTAGACCGCAGGCTTCGCCCGGCGGTCCGTGAGTTCGAGCAGCCTGCTGCCGCGACCGCCCGCGAGAACATAGGCCATCGCGTGGCGAGCATAAGGCGCCGAAACGCCGAGCTCCTTTGCCGTCTTCGTCCTTGCCATCATGAACTCCTGTCAGTGCGCCGCTCCGTCGGCGCCGGGTGGGTTGAACACAAGGAACAAAGTCGAGAGCGGCGGCAGGGCCAGCAACGCAGAAGCCGGGAATCCGTGCGAAGGCCGCAACTGCGCGGTGACGCCTCCGAAATTTCCCATGTTGGAGCCGCCGTAGGGACTGGCGTCGCTATTGAGCGCTTCCCGCCAATGGCCCTCGTAGGGCAGTCCGAGGAGATAGTTCTGGCGCGGCTCGGGAGTGAAGTTACACACGACCGCGACCGGCGGATCGCCGGGTGCGCCGCGGCGCAGAAAAGCCAGCACGGATTGCGTGTCGTCGTTGACGACGATCCAGCGGAAGCCCTCCGGCTCGCAATCGCGCACGTGCAGCGCCGGCGTGCGCCGATAAAGCCGATTGAGATCGCGGATCAGCGCTTGCACGCCCTGGTGCGGCCGATGGTCGAGCAGCCACCAGGGCAGGGATTCCAAGGCGTTCCACTCGCTCGTCTGTCCGAAGTCCTGGCCCATGAACAAGAGCTTCTTGCCGGGATGACCCCACATGAAGCCATAGAAAGCGCGGGCATTGGCGAAACGGCGCCATTCGTCGCCGGGCATCTTGCCGACAATCGAGCCTTTGCCGTGTACGACCTCGTCGTGCGAGATCGGCAGCACGAAATTCTCGCTGAAGGCGTACAGCAGCCCGAAGGTCATCTTGTCGTGGTTCCAGCGGCGATAGATTGGATCGCGCGACATGTATTCGAGCGTGTCGTGCATCCAACCCATGTTCCATTTGAACCCGAAGCCGAGCCCGCCTTGGTCGGTCGGGCGCGAGACCCCGGGAAAGGCTGTCGATTCCTCGGCGATCGTCACCGCGCCCGGAAAGCCGCCATAAACGAGTTCGTTGGCGTGGCGCAGGAAGGCGATCGCCTCGTGGTTCTCCTTGCTGCCGTCTGGGTTCGGCAGCCATTCGCCCTCGCGGCGCGAATAGTCGAGGTAGAGCATCGACGCGACAGCGTCGACACGCAGGCCGTCGATATGGAACCGGTCGACCCAGTAGAGCGCGTTGGCATAGAGGAAATTCGCGACCTCGTGCCGGCCGAAATTGTAGATCGCGGTGTTCCAGTCGGGATGAAAGCCCTTGCGCGGATCGGCATGTTCATAGAGCGCGGTGCCGTCGAATCGCGCCAGGCCATGCGCGTCGGTCGGGAAATGCGCCGGCGCCCAGTCGAGGATCACGCCGAGGCCGGAGGCGTGGGCCCTGTCGACGAAACGCGCGAAGCCGGCCGGTTCGCCGAAACGGCGCGTCGGCGCGAATAGGCCGATTGGCTGGTAGCCCCAGGATTCGTCGAGCGGATGTTCGCTGATCGGCAACAGCTCGAGATGGGTGTAGCCCATGCCAGCTGCGTAAGGGATCAACTGTTCGGCGAGTTCGTCGTAGGTCAGGAAGCGCCCGTCCTCGCCGCGCCGCCACGAGCCGAGATGGACTTCGTAGATCGACATGGGTTTTCGGCGCGGTTCGCCCTCGCGCCGCGCGGCCATGTACTCGGCGTCGGTCCAAGGAAAATCTGCGCTGTCGGCGACGACCGAGGCGGTCGAGGGGCGCAACTCCGCTTCAAAGCCGAACGGGTCGGCCTTCAGAGGCAAGAGCGCGCCGTCGGGGCCGGCGAGCTCGTATTTGTAGACCGCTCCGACCGACATATGGGGGACGAAAATCTCCCACAGGCCGCTGTCGAAGCGCTTGCGCATCTGGCACCGCCGGCCGTCCCAGCGATTGAAGTCGCCGACAACCGACGCACGCGTGGCGTTGGGCGCCCAAACCGCGAACAGCACGCCGTCGACGCCTTCGTGACGCGTGAGCTGGGCGCCGAGCCGGCGGTAGAGCTGACGATGCGAACCCTCGCGCACCAGATAGTCGTCCATCGGCCCCAGCGCCGGCCCGAAGGCGTAGCTATCGATGTATGACGACGCGCCGTGCGCGGTCTCGACCTCGATCCGATAGGCCGGACGCTCCTTGGCCGAGGGGATCAGCGCCTCGAAGAAATCGTCCTTCCGGCGCGGCAGCTCGGCCAGAGGCTTGCCCTCCCGAGTCAGCGCGCGCACGCGAATCGCGTCGGGCGCGAAGGCCCGAATGACCCATCCATCTGGGGTCAAGTGCGGGCCCAGCACAGCGAAAGGGTCGGGTTGGCGCGCCGCCGCAATCGCGTCGACGTCCTCTTCTCGGGCTCTCCAGTCCTCCCCCATTTCGGTCTCCCTGCCGTAGGCTCAGTCTATCGGAACGAACGGCGCATTCCAAATCTCGGTTGCATATTCGGCGATCGTGCGGTCGGACGAGAACCAGCCGACATTGGCGGTGTTGAGGATGCTCGATCGCATCCAACGCTTTCGGTCGCGCCAAGCCTGATCGATCTTCAACTGCGTCGCCCAGTAGGAGTCGAAATCGGCGCAAACCATGAAATAGTCGTGATGGGTGAGGGAATCCACGAGGCCCCCGTAGCGCGTCGCGTCGTCGGTCGAAAACACGCCGGAAGCGATCTCCTCGAGGGCTTCGCGCAATACCGGCGAGGCGGCTATGCGGTCCGTCGCGTCGATCCCTTGCGCGCGCGCTTTCTCGACCTCGGAAGCGGTCAAGCCAAAGATGAAGATGTTGTCGTCGCCGACGCGGTCGCGCAGCTCGACATTGGCGCCGTCGAGCGTGCCGATCGTCAATGCGCCATTGAGCGCCATCTTCATGTTGCCCGTGCCCGATGCCTCCATCCCCGCGGTCGAGATCTGCTCGGAGAGGTCGACGGCGGGCATGATCCTTTCGGCAAGGGAGACGTTGTAGTTTGGAAGGAACAGGACTTTCAGAAGGCCGCGCACGGTCGGGTCCGAGTTGACGACCTTGGCGACGTCGATGGCGAGCTTAATGATCAGTTTGGCCTGCGTATAGCTCGCCGCCGCCTTGCCGGAGAAGATCTTCACGCGGGGGGCGAAGTCGATGGTCGGATTGGCGCGGATGGCGTTGTAACGCGCGACCGTCTCGAGAATGTTGAGCAGCTGGCGCTTGTATTCGTGAATGCGCTTGATCTGCACGTCGAACATCGCATCCGGATCGATGCGCTGGGCAAGGAGTTCGGCGACATGACGCGCCAGCGCGACCTTGGCGGTGCGACGGGCCGCGGCCACGCGCTCCTGCATCGAAGGATCGTCGGCATAAGCGCCGAAGCCCCTGAGAGCTTCGGCGTCGTGAAGGGCGCGGTCGCCGACGGTCGAACGAATGAGCGCGGTCAGGTCCGGATTGCACTCGATGAGCCATCGGCGAAACGTAATGCCGTTGGTCTTGTTGACGATGCGGCCGGGATAGACTGTGTTGAGACTGTGGAATACGGTCTTGCGCATCAAGTCCGTGTGCAGCGCCGAGACGCCGTTGATCTTGTGCGAGCCGACGAAGGCGAGGTTGCCCATTCTGACGCGCCGGCCCGCGTGCTCGTCGATCAGCGAGAGCGAGGTGAGTAGGCCGGCGTCGATAAAGCCGCGCCGCCGCGCACTGTCGAGATGGGCCGCATTGAGAAGATAGATGATCTGCATGTGACGGGGCAGCAGGCGCTCCATCAGTGGCACCGGCCAACTTTCGAGAGCCTCGGGCAGGAGTGTGTGATTGGTGTAGGAGAAGGTCGCCTGCGTGATCGCCCAGGCTTCGTCCCACTCCAGGCCGTTGAGGTCGACGAGGATGCGCATCAGTTCGGGGATGGCGATGGCGGGATGGGTGTCGTTGAGCTGGACGGCGGCGCGATCACCGAGCGTGCGCACGTCCTGGTGCTGCTTGAGATGCCGGCGAATCAGGTCGAGCAGCGAGGCGGAGGCGAAGAAATATTCCTGGCGAAGACGCAACTCTTGGCCGGCGGGGGTTGCGTCGCTGGGGTAGAGAACCTTCGAAATCGCCTCGGCGCGCACCGTGTCGGACAGCGCGCCAATGAAATCTCCGGCGTTGAAAGCGTCGAGCTTGAACGGATCGGGCGCACGCGCCGACCACAGGCGCAGCGTGTTCACATGCGCGCCGCGCCAACCGACGATCGGGGTGTCGTAGCCGACCGCCTCGACCGTCTCGGCCGGATGCCAGATATGGCGTGTCCGATCGTCCTCGCCATGCACCATTTCGACCCAGCCGCCGAAGCCGATCGCGTAACTGACTTCCGGGCGCTCGAATTCCCACGGATTGCCGTTGGCGAGCCAGTCTTCCGGAGTTTCCTGCTGCCAGCCGCTGTGGATAATCTGGCGGAACAGTCCGTTGTCGTAGCGGATGCCATAGCCATGAGCGGCAATGGAGAGCGTCGCCATGCTGTCCATGAAGCAGGCGGCGAGCCGACCCAAGCCGCCGTTGCCGAGCGCGGCGTCCGGCTCCACGCGCCGCAATTCACTGAGGTTGACGCCGAGTTCATCGAGGGCTTCCGTCATCGCCTCCACGATGCCAAGATTGGTCATCGCGTCAAACAGCAGGCGCCCGATCAGGAACTCCAGGGAGAGATAATAGACCCGCTTGCGCCCGTCGGCGTAGGAGCGGGTGGTCGACGGCAGCCAGTGGTCGACGACGATGTCGCGGGTGGCGAACGCGACCGCCAGAAACCAATCCCGCTGGCTAGCGACTTTCGGAATCTTTCCGACGGAATAGGTCAGTTTCGCGAGCACCGCCGCCTTGAGCTCCGCCGCCGTATGGGGCGGCAAAGCGCTCGCTAGCGCCGGCGACCCATCGTTTGCGCTGGGATTGTCCATTTTGCCTCGACCGTCGCGTCAATCCTCGGGCGGCGGCGATGAAGTTTGCGCCCGCACAAATGTTTGTAACACGGTTGCCGCGTTGCACAATCCTTCTCTGCGGCGTTCGCGTCACGTCGCCGGTTCGCTCCTCATGGGGTCGAATTCGTTCCGGTCTTTGCGGCCCGGATTTTTTCCTGCAGCGCATTGAGTTCGCTGGTCGCCGCAGTGATTTGGTTCTGGAGACTCTCGAACTGATTCTGCGCGGCGGCGGCCTGCGCCTGAGCCTGCGCGAGCGCGGCGTGCGCGGCGTCAACCTCGCCCTGCGCCCTCGATTGCTCAGCTGAAAGCGCCTGGATCTGGCTCTGCGCCGCAGCGAGGCGGTCGTCTTCTTCCTTAAGCTTGCCGTCGACCGCTTGCAGATCACGCGTCCTGGCGCTGGCCTCCTCCTGCGCGCCCGAGATGGCGAGCTTGGCGTCGCCGATCTGCTTGCTCAGGTCGGCAAGCTCGTTTTGCGCCGAGGCGCGAGCGGCGGACGCTTCCGACAGGGCCCTTTCGGCGTCAACCGACCGCTTCTTGAGGTCGGCGGCCGTCCCCGCCGCCCTCTGCAGGTTTTGCAGGTCCGCGGCCAGGGATTCGCGCGCCCGCTCGGCCGCGCGCAACGATTCCTTCATCTCGGTCTGCGTCTGCGAGGCTTGCGACCACAAAAACGCGGCGAGCAGCCAGCCAATGGCCGCCACTCCCGCCAGCGCGAGCGGAACCGGGCGGCTAAAGCTGTCGGCCGAATCGTAACGCATGGCATCCCTCCTTTCGGCGGCGCCTCTTTGCGGTGGGCAAAAGCTGGGAGACCGTCTCCATACTGCGGGCTCTGACGCCATCCGCCAAGCGGAAAAATGCGGAGGGGCCGTTTGTGCCTGGGGCAAGCCAAAGATGTCCAGCGAATAGCGTTGAGAGGCGGCAGGCGCTGAGCCGTGGCGAGCGCTGTCGCGCAGGGCGCCGGAGAAGCGCGGCGGGTGCGGCATTGTGACGCGGAACGAGCGCGGAGGCGCTATCACGGCGTAAATCACGCTGCGCTCGGCCAAAAATGCAATCTCGCTCCGGTAAGAAATCGGCGAGGGCGAACTTTTCGTTTGTCAATTTTTGCGGTCGCGGTATATCGTCGGCGCTCAAGAAGAAGCTTTGGGCAGGCGAGTATTGCAGCGCGCGGATAGCGCGCGTGCATGAGAATTTGGAGGCCGGCGGCGGTGATTGGAGCCTCGAATCTGATTCGAACGGGCCTGTTAGCGTATTTGGCGAGCGCGGCTTCATCGCCGGCTCGAGCGGCGGTTTTCGGCGGCCCGGAGCCCGGCCAGATCGGATTTCTGCCAGCGGTCACTGAAAACGCCGAGGATATCCAGTGGCTGCACAACTGGATCCTGCTGCCGGTTATTATCGGCATCTCGCTCCTGGTGCTCGCGCTGCTGATCTATGTCGTCTATCGCTTCAACGAAAAAGACAATCCGGTCGCGTCCAGAAGGACGCATAACGGTGTGCTCGAAGTTGCCTGGACGGTCGTGCCGGCGCTGCTGCTCGTAATCATTGCGGTGCCATCGTTCCGTCTGCTGACGCTGCAACTCGTCATCCCGCCGCCAGATCTCACACTGAAGGTTACGGCCTCGCAATGGCATTGGAACTACGGCTATCCGAAAGCCGCGGGCGGATTCTCGTACGATTCGCTTATCGTAGAAGACAAGGATCTCAAGCCCGGCGACATTCGCCTTCTTACAGTCGACAACCCGCTCGTCTTGCCGGTCAATAAGGCGATCGAGTTTGACGTGACCTCGCAGGACGTGATTCACTCATTCTCGGTGCCGTCATTCGGCGTAAAAATCGACGCCATTCCTGGCCGCCTCAACAAGGCATGGTTCAAGGCGGACCGGGTAGGGGTCTTTTACGGGCAATGTTCGAACATCTGCGGCATCGATCATGCGTTCATGCCGATCGAGGTCCGCGTCGTCAGCGAAAAGGACTACGAGGCTTGGTTGCTCGAGGCCAAGAAGACATTCGCGGCCGCGGACGGCGTCGACGTCGCGGTCGCCCGGTCGCTCATCCCTGAACCGCGGCGTGCGGCGCCGTAAGTTCACGAAGCACAGGAACCGATAACCATGGCGTCCGTCAGCGGATTCACTTCCTCCGAAGTCGCGGCTCACCACGATCATGAGCACGGCCATCCGACGGGATGGCGGCGATATCTGTTTTCGACCAACCATAAGGACATCGGCACGCTCTACTTGGTATTCGCGGTGATGGCAGGTCTCCTCGGCACGGCGCTTTCGGTCGCGATTCGGGCGGAACTGATGATGCCGGGAATACAGGTTTTCCCGACAATCTCCGCCATTCTGACCGGCGACGGCTCCGTGGACGCCGCCAAGAACATGTACAACGTCTTCTTCACCAGTCACGCCATCATCATGATTTTCTTCATGGTGATGCCCGCGATGATGGGGGGGTTTGGCAATTGGTTCGTGCCGATCCTGATCGGCGCCCCGGACATGGCCTTCCCGCGACTCAACAACATGTCGTTCTGGCTTCTGGTCGCGTCGTTTTCGCTGCTCTTCGCGTCTCTTTTCGTCGAGGGATCGCCGGGCATGAAGGGATTCGGCGGCGGCTGGGTTCTCTATCCGCCGATGTCCTCCGACGTCGGGGCGCCAGGCCCGGCGGTTGATTGCGTCATCCTGTCGATGCACTTGGCCGGCATGTCCTCGATCGTCGGCGCCATCAACTTCATCGCGACGATCTTCAACATGCGGGCGCCGGGCATGACGATGATGCGCATGCCCCTGTTCGTGTGGTCGGTGCTGGTGACCGCGTTCCTGCTGCTGCTCGCGCTGCCGGTGCTGGCCGGGGCGCTGACGATGTTGCTGACGGATCGCAATTTCCACACCACGTTCTTCGCGCCCGCTGGCGGCGGCGATCCGATCCTGTTTCAGCATCTGTTCTGGTTCTTCGGCCATCCTGAGGTCTACATCCTCATCATTCCGGGCTTCGGCATCGTCAGCCAGATCGTATCGACGTTCTCGAAGAAGCCGATCTTCGGCTATGTCGGCATGGTCTACGCGATGCTGGCGATCGGCTTATTGGGCTTCGCTGTCTGGGCGCACCATATGTTCATTACAGGCATGTCGTTGAACGCGCAGCGCTATTTCGTCTTCGCGACGATGGTGATCGCGGTTCCGACCGGCGTGAAGGTGTTTTCCTGGATCGCGACGATGTGGGGCGGCTCGATTTCAATGCGCCCGCCGATGCTGTGGGCGATCGGCTTCATATTCGTGTTTACCGTCGGCGGAGTCACCGGTGTCGTACTCGCCAACGCGGCCGTTACTCGATACCTGCACGACACTTATTACGTCGTCGCGCATTTCCACTATACCATGTCGCTTGGCGCGGTGTTCTCGATCTTCGCCGGCTTCTACTACTGGTTCCCGAAGATGACCGGCTATCTCTATAACGAGGCGATGGCTAAACTGCATTTCTGGCTGACGTTCGTCGGCGTCAACCTCGTCTTCTTTCCTCAGCATTTCCTGGGCTTTGCGGGGATGCCCCGGCGTGTGGTCGACTATACGGACGCCTACACGCTTTGGAATTTCGTGTCGTCTGTCGGCGCCTATATTTCGGGCGTGGGCGCGCTGTTATTCCTCTACCTCATCTACGAGGCGTTCACGGCCAAGCGCGCGGCGGGGAACAATCCGTGGGGGCCTGGAGCGACCACGTTGGAGTGGACGCTGACGTCACCCCCGCCGTTCCATCAGTTCGAAACGCCGCCGCGGCTGCCTGGCTACGACGAAGTCGAATCGCCAGCAGTCGCAGGCCACGGATGAGCGAAGTGGGTGGTTCCGGTGGAGGCGCCCTTGATGCGGCCGCGAGCCGGAGGGCGCGAAGCAATCGATTGCTCGCGGGCGGGACGGCCGCATTTGTGCTCGCGATGATCGGACTCACTTACGCAGCCGCCCCCTTTTATTCCGCTTTCTGCCGTGCGACCGGCTACGAAGGCACGCCGCAAAGAGTGACGACTGGCGCGAGCCTCGCGGGTCGGCGCACGCTGACCGTTACTTTCGACGCCAATGTCGCGCCGGGGCTCAACTGGCGCCTGGAACCGGAGCAAGACTCGATCCGGCTGCGCACGGGCAAAACCGTGACCGTGTTTTTTCGCGCGCGCAACCTCAGCGACAAGGACGGCGACGCCAACGCCACGTTCAACGTGGCGCCGGAGGTTTCCGGCGGGTATTTCGACAAGATTTCGTGTTTCTGTTTCAGCACGCAGCATCTCAGTCCACATGAGACGGCCGAATGGCCGGTCGTGTTCTACCTTGATCCGGCGCTGGAGACGGACACGTCGATGGCGAACGTCGACTCGATCACGCTGTCCTACACGCTGTTTGCCGCGCCGGCGCCACGATCTTCGGAAAAGAGCGCGAGCGACCGCGCAGGTCCCGCGGGATAAAGCGATGAAACGAATGAGGAGCAGACGATGACCGATGCGCCGATCGCCGAACGGGGGGGCTTTCACCTCGTTGAGCCCAGCCCGTGGCCGATTGTCGCTGCGGCGTTCGCGTTTTTGACCGCCGCCGGCCTCATCATGACGATGCATGACGTCACGATCGCGGGGACGAAGCCCGGGGCGGCGGTGCTGGCGCTCGGTGGGGCGGGTGTCCTGTTCACGATGGCGGGGTGGTGGCGCGATGTCATCCTCGAAGCCCAGACCGGTTACCACAATGCGCTGGTGCGCCACGGCCTGACGCTGGGCATGCTTCTGTTCATCGCTTCCGAAGTGATGTTCTTCGTCGCGTGGTTCTGGGCCTTTTTCGCCTCGTCGCTGGGTTCGAACGATCCGCAGATTTATGGCCGGCTCGCCTTCACCCACGGAATGTGGCCGCCGAAGGGCACGGATGTGCTCGATCCGCTCCGATTGCCGCTCATGAACACTTTTGTGCTGGTGACATCGAGCTTCGCAGTTAACGTGGCTCACGAGGCGCTTCGTGAGGGCCAACGCCGGGCGTTTCAGATCTTTCTCGCCGTGGCGATCGGGCTCGGCGCGCTGTTCGTCGCGACCCAGGCGTATGAATATGTTCACGCGCCTTTCTCCTTCAAGAACTCGATCTATGGCGCGACCTTCTTCATGGCGACCGGCTTTCATGGCGCGCACGTCATCATCGGGGTGATTTTCCTTTTTGTCTGCCTTGCGCGCGCGCTTGCCGGCCAATTTACGCCGCGCCATCACCTCGGCTTCCAGTTCGCCGCGTGGTACTGGCATTTCGTCGACGTCGTATGGATATTCTTGTTCACTTGCATCTACATCTGGGGTTCGTGGGGTGCGCCGATCGAGGGCGCCGCGGGCTAAACTTCTGAATTCGCTGGGCTGCGTCTGAGTTCGAAGTTTTCCCAAGAGCCCTGCAGGCGCCCTCGACCGAGGGTGGCTGAGGCCAGTCGCGTCGATGCGCCTCGTCGCTGATCGGGCGCGAAATTCCGACCGCGAAGCGCTCACTTGCCGCCGACAAGTCCGGTATGCTGGGCGCGAACAATGGGACGATTGCGAATGACGAAACGTGTGACGCGCAGACATTTGCTCGCTTCGGCGGGCACTGTCGCCATGGCGGCCGGCATGAGCCTCATGCCCGTCACCACCCCTCGGGTCTTGGCGGCCGAAGCCGCAGACAGGCGCGTGACCTTGCTGCACTTCACTGACACGCACGCCATGCTCGAGACCCATCCGGAATATCTCCCGGGAGCGAGTCCGGAAATCCAGGACATGGGCGGATTCGCACGTCTCAAGACGGCCCTCGATCGGGAGCGGGCGAACAGCGACGGCCCATGTTTCGTCTTCGATGGCGGCGACGAGTTTCAAGGATCGGGGCCGGCCGCGTGGTCGCAGGGCGACGTCATTCTCAAGCCGCTCAACGCGCTCGGCGCGGACGTCTTCACACCGGGGAACTGGGAGCCGGCGTATGGGCCGGGGATTTTCAGGCAGACGATGGCTCGACTGTCCTGCCCGGTTACCTGCTACAATTTACATGAAACGGCGAGCGGCGAGCGAATGTTCGCGCCCTCGATCCTGTTGGAACGGCAAGGTGTTAAAATCGCCGTCGTCGGCGTGACCGACATCGGCGCCAGCAAGCGCCAGCCACCGGCGGAGTTCGCCGGCATGGACACGACGCGGATAGAGGGCTTACGCGAATTCGTCAGCGCGCTGCGGGCGCGCGACAATCCCGATCTCGTCGTCTGCCTGTCTCATACCGGGCTGACGATCGCGCGGCAGATGGCTCGGGAAATGCCGGAATTCGACGTGATCCTGTCCGGCCACACGCATGAGCGGACCGCTGAGCCCATACTTGAGGGCAATGTCATCGTGGTCGAACCCGGATGCTTCGGATCGTTCGTCGGCCGGCTCGATATCGTGCTGAAGCCCGGCGGCGGAGTCGCTCATCACAAATTCCGGCTGATCCCGGTGGTGGCGAGGGAATATTCCGAGGACCCGGCCGTCAAGGCGCTCGTCGACGAAGCGCTTCAGCCCCATCGTGAGCGCATGACCGAACGAGCCGGATCGACCGGGACGCTGCTGATGCGCTACGACCTGTTCGAGACGACGGCGGACGATTTCATCGCCGATGCGGTGCGCGAGGCGGCTGCGACCGACATCGGCTTCACCAACGGCTTCCGATTTGGCGCGCCGGTTCCGCCGCGGGCGCTGACGGTCGGAGATTTGTGGAACTTCCTGCCGATGGACGCCCGTATGAAATCCGGCTGGGTGACGGGGAAGGAATTGACGGACTACATCGAGAACGAACTCGAGATGGTCTACGCGAACGACCCTTGGAAGCTGAATGGCGGCTGGGGGCCGCGCGCCTCGGGCCTGGAATTCGAGTTCAGGGCGCGCGCGCCGAAGGGCCAACGGATCGTTTCAATGAAGGTCAACGGTGAAAAGGTCGTGGATGACCGTCACTATACGATCGGCGGCTGCGAACGGGAAGGGGAACCACTGGACGTCATCTGCCGTCATTCCGGTTCGCATGACGCGAAAGTCATTCCGGGGTCGGTTCACGAGGCCTTGCTCGCTTATCTGAGGGCGCATCCGACCTTCGCGCCAAGGCTCGACGGGCGCGAACGGGCCGTGGACCTGCCGGCGCGCGTGTTCAGTCAGGACGCCGTCCTCGCCGGCGGCGACCTCATGACCGCGCCGACGACTCCGCACAGCATGCCTGGATAAGCGGAGGAGATGGAAGCGCCGATGACGGAGCCGCTGAAAGACGTTCTCGTCGGCATGACTGGCCGCAAGGAGGTCGTCGTCACCCGCGATCTGACGGTCGGCGCCCATGTCGAGGGCATGCCGTTCGTCTTCGGCACGCCGATGATGATCATGGCGATGGAGATGGCCTCCGGCGCGGCCGTGGCCGGCCGTCTGCCGCTAGGCTGGGCGACCGTCGGCAGCGAGGTCAACATCCGCCACCTCGCCCCGACTCCGGTCGGCCGCACGGTCGTTGCGAGCGCGCGCGTCATCGAGATCGCCGGTCGTAGCATTCTGTTCGCGGTGGAGGCCCACGACGGCGAACGCAAGATCGGCGAGGGGACGCACCGTCGCGGCGCGATCGACCTGGAGGCCTTCGCCAACCGTCACAGGGAGGGCTGAGATCCAGCGAAGGCTGCGCTCTTTGGCCACTCTGTGGCAATGATCGAAAGATTCTGGCAATCCGGGGCGGCGGACCGCCGCCCCGGCGCAATGGGAGGAGATCATGTTGGAGCGACTCCAGCAGGCGCCCGATCAGATCGTCGGGCTGCACGCGAGTGGCGCCGTGATGGCGCGGGAGGTCGAAGAGGCGATCGGCCCGCTCGCCAGCCGCGGCGGTTCGGTCCCCGCGGGTCTCGTCATCGTCGTCGACCGCGATTGCGACGGCTACTACGCCGAACTCGCGCGCGGTCTGGTGAGAGCGTCGCTGGCTCACCGGTCTCTGGTCAGACTTGCAGTGGTCACGGAAGCCGAAGGCCTGGAAGAGGCGCGCGTCAGCGGCTTCGACCTGTCGGCGGTTCCGGTACGGTTTTTTGCGGCGGCCGATCTCCGGGCCGCGCTCGACTGGGCGGCGGCGTCGCGGCGAGGGGAGTAGCGATTGCGCAGACGCAATGGCGATCGTTGCGCTCGTCGTCTCAAGGCTTCAGTCGCCACCCCGTGCGGAAAATCCAGGTCAGAACGGCCAGGCACGCCGCGATGAACAGCGTGGTGAAGCCGAGGCTCGCGGCGACGCTGACGTCGCCCTGGCTGAAAAAGCTCCAGCGAAAACCGCTGACGAGATAGACGACGGGGTTGAACAGGCTGACGGCGCGCCAGAACGGCGGCAGCATGTCGATGGAATAGAAAGCGCCGCCGAGGAACGTGAGCGGGGTGACGATCAATGCGGGAATGATCGCAAGCTGCTCGAAGCTCTTGGCCCAGATCCCGACGATGAAACCGAACAGGCTGAAGGCGATCGACGTCAAGCATAGGTATGCGATCATCCATAGCGGATGGTCAATTCGCACCGGCACGAACAGCGCCGCGGTCGACAGAATCACGAGACCGATGCCGATCGACTTGGTGGCGGCCGCGCCGACATAGGCCAGGACCGTCTCGATCGAGGACAGCGGCGCGGACAGGATCTCGAAGATCGTGCCGGTGAATTTGGGAAAGTAGATGCCGATCGAGGCGTTGGAGATGCTCTGCGTCAGCAGCGACAGCATAATCAGGCCCGGCACGATGAACGCGCCGTAGCTGACGCCTCCGACCTCGCGCATGCGCGAACCGATCGCCGCGCCGAACACCACGAAATACAGCGCGGTGGTGATCACCGGCGTCGCCACGCTCTGCCAGATCGTGCGCATCGTGCGCGAGAGCTCGTAGCGATAGATCGCCCAGACGCCCCCGAGATTGGTCGCCAACATCGACTTCATGCCGCGCGCCCGATCAGATCCACGAATATATCCTCGAGACTGCTCGTCGACGTATCGAGATCCTTGAAATCGAGGCCGAGTTCGCCGAGGCGCCGCAGAAGCGTCGGCACTCCGGTATCCTCCGCAGCGGCGTCGAAGCGGTAGCTCAGCCGCCGTCCCTCGTCCTCCAGCTCGAGCGGCCAGTGCGCGAGCCCCGCGGGCAGCGCCCGCAGCGGCTCCTGCAGGACGAGCGTAAGGCGGCGCTTGCCGAGCTTGCGCATCAGCGCCGCCTTGTCCTCGACCAGCATGATTCGGCCGTTGTTGATGACAGCGACCCGGTCGGCCATCTCCTCGGCCTCCTCGATGTAATGGGTGGTCAGGATCACAGTGACGCCCTCGCCGCGCAGGCGCCGCACCAACGCCCACATGTCGCGGCGCAGGTTGACGTCGACGCCCGCGGTCGGCTCGTCGAGGAACAGGACGTCCGGCTGGTGACTGAGCGCCTTGGCGATCATCACCCGCCGCTTCATGCCGCCCGACAGTTCCACGATGCGGGTGTCGCGCTTCTCCCACAGCGACAGATCGCGCAGCAGACGTTCTACGTAGGCGGCATCGGGCGCACGGCCGAACAGGCGGCGGCTGAACGAAACTGTTTTCCAGACGGTCGAAAAAACGTCGAGCGCGATTTCCTGCGGCACAAGGCCGATCTTGGAGCGGGCGGCGCGAAACTCGCGCATGACGTCGTGACCGTCGACGACGACATTGCCCGAGGTCATCGACACCGTGCCACAGATGACGCCGATCAGTGTGGTTTTGCCGGCGCCGTTGGGGCCGAGCAAGGCGAAAATCTCTCCCTTGGCGATGTCGAGATCGACCGCCTCCAGCGCCAGGAGGCCCGATTTGTAGCGCTTGGTGACGGCGGCTGCCGAGATCATCGACGGCATTGGGCGGATCTCCCGACAGTGAGTTTCACGCGTTCAACCAGCGACAACGCCGAAGCCGGGCTTCCCTGAATGATCGCGGAACCTCACATGTAGGGGCAGGGACGCCGCTCGTCACCTTGGGGCGCCGACAATCCCGACGGTGTACGCAAGAGCTATGACGGCCGGCGAGACCACATTCACGGTTTGCGACCTCGCAACTCAGCACGCTTGCACCGCCAGCAAGCCGCCCCCTGGCGATCTGGCGGACGGCGGCATTGTTCCCATCGTGCTTCAAGGCGCGACGCTTCGCGTTACTCCTCGGCACGAGGGAGATATCGAAATCAAAACGGTCGCGAGCCCTCTCAGGAGCGATCCGTCAGGGTCGGTCTCGAACGAGGAGTGCTGTCAGTATGTCTCGACAGCCTCCCTGCCGCTCTCGTCCTTCGAAGCGCTCAATTGAGAGCAGGCCCGTACGGGCGAAGCCGTCAGCGCCCGATGGCCGGGCTCCGTGACGACTAGAAGTTCATCGGAACGAAGAAGCAGTACACAGTGGACTGGCCGCCGCTGACGTTGTCCCTGTAAAATATCCAGTAATCTCCGTCCTGACTTGGGAGTGCGACCTTGACAGGTATCTGCCTATAATAGCCGTCGACCATGTAGTAATCGTCGGAGACTCTATGAACCTGTTCAGGTTTGAGATGATGAACATCTTCTGGCCCACAACAGGATTCCTTCACCCATTGCGGGACAGCCCTTCCGTTTGACCAAACGTCATGTGCTTCGCACTGACCGCAAGACAGGATAAACGCAACAACCGCGAGTTTGGCAGTCATTTCGGTGTCCTCCGCTCATGATCCTCATGGCGATGCACTCCTCGACTGCGAATCTCCCGCACCTTTTCATATGACTACACTAAGATCGATTCAAGACGAAACCAAGATCCCGTTCGGGTTTTGCACAACGCCCTAACTCAGGATCGCGCCCATTGCCGGAGGCGTTCTCCGCGCCGCAGTGTCGATCGCCCGTTCATTGGGTCCCGAAATCAACCTCGAGGATCGGCCAATCGATCCTCGTGGGGTCGCAAGCACGAAGCGGGCCAGAGAATTGCGGGCAAGAACCGCGTTCAAGCCAAACAGCGCCGAGCGGACATGAATTGTGGGACGGTGGCGCTCGTTCTGTCCGCCTTCGCTGCGCCGCCGCCCTTGCCGCGACTCAATGCTCAGGCTAACCCCGAACAATGGCCAAAGCCGTTCCGCCGCCTGCGCCGCCTCGCGCGCCGATCGATGTCAACCTGCGCGACGCGCTGGAGGAGCGTTACCTTGCCTACGCGCTGTCCACCATCATGGGACGCGCGCTCCCCGATGCGCGCGATGGCCTGAAGCCCGTGCATCGGCGCATTCTGTACGGCATGCACGTCCTCAAGCTCGAGCCCGGGTCGGCCTTCAAGAAATGCGCCAAGATCGTCGGCGACGTGATGGGCTCATTCCATCCGCACGGCGATCAGGCGATCTACGAGGCGCTGGTGCGCCTCGCGCAGGACTTCGCGTCGCGCTATCCCCTGATCGAGGGCCAAGGCAATTTTGGCAACATCGACGGCGATAACGCCGCCGCCTACCGTTACACCGAGGCGCGCCTGACGGATGTCGCTCGCCTTCTCATGGAGGGCGTGGAGGAAGATTCCGTCGACTGGCGCGACAATTATTCCGGCGACACGCAAGAGCCGATCGTCATGCCCTCGGCTGTGCCGAACCTGCTTGCCAATGGCGCGCAGGGCATCGCCGTCGGCATGGCGACGTCGATCCCGCCGCACAACATCGCTGAGCTCTGCGATGCGGCGCTCTATCTGATCGCCCATCCGGGCGCGGAGACTGAGGCACTCGCGGCCTTCGTACCTGGCCCGGATTTCCCGACCGGCGGTCTCGTCATCGACGACAAGGCCGCGATTGTCGAGACCTACCGCACGGGACGCGGCGCCTTCCGCCTGCGCGCCCGATGGACGAAGGAAGATACAGGCCGCGGCGGATGGGTCGTGGTCGTCACGGAGATCCCTTACGGGGTGCAGAAGTCGCGCCTCATCGAAACCATCGCCAACCTGCTCAACGAGCGCAAATTGCCTCTGCTCGCCGACATCCGCGACGAGTCGACCGAGGATGTCCGCGTCGTGCTCGAGCCGCGCACCCGCTCTGTCGAGCCTGCGACGCTGATGGAGTCGCTGTTCAGGCTCAGCGAGCTGGAGACGCGCGTCTCGGTCAATATGAACGTGCTGGTAGACGGCGTCACGCCCAGAGTCGTCTCCCTCGGCGAAGCGCTGCAGCAATGGCTCGACCATCGCCGCACGGTGCTGGTGCGCCGGTCGCGCCATCGGCTGGCGGCGATCGACAAGCGGCTCGAGTTGCTCGCCGGCATGATCGTCGTCTTTCTCAATCTCGACGAGGTGATCCGGATCGTGCGCGAGGAGGACGAGCCGAAGGAGGCGCTCAAGCTCCGCTTCAACTTAAGCGAGCCGCAAGTCGTCTACATTCTGGACACGCGCCTGCGCAGCCTGCGCCGTCTGGAGGAAATGGCGTTGCGCAAGGAGCAGGGCGACCTGACCCGGGAGAAGGCCTCGATCGAGTCGCTGCTCGCCAGCGAGAAAAAGCAGTGGCAGATGATCGCGGTCGAGATCCGCGACGTCAAAAAGAAGTTTGGGCCGGAAACCGCGCTGGGCAGGCGTCGGACCAGTTTCGAGGCCGCGCCGGACGTCGTCGTCGCCGACCTCGCCGAGGCGATGATCGAGCGCGAACCAGTGACGATCCTGGTGTCGCACAAGGGCTGGATTCGGGCGATGAAGGGCCAGGTCGCCGATCTTTCCGGCGCCACTTTCAAGGGCGACGACGGATTGAAAACCTCGTTCTTCGCCGAGACGACCTCGAAGATTCTGGTGCTGGCGAGCGACGGCAAGGTTTTTACGCTCGACGCCTCGAAGCTGCCGGGAGGGCGCGGGCAGGGCGAGCCGATCCGCCTGATGGCCGACCTCGACGAGAGCGCTTCGATCGTCGCGGTCTGGCCTTATGCGCCGGGCGTCAAGCGACTGATCGCGGCGAGCGACGGCAATGGATTCATCGTCGGCGAGGACGAGCTTTTGTCCTCGACCCGCAAGGGCAGGGCGGTCGTCAACGTCGGCGCGCCGGCGACCGCGGCGCTGGTTGCGCCCGCGGTCGGCGACCATGTCGCCGTGATCGGACAGAATCGCAAGCTCCTCGTCTTCCCGCTGGCGCAGCTCAACGAAATGGCGCGCGGCAAGGGAACGCGGCTGCAGCGCTACAAGGATGGCGGCATATCGGACGCGAAAGTCTTCGCCCTCGCCGACGGCCTCACTTGGCGCGACTCGGCCGGACGCACGTTCACCGTCGCCAGGCCTGAGCTCGACGAATGGATCGGCAATCGGGCCGAAGCCGGCCGCCTGCCGCCCAAAGGCTTTCCGAAGAACAATCGTTTTGAGGGGTAGGGATTGGCGGGTCGGTTCGGATGGCGGCCTGCAATTGTTCGGCGAAAATTCCGAGCGCGATTTGCCGGTTCGACGCCTCCCGCTGTCCTCGCTCTCGGCATTCTTGACGAAGACGAACGCCGGCGAGGTTCTGATACGAAACCCGGTCGACCGCCTCGCGTCTTCGTCATTTCCGACAGACCGTAGGTCTGACCAGGAAAGTCGAGGCCCAGGCGCGGGCCAATACCAGCGCGAGCTAATGAAGCGCATTTCGCGGCTTCGCGGAAGTTCGTGATTGTCGAGCGCGGCTGTCGTGACTTCAAGCGCCCCGATCCGGCTTCGACGCGCCGAGGGTCACCGTGAACAAGCGTCCGGCGATCGCTCCGCCGAGGGCAGGCGTCACCTTGAGCGGAAGACACGAATCGATCGCCTTCATGACCTCCGCCAGAAAGCGTTGCTGTTGATCCGCTTCGCCCTCCAGATGCGAATAGCTGATCCGCGGCTTGCCGAACGCCGACCCGTCGCGCCGCAACGCGAAAATGATCGTGATGCGAGAGTTTGTCGACAGCGGCGACTTTGCGAGACAGCTCGAAAACTGACCCCGCAACTCCTGCAGCGTATTGGCCGGCGCGGCGTCCTGCGCGCCGGCGGCGGTCGCGACGATAAGCCCGAACGCGAAGGTTGCGCCTCGAATCGGATCCAACATCCTGTCACCCGAAAATCGCCTTCCGCCGCTCCAGGCTTTCCGGCGGCCATAGTTTCCTCGAATCGTAGTAGGCGGGGAAAGCGGGAACGTCCGCCGGCAGCGCGATCCAGGGCAGCTTGGAGCGCGTATAGATGTGGACGTCCGGCGGAAGTTCCGACGGCTCATCGAGCGTGCCGACGCGCACGAAAGAAAGCGGCCTGACGCCGCCGTAATGGCTCCAGACCGCGGTTTTGCAGACGTCACAGCGATGGATGACGTGCGGCCGGCCGCTGTCGGTCGGAACCGCTATCGCCTCCGTCTCGCCGGACAGCCTCTCGACCCGCGCCGTCTCGATCAGCGCATTGAGCACGAAAGCGCTTCCGGTCTGTCTTTGGCAGTCTTTGCAATGGCAGCAGTGAACGAACATCGGGTTTGATGCGAGCCGATAGCGCAATCGGCCGCAAGCGCAACCGCCTTCCAGCATTGGATTCATGATGACGCGTCTCGTCGTTCCGTCGGCGCCATATTCCGCCATTGACCGCGCGAACACAAACCGCGTTCACTCGAAGCCCCTTGTGCGGTCGTATCATAACGGGTATATGCCCGTATCATGAAGACTCCATGCTATTGCGCGGCGCTGCGCGTCGCGGCCCGCAAGACGACTGCGCTTTATGACGAAGAGTTGGCGGCGGTCGGGATCAATCTCGCGCAGTTCAGCCTGCTTTCGGAAAATTGAACGGGCCGGAACGGTTTCCCTGACCGAACTGGGCCGACTCGTGGCGCTCGACCGTTCGACGGTCGGCCGCAACGTCAAAGTGCTGCAACGCCTGGGCTTCGTCGGTTTGGCCGCCGGCGAGGATCGGCGCGAGGCGGCGGTGACGCTCACACCCGCGGGCGTCGAAGCGCTGCGGCGGGCCGGCCCGATGTGGGAAGCGGCTCAGCGCCGTGTCGAGAACGCCCTCGGCGCCGAGGGCGCGCGACAACTGCGCGCCTTGGCGCAGAGCCTCTGAAATCCGACCATACATTCGGGCGACGGCCCGGGAGACGGAGACGATACCGATGCCCTCAGCTTTCGCCGGCGTCCACGCGACGACGCCCAAGCCGGCGGCGTTCTCCCTGTCCAACCGCCTCGCCGCGTTGCTGGCGAAGAAGGACGTCCACTACGGCTGGGTCGTCGCCGCAGCGACATTCCTGGTGATGCTGGCCACCGCCGGCGCGATGGGCGCGCCAGGAGTCATCATAAAGCCGCTGGAGACGGAATTCGGTTGGAGCGCGGAGGACGTATCCTCCGCGCTCGCGGTGCGGCTTGCTTTATATGGCCTTGTCGGCCCCTTCGCGGCCGCCTTTCTCAATCGGTTCGGCCTACGCGCCGTGGTGTGCTGCGCGATCCTCTTGATAGCCGGCGGAATCGTGACGTCGCTCGCCATGACTCAAATCTGGCAGCTCGTCGCGGTCTGGGGCGTCATCATCGGCTTCGGCACCGGAATGGTCGCGCTGGTGCTCGGCGCGACTGTCGCGACGCGCTGGTTCGCCGAGCGACGCGGCCTGGTCGTCGGCATGCTGACCGCGAGCAACGCGACCGGACAGCTGGTTTTTCTGCCCCTCCTGGCGAAACTGACCGAAGATCACGGCTGGCGAATCGCGCTGGCGTTCGTCGTGATCATTCTGGCGGCGGCCGGCGCCATCGCGATGCTTGCGTTGCGCGACCGTCCCTCGGACGTCGGCCTTGCGCCCTACGGCGCGGCATCGGCGGAGCCGCCGCCGAAGCAGGATCTCGCCCTCAAGTCTCTTCTGCTTTCGCCGCTGCGGGCGCTTTATGAGGCGCGCGGGAGTCGGACGTTCTGGGTCCTGTTCGCGACCTTCTATGTGTGCGGGCTGAGCACAAATGGCCTGATCCAAACGCATTGGATCGCGCTGTGTGGCGATTATGGCGTCGCGCCGGTCAGCGCGGCCGGGACGCTCGCCGTTATCGGAGCGTTCGATTTTGTCGGCACCCTGCTTTCAGGCTGGCTCTCCGATCGCTACGACAACCGCTGGCTCCTGTTCGTCTACTACGGGTTGCGCGGACTATCGCTGATCGTCCTGCCATTTACCGACTTCTCGGTCGTCGGGCTGTCCGCATTCGCCGTCTTCTACGGTCTCGACTGGGTCGCGACGGTTCCGCCGACCGTGCGTTTGACGGCCGACCGGTTCGGCGCCGAACGGGCCAATCTCACTTTCGGCTGGATCTTCGCCGCCCATCAGCTCGGCGCGGCGACCGCCGCCTTTGGCGCGGGCGCGTCCCGCACGGAACTCGCGACCTATTTGCCGGCGCTCTATGTCGCGGGACTCGCCTGCCTGGCCGCGGCGGCGCTGGCGCTGACCCTTGCGCGCCCGCGCGCGGCCTTGCTCGCGCAGGCGTAACACCAGGATCGCGGCAATCGCGATTGGCGCGCCGCGCGCCCGTGTGGAGAGGCGTCGCGCCAATGCGGGGCGTGTCAGGCTGGCGGGCCGCGGGCGAGGGCGAGCCGGGCGGCGGCCAGACGCCACTCGTCGGCCGATGGACAGGCGGAGGCGAAGGCGATCTTGACCCGCCGGGCGGTGATCTTGACCAGCGCGCCGAGCTTCAACAGCTTCAGCCGGGTCGTGCCGCGGGTCGCGTCGGCCAGCGGCGTGTGGGCCAGGCCGGTGCGGCGCAGTAGCCGGACCGTAAGTCCCTGAAAAGCTTGATTCGGTTTCCGGCGAAAGGATCGCCGCGGCGCCTGTGTTCGCGACCACGTCTCCGTCCAGATGCGACGGCGCTACAGCGCCTGAGCGGCGGCCAGGACCTCCGCCGCGTGCCCCGGCACCTTGACCTTGCGCCAGACCTTCGCGATCCGGCCCGCGCGGTCGATGAGGAAGGTCGAGCGCTCGACGCCGAAATACTTCCTGCCGTACATGCTCTTTTCCTTCCACACCCCATAGGCCTCGATCGCCGAGCGTTCGGGATCGGCGGCGAGCGAGATCTGCAGATCGTGTTTGCGCTTGAACTTGTCGTGGCTCGCCGCGCTATCGGGCGAGACGCCGATGACGGCGGTCCCGGCGGCGGCGAATTTGGCGCGCAAGCCATTGAAATCTATGGCCTCGGCGGTGCATCCGGACGTGTTGTCCTTCGGGTAGAAATAGAGAACCACCGCTTTGCCTTTGAGGTCGTGCAGACGGGTTTGGCCGCCGCCGTCGGTCGGCAAGGCGAAGTCGGGGGCAAGATCGCCCGCGCTCAATTCATTCACCATATCGCCCTCGTTCTGGCTAATTGTCGGCTCAATGCAATCACTCGGAGGAAACGGCCGTGCGGTCAACATTGACCCGCGCCCGGAGCGTTTCAAGCGGCGTCGCTGGGCGGGACGCCGCGAAAATCGGCGGCGGCGACGTCGGGCGCTTTCGAATCACCGAAGAATGCGGCTATCGCCGCGCTAACGGAGGATGATCCTTATTGGTCGGACGATTTAGCCGCGCGACGCGGTCTCGCGCACGGGCCGCGATGAACCGCATGGCGCAAGGCGCCGAGGGCCCGCGGCTTCGCTCGCGCTGGGGCGGGCTCCGCGTCGGCTCGATACTGCACTACGTCGCGCGGACCGTTGAGCTTTTCGCGGTGCTTTTGCTCGCGGGCGGAATTGTGCTGGCCTCGGTTCTGGCGCGCGGACCAATAAAGCTCGCCGGTCTGCACGATCAGGTCGCCTCCAGCCTGCAGGAGCGCGTCGGCGACCGTTACGCGATCGCGCTCGGCCCAATCTATCTCATGCACGATTCCTGGGGCGTCGGCCTGGGCTTCGGGGGGCTGACAATGCGCGACGCTGAGGGCCGGACGGTCCTCTCGGCGCCAGGCGGCAAGATCGGGCTCGATCCGTACGCCCTGCTGACAGCGCGGGTGAGGGTTCGACGGCTGGAGTTGGACGGACTTTACACGCGTTTACGCGTCGCCGCGGATGGCGGACTTTCGATCGCGGCTTCGAACGATGCGGGCGCAACGCCGATTACGCTCCCTGGCGCGGCGCCGGCGGCCGATGGCGCCATGGCTCTCGTTGCCCTCATCCGCGCCGGCGCCGAGGCGATGGCCGGCGCCAGACAGGCGATCGACCGGCTGACGCTCGCCAATGGTCACTTGGAGATCGACAACGAGGCGACCGGGCGCTCGGTGGTCTATGACGAGTTCGCCATCGTCTTCGACCATTCCGGCGACCAGGCCCGGGCAAGAATTTCAGCGATTGGACCCGCTGGTCCCTGGGCGATCGAGGCGAAGGCTTCCGCCGGAGAGACGCCGACCCTCTCCATAGCGGCTCAGGACCTCAGTTTGGCCGACCTGCAAGCATTCGACAAGAAGCCGCCGCCGGTGTTCGCGGAAGCGCCGATCGCGATCAAACTCGATGCGCGGCTGACGTCCAACGCGGCGATCCAATCCCTGACCGGCCGGTTCAGCATGGGCGCCGGCCGAGTGAGGCTGAACAATCCCGACGCGTTGCCGTTTCAGGTCGACGAGGCCACGGGTAGAGTTGAATGGGACGCGTCAAAGCAGCGGCTCCGGATTGACGCGCTTGACATCCTGGCGGGCGAAACGCGGGTGACGGCCGGCGGGTGGGCGACGCCGCCGGCGGATCCGTCAGGCGCCTGGATCGCCCATCTCCAATCGACAGAGACGCAGTTCGGACCGGAGCGGAAGGGCGGAAAGACGGTTGTCCTCGATTCCCTCGTCGCCGACGCCCGCTACTTCCCGTCAGCGTCGCGTTTCGTGCTTGACCAACTCGTCGCCCGCGGCCCGACCGTCGACGCCTCCCTCAAGGCGGAGACCGCTCCCGACGGCGACGGCGCCTCCCTCAAACTCGATATCCAGATCAACCCGAGCGCGACCGCCGACCTCTTGCGTCTGTGGCCGCAATTCGTCAATCCCGACTTACGCGATTGGTGCTCGCAAAACTTGCACGGCGGCCAACTCCGTGGAACGATGACGGCGAACTGGTCGGCCGCCGATCTCGATGCGATGGCCCAGAAACGCGCAATTCCGCGCGAGAGCCTGCACGGCGAGTTTTCGACCAGTAACGTCGCGGTCGATCTGATGCCGGGACTGCCGGCGATGGTGTCGAGCGAGGGCTCGGGCTCCTTTACGGGCCATGATTTCATTGTGTCCGGCGATCACGCGACGATGACGCTGTCGCCGACTCGGCACATTCGGGCCGACAACCTTGTCTTCAACGTGCCCGACACGACGCCGGCGGCGATCGTCAACGCCCAAGCGCATGTCCATTTGGCGGGAGCGGCCGACGCGCTCGCGGATCTGCTCGGCCGCGAACCGTTGCGCCGCCAAGCGGGCCTGTCGATAGATCCGTCGACAGTCAAAGGGCAGGCGGAGGGCGATCTCGCCCTCGACCTCAAGCTCGGGAAAACGGCGCGGCCGGAAGATACCGGCTTCCATGCCAAGGGCGCGCTCGCAAACCTCCAGATCGATAAGTTCCTTGGCGACGAAAAGCTCGATCAGGCGGCGGCCACGTTCGAGGCCGACCGCGACACGCTCAAGATGGTCGGCGAAGGCCAGCTGTTCGGGACTTCGATCCATATCGATGTCGGTCGGTTGCCGGGGGAAGAGGGCATGGCGACCCTGACATTCACGCTCGACGCGGCGGCGCGCGCAAAGCGGGGCTTGAACTTCGGCTCGTGGCTCACGGGCGCGCTGCCGGTCAAACTGAAGGCGCCATTGTCGCGGGCGAGCGCGGATGTCGATATCGATCTGACGCAGACCGGGATCGACAATCCGGTTCCGGGCGTCTCCAAGCCCGTGGGCAAACCCGGCAAGGCGACGTTTCAGGTCAAACCGATCCCTGACGGCGCCACGGTCAATAACATTGTCGTCGACCTCGGGAGCGCCGCGATGCGCGGCTCGGCCGATGTCGGCGCCGACGGTTCAATTCTGAGCGCAAAGATCACACAGGCGCGCATTTCGCCTGGCGACGATTTCAAGGCCGATATCGTCAACGGTCCGAACGTCGTCAAAGCCACAGTGCGCGGCGCGACCCTCGATGCCAGGCCCTTCATCAAGTCGCTGCTGAATGCGGGCTCGCCGTCGCAGGCCGGCGCCAAGGACTTCGACATCGACGTGAAGATCGCAAACGTCACCGGAGCGAACAAGCAGTCGATCGCGGGCTTCGAGCTCGAGGCTTCACGCCGCGGCGGCAACAACCGACTCAGTTCTTTGCGCGGACGCATCGGGACCGGCGTCGTCAGCGCGAGCCGCGAGACCGGCGGCGACGTGCGCCTTACCGCGAGCGACGCCGGCGCGTTGATTCGATTTGCTGATCTCTATACGCGGCTGGAGGGCGGCGACCTCAATCTCGTCCTCCGCACGACGGGCGACATGAGCGTGGGCGAGGCCTTGCTGACCAATTTCGTGTTGCGCGATGAGCCTGCGTTCCGTCAGCTGGTCGCTGCGGGGCAGGCGGGCGCGGCCGGGCGGGTGGGGACGGGCGCCTCCGCTGCGGCGGTGGATCCATCGGCCGTGCGCTTTCAGAGGATGAAGGCGCGCTTCGTGCGTTCGCCGGGCAAGTTGGAAATTCAGGACGCGGTCATCTATAACCCCACAATGGGACTGACGACCCAGGGCGTCATCGACTTCGAGCACGACGAAATCGACGTCAGCGGCAGTTTCGTGCCAGCTTATCAAGTCAACACGATGCTCACCAAGATCCCGCTCGTCGGGTTGTTGTTGAGCGGAGGACGCAACGAAGGCGTGTTCGGCCTCAGCTATCGCGTGCATGGCCCAATGAGCGCGCCACTGCTCACCATCAATCCTCTGTCCGCGATGGCGCCCGGCATCCTGCGCAAGATTCTCGGCGCAGTGGACGGAACAACGTCGCGCGGCGCCATCGAGCCAGACGAGGCGGACGACACGCCGCCCCTGCGGCGGTCGCGGTAGCGCTCACACGGCCCTCAGCAGCACGTGCCTCTTGCGTCCGAGCGACAGCTTGACCACTCCGCCGGACAGCAGGGCGTCCCGGGTGATGAGCGCCTTCTCGTCGCCGAGCGCCGCGTCGTTGATTCGCAAACCCCCGCTGCGAATCTGGCGGCGCGCTTCCCCCGTTGAGGCGACCAACCCGGAGCGCACGAAAGCGTTGAGCGCGCCCAGCCCGACGTCGAACTCCGCGCCCGGGACGTCGACGGTCGGAAGGCCCTCCGCGAGCCCGCCTTCCTCGAAGGTCCTGCGCGCAGTGTCGGCGGCGGCCGCCGCGGCCTCACGACCGTGCAGCAGCGCGGTCGCCTCGTTGGCGAGAATCTTCTTCGCCTCGTTGATTTCCGCTCCTGGCAGGGACTCGAGTCGATGGATTTCATCCAGCGGCAGGAGCGTGAACAGCTTGAGAAATCGGCCGATGTCGGCGTCCTCGGTGTTGCGCCAGTATTGCCAGTAGTCGTAAGGCGAGACCATCGTCTCGTCGAGCCATACGGCGCCGGCGGCGGTCTTGCCCATCTTCGCGCCCGAGGCGGTGGTGATGAGCGGAGACGTTAGCGCGTAGAACTGCTCGAGCCCCATCCGCCGGCCGAGGTCGAGGCCGGTGATGATGTTTCCCCACTGGTCCGAGCCGCCCATCTGCAAGGTGACGCCGTAGAGCTTGTAAAGCTCAGTGAAGTCGTAGGCCTGCAGGCACATGTAGTTGAATTCGAGGAACGTGAGTTCATGCTCGCGGCTGAGGCGCAATTTGACCGAATCCATCGCGAGCATCCGGTTGACCGAAAAGTGCCGCCCAACCTCGCGCAAAAAGTCGATGTAGTTGAGGCGCGCGAGCCAGTCGGCGTTGTCGGGCATGACGGCGTCGCGCTTGCCGTCGCCGAAACGGACGAAATGCGAGAACGCCTTGCGGATTCCTGCCTTGTTGGCCTCGATCTCTTCGATCGTCAGCAGCTTGCGGCTCTCGTCCTTGCCCGACGGATCGCCGACCATCGTCGTGCCGCCGCCCATCAGCGCCACCGGCTTGCCGCCGGTCTGCTGAAGCCAATGCAGCATCATGATCTGAACCAGCGAGCCGACGTGCAGCGAGGGCGCCGTGCAGTCGAAGCCGATATAGGCGACGAGCGAACCCGAGCGCGCCTTGTCGTCGAGCCCGGCGAGATCGGAGCACTGATGGATGAATCCGCGCTCCTGCATTGCGCGCAGGAAGTCGGATCGGGGTCGGAAGGCGTCGGTCACGCTTGGCTTGGCTCCACTGGGGGAAGGGCGCGGGGAGCTTTAGGGGGGCGGGGCGGGCAGCGCAAGCGAGGTCCTTCCAGGGGCCAGTCGGCTTGTCTCGCCCCACGCCCCTGAAAGCGGGCGTTGCAGGAAAGCGATGGCGACCCGGCGACATCACGCTTCGAATGCGCTAACAGACCGCCGTCCGCGCCCGTTGCCCGCGCTTTCGTCAGGTCCGAATTTCATGTCTCCCCGCCTCAGCGAAGACGACCTCATCGCGCGTTATTTCGCGCCGCTCGCGGGACCCGCGGGCCTTGGGCTGCGCGACGACGCGGCGCTGCTTCGGCCTGCGCCGGGCGAGGATTTGGTGCTGACGACCGACGCGCTGGTCGCGGGCGTGCATTTCTTCGCCGACGACCCGGCGGAGGCGATCGCGCGCAAGGCGCTGCGCGTCAACCTCTCCGACCTCGCCGGCAAGGGCGCGCGGCCGGTCGGCTTTCTCCTCTCTCTCGCGCTGCCGCGCGACTGGCGGGACGATTGGCTCGCGGCCTTCGCAACCGCCCTCGGCGCGGACGCTTCCGCCTATCGCTGCCCGCTGATCGGCGGCGACACGGTGGCGACGCCTGGACCGCTGACCCTCTCGATCACCGCGCTCGGCGCCGTGCCGTCGGGGCGGATGGCCGCGCGCACGGGCGTAAAGCCCGGCGATCGGCTCTATGTCACTGGAACGATCGGCGACGCCGCCATCGGCCTCATGGTCCGCGAAGGACGCGGCCCCGATATTCCCTATGCGGAAAAGGCGTTCTTGCTCGGCCGCTATCTCACCCCGGAGCCGCGAGTGGCGCTGGCGGCCGCGATTGCGACGCATGCTCATGGCGGGATGGACGTCTCGGACGGCTTCGTCGGCGACCTGACCAAGATGCTCGCCGTCTCGGGCGTGAGCGCGCGCGTGCCGATCTACCGCCTGCCGCTGTCGCAGGCCGCGCGCGCGGCGATCGCCGCCGATCCCGACCTGTTCGCGGTTGCCGCTACCGGCGGCGACGATTATGAACTCATCGTTTCGACGGCGCCCGAATCCGCGGCCGCCTTCGAGGCGGAAGCCGCCGCTGCGAGCGTCCCGGTCACTTTGATCGGCGAGGCGATCGAGGGCTTCGGTCCGCCGAGCTTCATCGGCCCGGACGGCGGACGGGTCACGTTCGCCCGCGGCGCCTACAGCCATTTTTGAGGACGCCGCATGACCGACGCCGATCCGCTGCACACGCGCCTCCTCGCAGCGCAGGCGATCGCGCGCGAGGCGGGCGTCGTGGCGCGTCGGCGCTTTCTCGATTCCTCCTTCACAATCAGCTTCAAGGGGCCGCAGGATTATCTGACCGAAGTCGACCGCGAGATTGAAGAGCTGATCGCGGCGCGTTTGCATGCGGCCTTTCCCCGCGACGGCTTCATCGGCGAGGAAACGCACGGGCGCGCGGCTCGCGAGGGTGAGGCGATCTGGGTTGTCGATCCGATCGACGGCACCTCGAATTTCGCCCGCGGCGTCCCGCATTTCTGCGTCTCCATCGCCAGTGTCGCCGCGGGCCGGGTCGAGCTCGGCGTCGTCTACGATCCGATGCGCGAGGAACTGTTCTCCGGCCGACGCGGCGGCGGCGCGTGGCTCAACGGCGTCAAAATGCGGGCGTCGCCCGCGACCGCGCTCGCGAATTCGGCGGTCGAGGTCGGCTGGAACAATCGCGCCGGCCCCGCGAAATCGCTCGATCTCCTCGGACGCGTCGCGTCGTCGGGCGCGGCCCCACTGCTGACGGGATCGGGCGCGCTCGGCGTCGCTTATGTCGCGGCGGGACGGCGGGACGGCTATGTCGAATATCACATCAATGCGTGGGACTGTCTCGCGGGAATCCTGCTGGTGGGCGAAGCCGGCGGCTATGTCAGCGACTTCCTCAGCGGCGACGGTCTCAACCGGGGCAATCCGCTGATCGCTTGCGCGCCGGGCGTCAAGCACGCGCTCATTTCGACGGCGGCGATCGAGGGCGTCGTCCTATGAAAGAGATCCTTCTCGCTCATGGCGCGGCGCGGGCCGAAATCGCCCTTCTGGGCGCCGAGGCGCGAAGTTGGCGCGTGGCGGAGCGCGACCTGCTTTGGCCGGGCGATCCTGCGATCTGGAACGATATCAGTCCAATCCTCTATCCCGTCGTCGGGTGGACGCGCGACGGCGAGCGGGTCGACGGTCGACGCTACGATCTCGGCCTGCACGGATTCGCGCGCTTCGAGACGTTCAGCCTCGAGGCTTCCGGCCCTGATTTCGCGCGGCTCACGCTCGGCGACAACGAACGCACACGCACGGTCTATCCGTTCGCCTTCGCGCTTGCCGTCGAGTACCGGCTCGACGACGACGCGCTCCACGTCGCGCTTGAAGTCGCCAACCCGGGCGACCGGCCCGCGCCCTATGCCTGCGGCCTGCATCCGGGCTTTCGCTGGCCGCTCGGCGGGGCGGGGCGGGAGGGGGCGCTTGTTCGCTTCGAGGACGAAGAGCGACCGGAGGTTCCCGAGCTTGCGCCGGGCGGGCTGGTGCGCAAGTCGATGCGGCCGGTTCCGCTTAAGGGCCGCGATCTGCCCCTTTCGGACGCCCTGTTCGCCCTTGACGCGCTGTGTTTCCTCAACTGCGCCAGCCGCTCGCTCGCCTTCATCGACGCCTCGGGCGCTTCGATCACGATGGCGTTTCCCGGATTTCCGCACGCCGCGCTGTGGACGCGGCCCGGCGCGCCGTTCGTGTGCCTCGAGGCCTGGACAGGATATAGCGACACCGAGGGGTTCGAGGGCGATCTGTTCGAGAAACCAGGCATGCGCGCGCTCGAACCGGGAGCGCGCACCCGTCATGACGCACGGTTCGTCTATCGCCCCGCTTGACCTTTGATCCGCAGCCGGAAGAGAAGCGCCCCCGTGACCCATGGCTCCCCCTTCGTGATCGACGGCGCGGCGATCGCGCGCGCGATGATCGATCGCGTCGCCGAAGAGGCGCGAGCGCTTGCGTCACGCGGCGTGACGCCCGGTCTCGCCACGGTCCTGGTCGGCGAGGACCCCGCGAGCCAGTCCTATGTCGCGAGCAAGGGCAAGGCCGCGAGGGCCTGCGGGTTCAACTCGATCCAGCACACGCTGCCGGCGACAACGAGCGAAGCCGAACTGCTGGCGCTGGTCGGCGCGCTCAACGCGGATCCGGCGGTGCATGGCGTTCTCGTGCAGCTGCCGCTGCCCAAAGGCGTCAATTCGACGCGAGTGCTGGAGGCGGTCGCGCCGCACAAGGACGTCGACGGTTTCCATCCCTTTAACGTCGGCCTGTTGTCGATCGGCGAAACGGAGCGCGCCTTGGTTCCATGCACGCCGGCCGGGGCGCTGATCCTGATCGACAGGGCTTGCGAGGCTCTGGGCGAAACCCTGCCGGGCAAGGAGGCGGTCGTCATCGGGCGCTCCAATATTGTCGGCAAGCCGATGGCGCAACTCTTGCTCGCGCGCCATTGCACGGTGACGATCGCCCATTCGCGCACGCGCGATCTGCCTTCGATCGCGCGGAGGGCCGACATCCTCGTCGCCGCCGTCGGCCGGCCGGAGATGGTGCGCGGGGATTGGGTGAAGCCGGGGGCGATCGTGATCGACGTCGGCATCAACCGCATGGCCGGGCAGGGTCTGGACGCCGCCGGCAAGCCGAAGACGCGCCTCGTCGGCGACGTCGCCTATTCGGAAGCCCTGAGCGTCGCCGGCGCGATCACGCCGGTGCCCGGCGGCGTCGGCAGGATGACCGTCGCCATGCTGATGGCCAACACGCTCGCAGCGGCCAGGCGGGCGAAGTAACGCCAAGGCTCGCTGATCAGGACCGATAGGCCCAATTGCGTAAGCCGAACGACATGATCCGCCCACAGCTGATCGATCAGCTTGTTCCGCGCGTCGCAGCAATATCAATTGGTCCTGGATTTAGGACCATTGGCTAAGGTGTGAAATGTCCTGCTCTGTCGCAACCGACGGAGCGAGAAATGACGAAGTCACGCAAGGCGTTTGATACGGCGTTCAAGGCGAAGATTGCGCCGGAGCGTCCATCCCCCGAGTTCGCGCCTTGAGAGATTCGGCATGACTCGCCCGGCTACCGACCCCATTCTGAAATTCGATCGCCTTGCGCGGACTCCGCCGTCGTTCGCCTTCGCCGCCGATCGCCGCTAAACTCGCGTCGCCATTCGGCCTGCACAGATCGGCTTCGCTCGGCAGAGAGACGCCGTCGATGACTGCGCGATCGGCCAAGCGCGCCTCGGGCGACCCGATTCGCCGGCGCCCGCGCGAGCCTGTACGC
>CAWAIM010000054.1:0-269383 GCA_963781895.1 uncultured Alphaproteobacteria bacterium
CAGTCAAGACCGATCGGGGCGACTTCGTGCTCGACAATCTGTCGGAGACGATCCGCCCCTGGAGTGCGACCGGCTACCAGTTCTACAAGCGGCAGGCTCAGGACGATCCGAACGTGCGGCCGAGCCTCGGCGGCGCCACTGGCGGGGGGCCGGATGAGGCCGCGACGAATTGAGGTCCGGTCGGGCTGCGCGCGCTTCATCCCCCAAGTTCCGGACTGCCATCGCCGGCCCTAACCGCGCGCTAGCGGCGCAAACTCTCCAGCGCCGCGATCGCTTCGGCCGGCAAGCGCCAGACACGCGCCGCGGCGACGATTTCGGCCAAATAATCGGGAAGCGCCCTCCCCGGCCCCTTGTTGGCCCCGAGATAGACCAGCGCCCGCTTGGCCCCGCTGGCGTGATGACGGGCTGCTGACCTTGGCGTACAGACCCTGCGCCAGGCCCTCGTAGCGGTCGAGCGCCGGCATATCGGACAGGGCCAGCTCCCACAACACGCCATGGACGGCAGCGCGCGGATCGCGCACGACCGTCAGCCAGCCCTCGCGCATCGCCGCGAGGCGATGGCGCTCGAGGCGCGCCAGGCCGGCAAGGCGCCTTCGAGCGCGGGCAGCGGCGGGCCATCGCGTCCACGCTCATATTGGCGCCGTAGGCGAAATAGAGCGGCATCGCGGTCTCTATCCGCTCAGCCGTTCGACTTTGTGGACCACGCTCTTGCCGCGCAGTTGCGACAGGATCGCGTTCAGATGCTGGATGTCGCGCACCTGCAGGTCGACCCGCACTTCGCGGAAGTCCGCGCCGCTGGGCGAGGACGAGACTGCGTCGATATTGGCGCCGTACTCGCCGATCGTCGTCGCGATCACGCCGAGCGCGCCGGGCTCGTTGAGCAGGGTGACGTCGATCTGCGTCGAGTAGAGCTCGACCGGCGTATTTTCGAGATCCCAGCGCACGTCGAGCCACAGTTCCGGACGATCGTCGTACGCGACAAGCGCCGGCGAGTGAATGGGATAGACGATGATGCCGTCGGGGCGCGAATGCCGACGATGCGCTCGCCCGGGACCGCCCCGCCCTTGGGCGCGAAGCGCACGGGCGTATCGAGATCGATGCCGCGCAGCGGCAGCGCCGCGGCGGCGTCGGACTTCCCGGGTACGCGGAAGATGAGATCGGCCGCCTTCGGCAGGCCGAACCATCCGCTCTCGTTTTGGGGCGCGGAGGGCCCGGCCTTCGCTCCTTGAAGTCCGGGTGGACCGCCCGCACCACGTCGGTGGAAGGATCTCGCCGCGCCCGACGCCGATGAACACATCGTCGACCGAAGCGCGGGCGAGGCGCGGGCAGCCGGCCTTGGCCTCGGCGAATTTCTTGCCCGCCCGCTCGAAGGCGCGTTCGACAATCTGCCGCCCGAGCCCGCCGAACTGCGCTTTCGCCGCCTCGCGGGTCGCGCGCCGGATCGCGGCGCGGGCGCGGCCGGTCACCACCACGCTGTCCCAGGCCGCCGGCGGCGATCCGCCCTCCGAGCGGGAGATCAGCACTTCGTCGCCATTGTGCAGCTCGGAGATGAGCGGCGCGATGCGGCCGTTGATCTTGGCGCCGACCGCGGAATTGCCGACGTCGGTATGGACGGCATAGGCGAAATCGATCGCCGTCGCGCCGCGCGGCAGCGCGATGAGCCGGCCCTTCGGGGTGAAGCAGAAGACCTGGTCGTGAAACAGTTCAAGCTTGGTGTGCTCGAGGAACTTTTCGGAATCGTCGCTCGCGAGCGCTTCGATCGTCTGCCGCAAGCCGCGATAGGCGCGGCTTTCGCTGACCCCTGCGCTGGTCGCCCGAATCGACGTCCTTGTAGATCGTGTGCGCGGCAATGCCGTATTCGGCGACCTCGTGCATCTCGTGCGTGCGGATCTGCAGTTCGACGCGCTGGCTGCCGGGGCCGATCACGGTCGTGTGGATCGAGCGGTAGTCGTTCTGCTTCGGGGTCGAGATATAGTCCTTGAAACGTCCCGGCACGCTTGGCCAGGTCGTGTGCGCGACGCCCACCGCCGCATAGCACTCGGCGACCGTATCGACCAGAATTCGAAAGCCGTAGATGTCGGAGAGCTGCTCGAAGGCGATCGAGCGGCGCTCCATCTTGCGCCAGATCGAATAGGGTTGCTTCTGACGGCCCTTCACCTCGACCTTCATGCCGCGGCGGGCAAACTGGTCGGTGAGCTCGGCCGCGATTTGCGCGATGAGCGCGCCGTTCTTGTCTTCAGCTCCTCGAGGCGCGACACGATAAGCGTGTAAGCGTCCGGCATCAGGCAGCGAAACGCGAGATCCTCGAGCTCGTTGCGCATGCTCTGCATGCCCATGCGCCCGGCGAGCGGCGCGTAGATGTCGAGCGTGTCCTCGGCGATGCGGGCGCGCTTGCCCTCCGGCATGAAATGAGGGTGCGCATGTTGTGCAGGCGGTCGGCCAGCTTGACGAGCAGCACGCGCGCGTCGTCGGCGATCGCAAGCAGCAGCTTGCGGAAATTCTCGGCCTGCTGGGCGTGGCGGGAGACGAAGTCGAGCTTCTCGAGCTTGGTGAGGCCGTCGACAAGTCCGCCGATCTCCTCCCCGAACGCCTTGTCGACATCCGTCCGGGTGACCGTCGTGTCCTCGATCGTGTCGTGCAGCATCGCGGCGACGATCGTCGCGTCGTCGACCTTGAGCTCGGTCAGGATGGCCGCGACTTCGAGGGGATGGGAGAAATAGGGATCGCCCGACGCCCGGGTCTGGCTGCCGTGCGCCTTCATCGCGAAGACATAGGCGCGATTGAGCAGATCCTCGTTGGCGTGAGGATTGTAGCGGCGGACCCGCTCGACCAATTCGTATTGACGCATCATCGCGCGGCCGGCCTCAACCCGCTCATCAACGCCGAACTCCTCATGGCGGCGCCGCGCGGTTGTTCCCTGACAGTTCGGCGATGGTTGCAAGCACGGAGCGGCGGTCGGCCCCTAGGCGGATTGCGTTTGGGTCGGCGCGGCCAATTTGTAGCCGCGCTCGCCGAGCGCGGCGACGCGGTCAACGACCGCGTCTACAAAGTCCGATCCGACGAAATTGCAATCTGCCCTACCCGGCCGGTTCCACTCTCGCGCAAAGCGCGGGCCGCGCAAATCATCGGCCGCGAGCGGTGCGCGCGCAAGCGCAAACTGCGGCCTTGCCGCGGGCCAGCGGCTCGACCGTTGCTCCGGCGCAAAGGAAAAAGCCCCGGAGCTTTCGCTCCGGGGCTTGAGTTTCATCCGATCGGGTTAGGATCAGAAGTAACGGGTGACGCGGAACCGACCAGCGAAGCCGCTGCTGTCGTTCTCCACGCGCCCGGCACGAAGACGCCGGTCAATCCCCCCGGCAAGGCCGGAGCAGCCCGAATTGCCGACCCGTAGATGGTTCCGACGACGCCGTTTGGCGTATCCTGGGTGGTGCTCTGATACATCAACTCCAGGTCGAAGTTGAGGTTGGTGACCGGGTTCCAGCCCAGATCCGCGCCGATGATCCAGGAGAAAGCGTGCGGCGACAGCGGCCCGCCCACTCCGTTGACGCCGCCCGGGCAAACCCCGCCGCAACAACCGCCCAGGTGCATCCGCCCTGGTTGCTCCAGTTCAAGTCCGCCGATCGAGCCTTCAAGGTTGACGTAGAACTGCGGCGTGAAGTGATGCTCGAGGATGCCAGTGATCGACCATGCCGTCGGCTTCGCCCAAGTGTTGGTGATCGGGTTGAAATAGGCGTCGGCAAGATACATCGGCTGGCCGTTGCCGTTGGTCGCGCCGTTTTCACCCCACATGCCGTCCCGCAGACCCGAGTACCAGGTCGCGTTCTGGGTGTAGGCGCCGGTGACGACGAAGTCGTCGCCCGCGCCGAACGACGGCAGGTTTACCTTGACGCCGGCGTCGATGCCCAAGCCGACCTTGCTTTCCGAGCCGTTGCAGCCGAAGGCCCAAGGGGCCGCAGCCGATCGCACCATGAAAGTATTGTCGGTCACGTTGACATCGTGCAGGACGCCGGACAGTTGAGCCTCGCCCCAGCCCTGCTTGACATGCAAGGCGCCGACGATGTCCGGCCAACGCTGGCCGCCGAAGGTGATGTTGGGCGAGTTGAACTGGCCCGGGGTAGGGCCGCTGTTGGTGTTGAAATAGCCGCCGGTCATCTCGGTGCCGCCGCCCGAGGCGCCTTCAGTGCCGGGGCTCTGCGCCGCCAACGTCGCCGAGAAACCGCCGCCGAACGAGGCGGTGTAGGCCAACAGCATCGGCTCGTTGAAGCCCCTCTGGTCGGGGGAGAAGATGTTCGCCCAGTTGTCGCCGCCGCCGATGAACGAGAAGAACGACTGGCGCCTTACCGGCGGTGATGCCGGCCCAGGTCAAGTAGCCCTGATTCAGATAAGCGATGTTGGCAGTGCCGTACTGAAGCGGGTCGAGGCCGTTGCCGACGTCGATATTGACGTCAAAGTGCCCGATCAACGGGCCGTAGCCGGTGTTGGAGGCGAAGTCGAAGCCGAAGTTGGCTCGGGTCGACCAGCCCATGTCGTGACGGATAGAAGGTCGTGTTTTGCTGAGCGTCGCTGGCCTGAACCAGAAGCGCCGGATGGGAGCGCGAGAACGCCGGTCGGGAACGTGATGCCAGTGACCGCGCTGTAAATCCGAGGTCGACGCCCAATTGTACTGGGTGTTGAGATTGCCGCCGTCACCTGACCGGTGATGTAGCCGCTGAGCTTCACGCAGGTGTCGGACCCCGGCAGAACCCAGCCGGTGATGCCGCCGACGTTGCAAACTCTTACGTATTCCACCGGCGCCGCCTTCCTGGTCGGAAGATCGGCCGCCTGCGCGCTGGCGACGGCGACGATGCCGGCCGCCGAACCAAGTAGAAGGCTCTTTATGAGCGTCATTTTGACCTCCAGTTAAACATGGCGGGGTTTGGTTTTCTTCTCAACCTCGACTTTTTCTGGCCCGCCTGCGAACCCTCAAGATCGAAGATGATCAGCCCCCTATTCCCGATATTGCCCGGATGTTGGCGGTTTGCCCCTGCAAATCGCGCCGTCGACCCGTCCGCGACCGGGAATCTCCCGTTCACAGGTCACACCATACAAGCGTTGCGCCGCCGCTCAACTCCTATTTGTCTCGAATTCGCCTTAGAATCGCCTTTCCTGGGACTATGTTGCATAAAGGTCACGAAATCCGGCTCCGGGCCGCCGCTTCATGGACTTTCGACAACGGCGGCAATGGGTTGACCGACGGTTTGTCCGCGCAACGGCAATTGACTGGCCCGTGGGATCGCCCGCTATCGCACCTGATGGGCGCAAGTTCGCTCTGCTTCACCTTATCCGCCTTGTTATCTGCCCGAATTAGCGGCGCGCCTCACGCGCTTCGATGACCACGAACGCCTGCGCCATCGGCGGTTCGTCGGTGATGGTCAGATGGATGAACGGCTCGGTCCCGGGCGGCAGAATCGCCTTGAGCCGCTCCGCGGCGCCGCCGGTCAGGCGCATCGTCGGTTGGCCCGACGGCAGGTTGACCACCCCCATATCGCGCCAGAACACCCCTGCCCTCAGCCCGGTCCCCAAAGCCTTGGCGCAGGCCTCCTTGGCGGCGAATCTCTTGGCGTAGGACGCGGCGCGTCCCGCGCGGCGATCCGAGCGGCGCTGTTCGATCCCGGTGAAGCAGCGGTCGATAAATCGCGCGCCGAACCGAGCCAGAACCCGCTCGATGCGCCGCGTGTCGCAGAGATCGCTGCCGATCCCGACGATCATTTCTGGACCCCAGCGCCCGCCCGGCCCACGTCCATCGCCGCACGCATGGCCTTAACGCTTTCGCCAAGCCCGACAAAGATCGCCTCGCCGATAAGAAAATGGCCGATGTTGAGCTCCACGATCTGCGGGAGGCCGGCGATGAGGCGCGCAGAATCGTAGTCGAGGCCATGTCCTGCGTGGCACTCGAGCCCGAGCGCGGCGGTCTGTGCGGCGGCGACCCGCAACCGGCCATACTCGTAGTCGGCCTGGGCCGAATCGCCGCGGTCCAGCGCGTCGCACCAGGCGCCGGTGTGCAGTTCGACCACCGGAGCTCCCAGATCGGCGCTCGCCTTCAACGCCTCGGGCGATGGCTCGACGAACATCGAGAACTCGGATTCCCGCCCGATCGAGTTCGGCCACGAACGGCTTCAGCGCGCGGAAGCCGCCAACCACGTCAAGGCCGCCCTCGGTCGTCCGTTCGGTGCGCTTTTCCGGCACCATGCAGCAGGCATGGGGGCGAATGCGCAAGGCGATGTCCAGCATCGCCTCGGTTGCGGCCATTTCAAAATTAAGCGGCTTGCCGATCGAGGCCTTCAGCCGGCGCATGTCATCGTCGTGAATGTGGCGGCGATCCTCGCGCAGATGAGCGGTGATGCCATCGGCCCCGGCTTCAATCGCCACAAGCGCCGCGCGCACCGGATCGGGGACAGCGCCGCCGCGCGCGTTTCGGACAGTCGCGACATGGTCCACATTCACGCCCAGTCGAAGCGCTGTCATCGATGACCCTTCTCCAAAATGCGCTGCGGCTCAGCTCGCGCCGGCGCTTGCGCGGCTTCCCGGCTTGATCGCTGGCAGCGCCGCGAGTTCCGGCGGCAAGGCGTCGGGCGGGTAGGCCGGAATGTCGATGGTCGCCAGGGCGACACGCGGCACGCCGATGTCCGCCTTGCCGCCCGAGCGGTCGATCAGGCAGGCGGCGCCGACGATCTTTCCAGGATGTTCAAAAAGCGCCTCCAACGTCTCGCGCGAGGAAAGGCCCGTGGTGATGATGTCCTCGACCATCAGCACCCGCGCGCCCGCTGGAATGGAGAATCCGCGCCGCAACTTGAACGCCCCGTTCTCGCGCTCGACGAAGATCGCCTTGGCGCCGAGCCAGCGGGCTGTTTCGTAACCGGGAACGATTCCGCCGAGCGCCGGCGAGGCGACGATGTCGATCGGTCCGAACGCTCCCAGCGCCTTCTCGGCCAGCGCGCGACACAGGCGTTCGGTGCGGATCGGGTCCTGAAAAACGAACATCTTTTGCAGGAAGATCGGCGAGTGCAGCCCCGACGACAGGACGAAATGACCTTCGAGCAGCGCGCCCGCCGTGCGGAACTCGTCAAGCGTCTGTTCAGCGGTTAAACTCGCGGTCGTCATGCCTCTTCTTAGCAGGGCGCCGAACGTTGCGCCAAGGCGTGGCGTGACAAGGACGCGGCGGAGCCGATGGTCCCGTCGAACGAGCGAGACCACGGGTGCCGTCTTCAAGGTCTTTTGACACGAAAATCCTCGGGGCCGAGCCAGATACGACGGCGCCGGACGGGACCGCCGTTCGTCTGCTTCCGCGCCTTGGCGGCGGGAGCATGGCGCATTTCGAGCTGCCTCCCGGGGCGGTCTCGCACGCGGTGACACATCAAACGGTCGAGGAGATCTGGTATGTGCTCTCCGGGCGCGGCGAACTCTGGCGTCGGCAGGGCGGCAGCGAGCGCGTCGATGCGCTCCGCCCTGGCACGTCAGTGACGATTCCCCTCGGAACGGCGTTTCAGTTTCGAGCGGAAAATGGCCTGTCGTTATGCTTTTTGGCCGTGACCATGCCGCCGTGGCCCGGCATGGATGAGGGCGTCAGAGTGGCTGGGCCCTGGAGACCCACGGTCTCTTCCAGATGAGCGGTTCAACCGTCAACGCACAATAGAACATGAGCGGTTCAAGCCCTTGCGCCCGTCCCGCCTCGCTGATAGCCAGGGGCCGGCCCGAAGCCGGTTTAGCTCAGTTGGCAGAGCAACGGTTTTGTAAACCGTGGGTCGGGGGTTCGAGTCCCTCAACCGGCACCAAAAAGACCTCCAAGAATGTCTGCAAGCGTCTGAAATTCATCGATAAACTGGTGATTTTCAACAGTTTTGCGTCCGCCAGAGTTTGGTGGCGTCCAGCAAGAAAGCTGGTGTATTCGTTGGTATCGAGCAAATACCGACAAGGTGTGTACCAACATAGCGCTTGCAGAACTCGCGGTTCGCTCGGCGAAGGCCGAAGGCAAAATCACCAAATTGTCAGATGGCGGCGGACTCCAGCTCTGGATTACCCCGGATGGCGCAAAGCGCTGGCGCCTCGCCTATCGCTTCGCGGGCGGGCAGAAGGTTCTGGCGAGCGGAGGTTATCCCATCATTGGATTGAAAGAGGCCCGCGCCGCGCGCCAAGACGCGAAACGGCTGCTGGCGGCTGGCCTCGATCCATCGGAGGCGAAAAAGCAGATGGCCTGGGTAGCATTTGGCTGCGCATCCGATTCTGGCGAGGCCGATCGCTTCAGCTCGCCATCGCCCCGAGTCCAGGGATCGCGCCAGGCGGGCACTTGCCGAGGATGATCATGCCCAGCACTTCGTCCTTGGTCATGTCCTGCACCCGACCGCTGCCGACGATCTGGCCGTTCTTCATCACTGTGACGCGGTCGGCGAGGTCGAAAACGTCGTGAATGTCGTGGCTGATCAGAAAAATGCCGATGCCCTCTGCCTTGAGTTGCTTGACGAGTTCGCCCACTTGCGCAGTTTCCGCGGGCCCGAGCGCCGCGGTCGGCTCGTCCATGATGAGAATGCGGGCGTTGAAATGAATTGCGCGGGCGATAGCGACCGACTGGCGCTGGCCGCCCGACAACGCGGTCACCGGCTCCTTGAAACGGCGGAAATTAGGATTGAGCCGCCCCATCACCTTGCGCGCCTCCGCCTCCATCGACGCATCGTCGAGCGTGCCCCAGCGGGTGAGGAGTTCGCGACCGAGATACAGATTCGACGCCGCGTCGACATTATCGGCCAGCGCGAGCGTCTGGTAGATCGTCTCGATGCCGTAATGCTTGGCGTCACGCGGGTTGTTGATCGTCGCTGCCTGGCCGTTGATGAAGATGTCTCCCTCGTCGCGCCTGTAAGCGCCGGACAGAATCTTTATCAAGCAGGATTTGCCGGCGCCGTTATGGCCGAGCAACCCGACGACCTCCCCGGGATAGAGTTCGATCGAAGCGCGGTCGACCGCCTTCAGTCCGCCGAAGGCGATCGAGATGTCCTTCATCTCAACGAGGGGAGTTTGAGCGTTGGCTTCCATGGCTCACCCCTTGGCGGTTCTGCGGCGGTAGAAGGTGTCAAGGCCGACCGCGCCGACGAGCACGACGCCGACCACCATTTGCTGATAAGCCGAATCGAAGCCAAGCAGCACCATGCCCGACTGCAGCGACTGGATGACGACTGCGCCGATCAGAGCTCCGTAGATCGTGCCGACGCCGCCAGCGAGCGAGGTGCCGCCGATCACCGCGGCGGCGATAACATAGAGTTCGTCGAACTGCCCGAGCACGTTGGTCGCCGAATCGAGGCGCGCAGAATTGATGCACGCCGCGATCGCCGCCAACGCGCCCATCAGCGCGAAGACCAGGACGGTGATCTTCCTGGTGTTGATGCCGGCGAGTTCCGCGGCCTCCGGATTGCCGCCGATTGCATAGACATAGCGGCCGAACCGGGTGCGCCGCGCGAGGAACGTCATTGCCACTCCCGCGACCAGCGCCATCAGCACGGGGATGGCGTAGCCGGTCGAAATGAACAATCCTCCTTCTGGCACGGGAATGTTGTGATCAGCCGCGTATTTCGCCGCCACCCGCTCAGGCCACGGATAGGCGTTGACGATCGCGGTTGCGCCGATGACGATGAAACACCCAACGACCGCGATCAGATATTCCGCCCAAATCGGCCGTTGTGGGAAGCGGAACCGCGCCCGCCTTTGTCGCCCGGCGTAGAGGCCGAACACGATGCCCACGCAGACGAGCGCGCACAGCGCCCAGCTCGCCGCCGCCCCGATCGAGCCATGCGGTCCGCCGCCCATCAAGGCGAAGCGGTCGTCGAGCGGCGCGATGGTCTGACCCGTCGTCACCCACCACGCCGCGCCGCGCCAGAACAATTGCCCGCCAAGGGTGACAATGAAAGCGGGAATGCCGAGATAGGCGACGAGCGAGCCCTGAAAGGCGCCGATCGCCGCGCCGATCGCCACGCCCAGAATGACCGCGATGATCCAGATTGAAGGATTGTCGAGGCCGAGATACTTCGGCAGGACATAGACCTGCGCGACGCCGATGATTGTCGAAACAAAGCCGATAATCGATCCGACCGAAAGGTCGATATGGCGCATCACGATGATGAGAACCATGCCGGTCGCCATGATGGCGATCGCGGAGGTCTGAACCGACAGGTTCCAGAGATTGCGCGGCGTCAGGAACAGGCCCTCGCCGTTGGCGATCACCGTATAAAGGTGGAACCCGACCCAGATCAGCACCAAGGCGCCGATCATGCCGAGCATGCGGGTGTCGACCTCGGTCGCCCGCAGCAACCTGCGGATGGCTGGCTCATTCGGGGCGGCGCTTGTCGCGCCCGGCGCTGCAGAGGTCATGCCCCCTCCCGATCTTCATTTTGGATCGACGCTGCCGCAAGCATCGCGGACGTCGTTGTCCTAAGAGAAAGCCACGTCGCCGTCAGGGCGGCGCGGCCTTTGTCTATCGTTCCGTTAGGACGCGGTCAATTCACTTGCAGAAGGCGTTCGCGCCGGGCTTTACCCCAGCGCAGACTTCCGCCTTAGTGATCCAGCCCTTGTCGACGATGACGTTGAGATTGTCCTTGGTGACGGCGAGCGGAGTCAACAGGATGCCGTTGACCTTGACCCCCTTGGCGCCGCCAGTGAAGGGCTTGACCATCGGGATGTCGGTCATCTTCTTGCCGTCCGCGAGCGCGACGGCCGCCTCGCCCGAAACCCTGCCGAGGTCGCGAGCGTCCTTCCAGATTGACACGGTCTGGGTGCCGAGCGCGATGCGGTTGATGGCGGCGTGGTCGCCGTCCTGACCCGAGACCGGAACGACGCCCGCGAGCCCTTGCGCGGAGAGCGCGGCGACTACGCCGCCGGCCATGCCGTCGTTTTCGCAGACCACCGCGTCGACCTTATTGTTATTCTTGGTAAGGATTTGCTCCATGTTCTTCTGCGCGTTGTCGGGCTTCCAGCCGTCGGTGTAGGATTCGCCGACGTTCTTGATTTTGCCGGCGGTGATCGCGGGCTTCAGGACTTCCATGATCCCGGAGAACAGGAAGTCCGCGTTCGGGTCGCCCTTGTCGCCCTTGATGAAGGCGTAGTTGCCCGCGGGCTTGGCGGCTTCGATCGCCTTGGCCATCATGCGGCCGACACCGACGTTGTCGAAGGTGATGTAGAGAACGTTCGGGCTCTCGATCAGGCGGTCGTAAGCGATGACCGGAATGCCCTCGTCGTTGGCCTTCTTGACCGCTGGCAGAATCGCTTCCGAGTCCATTGCGAGGACGATGAGCACATTGGCGCCCTTCGAGATGAGGCTCTCGACGTCTGTGAGCTGCTTGGTCGGGGAACCTTGCGCGTCAGCCGAGATATACTTGGCCCCGTGGGCCGCGAGAGCCTTCTTGATTGCCGCCTCGTCGGTCTTCCAACGCTCTTCCTGAAAGTTCGACCAGGAGACGCCGACCGTCACGTCCTTGGCCATCGCGGCCAGAGACGTCAGGCTCACCGAAGCGAATAGCGCCGCCCCGAGAGTCAACGCTTTGAGAATTTTCATGAGATTTCCTCCACTCGAGATCCTTTGAGGACCGTTAGGAACTTTTGGACCGCACACTGCCCTGACGGTCGCGCGGGATACACACCGTACCTCTCAATCAAGCGCTCGCGCAACCGGTCGAAGGGACCGGATCGCCTCAACTATCGACTAATTGAGCGCGGACGGGCCCCGCAAACTGCGCCCGTCGCAGGATGGATGCAGAGCTATTGGCCCGGGTCCCTCTTGCGACCGCGGCTTCGGTCGTGAAAGGATGGAAGGAGTACCCGGCGACTTGCCCGGGGCGAGCCCGCGCGTACCCATAGCGAGGCATGACGGAGATGAAACGACGCCCCGGATCATCCGCCGTGCTCGGCGTCTTTGTCGGCCTTTTCGCGGCCGGAGCCGCGGCCGGCGGCAGTTGGGATGAGCGTGTCTTCACATCGCACCTCGATTTTGACTCTCTCGCTGCCGCCGGTCCTTCCGCGCTCCCCGCCCTGATCGAGCGCGGGCGTCAGCTGTTCAAGGCGAAATTCACCACTGTGGACGGCGCCGGCCGGCCGAAGGCGACCCAGGCAATCATCCCGACTAAGCGCAAGAGCGGAGTCAATCCGCCTTTCAGCCGCACCAGCGGGCCCAACTCGAACTCCTGCTTCGGCTGCCACAACGATCCGATCGAGGGCGGATCGGGCGACGACGTTGCCAACGCCTTCGTCTCGGAGGGTTTCGAGAGCGCGCAATTCGACAACATCGATCCGTCGTTCTCGAGCGAACGGCACACCATCGCGCTCATGGGCGCGGGGCTCGTCGAACTGCTGGCGCGCGAAATGACCGCGGACTTGCAGGCCATCCGCTCGGACGCCGTCAAGCGCTCCTACACCTCGGGCGAGAACGTTCGCGCGGACCTCGTCAGCAAGGGCGTGCGATTCGGCTGGATCGTCGCCCATCCGGACGGGATCGTCGATCTCGACTCGGTCGAGGGCGTCGACGCGGACCTCATCGTCCGCCCGTTCAGCCGCAAGGGCGTATTCACGTCGCTGCGCCAGTTCACCATCAACGCGCTCAACGTCCATCATGGGATGGAGGCGGTCGAGCGCTTCGGAGTGCGGTGGACCGGGAGCCACGATTTCGCCGAGAGCGGCGTCCCGGACGCCGTGACGGCCGGCGACGTCTCCGCCCTGGTCGCGTTTCAGGCGACCCTGCCGCCGCCGACGGTGAAGGCCGATTTGCCCGACGATTGGCGGGCGGCGGCAAAAGCAGGCGCCAGGGATTTCGAGGCCATCGGCTGCGCGTCATGCCACATGGAGACGTTGCCGCTGAAATCGCTCGTCTTCACCGATCCTGCGCCCTACGACATGGCGGGGACCCTGCGAGATTCCGAGGTGAAAGCTCCGATTCGGATCGACCTCGGCGCCTTGCCCTTCGCCAAGACACTGAAGAGGAACGACAAGGGCGAGTGGCTGATCCCCCTCTACAGCGACCTCAAGCGCCATCTCGTCGTCGACGATACGGTCAGCGCGCTCGGCAACGAGTTGCAGGCCCAACGCTTCGTCGAGCGCGACGTCTTCCTGACGCCGCGGCTGTGGGGCGACGGCTCGACGGCGCCTTACGGCCACAACGGCGGGTTCCGTATGCTCGACGAGGTCATCGTGGCGCATGGCGGCGACGCGCGCTTTTCGCGCGACGCCTATGTGGCGCTCGACAAGGGCCAACGCGACGGCATCGTCGCGTTTCTGCGTTCGCTCGTCATCGAGCCGCCGTGATGCGGATCGTCTTTTTGGTCCTCGCCGCCTTGATCGGCCTCGCGGGCGCCCGGGCCGCCGACAGTCCGCCGAAGCCGCTCGGCGACGTGCCGCTGATGCACGAGGAGGCCCAGGCGGCGGGCGTACACAGCGTCTATGACGGTCCGTGGGAATTCTTCGTCGGCGGCGGCGGCGCGGCGCTCGACTGCGACGGCTCGGGCTTTCCCTCGGTGTTTCTGGCCGGCGGGAAAAATGCGGCGCGGCTCTTCGTCAACAGGTCGAAGGCCGGCGGGCCGCTCAAATTCGAGGAAAAGCCGCTCACTTTCGATACTGGCCGTCACGAGACCGAGAACATAATCGGCGCCTATCCGATCGACATCGACGGCGACGGCCGCATGGATCTGTTCGTGCTGCGTGTCGGCGGCAACCTCTTGCTCAAGGGCGGCCCGGATTGCACGTTCACCATCGCCAACAAGGAATGGAATTTCGACGGCGATCCCGGCTGGACGACGTCGTTTGCCGCCGAGTGGGAGCCGGGGCAGAAGTTCCCGACGTTGGCGATCGGCCATTACGTCGATCGCAACGCGCCGGGGTCGCCCTGGGGCACCTGCGAGGAGAACTCGCTCTATCGACCTCAAGCCGGAGACCAGCCGGACTATTCCGTCCGGACGCCTCTCGCGCCCGGCTTCTGCGCGCTTTCGATGCTGTTCACCGACTGGAACAAGTCGGGCGTTCCATCGCTTCGCGTCTCCAACGACCGGCAATATTATCGCGGCGGCGAGGAGCAGATGTGGCGCGTCGAGCCGGGCAAGACGCCAAGGCTCTATACCCGCGCCGACGGCTGGCGGCATCTGTCGATCTTCGGCATGGGCATCGCCGAGGGCGACATCGACGGCTCGGGCTATCCCGAATATTTCCTCACCTCGATGGGTGACGAAAAGCTGCAGAAGCTCGATCCGGAAGCGGGCCGCGGCGAGGCGCCGATCTACCGCGATATCGCCGGCGAAGTCGGCGCGACCGCCCATATCCCCTATACCGGCGGCGACAAGCGGCCCTCGACAGCATGGCACGCGGAATTCGCCGACTTCAACAACGACGGCCTCAGCGACATCTTCGTCTCCAAGGGCAATCTCGAGCAGATGCCGGACTTTGCCGCCCGCGATCCGAGCAACCTGTTGCTCGGCCAATGGAGCGGCAAATTCGCCGAGGCCGGCGATCAGGCGGGAATCGCCTGCGACGCCAAGGGCCGCGGCGCGCTGATCGCCGATTTCAACCTCGACGGAATGCTCGACATCCTGCAGATGAACCGCGGCTCGAACGTTGCGCTGTTCCGCAACCTGGGCGCGAAGAATGGCGACAGGCCGCCGATACCGATGGGCAACTGGACCGAGATCAGGCTCGTGGAGCCCAATCCTAACCGCAACGCGGTCGGAGCCAAGATTTCGGTGAAGACCGGAACGCGCACCCAGACTCGCGTCGTTCAAGTCGGCGGCGGCGACGCTTCGGGACATTCGGGCTGGATCCACGTCGGCCTCGGCACCGCCGAGCGGGCGGAAATCCGCGTCCAATGGCCCGACGGCGAGTGGAGCGCTACGTATCGCGTCTTCGCCAATCAGTTCGTCGTCGTCGACCGCGCGAAGCCCCAGGCAGCGTATTGGTACCCGGGACGATAGCATTCGAACGCGGTCGTCAGGCCGCAATCTGTAAGACTGCGAGACCGCGCCGTTTGGTTGGCGCCTGTGCCGCCACGACCGCGAGTTCTGGCCGAATTGGAGGCGTCCTAACAGTTGCGGGTGGCCCAGCAGGCTGTCGTCAGAGAAATTGACGCTTTGGCGATCATGCCGGCCTTGCTCTAAATTCCCCCCGGCTTGATCGGGTTTCCTTGCGGCTGGGATTTCACGCGCGAGAAAAACATTATGATAAGCGTATTTTATATGTCTGCGCTATGCCGCCGTCACTCCGCCCAGGATCGTCTCGATCACCTGGCGCTTGGCGCGTTCGAAGGCCGCGTCGTCGAGCGGCTTGCCGCCGTTGAGCGTCGCCATTTCATGGGCGGCGTTGGCGTATTGCTGCGTCGTCGCCCAGATCATGTAGAAGAGGACCTTCGGCTCGATCGGCCTGAGCTTGCCGGCCGCGACCCAGCGGCGCACGACCCGTTCGCGCGAGGCGACCCATTCGGTCAGCGTCGTGTCGAGGAAGTCCTGGATGATCGGCGCGCCGCGCATGATCTCCGCCGACCAGATCCGCGAGGCCAGCGGCATTTCACGCGCCAAATCCATTTTCGCGCCGATATACGCCTCGAGCGCCTGGCGAGGGTCTTCGCTGGCATCGAACGACGAGGCCGCGGCGAGCCAGGCGTTGAGCACCCGCTCGACGACGGCGCGATAGAGCCCTTCCTTGGTGGCGAAATAATAGTGCAGATTGGCCTTCGGCACTCCCGCGCGCCGGGCGATCGCCGCCGTCGTCGCGCCCGCGAATCCCAGTTCGGCGAAGACCGACTCGGCCGCCTGAAGCAGGGCCCGCTCATTCACCTCGCGGATGTTCGGTCTCGGTTTCGCCCGCGCCATTGGCTCCGCTCGACCGCAAAGGAAAGCCGCCCGCGTCCTTGCGACAAAAGAAGCCGCAGCGCCGGAACGTTGGGCATTGCTCTAAAGGTTTACGCCATTTGACCATTTGGTCAAACCTATAATAGCGTCCCGAGATCTTAGCGGGAGCGCTCGGCGATGGCCGATTTGTCGAATGTGAGAGTCAACGGGGCGAGGCTATGGGATTCGCTGATGGAGATGGCGAAGATCGGCGCAACGCCCAAAGGCGGATGCAAGCGCCTGACACTCACCGACCTCGACAAGCAAAGCCGCCAACTGTTTAGACGATGGTGCGAGTCCGAGGGGTGCACGGTCAAAGTCGACGAAATGGGTAACATGTTTGCCCGGCGCCGCGGCGAGGACGACGCGCTCGCCCCCGTCATGATGGGCAGCCATCTCGACACCCAGCCCACGGGCGGCAAGTTCGACGGCGCGCTCGGCGTCCTCGGCGCGCTGGAGGTCGTGCGCTCGCTCAACGACCTGAAGATCAGAACCCGCCGCCCGATCGAAGTCGCCAATTGGACCAACGAAGAAGGCTCACGCTACGCGCCGGCGATGATCTCGTCGGGCGTCTTCGCCGGCGCCTACACCAAGGAGTTCGCGTACAATCGTCTCGACGGCGAGGGCAAAGCGTTCGGCGACGAACTGAAGCGCATCGGCTTCATGGGCGAGGAGCCAGTCGGGGGTCGCCCGGTGCATGCGTTTTTCGAGCTGCATATCGAGCAAGGGCCGATCCTAGAAGACGAACTCGATCGACGTTGGCGTCGTCACGCATGGGCAGGGTCAGCGGTGGTACGAAATTCGCTTGACCGGCTTCGAGAGCCACGCCGGCTCTACGCCCATGCCGCGTCGTAAGGACGCCCTTCTCGGCGCAGCGCGGATCGTGGAGCTCGTCAACGCAATCGGCCTGTCGAAGGCGCCGCTCGGGGTATCGACCGTCGGCATGCTCAATCCCTACCCGAATTCGCGCAACGTCATTCCGGGCGAAGTGTTCATGACTTGCGAGTTCCGCCATCCGATCGACGCCACTTTGTCCGAAATGGACGCCGCTTTGTGCCACGGCGTCGAGACGATAACCAAGACGATCGGCCTCACGTACGACCTTAAGCAGGTGTTTTACTATCCGCCGGTCGCCTTCGACCCTGCTTGCGTCGAGGCGGTGCGACGCGCTGCCGAGCGCTTCGGCTATTCGCATCGCGACATCGTTTCCGGCGCCGGCCATGACGCCTGCTATCTTGCGCGCGTCGCGCCCACTTCGATGGTCTTTACGCCCTGTGTCGATGGCGTCAGCCACAACGAAAGCGAGGATATCAAGCAAGAATGGTCAACGGCCGGCGCCAACGTTTTGATGCATGCGGTGCTCGAAAAGGCTGAGATCGTATAGTGACGGCCTTGGGCCCAAGCCCCAGCCTGCATGGGCGAGAATAGCTAAGAGGAGACTCCAACATGTCGCTCGTCGTCAAAGGCGGAACGATCGTCACCGCGGATCGGACGTACAAGGCGGACGTGCTCGTCGAAGGCGAGTCTATCAAGGCGATTGGCGAAGCGCTGAAAGGCGACAGCTCGCTCGACGCGTCGGACTGCTTCGTCATGCCGGGCGGCATCGATCCGCACACCCATCTCGATATGCCGTTCATGGGGACCAATTCCGCCGACAACTACGAGAGCGGCACCAAGGCGGCGCTTTCGGGCGGCACGACGATGGTTGTCGACTTCTGCATCCCGAATCGCAATCAACCGCTGATGGAGGCCATGGCCGATTGGGACAAACGGGCCAGGGACGCCGTTGCCGACTATTCCTACCACATGTGCGTCACCTACTGGAACGACGAGGTGCGCGAGGACATGGCCAAGGTGGTCAAGGCCGGCGTGACGACCTTCAAGCATTTCATGGCTTACAAAGGGGCGCTGATGGTCAATGACGAGGAGATGTTCGCCTCGTTCGTGCGCTGCGCCGAAATCGGCGCGATGCCGCTCGTCCACGCCGAAAACGGCGACCTCGTCTTCGCACTGCAGAAACACTACATGGCCAAGGGGATCACCGGACCGGAAGGCCACGCACTGTCGCGGCCGCCCGACGTCGAAGGCGAAGCCGCCAATCGCGCGATCATGCTTGCCGATCAGGCGGGGGTGCCGCTCTATATCGTCCACACGTCTTGCATTCAGGCGCATGAAGCGATCGCGCGAGCGCGCGCGCTGGGAAAGCGCGTGTATGGCGAGCCGCTGATCCAGCATCTCGTTCTCGACGAAAGCGAGTACTACAATAAGGACTGGCGGCATGCCGCGCGGCGCGTGATGTCGCCGCCCATTCCGAGACAAGATTCATCAGGACGATCTTTGGAACGGCCTGCGCGCAGGCTCGCTGCAAGTTGTCGCGACCGACCATTGCGCGTTCACCACCAAGCAGAAGGAGCTGGGCCTCGGCGACTTCACCAAGATCCCGAACGGCACGGGCGGCCTCGAAGACCGCATGCCGGTCTTATGGACCTATGGCGTCGAGACAGGACGGCTGACGATGAACGAATTCGTCGCCGTGACCTCGACCAACAGCGCGCGCATCTTGAACATGTATCCGCGCAAGGGCGCGATCATTCCGGGCGCCGACGCCGATATCACAGTCTGGGATCCCAAGGCCAACAAGACCATCGCGGCCAGGACGCAGCTTTCCGTGATCGACTACAACGTCTTCGAGGGCAAGAAAGTGACAGGTCTGCCGCGCTACACCTTATCGCGCGGCGAGGTTGTGTTTCGCGACGGCACGGTTCAGGCCGAACTCGGACGCGGCCGATTCGTCAAGCGCGAGCCGTTCGCTGCGGATGCGCGCGCGCTGAAGAGGTACAAGGAGTTCACCGCGGCGACAGGCGTCGCGCGGTAAAAGGCGGGTTAAAGATGGGCGTAGCGTCCGTTCCACCGCGCATGCCGGCAGGCGTCGGCAAGACGTCGTCGGGGGATGCGGCGATCGATATCAACGCGGTCTCATTGCGCTTCGATACGAGCGACGGGCCGGTGCAGGCGCTCAGCAACATCGATCTGAAAGTCGCTCACGGAGAGTTCGTCTCCTTCATCGGCCCCTCCGGCTGCGGCAAGACGACGCTTCTGCGCGCGGTCGCCGATCTGGAGACGCCGACCAGCGGCGCCATCCGCGTCAACGGCATGAGCCCCAGCGAGGCGCGCGCCAAGCGCGCCTACGGCTATGTGTTTCAGGCGCCGGCGCTCTATCCTTGGCGCAGCGTGGCGCGCAACATCGCGCTGCCGCTTGAAGTGATGGGCTTCGACAAGGCCGAGCGCGTCGGGCGGGTGGCGAAGGGACTCGAACTCGTCAACCTTACGGGCTTCGGCAACAAGTTTCCCTGGCAATTGTCCGGCGGCATGCAGCAGCGCGCCTCGATTGCGCGGGCGCTGTCATTCGATCCCGAACTCCTGCTGATGGACGAGCCTTTTGGCGCGCTCGACGAAATCGTCCGCGACTTGCTGAATCAGCAGCTGCTGCGGCTGTGGGAGGTGACTGGCAAGACCGTATTATTCGTTACCCACTCGATCCCCGAAGCGGTGTTTCTGTCGACGCATATCGTTGTCATGTCGCCGCGCCCTGGGCGGATTTACGACGTGATCGAAAGCAACTTTCCCCGTGACCGGTCGCTGGAAATTCGCGAGACCCCGGAATTCTTGGCGATCGCCAACCGCGTTCGGCGCGGCTTGCGCGAAGGGCACTCGTACGATGGGTAGATCCGCCCTCCCGCTTGCGACTGTCGTCCTCGCTCTCATCGCGGTCTGGTATGTCGCCGCCGCGCTGATGAATGCGCCGTTGCAGCGCGACGCCTACGCCAATGCCGGGCGGACGGATTATTCGACCGGAGATCTCCTGGTCAATTCCCTCAACATGGAGCGGCCGAAGTTGCCGGGGCCACACCAGGTCGTCGGCGAACTCTACAGGCTCATCTTCGCGACGCCGCCGACCTCGAAGCGCAGCCTCGTTTACCACGGCGCGATCACGCTCGAGGAGACGCTGATCGGCTTCCTGATCGGCTCGGCGCTCGGCATCTGCCTTGCCGTCCTCGTCGTCTCCACGCGCTGGCTCGAAAGATCCATGATGCCCTGGATCGTCGCCTCGCAAACCGTGCCGATCATCGCGCTCGCGCCGATGATCGTCGTCATCCTCAACCAATTCGACATTACCGGCATTGCGCCCAAGGCGGCGATCGCCGCCTACCTGTCGTTTTTTCCGGTCACGGTCGGCATGGTCAAGGGGTTCCGCTCTCCCGATCCCTTGCAGCTCGATCTGATGCGCACCTATTCGGCGACGCGGTCGCAGACCTTCACGAAACTGCGCGCCCCCGCCAGCGCGCCATTCTTTTTCGCCAGCTTGAAGATCGGCGTGGCTGCGGCGCTGGTCGGCGCGGTGGTCGCGGAAGTCACCAAGAGCGAGGATGGCGGCCTGGGCGCACGCCTTCTGGCCGGCTCCTACTATGGGCAAACGGTGCAGATCTGGGCGGCCCTGTTCACCGCGGCGGCGCTGTCGGCGACGCTCGTGGGAGCAATCGCCCTCGTCGGTCACATCGCCCAGCGGCGCATGGGATTCACGCCATGAGCTTCCGCCGCGCCGCCAATCTCCTGCCTCCGCTCGCCTTCGGGTTGGCGGTGCTGGCGCTTTGGGAGGCGGGCGTCAGACTGCTCCACGTGCCGACGATCATTCTGCCTCCACCCTCGGTGATCGCAACCCGGCTCGCGACCTCCGTCCCGACGCTCGCCCTCGATTTCTGGCAGACGATCAAAGGCGTCGTCGCAGGCTACGTCGTCGGCTGCGCTTCCGGGTTCGCCGTCGCGATCCTGGTCGATCGTTCGCAGTTCCTGCAGCGCGGCCTGCTCCCGCTCGGCAACCTGGTGTCCGCGCTGCCGATCGTCGGCGTTGCGCCGATCATGGTGATGTGGTTCGGCTTCGACTGGCAGTCGAAGGCCGCGGTCGTCGTCACAATGACTTTCTTCCCGATGCTGGTGAACACGGTCGCTGGGCTCGCCAGCGCGGGCGCCATGGAACGCGACCTGATGAAGACCTACGGCGCCGACTACTGGCAGACTCTTCTCGCGCTGCGTCTGCCCGCCGCGATGCCCTTCATGTTCAACGCGCTCAAGATCAATACCACGCTGGCGATGATCGGGGCGATCGTCGCGGAATTCTTTGGCACGCCGACGGTCGGCATGGGTTTCCGCATCTCGACCGAAGTCGGCCATCTTGGCATCGATATGGTATGGGCGACGATCGTCGTCGCCGCGCTTACGGGGTCTCTGTTCTATGCGCTCGTCGCCGGCATTGAGCGCCGGGTGACGTTCTGGCATGCCTCCTACCGTGCGGAGGAGGCATGAGCTTCTCACCGCGCCTTTCGGCGCGGCGATGGGGACGAGGTGGTTCAACAGGAGGGTCGAAAATGAGGAAAATCGTGTTTGCATTGGCTGGCGCGACGGCAATCCTTGCCGCGGGCGCCGCCCAGGCGGCCGACAAGGTCACGCTGCAACTCAAGTGGGTCACGGACGCGCAATTCGCCGGCTATTACGTCGCCAAGGACAAAGGCTTCTACAAAGACGCCGGGCTCGACGTGACGATCAAGCCGGGCGGCCCGGACATTGCCCCCGAGCAGGTGCTGGCTGGCGGCGGCGCGGACGTCGTCGTCGATTGGATGCCGGGGGCGCTCGCCGCGCGCGAGAAGGGCGTGCCGATGGTCAACATCGCCCAACCGTTCAAGCATTCGGGGCTTGAATTGACCTGCCGCGCCGACACCGGAATCAAGACCCCGGCCGATCTCAAGGGCCGCACGCTCGGCGTCTGGTTCTCCGGCAACGAATATCCGTTCCTCAACTGGATGAGCAAGCTCGGCTTCAAGACCGATGGCTCGCCGGGCGGGGTCAAGGTGCTGAAGCAGAACTTCAACGTCGACCCGCTCATCCAGAAGCAGGCCGACTGCATCTCGACCATGACCTACAACGAGTATTGGCAGGTTATCGACGCCGGTTACAAACCCTCGCAACTCGTTGTGTTCAAGTATGAGGACGAGGGCGTCGCGACGCTCGAGGACGGCCTCTATGCGATGGAGGACAAGCTCAAGGACCCGGCCTTCGTCGACAAGATGGCACGCTTCGTCAAAGCGTCGATGATGGGGTGGGACTATGCGCGCGCCCATCCGGACGAAGCGGTGAAGATCGTGCTCGACAACGACTCGACCGGCGCCCAAACCGAGCATCACCAGACGCAGATGATGAGCGAAATCAACAAGCTGACGAAAGGCTCCGACGGCCGCCTCGACGTCGCCGACTATCAGCGCACGGTGAAAACCCTGCTGACCGGCGGCTCGGACCCGGTCATCTCGAAGGAGCCAACCGGCGCCTACACGACGGCCATCACCGACAAGGCGCTGGGCAAGAAGTAGGCCTGCCCACCGCCTCAACCTCCTTTCCCGCGAGCGGGAGAGGAGGTCATCGCGCCGCCGCGCGCTTTACGATCGCTCCGAGGTCTTCGCCTCCGAGCGCACCGTAGTTGTGGGCGCCGCGCGTCTCCAGACGCGAGCGGCAAAACGCTTCCGCGACCGGCGAGCCGGCGCGCACGAGCGCCGCTGCCTGAAGACCGAGCGCGAGCCGGTCGCAGAGATCGCGGGCGCGGGTCTCGAAATCGGAAAGATCGCGCATGTCATCCTCGAGCGCCGCGACATGGCGATCGAGCGCCGCGCTTTGGCCCGCCGCGGAGCGGACTTCTGCGAAATAGGCTTCGAGCGTCCGCGGCGAGCGCGCGATCGCCCGTGCGATGTCGAGGCATTGCACATTGCCGCTGCCTTCCCAGATCGCGTTGATCGGCGCCTCGCGATAGAGCCGAGGCATCGGCGAATCTTCCATCACCCCTGAACCGCCTATGCATTCCAGCGCCTCATAGGCGTGGCCGGGGGCGCGTTTGCAGATCCAGTATTTTCCGATCGCCGAGCCGAGGCGCACGAGCGCGTCCTCGTGCTCGGCGTCACGGTGGTCGAGCGCGCGGGCGATGCGCATGGTCAGCGCGAGCGCCGCCTCGGCCTCGATCGCAAGATCGGCGAGCACCGCGATCATGATGGGCTGGTCGACCAGCAAGGCGCCAAAGGCTTTGCGCTGACGGCAATGGTCGATCGCCTGACTTGTCGCCATGCGCATGCCGGCCGATGAGCCAATCATGCAGTCGAAGCGCGTCATCGCCACCATTTCGATAATGGTCGCCACGCCCCGTCCTTCGGCCCCAACCATCCAGCCGACAGCGCCGCGGAGTTCAGTCTCGCACGATGCATTGGAGACGTTGCCCATCTTCCGCTTCAGTCGAACGATCTGCAGCGGGTTCTTGGTTCCGTCGGGCCGCCAGCGCGGGACGAGAAAACAGGAGAGGCCGCCAGGCGCTTGGGCGAGCACGAGAAAAGCGTCGCACATCGGCGCCGAGACGAAGAACTTATGGCCGACGAGTTCGTATATCCGACCCGCTCCTTCGGCGCCGACCGGAATGGCTCGCGTCGTGTTGGCGCGCACGTCCGACCCGCCCTGCTTCTCCGTCATCGCCATGCCGATCGTCACACCCTGCTTCTGCTCGACTGGCACATTCCGCGGATCGTAAACGCGAGCGTGAATCTTCGGCAGCCATTGCTCGGCCAGGTCCGGCTGAAGCTTGAGGCAGGGCGTCGCGGCGAACGTCATTGTGATCGGGCAGCCGTGTCCGGCCTCGATCTGGGTCTGCATGTATGAACGCGCCGCGCGAGCGACGTGCGCGCCCTCGCCTGGGTCGGTCCATGGAGACGAATGAATCCCCTCCTCGATCGCGGTCTTCATGAGCGCGTGATAGGCGGGGTGAAAACGCACCAGATCGACGCGCCGCCCATAACGGTCGTGCGTGTCGAGTTCGGGCGGGTTCCTGTTCGCCAGCGCCCCCTGCTCCAAATATTGCGCCGAACCCGACCGCGCCCCGAACGCCCCGAGCGCGTCCGTCGCCCACCCCGCCCCCTCGCGCCGCACCGCCTCCTTTAACGCCGCATCGCCGTCGTAGAGGTCGTAGTCAGTCAGTTCCACCGGCTGGTTGATCACCTCGTGCGTGACCGCGCCGTAGGGATCGAACGGGGCGCGGAAGTTGTCCTTCGGATCGTGCGATAGAGCGCCCATGGCGTGCAGTCTCCTTTCGGCAAAAATGCTACATTGCGAATGCGGCTTCGGGAAGGAATAAACGAGTGGAATGACTGAGGGCGCGCCGCGCTCCGGGCCCACGCGTTAACCTTTCGCCAACTCGGACCCGCGACTGTCGGTATAGACCCTGCTGACGATTCCCATGCCTCCTGCCTCGTTCGACCGTCGCCTGACCCCGGCCCGCGCGGATCTCGCCGCGGCTCATCTGCGTGGACTCATCGATGCGGCCCGTTACGCGCATGGCCGAGCGATGCAGGTCACTGCCGCCAGCGCGCCGCTCAGACGTTCACCCGATCCGGGCTCAGCGCTGGAGACGGAGGCGCTCTATGGGGAAAGAGTTACGGTCTACGAAGAGAGAGGCGCATGGGCCTGGGCGCAACTCGATCGCGACCAGTATGTCGGCTATCTACCATTAGCGGCGCTGCTCGGGGCGGTTGCAGAGCCGACGCACCGTGTCGCTGCGGTGCGCACGCACGCCTATCCGGGGCCGAGCGTCAAGCTGCCGCCGCGCCTGGCGTTATCGCTCGGCGCACAGGTGAGAATTACGCGGCGCGAGGGTGATTTCGCAGTCACTGAGGAAGGGTTGCATCTCTATGCGCGTCATCTGGCGGACTCCGGCTCTCGCGAACCGGACTTCGTCGCGGTCGCAGAGCGCTTTCTGGAGGCGCCGTATATGTGGGGCGGGCGGACATCGGAAGGAATCGATTGCTCAGGCCTCGTCCAGACCGCCCTCAGCGCCGCCGGAATCGCTTCGCCACGCGACAGCGACATGATGGAAGCGGCCTTGGGCGCGCCCATTGCTATCGACGACGGGATGACGCAACCAGCGCGCGGCGATCTCGTGTTTTGGAAGGGCCATGTCGGAATCATGCGCGACGAGCGCACGCTCCTTCACGCCAACGGTTGGCACATGAAAGTGGTCAGCGAACCCTTGAGCCAAGCCCGCCAGCGCATTGTCGCGACTGGTGGCGGCGTTCTGACAAATGCGCGAAGGATGTCGGCGTATCCGCCATCCCCTCCGGCATCGCCCTCTCCCTGAGACGAAAGCCAGCTCTGGAGTTAAGGACTTACTTCTTGCCGCCGACGCCAAGGGCCCCAAAGCGGCTGTTGAAGCGCGACAGGCGCCCGCCGCGATCGACCAGCTGTTGCGAGCCGCCGGTCCAGGCCGGATGGGTATTCGGGTCGATGTCGAGATGGAGCGTCGCGCCCTCCTCGCCGTAGGTCGAGCGGGTCATAAACTCGACGCCATTCGTCATGACGACCTTGATCATGTGGTAGTTCGGGTGAATGTCGGGTTTCATCGTCGTCTCTGGCGCAGTAACATGAAGAGCCGCCCGGCGGTCCGGCGGCTCTTTGGGCTCGCGGTCGTATAATGCAGCGCGCAACGCTATGCAAGCGCCCGGTCGAGCGCACTTCCCTGCTCTCGGCCGGAAGGCGGAGCCATAAGCGTCCCCGCGCCCTCCGCTCGCCACGTCCATCTGTTGCCTTGTTTTTGGCGGAAGCATGGTACGTAGAGCCGCGCAAAAGCTGGGAGTCCGACAAGCAATGCCTTCAACCGCCGGCGTCGACACGAAGACGCCCCGCGTCTCGCTCGGCGCCCTCAAACCGCTGTTGCCTTACGCGCTCGTCTATCGCTCTCGCATTGTCGCGGCGCTAGCGGCGCTCGTCATCGCCTCGGCGGCCACGCTCATCGTCCCAATCGCGGTCCGACGGATGATCGACTATGGCTTCTCCGATTCGAACGCCGCATTCATCCGCGACTACTTTCTGGGATTGATCGGGGTTGTCGCAGTGCTCGCGCTTGCTTCCGGCGGGCGATACTATTTCGTCATGACGCTCGGCGAACGCGTTGTGGCGGATCTGCGCTCCAACCTTTTCGCCCATCTGACTCGGCTCGACCCGAGTTTCTTCGATGCCGAGAAGACTGGCGAGATCGCTTCGCGCCTCTCCGCCGACACGACGCAGCTCAAGGCGACTTTCGGCTCCTCCGCTTCGATCGCTCTGCGTAACGCGTTCATGTTTGTCGGGGCGACCGTGATGATGATATTCACGAGCCCGAAACTGTCGGCCTACGTGCTCGTGGCGATCCCCCTGATCGTGTTGCCGCTCTATGCGGCCGGGCGGGCGGTCCGCCAGCGTTCGCGCCGCGCCCAGGACACGCTCGCCCAAGCGACCGCCTTCGCAACCGAGAGCCTTTCGGCGGTCCGCGTCATGCAATCGTTCCTCGCCGAGAGATTTACCGCGGGGCGCTATCGCGACGCTGCCTATGGCGCCTACGAGGCGGCGCGGGCGATGACCCAGGCGCGCGCCTTGGTCACGGTCGCCGCGATTTTTCTGGCATTCTCCAGCGTCGTCGTCGTGCTTTGGCTCGGCGCTCAGGACGTGGTGGCGGGGCGGATGACGGGGGGCACGCTGTCGCAATTCGTATTGTTCGCCGTGTTCGGCGCCGGCGCGCTCGGGCAACTGTCAGAAGTCTGGAACGAGATGTCACAGGCCGCTGGCGCAGCCGCGCGCATCGGCGAGTTGCTCGCCGTCGAGCCGCGCATCGCCGCGCCCGCCAATCCGATCAAGCTCAGCGAGCCCGTTCGGGGCGAACTCTCATTCAGTTCAGTCGATTTCGCCTATCCGGGGCGCGACGCAGAGACCGTGCTGCGCAGCGTGAACTTTCGCGTCGCGCCAGGGGAGATGGTCGCCATCGTCGGACCTTCGGGTTCGGGCAAATCGACGCTCTTCCAGCTCGCGTTGCGGTTTTACGACCCTACGCGCGGCGCGGTTTTGCTCGACGGCGTCGACGTCTCCAGGCTCGACCCTGCCGACCTGCGCGCCGAAATCGCCTTGGTGCCGCAGGACGCTTTCATTTTCGGAGCCAGCGTCGCCGACAACATCGCCTACGGCGCGCCGGGGGCGACGCGCGAGGCAATCGCGGCGGCGGCAAGCCAGGCAGCGGCGGACGGTTTCATCTCGGCCATGCCGCAGGGCTACGACACGCTCCTCGGCGAACGCGGCGCCACATTGTCGGGCGGCGAGCGCCAGCGCCTCGCCATCGCCCGCGCAATTCTCAAGGACGCGCCGGTGCTGCTGCTCGACGAGGCGACCTCGGCTCTCGACGCCGAGAGCGAGACGCTGGTGCAAAGCGCGCTCAATTCGCTGATGAGGGGCCGCACGACGCTGGTCATCGCGCACCGGCTCGCAACAATAGTCAACGCGCACCGGATCCTGGTCATCGAAGCCGGCTGCGTGGTCGAGGAGGGCACCCACGCCTCGCTGCTCGCGGCCAACGGCCTCTATGCGCGACTTGCGCGGCTGCAGTTCGAAACCGGCGCCGCCGCGCTGACCGCGGTAGCGGAGGCGGCGCAGTAGGCGCGTAGCGCGCTGCAGTCAAAAGACAGGAACCGCGTCACTTCAGCATCACATAGATGTTAACCTGCAGCGTGGGATCGTCCGCATCCTTCACGTCGTTCATATATTCCTCGATGAAGGAATCCTGGGCGTCGATGCCCTTTTCGTCGAGATAAGCGGTGATCGCGTCGTAGGTGGCGTCGATGTCGGCGTACGAGCCGAGATGCTCGAATCGCATTGCCTTGCCGCTCGGGGTCTGACCGATCTTCACCGCATCGGAGAGAGCGCTCTTGCCTTCCGGCGCCGCCTCCAGCGGAAAACCAGCATGATATTTGAAACCGGTGTCATCGGATTCGACGAATACGGCCAACGGCCGCCCCGCTGGCTTCAGGCCCGCCCTGTCCATGTCGCGTTTGACGAGGCCGAGCGAACCGATAATCGCGCTGTAGATCTGGTCCCTGTCAGCCTTGCCTTCGATAAAGACGAAGGGCCGCGCGGACAGGTCCACGGTTTCGCCAGTCGAGGCTTCGCCCTGCGGTTTTGCCGGCTCAGCTGGGCTTGGAGGCTTCCGGCGCGCTCGCGGCCGGAGCAGCGGGCGCGGACCCCACTGGGGCGGCGGGAGATTGAGGTGAAGTCGATTGCGCCGCTGGGGCGTCAGGCGCATGGGGCGCCGCGGGAGTGGCCTGCTGCGCGTGGCCCGCGCTCGGAAGCGCTCCGGCGGCGAGAACGGCCAGACCGGCGGCGGCGACAAGTTGGATCAGTTTGCTTGACATCGACGCGCTGACCTTCGGCGCAAAGCGGCGGAATTCGCCCGTGCTCATCTAATACCAATTCCTGACGAGCGCGACTCCTCGCGCTGGCGTGGTTCCAGGCGCCGGAGCGGTTTGCGGCTCACGATTACGAAACCCTTTTCGATTTCAGAAATACGGGCGTGGCCCCTGACTCAAGCTGCTCATGCGGGCGCAGGCTTCGTCCAGCGTAGCACCGGCTGACGCGCCGCCCGCGTCTCGTCGAGGCGGCGTCGCGGAGCGAGGACCGGCGCCGACTGAAAGCGCTCGCGCTCGCCCGACTTCAGCGCGAGGGCGAGATCGCGCAAAGTCATGATGAACAGATCGAGGCTCGCCTTGGACTCCGATTCCGTAGGCTCGATCAGCATCGCCCCATGCACGATTAACGGGAAGTAAACCGTCATCGGATGATATCCTTCGTCGATCATCGCCTTGGCGAAATCGAGTGTCGTTAGTCCGGTGTCCTTCAACCAACGGTCGTCGAACAACGCTTCGTGCATGCAAGGCCGCTCGCCATACGGCGAACTCATCACGTCGTTGAGCGACGCGCGCAGGTAGTTGGCCGAGAGCACGGCGTCTTCGGACGCCTGTCGCAGTCCATCCGCGCCATGGGACAGGATAAAGCTGAGCGCGCGCACGAACATCCCCATTTGGCCCTGAAAGGCGGTCATGCGGCCAAATGATGCAGAACCTTCGGCGTGCTCGACCAACCGTAATGCGTCGCCATCGCGCGCGACGAAGGGAACCGGGGCGTAAGGCGCCAGCCGCGAGGACAACGCGACCGGGCCCGCGCCCGGCCCGCCGCCGCCATGTGGCGTCGAAAATGTCTTATGAAGGTTGATGTGCATGGCGTCGACGCCGAGATCGCCTGGACGCGTCTTGCCGACGATAGCGTTGAAATTTGCGCCGTCACAGTAAAAATAGGCGTCCGCCTCGTGCATCGCCTCGGCGATCCCGACGATCTGACGTTCAAACAGGCCGCAGGTATTGGGGTTGGTCAACATGATCGCCGCAACGTCGGGCGCCAGGGCCGCCCGGACGGCCTCAACGCCGACATTCCCGTCTCCTCCCGCCGGAACCGGGCGGACTGGGAAGCCGATCAGCGCTGCCGTCGCGGGGTTCGTGCCGTGGGCGGAATCCGGAACCAGCACAACCCTCCGCGTCTCCGCCTCCCCGCGCGCCTGGATCGCCGCTTTGATCGCCATCATGCCGCACAACTCGCCATGCGCGCCGGCCTTGGGCGACATCGCAATGGCGCTCATGCCGGTCAGCGTCATCAGCGCGTTGGCGAGCGCCTCGATGACGGCCAGCGCGCCCTGTGCAGTCGAGACGGGCTGGAGCGGATGCACATCCGCGAATCCCGGCAGGCGCGCCATTTTTTCGTTGAGTCGCGGATTGTGCTTCATCGTGCAAGAGCCGAGCGGATAGATCCCGGCGTCGATCGAATAATTGTCGCGTGAGAGGCGCACGTAGTGGCGCACCGCCTCCGGTTCGGTGAGACCGGGCAGATCGATCGCGTTTCGGCGCTCATGCGGACCCATCCTCGGTTGAAATGGCGCCGGCTCTTCAATATCGACCCCGGTTGCGTCAAGGCGTCCGGACTCGAAGATCAGCGCCTCCTCCATGTCGAGCGCGCGATTTCCCGTGAATGTCCGGCGCATCCGCGCATCGGAGATTTCGGGACGGCTCGGAAGGCCTTGCACATTCATTGGTCCGACCTTCCAATAGACTTCATCGCAGGCAATCGCAGAGCGCCCCGGCGTAGGCGGCGCGGTCTGCGTCGGTATTGACTTCGGTGCTGGCGACGATGACGCAATCATCGAGCCCCGCGCCCGGCAATAGCCGGGAGACGGGCAGTCCGCCGATCACCCCGCGTCGCGCGAGCGCCTCGATCAGTTCGGCGGCCGGGCGCGGCGTCCGCAGAGTGAACTCATTGAAGAAATGAGCGTTGACTATCTCGACGCCGGGGATCGCGCCGAGGCGATCAGCGAGTTGAACCGCGTTGGCATGGTTGACCCTCGCCAAACGTCTGAGACCCACCCCGCCGAGAAGCGTCATATGGATCGAAAAGGCCAGCGCGCAGAGTCCGGAGTTGGTGCAGATATTGCTCGTCGCCTTTTCGCGACGGATATGCTGCTCACGGGTCGAGAGCGTCAGCACGAAACTGCGCCGACCCGCCGAGTTCGACAGTTTCGCCAGCCAAGCGGCCCGGCATCTGGCGTGTGTTCTTCGCGCGCGTGGCGAACAAGCCGAGATAAGGACCGCCGAAATTGAGCGCGTTGCCGAGCCCCTGGCCTTCGCCAACCGCGATGTCGGCGTCCATCTCGCCGGGCGAGCGCAACGCGCCAAGCGCCACGGGATCGGTGAAGACCGCAATCAGCAATGCGCCGCGAGTGTGCGCGGCGGCGGCGATGGGCTTCAAATCACGCGGATTGCCGAAGAAGTCGGGACTTTGCACGATGACACAACTCGTCTCGCCGTCGATTGCCGCGGCGATGTCTTCGCTTGCTGTGAGGTCCGGCGGTAGCCGCGCGATTGTATCGCCGGCCATGCGCGCGAGCGTCGCGGCGACATCGGCATATTGCGGATGCAGCCCGCCGGAAATCACTGCTTTGTTGCGCCGCGTCAGGCGATGCCCCATCAACATCGCCTCGCCGCACGCTGTCGAGCCGTCGTACATCGAGGCGTTGGCGACCTCCATTCCGGTTAGGACGGCCACCTGGGTCTGGAACTCGAACAGGGCTTTCAGCGTCCCTTGAGCGATCTCGGGCTGATAAGGCGTGTAACTCGTCATGAACTCTGAACGTTGGACAAGATGATCCACGCTCGCCGGTATGTGGCGCTTGTATGCGCCCGCACCGAGAAAGAACGGCGTCGAACCCGCGGCGAGAGAGCGGTTTGACATCGCCGCCATCGCCCGCTCGACCGCCAATTCGCTCATCGCGAGCGGCATGTCGAGCAGGCCCTCGATCCGCTTGTCGACGGGGATGTCGGCGAACAGAGCCCCGATGTCGGGGACGCCGACGCGCATCAGCATCGCCTCGCGTTCGCTTGCGTCGAGCGGCAGGTAGCGCATCGTTCAATCCAGCGTTTTGACGTAGTCGGCGTATGCGGCTTCATCCATCAATTGGTCGAGTTCGCCCGCGTCGGCCAGCCTGATGCGAAACAGCCAGCCGCGGCCCAGCGCGTCTTCATTGATGAGGCCTGGCGTCGCCTCCACCTCGGAATTGACGGCCACGACCTCGCCCGAGGCTGGGGCGAATACGTCGCTCGCCGCCTTGACGCTCTCGACGACCGCGGCCGGGTCGCCCCGCTTCAGCGCCTTGCCGAGTGGCGGAGCCTCGGCGAAGACGACGTCGCCGAGTTGTTGTTGCGCGTGTTCGCTGATGCCGACGACGCCGTCAGCGCCTTCGACGCGGACATATTCGTGATCCTTGGTGTAACGGATCTGCGACATGGGTGGTTCCTTTGCTCAACCGCGATAGTAGGCGTGGGGATGGAAAGGCAGGGCGACGACGCGCGCGCTCAAGGGCTTGCCTCGCACGACGAGGCCGACCGGCGTCCCGGGCGCCGCGTATGCGCGTTCGACGTATCCCATCGCGATCGGGCCCCCCACACTCGGCCCGAAGCCGCCGGAGGTGACGACGCCGATCCGTGCGCCCTCGGGCGTGACGATCTCCGTTCCCTCGCGCGCTGGGGCGCGACCTTCCGGGCGGACGCCGACGCGCTGCCGAGTTGGCCCGTTCGCCAGCGCGCCTCTGATTCGTGCCGCGCCCGGAAACCCCCCCTCGGCGCGCCGGCGCTTCTGGATCGACCATACGAGCCCGGCCTCGACGGGATCCACGGTCTCGTCCAATTCATGGCCATAGAGGCAGAGGCCCGCCTCTAGTCTCAATGAATCGCGTGCGCCAAGGCCAACCGGCGCGACGTCCGGCTGGGTCAACAGTAAACGGGCAAAGGTCTCGGCGCGTGTCGCGGAAAGGGAGATCTCGTATCCATCCTCGCCCGTATAGCCGGAGCGAGTGACGAAGGTTTCGACCTCGGCGAGCCTCGCCGGCCGGGCGCTCATGAACGGCATGAACTCCAGCTTCTCGCCGGGCGAAAGCCTGGCCAGGGTCGCCGCAGCGAGCGGACCCTGGAGGGCAATTAGCGCAGTCTCGCCGAGCGGCGTCAAGCGGACGCCCGCAGGCAAGCGTTCGCGAATGAGCGCGAAGTCGACAGCTTTGCGCGAGGCGTTGACGACGAGCCGCAGCGCGCCGTCCGCGCCTGGAGGGCGTGTGATCATCAGATCATCGACAATCCCGCCGCCATCGTTGAGAAGCTGTGTATAGCGCTGTCGACCCGGCGCCAGATTGGCGAGATCGGCCGGGGATAGGGTTTCGAGAAAGGCGGCGACGCTCGCGTGATTCGCACCCTCGACGAGCGCCTGGCCCATATGCGAGACGTCGAATAGCCCGGCGAATTTTCGAGTGTGGAGGTGCTCGGCCAGCACCCCAGGGCGGTAATGGATCGGCATTTCATAGCCGGCGAATGGCGCCATGCGCGCGCCGAGTTCGACGTGCATGGCGTGAAGCGGCGTCTTCAGGGTCGAGCTCTCGCTCATGGGCCACCGGTCGCGAACAAGCGCCCGTCCGAGCGCCAAGCCGCGGCATGCGACTTGAGTGCTCCCGGACGCCCCCTCTGTCCCATCACCTGAGAGATTTCCCGCGTCGAAGCGGTTGCCCCCGTCGGTGGACGCACGCCGTCATGACGCGCGCCGCTTTCCAGAGCGTCATCACTTGCGCGGTCCCTAAGGCCTGAGCGTTTCCGGGGCGGTTGCGCCTTCGGCGCCGGCGACGTGAACCCGCCGGACTCTTCCGCGAAGTGTCTTTGACTGACGGCGCGAGCTAGCCCGATCGCGCGAGTTTTGTCAACGGAGCGACGGGCGCACGCAGCGACGGGCGCCTTTTTCCGCGCTTCGGCTAGCCCGAGGACTTATGCTTGTGACGCTTCGGCGGGGCGCCGCCGACCGCCCCGCCCTCAAAGCCGACGCTGATCGAATAGAAGTCTGCGAGCTGGAGCGTCGTGAGAGGCAGCATGATCGGTTCGGAGACCATCCGAAAGTTGCCTGCGCTAACGCCGTCTGTCGTTGCCTGGACCCGGTATGTCTTCGAAAAGACCTCCTTCTTGTCGCTCTCTCGCGTGACCGTGATCTTCAATGGCGCGCTAAACGTCCCGGCCGAGCCAGCCGGTCCGATCACCACGTCGCCCGACACTCCGACCTTGACGGCAGCCTGCTGCGGACCGGCGGGATCGCACTCGCGCGCCGTGTCGCCGATATTGAATTGATAGCGCACCGATGCGTTGTCGGCCCCGCCGACGCGCAAGGCTGCGCCGCCATCGGCAACGTCCACCGGCGGACAATTGATGTCCTGGGAGGCGACCGGCAGAACCTTGGGCTTCTCGCTCGGGTTGGCGCCGGGATGCGCGGTCGGCGGCGGCATGGCGCCCTGGTTGGGAAAGTTGGAGTTCGGGTCGCGGTGGCCAAAAAACGAACCGACCGAACTGCAGCCAGTCAAAAAGCCGAGCGCGGCAAAGACGACCACGGGGCGAAACGAGGTAGCGCGGACGTTCATTTCGGACGACTCCGACAGTTGCCAGCTCGGAATTTCGCCGGGAATTCCGCGCTGCTTACGATGCCGGCAAGTTCATGGCAATTGTTCATACGCCTCTTTGAAACCGGCCAGCGGCGCAAGCACGCCAACGCCCTGCTCGGGCGTCTGAAAGACGCCAAAGGTCGCGGTCTTTCCATTCTTCAGCTTGTCGAGCAGCTTGTCGTCGATTGCGACCTGGGCGATGCAGCCGTTGGCCAGGCACTGCAGATAATTGAGATGGCCGAGGTCCTCGTCGTCGATTCTTAGCCCCACGCCCGGAGGCAGCAGGACGCCAAGCGGCGCGATGACGCGCATAAGTCGCGCCTTGCGGTCCGCGGTGTTGAGCACGATGACGACGAGAGTCAGGTTTGGGCGGTCCTTGTCGACGACGCTCAGCACGATCGCACATTGCTCGTAAGCGGCGCCGGGCGGTGTTTCGCAGCGGGTCTCCCAATCGCCGTGTTTACCCTTGATCGGTCCCTGCGCTTGAGCCGCTCCGATCGCCAGCGCCGCGGCCGCGAGCAGAGTCATGGCGAAGAGAATGCGTGGCGCGGCCCGCCCGCCGTTCGATCGTTTCGCGTTCATTGACGCCGTCGTTCCCAAATCCGTTGATGACAGGCTTTCGTCGGGCTGGCCTAGCAAGAGGCCGCCTCGGCGCCAAGCCGCAGGCGACCCTTCGAGCCCTTCCGAACAATATGGAGATGGTGGGCGCTAGAGGGATTGAACCTCTGACCCCTACCATGTCAAGGTAGTGCTCTACCGCTGAGCTAAGCGCCCATCTCCCGGACTTGAGCGAAGCTTTCCGCTCAAAAGTCGGCGGGGTATAGACGCTCGGCCCGCCGCGCGCAATGGCCAATTCGAACTCAACACGGAAAGACTGCAGAGGTCGACCGGCGTCGCGCCGCGCGGCGCGGGGCCATATCGTCGCGATGATGGCGATCGAGCGCTCGCATGGCTCGAGCAACGCGGCCTCGAAAGCGTCATTCCGTCGAAATCTCTGGCGAGGGCGCGAGCGAGCAATCGGCGGCTCCGGCGGCTCCAAGAGCCAAGTGTCGCGCCTGTGCGAGGAGATCGACGAGCGGGTCAAGGCCTCCCTCGACCGCCCGCTCGAAGGCGACTGCCTCTACGTCTGGCTCGACACCACCTACGTGAAGGTCCGCCGCAACCACCGGATCGTCTCGCCCGCCGTTATCATCGCGGACGGCGTCGACGCCGACCGCTGGAGCGGAATGCTGGGCATGGACATCGGCCACCTTTCCAGCGCGCCAGCGTGCGGCGACCGCGGCGCCTCTGCCTGCTCATGAGCCGCCTCGCCTCCGCCGAAGCCGAACCCGCCCTAACCTGCCCGCTTCGCTCGCGCTTTTCTTTTCGGGGCGGCTGCGCGCGCCCTGGCTGGCGCGGCCTTTTTGGCGGCGATCTTCTTCGCCGGCGCCTTCCTGACAATACGCTTTTTCGCCGTCGGCGCGGCTCGCGGCTTGCGCACGAGCCGCTTGGTCCCCCGCTCGTGTTTGACATGGATGCGCTCGACGCCGCGTGTCGGCGCATGTGTTTGCGCCCAGGCCAGCGCGGTTTCGAACGGCGCTGGCTCCAGATAAACAAGTTCGTGATGGAGCGCGCCGGTCTTCTCGTCCTGCCAGAAATACGTCACCGAACTCTCAGGCTGGCCGCCGGCGTAGGACGTGTACACCAATAGGCAGGGCGGAGACGGCAAGAAGACGTCGAGATCGCCGATCCCAACGCTCGTCAAAGACAGCAAGGTCGCCATGCGAAATCCCTCCTCACGCGCGGGCGAAGAAGCTCGCCCTGCCCGCTCTCGTATGCGCGTCGTCTCGAACGAACTGAGGCGAACGCACGAGCTGCGGACAGCTCCGCGCTTACAGTCGGACCGAGACAACTCTCTCGCGCGACCTGCCTTGCGTCAATATCTTTGCAAAGTGGCGCGTCATTTCCGTCGGCGACCAGCCGAAGACGCTCGCGCCACGCCACTGTGGCGAGTGTCGAGCAGGCGATGGTCGATTGACGCTGACGCGCCCCCCTCATCCTTGCCGGACGCCCGCGGCGTCGGAGCGTTTGCGCCTGGCGCCTCGAACTACGAGGGCGGGACGGCCTGTCGGGTCGCCAAGGCCCTTAAACACGCGCTCAAGTCTCAGCCTCATGAACCATGGCGATGACGAGGGAAATCGCTACAATATCCGAGAGGGTCGCGGCTTTATCGCCGTTGCAAAACAGGAAACGGACGACGCGGGCGATCTGGATAGATTTGGCATGCGGCGGGCGCCGAGCGACGCGTTTGATTGACTGGGCGCGTTGCGGGCGTGAGCGTTCGAGGAGGACGTGATCGTGGGTTTTCAAGATCGTTCTGAGGCGGGACGGCGTCTTGCCGCCAAGCTTGCCCATTACGTGGGCGAGCTGGTCACGGTATACGCGCTTCCCCGCGGCGGCGTTCCCGTCGCCGCGCCGATTGCAGCCGCCCTCCACGCGCCGCTCGATCTGGTGCTGGTGCGAAAGCTCGGGACGCCGTTTCATGCGGAGCTCGCAATGGGCGCCATTGCTGACGGCGGATCTCCGATCGTCGTGCGCAACGATGACGTGATCGAGATGGCTGGCGTGAGCGAAGCTGATTTCGCCGCCGCCTGCCGACGCGAACTAGCGGAAATCGAGCGGCGCCGGCGGGCATATTTCGGCGGTCGGCCGCGCGCGGAGTGCAAGGGACGCGTGGCGATCGTCGTCGACGACGGCGTCGCGACTGGAGCGACGACGCGCGCGGCGTTGCGGGCGGTCCGCGCGCGCGAGCCCAAGAGGCTGGTCCTTGCAACTCCGGTCGCGCCGCCGGACACGCTGGAGGAGTTGCGGGTCGAAGCGGACGAAACGATTTGTCTCGAGGTCCACCCGGATTTTGGCGCAATCGGCTACTATTATCGGGATTTCCATCAGCTCGACGATGACGAGGTCATCGCCATTCTCAATCGTTTCCCGGCGGGCGGTGCGGCGTCCCCGCGATAAGGATGCGCGGGACCTCGCGAGCTAGCGGTCGCCTCTTGCGCGGGCCTCTCGCGGTAATCAAGGACTTCGAAACTGAGCGGGCCAGCGCCATTCATGCGCCAATGGGCCTGCCCGGGCGGGACGCAGAGCAATCGCGGCCAACCACTTGATCCATGCCAAAGCGTTACCGGACAGAGTTTTTATTGTAGCATTGATGCCTGAGAAGTTCGATAGGGTCGATCCTGCGGCCACCCAGGGTTCACGCGAACGCGACATGGTCGCGATCGTCGCGGCTCTGGTAAGGGAGCTGCATCCGCAACGGTCCCGATTTATCGACGTTGACCCATCCAGCCGGATCGAGCGGGATCTGGGGATCGACAGCCTTGGCCGGACCGAACTGATTTTGCGGATCGAGCGGGCCTTCCGCGTGCGTTTGCCGAGCCAGACCATCGGCGAGGCTGAAACAATCCATGATCTGGCGCAGGCGCTGGATCGGGCCGCGCCTGCGCAGGAGCGGGTCGCTTTTGAAGCGCCGGTTCCAGCCCTCCCTTCGGTGCCGGCGGCGACTCGAGCGCGGACCCTGGTTGAAGCGCTTGAATGGCATGTCGCGCGGCATCCTGACCGAACGCATCTGACCGTGTTACAGGACGAAGCGACGATTTCAGGCGCGCTCACTTATGGTGAACTCGCCGCCAAGGCGCTTGCGGTCGGGCGCGGCTTGGCCATGCGCGATATTATCCCTGGGGATCGCGTCGCCCTGATGTTGCCGACCGGAATCGATTTTTTCGTCGCCTTCTTCGGCATTCTTTATGCGGGGGCGGTTCCCGTGCCCATTTACCCGCCGATGCGACTGGCGCAGCTCGAGGATCATCTGCGCCGACAGACCGGCATTCTGCGCAACGCTGGCGCCCGGCTTCTGATCACGTTGCCGGAAGGGGGGCGTCTTGCCGGATTGCTTCGCGCGCAGACGGAATTCCTCGAGGGATTCGAGACCGTTGCAAGCTTGGACGCCGGCTCGGCGTCGACGCCATTGCCGCAAGTCGCGGATCCGGACTCCGGCGCGCTCATCCAATACACGTCCGGCAGCACCGGCGACCCGAAGGGCGTATTGCTGAGCCATGCGAACCTGCTGGCCAACATACGAGCGATGGGCGAGGTCATGGAGGCAAGCTCAGAGGACGTCTTCGTCAGTTGGCTGCCGCTCTATCATGACATGGGGCTGATCGGCGCATGGCTTGGATGCATGTATTTTGGCGCTCCGCTCTACGCCATGTCGCCGCTCGGCTTCTTGGTTCGGCCCGAGAGTTGGCTGTGGGCGATGCACCGCTTTCGCGCCACTTTTTCGGCGTCCCCGAATTTCGGATTCGCGCTGTGCCTCGACAAGATTCCCGAGGCGAGTCTCGATGGGCTTGATCTGAGCTCGTTGCGGATGATCGCCAACGGCGCGGAACCTGTGAGCGCGCAGACGATGAGGAGGTTCATTGATCGATTTGACCGGTATCGCTTTCCGGCCCGGGCGATGGCGCCGGTATACGGCCTTGCAGAATGTTCAGTCGGACTCGCATTCCCGCCGCTCGGCCAACTCCCGATCGTCGACCATGTCGACCGAGAAAAGCTCAGCGCCAATGGTCTGGCTGAGCCGGCAATTCCGGGCGATCCAAAATTGCTCGAGATCGTAGCCTGCGGCCAGCCTCTGCCGGGTCATGAAATCCGCGTTGTGGACGAGGCTGGCCACGAACTTGGCGAACGCCATGAGGGACGGCTCGAATTCCGAGGACCGTCGGCGACACGCGGCTATTTCAACAACCAAGCCAAGACAAGGGAATTGATTCGGGGCGGTTGGCTCGACAGCGGCGACCGCGCCTATATGGCGGGAGGCGATGTTTATATTACCGGCCGCATTAAGGACATTATTATTCGCGCCGGCCGCCATCTCTATCCTCAGGAGATCGAGGAAGCCGTCGGCGACATTGCCGGGATTCGCAAGGGCGGCGTTGCAGTGTTCGGCGTCGCCGATCCAGCGGCGGGCACTGATCGCGTCGTTGTTCTCGCCGAGACGCGTGAAACGGATCCCGCGCGCCGAGCGGCATTGCAATCGCGGGCGCACGAGGTCGTGACCGACGCGTCTGGCGCGCCCCCAGATGAGATTGTCCTTGCGCCGCCGGGCTCGGTGCCGAAGACGTCAAGCGGCAAGATTCGTCGCAGCGCGGCGAAGAATCTCTATGAGAGCGGCCGCGTCGGCCCGATACGGCGCGCCGTGTGGCGACAACTTCTTCGCTTGGCGTTGTCCGGGACGGCGCCGCAGGCCAGGCGCGCGATGCGGCTGTTGCGCGACGCTCTTTACGCGGGGTGGTGGTGGGTTGTGCTTTCTGCCGCGTTCGTCACGGGATCGCTCGCCGTTCTGGTCCTTCCGCGCGTCAAGTGGCGTTGGTCCATCCTTAGGTGGCTAGCCCGTGGGACGCTTGCGGCGATGGGGATTCCGCTCGTGACCAAAGGCATTGAAGGCATTCCGCGCGGTGAGGCGATCCTGGCGTTCAATCACTCCAGCTACATGGACGCGCTCGTATTGGCTGCGGTTCTCCCCGGCGAGCCAGCGATCGTCGCCAAGCGCGAATTGTCGACACAACGCGTGGCCGGTCCTCTGCTGCGGCGGTTAGGCATACCGTTTGTCGAGCGCTACGACGTTTCCGGCAGTCTCGCGGACGCCGAGGGGCTGATCGACTTGGCCCGGCGCGGCCGCCTTCTTGTCTTCTTTCCGGAGGGCACCTTCACCCGCCGGGCGGGCCTTTCCGGATTTTATATGGGCGCATTCAAGGTGGCGGCTGAAGCAAGGCTGCCGGTTCTCCCTGGCGTCATTCGCGGCACTCGATCGGTGCTGCGCGGCGACCAATGGTTTCCTCGCCGCGCGTCGGTCAGCGTCGAAATCGGCAAACCCATACGGCCGTCGGGAACTGATTTTGCGTCGCTTTTGCAATTGCGGGACGACGTGCGCAAGAGCGTACTGTTGCGTTGCGGCGAGCCTGACCTCGTCGAACTGATCAAGCCAGAGTCATGACGCCGGCATTCGCGATTGCGGCATTGATCCAACGCAATGCGCATCAACAGTCCGAAATCGAAGGTGCGAACTCAGAATTTGCGCAGTCAGGAGAGGCCCTGAAGATGAGAGACATAAGGGAGCTCGGCAGCGCGGCCGCCGAAGCAGAGGGTTGGATCAATGATCTGGCGCAACGCCTTGGCTGGCATGATCGCGCTAAAGCCTATGCCGCTTTGATTGGCGCGCTGCACGGTTTGCGTGATGTCCTGCCGCGCGACGAAGTCGTCTATTTCGGCGCGCAATTGCCACTGTTGCTGCGCGGCCTCTATTACGAAGGCTGGCATCCCGGCGCACATCCGCCGGCGCAAAGCCTCAGTGCGTTGACTGAACGAATTCATCAGGCGGTCGACCGCGACCCGGGCGTTGATTCCGAAGCCGTCGCTCGCGCTGTTTTCGCCCTGCTTGCGGCGCGGCTTTCACCGAGCGAGGTCGAGGATGCGATTGCCGCTATGCCGAGGTCGCTCCATGCCCTTTGGCCCTCGTGAACGGGCCGCCGTGTTCGGTCATCGCGATCAAGCCCAACCCGACGAGCAGGAAAGCGCGAGAAATGAAGATATTTCTTTGCGGTGACGTGATGGCGGGGCGCGGCATCGACCAAGTACTGCCTCATCCCTGCCCTCCTCTCCTCCACGAAAACTATGTCGGATCGGCCGTCGACTACGTTCATCTGGCGGAGCGAGCCAATGGTCCCGTGCCGCGGCCGGCAGACATTTCCTACGTCTGGGGCGCGGCTCTCGACGAATGGAAGCGAGCGCGGCCGCACGCACGTGTCGTCAATCTTGAAACCAGCATCACTCGCAGCGACGCCTATGAGCCAAAGGGCATCAATTATCGCATGAGTCCGGAGAATGCCCGTACCTTGGCCATGGCGGACATCGACTGCTGCGCATTGGCCAACAATCATGTTCTCGACTGGGGACTGGCTGGCTTGCTCGACACTTTGAATAGCCTCGAGCAAATGCGCATCAAGACTGCCGGGGCGGGCCGCAATCTCGCCCAGGCGAGAGCCCCGGCCATTCTCGAGATTCCTGACGAGGGGGCCCGTTTGCTGGTCCTAGCTTTTGCGTCCACAACGAGCGGGACCCCGCGGGACTGGGCGGCCGAACCCGAAACGGCCGGGGTCAATCTCCTCACCTCGCTTTCCGAGGCTTCGGTCACTGCGATCGCCGCGCAGCTCGCCAAAGTGAGGCGGCCGAGAGATGTCGTCATCGCCTCTGTCCACTGGGGGCCGAACTGGGGCTACGATATCCTTGAGAGCGAACGCCGGTTCGCCCACGCGCTGATCGAGGAAGCAGAGGTCTCCATTATTCACGGCCATTCGTCGCATCATGCCAAAGCGATCGAAGTCTACAACAATCGCCTCATCCTTTATGGTTGCGGAGATTTCTTGAACGACTACGAAGGCATCACGGGATACGAGGAATTTCGCGACGATCTTGCGGTCATGTATTTTGTCGACGTCGATCCCGCGAGCGCCAACCTCCGCGCATTGGACATGACGCCCCTGCAAATCCGGAAATGTCGGCTCGCGCGTCCCTCGCGTGAGGACATCGCATGGTTACAGCGAACGCTCGATCGGGAAAGCGCGCCGTCAGGCACGCGCGTGGCGATGACGCCAGACGGCCGGCTCTCGGCGTCTTGGACGGATGCAAAAGTTCTTTGAGCGTGGTCCGAACGCCTTTGCAGCGGACCGAGCAAGTCTTGTAGGTTTCGACTTCGACCCGACGGTTCTGGAGAGAGACATGAAGGTCACACTAGAAATAGTGAAACATGGCGGATCCATTTACACGGGCGCCTACGACGTTTTCGACGCGCAGACTTTCGGCAATGCGTGCGCCGATGCGTGGCTGAAGATAAGACGACAAGAAATGGAGAAGGAGACCAGCATTGGCGCGCTGATGGAGCATCTCGAAACGAATGTGCTGGACCGATTGAACGGCGCTCAGATCAACCTGCAGAAAGCCTGACAAACGCCATGACGGCTTCCAGCCAGTGGGCGCCATTTTTGTCGTCGTGAGCGTCGCGCCGACCCCTTTTTCGGACCCAACAGGCGCGGGCTAGCCGGCTGTCTCTGGCGTGCGCGAGGAGCCATGAATGCACGCTGACAACCGGCCGTTAGGCTCGAAAGCCGCCTCGCTCGAGACAAAAGTCGCCTTCCTAAAGGACCCCGCTTCCTATCCATTTCCGGTGCGGGACATCATATCTCGCGAGACACACATGTCCTTTGTGTTTCTCGCCGGAGACAAGGCTTTCAAGCTAAAGAAGCCGGTTCGGTTCCCTTATCTCGACTTCTCGACCCTCTCCCGGCGCGAAACGGCCTGCCGGGCGGAATTGGCGCTGAACCGACGGCTGGCGTCCGACGTCTATCTCGACGTCGTCGCGCTCACGCGGTCCAACGATGGTCTCGCGATCGGCGGGCCGGGGGAGATTATCGACTGGCTGATCGTAATGCGGCGTCTCGACGAAAACGAGACGCTTGAAAACGCCATTTTGACGCGAAAGCTCACGAGGGGGAACCTCGATCAACTCATGACAACGCTCGACCGGCTTTTACCGCCGAGCTCGCCCCATTTTCGTCTCACCCAATATCCACGTCTGGAATTGGCGCGTGAGTCTCGCTCTCAACAAGCGTGTCCTTCTCAATCCAGATCTTGGCCTCCCCGCGGGGCTTGTGCGGCGGATCGATCGAGCGCAGCGCCAATTTCTTTCGCAACGTTCGGGACTTATCGCCGCACGAGTGCGCAGTCGCCACGTCGTCGACGGCCACGGCGATCTGCGTCCCGAACACATCTGGCTGATGGATTCATTGAGAATAATTGACTGTCTCGAGTTCAATCCGACGTTTCGCGCCGTCGACCCGCTCGACGAAATCGCCTTTCTCTCAGTTGAATGCGAGCGCCTTGGCAGCGTCTGGGTCGGCCAATACATCAGGCGGCGTGCGATCCAAGCTTTCGGCGACGGAGAGTCGGAAGAGCTCTTCACGTTCTACAGATGTTACCGCGCGACTCTGCGCGCGCGGCTCGCCATCGCTCATATGCTCGAACCCAACCCCCGCACGCCCGAAAAGTGGCCGCGGCAGGCTCGCTCGTACTTGCGAATCGGCGCGGAGGATGCGCGTCGTCTGGAGCGGATCACGCGTATTCGCAAGTCGCCATCGTCTCAACGTGTGGGGGCAGCCCGGCGTCGGGAAGAAAAGTCCCTATTCAACACACCATCAGATCGGTCAGACCTTGGCCTTCATGGAGACGCTTGATGGTCTCCGCCATCAGCGGCGCAGCCGAGAGAATGTCGATCTTGTTTTGAACCCTACCCATGTCGAGCCGAAACGGCGGCACGCTATCGGTGACGACGAACTGGTCAATGGCCGCGTCGGCGATCACCTCTTGCGCGCCCGGCATGAAGAGGCCATGCGTCACAAGGGCGATCACTCTTTCGGCGCCGGCCTTGCGTGCAGCGCGCGCGGCCCGCTGCAGCGTGCCGCCCGTGCTGATCAGGTCGTCCACGATGAGGACAGTCGCTCGCGCCGCGTCGCCGACAAACAAATCGCCGCTGACGACGCCTGCGCTACGATGCTTGTCGACAAAGCCCTTTTCGACAGGCCGGCCAACACTGTCCTGCAACGATTCGCGAAACAACTCGGCGCGCTTGACGCCCCCGGGATCCGGCGACACCACGCATATGCGGTCGCTGCAGAGGGCCTGGCAACGTTCGACGAACAAGGGCGCCGAAGTGAGAGCCACGCTCTGGCGACGAAAAGCGTTTTCGAAGGCGGAAGGGTTGTGCACCTCCAAGGTCACAATAGCATCAGTGCCGACCGCTTCGAAAAGGCTGGCGACATAACGCGTCGACACGGGATCATTGGGCTTGGTGCGGCGATCCTTTCGAGCGTAGCAGAGATAAGGCGCAATCGCGGTGACTCGTTCTGCGCCGGCGTCCTTGAGTGCGCCGATGAAGAACAGCAATCGGCATAGTTTGTCGTTGGCGCTTGCAACTGGGCCGCCATGCAAACTCTGAACCACATAGACATCCGATCCGCGGACGGCTTCCAAAGGACGCGCCTTGTGCTCGCCGTCCTCGAATTCCCGCTCTTCGTGGGGAGCGAGTTCGCGCCCAAGGGCTTGTGCGATGGCTTTGCCCAGATCCGCGGTGTCCCTCAACGCAAAGAGGCGAACGTTGGCGCCGTCAGATAAACGAGGATTGGCGCCGCTCGGCGCCCAGACGCGCTGCTCTTTCACCATGGCTTGGCACCTTGTCGAATGCGCCGGCGCTTGTTCTCGAGAATACGGCTGATCGGCCCCTGAACTCCGGCCCAGGCCGAATGTTAGTTGACGGCCAGGTTCGTGGCTAGCACGGGCGGCGCAGCCGGTCGGAACGGGCCACCCAATTCTGAGGAGCTGAGCGATGCGCTAACCGGCAATGTCGCCGGTCCCATTGGCGACAAGCCCCAAACAGCGCAACGTTGCGGACGACCGCGCAGGCGCCGTGCTGACGCCTGCCCGCCGTTGTGCGCACTGGAGAGGCGCCGATGAAGTCGATATAACGTTAGGGCGACGTCAGATAACGGGCGGGCGGCATGCCAGTGTGTCGGCTTTACCGGTCGGCGCACGGCCCGTCACTTCGCTTGCACCGAGTCCATATATGCGAGCAGCGCGTCGATCATCGCCGGGCTAAATTGAAAATGGGGCATTTCCAGCCCTTCATGGCCGACAATGATGCCTTCGGCGAGCGCCTCCTCTAGGCCGGAGAGTCGATACCTGCGCGACAGGTAGCGGAAGGGCGGCGACTTAGGATTGGCGCTCTCTCCCGTTTTGCCGATCGCGTGACAGCGACCACAGCTATTCTTCGCGATCAAGTATCCACGCGCGATCAGCGCCGTATCCGCATGAGCCGGGACGATCGAGAAGGCCGCGAAGGCGGCGACCAATGAAATAGCGCGCATAGAGCGATCGAGTCGAGGCATGAGGCCACCATAGCTCATGATCTCGTTCTGTCAGAATCGGCGGATCGTCTATGGTCGCCGCAGCGCGCCCAGAGGCGCCGCACGCATGGCGCGCCGTGCTCTGGTTGCCGATCACTCAGTGCGACAGGAACACCGGAAGCGAAGGTTGTCGAACCAAATCATGGCTTACGCCTCCAAATAGGCCCTCAACCCAGCGCGAGCGCCCGTAAGCGCCCGCGACTATAAGATCGGCATCCTCCGCGTCGAGACACGCGAACATTGCATCCACGGGCGTCAGCCCGGCGGAATTCAGCCACCACCTCGATGGTTCGACGACAACCCCGTGCTGCCGAAGATGCCCAACCAGCGAGTTCGGGTTCGTCGCCCGATCCGTCGGGCGCGGGGCCAAAAGTGAAGGCGATCACCTTCTGCGCGCGGGTAAGAAACGGCATCGCATCGTGAACTGCGCGCGTAGCTTCGCGATTCGACTTCCACGCGATCATTATACGCTCTCCTATGGAGCGCTCCCTCCAACCAGTCGGCAACAGGAGAATCGGAACGCCCGCGGAGAGAAGCACGTCCTCCGGAATTCCAGCTGCAAGCAGCTTTTTTGCTCCGACTTCCGGTTGTGACGCGACGATCAGATCGGCGTAGTGCGCATATTCATGTCGTCCGGCCCTTTTCCAGCGATCGATCGTAACATAGTGCCCTTTCACCCCGCCCAACTTGATCGCTTCCTGAAATAGGTCAGGAAGTTGGGTCGTGCGCTCAAGCCACTCACCCTCAAACGCCTCCGCCGAACAGGCTTCCATTCCTAGGAGACGGGCGTCATGCAAGCGCGCCAGCTTCGTTGCGACCCTTAAGCGGCTGGCCGTGTCAGACGAAGGATCGAGATAGACGAGAATATCCTTGTACATCGCGGTCGCCCGTCAAAGAATTTAGCCTCAGAGCACTTATGGGCGCCATTCCCGCCGCGCGTTGATCTATCTCAAACCGATCCGTTCGATTGGAAGCGCCGCATGAGCCTTCCAGACTCTTGAGAATTCAGCGAGCTGGAGCTGCTTCGGGGTCATGTCTGCGCATGGCTTGAAATCAAGCTCGCCAGTCGGATCGCGAGGCAAGAGACACCTGGAAGTAAGCAAGCCGCAGAATTTGGTCGCCGTCCGCGCGCCGATGTGCTCGGCGGTCTTTGACCTATGTCAATGACGCCAGGCGACTTTGCAGCTCATTGGAATTCCGGAGTATTCTGATCTCCTTCCACGACATTGCAGGGAAGGGGGCGTGAACCAGGGAGATTGTCATGAGCGACGAAAGTCTGCGACGGAACGTTTTGGACGAACTCGAATTCGAGCCCACCCTGGATGCAACGAAGATCGGCGTCACGGTCGACCATGGCGTCGTCACTCTCACCGGTCATGTCATAAGCTATGCGGAGAAGATCGCGGCCGAGCGCACCGTCCAGCGCGTCAAGGGCGTCCGCGGGGTCGCCCAGGAGATCGAGGTGCGCTACCCAAGCGAGAAGAAGAACCGCGACGACGAAATTGCCCAGAGAGCCGCGCAAATCATTGACTGGGACACCACGATTCCCTCGGGAAGGGTCACGGTCAAAGTCGAAAAAGGGTGGGTCACCCTCGGCGGCGCGGTGGAATGGCAGTTTCAGCGTCTGGGCGCCGAAACCGCGGTCCGGAAGCTGTCGGGCGTCATGGGCGTCACGAATCTGATTACCATCCGCCCGCGCGTTGATGCAAGCAACGTCAAACATCGCATCGAGGACGCGCTCAAGCGCAATGCGGAGCTGGAAGCCGACGGGATTCAAGTGGCTGTGACGGGCGGCAAGGTCACGCTGGAAGGGAAGGTGCGGGCCTGGCACGAACGCGACGTCGCGGAACAAGCGGCCTGGGCCGCGCCTGGCGTTGTTACGGTCGAAGATCGGCTGACGATCGGGTGAGTTCAGCCCTCGTGAGTCGGGCTCTTCGAGGAGGGGCCCGGCGGACTAGGGCGCCAGCCATGGGCGCCAAAGCGCTTAAAGCTTGTGCATCTGTGTCGACGGCGCCGGCTCGAGCGTCGACGCGAACGCCATGTGCGAATGATCGCAGGCGCGGCGCAATTGCTCGGCCAAAGCGGTCGCATTGCTGTCCGCGTTCCTCGCCCATTGCAGCCTTCTGCGGCGCCTCCGGCGGCGCCGCAAACAGCCGACGGGAGAAAAGAGCATGCGACTTGTCGCGCCTCCCCGGGCAGGGCGCGCCGCCCCCGAAACGACCGCCGGAACGGTGGTTCTCAACGCCTCGGTCGGCTCCTTGGGTCGCGCGTAAAATAGATCGATGCGGCCACGACGCTCCAGTTCATAGTGTTTTACGTTAATTGGCTGTGTGATGGGCGGCGGGGGCCGGGGCTCGCAAGCGGCGGAGAGTTCTCATGGCATTTAAGCAAGTCCTGTTTCGCTCGGCGGCGCGCGAGAAGATCCTGCGAGGCGCGACGCTGTTGGCGGACGCCGTGCGGGTGACGCTCGGTCCGCGTTCGAAATCCGTACTGATCGAAAAGAAGTGGGGCGCGCCGATCGTCTGCAACGACGGCGTGACGATCGCCAAGGAATTCGACCTGAAGGACCCTGAAGAAAACCTCGGCGCGCGCATGCTGCGCCAGGCCGCGGAAAAGACCGGCGACATGGTCGGCGACGGCACGAGCACGGCGACCGTTCTCACCCACGCCATACTCTCCGAGGGCGTACGCAACGTGGTGGCCGGCGCGAGCGCGATCGATATCAAGCGGGGTCTCGACCGAGCCTGCAAGCGCGCGGTCGAATCGCTGCGCGCGATGTCGCGGACAGTCAAGACGCGCAAGGAGAAGGCACAGGTCGGCGCGATTTCCGCGCATAACAACACGGAGATCGGGGATCTCGTCGCCGAAGCGATGGACAAGGTCGGCAACGAGGGGGTGATTACGGTCGAAGAATCCAAAACGACCGAGACGGCGCTCGAAGTCGTCGAAGGCATGCAGTTCGACCGCGGGTTCATCTCGCCCTATTTCGTCACCGATCTGGAAAAGACCGAGGCGGTCCACGAGAACGCGCTGATCCTGATCAGCGATCGAAAAATTTCCTCGCTGAAGGACATGTTGCCGCTGCTCGACGAGGTCGTGAAGGCCGGGCGGCCGCTGCTGGTTGTCGCCGAGGACGTCGAGGGCGAGGCGCTCGCGACCCTCATCGTCAACCATGTGCGGGGCGTGCTGAAATGCTGCGCGGTCAAGGCGCCCGGCTTCGGCGATCGGCGCAAGTCGATGCTCGAGGACATTGCGGTGCTGACCGGGGGGCAGGTCGTGTCCGAGGACCTGGGCCTCAAGCTCGAGAACGCCTCGATCGCCCAGCTCGGGAGCGCGAAGCGGATCGTTGTCAGCAAGGACGACACGACGATCATCGGCGGCGCGGGCAAGCGCGAGCAGATCGACGGTCGCGCCGCACAGATTCGGCGCGAAATCGAGAAAACGACCAGCGACTATGATCGCGAAAAGCTGGAAGAGCGGCTGGCGAAGCTCAGCGGCGGCGTCGCGGTGATCCGGGTCGGCGCTCCCACTGAAGTCGAGATGAAGGCGAAGAAAGAAGCGCTCGACGACGCAATCAACGCCACCAAGGCTGCGGTTGCGGAAGGGATCGTTCCCGGCGGCGGCCTCGCGCTGTTGCGCTGCGTCGAAGCCATCCGGCAGGAGGAGACAAAGGCCGAGGGCGACGAGAAGACCGGCGTACAAATCCTCAAGCGCGCCGTCGAGGCGCCGACGCGGCAGATTGCGGAGAATTCCGCGGTCGACGCCGGGGTCGTCGTGGCCCGCATGCTCGAGGGCAAGGGCAACGAGGGCTTCGACGCAGAGCGAAAGGAATATGTCGACCTGATCGAAGCCGGCATCATCGATCCGACAAAGGTGGTTCGCGTCGCGCTCGAGAACGCGGTGTCGGTCGCGAGCGTGCTGCTGCTGACCGAAGCGACGATGACCGAGATTCCGGAGGAGAAGAGGGAGCGCGCGAGCGAGCCGGATATGGGGATGTAGGCGAGACCGGACGCTGCGGCGAATTAAGCGCGTCGATGAAGGTGGCGCCGAGCGTGACAAGCGCATCGGAGCGGGCGCGGCCGCGGCGGGAATCGCGCTCACGCAGCAGGGAGGCGAAAGTGGCGGGAACCGACGACGTCGCGCGTTATGCGACGATCCGCAAGGACGCGGCCTCGCTCGCCGTTCCTCCGAACCTGCAGGACTATCGAGCGGTTTGCGAGGGTTTTAGCTGGGAGGCGGCGCGCAAAGGCCTGAGCGGACTTCCGGGCGGCGCGGGGCTTAACATCGCCTTCGAAGCAATCGACCGCCACGCTGTCGGACCCAGGGGGAGAAAGGTCGCGCTGCGCTGGATCGGCAAGGGCGGCGAGACCCGAGATTATTCATACAGCGACCTCGCGGCGTCGACCAATCGCTTCGCCAATGTTTTGCGCTCGCTGGGCGTGGCGGCGGGCGAGCCCGTTTTTTTGCTGCTCGGCAGGGTTCCGGAACTCTATGTCGCCGCGTTCGGGGCGCTGAAGTCCAGATGCGTGGTCTCGCCGCTGTTCTCAGCCTTCGGTCCGGAGCCCATTGCGAACTCGGATGGAGATCGGCGGGGCGCGCGTGCTCGTGACCACGGAATCGCTCTATCGGCGCAAAGTCGAGGCGTCGCGCGGACGGCTGCCGATGCTCGAGCACGTTATCCTGGTCGATGTCAGCCAGGACGGCGAGAACACGCGCTCGTGGGCCCGGCTCATGGACGCGACGAAGCCGGGTTTCGACATCGCGCCTACGGACCCGGAAGAGATCGCGCTTCTGCATTTCACGAGCGGCACGACGGGGCGCCCCAAAGGGGTCCTGCACGCCCACGAGGCTGTCGTCACGCATTATGCGACCGGGCTCTACGCCCTCGATCTGCATGAAAGCGACCGCTTCTGGTGCACCGCCGATCCCGGTTGGGTGACGGGAATGAGCTACGGCGTCATCGCTCCGCTTGTCCATGGCGTCACCAACATCGTGGTCGAGGCGGAGTTTGACGCGCCGACCTGGTATGAAGTGCTCGCGCGCGAGCGGGTGAGCGTCTGGTACACCGCGCCAACCGCCATTCGGATGATGATGAAGCTTGGAACGGAAGCTCTGCGCGGCCATGACCTCGGCGCGCTTCGTTTCGCCGCGAGCGTCGGCGAGCCGCTCAACCCGGAGGCGGTGGTGTGGGGCGCACAAGCCTTCGGTCGTCCGTTCCACGACAATTGGTGGCAGACCGAGACCGGCGGCATCATGATCGCCAACTACGCCGCGATGGACGTCAAGCCGGGGTCGATGGGCCGGCCGATTCCAGGCGTCGAAGCGCGGATCGTCAGACGCAAGGCCGAGGGCGGCCTTGAAATGATTGATGCGCCCGACACGCAAGGGGAGCTCGCGCTCAAGCGCGGCTGGCCTTCGATGATGCGCGGCTATCTGCGCGACGAGCAGCGCTATCGGGGAAGCTTCGTTGGCGACTATTACCTGACCGGCGACCTCGCGCGCCGGGACGCGGACGGCTATTTCTGGTTCGTCGGACGGTCCGACGACGTGATCAAGTCGTCGGGCCATCTGATCGGACCGTTCGAGGTCGAGAGTGCGCTGATGGAGCACCCTTTGGTGGCCGAGGCCGGGGTTATCGGCAAACCGGACCCGACGGCGGGCGAGATGGTCAAGGCCTTCGTCACGCTGAGGCTCGGCGTCGAAGAGAATGAGGCGATACGCAAGGAGCTCCTGGGCTTCGCGCGCCAGCGGCTTGGCGCCGCCGTCGCGCCCAAGGAGATCGAATTCAAGGCGAACCTCCCCAAGACGAGAAGCGGCAAGATCATGCGCCGGCTGCTGAGGGCGCGCGAACTCGGGCTGCCGGAAGGCGATCTGTCGACGTTGGAGAGCGACGAGCGATGAGCCAGAAAGTGCATCTCGATCACGCTCATCTCGCGCATCTGCTGCGATCGATGATGCGTATCCGCCATTTCGAGGCCAAGTGCGTCGAGCTCTATCAGGCGCAGAAGATCCTCGGCTTCCTCCATCTCTACGACGGCGAGGAGGCGGTGTCCGTCGGGGTGATGGAAGCGCTGACGCCGGACGACGCGGTGGTGGCGACCTATCGCGAACACGGCCAGGCGCTCGCGCGCGGCGTCGATCCCGGGCGGCTAATGGCGGAGATGCTGGGCAAACTGGAAGGCTGTTGTCGTGGGCGCGGCGGATCGATGCACATTTTCGATCGCGAGCGCCGATTCTACGGCGGCAACGCGATCGTCGGCGGCGGCCTGCCGCTGTCGCTTGGCGTCGCGCTCGCCGACAAGATGGCCAAACGCGCTTCGGTGACCGCGTGCTTCTTCGGCGACGGAGCGGTCGACGAAGGGGAGTTTCACGAAACGCTCAATCTCGCCGAGCTGTGGCGGCTGCCGATCCTGTTCGTGTGCGAAAACAACGGCTATGCGATGGGCATGGCGCTCGAGCGGGCGGAGGCGGAGACCGACCTCGTGCGCAAGGCGGCGAGCTACCGGATCGCCGGCGAGGCGGTCGACGGAATGGACGTGGTCGCCGTCGAGCACGCGGCGCGCAACGCCGTCGAAAGCATCCGAAGCAAGGGCGAGCCCTATTTTCTCGAGTGCCGCACCTACCGCTTCCGCGCGCATTCCATGTTCGATGCGCAACTCTATCGGTCGAAGGACGACATCGAAGCGTGGCGCAAGAAGGGTCCGATCGAGCGTCTGCGCACGTGGCTCGAGGACAATCGCATGATCAAGCCGGAGGAACTGGCGCAGATGGAGGCGGACGTCGATGCGGAGATCGCGGCCGCCACAGCCTTCGCGGAGGCGGGGACTCTCGAGCCGATCGCCGAGATCGAGCGTTTCGTGACGATGGAGGAGGTCCCTTCGTGAACGCTCCCTCGAGCCCTCCTTCAGCGCCGATCACCTACCGGGAAGCCTGCAAGCAGGCGCTGCGCCAGGCGCTCATCGCCGACCAGCGCGTCTTCCTGATGGGCGAAGACATCGCCCGTTACGGCGGATGCTACGCCGTGACCAAAGGCCTGTCGGACGAGTTCGGCGAAGAGCGGATTCGCGATACGCCTCTGTCTGAGAGCGCCTATGTCGGCGCTGGCGTCGGCGCGGCGATGGCGGGGATGCGCCCGATTGTCGAAATCATGACGGTCAACTTCAGTATGCTGGCGCTCGATCAGATTCTCAACAATGCCGCCGTGATCCCGTACATGTCGGGCGGCCAGTTCGCAATTCCTCTCGTCATTCGCATGGCGACAGGCGGCGGACGGCGGGTGGCGGCGCAACATTCGCATAGCCTGGAAGGCTGGTATGCGCATATTCCGGGCCTGCGCGTGTTGACCCCGGCGACGATCGACGACGCACGCTATATGCTGATCGGCGCGCTCGCCGACCCGAACCCCACGATCATCTTCGAGCACGTCATGCTCTATAATGTCGAAGGCGTGCTTTCGGCGGACGCCGATATCACGGGGGTGGACATCGACCATGCCAGGGTGCGGCGCGATGGCGCAGACGTCAGCCTCATCGCTTATGGCGGTTCGCTGTTCAAGACCTTAGCGGCCGCCGACAGTCTCGCGAAGGATGGCATCAGCGCCGAGGTCGTCGATCTGAGAACCTTGAGGCCGCTCGATACGAAGACGATCATCGCTTCGGTCGCCAAGACGCGGCGGTGCGTCATCGTCGACGAGGGATGGCGCAGCGGCTCCATCTCGGCCGAGGTCGGCATGCGCATTGCTGAACAGGCGTTCTTTGAGCTGGACGCGCCGCTCAGGCGCGTTTGCGGACGCGAAATTCCGATGCCTTATGCGGCGCATCTCGAGGACGCCAGCCTGCCGCAGCCGCGGGACGTCGTCGCCGCCGCGCGAGAACTCGTGCGGCCAATATGAACGAGTTCCGCATGCCCGCGCTCGGCGCCGACATGGAGGCGGGAACGCTCGCCGAATGGCAGGTCAAGGTCGGCGACCGCGTCCGATCGGGCGACATCGTCGCGGTGGTGGAGACCCAGAAGGGCGCCATCGAGGTCGAAATCTTTCTCGACGGCGTGGTCTCAAAACTGCTTGTCGCCGAGGGCCAGAGCGTGCCGGTCGGAACCGTGCTGGCCGAGATCGAGGGGGCGCAAGCCTCGGCGCCTGCGCCAGCCGGGAGCATGCCTGCGGCTGCGCAGGGGGTCGAAACGCCTGCTCTCCCCACGCCTCAGCCGGCGTCGCATGCCGGATCGCCCATCGCGCCGCCCGCTTCCACACCGCCGGCTGGGCTGGCGGCGCCGCCGGGAGCGCGCCTGCGCGTCACTCCGGCCGCCCGGCGGCGCGCGGCTGCGATTCATGTCGATCTTTCCGCTCTCAAGGGGACCGGCGTTGACGGATCGATCCGCCTCGCCGACGTCGAGTCCGCAGCGAGCCGTCCGGCGACGGCGCCGCCGCCAGCGAAAAGGGGCGTCGATCTCGCCGAGATGCGCAAGGCGATCGCCGCCGCGATGAGCCGCTCGAAGCGCGAAATCCCGCATTACTACCTCACTGAGACGATCGACCTTTCCGCCGCGACTTCATGGGTCGAGCAGGTCAATGCCGAGCGGCCGCCGCCGGAACGCATCCTGCCGGCGGTGCTGTTTCTGAAAGCGTCGGCGCTCGCCATGCGCGAGTGGCCGCAATTCAACGGCGCGTTCGAGGAGGGCGCCTTCACGCCTGCGTCGAGCGTGCATGTCGGCTGGGCGATCGCCTTGCGCGGCGGCGGGCTGATCGCGCCGGCGATCCGCGACGCCGACCAGCGTTCGCTTTCGGACCTGATGACGGCCATGCGGGACCTGGTCGATCGCGCGCGTGGCGGCCGGTTGCGCAGTTCGGAGCTGACGTCGTCGACCGTCACCGTCACCAACGTCGGCGATCGAGGAGCGGAAACGGTGATCGGCGTCATCTACCCGCCGCAGGTCGCCATCGTCGGCTTCGGCCGGGCGGCCCAGCGTCCGTTTGTCGTCGACGGACGAATCGAGGCCCGAACCCTCGCCACCCTCAGCCTCGCCGCCGATCACCGGGTCACGGACGGACATGTCGGCGGCCGGTTGCTCGCTTCGATCGCGCGGCGCTTGCAGGAGCCCGAAAGCCTATGACCGACGCCGAAATCAGAGCCCTGATCTTGCAATTGATCTGCGAAATCGCCCCCGAGGCGGATCCCGCCGCCGCGCGCGATCAGGACGATATCCGCGAGGCCTTCGACCTCGAACTCGATGGATTTCATCAATCTCGTCACGGCCATCCACGAGCGGACGAAAATCGATATCCCCGAGCGCGACTACAACAAGATCTTCGTCCTCAAGAACGCCGTCGCATACATCCGGGACGCGCTCGCGAGAGCCTAGCCGCGGCCCTCCGCGCGCCTCAACGATACACGATCCGCAAATTGTCTATGACGTCATTGACGCCGGGCGCGGCCCACGCCGCGCGGCGCGCCGCGGCTCGTTGGGCCCAGGAATGGACGCTGCCGCTCAGGATGATGGTCCCATCTTGAGCCGCAACCTGGATGACTGAGCCCTCCAGCACAGCCTGGCGATTCAGCGCGTCCTCGATTTGACCCTTGACGTCGTTCGGCGCGGCGGCCGGCCGCAGAGTGATTGCGTTCGTAATGCCAACGACGCCGGAGAGCCTCTTCACGTCGGATAGCGCGACGTCGCGCTCGCCCGACGAGCGGACCTTCCCGGTCAGCGTGACCCAACCCTGTTCGACCTTGACCTTGATGGCGTCGCCGTGGAGGCGCGCATCCCAAGACAGCAGGCGCACCGCGCGCTCGGCGAGTTCGTTGTCGCTCGTCTTTTTCTCGCTCGGCAACCTGACGCTGATCTCCTGCGCCACCCCTTTGACGCCCTTGACGGCCAGCGCGACGTGCTCCGCTTCCAGCTTCTGCGCATAGGTCTCGACGTGCCCCGTCAACTCGACGACGCCGTCGCGCACGGCGACGCCAATGTGCGTCGCATTGACGTGTGGCGACCATCTCAGATCTTCGAGAACGCCCTGCCGGATCGTTTCATCGCCAAACATTCTCGCCTCCGGTCAAGGTCGTCGTCCGAAAATATTCGGACCAATTCAAAATAGCTGGCGCTATAGACGTCAGCGCCTCGCGCTCCAGCCCAGAAAAACCCCAATTGCGTTGCTAGACTTCGGTCAGCGACGCGATAATGTGCCGCTCGATCTCCGACACCGGATGTTTTGTGAAATCCTTGTTGATTTCAAGAACGATCCTCGCCTTCACGTCGGCGTGGAGCGCGCTTCGCAGGTCTGCGAGCGTGCGCGGAGGAGCGGCGATGACCAGGGCCGGCGTAGCGCGTTCGCGCACGAGACGCTCCAGAGCGTCGGAGACTCGATGGGCGAAGCGATGCTCTTCGATCTCGTGCCAATCCGTCGTCTCCATGGCGCTGCGCCGAGTTGAGTTGGCGCTCGCGAACCCGCGGCCTGGGCGGTCGGTTCCTTGATCGTGCGTGGACGGGTTCTCGTCGACGATGACTCGCTCGGTGACGAAGTTCGCGAACTTTTCATCGCCATCGTTGCGCAGGAACAGCGCCTTGCGGCCGTCGCCAACGAAGACGAAGGCGTCATGGGGAATAACGGGCTTGTGCATTTTGGACTCCGGAGCAAAGAAGCGGGACTCACGCGGCAAGACCGCGCGGCACGGCTTCAGGACTGAACAATGCGGTTCGCTTCAGAGCCTTTCTATCACGCGGCGCCGACTTCGCCACGGGACGCTCCCGCACGAGCCGGCGAGGTTGGAATGCTCTTTGATAATCATCCGACGACTGGGATGCGCCCGTTATGATCTCGATCAAACATCTCCTCATGTCCGGAGGTTATGGTGGAGATCGGCTCGTTCGCGAAGGAGACTGGCGGAAGGCGTCGGGGAGCGCTAGAATTGGGCGGGTTCCTGCGCACGCTCGCATTTTAGATTGCTGGCGTTGCGCGTCGTCGTTTGAGCGGAGTCGGTCCTCCACAATCATGCGCAGTCACGCAAACGAGACCAAGAAGGAGGGAACCAAGACATGAGCGATACCCAAGTAGCCGCGCTGGACCACACGATTCAGCAAACCAATGTCTGGCTCAAGACCCTGGCCGAGAGTCTGTACCTTGACGAGAGGCCTCACGCCTATAGCGGTCTTCGCGCCGTGCTTCACGTCTTGCGCGATCGCCTCACCCCGGAGCAAGCCGTGCATTTGGGCGCGCAGCTCCCGATTCTCGTCCGAGGCATCTATTACGAAGGTTGGCGGCTCGCCGGAAAGCCGACAGACGAGCGGCAGCCGTCGGAATTCGCGTCACTCGTCGCCGCCCAATTGCCCCCGCAATTCCCATGCGACGCCTTGAGGGTGACAGGAGCCGTTTTTGACCTGCTCGGAAAGGAGCTTGATCCGGGCGAGACGGCGAAGATCATCGCCACGCTGCCGCTCCCGTTGCGTGGCCTGTGGCCAGCGCCCAGAGGCCGCTGAACCTCGCCTCTCTGATGGATCTGCGGAGAGGACAATGCGGATCGACGCAACCGAGTTCGGCGCGATTACGGTCGAAGGAAAAACCTACGGCCACGACGTGATCATTCGTCTTTCTGGAAAAGTCGAAAAGCGGCGAAAGCGGCTTTCAAAAGACAAGTATGGGACCTCGCATATCCTGTCGAAGGCGGAAGCCAAGTTCGTCTTAGAAGACGGTTGCGACCTGTTGATTGTCGGGGCGGGACAATACGGAAACCTGCGCTTGTCTCCCGAGGCGAGCGCGTATTTCCACAAGAAACACTGTCGGGTCGCCGTGCAGCCGACGCCCGAGGCGATTCTGACCTTCAACCAGTCGCGGGAAAAGAAAATCGCTCTCATGCACGTCACCTGCTGAGCGGCGACGTTCATCCTGGGGCAGGCTGTAAAAATGACTACCCGTCTTGCACAAGCGACCATTGCGGCATTCGCTACCCGGGGCGGCGCCTGCCAATCAGGCGAACGGTGCTCGCCTGCGAACCCTTCTCGCCCTGTTCCTCCACGAAACCGACCTCGGAGCCGACGCTCAAACGGCCAAAGGCGCCATCGAGGACAGCATTGCGGTGAAAGTAGATTTCCCGCCCGTCCGCCGTTTCGATGAAGCCGCAATCTTCCCCGGCCAGAAATTTCGTCACCCGACCGTGGTCTTCCGGCACATGTTCCTTGATTTGACCGCGCATGTGGCGCTGGACGTCTTCGATCTGGCGTATCGCCGCGTCGAAAGCTTCTTTGATCGCGACCTGCGCATGCTCGCGTTCCGGCTTGTCCCGGTGTGATTTATCGACGACGACATCGCTATGCTCTGGCATTGCGACGCGAATCTCGACACTGAATTGATCACCGTGGCGGTGCCTGGTCTGCGGCCCGGCGACGACGACATGACAGCTCGTGATTCGAGGGCTGAACTTTTCGAGGCGGCGCACCTGTGTCGCGATCTCGGATCGGATCTCCTCCGAAGGCTCACAGTGCCGAAAGGCAATCTCGACTGGCACTTGCATGGCTGATCCCCACCCTACGAGAGCGCCTTCTTGTGCCGCTGATCGGCCAATTTTGCGCCCGTTAGAGAGATAGTGCGGCGGAGGCCTCGACGCCAGCCCGCGGCGCCATTGATCGGCGCCGGCTTCTCGCGCCCGCGATCGAGATCCGATCGATTGACGAGGCGCGGCTCCGCGACGAGGAAGCGGCCCGCGCCCGCGGGGGCTCGACCCGACCCGCGCGCGACCGGACCGGACTGGTCAGGCTGCCCTGGATCATGCCCTAAGGTTCGTGCGCCGCCTGCGCGCGCATGCCGAGTATCGCAATCTCCCGGTTGAGCAGAACATCAAAGTTCACGAATTCGTGACCAAGCGTTATGTGAGATCAACCGGAAACCCGATTGACAAATCATCTACGCCGCCAGACATTTGCTCCGCGGCGGTTGTATTTGTGGGGACCCTGAGGCCCGGCTGGGCGGGGCTATTCGCCAAATCGGAGTTGGCTATCGCCGGGCTGAAAAGGCCCGGGCCGCGTGTGCGTAAAGCGTGACTAACAACGTAGCGTACAAGGCCGCCTTCGGGCGGCCTTTTTTTGCTCGCCGCGCCCCCGGCGGCGCCCAAGCAGGCGTCAACGAGAGGCCCATTCGCAGGCGCGGCTCGCCGCGTCACGCCTCAGCCCTTCTCCACCCATTCCTCCCCGACCTTCTCGTAAACACGCTTCACCGCCGCCCAGGCGATGCGGAAGGCGGCTTCCTCCTGACGGGGGTCGTGCGCGTGGGCGGCGAAGGCGTGGTTGAAGGCCTCGCGAAAAATGTCCTGCGCATGCTCGGGCAGATGCGACCGGACCGAGGGCGGCAGATCGGCGTTGACGCTGTAGGGCATGGCTTCCTCCGAAATCGACAACGCCGGATCGAACGCCGTCGCTCCGGCGCGTTCAAGCGCGACGCTTCACGGTCCGCAGCGGGCCGGCGTCTTGTCCGCGCCGCGAGCGGTCATGGCGATGCATGTCCGCTTTCGCAGTCCCTTCGTCGGCCTGATCGCTTTCCGTGGGAACATTTTCCTTTCTGATAATCACAAGTCATGCTATCATTCCTGTCGTCATGGACAATACAATCGCCAGCGCATGCCGAGAAGCGAAGACGGTGGCGGCCGGTTCGATGCGTGACCGCGCATATAACAATCGCGTTCAGTCCTTCACGGAGCCTGGGAAGCTTTTTTCACGTCGGAATCGCCGCAACCTCTTGAAAAGCCCCGATTCGGACGAAGGAATCCAAGGAAATCCAAGGATATTTTTCTTGGTTTTTCTTGGTTTGGCTTGGTTTGGCTTGGAGCGGCTTTGATCGGCTTGGAAAAATTTGCCTCGACGGAGCAATAGAATTACAATAAAATTTTGATGAATTGACTGGCCGGCCGCCGCGGGTCGCGGTCGTTCGTTGGAAAGCACAGTTCTCAAGCGCTGGTCCAGCCGCCCTCAGGCGATGATGTCGGGCGTCAACTGGTCCTCGAGTTGCGCGAGGCGGTCGCGCAACAGCAGCTTGCGCTTCTTGAGCCGCTGCAGCTGCAGTTGATCCGCCTGTCCGGCCTGGCGAAGCGCCTCGATCGCCGCGTCGAGATCGCGGTGCTCCTCGCGCAGCCGCTCGATCTGGGCGACGAGGGCGGCGCGTTCCTCAGGCGTGAGCTCCTTGCCTTCCATGTGCGGTCCCGTCTCCCGCCCCCTTAACGCCTCGCTTGGGTTTCGATGCGCCCCTGACTATGCGGGGGCGGCCCGGCGCGCGCAAGCCGCCGGCGTTTCGGGCCCGTCCCGCCGGAAAGGGTCGGCGCCGCCGGGAACTCACCCGAATTGCTACCCCTGTGGGAAATGATTTGAACGCCGCTCCCCATTTTTGCCGCTTGCATGGATTAGCGGTTGTGTCACAATTTCGTCGTCGTGAACGTGAGGGAGCGGTCCCATGTCGATTGATTCGCATCTCAGCGAGCTGGTGCGCCGTCACCAGGCCATTGAAGAAGCGATCCTGGCCGAAGAAAATCATCCAGCGTCAGACGACATCAAAGTACACGAGCTCAAGCGTAAGAAACTTCACCTGAAAGATCAGATCGAGAGGCTCAAGCATCAGGCCGAGCCGACCGCCGCGCACTGAGCGCCGCGGGCGAGAGGCGCGATCGCGCTGTCCTAACGCGCGCCGAGGGCTATTCGCCATTCCTCGCTGACTGTTGGGTCGCGCTCGTCGGCCCGCCTCTCTTCCGCATGCGCAGCAAGCTCCGCCCTCGGGATCAGGCGCGCGAGCGCCCAGATGGCGGCGCCGCGCACGAGTGGCGATGTGTCCCGAAGACGTGGGATCGCCGCTTCGGCGAGCGCAGGCGTTCGCGAGTTTCCGATGGCGATCATCACGTTGCGCAGGAAGCGCGCGCGCCCGACCCGCTTGATCGCGCTCCCGGAAAACAGGGCGCGAAACGACGCGTCGTCGAGCCGCGCGAGTTCGGCGAGCCGCGGGGCGTTGAGATCGTCACGCGCGGCGAGCTTCGCCTCACGTCCGGCTTTCGCGAATTTATTCCACGGGCAGACGGCGAGGCAATCGTCGCAGCCATAGATCCGATTGCCGATCGCTGCGCGCAGCCCATGCGGTATCGGCCCTTTGTGTTCGATGGTCAGGTAGGAAATGCAACGCCGCGCGTCGATCTGGTAGGGCGTCGGGAACGCTTTGGTCGGACAGGCGTCGAGGCAGGCGCGGCAATGGCCGCAATGATCGGTCTCGGGCGGATCTGGCGGCAGATCGAGGTCGGTGAGAATCGCGCCCAGGAACAGCCAGGAACCGAATTCGCGCGAAACCACATTCGTGTGCTTTCCCTGCCAGCCGAGGCCGGCGCGCGCAGCGAGCGGCTTTTCCATGAGCGGCGCGGTGTCGACGAAGACCTTCGCCTCCACCTTATCCGGCCGAGCCGCAACGACAAGAAAGGCTGCGAGCTGCTTGAGCCTGCCCTTGACGACGTCGTGGTAGTCACGATGGCGCGCATAGACGGAAATCGCCCCCGCTTCGGGACGTCCGAGCACGCTGAGCGGATCGCTTTCCGGTCCATAGTTGAGGCCGAGCATGACGATGCTCTTGGCCTCGCCCATCAGCGCGCGCGGATCGACCCGCCGCTCAAAGGTCTCGGCCATCCAGCCCATGTCGCCATGCGCGCCATCCGCGAGCCAAGCGGACAGGCGGTCGCGCGCATGCGTGGGCGCATCGGCCGCGGTGACGCGGCACGCCTCGAAGCCGAGCGCGCGCGCCCGTTCGCGCAGCGCTTCTAGAAGTCGAGATCGGCGTAAGTGGCGCTCGGCGCCGCGCCCGGCAGGCGCTCCGCCAGGAGCGGGCGGAACGAGGGGCGCGACTTCACCCGCGCGTACCAGATTCTGGCGGTTTCGTTCTCGTCCCACTGCGCGTCGCCCAGATAGTCGATGCACGATAGATGCGCCGCCGCCGCGAGGTCGGCGTAGGTCAGCCGGTCGCCGGCCAGCCAGTTGCGGCCGGAGATCAGATGGCCGATGTAGCGAAGATGATAGCGCAGATTGAAGAGCGCGGCGCGAACGGTTTCCATGTCCGGGGCGCCGCCGCCCTGCGCCGGATTCATGAAGCGCTTGGTGATCTTCTCCCTCACCAGCCAGTGGCTCAATTCGTTATAGAACTTGACGTTGAACCAGTGCGTCAGCCTCCGCGCCTCGGCGCGCTCGAGCGGATCGCCGGGCAACAGCCTGCGGTCGCCGAGGCTCGATCCCCTCGTCTCGTCGAGATATTCGGCGATGACCTCCGCGCCCGGAAGGCTCGGCGCGCGGTCCTCGACCAGCACCGGAGTCGCGCCCTCGGCGGCCAGAAGCAGGAATTCGCGCCGCCGCTCCCATCCCCTCTCCTCGATAAGCCTCGGCTCAATTCCCATCTCGCCCAGGACGAGGCGGATGAAGCGCGAATGGGGGCAGAAAGGATGATGGTGCAGCGTGACCATTCGGGCGCGGACGCGGTATGAGAAAGGCGCGCGGCCGGGCGAGCGCCGCGCGTCGCTTCTCAAATGCGTCACCGCAGGTTAACTCTTGGTAAACCGCCGGAGCGCCGGCCGAACTTGCGGTTAACGGGTGGCCGGCTCAACCGAGGATTTCGGCCGACTGGATTCGCCACACCTCGGCCGCGTTCATTTTCGCCCAGGCGCTGCTGAGGGAATCGTTGGCGTCGATCGCCCGGCAAGCGTCTTCGATGACGAAGGTCTCGAAACCCTCGGCGCGCGCATCGAGCGCCGAAAAGGCGACGCAATAGTCGGTCGCCAAGCCGCAGGCGAAGATCCGCTTCACGCCGCGCGCCTTCAACAGCGCCGCCAGGCCTGTCGATGTTTTCCGGTCCGCTTCCACGAACGCCGAGTAGGAATCGACACCCGCATGCATGCCCTTGCGCAGAATGAGGAATGCGAGGTCGATTGCGAGGTTCGGGTGAAGCGCGGCCCCCGCCGTCCCCTGCACGCAATGGTCGGGCCAAAGCACCTGGTCGCCGTAGGCGAGCCGCTTCACCTCGAACGGTCTCGCGCCGTCGTGGCGAGACGCGAACGAGGCATGCCCGGCCGGGTGCCAATCCTGGGTCACGACCATATGCGCAAACCGTCGCGCGAGCGCGTTGACCAGGGGGACGACTGCATCTCCCTCGGCGACGGCCAACGCCCCGCCCGGCATGAAATCGGACTGGATGTCGATCGCCAGAAGAACGTCCTGATCGTCAATCGTGATCGCCGATGGCACGGGGATGGCCTCCTCTCGACAGCAGGAGCGAGCGCAACCGGTCGCGCTCGAACACGAGCACGACGATCAGCGCGAAGATCAGCGGCAAGATCAGATAAAGCAGCCGGAACACCAGAAGCGCAGCCACGACGTTCGCCTGGGGCTCGTCCGGCATCGCCGAAAGGAAGGCAATTTCCAGCACCCCGAGCCCGCCGGGCGCATGGCTGACGAGGGCAAGCGTAAAGGACGCGAGAAAGACTCCCAGAACCACCGCGAAGCCGGGATTGGCGGCGTTCGGCAACGCGAAAAAGACGATTCCGGCGGCGCCAATCAATTCGAGCGGTCCGGCAAGCATTTGTCGCGCCGCCACCGGCGGGCGCGGATAGACGAGTTCAAAGTTGCCCACCTTGAGCGGACGAAAATGCAACAGAGATCCGACGATATAGAGGCTCGAGGCGCCGATCAGCGCCACCGCCCCCGTCTGGCCCAGCCACACCGGCGCGCCAGCGTAGCGTTCGACGAGTTCAGGATGGAACAGGAGCAATAAGCCGCCCAGCGTCACCACGCCGAGCGCGAAGGTGAACGAGCAGAAGGCGACCAGCACGCCGATCTCGCCAACGCTGAGCCCCTTGGTCGAATAGGCGCGATATCGGACGACGGCGCCGGAAAATACCGAAGCGCCGATGTTGTGGCTCAGCGCGTAGGTGGTGAAAGACGTCACACTGACGAAGCGCCAGCCGATTCGGCGACCCAAATGCAAAAGCGCGATCCGGTCGTACCAAGCGAGCGCGGCATAAGCGAGCGATGTCGAACCGATCGCGAGCAGCCACCGGCCGAGCGAGATCGAGGTGATCGCATTCTTCAAACTGGCGAAGGAAAGGCCGCGCAGGTCCTTGAACAAAAACCAAGACGATACAGCCACCGCGCCGGCGCCGATGATCGGCCATACGACGTCCTGGACCCGTTTCATTCCTATGTCCGCTCTCGGCGGGCCAACGATGCGCCCCGCCTCAACCTCCCTGCCCGAGCGACGCGGCGAACGCAAGACCGGAACCCGCGCGCTCGCGACCGACCGCTTTTGATCGAGACGAAATCGCGCTTGCCCAAGCCGCGTCGCGCCGCCATTGTGAGGCTTTTAATGGCCAATGGGAATCATGCCGGAAATTGCGCAAAGATCCGACCGGGTCACAGGATTATGTCGGCGACCCCCGTAACGATTCCGCTTTGGTCAGCGTCAACGGCGCGTTGACGCCTCGGGCCCAGGCCATGGTTTCGGTGTTCGATTCGGGGTTTGTGCTAGGCGACGGCGTCTGGGAGGGTTTGCGCCTCGTCAACGGCCGGATCGCGTTCCTGAGCCGGCATCTCGATCGGCTTTGGGATGGCGCGAAAATGCTGCGAATCGACATCGGCCTGAGCCGCGAGGCGCTGAAGGCGCGTTTGTTCGAGGTCATCGACGCCAACGCCATGACCGACGGCGTGCATATCCGGCTGATGGCGACACGCGGGGTCAAGCGCTCGCCCTACCAGGACCCGCGCCTGACCGTGGGCGCGGCGACGATCGTCATAATCCCCGAATGGAAGCAGCCGAGGCCGGAAATGTTCGCGCGCGGACTCAATCTGTTCACAGTGCACATTCGCCGAACCGGCCCGGCCGAGCAGGACCAGAAGCTCAACTCACATTCGAAACTCAATTGCGTCCTCGCCTGCATTCAGGCGATGGAGGCGGGGGCGGACGAGGCGCTGATGCTCGACGATCGCGGCTTCGTGGCGACTTGCAATTCGACTCATTTCTTCATCGTTCACAAGGGCGAGTTGTGGACTTCGGCGGGTGGCTATTGCCTGGGCGGCATCACCCGGGGCGCGGCGCTGCGCGCGGCCCGGCGGGAAGGAATCCCGGCTTTCGAGAAGGACTTCTCGCTGTTCGACGTCTATGGCGCGGAGGAGGCTTTCACTACCGGCACTTTCGCCGGCGTCGTTCCGGTGGCGCGCGTCGACGGACGCGACATCGGCGACGGGGAGCGAACTCCTGAAGACGCCTCGGGTCCGATGACGCGCCGGCTGAGAGCCGCGGTCAAAGCGCTGGAGATGGAAGAGGCCGAGGCGAGGACGCAGCCTTGAGCACGGCTGCGCCTTGCACGCGCATCGCGATGTGGTCCGGCCCACGCAATATCTCGACCGCGATGATGCGCTCGTTCGGCGCGCGCGCGGACTGCGCGGTGAGCGACGAGCCCTACTACGCCGCATATCTCGCCGCGACCGGCCTCATCCATCCCATGCGCGAGGTGGTGATGGCGTCTCAACCCACGGATTGGCGCACGGTCGCCGACGCTCTGCTTGGGCCACCGCCCGAGGGGAAGGCGATCTGGTATCAGAAGCACATGACCCACCACATGCTCGCCACCTTCGGCCGGGACTGGATCGACGGTGTCGTCAACGCCTTCCTTATTCGCGCGCCGGAGGCGGTGCTCGCCTCCTATTCGTTGAAACGCGACGTATTCACGCTGGAGGAGATCGGTCTGCCGGCGCAGGCCGAGCTGTTCGAACGGACCGCGGACCGCCTTGGTCGCGCGCCGCCGGTGCTGGAATGCCAGGACGTTCTCGTCGATCCGCGCGGCATGCTTTCGGCCCTCTGCTCGGCCTGTGGAATTCCGTTCGACTCGGCAATGCTCTGTTGGGAGCCCGGAAGACGCGCCACCGACGGCGTCTGGGGGCCTGCCTGGTATGAGGCGGTGGAGCGGACGACCGGCTTCGCCTCCCCACGCCAGGAGGCCGGTTTCGACGACCTGCCCGACTCGCTGAAGCCGATCGCCGAGGCGGCGAGGCCGATTTATGACAAACTCGCGCGACACAAACTCTCGACGCGTGAGCGCTGATCTGTTCAAAAAGGGGGCATACCCCGACATGATTCCGGCGCGCGGACTTGACGCCGCCCCGGCCCCAGCGCATCTGGATTCGTCCAATGCCGACGCTCGTCCTGCCTTTTCCAGCGGTCAGTCCCGTCCTCGTCCAATGGGGACCGCTGATCATACGCTGGTACGCGATCGCCTATATCGCCGGTCTCGTCTTTGGCTGGGCGCTGATTCGCCGCATCGTGGCGAACGACCGGTACTGGGGCGGCGCGGAGCGGCCGAGCGTCGACAGCATCGACGATCTTCTCGTCTATTGCGCCCTCGGCGTGATCATCGGCGGGCAACTCGGCAACGTGCTCTTCTACGATCCGCAATACTATTTCTCCCACCCGATCGAGATCTTCAAGATTTGGGAAGGCGGCATGGCCTTTCACGGCGGCCTGATTGGCGCGCTGGTCGGCATTCTCCTGTTTGCCCGTCGCTATAGCGTGCCCGCTCTGACCGTGCTCGATCTGTGCTCGCTGGTCGCGCCGATCGGCATCTTCTTCGGCCGCATCGCCAATTTCATTCGACCCGAACTCTGGGGCCGTCCAACCGACGTTCCGTGGGCAGTCATCTTCCCGGGAACCGACGGTCTGCCGCGTCATCCCAGCCAGATCTACGAAGCGCTGCTCGAGGGGCTGATGGCCTTCGTCGTCCTCCTCGCGATCGCGCGGGCGGGCGCGTTGCGGCGGCCGGGCGTCGTCGCCGGAGCCTTCGGCGCGCTCTACGGAGCGGCGCGAATCTTCAGCGAATTCTTTCGCGAGCCCGATCCGCGGCTCGAAGACCTTGGACGGGGTCTGACGATGGGCATGGCGCTATCGGCGCCGCTCATTGTCATAGGCTTGGGATTGCTCGTCTTCGGCCTTGTGCGGCGGGGAAAGTGAGATGACGACGCTCATGGATGAAATCAAGGCTATGATCGCCGCGCGCGGTCCGATCACTGTCGAGCGATACATGCAGCTTGCGCTCGAGCATCCCGATTTTGGTTATTACATGAACCGCGATCCGTTCGGCGCGACCGGCGACTTTACGACCTCCCCGGAAATCTCGCAGATGTTCGGCGAGTTGATCGGCCTGTGGGCCGCCGAAGTCTGGTCGAGCATGGGCAAGCCCAAGTCGGTTCGGCTGGTGGAGTTGGGGCCGGGACGCGGCACGCTGATGAGCGATGCGTTGCGCGCGGCTCGCATCGTGCCGGACTTTCGTGACGCGCTCGAGGTGTGGCTCGTCGAGACGAGCCCGACGCTGGCCTCGATCCAGCACGATTTGCTGGTCGATAGCGGCGCGGCGGTGTCGTGGGCCCAGAGCCTGAGGGAAGTTCCCCAGGGGCCGGCGATTTTCGTCGGCAACGAGTTTCTCGACGCCCTGCCGGTACGCCAATTTGGCCGCGTCAGCGGACAATGGAGGGAGCGCACAGTGCGTCTGAACGGCAAGGGTGAGTTGACCTTCGACTTCGCCGGGACGCACGAGCCCCATATCATCGCCAATGCTCCCAACGGAGCGATCCTGGAGGTGAGCCCCGCGGGCCATCGGTTCATGTTCGAACTCGGCTCGCGGCTCGTGAAGCAGGGCGGCGCGGCCCTGCTGATCGACTACGGCCACGCCGCGACCGGTTTTGGCGACACGTTGCAGGCTCTGCGCGCGCATCGCCATGTCGACCCGCTTGCCGCTCCCGGCGATTGTGACCTCACCGCCCACGTCGACTTCGCCGCCATGGCTCGTAGCGCAAGCGCCTCTGGAGCGGCCGTCTATGGGCCGATAGATCAAAGCGATTTCCTCCGTGCGATCGGCATCGATCTGAGGACCAAGGCGCTCGCCGAACGCGCTAGCCCTGAACGGGCCGAGGAATTTCAGCGAGCGCGGGCGCGCCTGGTCGGCAAGAACCAGGGTGAGATGGGCGCCTTGTTCAAGGCGATGGCTGTCGCCGACCGCAAGCTAACGCCGCCGCCCGGCTTCCAACCACCGACCCAGAATCCGGCGTGAGCGGCGCTCCGTTCCTCTCCGCCGATTCTCTGAGGCTGCCTGGGGTCGCGCATGGCTTCTTCTCGCGACGCGGGGGGGTGTCGGAGGGCGTCTACGCCTCGCTCAACGCCGGCGTCGGCTCACGTGACGCTCCGGAAGCGGTGGCGGAGAACCGCGCCCGCATTGCGGCCGCGATCGGCGTCGACCCGGGGCGATTGGCCGTGCCCTATCAGGTTCATTCGCCCGCGGCGGCGGCGATCTCGGAACATTGGGCGCCCGACGCGCGCCCGCGCTGCGATGCGCTCGCAACCGCGACGCCCGGCCTCGCGCTCGGCGTCACCGGCGCCGATTGCGGCATGATCCTGTTCGCGGATCAACGGGCGCGGGTCGTCGGCGCTGCGCACGCTGGTTGGAAGGGCGCGCTGAGCGGGGTTATCGAAGCGACTGTCGCAGCGATGGAGCGGCTCGGCGCCACGCGACGCGACATCGTCGGCGCGCTCGGTCCTTGTATCGCGCAGGCTTCTTACGAAGTCGGCCCGGAGTTCGTCGCGGCGTTCGCCGCCGCCGGCGAGGATACGCCGCGCTTCTTCGCGCCGAGTCGCAAAGCGGGCCATTCGATGTTCGACCTGAACGCCTATATCGCCGAGCGCGCGGCGCGCGCCGGCATTCGCGGCTTCGAGGACCTCCGGCTCGACACCTACGCCGATGAGCGTCGCTTTTTCAGTTACCGCCGCTCGACCCATCGAAAGGAGCCGGACTACGGCCGTCTGGTCTCGGCGATCGTGCTGACGTGACGGCGTCGCCCCGATCCGCAGAGCGGCGGCGCTTTCTTGACTTGCGCGCCTAGGCGGCTCATTTCAGGGGAGCGTGGTCGCACGGATCGGCGCTCGCCGGGCGCAAGTGGAAGGCGCCCAAAAGGTTCAACATGTTCGCGCAAGGGCTGGCGGGTGTCGCTTTCATGATCGCCGTCGCCGCGATCAGGCTTAACGGCCGCAGGCAAACCGCGCGTGAGCCGGCGGCCGAGGCGGGAGCGTGAGCGACAGGCGCCTGCATCACGCCGACGGCGTCGCCTTCCGGCACGCCATGCGCGCCCTGTCCTCCGGCGTTTCGATCATCGCCTGCGGAGAGGGCGATGCACGGCTGGGCTGCACGATTACTTCGTTCGCCTCCCTGTCGCTGGCGCCGCCGACGCTGTTTGTGTGCCTTGCGCGCTCGTCCTCGACGCTTGCCGGATTGCGTAAGGCGGGCGCCTTCTCGGTCAGCCTGCTGGCCGCGCGCCACGAGTCGCTCGCCCATCGCTTCAGTGGCCGTGGCGGCGTGCACGGCCCCCGCCGCTTCGACGGCTCCCGGTGGATCGCGCTCTCGACCGGCGCCCCGGTCCTCGCCGACGCGCTCGCGGCCTTCGATTGCCTCGTCGAGGACCTCGTCGAGCGACACTCGCACGCGATCGTCCTCGGTGCGGTCGTGAGCCTGCGCGAAGGCGCCGAAGAGCCGGCCTTGACGCATCTGCGTGGGGGATACGCGCCGTCGCGGTGACGCCTTCAAGAGAAGCTTCGAGCCTCCGCGATCCCGTGGAAAAACGAACCCGTCACCCGCCCTCTTCGCGAGCCCGCAGGCGAGGGCGGCGCGCCGTAGGCGTCGCGGACGAAGGCGAACGGCCCGTCACTCCCCACCGCCGCGATCGTCGCATAATGGAATTCGTGGCCGCGAAGGACGGTTCCGGCCGGCCCGAGCGCGCAGTCGGCGGAGAGCCGCGCCTCGCGATAGCCGAGCGTCATGCGGCGCTTTTCGAAGCTCGTCTCGACCCCGAGCAGTCCCGCCATCGTATGGGCGACGCCCGACGCGTCGACAAGGCGTGCGCCGAGCGCCATGTAGCCGCCGCATTCGCCGTGCACCGGCCTCGTCTCGGCGAAGCGACGCAGTCCTTCGAGAAAGCGCCGCGCCGACGCGAGCCGCCCGGCGTGCAGCTCGGGATAGCCGCCCGGCAGCCAGCACATGTCGCAGTCGTCTGGCGGCGCCTCGTCGGCAAGGGGCGAAAAGGCGGCGATCTCGGCCCCCGCCGCCCGCCAGCCCCGTAACAGGTGCGGATAGATGAAAGAGAACGCCGCGTCGCGGGCGATCGCGATGCGCTGGCCCGGCGGCCGCAGCGCGACGGCGCGCGGCGCGCGCGGGTCGCACCCTATCTCGCCCGCCAGCGCAAGGACGCGGCCGCAGTCGACATGCGCCTCGATGAAATCGGCAATGGCGTCGAGGCGCGTCTCGAGCGACTCCGTCTCGCCCGCCTGCACGAGTCCGAGATGGCGTTCGGGCAGCGCGACGTTCTCGCTGCGCGGCAGGGCGCCGACGACCGGGATCCCGAACGCTTCGATCGCCTCGACCGTGAGCCGCCGGTGACGCTCGCTCGCCACGCGATTGACGATGACGCCGGCAATCCGCAACCGCTCGTCAAACGTCGCGCAACCCTTGACGACCGCCGCCGCGGACTGCGCCTGTCCGGACACGTCGAGGACAACGAGGACCGGCATGTCGAGCGCCGCCGCGACGTCGGCCGAAGCGCCGCTGCGTCCACGCGACGCCGGCACGCCGTCGAACAGACCCATCGAGGCCTCGCACAAGGCCAGTTCGCGCCCCGCCGTGGCCTCGCTCGCCAGCGCGCTCACGAGCTGCGGCGCCATGGCCCACGAATCGAGATTGACGCCCTCGTTACCGGACGCGGCGGCGTGAAAGGCCGGATCGATGTAGTCCGGGCCGGACTTGAGGCCGACGACGGCGAGCCCTCGCCGCCTGAACGCGCGCAGCAGGCCGAGCGTCAGCGTCGTCTTGCCGCTGCCCGATCGCGGAGCGGCGATCATCAGCCCGCGCGTCATCGTCCTGCGCCTGACAAAATGTGACGGCAAACAAACGAATTCAACAGGTTCGGCGCCATCCTATGCAACTTTCGCCCGACCCCGTCGCGAGCGGGCCGCAGTCGCCGAGCAGGCGCCGCGGAGGCAAGGAATTGCCGCGAAATTCCTTCCCCGGGCGCGGGCGCGCGGGGGGCGCCGCGATTGGCGCCGGCGCCAAGCCCGCGTGGCGCCGGAACGAAACGGAAGTGGCGCCGAAACGGCATTCATGCCAACTTAGCGGAATAGCCGCCCATCGCCGTTTTGAGCCTTTTCAAACACTTGGAGCGAGCGACCGCACAAAACGACATGCGCGTCGCGCGGCGCTGGCGCTTGGCGTCATTATTGAACCGTGTAATGACAGTGAAATGCACTTTTTCTCGACGTTTCCGTCCGTCCCGGAACCGCCGACCATCGGCCCGGGTTGGTCCGCGAAAATGAGACCACGGCCCCATCGGCTTGGCAAGAAAATGTCGGTTTTCTATTGCCGCCGGCGGCGACCGCCGGCTGCCCGGCTTGGGATCTTGCCGCCTCTAGGCAAGAGGGACGCCGCCGTCTAGACCTGCGCCAATGAGCAAGGCTCCGACCGAGGCGCCGCTGCGGCGCGGGTGGACGACCGGCGCCTGTGCGAGCGGCGCGGCGCGCGCCGCCTTCGAGGCGCTGCTGACGGGAGAATTCCCCGACCCGGTTCCAGTCGCGCTTCCGAAGGGCCTGCGGCCGGAATTCGCGCTCGCGACCCATGAACTCGGCGTCGATTTCGCCCGCGCCGGCATTGTCAAGGACGCCGGCGACGATCCTGACGTCACCCACGGCGCGCTCGTCGTAGCGACGGTCCGTTTGGCGAAGCCGGGCGCCGGGATCATCTTCGAGGCCGGCGAGGGCGTCGGCACGGTGACCCGGCCCGGTCTGCCGCTGCCGCCGGGCGAGCCCGCCATCAACCCCGCGCCGCGCGCGATGATCCGCGACAATCTCGCCGAAGTCGCGCAGAAGCACGGCGCCGGCGTCGACGTTATGGTCGAGATCTCCGTGCCGGGGGGCGAAAAGATCGCCGAGCGGACCGCCAACGGGCGGCTCGGCATCGTCGGCGGCCTGTCGATCCTCGGCACGACCGGCGTGGTCGTGCCCTATTCGTGTTCGGCCTGGATTCACTCGATCCACCGCGGCGTGGACGTGGCGCGCGCGAGCGGCTGCATGCACATCGGCGCAGCGACCGGCGACACGTCCGAGAACGCCATCCGCGAGTTTTATCGGCTGCCTGACCATGCGCTGATCGACATGGGCGATTTCGTCGGCGGCCTGTTGAAGTATCTGCGCAGGCGCCCGGTCGCGCGCGTCACCATCGCCGGCGGCCCGGCGAAAATGTCGAAGCTCGCCGAGGGCAAGCTCGACCTGCATTCGAAGCGCGGCGCCGTCGATCTCGCGGCGCTCGCCGGGCTGTGCGCGCGAGCCGGCGCCGAGCCGACGCTGGCCGAGGCGATCGCCGGCGCCAACAGCGCTCTGCACGCGTTCGAGATCGCCGCCGCGGCCGGCTTCGACCTGCCCGCCCGCGTCGCCGACGCCGCCTGGCGCACGGCCGCCCGCGCGCTTGCCGGAACCCCGTGCGAACTCGAGATCGTCGTCGTCGGGCGAGACGGGCGCATCCTCGCGAGCAGCGGGTTCCGGAGCGTCGGCGACATTGTGGCGCCATCGCCCCTTTAGGTTGGCGTTTGCGCGCAGGCCCTCATCCGGCCGACTTGGTCGGGGCGAGAGCAGGCGGCGCAACACGCTCTTCATTCGCTCTCGCCCCGCCCGCGGCCCTCGCGGAAGCGGCGCACATAGTCGGCGTTGTAGAGTTCGCTGTCGCGAAAATCCTGAGCTTCGAGAGCCGGGCCGACGAGGATCAGCGCCGTGCGCTCGACCGGCGATTCGCGCATCGCGCCGACGATGTCGCCGAGGGTTGCGCGCACGATCGTCTCATCCGGCCAGGATGCGCGCGCGACCACCGCCGCCGGACAATCGGCGCCGTAGAACGGCGTCAGCTCGGCCGCGACTCTTTCGAGCGCGTGGATCGACAAATGGATCGCCAGCGTCGCTCCGGTCGCGGCGAAATGGCTGAGCGTCTCGCGCTCGGGCATTGGCGAGGCGCGGCCGGAGGTCCGCGTCAGCACCAGCGACTGCGCGAGCCCCGGCAGCGTCAATTCGCGCTTGAGCGCGGCGGCGGCGGCGGCGAAGGCCGGCACGCCCGGCGTGATCGTGGTGTTAACGCCGGCCTGATCGAGACGCCGCAACTGCTCGCCCATCGCGCTCCAGATCGAAAGATCGCCGGAATGCAACCGCGCGACGTCCTCGCCCTTCGCCGTCGCCTCGACGCAGAGCGCGACGATTTGCTCGAGATCGAGCGGCGCGGTGTCGACGCGCCGCGCGCCCGGCGGACAATGATCGAGCAGGGCCGTCGGAATCAATGAGCCCGCATAGAGGCAGACCGGGCAACGCGCGAGGAGATCGCGCCCGCGCACGGTGATGAGATCGGGCGCCCCAGGCCCGGCGCCGATGAAATGCACGGTCATGGTCGCTCCGGCGATAGCGCGATGGCGCAGGTCGCGCCGTCGGCCGAAAGCCGCGGCCCGAGCAGCCGGCCGCCCTCGCCGGCGCCTGCGAGCGCGGCGGCTTCGGCGACATTGGGCGCGCCGAATCGCGATTGCGCCGCCGCCGAAGGCGTCAGGATCCGGCCCGCCTGCGCCTGCAGCGCTTCGAGCGGCAGCGGCGTCAATTTCGCGCCGATCAGGCGCGCGGCGTCGATCAGCCCCTGTTCGTCAGCTTTCGCCGCCAACGTGAACATGCGCCTCTCGCCCTCCGGCGCGCCGGTTTCGGCCAGCGCGCGCCGCGCGAGCGCGGCAATGGCGTGAGCCTCGGCGCCCGCGCGGCAACCGACCCCGATCGCGACGAACCGGGTCATGGCTTCGTCAGCCTCCACTGCACGATCGGCATCGCGGCGCGCCAACCGGAAAAGCGCCCGACCGGCTCGGCATGGGCGACCGAAATCTGCACCAGATCTCCGCCCCAGCGCGCGCGCCAGCTCACGCAACTCGCCTGCGTCTCCAGCGTCACCGCATTGACGACCAGCCGGCCGTTCGGCGCAAGCGCCTCGATCGCGCGTTCGACCGAACCGGGCGCGCCCGCCCCGCCGCCGAAGAACACCGCGTCCGGCGCCGATAACCCGGCCAACGCCTCGGGCGCTTCGCCGACGATGACCGACAGAGCCGGGGCGCCGAAGGCCAGCGCGTTGCGCGCGATCCGCGCCGCGCGATCCGCGCGGGCTTCGATGGCGATCGCGCGATTGGCGGGGTCGGCGAGCATCCATTCGATCGCGACCGAGCCCGAGCCCGAGCCGACGTCCCACAACATGTCGCCCCGTCTTGGCGCGAGCGCCGACAGCGTGACCGCGCGGATGTCGCGCTTGGTGATCTGCCCGTCGTGCTCGAACCAGTCGTCGGGCAGACCGGCCGCGCGCGGCAATACGCGCGCCTGCGGCCCGGCCACGACTTCGAGCGCGACAGTGTTGAGCGCGGCCACGTCGTCGAGCGCGAAATCGGCGGCGACGGCCGTGCGAACGCGCTCGCGCGGGCCGCCCATCGCTTCGCAGACGGTCAGGATGGATAGTCCCATGCCGCGCGAGGCGAGCAGCGCCGCCAGCTTGCCGGGCGTCGTTGCGTCCCAGGACAGCGCAAGAATGCGCGCCGCGGGCTGCAGGTGCGGAATGATCGCCTCCAGCGGCCGGCCGTGCAACGACAGCGTCGCGCAATCCTGCCGGCTCCAGCCGAGGCGCGCCGCAACGAGCGCAAACGCGGAGGGCGCGGGAATGCAGATCATCTCGTCCGCCGCGAAGCGGCGCATCAGCATGGTCCCGACGCCGAACATGAACGGGTCGCCGCTCGCGAGCACGCACACCGGCTCGCCGCGGCGGCCCTCGATCTCGGCCAGGGCGTCTTCGATCGGCGATGGCCAGACCAGCGTCTGCGCCGCCAATGGCGCGGCGAGCGCGAGGTGACGCTTGCCGCCGACGACCAGGACCGCTTGCGCGACGAGCCGCCGCGCGGCAGGAGTGAGGCCGTCGATCCCGTCCTCGCCGACGCCGACGACCGCGAGCCAGCGGTCCCCGCTCACGGAGCCGTCCTCTGCAACGCCTTCGCCTGCTCATCCTCGGCGGCACCAGCGAAGCGAGCGCGCTGGCGCGCCGCCTCGCCATTGAGCCCGGCGTCGAGGCAGTTCTGTCGCTCGCGGGCGCGACCGCCAATCCCGCGCCGGCGCCGATTGCGCGGCGCGTCGGCGGCTTTGGCGGCGCCGAGGGTCTTGCCGACTATCTTGCCGCGGAGCGCGTCGACGGGGTGATCGACGCGACCCATCCGTTCGCCGCGCGCATCTCGGCCAACGCCGCCGCCGCCTGCCGCGCGACCAAGACGCCGCTGGTCGTGTTCACCCGGCCGCCCTGGACGAGCGAGCCGGGCGATCGCTGGATCGAGACGCCGACGGTCGAGGCGGCGGTCGACGCGCTCGGACGCTCGGCGCAAGATCGTGTTCCTGACCCAGGGGCGGATGCAGCTTGCCGCCTTCGCCCGCGCGCCGCAGCATCGCTACGTCGTGCGGGCGATCGACCGGCCGGCCGACGTCGACGTCCTTCCCGACCACAAGCTGATCCTCGCGCGCGGCCCGTTCTCGCTCGCCGAGGAACTCGAACTGATGCGAAGCGAGAAGGTCGAGACGCTGGTCAGCAAGAACAGCGGCGGGCGGGCGACCTACGCCAAAATCGCGGCGGCGCGCGCCCTGGGACTCCGTGTCGTCATCGTGCGGCGGCCGGAGGCGCCGGAAGCCGAAACCTTGCACGACCTCGATTCGGTCATGGCCTGGATCGCGGCTCATCGGAGCGCTCCGTAGCTTCGCGGCGTCACCATCCACGGCCGGGCGCCCTGACGGACGATGAAGCGCGTCTCGCTGGAGCCGATGATGACCAGCGTCGCCATGTCGACGAGGCTCGCATCCGCCGCGCCGAGCGTGGTCAGCGTCAGCTTTTCGTCCGCGCGCCCGACGGCTCGGGCAAAGGCGACCGGGGTCGCGGCGCTCTTGACCGCGCGCAGCAGATCGAAACATTCGACGATGCGGGTCGGTCTGGCTTTCGAGGCGGGATTGTAAAGCGCGACGACGAAATCGCCTTCCGCGGCGGATCGCAGCCGCCGTTCGACGATCGCCCAGGGCTTGAGGTTGTCGGAGAGCGAGATGGCGCAGAAGTCGTGGCCAAGCGGCGCGCCGAGCCGGGCGGCCGCCGCATGCATCGCCGAGACGCCCGGAGCGACCGCGACATCGAGCCCGAGCCATTCCGGCTTCTCCTCGATCGCCTCGAACACCGCCGCCGCCATGGCGAACACGCCCGGATCTCCGCCCGACACGACTGCGACGACGCGTCCCGCCGCAGCCAGCGCAAGCGCGGTCCGCGCGCGGGTCAGCTCGACGCGATTGTCGCTCGCGTGGACCCGCTGTTCGGGCCGCGGCGTCAGCCGCTCGATGTAGGGCCGATAGCCGACGAGATCGCTCGCGGCCTCGATCGCCGCGCTCGCCTCCGGCGTCATCCACTCGGCGGGGCCAGGGCCGAGCCCGACGATCATGAGGCGTCCGCTCATGGCCGGCGCCCCCGGCCGGGAACGAGAATCATCGAGAAGTACGGCGTGGCGTCGTCGCGCTTGTCCCTGAGCGGCATGACGACCTCGCCTTCCATCGTCGCTCTCTCGACATAGATCGCGCGCTCCGCCATGCCCGCCGCCGCCAGCGCCTCCCTCGCGCGCGCGAAGTTGCGCCCGATCTTCATGATGACGGCGGCGTCCGCGAGCGCGAGCCGGCGCGTCAGCTGCTCGAGCGGCAGCGTCGCCGGCAGCACGACCAGCGCGTCGTCGCCCCATGTCATCGGCGCCTCCGCCACGCCCCAGGCGCCGCAGATGCTGGAGACGCCCGGCACGATCGTCACCCTGAAGCGCTCGCGCAGGCGGATGAAGAGGTGCATGAACGAGCCGTAGAACAGCGGATCGCCTTCGCTCAGCAACGCGACGTCGCGGCCCGACTCGAGATGGGCGGCGATCGCGGTCGCGCTCTGTTCGTAGAAGCGCGCCAGCGCCTCGCGATAGGGCGGACCATCGAAATGCAACTCGGTGGTCATCGGATAGTGAAGCGGCAGCTCCAGATGCGTCGGCTTCAGCCAGCAATCGACGATGGCGCGCGCGTTGCCGCGCCGTCCCGCTTTGGCGAAGAAAGCGACGACCGGCGCTTCGGCGATGACGCGGGTCGCTTTCACGGTCAGCAGTTCCGGGTCGCCGGGTCCAATCCCGACGCCGTACAGGCGGCCGGGCGCGCTCACTCGGCCTCGCTCGCCAGCGCATTGATCGCCGCCGCCGCCATCGCGCTTCCGCCTTTGCGTCCGCGCACGACGATCGAGGGCAAGCCGCTCTCGATCAGCGCCTCTTTCGATTCCGCCGCGCCGACGAAGCCGACCGGCATGCCGATGATCGCAGCGGGAAGCGGCGCGCCTTCGGCGATCAGTTCCAAGAGGCGAAACAGGGCCGTTGGCGCATTGCCGATCACGACCAGGCAACCGGCCAGCCGGGGCAGCCACAGATCGATCGCCGCCGCCGTGCGAGTCGTGCCGAGCCTTGCGGCGAGCGCCGGCGTCGAGGGGTCGGAAAGCGTGCAGACGACGTCGTTGTTCGCGGGGAGACGGGCGCGGGTGACGCCCTCGGCGACCATGCGCGAGTCGCAGAAAATCGGCGCGCCGGCGCGAAGCGCCCGTTCCGCGGCCTCGGCCGCGCCTGGCGCGAACACCAGATCGCGCGCCGTCTCCGTCATGCCGCAGGCATGGATGACCCTGACCGCGACGCGTTCCTCGATGGCGCAGAATCGTTCGAGCTCCGCCTCCCGGCGGATGATGGCGAAGGACCGGCGATAGATCGCCGCCCCGTCCCTTTCGTACTCGTGGACGCGCCTCACGCCGGCCGCCTTTCGCCGGCGAAAATCCTCGCCCCTTCGCTCAGCAGCACGCCCTCGACCGCCCCACTCGAAAGGCCGCGCCGCGCGGGCGTATCCCCCGCCTTTCCGGCGAGGACGAGGTCGTAGCCGGTCGCGGTCGCGGTCAAAGTCGCCGGCGTCGATTTCGCTCTCGCGCAGCCCTTCGCGCAGCCGCTCACATGGAGCGCGAGCCCCTCGCCCTTCGGCAGCAGCGCCGCCCAGCGCAACGCGTCCTCGCGCAAGGGTCGATGCGCGTGCATGCAGGCCGGCGCGCCGGGACAGGCGACGACGCGAAGCCGCGGATCGTCCGCGCCGAGGATGAACCCCAGCCTCGAGTCGGCCGCGACAAACGACGCGGCGCGGCGCGGGTCGAGACCGGCGATCAGGAAGGCCCGCCAGGGCGTGAGCCGCAGGCCGCTGGCGCGCATCATGCGGGCGCTCTCGATCAGCGCCTTGAAACGGCCCGCCTCGATGTCGCCGAACGCGGCCGCCGCGCCGACCACGATCGCATCGCCGAAGGCGTGGGCGCCGAGCAGGTCGCCGAGCGAGGCGCGGCGTTGCGATCGCATGGCCGCCCTGGTCGCCAATCCGGCCTCCGCGAACAAGGCCCTCGCCCCAATGCGCTCGACGAGCGGGCGCATCCGTCGCGCCGCGCCCTCGCCGGCGCCGGCAAGCTCGAGAAAGGCTGCGGCGAGCCGCGCCGCGGCCTCGCCCGTCGCAGCGGCGCAGCATGTGGCCGCGAGTCCGTCCTCGCCGGCGAGGAAGACTGAGAAAGCCTGCTCGCCAGCGCCGGGGACAGCCTCGAACCGGATGTCCGCGTCGATGTCGCCGACGGGCAGGCGCCCGAGCGCGTCGAGGATGAAGCTGAACTTGCCCGGCAGCCGCCGCAGCCTCGCATCTTCCGCCAGCCGCTTCTCGAGCGAGGCCACGCTCGGCGCAAGGTCGAACGCCGCCTCGCCGTCGATATCGTCGAGCGGGCTGGCGACAATGTTGCGCAAGCGCTCGACCTCGGGGTCCGCGTCGATGAGGCCGACGGCGTCGAGGCGTGCGTGCAAGTTCGGCAGACTCCGCTCGCTCAGCCCGCGCAATTGAAGATTGCCGCGTCCGGAGAGACTCAGGGCGCCGTTGCCGCAGGCGATCGCCGCGTCGGCGATCGCCGCGGCCTGATCGAGCGACAAGCGTCCCGCGCTCGCCCTTATGCGAACGAGAAGCCCATCGCCGGTCTCCATCGGCCGCAAGGCCCCGGGACACCAGCCCTTGCGGGCCGGCGCGATCGCTGTCATGCCGCCTCCCGCAGCAGCGACGCCAGAATTCCCGCGCTCGAATTGCGACGCGAGTCCCAGAAGCCGCGCCTTGCCGCTTCCTCGAATACGCCGGCCATGTGGCGCGCGGCCTGGCGATTGGCGCCGGCGAGAAACGCGCGCACGGTCTCATCGCCGAGCGTCGCGTCGAACATCAAATCGAATTGGGCGCTTCTCACCGCGTCGGTCAGCGCGGCGAAACAATAGAGATTGTCGAGCGATTGGGCGATTTCCGCCGCGCCCCGATGGCCATGGCGCATCTGACCGGCGAGCCAGCGCGGATTGGCGGCGCGTCCGCGCAAAGCGCGCGCGATCTCCTGCTCGAGCGGACGCACCTTGGCGACGCCGGGAACCGTGGTATCGAGATGGTAGAGCGCCGGATTGGCGCCTGCCTCGGCGGCGGCCGCGGCGAAACCGCCTTCATGCTCGGCGAACGCGTCGGCGTCGAGCGCGTCCTGCCCCGGCAAATCCTGGGTGTGAACAAAGACCTCGGCGCCGGCGACGCGGGCGCGAAACGCCGCCGCCGCCTGCCGCTCCCGCCCGTCTCCGTCATAGGCATGGCTGGTCGCGGCGAAATAGGCCTGCGCCAATTCCGCCCGCTCGACCCAGTCGCCCTCGGCGATGCGCCTTCCCAGACCGACGCCGTAGGCGCCGGGCGCCGCGCCGAACACCCGCGCGGCCGCCACGCCTTCCAGCCCCGCGAGCGGATTGTCGTCCGCGCGTTCCTCGAGCGCCGCGACAGCCTGAACTGCGGCGGCGAACAGCGCGATCTGGCTCGGAAAGACGTCACGAAACAGGCCGGAAATGCGCAACGTCACGTCCACGCGCGGCCGTCCCAACATCGCCAGCGGCAACACCTCGAAGCCGCTGACGCGATTGGACGCGGCGTCCCATGTCGGCCGACACCCGAGCAGCGCCAGGGCTTGCGCGAGATCGTCGCCGCCGGTGCGCATCGTCGCCGAGCCCCAGACGTCGAGCACGATCCGCTTCGGCCATTCGCCGCGATCCTGCGCGTAGCGCGCCATGACTTCCTCGGCCGCGCGTCGTCCGATTTCCCAGGCGGTGCGGGTCGGGACGGAGCGCGGATCGATGGCGTAGAGATTGCGTCCGGTCGGCAGCACGTCGAGCCGGCCGCGCGCCGGCGCGCCCGCGGGGCCCGGCGTCACGAAGCGGCCGCCGAGCGCGCGCAGCAGCCCGAGCAACTCGGCCGCGCCGCAGGCGGCGATTCGTTCGGCCAGAATCTCGGCCGCATCGGCGTCGAGGTCGAGGCCTTCGGCGTAGCCAGCCGCGCTCTCCGGCGAGCGGCCGAACACGTGCAACCCGTCGCCGATCCGCATGTCCTTGAGCTCGCAGAGCCAGGCGTCGAGCGCGACGAGCGCCTGTTCCGGCTGCTTGCCGTCAGCGGCGCATTCCTCCAGCAATCCCGTGGCCGCGCCGCGCTCGAGGATCAGGGCCGCGATCGCGCGCGCGCGGCGGGGATCGAGCGCCTGAGCCTGGGCAAATTCGTCGAACAGGCCTTCGAGCTCCAAAACCGCGCCATGCGAACCGGCGACGATCAACGGCGGCGTCAGATGGCCGATCGTCACCGCGCCGATGCGCCGTTTGGCCTGCGCCGCCTCGCCGGGATTGTTGACGATGAACGGGTAGACGACCGGCGTCGGGCCGAGCACGATTTCGGGCGCGCAAGTTTCCGACAGCGCCGCCGCCTTGCCCGGCAGCCACTCCAGCGTGCCATGCGCGCCAAGCTGCACGATGGCGTCGACGCGCTCCTTGCGCGTGAGCCAGAAATGGAACGCGACATAAGCGTGGCGCGGCGCCAGCGCCATATCGTGATAGTCGCCCTTGCGCTGGGCCGGATCGCCGCGGTCGGGCTGGACCGCGACGATCAGCTTGCCGAGCCGCGTAAAGCGGAACCGGAACGCGCCGTCGATCGCGCAAGGGTCGGCGGCGGCTTCGCCCCACGCCGATTGCAGCGATCGCCTGAAGTCCGGCGGCGCCGAGGCGAGTTCGCATTGGTATTCGGCGAGCGTCAGCGTCGTCTCGAGCGGCCCTTCGGACAGGGCCGCGATCAATGAGGACGCATCGAGACCGAGCGGAACGTCGTATCCGGCCGCGCGGAGCGTTTCGGCGATCGCGACGGCGCTCGCGGGCGTGTCGAGACCGACGGCGTAGCCGGTGCGCCCGCCGCGCGCGGGATAGTCGGGCAACACGCAGGCGAGGCGCCTCTCGGCGGGAGCGCAGCGCTTGAGCCTGGTCCATGAGGCCGCGAGTTCCGCGACGAAGGCGACACGGTCAGCGAGCGGCTCGGTGAGCGATGGCGCTGAACTCGGTCAGCGGGTCGCGCGGGCTCGCGGCCTTGAAGGAAATGGCGCGGGTGAGGATGCGGCCGTCGATCTCCGGCAGGGCGACATGCATCGCGAGGTCCGCGGGCCCGAGCCCGCGCGGCGAGGCGCGCCAGGCGTCGAGCCCGATGCCCGCCAGCACGACCTGCAACACCGGCGCGTCGATGACGTCGAGGGCGGTCGCTTCGCCGTCGTCGAGCCGGGCGGAAAAGGCGGTGGCGTTGAGGACGACGTCGAAGGGTTGGCTCCGAATGAGCGCGCGCAGAGGCGCGAGCGCGGTCCCGTCCTTGAGGCTCGTCACATAGACGCCCGTCGTCGAGAAGCCCCTGGCGCCGAGCGATCGGGCAAGGGCCTCGATCGGCCGAAGATCGTTGGCGAGATAGATCGAGCGATAGAAGACGATCAGCGCGTGCGGCGCGCCCGGCGCCGACTCGAAGCAGGCGCCGTCAAACCGGCCGAAAGCGCTGACCGGCGCGGGCTGCGGAACCTCCGTTTCGGCCCCGAGCTCACGGGCGAGAAAGGCAAGGCACGCCGCCATGTTCTCAGGGCCGCCCTCGTCGAAATAGCGCCAGATCTGCTCGACCGCGCCTGGCGCGAGCGTCGAGGCCTCCTCGAGGCGCGGGTCCGAACGCCGGTCTCCGGGCAGCAACGCCAGTTTGAGGCCGCGCCGGCGCGCCAGCGCCGCCAGTTCGTCGACCCCGTAGCGCCAATAGTCGGCGCCGCCGAGCACGCGCGCGACGACAAACCGGGCTCGCGAGCACACCTTCTCCAGATAGAGATCGATCGAGAATGGATGGCGCAGCGAGGCGAGACTGGCGATCCTCAGCGTCGGCTTGGGCGAACGGACCAAATCATAGGCGCGAGCGAGCGCATTGAGGTCGCTGTCGGAAAACGACAGAAACACGACATCCGCCGCCGTCTGGCCGAGATCGACGGCTTCGACGGTTTCGTCGAGCGACCGGACCTCGATGCGGGGGATGTGCATGGCGGCGAACGCGTCAGAGGCCGAGAGCCGCGGCGACCGCCGCGCGGTCGACGCCTTTCTGGGCGATCACCACCAGACGGCCGTCGCGGGCCTCGCCAGGCGCCCACGGCCGCTCGAAGTCGCGTCGGAAGCGTCGTCCGACCCCCTGCACCAGCAGCCGCAGCGGCTTGCCGGCGACTTCGACGAAGCCCTTGATTCTTAAGATGTCATGCGCGCGCGTCGCCTCGCTCAAGCGATCGATCAGCGCGTCGGGGTCGTTGGTCGCCGGAATCGCGACGACAAAGGTCTCGAAATCGTCATGATCGTGCTCGCCTTCGGCATCGTGATGCGAAGGCCGCGCGGCAAGATCGTCCTCCGCCGCCGCCCTGACGCCGAGCAGGATATTGGCGTCGATCACGCCCTCATGGGTCGCGGCGATCTTCACCTCGCGCGGCAATGTCCGGGCGATCTCGGCGCGGAGGGCCTCCATCCGGCGCGGTTCGACAAGATCGGCCTTGTTGAGCACGACGAGATCCGCGCACAAAAGCTGGTCCTCGTAGACCTCCTCGAGCGGATTGTCGTGGTCGAGCGAGGGATCGGCGGCGCGCTGCTCGGCGACCCGCGCGGGATCGTCGGCGAAGCGTCCCTCGGCGACGGCGGCGGCGTCCACGACCGCGATGACGCCGTCGACCGTGAGCTTTGTCCGCAGATCCGGCCAGTCGAAGGCTTTGACGAGCGGCTTCGGCAACGCAAGACCCGAGGTTTCGATGACGATATGATCCGGCCTCGGCTCGCGCGCCAGCAACGCCGTGACCGCGGGCGCGAAATCATCGGCGACCGTACAGCAGATGCAGCCATTGGAAAGCTCGATGATCGCCTCGCGCGGGCAGGCCGCGTCGGCGCAGCCCCGCAACAGATCGCCGTCGACGCCGACGTCGCCGAATTCATTGATGATGAGCGCCAGCCGCCGGCCGCCCGCATTGGCGATGAGATGACGGATCAACGTCGTTTTGCCGGCGCCGAGAAAGCCGGTGACGATGGTGACGGGAGTCTTGGCGAGCATGAAGCGAACCTATTCGCGGAGCGGGGACTCGGGGAGCGCGAGCGGCGGGGTGCGCGATACGATTCCCTTGCGGAAGGGGAGCGGGCGTTCGCGCCAGGGAACGAGGCCGTCGGCGGTCGAGGCATAGCGGCGCGCCGCGGTCACGATGTCCTCGATATGCTGCATGCGGTCGAGATCGCCGACCACGTACGACCATTTGCCGCGCCCGGCCAGCGCCACCGTGCACGGCCGTTTGCAGACCGCGAGGCATTCGACCGAGCGCAGAGCGATCTCGGGATCATCGGCGAGACGAGACTTGAGCGCGCCGAACAGCGACGCCCCGACCGGCTCCTGCGCCGATTTGCAGGTGACGCAGACGAGGAGGGTCGCGACGGCCGATGAGTCGGTGATCGATGTCATGCGGCGCCAATCAATCGGCGCGCATGACGACGGTTCGAACGGGCAATGGATGTGCGGTCACACGCGCTCCTCGGCCGCCCCTCCGGCGGCCCTGGGGATCAATTCGGCGCACGGCAGGTCTCCTGGCTCGCGGCGTTTCGCCGACGCCGCCTTCCCGGACCATGTAAGTCCAGTGGCGAAAAGCGTCGGCACGCCGCTCACAGTCGCGGGGGCGGCCGCGGATCGGCGAACAGCCTACCGCGTTCCCTTTTCACCCTCATGGAAAGCGAGGGACCGTGCGAGGTTTATGTTCCAGCTTCGCCAGGGGTTGTCAAACTCGGTTCGCAGAATTGCATTTCGATTTCTCTATATTGACGTGGTGAAAGCGAAATGCAATCATATTGGCTCAGGGAAATTAGGAGGGGCAGGCGTTAAAATGACCACCGCGGTCAGCAGAATCTTGGATTATCTAAAGGACGACGGAGGCCTGCAGGGCAAGGACATCGCCAACATCGTCGCCGTGTCGCCCGCGACCGTCTCGCGCTGGTCGAGCGGCAAGGCGACGCCCGACCTCAAGACGCAGACGGTCATCGCGGAATTGCGGTATGTCGTGGACCGGCTCGCCGATTTCTACACGCCCGAGGAAACCCGGCTCTGGCTCCATGCCCGCCATCCGATGCTCGACAACGCGCGCGCGATCGATCTGATCAACAGCGGCCGCACCGAGCAGGTTCTGGCTGTCATCGAGGCGCTCGATTCCGGGGCCTACACCTAAGTGTCCAAGTCGCCGCGTCGGGCCCGCGATCTGCAACTGCTGGACGCCGTCGACGCGTTCCGGCGGGAGCCCTTGGACGCCGAGGTCTGGCGCGTCGTCCGGGACGGTCGCGATCCGGTTCTCGGCAGCCCGTCGCTGAGCCGTTGGTGCAACGGGACATTTGATGTTGTGTACACGTCTCTTGACCGCGACGGCGCTGTCGCCGAAATCTACTCGCTGCTGTCACTGCAACCCGTCTTTCCCTCCAAGATGCGCTGGTTCGCGCACAAACTGAAGGTTAAATGCGCGGGGACGCTAAGACTGGCGGACTTGCCGATGCTCGCGCGGCTCGGCGTCGACACGGACCGTTACACGGATCGCGACTATTCGCGCACCCAGCCGATTGCCGACGCCGCCTATTTTCTCGGTTTCGACGGATTGATTGCGCCGAACGCCCGTTGGCGCTGCCTCAACCTTGTCCTGTTCACTGACCGCATCGCTCCGGAGCGCATCGCGCCCGTGAGCCGCGACGAGCAGCCGATCGTCTGGGGTCGGCGGCGCAACCTGACGCGCCGTTGATCCGAGGAAATCGTTGCGCGCCCCTCCTTTGGACGGACTTTGTGAAACCTGCTAGCCATCGACCCCTTCGCGAGGACGGATATGGACGAGGCCGCCGACCGGCACAAAGCCAAGATGATCAAGCGCAAGGCCGTGCAGGACGCCGAGGTCGCCGGCAAGCCGATCGCCGAGAAGGGGCTGCTGATCGTCCATACCGGTTCCGGAAAAGGCAAGTCGACCGCGGCTTTCGGGCTCGCCCTGCGCGCGCTCGGGCGAGGGTTTCGCATCGGGGTGGTGCAGTTCGTCAAGGGCGCCTGGACGACGGGCGAGCGGACCGCGATCGAGCGTTTCGCAACCCAGGTCGAGTGGCGCACGATGGGCGAGGGCTTCACATGGGAGACCCAGGACCGCGCCCGCGACGTCGCGGCGGCGGAGGCGGCGTGGGTCGAGGCCGAGCGCATGATGGCCGATCCGTCGATCCGCCTGCTGGTGCTCGACGAACTCAACATCGCCTTGCGCTACGATTATCTCCCGCTCGGGGCGGTGGTCGAGGCGCTCAGCGCGCGCCGCCCCGACCTGCATGTCGTCGTGACTGGGCGCAACGCCAAGCCGGAACTGATCGCCGCGGCCGACTGCGTCACCGAATTCACGCTGGTCAAGCATCATTTCGCGGCGGGCGTACGCGCTCAGGCAGGCGTCGAGTTTTGACCGCCCGCGCGCTGATGTTTCAGGGAACGGGATCGGATGTCGGCAAATCGCTGATCGTCGCCGGACTGTGCCGCGCCTATACGCGGCGCGGGCTCCGCGTGCGTCCGTTCAAGCCGCAAAACATGTCGAACAACGCCGCGGTGACCGAAGATGGCGGCGAGATCGGCCGCGCGCAGGCGCTGCAGGCGCGAGCCTGCGGCGTCGCTCCGAGCGTTCACATGAATCCGGTGCTGTTGAAGCCGCAGAGCGATATCGGCTCGCAGGTTGTCGTTCAGGGTCGGGTGATCGGGAATGCCAAGGCGCGCGAATATCAGACGCTCAAGCCCGAGCTGCTCGGCGCTGTGCTCGACTCTTACGCCCGCTCCAGGGCTGAAGCCGACCTCGTCGTGATCGAGGGCGCGGGCAGCGCGGCGGAGATCAACCTGCGCCGGGGCGATATCGCCAACATGGGCTTCGCCCGCGCCGTCGAATGCCCGGTCGTGCTGATCGGCGACATCGACCGAGGGGGCATATTCGCCCAGATTATCGGGACCAAGGCGGCGCTCGCGGCCGAAGACGCGGCGATGATTGGCGGCTTCATCGTCAACAAGTTCCGGGGCGACGCCAGCCTGTTCGCGGACGGCGTCGCGATGATCGCCGAGCGCACCGGCTGGCGCGCCTTTGGCCTCGCGCCTTTTTTCCCCGCGGCCCGGCGTCTGCCGGCGGAAGACGCGTTCGGACTTGGCGATCGGGAAGCGCGCGCGGACGGCGCGGCGACGATCGCCGTGCCGATGCTCGCGCGCATCGCCAATTTCGATGATTTCGATCCATTCCGCCTCGAGCCTGACGTGCGGCTCGTGTTCGTGCGCGCCGGCGAGCCCTTGCCCGTCGCCGATCTCGTGATCCTGCCGGGAAGCAAGGCGACGATCGCGGATCTCGGCTTCTTTCGCCAGCAGGGCTGGCACATCGACCTCCACGCCCATGTGCGGCGCGGCGGTCAGGTGATGGGCGTTTGCGGCGGCTATCAGATGCTGGGGAAGAGCGTCGCCGACCCAAACGGCATGGAGGGGCCGGCGGGCGCGGTCGAGGGCCTGGGGCTGCTCGACGTCGAGACCGTGCTGACGGGCGAGAAGGCGCTTCGACGGGTCGAAGGAGAGTCGCTCGTCAATCGGGCGCCGTTTCACGGCTATGAGATGCATCTCGGGCAGACCAGCGGCCCCGACTGCGCCCGGCCGCTGCTGCGCTTCGCCGACGGCCGCCTCGACGGCGCGACGTCCGCGAACGGGCGCGTCGCCGGCGCCTATGTGCATGGGCTGTTCGCCGACGACCGCCAGCGCGCGGCGTGTCTGGCCGCGCTTGGCGCCCGGTCGACGCTGGACTACGAAGCGACGGTTGAACGCACGCTCGACGAACTGGCCGAGCATTGCGCCGCGCATCTCGATCTCGACGCGATGCTCAGGCTTGCGCGATGAACGCCGCGCCCGCCAGCGCGAGGGCCTGAACGAGGCAGGCGAGGCGATAGAGCCTCAAGGCCCGGCGGATATCGGCCGCGTCCGCCTCCCGCCGCCCGCGCCCCATGAAGGCGTCCTCGACCAGCGTTTCGCCATAGATCCGAGGTCCTGCCAGCTTGAGGCCCAGAGCGCCGGCCATCGCGGCTTCCGGCCAGCCGGCGTTGGGCGAGCGATGTTTGGAGGCGTCGCGCAGAACGGCGCGCACGGCCTCGCGCCCCGAGGCGCCTGGCGTCAGCGCGGCGGCGATCGCGATCCACAGGGCGGCGAGCCGCGAAGCGGGCAGATTGACCAGATCGTCGAGCCGCGCCGCCGCCCAGCCGAACGCGGCGTAGCGGTCGTTCCGGTGGCCGATCATGCTGTCGGCGGTGTTGATCGCCTTATAGAGCACGCCTCCGGTCAATCCGCCGAGCGCGATCCAAAGAATCGGCGCAACGGCCCCGTCGGAGAAATTCTCGGCCAGGCTCTCGATCGCCGCGCGCGCGACGCCGGGTCCGTCCAGCGCCAGCGGATTGCGTCCGACGATCATCGCGACCGCGCTCCGCCCCTCGTCGAGGCCTTTGTCCAGCCCCTCCGCGACCGCGCGCACATGACTGTCGAGGCTGCGCTGGGCGGGCAGGCTCGCGGCAAGAAGCGCGAGCATGGCGAAGCCGAACGCGCCAAGCGGCGCGAACGCGCGCGTCGCCGCCGCCGCGACCAGCGCCGCCGGCGCCAGATAAACGACAAGCGTGACCGCGCCCAGCGCCCGGCGCGCGACGAAACTCGCGTCCCGCCGATTGAGCCTCGCCTCCAGCCACGCCAGCCACGCGCCCATCCAGGTGACGGGATGGCCAAGCGCGCGGTAGACAGGCGACGGATAGCCGATCAGGGCCTCGACGCCAGCAGCGGCGAGCGCGAGCGGCAGCGAATGCGAAAGCGACATGATGGCGGGACGAGACTCAGCGGCGGACTATGACGCCTTCACCTATCATGGCGGCGCGCTGGACGTCGCGCGCCGGCGCGCGCCCAACGCGCCCAAGCCCTGGATCGATCTCTCGACCGGCGTCAATCCGCACGCCTATCCCCTGCCCGACCTCGCGCCCGAGGTCTGGTCGCGGCTGCCCGGACGCGAAGGGCTCGCCGAACTCGAGGGCGCCGCCGCCTATCGTTACGGCGTGACGCCTGAAATCGTCGTGGCGGGCCCGGGATCGCAGGCGCTGATTCAGGCGCTGTCACGCATTATCCCGCGCGGCGTCGTCGGCGTGCTGGGGCCGACCTACGGCGGTCACGCCGAGGCCTTCGCCGCCGCGGGCGTTCGCGTTGTCGATGCGAAATGGCTCGAGGACATGTCCGAACTCGACGTGGCGATCGTCGTCAATCCCAACAATCCCGACGGGCGGATCGCGAGACGCGCGGATCTCCTTGAACTGCATGGGGACCTCGAGCGGCGCGGCGGGCTCCTGATCGTCGACGAAGCCTTCGCCGATTTCGACGCCGCCGAGGAAAGCCTCGCCCCGGTCCTGCCCGTTGGCGCGATCGTGCTGCGCTCCTTCGGCAAGAGCTATGGCCTGCCGGGCCTTCGCCTCGGCTTCGCCATCGCTTCACCGGACGTCACGGAGCCGTTGCGGGCGGCCCTCGGGCCCTGGCCGGTCAGCGGCGCCGCGATCGCGATCGGGACCCAGGCGCTCGCCGATCTCGACTGGACGGATGCGATGCGCGTTCGCCTCGGCGAGGAGGCGGCGCGGCTCGACGCGCTGCTCGAGGGGAACGGCTGGCGCATCCTCGGCGGGACCCGCCTGTTCCGCCTGGCCGCGCGCGAAGACGCCGGCGAGGTTTTCAGGCGGCTGCTTGCGGCGGGAATTCTGGTTCGCCCCTTCGCCGGCGCGCCCGAACGACTGCGGTTCGGAATCCCCGGCGTAGAGGCGCACTGGCGGCGGCTCGCGGCGGCGCTGAACGGGTGAACTCCTTATCGCGCGGTGCGGGAGAAAGGTCGCTTGCCTTCATGCGCGCCGTGCGTGACAAGCGCGCATGTCGTCCCGCGATCCGCGCGTCTTCACGATTCCCTCCGGCGCGCCGTTTCTGCCGACGCTGAGCCGCGCGCTGTTGGACGGCGTGCTGATCGACGGCTTTCCCGGCGCGGGAGGCCCGCTGGCGCTGGCGAGCGCGACGATCTACGTGCCGACGCAACGGGCGGCTTCGGCGCTTGCCGGGGCGCTGTTGGCGGCGAGCGGCGGACAGAGCGTGCTGCTGCCGCGCATCGCGCCGCTCGGCGCGTTCGAGCCCGACGACGCGACGGCATTTTTCGAGCCGGCGCGGGACGACGCCCCGCGCGCCGGGCCGCCGCCCGCGGTCGGCGAACTGACGCGCCGTCACACCCTGGCGCTTCTCGCGCGCGCCTGGGGCCAGGCGTTGCGCGGAGCGATCCGCATGGCCGACGATGAGGGCAAGCTGGTGTTCGACGATCATGAGCCGGCGCTCGTCGCCACGACTCCGGCGCAGGCCTATGGGCTTGCGGCCGATCTCGGCTCATTGATCGACGACATGATCATCGAGGGCGCGTCCTGGGACGGACTCGAAGCGCTCGCTCCGGAGCCCTACGATTCCTATTGGCGCATCACCCTCGACTTTCTCAAAATCGCCATCGCCCAATGGCCGCGATGGCTCGATGAGCGTGGGCTCATCGATCGCGCCAAGCGGATTTCGCTGCTGGTCGAAGCCGAGATCCAGGCGCTTGAAGCCCGGGCGCCGCGCGGCCCGACCATCATCGCCGGCTCGACCGGCGCCAACCGCGCGACCGCCAGGCTGATCGCGGCGATCGCCCGCAGCCCCCAGGGCGCCGTCGTTCTTCCCGGCCTCGACCTGAGCCTCGATGATCGGGCCTGGGCGATGATTGGCGCGAGCGACGAGGCCGCGCAGGGTCTCTCGGGCCATCCGCAAGCCATGCTGCATCGGCTGATCGCCGCGATCGGCGTCGAGCGGCGGGATGTCACAGCGCTCGGCGCGCCGCCCCCGCCCCTGGTCGCGCGCGCGGAGTTCCTGAGCGAAGCGCTTCGCCCCGCCGGCTCGACCGATCGCTGGCGCGAACGGGACAAGGCGCTGTCGGCTCCCGCCGTCGCCGCGGCGCTCGAGGGGGTCGCGATCATCGTCGCCGACAACGAGAATGAGGAGGCGCTCGCGCTCGCCATCGCCATGCGCGAAGCGCTCACGACGCCTGGAAAAACCGCCGCCCTGATTACGCCGGAACCGTCGATCGCGCGCCGCGTGTCGGCGGAGCTCGCGCGCTGGGGCGTCGAGGTCGAGGATTCGGCCGGGCGCACGCTCGGCCAGAGCGAGGCTGGGGCGCTCGCACGGCTTGTCTTGCAGGCGGCGATCGAATTCACGCCGCTCGCGTTTGTGGCGCTGCTCGCCCATCCCGCGGCGCGTTTCGGCCGCGCGCGCGCCGACTTGGACAGCGCGGCGCGGGCCCTGGAATTGGGCGTTTTCCGTGCGGCGCCGCCCGGCGCGCTCGATGATCTCGACCAGGCGTTCGCGGCGGCGCGATCGGCGGCGGCCGACGGCCACGCGCATCCGGCGATCCGGGCGATCGGCGAGAGGGAGCGCGGCGACGGCGAGCGGCTCGCCCGCGACGTTGGGACAGCGCTCGCGCGGTTGCGCGCAATTCGCTCCGCCGCCTCGTTGCGCGGCTGTCTCGAGGCGCATCGCGCCGCGATCGAGGCCGTGCTCGCCGCGCCCGACGACCCCTCCATGCCGCATGGTCTCGATCGGCTGAACGAACTCATGGAAGAATGGATCGAGGCGGCGGGCGACGGCTTTCCGTGCGCCTTGGGCGAATACGCCGCGCTGTTCGACGACGCGCTCGCCGCCCTTCGCGCGCCGCTCGTCACAGGCGGCCATCCGCGCTTGAAGATTCTCGGCCTGCTCGAGGCGCGTCTTCTCTCCTTCGATCGCGTGCTGCTCGCGGGTCTCGACGAAAAAGTCTGGCCGCCCGCGGTCGAGACCGACGCCTTTCTCAACCGGCCGATGCGCGCCCAGCTGGGCCTTTCGGCGCCGGAGCGGCGCATCGGTCAGACCGCGCATGATTTCGTCGCCGCGCTCGGCGCCCGCGAGGCGTTTCTCAGCCGCTCCAGGAAGCGCGGGACGGAGCCGACCGTCGCCTCGCGCTTTCTCCAACGCATTGTCGCGGCGGCGGGCGCGGGCGCCGAGGCGGTCAAAGCGGCCGAGCGACGCGGCGAGACCTATCTTGCGTTCGCTCGCGCGCTCGATCAGCCCGCCGAGGTCGCGCCCGTCAAAAGACCGGAGCCGCGTCCGCCCGCGGAGCTTCGTCCCCGTTCGCTCAGCGTCACCCGCGTCGAGACCCTTCGGCGAGACCCCTACGCCATTTACGCCGAGCACATCCTCAAGCTCAAGGCGTTGGACCCGATCGCGCGCGAAATTGGGCCTCGCGAGGCGGGCGAGGCGTGGCACGGCGCGCTGCAGGAATTTTCCGAGCGCTATCCCTCCGGCGCCCTGCCGCCCGAGGCGCGCGAAGTTCTGTCCGGCCTCGCGCGCACGCGCTTCGCCGCGCTGCTCCAGGACCCGGCGTTCGAAGGCCTGACCTGGCCGAACATCGAAAAGACCCTCGACTTTATTCTCGATTTCGAGAATGAGTCCCGCGCCGGGATCGAACGCATCTTTGTCGAACGCCCGGGAGAGATCTCATTTCCGCTCGCCGACGGCAGGCCCTTCAGATTGAGGGCGCGGGCCGACCGGATCGACATCCTGCGATCGGGCGGCGCGACGCTGATCGACTACAAGAGCGGCGCGGCGCCGGGCCCCAAGGAAGTCAAGGTCGGATTTGCGCCGCAACTGACGCTGGAAGCGGCGATGCTGAGGCGCGGCGGATTCGCAGGCCTCGCGGCGCTCGAGCCGACGGGTGCGCTCTATCTCAAGCTCGGCGGCCCGGATGGCGGAGAGGTGAAAGAGGCGGCGGGGAAGAACGTCGACATCCAAAGTCTCGCAGAGACGCATTTCGCCGAGATGAAGACGCTGCTCGACCAGTTCGCCGATCCAGGGACTCCCTATCTGTCGCGGCCCTTCCCCAAATTCGCGAGCCGCTTCGCCGAGTACGATCATCTGGCGCGCGTCAAGGAATGGTCGGCGACCGGCGGCGAAACCGACGCTGGGGAGGAGGCGTGAACCGGCCCCTGGTCATTCCATTGACGCTGCGCGCGATGCAGGCGCGCGCCTCGGACCCTTCCGCCTCGGCGTGGGTGTCCGCCAATGCGGGCAGCGGCAAGACGCATGTGCTGACGCAGCGCGTGCTGCGTCTGCTGCTCGCTGGCACGCCGCCGGCGCAAATCCTCGGACTGACCTTCACCAAGGCCGCCGCCGCCAACATGGCGGCCCGCATCTTCCAGCAGCTTGCCGATTGGACGAGCCTCAGCGACGAAAAGCTCGCTGAGGCCATCGTCGCCTCCGGAGCGCCGGTCCCGGGGCCACGCGATCTCGAATTCGCACGACGCCTGTTCGCCCGCACGATCGAGACGCCGGGCGGCCTCAAAATCCAGACCCTGCACGCGTTCTGCGAGCGATTGCTGCAGCTCTTCCCCTTCGAGGCCAACGTCGCCGCGCATTTCAAAGTCATCGACGAGCGCGAGGCGGCGCTGCTGATGGAAGAGGCGCGCAATCGGGCGTTCGCCGAGCTGGAGACTTCAGGCGCGAGCGCGGCGGCGCTGGAGCTTGTGGCGCGCGAGGCCGGCGCCTTCGGCTTCGACCGTCTGCTGCGGGAGGCGCTCGGCCACGCCGAGATTTTCGACGCCTTCGCCGACGCGCGCGACTATGCGGCGGCGTTGCGAACCCGGCTCGAACTCAGCGCGGACGTCACCCCGGCGAGCGTCGAGGGCGAGATGATCGGCGGGGAAGCGAGGCGCACGCGACGGCAAGCCTGGGTCAGGGCGCTCCAAGGCGGCTCGAAGAGCGACCAGAATCTGGCGATGACGCTAGGCGAGGCGGACCAGGCTGAAACCGTGACGGCGCGGGCCGCCGCGCTTTTGCGGGCTTTTTTCGTCGAAGCCGGCCTCGGCGCTCCGCGCGGCGGCGAAGAGCGCAATCTCGTAACCAAGGCGCTCGCCAAACGGACGCCCTCCCTTGCGGCCGATCTGCTCGAAGAACAGGATCGCCTGATCGCGCTGCGCGACAGGCGACGCGCGGCGCGGACGCTCGAGCGCAGCCAGGCGCTGTTCGCGGTCGCCAAGACGATCCTGACAGCCTTCGCCCGGCTGAAGGCCGAGCGCGGCCAGCTCGATTTTGCCGACCAGATCGCGCGCGCCTTGGCGCTGGTGACGCGCTCCAGCGCGGCCTGGGTGCTGCATAAGCTTGACTACGGGCTGGACCATCTGCTCGTCGACGAGGCTCAGGACACGTCGGCCGCGCAATGGCGCATTCTCACCGCGCTGAGCGCGGAGTTCTTCGTCGGCGCCGGGGCGCGCACGGTGAATCGCACGGTTTTCGCGGTCGGCGACGAGAAGCAGTCGATTTTTTCCTTCCAGGGCGCCGCGCCCGAGAAATTTGACGAGATGAGGCGCGCGTTCGAGAAGCGCCATAGGGAGGCGGGACGGCAGTTCGTCGGAGTGCCTCTGAATTTCTCGTTCCGTTCGTCACCGACGGTGCTCCAAGCCGTCGACAAGACGTTCCAATCCGAACCGGCGCGGCGCGGGCTCACGGCCGCCGGTCAGCCGCAGCCTGTTCACGAGGCGATTCGCGGCGATATGCAGGGCGTCGTCGAGCTGTGGCCTCCGATCGCTCCAAGCCCCGCGCCCGAGCGCGATGACTGGCGAATGCCGCTCGACGAGCCGTCGCGCGACGATCCAGCGGTGACGCTGGCGCGCCGCATCGCCAGCGTGATCAGCGACTGGCTCGCGCCAGAATCGCGCGAGCGTATCGTCGATGAGAAGGACGGCCTGCCGCGACGCATTCGCGAGAGCGACATCATGATCCTGGTGCGCAGGCGCAACGCCTTCTTCGAGGCGATGATCCGCGCGCTGAAAGCCAAGCGGGTGAAGGCCGCGGGCGCCGACCGGCTGAAACTGCGCGAGCATATCGCGGTGATGGACCTGATCGCCGCCGGCCGCGCGGCGCTGTCGCCGGACGACGATCTCACTCTCGCCTGCGCGCTCAAATCGCCGCTGATCGGCCTCGACGAGGATGATCTGTTCAGGCTCGCGGCCAGACGGGGAGGTTCGCTCGTCACGGCGCTCGAGGCCGCTCAGGACGATCGCGCCTGCGAAGCGGCGCGAAGGCTCGCGACCTGGCGCGCGCGGGTCCATGCGCTGTCGCCTTACGCGTTCTACGCCCGGCTTCTCGGGGAGGACGGCGGCCGCAGGGCGCTCATCGGACGGCTCGGGCACGACGCGGCCGATCCTATCGACGAGTTCCTCGCGCTGGCGCTTGCTCACGAGCAGCGCGATGCGCCCTCTCTGCACATTTTCCTCGCCGAGGTCGAGGCGACCGACGCCGCCATCAAGCGCGACATGGAGGGCGGGTCCGAAGGCGTGCGCGTGCTGACCGTTCATGCGAGCAAGGGGCTCGAAGCGCCGATCGTGTTCCTGCCCGACACCTGCGCCACGTCCGGCGGCCGGCATGATCCCAAGCTGCTTGCTCCTCGCGCCCGCGCGCTCGGATCGCCAGCCGCTTTTCGCCTGGAGCGGCAAGGCGATCGAGGACCCCGAAGCCCTGAAGGTGGCGCGGACAGAGCGGCGCGAGGCGGAGGCGCGCGAACACCGTCGCCTGCTCTATGTCGCGATGACCCGCGCGGCCCAGCGCCTGATCGTGGCCGGCTATGAGACGGTTCAAAGGCGTAAGCCCGATTGCTGGTACGACCTGGTTCATTCCGGCCTCGCGCCGTCGATGACCGAGGCCGCCGCGCCTTGGAATGCGGGCGAGACGATCCTGCGGTTCGGCGAAGGCATGCGCGCCGAGGACGGCGGCGAACGCCCGAGGGTGCGCCCGCCTGACGCGCTGCCCGCATGGCTTCGCGCCAAGGCGCCGCCCGAGTCGGTCGCCCTGCCGGTCAGCCCCTCACGCCTCGGCGCCGAGCAAGAGGGCGGGCGTGAGCGCGTCGAACAGGGGCGGCTCGCGCACGGCCTGCTGCAGATCCTGCCTGATCTCGCCCCGGACCGTCGCGCCGCCGCCGCAAGGGACTATCTCGACGCCTACGGCGGCGCGCTCGCCGCGCCGAGGCGCGTCGCCCTCGCGGCCCAGATCGTCGGCGTGATTGAAGCGCCGAATCTCGCCCCGCTGTTCGGCCCCGGCTCGCGCGGCGAGGTGGCGCTGGCGGGCGTGTTGCGGCGGCCCGGACGCGCTGACATTCCCTACAGCGGCCGCCTCGACCGGCTTCTCGTGACCGAGGCCGGCCTGTCGATCGTCGATTTCAAATTGGGCGCGGCGCCGGTCAGGCCCTCGCCCGCCCACGTCGCGCAGCTCGCGCTCTATCGCGCCGCTCTGAGGCCGCTCTACCCCGAGAAGCCCGTGAGCGCCGCGCTCGTTTATCTCGACGGGGCGACGCTCGCGCCGGTCGACGGGACGGAGCTCGACGCCGCGCTCGAGGCCGCGGTCGGGGCGGGGTGAAGGCGGGAACGCGCGCGCAACGCGGTCATGACGCGGAATGCGCCCTGGGCGCCACAGTCTTGCCACAAACCCGCTTGCCTTGATGAGGTCGCATTTCGGCGGCAGGTTCGCCGCGATGTCGAGCGAGAAACGTAGGGGCCTCCGCCCGGAAATCGATTGCCGCGAGTTTTGGAACGTATGGCGGAGAGGCCCGCGAGGCCGCCGCTGGCGTTTGGCGTGCGCGGTCATGGGCGGGGCGTTCCTTGCCGCGCAGGGGGGGCTCGCGCCTGCGGCGCACGCGGGCGCGCCTCCAGGCATGGTGCCTTACGACCATCCAGTGTTCAAGAACGGAAAACGCATCTTGTGGCACGGCCCTTGGCGGGGCAATGGCGCCAGAGCTGCGCGGGAAAACGTACGCTCCGCGCCGGCCAAAGCCGCCATCGAGACGAAACCGACGGCGCAACCACAAGCCTCCCGGCCATTCTCGATCCTCGCCGACCCTGGCGACATCTGCGCCAGCCGCATGGCCAAGGACTTCGCCTCCGTGCTGAGCGACGACGGCGAGGCCGGGCGCGCGATTGTCGGATCGACGTCGCCGACCGGATTGGCCAAGGTCGCCAAGGCCGGCATGGCGGATTTCGCCGTCGTAACGTTGGACAGCGTGGTCAACGGCGCCGCGGGCGACCCTGAGTGGGTGAAACGGGCGCCTCTGGTCGCTCGAACTCGCTCCCGAGACGGTCGAAGTCATCGCGCCGCGCGAGGTCAAGTCGATCGGCGATCTTCAGGGTCGAACCGTGAGCTTCGGCGATCCGGACAGCGCGACGGCGATCAGCGCCAAGATGTTGTTTTCCCGCTTGGGGATCCCGGTCATTCCCATGTACGAGCCAGCGCCCGAAGGGCTCGACGCGCTGGCCGCGGGCAAGCGCGAAGCCGTCGTCGTGCTTGGCGCGAAGGACCTGCAGGCGCTTGGCGATTTCGGCGACGGCGGCCGATTTCATGTCGTCGCCATTCCCTGGTCGACGACCCTGGATTCGGTCTACGCTCCCGCGCAAGTGACTGCCGCCGACCGTCCGAACCTCGTCGCCGCCCATAGTGCGGTCGACACCGTTGGCGAGCCGATGGCTCTCATCGCGCTCGACGCGCCGCCGGGCTCGCAGCGCGCGGACATGCTCGGCCGCGTGGCCCGCGCTTTCCTCGACAACTACGACGCCTTCCTCAGCGACAATCACGACGCCCATTGGCGCGATGTCAATCTTGCGGCCGAGGCGTCGTGGCCGAAGACGCCTTGGGCGAGACTCGCCGCGGCCCAGAGTTGGCTCGATGCGAAGAAGATCTCCCCCGAACTCGTCGCTTGAGGCGTTCCGCGCCTCGGCGAAGACCGTTGCAGATTCAACCGGGGGCCCGACCGCGAATGATTCGGACCGGCTCTATGAAAGCCTGACGCGCTGGCGGGGCCCGGTGCAATAGGGGAGGACGCGCGCTGCCAATTCAGTGGAAAGTTTTCGCGGGCCTGATCGCGGCCGCGTTCGCGGGGGCGCTGGTGTTCGCCTTCTGGCCCCGCATCGAGCCATCGGCGACCGCGATGAAGGCCGTCGTCGAGCAGCCGGTGTTCGTCTCGCGGACGCCGATCGCGCGTCCGGCCAAGGCCGCCGCTATCACGGCGCAGCCGCTCGCCAAGGACGCGATCAATAAACTGGCCATGGCGCTCCGCGACCAGCCTGCGTCGACGAACTCGCCGATCGCGACGCTTTCAATCCCGATCGACGATGCGCGCAGGCTATGCGCGGAAGGCCTCGTAGCCTTCGCCAACGGCGATATCGCCGCCGCCCGCGGCTTCCTCGCGCGCGCCGCCGAGGGCGGCGACCCGAGGGCGCTGATGGCGCTCGGCGACACCTACGATCCGGGGACCCTGACCCGTCTCGGCGTCGTCGGCCTGAAGGGCGACGAAGTCGCGGCGCGCGGCTATTACTCGCGCGCCCTCGCCGCCGGAGTCGGCGGCGCCCGGCAGCGGATCGAAGTCTTTGGCCGCCGCGCAGTATTAGGCGGCAATTCGTTGGCCCAACAACAAATCCCTGCCTAAAGTCCTTTGAAGAAGCTGGATTTTTGTCGGAAGGCCGGTGCGGCCGCTGTTCCGAAATCCTTCTTGGGCGCAAGCGGGCGCGCACGCGTTCTGGTTGATGGATACTGCCCGCGCCGACGCGCGATCTGCCGCTCTCCGATCCCCACATCTGTCCGTCGATCGATCGCGTGCGTCGCGATCGTGCCGCTCGTCGGACTGGGCAAGGCTTTCGACGGGGTGACTAGACCTCGGCGGGCTGATCGGACTTCGGCCGGAGGGAGCTGAACGCGCCGCCGTCGGACAACCGAAATCGCTTCGGCCGACGCGCCGAGGCGTCTCGCGAGACCTTGCAGTCCCGACTTCAAGCCCGATCGAAAGGGCCCTGCCGACCAATGGCGGGCGCAGCGCCCAAGGACTGGCCCAGGCCCCGGCGCTCGTCTCAGTGTGACGTACGTCACAGCGAAGCGCTGGTCGCTGCGCTTATATCGCGATCCGCTTGGAACGGAGGATACCGCCGCGACGGGCGTCGAACCCGCCGCGGGCGGCGCCGCTAGTCCAAAGGGAGACGCCTTCATGACCAAAAGCGAAAAGCACGCCGGCCCCGAACCTGGCTATCTGGCCGATGATCGGGACCTTCGGCCCACGACCATCGCGCTGATCGCAATTGTGGTGGTTTGGTCGCTCGTCTATTTGCTCGGCGGCGCCGGCCTCCTGAGCACGATAACGAGCCAGCCTTCGGATAGTCCGGCTTCCGTGCTTACGGCGGTTGACCCCTGATCGTGGACGCACAGATGGGCGCGGACGCGCTCGCCGGTCGAATTGGCCACGGTCAGGGAGGTAAAGCAACAGGCTGAAATCGACCTTGTCGCGTTTTGACGGGTTCGCGGCGAATGGGCGGGTCCGCGCTCGGGTCGGCGCCGCCCGATTCCGTCACGCCCGCGCTTTTGACAACGCCTGAGGTTTTTCAAGGCGTTAGGCGCCATATTCCGCAACGGCGTCAACGTTCGAGGCCGCCCGGCCTTTGAGCGGATATTCACGCGCTCCTTCCGAGGAACCGCGCATGGCGCGGCGTCTCAAAGGACAAGATCGGCCCGGGAGTTATATCGAAAAGCTCCCACGCCGCCGGCAAGCCCGAACGGACCTCTCGCAGCCACTTCCGAAGCGCGACGCTCGGCGCTGGCGCCAAGCGGCGTTCGGGCCATCGCGGCGGCTGTCGAAGAGGAAACCACGAATTCGCCCGCCTGGCAAGAAAATGTCGGTTTTTCAGAAAGCCGTGGCCCACGCCAGCAGCGTCGGGGCCTCGCGATCGAATTGAGGCGTGCTCTGCGTCGGCCCGCAATTTGGACGCGCCGCGTCCTTGGTGTCGCGGGCGAAGCTTTGGTCGCCGCGCTGGAGACCGATCGCCGAGCCAGGCGCGAGACGAGAACGAGGAAAACGCGAACGCCGCGCCGCATTGGTCGAGCGGCGCGGCGTCGCTGGCTCTAAAGCCGCGAACCTATTGCTGCTGCGGCTTGGGCTTGCCGATCTTGCTCTTGGAGGCGCGGTCGCCAGCGGCGGTGGCGTCGGCCTCGCACATATAGGCGCCGCGCTTGGTCGTGCCGTAGCTGCGCGTTCCCGCATAATGATAGATGTGCGACTTGGTGTTGACCCACACCACCGTGTCCGAGGGGCAGCGGGCCTTGGCTTCCGCCTCGCTTGAGAATTCGCCGGCGGCGGTCGGGCGCGCGGCCCTGCGCATCGGAGCCGCGGCGGGCGCGGCCGCGGGGGCGGCGGCGGGCGCGGGCGCCGGAGCGGCGGCTGGCGCAGGCGCGGGAGCGGCGGCGGGCGCAGCCGCCGGGGCGGCGGCCCTCCGCTCGCGGCAGGACTTCAGGAACTCCTGCCACGTCTGACCATTGGTGGTGTTGTTCGCCTTGGCCGCCTTCCACTCGTTGCCGCACTCCTTCATGACGCTTTCGGCGCGCGCGGCGCCGGTCATCGCCAAGCCCATCGCGGCGGCGACCAGAAACGCCGAAAACACGGCGCTGAAAGACCTATTCTTCATGGCGGTTCCCCTCAATATGTTCCTGGCGCCCGAGCTTGACTCGAGGGACGGAAGCCTCAGAGACCCGCACAGCGCCGGGCCTCGCCGATGTCATGCCGCCGTTCCACTGAACCCGGCATGAACGGCTCATAACCCCCATTCGAGGACCCTGGTCAAGGGCGCAGGTCGACTCGCGGCGGGCGATGATGGGCCTCGAACGCTTGGCGCCTTCGTCGGTCGGCGGCCGAGGACCACGAGATTGCGCCCGACGCCACGAGCGCCAGAAGGAACAACGCGCTTGCGGCGCCGATGCGGCGACCGATGGGTTCGAAGCCCCATGCGTTCGGGGACTGGCGAGACGGCGGAACCATCGCCGGCGCGTCCTCAAACTCTGACCGCGACGAGGACGGCGCCGAGCGCGATCAAGGCCACGCCGAGCCAGTTCTGCAACGCCAGCTTTTCCCCGAGGAACACGACGCTGAAGACCGCGACCAGCACGACGCTGAGCTTGTCGATCGGCGCCACGCGGGCCGCGTCGCCGAGCTTGAGCGCGCGGAAGTAGCAAATCCACGAGCCGCCGGTCGCCAGTCCCGACAGAACGAGAAAAACATAGGTGCGGCCGCTGACCGAGGCGAGCGGCCGCCATTGGCCGCTGGCGGCCAGGATCGCGCCCGCCGCGCACAGGATCACGATCGTGCGGATGAAGGTCGCAAAATCCGAACCGACGTTCTCGACCCCGACCTTGGCGAAGATCGCCGTCAGCGCGGCGAAGGCCGCGGACAAGACGGCCCATGCCTGCCAGGACGAAAATAGAATTCTCATGCCATCCCTCGTCTGCTTGGCGACGCCGAACCCGTGGTGCGACCAGCCTACGTTATAAGATTCGTTTCTCTTCACGCCGCGCTGTGGCAAGCCTTAGCGCCGGCGGCCGCGAGTGTGGAACGCCCGACAATGGCAAGATGCGGCCGCGCGAGCGTCACGGCGGACCGCCCGAGCATAGAGACGGTCGCGGGGAAAGGCATCCGCGGGGCCGTCTGCGCGCGACGCCGATCGGCGGGCCGCAATATGTTCACGCGCGTCATTGACATTGCCGCGCATCGTTCCGCAAATCATGCCGTCCAGGCAGGGGAATTTCATTGTCATGACCGAAGAAAAGGCCAGCCTCGAAGGCGTAACGAAGCAGCGCATCAGCGCCGCTTTGCAGGACAATCTCGACGAGGACCTGGAGCTTGAGCTCGAGGATGACCGTCTCGCCGACCTGCTGGGTGAAGACCACGAAGCCCCGCAAGAAGGGGCGATTCCGCGCCGCTTCTATTTCCAGGAACTGCTGCGCCTGCAGCGCGAACTGATCAAGCTTCAGGATTGGGTCGTCGCCCAGAAGCTGAAACTGGTCGTCATCTTCGAGGGGCGGGATGCGGCGGGCAAGGGCGGCGTCATCAAACGCGTCACCCAGCGTCTCAATCCCCGGGTCTGCCGCGCCGTGGCGCTGCCGGCGCCCACGGAGCGCGAGCGCAGCCAATGGTATTTCCAGCGCTATGCCCTCCATCTGCCCGCCGGCGGAGAGATCGTGCTGTTCGACCGGAGCTGGTATAATCGCGCCGGCGTCGAACGCGTGATGGGCTTCTGCTCCGACGAGGAATACGAGGACTTCTTCCAATCGGTTCCGGAATTCGAGCGCCTGCTGGTGCGCTCGGGAATCATCCTGGTCAAATACTGGTTCTCGATCACTGACGATGAACAGAACCTGCGCTTTCTGATGCGCATCAATGATCCCCTCAAACAGTGGAAGCTGAGCCCGATGGACCTCGAGTCGCGCAAGCGCTGGGAGCTTTACACCAAGGCCAAAGAGACGATGCTGGAGCGCACGCACATCCCCGAGGCTCCATGGTGGGTGGTCGAGGCGGTCGACAAGAAGCGCGCCCGTCTCAATTGCATCGCCCATCTTCTGACCCGTGTGCCCTACCAGGAGGTGCCTTACGAAAAACCGATCCTGCCGGCGCGCGTTCACCATCCCGAATATCACCGCCTGCCCACCCCGCAAGCGATGATCGTGCCCGACCATTGCGCTTCCGTCGCGCCCCAGCCGGCGGCCTGAGCGCCGGCTCGAGGGCGGAGCTCTCAAGCCCTGGCGAAGGTCAGGAGGCCGCCTCGAACAGCCGCAGCATGGGACCAGGGAGTTCGCGCGGGGCGACCTTCGCGAATCGCCGCCACGAGCACTGTCGCGGCGACGAGGTCTGTTTGGCCGCGCAGGATGCGTTGCCGGAATTCAATCGAGGCGCCGCGCAACGCCGACATCTGGGTTTCCACTGCGAGCAGATCATCCATCAGCGCGGGGGCGAGATATTCGATTTGCATTCTGCGCACCGCGAATATGACGCCCGAGCTTCCCGCGATTTCCTGGTGCGAAAGTCCGAGCCGGCGCAGCCATTCCGTTCGGCCACGCTCGAGGAATCGCACGTAGGACGCATGATAGACGCGACCGGAAAAGTCGGTGTCCTCATAGTAGACGCGGACTGCGAATGTTTCGATGAGGGGACGCGCCATTCTCGTTGACTCCGCGGTGATCGAAAGGACCGGCCGGCGCTCGAACCTCCGCGCCCGCCGGATCAATGGCTCCGGTGCGCTTTTTTCGGATTGGGCGGAGATTGTCACCGCTTTGACGGCCTGTTTCGAGGATGATATCGGCGATTGATGCGAATTGTCTTCATGGGCGCGCCGGAATTCGCCGTTCCGACGATGAAGGAAATCGTCAACGAAGGACACGTCGTCGCCGCGGTCTATTCGCGCGCTCCGAGGCCGGGCGGCCGCCGCGGCCTGGAGATGCGGCGAACGCCGGTTCATGAGGCGGCGGATCAATTGGGGATCCCGGTCTTCACGCCGACGACGCTGAGCGACGCCGACACGTTGCGAGTCTTCCGCGGCCACGCGGCCGACGTCGCCGTCGTGGTCGCCTATGGGCTGCTGCTGCCGGCCCCGGTGTTGGAGGCGCCGACCCTGGGCTGTGTGAACCTGCACGCCTCCTTGCTGCCGCGCTGGCGCGGCGCGGCGCCGATCCAGCGCGCGATCATGGCCGGCGATACGGTGACCGGCGTCGATTTCATGCGCATCGCTTCGGGACTCGACACGGGACCGGTGGCGCTGCGCGAGACGACCCGGATTCGCCCGCAGGACACCGCGGGAGATCTCTCCCGTCGTCTCGCCGAAATCGCGGCCAAGCTGACGGCAAGGGGGTTGCGCGCGATGGAAGCCGGCCGGCTGGAGTTTCGCGAGCAGTCGAGCGAGGGAGTTTGCTACGCGGGCAAGATTTGCAAGGACGAAGCGGAGATCGATTGGCGGCGAACCGCCGAACAGGTTCGCAACCACGTCCATGGGCTGTCGCCGACGCCAGGCGCGTTCTCCAACCTTTCCGCCGGCGACCGGCAGGAACGCGTCAGAGTGCTGCGAGCCGAGGCGGTCGAGCGCGTCCGGCGCTCCGGGAACCGTCCTCGACCCGGAGATGACCGTCGCCTGCGGCGAGGGCGCGATACGGATCCTCGAGGCCCAGCGACCGGGCAGGAAGGCGATGACCGGAGCGGAGCTCATCCGCGGCGACAAGGGCCTGGTCGGCGCCGTATTGACGCCGTCCGCGCCGCCCGCGCTCGCCCCGCGAGCGAAAAACCCGATCGGTCCCGGTCCGGTTTTCAGTCCCCGCATGTAATGAAGTATGGCTTGGACGGGGACGCTGGCGCTTGCGAAATTGCGCCGTCGGCATCTCCTTCCCGACCAAACTTGAGCGCGGCCCCGCCGCCGTGGGACTCACACCAGGCGTCGGCGACGATTTTGCCGCACTCGCCGCCATCGCCGAGGCAGTCCTCGACGCCATAGCCGCCCGCCGCGGCGATGATGAACGTGTGCGGCTCCTGGGCGCGGGCTCTCTGCGAATGAACGGCGCCGAGGGCGAGCGCGAACAGCAGCAGAAAGGCGTTGGGCGCAAGTTTCACGGCACGCATCCAGGGGCTCGCCAGAAGGAACAGAGACAACGGGAATCTTCAAAGCAATCTTCATACATTCGCTTAAATGCGCGGTTAACGCGCCGGCCTCCGGCGCCCGTTTGGGCGCCGATCGGCGTCGATCCCGGTGAAGCATTCAAGATTTGCCGTTCGCCGCAATCCCAAGGAGCCCTCTCGTCACGCTGCCGGTCGCCGGCAGGGTGGGAATCAGGCAGGCCTGCAACGAGTGATAGATGTCGACCTTGCCGAAGAAAGGATCCGAGTTCGGCCTTAAAGCACTGTCGATCTGGGCCCGCCAGCCGCCGTTCTGGCGATCGATGAATTGCGTGGCGATGAAGCTCCAGATGCGGCGATACCAGACTTCGTAGACGGGGTCGCCGTCGACCGCGTTGAGAAACGCGGCCGCTCCGACCGCCTCGCAGCACGGCCACCAGTAGCGGTCCCTGATGCGCGGAAGCCCCTGCCAATCGAGCGTATAATAAAATCCGCCCGACTCCCTGTCCCATCCGTCCTCCGCCGCTCGGGCGAACAGCGCCTTCGAGCCCATGGGAAGCCAATCCAGCCGGCGGCCGCCAAGCTCCCACAGCTGGAGCAAAAGGCGCGACCATTCGAGCCAGTGGCCCGGCGTCGTGCCGTAGGGACGAAACATCGGGCTGCCGGAATAGTCGCGATTCACCTGCCAATCGGCAGTGAAATGCTCGGGGAGCCGCCACTCGATTTTCGGCCGCGTGGCGGCGGACGATGAGATCGGCGATCTGCTCGGCCATGCGCAGATAGGTCGAGTCGTTTGTCGCCTCGAAGGCGGCCATCAGCGATTCGGTCAGATGCATGTTGGAGTTCTGGCCGCGGTACGAATCATACGAACGCCAGTCGCGGGTGAATTCTTCCGCGACGGCGCCGTATCGGCTCTCCCAGAAGCGCTCGCGGATCACCGTCGAGACGTCGGTCAGGAGTCGCTCGGCGTCCGGGTGCCCCGCGACCTTGGCGCTCGAGGCGGCGAGTAGAACGAAAGCATGGCCATAGGCCTGCTTGGAATCGTCGGTCGGCCCGCCGTAACCGACCCCCCAGAAGTATCCGCCATGATCAGGGTCGCGATGACCGTTCCACAGGAACTTCATCCCGTGATCGACGATGACGTCCGCGCCCGGCCGGCCCATCAGGTGCGCGATCGCGAACGCATGCACGATTCTGGTCGTTGCGAACAGATAGCGGGCGGGCGGGGCGCCGGCGCCGTAGCCTGGCGCCGCGGGCCTCCCTTCGTCGTCGAGATCGTGGAAACCGCCGAGCGGATTGACGATGTTGCGCTCGAAAAACGCGAACAGGCCGTCGGCCTGCTGAAGGAGCCAGGCGCGATGGCTGGGCAGGTTCACCCACCGGGCGCCCGGCGGGTTGATGGCGAAGGAAGTCATGGCGAACGCCCAGAATCGATGCTGATCGCGGTCGACTTTAGCGATCGCGAACCAAGAGCGCATCATCGGCAAACGAGATGGCGGAATTCTCTGGCGTGATTTATTGCCGGGAGGCCCGGTTCGCCCCGACGGACCGCGGAGCGCTCTTGATCGGATCGGCCGACACGGGCAATGACGGATCGGGGCCAGCAGGCGGGCGATGCGAGACGGCAAGAGGAACGTCCTTATTCTCGGGTCTGGAGCGCGCGAGCACGCCTTGGCGCGCGCTGTGGCGCGTTCTCCGCTGATCGGCGACTTGTTCGTCGCGCCAGGCAACCCGGGATGCGCCGCGCTCGCTCGAACGTTTCCGTTGGACCTTTCGGATCACGCGGCGGTCGCCGCGGTTTGCCGCGGGCAAGCGATCGATCTGGTGATCGTCGGGCCAGAGGCGCCGCTGGTGGCCGGGATCGTGGACGATCTGGCCAAGGAGGGCGTTGCGTGTTTCGGGCCGACCCGCGCGGCGGCGCGGCTCGAGGGCTCGAAGGGATTCGCCAAGGATTTCTGCCGCGAGTTCGGCGTTCCGACCGGCGACTATCGGCAATTTCGCGATCCGCAGGAAGCGAAGGCGTACATTCGACAACGCGGCGCGCCGATCGTGGTCAAGGCCGACGGTCTTGCCGCCGGCAAGGGGGTCACGGTCGCGATGACGGTCGCGGAGGCGGAGGCGGCGGTCGACGCGTTGTTCTCCGGCGCTCCGGAATCGGCGGGAGCGCGAGTGGTGATCGAAGAGTTCCTCGAGGGCGAGGAGGCGTCGTTCTTCGCCTTGTGCGACGGGACCACCGCCGTGCCGTTCTCCAGCGCGCAGGATCACAAGCGCGTCGGCGACGGCGACACCGGACCGAACACCGGCGGCATGGGCGCCTATTCCCCGCCCCCGATCATGACCGCGGAACTGAGCGAACGCGTCATGCGCGACATCGTCATGCCGACCGTTCGCGGAATGGCCGAGCGCGGATCGCCGTTTCGCGGCGTGCTGTTCGCCGGGCTGATGATCGGCGGCGACGGCCCGAAGCTGATCGAATTCAACGTGCGTTTCGGAGATCCGGAGGCCGAAGTCATTCTCGCCCGCCACAGAGGCGACCTGCTGCCGCTGCTCGAGGCTTGCGCGGACGGCAGTCTTCGCGGCGCCGCCGCCGACTTCAGTTCGGACGCCGCGTTGGCGGTGGTGATGGCCGCGCGCGGCTATCCGGGCGAGCCGCTGCGCGGCTCCAGGATCGGCGGGATCGCGGATGCGGAACGCGTGCCCGGGGTGGTCGTCCTGCAAGCGGGCACCCGCCGCGAAGGCGGCGAAATCGTTTCCGACGGCGGACGGGTTTTGACGATAACCGCCCTTGGCGCCAGCGTCGGCGAAGCGCGCGACCGCGCCTATTCCGCCGTCGACCGCATCGCATGGCCGGAAGGCTTCTGCCGGCGCGACATCGGATGGCGCGCGATAGAACGCGAACGCGGGCTGTAGAGGCGTTGGCGGCGACGCGCGATCGCGCTGGGGATATTCCTCCGAGTCGCGATTTCGCTTGCAGGCGGCGGGGCCTGCGGAGTCGAGAGGTTGGGCCAATCGGAGTTGATCCCGGCTGACGAGGCCCTTTCCCGCCCAACAGAGACTCGCCGGCCGCCATTTTGAGGGCCGGATCAGGAACGATTCGGCATGGAGGCCCCCGCCTGCCGCGCTCCGGAGCGCTCGGATCCCGCCGGGCCCCTTCCCGCCGCCGCTCGCCCTTGGAACGCCTTCAATCGACATCACCCGTCAATTGCGAGCAGTGAAACGACGACGCAAGGCATGAGATCGAAGGTCGGCGGCGGTCGCCCTTGGATTGCTCTTCGCTGCGCTCGCAATGACGCGCTTCGACGGGATTGGAAAGCGCGCTAGCCGAGCCGAAAGCGATAGTCTCCACCCCGGCAGGACTGCGGGCAAATCCGGCGGCGGTTTCCGCGAACGGCATAAAATATCAACAATTTCAATTAGTTATGGCGGAGACGGAGGGATTCGAACCCTCGATAGAGCTTTACAACCCTATAACGGTTTAGCAAACCGCCGCCTTCAGCCTCTCGGCCACATCTCCCGCCGCGCGCGAGGCGCGTAAAACATATGAACGACGCTCCCGTCCAATGCAAGCGGGGCGACCTTGTTCCTGAAGCGCCGAGAGCCGACCTTCGAACTGGCGCGCATGGCCTACCGGGCGCGCTGACCGAAGAGAATCTTGCGCGCTTCTTCGTCGGTCGAGAGATCGTGCTGGCGCCGGCCCGGGATGTCGAGCGCCAGCCCGCGCTGAACGGCCGGACGCGCCAGCACCGCGTCGAGCCAGCGCGCCAGATGCGGGAAGTCCGAGATCTGCTGTCCATAGCGCTTCCAGCCCCTGGTCCAGCCGACGCAGGCCATGTCCGCGATCGAATAGGGGCCGGCGAGATACTCGCGGTCGGCGAGGCGTCGGTCCATCACCCCGAACAGCCGGTTCACCTCGTTGGTGTAGCGCTCGATGGCGTAAGGGATCTTCTCGGCCGCGTAGACGCGGAAGTGATTGGCCTGCCCCGCCATCGGCCCAAGACCGCCCATCTGCCAGAACAGCCACTCGCTGACCGCCACACGCTCGCGCGCGCCGGCGCCGCCGAAGCGCCCCGTCTTGCCCGCCAGATACTGCAGAATCGCGCCCGACTCGAATACCGAAATCGGCGCGCCGTCGGGCCCGTCGGGATCGACGATCGCCGGCATGCGGTTGTTCGGCGAGATGGCGAGAAAGGCCGCCTCGAACTGCTCGCCCGCGCCGATGTCGACGCCACGAACCTTGTACGGCAGGCCGCACTCTTCCAGCATGATGGAAATCTTCCATCCGTTCGGAGTGGGCCAATAATAGAGATCAATGGGCTGTTGAGACTGGGTCATGCGGCGCCTGCCCTGGTGCGCAGCGCCGACGCCACAGCGGGGAAGGATTCCCCAACGTCGGCGCCGACTTCTTGCTGCGACCACAAGCCTGCAACGCTTGCAGCTTATTGACAAGGCCGCATGGCCCGGTCACCGACGCGGGGCAATCCCGCTGTCGTCGCTACAACGCCATGATGCTCGCGCGGAAAACAAGCAAGGCCGATCAAGCCGGGCTTAGCCGCCACAAGCCGGGCTTGACCAGCCAATGCGTTACATATGGAAGCAGATCAGGCGACCGATGGCGTATCGGAACCGGGAGAAGCCGCCATCGCCTTCTTCCGCTTGGCCGGGGCGCGCTTGGCGGCGGTCTTCTTCGCGGCCGTCCTCTTGGCCGGGAGACTTTCTCGCGGTCGTCTTCTTCCCAGCGGCCTTTTTAGCGGAGGCCTTCTTCACCGCGCCTTTGCGCGCAGTCTTCTTCGCGACGACCTTGCGGGCCGTCTTCTTCGCGGCAGCCTTCTTCGCGGGTTTTTTGGCGGCGGATTTCTTCGCCGTCTTCTTAGCAGCAGCTTTCGCCATGTCTTGCATCCCTCTCGATTGCCAGATCCACACACGATTGTTCGTGTCTCGCGGTGGCGCGAAGGAAAGTACATTCGTTTTGATTGCACGCAAGAGATGCACAAGCGCGTCACATGCTCCGAGCGGCGTCACTATCGAATTATCGCGCGCGCTCGCAGACCCGCGTAAACCTTGGCGATGGCGCCTGCGAGCGGATGTCGATCGCGCGCCATTGCGACTCCGCTCGCATCTCGCACGCTCGCGAGACAACGTGCGAGAGCGTGCGCGAATTCGTGATTCGACTATATTTTGTCGGCCATTCAGAGGTTCGACGCTTGTCGCGTCCGCACCATCGCCATTGCTCGGAGCGTTCGATAATTTGTCGCGCCGAGGTTCACGCTTGCCGAAGCGCGCGCCGCGCCGGCGTATCAAATCGAAACGAGCGTCGTGCGATTCGCAATCGAATTTTTCTTGGCGGACATCATCGCATTTTCGACGCTACGAGGCCGCGAACGAGGCGCCGATCCCTCGAGAGCCGCTGCGAATCAGGTGATTCGCGCAGTGCGAATCGATTCTTGTCAGAGGTCGAGTCGCCGTTTCAGCGCGTCTCTGACCGCTTGAGGATTGGCCTTGCCGCCCGTCGCCTTCATCACCTGACCGACAAACCAACCGAGTACGCCAGGCTTGGTCTTGGCCTGCTCGGCCTGGTCGGGATTGGCCGCGATGACGGCGTCCACCGCGCCGTCGATGGCGCCGACGTCGGTGACTTGGCGCAGGCCGCGCGCCTCGACGACCGCGCGCGGGTCGGCGCCGACGTCTTCCCCGAGCAGCATCTCGAGAAGGGTCTTGGCGATCTTGCCCGAGATCACGCCCTCGCCAATAAGATCGACGAGGGTCGCCAGAGAAGCGGCGCTCAGGCCGGCTTCCACGACCGCGACGCCGCGCGCGTTGGCGTGCGCCGACACGTCGCCCATCAGCCAATTGGCGACCGCCTTGGCGTCGCGCTCGCCGCCCCCGTGCTTCACCGCGCTCTCGAAGAAATCCGCGGTCTCCCGTTCGGCGACGAGGAGCGAGGCGTCATAGGCCGAGAGGCCGTAATCGCCCATGAACCGGGCCTTCTTGGCGTCCGGCAGCTCCGGCAGATAGGCGGCGAGCGCATCGACATACTCGGGATCGAGTTCGAGCGGCAGCAAGTCAGGATCGGGAAAATAGCGATAATCGTGCGCTTCCTCCTTGGAGCGCATCGAACGCGTCTCGCCGCGCGCGGGATCGAACAGCCGCGTTTCCTGCTCGACCGCGCCGCCGTCCTCGACGACGGCGATCTGGCGCCGCGCCTCGGCCTCGATCGCCTGGCCGATGAAGCGGATCGAGTTGACGTTCTTGATCTCGCAACGGGTGCCGAGCGGTTCCCCGGGGCGGCGCACCGAGACATTGACGTCGGCGCGCAGATTGCCTTTCTCCATGTCGCCGTCACAAGAGCCGATGTAGCGCAGGATCGTGCGCAATTTGCCGACATAGGCCTTGGCCTCTTCGGACGATCGCATATCGGGCTTGGAGACGATTTCCATCAACGCCACGCCGGAGCGGTTGAGGTCGACGAAGGTCATCGTCGGCGACTGGTCGTGCAGCGACTTGCCGGCGTCCTGCTCCAGATGCAGACGCTCGATGCCGACCTTGATTGAACGATCGGGCGTCAGATCGACCTGGATTTCCCCCTCCCCCACGATCGGGCTCTTATACTGGGAGATCTGATATCCTTGCGGCAGATCGGGATAGAAGTAGTTCTTTCGGTCGAAAGTCGAGCGATGATTGATCTTCGCTCCGAGGCCGAGGCCGGTGCGGACCGCCTGCGCGACGCATTCGCGGTTGATGACCGGGAGCATCCCCGGCATCGCCGCGTCGACCAGCGACACCTGCGAATTGGGTTCGCCTCCGAACGCCGTCGAGGCGCCGGAAAACAGTTTTGCGCGCGACGTTACCTGGGCGTGCACTTCCAGACCGACGATCACTTCCCAATCGCCTGTCGCGCCTCGGATGAGTTTGGCGTTGGCCTGCTCGGTCGCCATGTCGATGATCCCGGTCGATAAGGAGTATGTCGGATCGAGGCGCGGGCGTCTCAGGCCCACCACGCCTCGGGTAGCTTCGTGCGCCCGGCGGACTGCTCGATCGTCTCAGCGAGCATGAACAGCGTCTCCTCGTCGAAAGGGCGGCCGATCAGCTGCAGTCCGAGGGGCAGGCCATCGCCGGAAAGGCCTGCTGGAGCGACCAGCGCTGGCAGGCCCGCCATGTTGACCGTTACCGTGAATACATCGTTTAGATACATCTCCACCGGATTGTCCGCGCCCTTCTCGCCGATGCCGAACGCCGCCGAGGGCGTCGCCGGCGTCAGGATCGCGTCGACGCCGTCGGCGAAGACGCGTTCAAAGTCGCTCTTGATCAGCGTGCGAATTTTCTGCGCGCGCACATAGTAAGCGTCGTAGTAGCCGGCCGAAAGAACGTAGGAGCCGATCATCAGCCGCCGCCGCACTTCGGCGCCGAATCCGCTGGCGCGGGTCTTCTTATAAAGGCCGGCCAGGTCGTCGGCGGGCTCGCGCAGGCCGTACCGCACGCCGTCATAGCGCGCCAGATTGCTCGACGCTTCCGCCGGAGCGACAATATAATAAGCAGGCAGCGCATGCCGGGTGTTGGGCAGCGTCACCTCGACGATGTTCGCGCCTGCGGTCCGCAGCCATTCGGCGCCGCGCGCCCACAGCGTTTCGATTTCGGCGTTCATGCCTTCGAGGCGATATTCCTTCGGCACCCCGATCGTCAGACCCTTGATCGAACGGCCGACCGAGGCCTCGTAGTCGGGTACGGGTTCGGGCGAACAGGTCGAAGTTTTTCGGGTCGTGGCCAGCCATCGATCGCAGCATGATCGCCGCGTCGCGCACCGTGCGCGCCAGCGGTCCGGCCTGGTCGAGAGACGAGGCGAAGGCCACCATGCCCCAGCGCGAGCAACGGCCGTAGGTCGGCTTGATGCCGACAATTCCAGTGAACGCCGCGGGCTGGCGAATCGAGCCGCCAGTGTCGCTGGCTGTCGCCGCCAGGCAGAGACGCGCGGCCACGGCGGCGGACGAGCCGCCCGAGGAGCCGCCCGGCGTCAATAGGCCGCGCTTGTCCATGCCTAAAGCCGCGCGCGCCCGGTCGCGACTCCAATTCGGCGGCAGCCACGGCGAGGCGACGGGACCATAGTAGGAGGTTTCGTTCGACGAGCCCATCGCGAACTCGTCCATGTTGAGTTTGCCGAGCATGACCGCGCCGTCGCGCCACAGATTGGCGGTGACGGTCGATTCGTACGGCGGCTTGAAGCCGTCGAGAATATGGCTGCAGGCCTGCGTGTGCACGCCTTCGGTGGCGTAGAGATCCTTGACCCCGATCGGCAGGCCTTCGAGCGGACCCCCCTGCCCGTCAGCCAGACGCAAGTCGCTCGCCTCGGCCATCCGCAACGCCTTGTCCGCGGTGGTCGCGACATAGGCGTTGAGAGGTTCGGCGCGGTTGATGGCTTCGAGATGGGCCCTTGTGATCTCGACGCTCGAAATCGCCCGGGATTTGAGCTGATCACGCGCCTCGGCGAGCGTCAGAGAGGTCAAGTCGGTCAAGTCGGATCCTGGGAAAGAACACGGGGCCGCGCGGCCGGTCACTCGATCACTTTGGGTACGAGAAAGAAACCGTCCTCGGTCAGCGGCGCATTGGCGAGGACCTTCGCAGCGATCCCACCGTCATTGACGACGTCCTCGCGCATCGGCAGGCGCATCGGAATCACCGAAGTCATCGGGTCGACGCCTTCAACGTCGACCGCCTCCAGCGCCTCGACAAACTTGAGAATGGCGTTGATCTCGCCTTGGAGATGGGGCGTCTCGGCTTCGCTCACCTCAATGCGCGCCAAATGCGCGATGCGGCGAACCGCCCTGAGATCGACGGACATCGAAAACTCCTCGAGGCCCAAGAATGGGGCGCGGCCCCTATACATCGTCGATTTTTGCCTTGCAAATGACCGTCGCCGACGGACAGGTCTGCACGCCAGAGCCGAGTTGTCGCTCCAATCGGCGCGCAGCCTCCGCTCGCTGACCGCCGTCCGCGAGGCGCCGAATTCGACTTGCGAGTCGCGTCATGCTAGCCGATCGCGAATGAATCGCATGATCGCGATCGAAGACTTGGCCGGGCGCCTCCCCAATAAGGCGCGCCTGATCGGCGTCGATCTCGGAACCAAGACGATCGGCCTTGCGATTTCGGACATCGAGCGTCGGCTCGCCTCGCCGTTGAAAACATTGCCGCGCGCCGCGTTTCGGAAGGATGCCGATGCGCTGAGCGCCATTTTCTCCGAATTCGAGATCGCGGGCGTCATAATCGGCCTGCCTCTCGCTCTCGATGGACGAGACAGCCCGCGCACCCAGTCGACGCGCGCTTTCGCTCGAAATCTAGCGACGCGCACCGATCTTCCGATCTCCTTCTGGGACGAGCGCTTCTCGACCGCCGTCGTCACGCGATCCCTCATCGCCAACGACGTTTCGCGGGCGCGCCGCGCACAAGTCGTCGATAAGCTGGCGGCGGCCTACATCCTGCAGGGCGCACTCGACCGGCTCGGCGGCCTCAGACGAGAGCAGAGCGATTTTTCATGACTTTTTCATAACTTTGTTGGGGTATACGGCTTGTTTTTTGAAAGGAAACGGACGTTTGATACAGTGAATCAATGTGCAAGCCCGATTCGCCCTCGTGCCGACAATGACGACCGGGTGACGGCTGCGGGGCGAGATTGGAGTTTGTCGATCTCATTAAATGAATGGATTGTCTGACCTTATGTCCGGCGACGATGTTATTCCAAGACGAAGGCGCCAGGAGCATGGGCGGACGGGCAAGGGCGCCGTGGCGAGACCACTAAAGCGAGCGGATGATACGTCGCACCGAACCGTCACGCGGGAGGCCCTCGACGTCGCGCGCTACGTGGTGGACATGACCGCCCAACTCGAAGCGATGGCGACCGCGGCGCGTCTCGATCTCCTCGCCTATTTCCTCGGCATGGCGAAAGCGGAAAGCGAGATGTTCGTCCGGACGAGCGCGGTGGCCAAGCCCGAACTTGAAGGCGACGAAACCGGCGCGGCAGGACCCGAAGACCCTTAGCCGCCAAAGCATTGCTTTCTGCTGTCGCGACTGGGTCAATCGTCGTTCGGAAACGCGCGCAACGCAACGCGGTCGCCGCGGATGAATTCGACACGGCCGGCCAATTCGAGTTCCATCAGCGCGATGCGAACGTCGCGGGCCGAAGCCTCCGCCGCCCGCGTGAGTTCGTCGAATGTGATCGGAAAAGGGCCGAGCAGCGCGACAATTCGGTCGCGCTGCTCGCTCCGGTCGGCGACGAGACTGTCGGCGCCGTCCGCGTCGTCGCCTTCTTCGCCGCGTCGCATGAGATGGGTTGGCCGCGGATCGACCCCGAACGGGGGCCGATCGCCCAGGGGCGGCCTGCCGTACTCGTCGTCTTCCTCGAGCGAAGCGATATGCTCGGTCGAACGGACCGGTTCGAGCGCCGTCAGCACATCATCGACGCCTGTGCAGATCATCGCGCCCTGCTTCAGCAAATCGTTCGTTCCCTCGGCTCGCGGGTCAAGAGGCGAACCCGGCACGGCGAACACCTGACGATTTTGTTCGAGCGCGTATCTCGCGGTGATCAGCGATCCCGAGCCGCGCGCGGCTTCCACGACAACCGTGGCCAAGGCGAGCCCCGAGACGATGCGATTTCGGCGTGGGAAATCTCTGCCGCGCGGCTCCCACTCGATCGGCATCTCCGACACGACCGCGCCGAACTCGACCATCCGCGCGATCAGCGCCACGGCTTCGCTTGGATACGGCTTCGCGTGCCCTCCGGCGAGCACGCCGACCGCCCCCGTGCCCAGACTTGCGACATGGGCGCGTTGATCGATCCCGCGCGCCAGCCCGGAAACGACGATATAGCCGGCCTGACCGAGACCGCGCGCCAGCCGATCGGCCACAGTCAGCCCGGCGGCGGAGGCGTTGCGCGATCCGACGATCGCGACCGCCGGTTGTTGGAGCGCCTCCTCTCGTCCGCGAACGGCAAGGACCGGCGGCGCGGAATCGATATGACGCAGGACCGCGGGATAGTCGGGATCGGCGATCGCCACGAATCGCACGCCCAGCCTGCGCGCGCTGGCGAGTTCGCGCTCGATATCTTGCGCGGAAGCGATTCGAATCGGGCGCGTAACCCCGCCGCGGCGCGCCAGTTCGGGCAGCGCCTCCAGCGCCGCCCCGGCGCTCCCACAATTGTCGATGAGCGTGCGAAAGGTCCGCGGACCGACGTTCTCGGATCGGACGAGCCGCAGCCAGTCGAAGCGCTGTTCGTCCGAGAGGCGGGCGGCTAACGGTTTTTTCGCCATGCCTAACCCTTCTGGCCGATCTTCGGCTCCGAGCCATTGACGAGGCGCCCGATATTCGGGCTGTGTTTGAACCAGACCAGGACCGCGAGCATGGCCAGGACCGACGCCAAGTCGCCCCGCCCGATCGCCAGCGCCGCGAGCGGCGAGGCGAGCGTCGCGGCGAGCGCGGCGACCGAGGAGTAGCGCGTCAGCGCCGCGGCAGCGAGCCAAACGACAGCGAAAGCGATGGCGATCTGCCAGGCAAGGCCGATCAGCCCGCCCAGGAAGGTCGCGACGCCCTTGCCGCCGCGAAACCTCAGCCAGACGGGATAGAGATGGCCGAGGATCGCGCCCGCCGCCGCGGCGAGCCCGGTCTCATGTCCAAACGCCCACTGGCAGCCGATGACCGCGAGCGTCGCCTTCGAGACGTCGAAGCACAGCGTCGCCGCCGCGAGCCCTTTGCGCCCGGTGCGCAGGACGTTCGTCGCTCCGATGTTGCCCGAGCCGATCGAGCGCAAGTCGCCGGCGCCCGCGAGCCTGGTCACAATCACGCCGAACGGAATGGAGCCGAGCAGATAGCCGAGCGCCAGCGACAGGGCGGCCCCATACGAAAACCCCAACATTCGCGCCCTGCTCTCGCCCCCGACGCCCCGCTTCACGCCAAACTATTCGTAGGCGACGCGCCCGGCAACCAGGGTGAGCTTGACCCTGCCCTCGAGCCGATCCGCGTCGAACGGCGTGTTGCGGCAGCGCGAATGCAAGCGCGCCGGATCGAGTACGTAAGGCTCGTTCGGATCGAAGCGGATGACGTCCGCCGGCGCTCCGACCGACAGCCTGCCCACGGGAAGCCTCAAGATTTCGGCGGGGCGGGCGGTCATCGCGCGCAGCAGGCGCGGCAACCCGACGTGGCCTGCCGCGACCAGGCGCAAGCTCGCCGAGAGCATCGTTTCGACGCCGACCGCCCCGGCCGCCGCCTCGGCGAAAGGCAGGCGCTTGGTCTCGACATCCTGCGGATCGTGGTCCGAGCAGATGACGTCGATCAGGCCGGCCCTCAAAGCTTCGACCAGGGCCATGCGTTCGTCTTCGGCGCGCAGCGGCGGGCTGAATTTGAGGAACGTGCGGTAGTCGCCGACGTCGAGTTCGTTGAGGGTCAAATGATTGATGGACACGCCGCAGGTCGCCCCGAGACCCGCCTGTCGCGCCCGCGCCATGGCGTCGAGCGAAAGCCGGTTCGAGATCAGCGCCGCGTGATAGCGGGCGCCGGTGAGCGCGACCAGGCGCAGGTCGCGTTCGAGCATGATCGTCTCGGCCTCGCGCGGAACGCCCGGCAGGCCGAGCCAGCTGGCGCGCAGGCCTTCCGCCATCACGCCTTCGCCGCGAAGCGAACGGTCCTCGCACACCGGCGCGGCGAGCGCGTCGAAATCGCGCGCATAGGTCATGGCGCGGCGCATGGTCTGCGCGTCGACGATGGAATGCTCGCCGTCACAGAAGGCGATCGCGCCGGCTTCCGCCAGCAGACCGATCTCCGCGATCTCGCGCCCCTCCAGCCCCTTGGTCAGCGCCGCCGAGGGGTAGACGCGAACCTTGGCGTCGTCGCGGGCGCGGCGCAAAATGAAATCGACCACCGCCGGATCGTCGACCGGCGGGTTGGTGTCCGGGCGCATGACGAGGCTGGTGACGCCGCCCGCCGCCGCGGCGGCGCTCGCCGTGGCGATCGTCTCGCGATGCTCGGCCCCCGGCTCGCCGATGAAGGCGCGCATGTCGACGAGGCCCGGCGAGACGACGTCTCCGCCGCAATCGACGATGCGCGCGTGGTCTGGAATCTGGTCGCGGGTGACCGTGGCGCCGACGCCGGCGATGACCCCGTCCAACGCCAAAAGCCCGCCGCGCCGCTCGGTCTCTGCGACGGGATCGACAAGGCGGGCGTTGAGGAGAGCGATGGCGGGCGCTGACGACACGACGGTCAGCGATTAGCGAGCGCCGCCCGCGATTGCAAGCGCGCGCCCCGACAGCGCCGCCGGCGGCGATCGCGCGCGCCGGGGCTCGGCGGCGGCCCGTTACTTTCGCTTGCTTGCGCGCGCAAATGCGGCTAGATGCGCCGGATCGCTTCCGTGACGCGGGCTCCAACACGCGACCGGAGCCGGTCCGCGCGCCCGTAGCTCAGCTGGATAGAGCACCAGACTACGAATCTGGGGGTCGGGAGTTCGAATCTCTCCGGGCGCGCCATTAAAATCAAAGACTTATTGCTTAATCGTCGGGGACCTCGGGAAACCGAGCGGCTTCGGTAAGCATGCGGTAAGCGAGAAGGCGCGTTTCGCGACTTGCGTCGCCGGCCCTTACGCGCTGGCAGCCCTATTTGCGGTGTCTCGACTTTTTCAGGCCTGCCGCTATCGCGATCCCGATCATCGCCATTTGCTTCAAACGATCGCCGCGCGGCAAAGTGTATTCTGGCTGAAGCGATTCGCTCCGTGTCGGCGCGGTTTCATTCTGGACCTGTTGTCGGCCGCGCATCAGATCGGCGAGCATCTCCTGTGCCCGACTGAGGCCCGGCGCGTTCTCGTATTCCATCGCCTGGCTGCTCTGACCCCTTGCGGCTTGCGAGGAGGGGCGGGCGGCCCGCCGGCGCCGCTCGAGAAGCCGACGCCGCGACCCCCTCACATCAGCGCGGAGCCATTGTGGGGCGCGGATTCCAATGTTTCAAGCACTTGCGGCGCCATTTCGGGCCGCTCCGCTCGTCCGCGCCAGGCTCGCGCGGTTACGCTGTGTCCGCCTCGTTGACCTGCGGCGTTCGGTTTGGGGATCTGGCGAGCCCCCTACCCAACCCAGATTCTTGCGATGCATTTCGATAACTACTGGTGCAACTGGTGTATTCTGAATTGGAGAACGACATTAGCACAATTTTTGTTTTTCCGCAATACCGCGATGCTGGATTCTTTCGCACGGTAGGCGGTTAAACTTTACTCACCCCCGCTGGCCGGTTTTCGATTTTGTCCGATGCGCTTGGGGAAATGCTGCCGGGACGGCTAAGGGGATAGGGATGATCGGGGGATTGAGTAAGCCGTAACTCGCAATTCGGGCGCGCGGACGGCAGGAGCATCTAAGCGAGCCTCTCAAGTTCGCGATCCAGACGCCAGACGCCTACCCGACCCGCTCCCCGTGTCTCGACTTCGCCAGCTGCAGTGCAGGAAAAATTCGCACCGAGGAGCTCACGTGTCGCATTCGAAAGCTGAATTTCGTCGGGCTTGGCCGCATGCTGGATTCGCGAGGCCACGTTGACGGTGTCACCCCACAAATCGTAGGCAAAGCGGCTGCGGCCGATCACACCCGCGACTGCCGGGCCCGAATGAATTCCAATCCTCAATTTGAGCGGCGCGCCCGCGAAGGCTTCTCCCTCCATCGTCTCCCTGAGATCAAGCGCGTAGCGGGCGAGCGTCTCGGCGTGGCTGGAAGAGGGTTCGGGCAAACCAGCGGCCGCCATTACGCAGTCGCCGATCGTCTTAATCTTCTCGCAACCGAGCCGCTGAGCGAGTTCGTCCGCGACGGAGAAGAAGCGGTTCAGCATACCGACCGTCGCCTCCGGGCCGACCTGACGCGCGGCCGCCGTAAATCCGACGATGTCCGCGAAGAGCACGCTAACGCAATTGTATCCATCAGCGATCCGTTCGCCCGACTTAAGTCGTTCAGCCACCGGCGCGGGGAGAATGTTCAGGAGGAGCGCGTCTGAGCGACGAAATTCGCGCTCCAGCGCGGCTTCGGCTGTGTCAACCAGATGGATTGAATATCGGGTGGTCAGGAAGAGCACACACATCGTCAGTGCTGATGTGGCGTAGAAAAGAGCTTCTGACTTATCTATCAACATCGGGATGTGGGATGGCCAACGAGGCATAACCTTGGCGGCGACGACGAACGCTCCCCAGGCGACCACGGTCGTGAGCACCGGTAGTACAATCGGACGAGGGCCCAGGAAAATCAGCGAAAAGATCGCGACGAGAATCAAGAACAAATGTGACCCCGATGCGTGTCCAAGCAATAACGTGAAGCTCAGCATTGCCGCTATGAATACGCCAAGAAACCAGACGCCGGCGAATGGGCCCGGCCAGCGGTGGAATAAGGGCGTCATGGCCCACAGGGCCGCAGCCGCGAGGTTCACGCCGATAGCGAGAGCGTAGGCTCGGGGGTCGAGCACGGAGTAGAGGATGGCGAAGAACAGATCGATAGCGATCCCAACTACTACAATCACCTTCATAATCTTGTTGATGATTTTGCGGCGGCGTGACGCGCGCTCCTCCGCGAAGGGTTCAGGTGTTTTCACAGCTGACGACGGTTCGATTTCGCCGCGGCGTGACATGCGCATGCTCCCCGGCAATGGAGACCGGCTCCAGTCTGCCAACGTGCGCCGAGCCCGACAACCCATTTCCGTCCACATATAACCGGATGTCGACATATAGCTCGGTACAAGTGTTGATCCGCGCCGACTTCCGTTGTGGTGAAGGGCTTCGGACGCCGGCCGTTTCGGACGGCCCTGCGAGAGGCGAGGGCGGCGTCCGAAGCGTCAACGTAAATTCCGAGGCCCGCGGGGGAAAAGCGCCCGGGGCGGCAAAGAGGATAGGGCCAATCGAGCCCGGAATTTGTCACCGGAATTCCTGCAGCGCTTCGCCGCGGCCGGGACGTTAAGCCAAGGTTCAATTTCCGTCCGCACAATGATGGCGCCACGATGGTCGCGGAGTTTGGCGCTCCGCAGATGACAACGCGCAAAGGCGCACCATGCGAAACACTGTTGCTCTTGCTTTGGCGTTTGGACTGGGGCTGTCCGCAGTCTCGGCCCAGGCGATGCCGTTCGGGCCGGCGAACGGCGGCAATTCGATGATCTCCAAGGCCGCCTACGGTTGCGGTCCGGGCAGGACCCGCGGGCCATACGGCCATTGCCGGCCGAAGTTCACTTGTCCGCCTGGATGGCATCCGGGCCCGCACGGCTACCACTGCTTCCGCAACTGACCGACGACAATCGCGGACATTTCGCGGCGAGGCGCGCCGGCGAAGGCGGACGCCGCTACCCTTGCCGCTTTCTTTGTCTGAGCGCGCTGCGAATGCGCTTGGCGCTCGGCCCGCTCCGCTGGCGGCCGACAAGGGCGTTGGCGACGTCTTCGCCCTTGGCGACCAGCGATTTGACGGCGTCGCCGGCGCGGCTCCCGCCGCCGGCCATCAGTGTCTCCACCTCGGTCTTCAGAAACGCCTTGATCAAGGTCGCGACGACCGGGAGCGCCGCCGAGGCCAGGATCGCTTGATCCACGAGCGGGCGCAGGTCTTCCGCTCGCTCGATCTCCGTCCTGAAATTGTAGACGAGAAGGCACAGCCAGACGCCGCCGAGGGCCGTCAGGCTGTTCAGGACAACGCCAAATCCGGTGTCGCCGATCATGAGGCGAAAGACGGTGCCGACGATGGTCGCGTAAACGACGAGGGACAGCGCGATCAGACCAGTGTCTTGCGGATTGAGACGCAAGCCATAGGCCTTCTGCACCAGCCCCTTGACGTGCATCGGCAGAAAATCCATCGCCTGCGAGGGTTCGGCATTCGATCCGAAGGCGAAGGGAAAGGCGGTCGCCAGGCCGTCGCCCCGCCAGACATGCGATCCCATCCTGACGATGACGACGCCGGTGACGAGGACCAGGAGCGCTTGAATCAGCTTGCCCACGAAAGGTCATCCCGGGCGTAAGGGTCAGAGCCGATGCCGGCTCTTCGATTCCAACGCCTGCCAACGGGCCTCCTGTCGGCGCGAAGATTAACTCAAGAAGGTAAAGACTCGGCTAACTCTGATGCAATACCATCCGGGCGAGCGCGCAAGCGGCTCACGCCGCCCCTTTTTGTTGAGCGCTGTGCGGCGTAAGATCGCGGCCGGCGTCGTGGTCAAACGCCGAAATCGGGGACACGACCAGACGGGGACACTGCAATGACGATTGATTCCAAGCTCGACGACCCGGTCAAAATCCGGCCGTTCCAGAAGGGGGACACCGTGCGGTCCCACGACAATCCCGACAAATGCACGGTCATCGGGGCGCGTGGCGACTGGCTTTGGCTCGATCCCATCGACTACCTCAACGCCGCGCCGTTCACGGGTCGGGCCGACGATTTCGATCTCGTCAAGTCGGACAAGCCATAAGGCCCGCCGCGTCGGCAGGCGCAAAACAACAGGCGGGCGCTTTGCCCGCCTTTTTTTGATGCGGCTGCCCCTCGGCGGAACGCTATTTCAGCGCATTTCCGACTTCGCCGAACACCGTGCTGACCTGCGTCCCGACCAATGACACCGCGGTAATGATGACGACCGCGATCAAACTCGCGATCAGGGCGTATTCGATCGCGGTCGCTCCGCTTTCGTCGCTGAGAAGATGTTGAATCGAACGCATCGGCTTTGCTCCTCGTTTGGTAGGTCGACCGCACTGAAGTGCGATTTGCCATGGGTTCGAACCTCTCAAACATGAATACCAAAGTAGTTAATTCCGGAACGACCGGCAGGGAAAACCGGCGCGCGCCGTCAATGATCAGTAAATCGGCTAGGCCATAAAGAGTTACTATTGAGATTACCTGCAACGCGGCGAGTCAAAGTTCACCACCGTCGCCACGGGCGGCCATTCGAGCGAATTTAGCGCGCGCTTAACGAAGAGCGTCTACGGTCAATAGCGCTGGCGTTTCTCCCCGCTGGTGCAGACTTCCCGACTGGCCCCGCCCAGGCTGTCTCCCCCCTGGCGCGGGGCTTTTTGGGCCGACCGGACATCGTCGATGTGCGCCGCCGCATTTGTTCTTGTTGTGTTCTCACCCTTGGGCTATCGTCGCAAGCGCATGACCGATCCCGCCGACACGCTCACGCCAGTCGACCCGCGCGACCTCGCCGACGCGCTCGCCTTCGCGCTGCGCTTTCAGGGCCGCAGGCGGGTCCACAACGCCGACGAGATCATGTCGGAGATCGTGGCCAAGCGCCTTGTCGAGCATTTGCAGCGCGCCGGCTTCGTCGTCATGAAGCGTGCGCCGATTGACGGCGGGTCGGCGCTCGGGCGCGGATTCGAGGGCTGACATTGCGGCCAAACCGCGGCGCCCGCCTCAACATATCTGTCAGTTGCCGTAGCGCCATGGCGTCGGCATCCTCTCGCAGCTGGCTCGCGGGCTCCCGGTTCCCTCGGCGCCAGCTCGTTCGCAAATAGGGGTTCAATGGGGGGTCCTGAGATGGAGCTTGGCCAAGACTGGCAAACGAGCGTGAGGCGCGCCAAAGCGATGGCCGACGCCGTCGCCCGCGGCGACGACCTGCCGCTTGCCGGCGCGATCGCCGCGATGGCGGCCAAGTGGCAAACCGCCGCGGCCGGCGTCGGCGAGGGTCCGGAGGCCGACACTGCGGCCATTGGACGAAAGGCTTCGGTCGTTCTTGCCGCTTGCCTACAATACCGCCCTGCAAACCGACAGGCGATGGTGCGCCGCCGATCTTTTCGAACGTCTCAACTCGTTTCTGGCGGCGCTGTTCGCGGCCAAGACGCATCCGCCGGAGGACATTGCCGCCGCGGTCAAGAAAGTCGCCGCGCGCGCGTTCATGGATGAGACCGATCAGCAACGCAACGAGACCTATTACTTCCTCATCGTCGCTTTGGGGGCGATCGTCGTGTTCTCCGCGCCCTTGTTGTTCGGCTGGCCGCAAATCCTGCTCGGGGTGGCCGCGACCGACATCGTGCTTTCCATGATGGCGAAATAGCCGCTTTTCGCGTGTGGGGCGCGGCGATCGGCGCCGTTCACAGCGTTCGCCAAACCGCTTTATCGCACCGCCACTTACCGGGTCGGGCGAAAAATGATGCTCGGATCGAGTTTGGCGATGCTGTCCCAGCTTCCGAGCGCGAGCGCCCGGTCGATCTCGCGACGGTAGAGCTCGAGCACCCAATGGACCCCCTCCTCGCCGGCGCAGGCCACGCCCCAGAGATGCGGCCGGCCGATCAGCACCGCGCGCGCGCCGAGCGCCAGCGCCTTCACGACGTCGACGCCGCGCCGGAACCCGCCGTCGACCAGAACGGGCGTTGCGCCCTCCAGCGCGTCGACGATCGCCGGCAGCGCGACGATCGAGGCAATCGCGCCGTCGAGCTGCCGGCCGCCGTGATTGGAGACGATCACCGCGTCGGCGCCGCGCCTCGACGCCTCGCGCGCCTCGTCGGGATGCAGCAGGCCCTTGATCGCCAGCGGCCCGCGCCATTGCTTGCGCAGCCAATCGACGTCGCTCCAGCCGACCGCCGGGTCGAGCTGCTCGGCCATCAGGGGGCCGAAGGCCCCGATCGAGGTCCGCTCGCCGTAATTGACGAAGGTCGGCGAGGGCGTCCTCGCCATGCGCATGAGCCAGCCGGGCCGGCTCATGAAGTCGATCATGCCGCGCGGGCCCCATCTCAAGGGAAAGCTCATGCCGTTGCGCGCGTCGCGGTCGCGGCCCGCGGTCACCTGGTTGTCGACGGTCAGGATCAGGGCCCGATATCCGGCCGCTGCGGCGCGCGCCGCGAATTCCGCGGTGAGGCCGCGATCCTTGTAGAGAAACACCTGCATCCATTTGGGCCCCGGCGTCGCCGCGCCGATCTCCTCGATGGTCGCGGTCGAGGCGTGGCTGGTCGAATAGATGGTTCCGAACCGCGCCGCGGCGCGGGCGGCGGCCAGTTCGGCGTGCGGCCACAACAGGCCGGCGAGCCCGGTCGGCCCGATGATGACCGGCGAGGGGAGCTTCACGCCGAACAGCTCGACCGACTGGTCGCGCCTCGGCGCGCCCTCGAGCAGCTTGGGCATGAGTTCGATCGCGGCGAGCGCGGCCTCGTTCCGCCGCATGGTGATCTCGTCGCCGGCGGCGCCGTCGACCATGTCGAACAGCATGCGCGGCAGCCGCTTGCGCGCCAGCGCGCGGATCGCGGCGACGCTGTAGCCTTTGCGTCGCAGGGCGGCGATGTCCATCAGAGGTTCAGGCGGTAGGCTCTGATGGCGTTGTCGCGAAACAGCTTGCGCTGGTCGGCTTTCGAAAAGCCGGCGGTCGCCCAGTCGAGCGCCTCGAGCCACCGGACATAGCTGCCGGCGAGTTCGGACACCGGCCAGTCCCCGCCGTACAGAATGCGGTCGGGCCCGAAGCATTCGACCACGTGATCGATGTAGGGCCTCAATTGCTCGCGCCTCCAGGTCTCGAGATCGGCCTCGGTGGTGAGCCCGGACAGCTTGCACACGACATTGGGCAGCGCGGCCATCTCTTTGATGTGGCTCCGCCAGGGCTCGCCGAGGCCTGCCTTGATCCCGGGCTTGCCGATGTGATCGAGGACGAACGCGACCTCGGGACATGAGCGCATCATCTTCAGCGTGTTCGGCAATTGCGGATGCAGGACGCAAATGTCGAACGACAGATTATATTTCGGCAGCAGCCGGATCGCTTCGAGGAAGCCCGGCTGCAGCACGAACTCGGGGTCGGGCTGGTTCTGGATCAGGCGGCGCACGCCGCGGATCGATTGGAGTCCGGCGATCCGCGCCATCTCCGGCTCGATCGCGGCGCCGCGCTCCAGCGGCAGGCAGGCGACGGCGCCGAGCACGCGGCGGTCGCGCTTGGCGAGGCCGTCCACCCAATCCGCCTCGTCGAGATATTGCGGCATGTCGACGTCGACCTCGACGAACACGAATCCTTCGATTTGATAGGGCTTGGCCGAGGCCGCCAGGTCGTCGGGCGTCCAGTCGCGCCTGAGCGCCGGCGCTCCGCTCGCCCAGGAATAGCCGAAGCGTTTCTGATCGAGCAGATGGATGTGGGAGTCGACGATGGGAAAATCGATCATGCCTTGATCTCCGTCGGGCGCGGACGCGCCGCGGCGGCGACGGGCAGTTCTCGCAAGCCCCCGAGCACCCGCTCCAGCATCGCGGCCTCGCCGGCCTTCACTCGCTCGAGACTGGCGAGCGTCTCGTCGAGCCGTTCGCGCGGCACGACGACGACGCCGTCGCGATCGCCGAGGATCACGTCGCCGGAGGCGACGGCGCGGCCGCCGCAGACGATCGGCAGGCCGACCGTGCCCGGACCGCGCTTTCCGGGAGAATTCGGGCTCACGCCCATCGCGTGGATCGGCAGGTTCAGCGGCTCGAGGTCGCGAAGGTCGCGCACCAACCCGTCGGTCACAAAGCCGACCACTCCGCGATTGCGCGCCACGCCGAGCAATAGGTCTCCGGTGACGGCGGCGCCGGCGAAGAAGCCGGTCGCGGCGACGAGAACGTCGCCCGGTTGAGCCTCGGCGCACAGCGGCGATCAGGGCCAGATTGTCGTTGGGGCCGCAGTCGCAGGTCAGCGCGACGCCGAGCAGCAGGCCTCCGACGATCGGCTTGATGCGCCAGTCGAGCGCGCCCGAGCCGCCCATCGCGTCGACGACGAAGCTCGTCGGGACGCCGCGGAACCGCTCGACCAGCTCGGCCGGCGGCCGCGCCACGGCCGGCGCGAAGACGAGCGGAGGCGGTTCCTCGATCATGACGCACCTGGCTTGTTGACGTTCGAGCGCGCGGCGCAGGTTTCTCGCTGATCGTCCGTCTCGCGCGGAACGCATAGAATGCACGTTCGACGCCGCCCGGCAACTGCGGGGCGAGACCGGCCGGCGCAAGCGCCGGAACTTCACGACGTCCCGCACTTGTCGGAAGCGCCGAATTCGGACATGGTCCCGGCGCGGCCGGCAGCGGGTTCACAAGCGTCGGCTAAGGGAGAAACGATCCATGCGCATCACACGCCGAATTGCGACCGCGGGGCTGCTGGCGATGGCCCTGAGCGCGCCGGCCTTCGCCGAAGACAAGCCGACGATCCTGGTTTCCGTGCCCGGTCTGACGTTCCCGTTCTTCGTCCACATGATGAACGCGTTCAAGGCCGAGGCGGCCAAGCAAGGTCTCGACACGATCGAGAGCGACGGTCAGGTGTCCTCGCCCAAGCAGACCGCCGACATCGAGGCGGCGCTCGCCAAGGGCGTGAAGGGCATCGTGCTGAGCCCGAACGAGGTCGACGCGATGGCGCCGGCGCTGCAGGAAGCGGTCGACGCCAAGGTGCCGGTCGTCACCGTCGATCGCCGGGTGCCGTCGGTGACAGGCATTCTCGGCCATGTCGGCGCCGATAACGTCAAGGGCGGCGAGGCGCAGGGCAACCTGATCGTGAAAATGTTCCCGAACGGGGCGACGATCATCAACCTGCAAGGCCAGTCCGGCGCGAGCCCGGCGATCGATCGCAACAAGGGCCTGCACAACGTGCTCGACAAGGCCGGCCCCAACTACAAGATCGTGTTCGAGCAGACCGCCGGCTTCGATCGCGCCAAGGGGCTTTCGGTCACCGAGGCGGCGCTCGCCGGCATGACCGCGCCGCCGCAAGTCATCGTCGCCGCCAACGACGACATGGCGCTCGGCGCCCTCGAGGCGGTCAAGGCCCGCAACCTCAAGGGCATCGTCATCATCGGCTTCGACGCGTTGCCGGAGGCGCTGGCCAAGGTTCGGGACGGGGAACTGACCGCGACGATCGAGCAATTCCCCGGCAAGCAGAGCGCGATAGGCGTCGACATGCTGGCCGACTTCATCAAGTCCGGCAAGAAGCCCGCGCAGCAGGTCACGCTGCTGACGCCGGTGGCGATCACCAAGGACAACCTCAGCGAGGGCGAACGCCTCAGCGAGGTCAAATAACCACGCGAAACGGATGGGCGCGTCGCATCGCGGCGCGCCCGCCTCCAAAGCGCCATTCCCGCCACCGAGCCCCCCGAATGCCCGACGCGCCGGCGACCCTGCCGCCTGCTCACGACCGGTCGGATCATCCGATCCTCAAGATGACCGGCGTCAGCAAGCGCTTTCCGGGCGTGCACGCGCTCGAGGACGTCCATCTCGAAGTCGGCCAGGCGGAGATCCACGCCCTGCTCGGCGAGAACGGGGCCGGCAAGTCGACTTTGCTGAAGATTCTCTCCGGCGCTCACGCCGCGGACGAGGGCGCGATCGAGCTGTTCGGCGAGCCGGTCGCCTTCGCCACGCCCCACGACGCCCAGCGCGCCGGCGTCGTCACGATCTATCAGGAATTCACGCTCGCCCCCGACATGACGATCGCCGAGAACGTGTTCATCGGCCGCGAGCCGGGCTCGCGGATTTTCATCAGCTGGCGACGCCTTGCCGAGGAGACCCGGGCGATCACCGACAAGATCGGACTCAAGCGCGACCCGATGACCCTGGTGCGCGATCTTTCGGTGGCCGAGCAGCAGCTGGTCGAGATCGCGCGGGCGCTGTCCATGCGCTCGCGGCTCATCGTCATGGACGAGCCGACCTCGGCCCTGAGCGAAGCCGAAGTCGCCAATCTCGCCCGCATCATCCAGACCCTCAAGGCCGAGGGCCTGTCGATCATCTTCGTCACCCATCGGCTGGAGGAAGTGTTCCGCATCTGCGACCGCTTCACCGTGCTGCGCGACGGCCGCTACGTCGGCGCGGGCCGGATCTCCGACGCCACCATCGAAGCGATCATTCGCATGATGGTCGGCCGCGACGTCGGCTCGCTTTACGGCGAACGGCCGATTCCGCAGCACGGGCCGGTGGCGCTCGAGGTCGAAGGCCTGACGCGGCGCCGCACCGCGCGCGATCCCCACGCCATCGAACTGGTCGACGTGTCGCTGCGCGCCCACAAGGGCGAGATTCTCGGTCTCGCCGGGCTGGTCGGCGCCGGCCGAACCGAGACGGCGCGGGCGATCTTCGGCGCCGACAAGTTCGACCGCGGCGCCATTCGCATCGACGGCCAGGCGGTGTCGTTCGCCGGCCCGCGCGACGCGATGCTGCACGGCGTCGGCCTGGTGCCCGAGGACCGCAAGAAACAGGCGCTGTTCCTGCGCCTCGCAATTCGCACCAACATGACGATCGCGGCGCACGACCAGATCAGCCGCGCCGGCTGGTTCATCGACGAGGGCCGCGAGGACGCGCTGATCGACGAATTCCGCCGCCTTCTCAGGATCCGCATGGCGAGCCCCAACCAGGCGGCGGGCGACCTGTCCGGCGGCAATCAACAGAAGGTCGTGCTGGCGCGCTGGCTGGCGCTGCGGCCGAAGATCCTGATCGTCGACGAACCGACGCGCGGCATCGACGTCGGCTCGAAGGTCGAGGTTCACAATTTGCTCATCGAGATGGCGAAGTCCGGAATCGCCGTCATCGTCATCTCCTCCGAACTGCCGGAAATCCTGGCCGTCTGCGATCGCATCGTCACCATGCGCGAGGGCCGCGTGACCGGCGAGATCGCCCGCACCGAGGCGACGCAGGAAATCCTGATGTCGATGATGACTTTCCACGAGGGGGCGGGCGATCGCCGCGCTCCGGCTCCATGAGGCGCCCATGATCGATGCAAGAACCGCCGAACCCGGCGAAGGCAGGGGCCCCGACGTCTTTGGCTTCGTCGCCAGGTTCGCGCCGACGCTGTTCCTCATTATCCTGATGGTGATGTTCGCCATCATCGAGCCGCGCTTCATCTCCTCGATCAATCTCTTCAACGTGATGCGGCAAGTGTCGATCACCGGCCTCCTGGCCGTCGGCATGACTTTCGTCATTTTGACCGCCGGCATCGATCTTTCGATCGGTTCGCTCCTCGCCTTTGCCGGACTGGTCGGCGCCGCTGTCGCCAAGGGCGGGCTGGAGAACCGCTTCACCGTCGGAGAGGGCGGGGTCGGCTACGGCTGGGGCCTCGCCGCGCTCGCGGCCATCGCTGTCGGCCTCGCCGGCGGCTATATCCAGGGCATGGCGATCACCCGTCTGAAGGTGCCGCCTTTCGTCGTGACCCTCGGCGGCATGTCGGCGTTTCGCGGCGCGGCGCTGTTGTTTGCGGCCGGCGGCCCGATCTCGGGCTTCGAGCCGTCGTTCACCTGGTGGGGCCAGGGAAAGGTCGGCCCGGTCCCGGTCCCGGTCATCATCTTCCTCGTCGCCGCGGCGCTCGCCCATGTGACGCTGCGCTACACCCGCTACGGCCGGCAGGTCTATGCGGTCGGCGGCAATCCCGAGGCCGCGCGCCTCTCCGGCCTCAACGTCAACCGGGTCATCGCCAGCGTCTATATGATCATGGGATTTTTCGCCGGCCTCGGCGCGTTCGTGCTGTCGGCGCGGCTCAACTCCGCCGAAGCGGTCGCCGGCACTGGTTACGAGTTGACCGTCATCGCGTCGGTCGTGATCGGCGGCACGAGCCTGTTCGGAGGATCGGGAACGATCTTCGGCACCGTCATCGGCGCCATCCTGATCGGCGTGCTTCTGAACGGGCTGGTGCTGATGAACATCTCCTCCTACATTCAGCAGATCGTGATCGGCGTCATCATCGTCCTCGCCGTCGCCTTCGACACTTTCGCCAAGTCGCGCCGGCGAAAGGTCTAGGCGCGAGCGGTCGCCTCGCCGGTGATACGATCTCCGGTTGAAGCGCTCGACAGCCGCGAAATCGAGCCGATCACGCAGTCGGACATTTTGGCGAACGTCGGATTTGAAACCCAATCGGGGCGTCTCCCATGCCAATCGGACTGATCATCGTTACCGGCGGCGCGCGCGGCATCGGCGCCGCGATCTGCCGAAAGCTGGCTGCTGACGACTATTCCGTCGCCGTCGATTTCGCGTCCGACGAAAGCGCGGCGCAAGCCACGGTCGCCGCGATCCGTTCCGGCGGCGGCAGAGCCGAGGCCTTTCGCGCCGACGTCGGCGATCCCGAAGCGATTCCGAGGCTGTTCGACGAAGCGGTCGCGGCGCTCGGTCCCCTGGCGGGCCTCGTCAACAACGCGGGAATATCCGGTCAGTTCGCACGCGTCGACGCGCAGGATCCCGGGGAGCTTGCGCGGCTGTTCCAGGTCAACGTGACCGGGACAATTCTCTGTTGCAAAGAAGCCGTGCGCCGGCTGTCCACGAAACACGGCGGCGCCGGGGGCTCGATCGTCAACATCTCGTCGATCGCGGCGCGCCTCGGCGGCCTGCCCGGCCTCGCCCCTTACGCCGCATCGAAAGGCGCGGTGGAAAGTTTCACCCGCGGCCTCGCCAATGAGGTCGGACGCGAGGGAATTCGCGTCAACGCGGTGGCCCCCGGAATGATCGCGACCGATATGACGACCCCATTTTTGTCGGAGCCCGCGACCTTGGAGCGGATCGCATCGGCGACGCCGATGGGCCGCGTCGGCACGCCCGAGGAAATTGCCGAAACAGTGGCCTGGCTGATCTCGCGGGCATCCCGTTTCGTGACCGGCAGCTGTGATTACGGCCTCGGGCGGGCGGTAGGCGCCGCGCCCTTTTGTCCTGGCGCAAAGGCCCGCGTCGCGCGCTTCGCGTTCGGCCCTCGGTCGCGCTTGGCCGCGGAGTCCGGACGCCGTCCGCGACTGGATCAGGGTGAGTCCGACGGCGGCGCCGGCCGAGGCCGAGTTCAGCCCAGCTGCGTCAGCGCCGTATACGTCTCTGGCCGGCGATCCCTGAAGAACTGCCATGTATTTCGGACTTCCCGGATCATGTCGAAATTCATGTCATGCACGAGAAGTTCATCGTTGTTTCGGCTGGCGATCGCTTCGATCTGACCGCGAGGATTCACGAAATAGCTTTGGCCGTAGAACTCGCCGATATTCCATGGCGCTTCGACGCCCACCCGATTGATCGCCCCGATATAGACGCCGTTGGCGACCGCCGCCGCGGGCTGTTCGAGTTTCCACAGGTATTCAGACAGCCCCGCGACCGTCGCCGAGGGATTGACGATGTATTCGGCCCCTGCGAGCGCCAGCGCGCGCCAGCCCTCGGGGAAATGGCGGTCATAGCAGATGTAGACGCCGAGCTTGCAATAGCGGGTCTGGAAGACCGGGAAATTGGACGAGCCCGGCTTGAAGAAGAATTTCTCCCAGAACCCGGCGACCTGGGGGATGTGCGTCTTGCGGTACTTGCCGAGATAGGCGCCGTCGGCATCGATCACCGCGGCGGCGTTGTAATAGACTCCCGTCATCGCCTCCTCGTAAATGGGCGCGACGATGACCATCGCGTACTTTTTGGCGAACTCCTGGATGAATTTGATGGTTGGTCCGTCCGGGATCGGCTCCGCGGCGGCGTACCATTTCGAGTCCTGGCTCGGGCAGAAGTAGGGCTGAGTGAAGACCTCTTGGAAGCACAGCACCTGCACGCCGTCTTCGCCGGCCTTTTCGATCAGGGGAACATGAGCGTCGAGCATCGCCTTCGCGATCTGCTGCGGCGAATCCTCGGTGGAGCCTTTCAGTCCCATCTGGATGAGCCCGCCTCGGATGGTCGTCATTTCACGTCTCTCGCCTGGTTTCCAACATCGCCGGATTGGCCGAATCCTCGGCCGCCGACGAAGGCGTTATTGCAAGTCGGACGGACCGACGTTTTCTGGGCGGGCGCGGATCGGTTTCATGCTGCTCCCGTCCGGCCTTCGTGGCAATCCTGAATGGCGCGTAGTTGGTTCGTTCTGTTCGTGATCGACCGTTCACGACGCTGCTTGACGCACGCGTCCCAAGCGCAGTGACGCCCCGTTGATCACGACGCATTCCGTTGGTAGAGGTGCGCTTCGTGACGATGGCATGACTTCTCCGTTCGCCCGGCTGCCGCAGGGACCAAGGCGCCTGCGTTTGAAAACGTCCGCGGCGAGGGGAGGCGCGCTCACCTGTCCGATGGGGAAGAGAAGTCGGACAGGATGATCTGGAGCCCCGTTCTCGCTATATCTGTCGGCGCAGCCGCCGGCGCCGTTTTGCGCTGGCAACTCGGCGTCCGCATGAACAGCCTATTTCCGATTCTGCCGCCCGGCACTTTGGCCGCCAACCTCGTCGGCGGCTATATCATCGGCGTCGCCATCGCCTATTTCGCTCAGGCGCCCAATATCGCGCCGGAATGGCGGTTGTTGATCATCACCGGTTTCTGCGGCGGGCTCACCACCTTTTCCACGTTCTCCGCCGAAGTCGTCACCAGGCTCCAGGAAGGGCATTTGGTCTGGGCCATGGGCGCCATCGCAATCCACGTCATCGGATCGCTCACGATGACGCTTGCCGGGCTCGCCACCGTGCAATTGGCGAAATCCCTGTGAGGAGCAAGCCATGAACGGTTATCAAATCACCTTCTTCACCCATCAGGATCGCCGTCACAAGGGCAAGCAAATTGGCGAATGGCTGATCCAGCTGGTCAAGGAGTTAGGACTGCGCGGCGCCAGTTTGCATGCCGGCGGCGAGAGTTTCGCTCGCGGGGGCCGCGTCCATTCGGCGCATTTCTTCGAGCTTGCCGACCAACCGGTCGAAGTGCTGATCGCCGTCACGACAGAGGAAGCGACCCGGCTGTTCGACAGGCTAAAAGCGGAGGGGGTGCATCTATTTTACGTCAAGACTCCCGTCGAGTTTGGCGTCCTGGGTCGTGAACCGTGACCGAAAATTGCCCGCGGCCACGATAGCGCCTGGCGCCATCGCGCCGATCGCTCGTTGCAGCTTCCTTCCTCCTCAAATCTCTCGGCCGGCGCGCTCACGGACGACAACGCGTCGCGGATCGGGAGACGGGCCGCGGCGAACCGAAAAACGGCAGGGAAGCCCGCGTCCGGCGCCCGTGTTTTCGGACTCGGGATATTGACAAGGCGCTCCTCCGTGCTGATGTTACGGAGGATAGAGGTGATGGAGTTCGCCTTTTAACCGCCCTGCGGGCTGATGACTCCTTTTCGCGTCGAAGGACGAAGAGAAGGGGTTTGCATGGAGACCTTCAACAGGTCGGGTTGCGCGTCTCGCCGGGTCGGGGCCTCCGCCTGTTGCTCGCGCGAAGCTTTTTACGTTCTGCTGCTGGGAAATTCATGCCCTAGTCGAACGGCGCGCTTCGTCGTTTTTGCTCTTTCAGCCAATCTCGACGGTCATCGCCTAGCTCGGCGCGCGCAGCTCGCGAGAAAAGGCGGGGGCGATCTTGGGGCGCGCGGGCGCGCGGCGCCGCCTCATCGACAACCGATCGTGGCGCCCGGACCCGCGTCCGCGTCGTTGGGGACCGCCTGGATTTCAACTCTCGCTGTTCCGCGAGCCGCACCGTCCGCCACCGCCTCCCAGACCAAATACCACCCATCTCTCTCGATCGCGGCCGACGTCTTCGGCGATCGGCTGTCGCCGGCTCTCGACTTCCCCGCCACCCTGGTTCCGGACCTTACGATCGATCCTCGCGCCGACGTCTTCGCCCGCGCCTTCGGCGTCACCCGAATTGCGGCAATCGCTGTCTCGCCTCATTCGTTCGATCCAACCGCGTCCCTTCAGCTGAACGACCGGAGACTTTCCGATGACGTTCCGAAGCATCTTGTTTGAAGGCGCGGGAGACCGTCCGTCCGCCGAACCCCTCGCCCCACCCGTCTTTTTTGCCGACTTGAATCTCGACCAGATCGTCGCGGCGATTACCGCCGGCAGACAGGAATACAATCTCGCTCCTTTTTTTCATCAGTCGCTGCCGGATATCGATTCCGTTCTCTATCGCCATGAAGTCATGCGCGACCTCGAACAGGCCGATGTTCTCGACCGCATAAAATCCTTTGCCGGCGCAATGCACGCCATGCGGGAAACCCTCAAAAAGATAGAAAAGCTCTATTACAAGCATCAGAAGGAAGCGTTATTTCTCGATGCGGTCGCCGCTTACTGCGCCGCCGTCACGTCGCTGACAGCCGATCTGGGCGCTGCGAGCCTGCGCTCGCGCGGACTCTTGTCCTTCCGTGACTATCTGGCCGGCTACGCGGGGTCGGATTCATTCACGTCGCTCGTGGCGGAAACAAAAGACCTCAAAGCCGACTTGTCGACGGTGAAATACACTCTCCAGATCAAGGGCGGCAGCATCACGGTTCGCAAATACGATTCCGAAGTCGATTATGCCGCCGAAGTCGAGCAGACGTTCCACAAATTCCGGCAAGGCGAAGTGAGCGATTACCGAGCGAAATTTATCGAATCGGCGCAAATGAACAATGTTGAGGCGGCGGTTATGGACCGCGTGGCCAAATTATATTCAGAGATATTTGCAAATGTTAACGCATACTGCGAGCGTCATTCTTCCTACCTCGATGATACGATCTGTCGTTTTGATCGGGAAATACAATTTTATATCGCCTATCTGGACTATCTTGGTCCGCTGCAGTCGCGCGGGACTGACGTTTTGCTATCCGACGCTTTCGTCCGAGAGCAAAGAGCTTTGCGTTCATGACACGTTCGACTTGGCTCTGGCGCATATGCTTCTTGGGAAAAACAAAATGGTCGTGGTCAATGATTTTTATCTGAAAGGCAGAGAACGAGTATTTATTGTATCCGGCCCCAACAACGGCGGTAAAACTACGTTCGCTCGTATGTTCGGACAGTTGCATTATTTGGCAAGCCTTGGCTGTCTCGTTCCGGGTCGCAGCGCGCGGCTTTTTTTGTTCGATCAAATCATGACCCACTTCGAGCAAGAGGAAGACATCAGTAATCTTCGCGGCAAGCTGCAGGACGATTTGGTCAGAATACATGAAACCTTGAATCGATCCTCATCAAATAGCATCATCATTATGAACGAGATATTCAGTTCCGGAACATTGCAGGACGCGATATTTCTGGGGACGAAAGTGATCGATCGGATCCTGCAAATTGGCGCCTTATGTGTCTGTGTGACTTTTATCGACGAGCTAACCTTACTGAGCGATCGCATTGTCAGCGTCGCCAGCACGATCGTTCCTGAAAATCCGGCGGTTCGGACCTATAAGATCGTTCGAAAGCCTGCCGACGGGCTCGCATATGCAATGTCGGTCGCGGAAAAGTATGGCCTTACGCGCCGGCAAATCCGAGAGAGGATTAAGTCATGAAGGCCTTCCTCATGTACCGGGATCGTGACTTCGATCTCGGAGCTCCCCTGGCGCCGAACAGCGAAGCGCTGATTCAGGATCTGGAATTGAACGTCCTGTTCGACGCAATGGCGCAGGGCGACAAGTATGTCTACGAGGTGGTGAGCAAGGCTATACTGCAGATTCTGCAGAAGGAGGACGAGGTAAGATATCGTCAAGACATTCTTCGTGACGTTCTGGCCAATCCTCTTTTGATCAGGCAGCTATACGACTTAACGATCGAGGCCCACGAGAAGGAAAAAAAGGCGCATGCCTGGATGTACACTCGATCGCCAAGCTCTATATTGGGGCGATCGTTGGAAGTTTTGCAGATATTTATTGTGTTGCTCAAGCAATTAAGAGGGGTCGGAACGTATAACGCCCAGCGATTTGCCTCGGAGGGCTTCAAGACGTTCTTCGCCCTGTTGGACAGAGAACTCAAAGACGAGTATTTTCTTAGCCTGCAGGACCATATAAGCCGATTGAAGTTCCGCGACGGGGTGCTGATAAGCGCGGTGTTGGGACCGGGCAATAAGGGCGCCGATTACACGCTTCGCAAACCCAACGACAGACCGCGAGGTTGGATAACTCGGCTGATGACGCCAAGAGCGCCGGCGTACACGTGGCATCTGCCGCCGCGCGACGAAGCCGGCGCGAACGCCCTTGGGGAATTGAGAGACAGGGGCGTCAACCTGGTCGCCAATGCGCTCGCCCAATCCGACGATCATATTCTCAGCTTTTTCGCGATGCTTCGCACCGAGCTGGCGTTTTACGTCGGCTGTCTCAATCTGCAGGAGCAACTGGCCAGGAAGGGTCAGCCGATCTCCTTTCCGGAGCCCGCCGCTCTCGGCAAGCGCAAGCTCACTTTCAGCGGTTTGTACGATGCGTGTCTGATTTTCAAAGCCGCGCACCGGGTTGTCGGCAACGATGTGGACGCGGACGGCAAGGATTTTGTCATCATCACTGGGGCCAATACTGGAGGAAAAACCACCTTTTTGCGCAGTATCGGGTTGGCGCAATTGATGATGCAATGCGGCATGTTTGTCGCGGCCGATTCATTCAGCGCCAACATGTGCAGTCAAGTTTTCACACATTACGTGCGTGAGGAAGACGCAGCCATGAAGAGCGGCAAGTTAGACGAAGAGCTCGGCAGGTTCAGCGGCATCGTCGACCGGATTACCTCTAACGCCATGGTGCTGTTCAACGAATCGTTCTCCGCCACCAACGAAAGGGAAGGCTCGGAGATAGCGAGGCAAATCACCTCGGCATTGCTGGAGAAACGGGTCAAGATATGCTTCGTCACCCATCTCTATGATTTTGCGCACAGCGTTTATGAAAAGAATAAGGAGACTTCGATTTTCCTGCGGGCCGAGCGTCAGGCCGATGGAAGCCGGACGTTCAAATTGATCGAAGCCGAGCCGCTGCAAACCGGCTACGGCAAAGATCTGTATGACGAGATATTTGGCGAAGAGGCGACAGTCAGCGGGGAAACTTCCGCCGTCGCGGCAATGAATTCAATTTAGGCTTCTGCCGGGAATTCCCTCGGCCATGGATCGCCCGTTTTGGCGGCGAACGGCGCAACGCCGCAATCGGCCTTGAGCCCTGGCCGCCGCCGGGCTGGTCCTCAGGCGGCGCGACAAACCTGCTGTGTCGAACGTTTTCGCGCTGGCGGCTATGGCGTGGCGACGGTGACGGCCGTCCCCCGACTTATGCGGGCTCGCACTGGCGCGGAGGCCCCGCTTACACTAAGTTTAGTTTGGACGCGGCGCGTCCAGCCGGGCATTGCGGGGCTGCCGGCCTATAAGAGGCGAACGACGATGGAATCCATCGCTGCCGTGGCGGCCAAGAAACTGGGCAAGTTCTTGGCCAACGATTTCCGAGAGATTTTCGGCTCGGCTCACAACCAAGCAGCGGAGCGTCTGGGCGCTCTCGCGCGGATCACAATCGAGTGTATCGGCGGCAGCGACGCCCTGTACCACAACTTCGAGCACACGCTCCTGGTGACAATTGTCGGTCGCGATATTCTTCGAGGCCGCACGCTTTTGCAGCGGATCGAGCCCAGTGACTACAGTCATCTGATTGTCGCCTGCCTATTTCACGATATCGGATTGGTGCGCGGAGTGCTCGCCGGCGACACCAAAACCGATTTCGTCGTCGACCGGAGCGGAAGAACGGTCACGCTTCCCCGCGGCGCGTCGGACGCCTCCCTCGCGGCCTATCACGTCGACCGATCCAAGCTTTTTGCCTTTGAGCGCCTTGGGAATTCGCCGACTATCGACGCCGCCCGAGTCGCGGAGGCGATCGAGCTCACTCGCTTTCCGCCACGCGACGGCGACCCCGGCAAGGCGGATCTCGAGCCGAGGCTGGTTCAAGCCGCCGATCTCATTGGACAACTCGGCGATCCAATGTATCCGAAAAAGGCCAATGCGCTGTACTACGAGTTTGAGGAAATCGGCAGCAACCGGCAGCTCGGCTACTCATCGCCGGCTGACCTTCTCGACAAATATCCGGGATTCTTCTGGAACACCGCTTCGTTGCATATCGGGGAGGGAATAAAATATTTGAGTTCTGACGGCCTCCGGCCGGCAGTGGATCGCCAATCTCCACAATCACGTATTCTGCGCCGAGCATTCGAGCTGGCAGATGGGCCCTCAAAGCTGACCCGAACCTGCCAAGAGAACGAAGACAATCGGCGCGGTGTCCGAGTTCCGCTGTGCGCCGCAGGGGTCGCGCCAGCCGGTGCGCAAAGACGGGCCAGGCGCCGCCGATTTCCAACGATAGCTGGCAGTGGACGCACGCGCCTCATTTCAAATCGGTCGTCATGTCGTACGGATCACATGTCGGACTGTGGTGCGGCGAGCGAACCGGCGCGACCTCGATCGCCTAGTCAATAGAACGCATTGCGGCGGGCGCGCGGATGGCGCGCTTCGGGCGGAATCTCGCCCAGGTCCTGATTTCGCGCGGGACCGGCGAACGAGAAATGGCGACGACACTCGACCGGGCCCCGGGTTCAGACAGACCTGCGCGCTCGCAATCAGATAGGCCATTACAGACGCCGTGCCCGGGACCGCAGGCGCGCGCCGTCCCGCCGCGCGCCCCGACCCCCATTGGCTTTCGTGTCGAGACAGTGCGGGCGTCGACGCCCACACATTTTCTGCGCCCCGGACAAGTCGCTCGTCGCCTGCCCCACCCGGTCCCCTTAGAATGCCTCGCTCGACGGCGCCAGCGCGGCCGGTCGAACTCGACAGAAAGCGGGGAAAGATGACTCTGCCAACGATTGAACCCTTGATCGCCGCGGGAGTCGTCATTTCGACCGCGGCCACCGACGCGGTGTACGTATTCTTCAACGCGGCGGTTTCCGCCCGCCGCGGAATCGCCGCTGCGACGTGGAGCAGCGTATGGTATTTGCTCGCGGCTTTTGCGGTCATCAGCTATACTTCGAACTGGGCTTACGTGCTGTTCGCGGCGCTCGGATCGTGGATTGGCGGCTTCCTTTCGATCACGGCCCTCAATCGCGTCTCGCCATTGCGACGGGAGTGATGCGGCGGCGCCCGCTGCGACTTCGGTCCCGCGGTCTCAGGCCCGCTTCGCCTTGAGCGCCCGCACTTGCAAACACCGAAAAAACCTCCATCATGCGCCGATTGACGCGTGAATGGATTGCCTTGGCGGGGGTGCGGTATGTCGGTCGACGCCAGTTCGGGCGCGCGGATCAGCCTCCATTATTTTGAGGATGTGCTCGCCGTCGAATTCGCGGCGATCGCCCAACGGCGCAAGCATCGGCCGAACGGGTTGCGAAAAGGCCGAGTGGCGCCCAATCCTCCTCCTGAACATCCGCCGGTCGCCGAAGCACCGGCGGCGGCGAGCGCCAAGACGGCCCGGTCCAATCGAACGCGGTCTCCCGATCCCAAAGCGTTGTTCGCCAAGGTCGACGCGATTTTGGCCGGGCGCGCCGGCGGCGAACCATACCCGATCGCGCGGGCCGAACCGAACGCGATCGAAGAGGACAAGCAGCGCCCGATGCCGGTTCCGTGCGACGCGACCGGATTGGCGCTGTCGGGCGGCGGCGTTCGCTCGGCCGCGCTGGGCCTCGGCGTCGTGCAGGCGCTCTATTCCGTCGGAGTCCTGGGTTCGTTCGACTATCTGTCGACCGTCTCTGGGGGCGGCTACATCGGCGGCACGCTCACGGCGGGGCTCGCGCAATCGGGCCAGTCGGCGGCGATCCAGTCGCCCTTTGGCGACGGCCTCGAGGACGGTCCGGCGATCGGGCATCTGCGCGACTACTCGAATTATCTGCTTCCGCGCGGCCGCAGCGGCGTGCGCAACTGGACCGATGTCGCGGCCATCCTGCTGCGCGGACTGGTGGGGAATTGTGTCCCGGTGCTCGCGGTCCTGTTGTTCTTGGCGCTTGCGACCAGGCTCGCCTATCCGTCGCTCGGCGCCTTGGAGCAAGGCAACTACCTGGCGAGCCTGGCGGCGGGTCTCACCGGACACACGTGGCGGCCAGATCTGTTGTTCGGCGCTCACCCGTTCGGATTCACAAAGCTCCTATGGTGGCTCCTCGCCGTGCTTCTCATCCTGTGGGCTTTAAGACGTTCGATTATCCCGCGCGCGCGCTCGGGCAGCGACGCTGAGAGCCGCGCGCTGCGGATTACGGGCGCGCTTGCGGCTATCGTCGCCGTGTCCGCGTTCCTGGACCTGCAGCCGCTGGCGATCCACGCCTTGGCGACATTCGCCTACCCCGTCACGCCGGGAACCAGCGCGCCGGAGCGGCTGTTCGTGATGCTGTTTAGGCCTTTCGCAGGCCAGACGGGGTTCGGCGGCGTTCCTCTGGTCGCCTTCGCCACCGGCATTTCGGCGTTCGGGAATTTGCTCGGCGCCTTCCTGACCGCCACCCGCAACGCCAAGGACTGGACGACGATCGGCAAGCGTATCGCCGCGCGAGCGGCGATCGTCATCGCCGCGATGGTTCTGCCTTTAGCTTTGTGGGCCGCGTATCTGTATTTGAGCGCGACCATCGTTGCCGGCTCGAGCCCGCCAGCCCCCGCCGTCCCGTTGGGTCTGATCGCAGCGATCGGCGCCATGTCCGCGCTCGTCGTCTGCGCGGCCGTCCTCGACGGCAACGCCTATTCGCTTCATCGCTTTTATCGCGACCGTCTGAGCCGGGCCTTTCTGTTTTTCTACACGCCGGAGGAGCATCCCGGGCCGCGCTATCTCGACGCACTGAAGCTTTGCGACCTGAAGGCGGGCGCAGGCCCCTATCCGATCCTCAATTCCGCGCTGAACGTGCAGGGCTCGGCAAGCGCCAACAGGCGGGGCCGCAACGCCGATTTTTTCATGTTCACGCCGGATTTCCTCGGCAGCGACCTGACGCTGTACGCCCCGACCAAGGTCGACGGCGACGCCCGTGGCGCAAGGATTGCGGATCTTGAACTGGATCTCGCGACCGCGATCGCGATCTCGGGCGCCGCGGTTTCGGCCAATATGGGCGCCAGCACCGTGCGGTTGTTGTCGCCGACGCTCGCTTTGCTCAATTTCCGGCTCGGCTATTGGCTGCGCAATCCTCGCGACCTGGCGAAGGAATCGAGCGCGGCGAGCGTCTTCGCGAAAGCGTGGCGGTTCGTTCTCGGAAAGTTTTATCTTCTGGCCGAGATGCTCAATCTGCTCGACGAGAACAGCGCCAAGATCTACCTGACCGATGGCGGCCACATCGAGAATCTCGGCCTGTACGAACTGCTGAAGCGCGGCTGCAAACTGGCCGTGGTCGTCGACGCGGAAGCGGACCCGGCCATGTCCTTTGGCGCCCTGCAAATCGTCGAGCGTTATGCGCGCATCGACTTCGGCGTCCGAATCGAGCTGCCTTGGGAAGCAATCGCTGCGACGTCGCTTGCATTCGACGCCCGACCGGACGGATCACAAAGGCAGGCGGGACCCCATTGCGCGGTCGGGCGCATCTTCTATCCGGACGGCGCCGTCGGCGTCCTTCTTTATGTCAAGGCCTCGATGACCGGCGACGAAAAGGACTACATTCTCGACTACAAAAAACGAAATCCGTCGTTTCCGCACGAGACGACCGGCGACCAGTTTTTTTCCGAGGAGCAGTTCGAGGCGTATCGCGCGCTCGGGTTCCACATGGTAGAACATTTCTTCGATCAGGACGACGATTTCGCGTATCTTGCGGAAGGGTCCGGCAAATACGAGAACCGCGAGGACGCCCGCGCCGCGATCGGCGCCGCCTTGCCGAGCTTCGCCCGGGCGGGCGGACGGCATTCGCGTCTCGCAGAACAGGCTGCCCCGCGCGGCCCCTCCTAAATCGAGGATGATGGATGCGCAGGCCGCGAGTTGAGCCGCGGCAATTTTCAGATCGATGACTTTCAGGAGCAGACCATGGCATTGGACGCAAACCAGCTGCTGGCGATGTCGCAAGCGGAGCTCGACGCGCTGTTCAGCGCCCATGAGGCGGGGCCGATTCCCGATGGCGAAGCCAAAGGCACGGCCATCATCGCTCCCGGCACGCCGTTCAGCGAAGCGATCGCGGCGTGCATCAATATCTTCGCCTGGAAGGGCAAGGTGTTCGACGCCAAGGACGGCTTCCTGCGCAACGAAATTCTCCCCCTCGGGGTCAAGGCGATCGTGGCGCGCGTCTACAAGGGGCCGAGCTGGCTCGACGGCAAGGAATGCATTGTGCTGGACTATTCCCAGACGTCGCTTGTCGCATCCCACGTCCGCGATGAAATTCGCCTCGTCGACGCCGGCCTCTATCTCGGCAAGGTCTATTGGGACAGCAAGCGGCTGATCGATTTTTCGCTCGATTTCCGAGGAACGGGGGCCGCGGGGTGACCCGCGCCGCGCGGTCGAGAGGCGTTGCTCGGCCGAGCGCTCATCGCAAGCGACGGCGCGAGGACGCGCGGCCAGGACAGTGGGACAACTCGGCCGACGAGCGCGGAGCTGTCGACGCCGCGGGCGCCTCATCATGATTCCGCAGGACAATTTCGTCATTGTCGCCGAGGTGGCGACGGAGCGCGTCCAGGCGTTGCGTGCGCTGCTTGCGACGATGACCTTGCCCGCTGTCCCCGGCGCCGCGGACCCGGCCAACGCGCTCGCGCCGTTCGGGGCGATCGATACGATCCATTTCGCCCGCTTCGTCGTGCTCGCGGACAACACGCTCGGCGATCGCGCGGCCTATCCGCGACTGCCGCGAGAGGAGCCGACCTATCTATGCCTGATGGTCGATTGCGACGGCGACGCGGCCGCTCTGCTCTCGCGCATGGCGCGGGAATGGCCGGGCCTCAAGCAGATTTTCGGCTTCTGCGCGGACTTTGGCGCGAACGCCGATCTGGAGCGCTGGCTCGAGGCCCATCGCGTCCGCGCGTCGGCGTCTTATGTCAATTGGGTCGGGCGCAGCGTCGCGCAGGCGCGCGAGGAGGCGAGGTTGCACGACCTCTTGCGCGACGCCTTGGCGCGTGCGATCGAACGCGAGCCGCAACGCCTTCTGGCGGAATTGCGCCGCGCGGTCGGCGCCGAGGCGCCTCTGACGCCGATCCCGCCGACGCCGCTCGACTGGCGCCTGCGCAATCTCGCGCATTTGCTGACGCCCATCGTCGTTGCGGCGGCGTGCTTGCTGTTGTTCCCGCGAACGACAATTGCGCTGTTCCTGGTCATCCTTGTCGTTTTCCTCATCGCGCTCCGCCGGCGCGAGCAGCGCGATCCGATCGTCGTCGACGCCTACGACGCCGCCTGGGTGGCGAAGCTGCGCCAGAGCGAGGATCATGACGTCACCAATCAATACACGGCCATGGGCTCGATCAAGCCCGGCCGGTTTCGGCTCGGGCTCGAACTCGTCGTCCTCTATGGCGTCAATTGGGCGGCGCGTCATATCGCCACCCGCGGCGCACTGGGACGCATCGCGACAATCCATTTCGCCCATTGGGTGTTTCTCAATTCGCGCCGGCGCGGCTTCTTCTGCAGCAACTACGACGGCGGCCACGAAGCCTATATGGACGATTTCATCAACAAGGCCGGATTTGGCCTGAATCTCTCGTTTTCCAGCTACATCGCCTATCCGCAGACCGATTGGCTCGTCGCCAAGGGCGCCTGGCGCGAACAGGATTTCAAACGGTTTCAGCGGCGTCATCAGATCCCGACCGATGTATGGTACAAAGCCTACCCCGGACTCACCGCGCGCGATCTGGCGCGCAACACGCGGATCCGCAGCGGCTTTGAGAAAGCGACGATGAGCGACGACCAAATTCGACGCTGGCTCGCGGAAATATAGCGGGCGCAGGCGCATGACACGAGCCGACGTCGACAAAGCCGACATTCAGGCGATCGCCAGAACAGCCTTCGGCTCGCTGACGGGCGCGAGCTATCTGCTGTTGCGCGTCGCCGACGCGAGGGCCGCGAGGGCGTGGCTCGGCGGGCTCCGGCCCACCTCTCTTGCGGATCTGTCTGCCGGCGGAGTTCGCGGGCGGCTCGCCGAAGCGACGCAGGTCGCCATCACCGCCGCGGGACTGCGCGCTCTCGGCGTCGACGAACAGATCGTTCAGCGTTTCGGGCCGGAGTTCGTGGAGGGCATGGCGGGCAGCGAGAACCGCTCCCGGCGTCTTGGCGACATCGGCGCCAATGCGCCGGCGAATTGGCGTTGGGGCGTCGGCGCGCGGGAGCCGCACATCCTGCTCATGCTGTTCGCGAGGCCCGAGCGCCTCGCCGCGTTCGAGGGCGAGGCGCGCGAAGCGGCCGAGCGCGGCGGCCTGACGACGCTCGACATCTTGCCGACGAACGACATGGGCGGCGTCGAGCCTTTCGGCTTCGCCGATGGAATATCGCAACCGAGCTTCGATTGGGATCGCGCGCGCGCACCCGGCACGAAAGCCGATCGCGCCTATACGAACCTGCTCGCGCTGGGTGAGTTGCTTCTGGGCTATCACAACGAATACGGCTATCCCGCCGAGACGCCGACGCTGGCGGAGAGCGAGAGGACCGTCGATCTCCTGCCCCAGGGCCGCGCATCCACCGGGTGACCGCGATCTCGGCCGCAATGGGTCCTATCTCGTCCACCGCGAATTGTCGCAGGACGTGCGCGGCTTCTGGCGATGGATGGCGGCCGAGTCGGCCCGAGCGGGCGTCAAGCTGGAATCGCTCGCCGAATCGGCGGTCGGCCGCCGCCTGAACGGCGCGCCCCTGCGCGATTTCGAAGTCGGAGTCGCCGTCCCCGGCGTCGACCCTCATGATCTGGGCGTCAACGGCTTCGTGTTCGACGCCGATCCGGACGGTCTCAGTTGCCCGGTCGGCGCCCACATCCGACGCGCCAATCCACGCACAGGCGACGCGCCCGCGGTCGAAGACGGCCCGATCGACAATCTGCTCGTGATGCTCGGTCTGGCGACGCCCCGCTTGCGCAACCCGACGTCGTCGACCTTGCCGTGGCCACAAAATACGACGGTCTGGCCCACTCTGCGCTCGCAGGACGACGCGATCGCGTCGGCGCGCTTTCACCGAATCCTGCGTCGCGGCCGCGAATACGGCAAAATAATCGATCCCGCGGCCGCGCTCGATCCCTCGACCCCCGACCCGGAGGCGGGGCTTCAATTCATCTGCCTCAACGCGAACATCGCGCGCCAGTTCGAGTTCGTCCAAGGCGCGTGGCTCGCGAACGCGAATTTCGCGGGATTGACCGGCGAGCAGGACCCGCTGGTGGGAAACCGGGAGCCGTTTCCAGTCCCGCCGGTGAGCGCGGCGCCGCGGCCGACCGATAGCTTCACTCGACCCGGCGCGGAGCCCCGTCATCGTCGCGCGACCGGCGTCCCGCAGTTCGTCGTCGTGCGCGGCGGCGCATACTTTTTCCTGCCGGGTCTGGCGGCGCTGAAATGGCTCGCGAGCGCGTGAGGGGAAAGCGCCGATCGAGCGTTCATCGCGAGAATCGCGCGCTCAGGCTTCGCGAACCTGGGCCTCCTCCGCTCCGAACCGCTCTTCGCCGGTCGGCTCGATATGATCGACGCCGTTCATCTTCTGCCGAAACTTCGCCATTTCGTCATACATACGCTTTCGCGCCCGGCTCTGATTGCCGAGCGGCCGGTGGTCCGGCAGGCAGTGCCACGGATTGAAGCGCAGATTGCGCGCGAACGCGAATTGGTCGGGAGTGTCGAACGATTGCCGAGGGATGTGCAGCGTCGCCACCGGCACGCGTGGCGAGAGCCGGGTCGGCCATAGCACCGCGTTGTTCTCGATCGGCATCAAGAACGGGTCGGTCTGCAGCTGCAGGCGCATTTCAAGTTCGACGTCCATTTCGTTGAGCGTCCGCACCATGTTGTCGCGCAGATAATTGTCAGGAGGCCGGAACGGCAGGCCTGGAATCTTGCGCGGCACCTTGGTCATCGGCCAGAAGCTGTATTGCATCGCCTGCCCCGGTCCCAAAAGATAGGGCACGCAGGAGTAGAACGTGGCGCCGAGCGGATTGGTCTGCGTCTCGTTCCACAGCGACTGCATCAGCATGTCGAGCAGGTGCGAATTGCGCGGGTCGAGAAAATGGTAAGCCGGCAAATGACGCCGGCTCCAATATTGGAGGTGCGCGTTGGCTTTGACGTCGGGCGTGACAAAGGTCGGCGTGCAGACGGCGGTGAAGTCCTGGGTGTGCTTTTCATCGTCCCAGAGCTTGTCGCCCTCGACGCCCATCACTTTCACGCTGATGCTGACGAAGCCGACGTCGTTGATGTCGGGTTCGATGTGCGGGCCGGGTCCTGAAAAGCGAACCCAGCAGCGATAGGTCTTGGGCGTGGCGAAGAGGCCGCGGCGCAAATTCTCGGGCAGCCCGTCATGAATCGTCAGCGCGCCGCGCACAAGCCCGTGGGTCTTGGTGTTGCCCGCGCGTTCGAACCCCCCTTGCGGAAAATCGCGGACGAGATGGCGACGCATTTCGTCGATCATCGTCTGCGTGTCCTGCTCTTCCCCGAGCTGGGGCGTCTCTTCCGCGAGCCCGACATTCTCGCGGCTTCGGCGGAGATTGATGAGCGCGGTCAAGAGTTGCGCCAGGGGCGCCCGAACGACCGCGTTGAACGCCGGGCGCAGAAACGGCTGCTCGATCCGGCGTTCGAGATGCAGAAAGATCTCGATCATGCGATGAATGAGCCTGAGGAACATCGCAAATCCACTGCCCGCTGGACGGCGGCCCGAGGCACAAGCCCATACCGTCAGGTTTGAGCGCTATTCGCGATGCCGCCGCCTCGAGCCCAGCCGCCGTCGACGCCGCACTCTGGCATAGGCGCGCAAGAATCCAAAATTCGCGCGGCCGCCAACGGGGACGCTATTGCGCGCGGCTGTGAAAGGCGCAAAAATATGCCGCGAGGGGAACGAGACGCCGGCCGGCGAATTCCGGCGGGGAGCGCAAAGTGTGCGCCGAGAGCGTCGTCGGGGCCGAGGAGGCGACCATGAAAAATTGGAAATTGTCCGTCGGCCTCTTCGCGATCGCCGTGATCGCATTGCTCTCGCCTGGCGCCGATCGCTCGCTCGCGACGCCGGGCGCGGCGCCGCTCGACGAAGCACAACGCGCTGACCGAGGCGAGGCGAGCCTGCCGCAAGCGGACGAGGACTTTTTCCACGATATGGACAATGGCGTGCGGCTGACGCCGGAAGAGGTTAAGGGCCGAAACATGTGGCTCGTTTGGACCGGCGGCAATGACCGGTTCTGGGACAGGGTCACGAAGAACAGCCTGGCGACCTTCGATCTTCTCAAGATCGTGACCTCGCACCCCAGCCAGGACTACTGCGGCGGCAGGCATTGCGATCGCGATTCGCGCTGGCATTGGCTCGGCGCAGTCAACGAACCGTGCTTCGAAAAGCCGACCGCCGCCGATCCGCAGCGATTCGGGCTTTGGCTCGACGTGCGCAGCGCGCATTGCGCCGCCGATCCGTTCGAGGACGAAACCAAGTATCCCGGGGTCAAGATCGGCGCGCGCGGGACGACGTTCAAGGACGGTTCGAAACTGCCCGTCGGATCCTACTTTGGTTACGACACCGGCATTCTGGGCCTGCGTTTGTTTCCAAATCCCGACTTCGATCAGGCCGCCGAAGAAAGGTGGAACGCCGAGCGCTATTACACCGACCCGAACTACTACAACGACCCCAATCTCGTTCGGCCGTATAGGGTCGGCATGGCGTGCGGGTTCTGCCACGTCGGACCGAGCCCGATTCACCCGCCCGCCGACCCGGCCAATCCGGAATGGGAAAATCTCAATTCAACCGTCGGCAGCCAGTATCTCTGGATGGATCGCGTCTTCGTATACGGCGGCGACCCGAAGAACTTCATGTATCAGCTCGTGCATTCCTATCCGCCGGGAACGATGGATACGTCGCTGGTTTCGACTGACTACATCAACAATCCGCGCACCATGAACGCGGTCTACCTGCTCGGACCGCGGCTTGCCGAGGCGAAGCTCTGGGGCAAGGAGACCTTGAAAGGCGGCCAGCTCGACAACAAGCAGCTCGACGGCTTCTTTGACCCGCCGGACACCTCTTGGTCGCCGCGCGTGCTCAAGGACGGGTCCGATTCGGTCGGCGTCATGGGCGCGCTCAATCGCGTCTATCTCAACATCGGACTTTACAGCGAAGAATGGATGCGACATTTCAATCCGTTCTTCGGCGGGACGCCGATCACCGCGATCGAGATCGCGACCGCGGAAAAGAACTCCTCCTATTGGCGCGCGACTGAGGCCGGCACGCCCGACATGGCGAAGTTTCTCCTCAAGGCGGGGCAACCGGATCCATTGGCGCAAGCGCCGGGCGGTCAGAAATATCTGGTCGCCTATCCCGCGACGCTTGATCGCGGCAAGAAGGTTTTCGCCGAGACCTGCGCACGCTGCCACTCGAGCAAATTGCCCGACCAGGCGAGGGCCAAATTGGCGCCCGGCGGCTGTTCGGGGCCGAACTATCTCGCTTGCTTCAATCGCTACTGGGCCTATACGAAGACCGAGGAATTCAAGGCGAAAATGCGCGCCATCGTCGCCGCGCCCGATTTCCTCCAAGACAATTTCCTTTCGAACGAGGCGCGCATACCGGTGACGCTGCTGCGCACCAACGCCTGCAGCCCGCTCGCCACCAATGCGATCCGCAACAACATCTGGGATAATTTCTCGTCGGAGACCTACAAGGACCTGCCATCGGTCGGCAAGGTCACGGTGCAGGACCCGTTCACCGGGGCGCGCTGGCAATACGCCATGCCCGGCGGCGGACGCGGCTTCACGCGTGTGCCGTCGCTGGTGAGCGTGTGGTCGAGCGCGCCGTTGCTGCTCAACAACCGCTTGGGTCCTTCGGGGCCGTTTGCCGACGACGTCTCGGTCGACGGGCGGATGAAAGTCTTCGACAGCGCGATCGAACAGCTGTTGTGGCCGGAGAAGCGCGAGCGCGACAAAGGCTTTGACGGTTATATCGCGCGCACGACGGAGCGGAGCTACGTGAACATTCCTGTCCGCAGCATCCCGGTTCAGTTGCAGAACCTCATCGGCGCCTTGCCCGCCGAGCCGTTCAGGAAGCTTCTCGACCAGGACGGCAATTTCGTATTGGGGCCGATCCCGAAGGGCTTTCCGATCAACCTGGCGGCGAACTACCAACCCCTGGCTGACGTCAGCTTCGACAAGTGGGTGACGCACGAAGTGAACTTCACCCAACTCGTTGGGAAGTTCCTGTTGAATTGGCCGAGCCTCGATTTGAACGCGGACGACACGCAAATGCTGGCCTGGGCTGCAAAGCTGCGCGAACCGCTGCTGCAGCTTCTCAAGTGCCCGGATTTCGTCGTTAATCGCGGCCATTATTTCGGGACGGCCGAATTCAACAACACCAGCGCGCTCAGCCGCGACGAAAGGGCGTTCGGCGCCGAAACGCCGCTAAGCGACGACGACAAGCGCGCCCTGATCGAATACATCAAGACGTTCTGATGATGGCCGCGCGGCCGGCCGACGCGTTCGATTATGTCGTGGTCGGCTCCGGAGCGGGCGGAGGCACGGTCGCCGCCGGTCTCGCTGAAGCCGGAATGGAGGTGCTCCTGCTCGAGGCGGGCGCCGATCCGTTCGCGCCGGACGGCGCCGCCCCTGGCCTGCCGGAAGATTACGACGTTCCCGCATTTCATCCGTTCGCCTCCGAAAACAAGGCGATGGCGTGGAATTTCATGGTTCACGACTTTGGCGATGACGCGGAGCGCCGGAGCCGCCCGGCGGACAATCCGCCGTCCGGCGCCCTTTACCCGCGCGCCTCGACGCTTGGCGGCTGCACCGCGCACAACGCCATGATTTTCATGGCGCCGCACGATTCGGATTGGAACGCTATCGCCGAGCTGACCGGCGACGCATCGTGGCGCGCCGAGAACATGCGCCGCTTTTTCGAACGCATCGAGGACTGCCGATATCGCCCTTGGCCACGGCTGCTCGCGCTGGCGACGGGCGGCCGTCTCAACCCGTCAGGCCATGGCTGGAATGGATGGCTCAGCACGGAGCGGCCGTTGCCGGCGAAAGCGTTCGCGGACATCGCTCTGATGTGGGTGATCCGCGAAGCGGTCAGAGCCGACTTTCTCGGCGGGCCGAAAACCGCATTCGCGCAGGCAAAAGCCGGACTGAGGCGCGTCGTCGAGCGATTGGCGCGAGTCCTGATCGGAGAGAACGACCCGAACGACCGGCGCACGCAAGGACTGCTCGGCGAGGGCCTGAGCAAGGTTCCGCTCTCGACCTGCGCCGGCCGGCGACGCGGCGCGCGTGAACGCGTGCTGGCTGCGATGCGCGCGCACGGGCTCACGGTCGAATACGATGCGCTGGCGACGCGCGTTGTCCTTGATGCGGACAATCGCGCGGTCGGCGTCGAATACCTTAAAGGTCGAAGTCTCTACCGGGCGTCGCCCAACGCCAGTCGAGAAGACGGCGAGCTGAGACGCGTCGATGCGCGTCGCGAAGTCATTCTGGCCGGAGGCGCGTTCAACACCCCCCAACTCCTCATGCTTTCCGGCGTCGGGCCCAAGGATCACCTCGCCGCGCTCGGCCTCGAAGTGCGGGTTCCCCTGGAGGGGGTCGGCTGCAATCTGCAGGATCGCTATGAAATCGGCGTCATCCACAGGGCGGCGCGCCCCTGGACATGCCTGGACGGCGCGCAATTCGCGGTCGGCGATTCCGTCTACCGCGAATGGCTTCGGGGCCGCGGCATGTACCTCTCGAACGGCGCGGCGGTCGCCTTTTCGTTGCGCTCCAAGGTCGCGCAGGAAGACCCCGATCTGTTCGTGATGGCTCTCCTGACGCGCTTCTCGGGCTACTTCTCCGGCTATTCGCAGGTCATCCGCGACAGCCGCGACGACCTCACGTTTGCGGTGCTGAAAGCGCATACCAAAAATCGCGGCGGAACGGTGCGGTTGGCTTCCGCCGACCCGCGCGATCCGCCGCGCATCGACTTCAAATATTTCGAGGAAGGGACGGACGGGAGCGGCGACGATCTGAGGGCCGTCGTCGATGGCGTTCGGCGGGTCCGGGAGATGACCGCGGCGTTGACGCGGCTGGGCGTGCTTCAGTCAGAAGACACGCCCGGTCCTTCGTTTCGCGACGACGCGGCGCTCGAGCAATTCATCCGCGCGAACGCCTGGGGCCATCATGCGTCCTGCACCTGCCCGATCGGCCCGCTCGAGCGCGGGGGCGTGCTGGACACGGATTTCAAGGTGCACGGAACGCGGAGCTTGCGGGTGGTCGACGCCAGCGTCTTTCCGCGCATCCCCGGATTCTTCATCGTCTCAGCAATCTACATGATCGCCGAGAAGGCGGCGGACGTCATCCTCGCCGCGGCGTCGAGCGCGAAGCGCGGCGAGTTGAAATAGGCGCTGGCGCCTGCGGCGCAGCGCGACGGTCGGCGGCGAGGCAAGGAACGGGGATGGCGATGGGCAGAATCGCTCTCGTCGGTCTGGGACTCGTCGGACGCGCATGCGCGATCAGCTGCGCGCGCTGGGCACAATCGGCGCCCCGCCAAGGAGTTCGGAAATTGAGGCGGAGCGAAATATGACCGGGTCCAAGCTGTTCGATCTGACGGGCAAGACGGCGCTCATCACTGGGTCCTCCGGCGGGCTAGGGCTGGCGATGGCGCGGGGCCTCGCCGACGCGGGCGCCGCGATCATTCTCAACGGACGCGACGAGGAGAGGCTGGCGACCGCAGTCAAGACCTTCGAGGCGGCGGGAAAAACCGCCTCGGCGCGCGCGTTCGACGTCGCCAATGAGGCGGCGGTTTTGAGCGCGTTCGAGCGTTTCGACGCCGATGGCGTGGCGATCGACATCCTCGTCAACAACGCCGGCGTTCAATTGCGCAAGCCGATGCTCGAGCTTTCGACGGACGAATGGCGGCGCGTCGTCGACACCCACCTCACCGCCGCGTTCCAGGTTGGCCGGGAGGCCGCCCGGCGCATGATCGCGCGCGGGAAGGGCGGCAAGATCATCAACATCGCCTCGCTCGCAAGCGAAGTCGCGCGCGCGACCATCGCCCCCTACACCGCCGCCAAGGGCGGGATCAGGATGCTGACCCGGTCGATGGCGGCCGAATGGGCGCGGCACGACATCCAGGCCAATGCGATCGGGCCCGGATACATCGTCACCGAGATGAACAGGGCCCTGATCGACGACGCCAAATTCGACGCCTGGGTCAAAAGCCGCACCCCGTCCGGGCGCTGGGGCCAGCCGGATGATCTTATCGGCGTCGCGGTGTTCCTCGCCTCGCCCGCCTCGGCCTATGTGAACGGACAGATCATCTATGTTGACGGCGGGCTATTGGCTGTCATGTGATAGGCGCCCAGAGCGCAAACGAGGTTGCGATGTTTCAAAGCAATTGCCGCGCGCGCCGCGCCTGGTCGTATTGAATCATGCCTCCATCGCTGATCGCCGTCGACTGGGGTTCGTCGAGCTTTCGCGCCTATCTCCTGGCGCGTGGCGGCGACGTCATGGACGAGATCGCATCCTCCGACGGCGTCTCGACCGTCGCCAAGGACGCGTTCCCCGCCACGCTGCAACGTCTGACCAGCGGCTGGCTGAACGCACATCCGGATCTGCCGATCGTCGCCTCGGGCATGGTCGGGAGCCGTCATGGCTGGGTCGAGGCGCCTTACGTCAAATGTCCAGCCGATCCGCGCGACATTGCCGCCAATCTCGCGACGGCGGAGGCCTTCGGCCGGCGCGTTCATCTGGCGCCCGGACTCAGTTACGAGGACGAGGCCGGGCTGCCCGACGTGATGCGCGGCGAGGAGGTCGAGATCCTCGGCGTCGCGCACGAAGGCGGGCGGTTGATCGTGCTGCCCGGCTCGCATTCGAAATGGGCGGTTTTCGACGCCGGCCGGGTCGTGCGTTTCAAGACCTTCGTAAGCGGCGAATTGTTCTCGGCGATCAAGGACCACACGATCGCGGGCGCGTTCGCGCGGGCCGCGCCCGCCAAGGCCCCGGGACCGGCGTTTACGCTCGCCGTCGCGCGCGGCGCGGCGGCCGTTCGCGCGGGCGACGGGCAATCCGGCCTTCTTGGCGCTCTGTTCGGCGCGCGCAGCCTGCCGCTGATGGGCAAGCTCGCCGAGGACGACGCGGGCGAGTATCTGTCCGGATTGATCATCGGCGCCGAAATCGCCGAAGGACGACGCCTCTTTACCGATGAAGAGGCCCATGTCGCCGGAGCGCAGGCGCTGGTCGCGCGCTATCTTGCGGCCTTCGCCGCGCTTGGCGAGCGCGCCCGCGCGGCGCCGTCCAAAGCAGCGGCGCGCGGGCTCTATCTCATCGCGCGCGCTGGAGGGCTTGTCGAATGATCCCAATGTCTCCGACCCCGCTCATCGCCATCCTGCGCGGCGTCCGCCCCGCTGAGGCGGAGGCGATCGCTGCGGCGATCCTCGGCGCGGGATTCGGCGCAATCGAGGTGCCGCTCAATTCGCCGGACCCGCTATCGAGCATCGAGGCGATCGCCCGCCGATGGGGCGGCAAGACGCTCGTCGGCGCGGGCACGGTGCTGTCGGTCGACGAGGTCGATCGGGTGGCGGGCGCCGGCGCGAAGCTCGCCGTCGCGCCCAACGCCGATCCGGCCGTGATCGCGCGCGCCCTGTCGCTGGGCCTCATCATGCTGCCCGGCGTCGCGACCCCGACCGAGGCGTTTCATGCGCTTCAACTCGGCGCGTCGGGATTGAAGCTGTTCCCGGCTGAAGGCATGACGCCGGACATCGTCAAGGCGTGGCGCTCCGTTCTGCCGGAAGGAACGCAGCTGTTCCCGGTCGGCGGAGTCACCCCTGAACGAATCAAGCCCTACAGAAAGGCCGGCGCCGACGGCTTCGGCATCGGCGGCGCGCTCTACAAGCCCGGCGCCGCGGCGGCGGAGGTCGAACGCTCGGCGCGCGCGTTCGTGACCGCGTGGAATGAAGCGGGCTGATCGGCCAGAGGCGGACGCCGAAGAGCGGCCGATTGCAAAACCGGGAGGGCAGCGTGACCGGGTTCGAGCCTCCAGCAGCAGAGCACGAAATTCAAGTCGGGTCCGAGAGCCGGGAGGTCGAGGTCAGGACTGTCGCGGCCGGCGAAACCTGGTCCTTCTCCGCGTCGGGACAGTGGAGGAATGGCTTCTTCCGCTGCGGGCCCGAAGGCTACCGCAATTTTCTCGCGGACGTGTTCCAAATCGCGCCGCGCGCGCCCGGACGGCCGTGGTTCTCCCTCATGGGCGAGATAAGAGGACAGCCGGGATCGGCCTTCCTGATTGGGTCGGGGTGCACCCACAGGTTCGATACCTCCGGAACGCTCGTCGTTTTCGCCAACGACACGCCGGAGGGATATTCCAACAACAAAGGTTCCGTCACGCTGCGCCTGCGCCAAGGCGGCGTCGCACCCGCGCCCGTTGCTGACGGCCCCGGAATTATCGGGGACTGGCATCGTTTTCGCGACGTGTTCAGCCGCACGAAAGGCTTTCCTCTGATCGCCACGCTCACCATCGGCGTGTCCGCGATCCTCGTATTCATGCCCCAGGGAAAAGACCTTATCCGTGGTGTCGGAGAAGATTACTTCTGGCAGTTTCCATCCGGACTCCAGCAAATCGCGTTCGCGCTCGGCCTGCTTTTCCTCGCGTTCCAGGCCTGGAGCTGGTCGCGGATCATCGTCACTTCCAACTATGGCGCCGATCGCAGCCTGTGGCGCCCGCGATGGCTGCTGGTCTGGGCGCCGCGCGTCCTTGGCGCCCTGCCGCTCGCCGCGGCCGCGGCGTCGCTGTGGCGCAATCCGGCGAGCAATTCGAGTTTTGTGCTGGCGCTGGTCGGGGTCTGCGCGGCCTTCTTCGTTTTCGTCATCGCCCGTCAGGGCGTCGGGGAGCGCCTGGGCGCTCGCGCGGCGCAGCGCGGCAGGGCTCGTCAATCCGGCCTTATCCAGCGTTATTGGGTGATCTTCGGCCTGATCATGGCGGCCGTCATGATGGCCGCGGCGACCGTCTTTCCGGAGAAGCTCGGCGTTTGGCTCGGCGCTCCCGCCGTCGTCACGATCGCGCTCGGCCTGATTATTCCGGTGGCGGTGATCGGCATTCAAATCGGCTCGAGCCTTCGCATTCCGGTGGTCGGCGCCATGCTTCTGTTCGCAATGATCATCGGCATTTGGGTCGACAATCACGGCGTCGGGCGGCGCGCGTTCGGCGGCGCTGCGACCGGCGCGACCGCGCGACTCAACCTGAGCCAAGCCTATGCTCTGTGGAAAACCGCGCAAACTCCCGACAAGGACGGAAAAAGGACGATGGTTCTGGTCGCCGCGCAGGGCGGGGCCTCGCGCGCCGGCTATTGGACCGCGCTGGCGCTGTCGACCTTGCGCGACGCCGCGAGGAAGAAGAGCGTCGACTTCGACTCGCACCTGTTCGCGATCAGCTCGGTTTCCGGCGGCAGCGTCGGCGCCGTCGGCTACGCGGCCATGCTGCGATCGGCGCCGGACGACCCACGCTTCCAGGCATGGCTGTTGGCCTTCGCCGGCAAGGATGCGCTCGGGCCGACGATGACCGGCATGCTGTTTCCAGACCTCTTGCAACGCTTTCTGCCGTGGCCGTTCCTGCCGGATCGCGCCGAGGCGCTGGAGCGGTCGTGGGAAGACGCCTGGGCGTCGAGCGGCGCGCCGCGATCTGTCGCCGGCGTCATGCGCGAACCTTTCCTCAACCTCGCGCCGAAAGCCGACAAACCCTGGCGGCCGATCCTCATCGTGCAAGGTGCGAGCGAGAACAGCGGCCGCCGCGTGCTGACCAGCGGCGTAAGCTTCGTTCCCAAGGAGATCGACGCGGAAGACTTCATCGACGTCGTCGGGCATGACGTCGCCGCCTCGACGGCGATCCTGAACGGCGCACGGTTTCCCTGGGTCAGCCCGGGTGGGACGTTTTGGGTCGATCAAGGCCCGCCGGTCGGCAGGGTCAGCGACCATATTCTCGACGGCGGGTATTTCGACAGCGCCGGGGCCGAGACGCTGCGCGAACTGGTGCGCGCCATCCGCGCCGAATCCGAGGACCCGGACAAGCTCAACATCATCTTCGTGCTGATCGGATACAGAGATCCCAACACCTCAGCGCCCACGCCCGCCGTCGCGACCAACGACGTCTTTGCGCCGCTGTTCGGCGTGTTCGCCAGCCTGCCGGCGCACGAGCGCCATCTGGCGCGCGAAATGAAGCTGTTCGACCAGAAGACGCTCGGCGACGCGGACCCTTACACGTCGCGCCTCTCCGAGAGCGGCGTCGACTACGAGGCGATCGTTCTGTGCGAAGGCGCCGTCGAAAAGGGCGCCAGGCTCGAAAAGTACGATCCGCCGATGGACTGGACCCTATCGGGGGAAGCCAAGCGCTACATCGAGAACTCCCTGATCGCGACGACGCCGGCGTGCAAGGCGAAAGCCAACGCCGAGACCATCGACGCGATCGCCGAGCGGCTGAAACAATGAGGGTCGAGACGGCGCTTGACGAAGCAGCGGACGCCGATGGCACGCCGCCGCCCCTCGGGGCGACTCTCGGAAAAGGCGGGCCCCGAGCGTCCGCCATTTCTCCCAAGACGAGCGCGCCAGGCGTCCGCCGACTTTTCTGGGGATAAAGCGGGCGGAGACTTACGCTGGTCTTTGGGAACGTTGCTGGGTCTTGGTTGACGTCGCTGTCCTGGCCTTTGCCGCAAGCCTCGGGATTTCCAGTGTCGCGACAAACATCGCTCTAGCGCGGAGCGGATGTGACCGGCGGACAATCTTGGTGGTTCGCGCAAAGATCGGTTCACCAACCTCCGTCCCCGTCACAATTCTCCGTCAATGCTGGCCGAGAGCTTGCGCACCGTCCGTCGCGTTCGTTGTGACACTTTGCTACGGCGCTTGGTGCGCCCGATTGCTTGACCAAACCGGATCGGGCTTCCTTGCGAATCACGGGAAATTATGATCAGCGTCGGAAAAATCTATTTAATCACCAGAACCGTGTTTATCCGACCGGAGGTAGTGTATGCGCTCCAAAGGGGCGGGTCTGGCAGCGATTTTCGCGTCCCTGTACCTTTCAGGATGCTCACCACAAGAGGCAATGTTCTTCAACGGGGGCGTAGGGACAGATCTCTATGCGGCTTCTGTGCTGCCGTCCGCCAGGCTTGAGGATTTATACATCGGTTTACTTTGTGATCAGGCTGGCCTTCCAACAATATGGGCTGGCGACGCGCCTTCCTGCGCCGCGTTGGGACCAATTTCGAACAATTGGACGCTCATTGTTCAAGCGGGGATGAATGACATTGACAGGCGCTGCGACGAGTATCTCACATGGCTGGACAATCGAAAGCGATCTCAGGCGCCGGTAATGAAGGAACTCAGCGACCTGTCGGCCGCAAGTCAGGCAATCATGACGATTGCGGGGACGGGCGCCAACGCCATCGGCATCGTCGGCGTCGCCTTTGGTCTTGCCGCAAATACTTTCACGAACATCAATTCGCGATTGCTCTACGAAGTCAACCATTCCACCATACAATCCATAGTTCTCAGTAATAATAATCGCTTTCGTCAGGATTTGCAAGGTAAAATTATAAACAATCGCCCCGCAGCGATTTATGCTCTGCGTTCATATCTTCGTATATGTATGCCTTATACTATAGAGACCCAAATCAATAACGCGGTTACGTTGTTCGAAGTCGGCGGCGTCGCTTCCGCGGACGCGGACCTCAATCCGCTCATCTCCGCAACCAACGTCGCGACAGCGACCACGCCGATTCGTTCGCCCAGAATGGCGCTTCCGCCGGTTCAGCGACCAATCCCGCCCAAGGGATCGCTCAACAAGGTCGAAGACCGCTTTTCTTCGGAGATGCTGTCCAAGCTGCAAAAGTCGATCTGCGTCACTCCTCAGACCGGCCAATGGGATTCCAACACCCGCGATGCGATTGTTTCTCTGCTTGAAGGCAACGGTACGCCGCGCGCGGAAATCAAGACGACGGGTCTAACTGAAAGGGACGTACTCATTCTGAGAAAGGCCGAAAACGAGACCAAAGGGGACTGCGCCCGCGCCGGCTTTAAGAGTCCAAAGGAAATCGGCGACGCTATCCGCGGAACGCTCGGACAAGACGAATAATATCAAGTCCGCCTGAGCGCGACTCGTGGCGCTCAGCAGATTTCGCGCATCAGCGCGCGCGCGTTCGCGCTCGCGAATCTCGATGATCGGATCTGATGATCGAGATTCGGCATAACATGAACCAGGAGGACGTCGATGGCGGTCGTGACCGATACTCGGGTCTTGCGGAGCGCCCCGGACGGCGAGGCGATGAGCGTGCTCGCAAAGTCTGGAACCAGGGTTCAAATTCTGGACGATAAAAGTCACAATCCGCCTTGGATCAAGGTCGCTTTGCTGGATTCTCCCGGAGCGCCGCAAGGCTGGCTGAGCGCGGGGGCGGTTGACCCAAACGCGAATTCGGTCGACGGCCCGTTAGACAAGCTCGTTTTCGGGTTGGAATGCGCTTGGCAGGCCGAGGCGTTCGGCGTAACCGCTCACTACTTGCTGGCGATCTCCGAATTGCGCAGCCGAGTCACGAATGCCGTCAACGCCAACGGCGATCATGGGCCTTTCGCGCTCTCTCCATTCGAATGGCGTTTCTTCAACGCGCTGCCCGAACTCGATTTGGGACTTGACGATACCGCAATCGATTCCTGGCGCGCTCAATGCGCGGTATTTGCCGCTATGGTCGGCCGCCAGCAAGACAAGCTTTCCCAGCTCTTGAGCGGGCAACCGACCATGTCTGAGCTGTATTTGGCGCAGATGGTCGGGACAAAAGCGGCGTTCGCCGCGCTTCGCGATCAGACGCGGAGCTTGGCGGAGGTCCTTGCAAATTTGCCGGACGCAGACCTTCAGAGCGACGGAATAGAGCGTGCGCGCATCGATGCGCGCTACGGCATTGTATTGGCCGGATCCAATATCAAAGCGGCCATTTCGAGTTTGGACGACGCGCTTCAGAAAGCTTTGGATTCCACCCACCCCATACTGACCGAGGTTGGCGGGCAAATCCTGGGATCGCCGTCCGATGAGATTCCCACCGTTAAGACGGACATTCCGCCGGACCGAGGCGCCGTCGTTTCGCCAGCAGGCCGGGTCCTGTCGTTTCGCCCCAATCTCCGGTCCTGTCGTTTCGCCCCCGTCTCCTGGTCCTGTCGTTTCGCCCCCGTCTCCCGGTCCTGTCGTTTCGCCCCCGTCTCCTGGCCCTGTCGTTTCGCATCCGACTCCGGGTCCTGTCGTTTCGCATCCGACTCCGGGTCCTGTCGTTTCGGGACCGGGCTGGAGCCAAGCGGATTTGGTCAGGCAATTCAAGTTTGCAAATGCGAGGGGTTGGATTCCATTCTTCCAGAAAGCCGCCAAAGACTATCTGTTTCCGGTTGAAATTCTCCTCGCGATCGCCTCGCGCGAAAGCAATATGAAGAGCATTGTCGGCGATCATTCTCACGGCTACGGGATTATGCAGATCGATGATCGTAGCTTCGGGGAATGGTGCCACAGTGGAACTTGGCAGGACGTCAATGCCTGCGTCCAGAAAGGCGCCCAGGTTCTCGACGCAAAGCGGGAAGAGGCACGGAGTCGACAGGGCCTGGTGACGCGCATCGGCGGCAAAAACGCCTTCAGCGGCGCGCCGATACCAAACGAAGAGACCCTGCTGAAAATAGCGATATCGGCCTACAATTGCGGTTTATGGTCTTATTTCAACTACTCTAAAGGCAGAGATATAGACAAGACGACAACCGGCGCCAACTATTCTAAAGACGTACTTCTTCGCTCCACGGTCTTCAAGTCGCTGTTGAATTCATAGAATACGTAGCCGCTATTTGACAATCGGTTTGCAATCGCCACCGCGTCGGGCGGCGCTCTCGCCGCCGCCCGTGCTCGCTCCCCTCGCCCCCTACTTCTTCTGCCCCTTCACATAGGCGATATACCCCTCCACATCGCCCGCCGGCACGGCGTAGGCGTCGCCGAGGGCTTTCTCGACCGCCGCCATGTAGGTCTTCGCCCAGTCCGGAAACGGATAGTCGATCGCGTTGAGGAATTCGAGGCTCGACGACAGGCGGATGTCGGCGATCGACACGTGGTCGCCGCCGATGAAGGTCTTGCCGTCGAGATAGAATTTGCGGAACACTTCCAGCGTCTCGCCGACCGCCGCGACCGCCGCTTTCTGCGCCTTGTCCTTGGCGGCCGCGTCGGCGTCGCTGGCGCCGACCTCGCCGGGATATTGCGGAAATCCGAGCGCCGGATAGGTCGCGCGGGTGATGTAGGGATAGAGCGTGCCGACGATATAGAACATCGCGCTGTCGACCATCGCCCGTTTTGCCGGGTCGGTCGGATAGAAGGCGTCGAGGTGATGCTTGTTGCAGAGATACTGCATGATCGCGCAGCTCTCCCACACCACGCCTTTCGGCAGGTCGGCGGCCTCCATCATCGGCGTCAGGTGGGAGGGGTTCCTGGCCGAGAACTCTTCCGAGCGGGTCTTGCCGTAGACGTCGTCCTCGGTGAAATCGAGCTTGGCCGCGCGCACGAACACGCGCGCCGTCATGTTGTTCACGCTCGGCTTGATCACATGCAGCTTGATCGCAGACATTGTTTCCTCCGTTGTTGCGTCACTGAAGTTTCAAAAAAGCGAATTCGGGCGGCACGCGCCGGGACCGAGCCGGTCGGTTCAGCGCCGATAAGGGTCCTTCGGCCCCCGGTCGCCGGAAAGACTCTTGCGCGAGCCCGCCACCAGACCTTCAATCGCGTCGGCCAGGTGAACCTCGGCGATCGCGCGGTCGCCGCGCGAAACCCGCAGCTGATGCGCCGCGAACAGCACCTCGCCCCGAGTGAAGCCCTCCGGCGGATCGAACTTCCAGCACGACAGCTCGATCAGCAGGCCGAGCGGATCCTCGAAATAGATCGCGTCGAAGATCATCCGGTCGCGCACGCCGGTGTGCTTGATCCCGCGCGCGTCGAGCCGCTCGACCGCCTGCATGAAGACGGCGCGCGAGACGTTGAAGGCCATGTGATGCACGCAGCCGATGTCGGTCGGGGTGCGGCGCTGCACCGGCTTGCGGTCCTCGCGGGTGAATACCGTGATCAGGCGTCCGTCGCCCGGATCGAAATAGATGTGGCTCTCGCCCGCGTTGTCGAGATTGGGCTGTTCGAAAATGAACGGCATGCCGAGCACGCCCTCCCAGAAGTCGATCGAGGTCTGGCGGTCGGCGCCGACCAGCGTGACGTGATGCAGGCCCTGGGTCTGAAGTTTTTGCATCGCCATCTTCTCCTCACTCCTCCTCAGGCTTTTTCGACCAGTTTGGACTTGTACTCGCTGCGCGGCAAGCTGCCCGCGGGAACGAGCTCGATTTCGGTCGTCACGATGAGCCGGTCGCGCAGCCGCGCGCGAATGCGTTCGGCGAGGCCTTCAACGTCCGCGCCCGGCGCGACTTCCACCTTCACCGGCAACGGCGGCTCTTGCCTGACCCCAGCGGCGCGCGGGCGGATCATGATGACGCCCGCGACCGCCGGCGCGAATTCGTTGACGACCTCGCGCACCGCCGAGGGAAAGACATTGACGCCGCGCACGATCAGCATGTCGTCCGTTCGCCCGATGCAGCGCACGCGCGGCGACGTGCGCCCGCACGAGCAGCGACCGACGTTCATGCGCACGTGATCGCGGGTGCGGAAGCGCAAAAGCGGCGCGGAGCGATTGACGAGATGGGTCAGCACGAGTTCGCCTTCGGCGCCGTCGACGATTGGCTTCGCCGCGCCGCTTTCCGGGTCGATCAGTTCGATATGGACGAAGCCGCGGCCGCCGAGATGCATGCCCTCTTTGGCCTCGCACTCGCCCCACAGCGAAACCGAAATGTCGCCGATGCCCATCGCCTCGGTGACGCTCGCGCCCCAGGCCGCCTCCAGTCTGGCGCGCATCGCCGGCTCGCCGCCGCCGGGCTCGCCCGCCACCATCACGCGCTTGACGCTGGAATTGGCGAGGTCCATCCCGCGCTCATCCGCCCATTCCGACAGATGCAGGGCGTAGGACGGCGTCATCACGGCCACGGTCGGCTTCAGCAGATCGACCGCCGCCATCAAACGCTCAGTGTTTCCCGACCCGACCGGAATATGGCAGAGCCCAAGGCGGTCGAAGGCGCCGAGCGCCGCCCCGGCGACGAACGGCCCGGCGTTGTAGGTCGAGACGATCCGCTCGCCGCGCTCGACGCCCGAGGCCGCATAGGAGCGAGCCGAAGTGCGCACCCAGACCTCGAGATCGGCGGCGGTGAGCGGAATATAGCTCGGCGTTCCGGTCGTGCCGCTGGTCGAATAGATGCGCACGATCTCTTCGCGCGTCGCGGTCCGATGCGCGCCGATCGGCTCGTCGGCGTCGCGCGAGCGGCGCAGTTCGTCCTTTTCGGTCAGCGGCAGAGCGGCGATGGCGTCGAGGCCGCCGACGGCGCGCGCGGAGGCGAAGCCCGCGCGCCGCGAGCTTGTCGCGATAGAACCGCGAACGGTCGAACAGATAGTCGATCTGAGCGCGATAGGGCGGGTCGTCGGCGCGCGCCTGTCCCTCCCACGGCGCCAATTCGATGTCGGGCTCCAACATCGCCATCAGACGCTCCCTCTCCCTCGCCGGCGGTATGCTCGATCGCCTCCTCGCCCTTCGAGGCGAGGTAGAAGCCGATCGGCGACTCGGCCTCCTCGATCAGATGCGCGATCAGGCCAGCCGTGCGCGCCAGGATCGGAACCCCGCGAATGAGGCTCGGCGGAACCTCGACGTCGCGCAGCGTGGCGGCGATCGCCATCGAGACGTTCATCGGCAGCGGCTTGCCCCAAACTTCGGCGACCGCCTCGGTCAGCGCCAGAGCCGCCTCGACCGAGCGCCCGGCGACGCCCCGCTCGCGCGCCAGCGCGATCATCCGCTCGGCGCGCGGGTCGACGGGCTTATGCAGCGGGTGGCCGTAGCCGGGGATGGCTCTGCGCCCGGAGCGATGCTCGCGCGCCGCCGCGAGCGCGGCCTCCGCGAGCGAGCCGCCAAGATCGGCGCGGGCCAGCACGTCCTCGATCAGCTGTCGGCAAAGGTCGGCGGCGCCGAGGATCACCGTGCCGCAGCCGAGCACGCCGGCGGCGACCGCGCCCTGGAGCGCGGCGGGATCGGCGGCGTAGGTCATCCGCGCGGCCTGCACCGATGGCGTCAGGCCATGTTCAGCGATCGCGACCAGGCTGAGATCGAGGAAAAAGCGCTGCTCCTCGGTCGGGGCGCGGCCGGTCGCGGCCAGAAAGAAAAATTCGGTGAAAGTCGCGCGGCCCATCAGATCGCGCGCGAGATCGCGGCCGCGCACCGTCACCCGATCGCTGCTGGCCGACGCGATCGCCGTCGCGGCGGCTCCGCGCTTGCCGATCAGCATGCTCACCTCCACCGGAGCGCCCGTCCCTATCGACTTTTCGCCAATTGCAATTTATTGTAGGACAATAAGTCGATTGTCGAACAATAACAGGCGGACTGCACGTGTCAAACGTCGCCGCTTGCGCTGGTTCGAGCCGACCGGGCGGCATAAGCTCGGCGGCGCGATTCGGCGATGAAAGGCGCGAGGATGGACCATCGGATTGATCGCGCGGCAAAGGAGCTGACGCCCGCAGATCCGCCGGCGCATGGCGCGACCGTCGCGTTCATTGTCGAGCGGCTGCGGCAGGATATTCTCGCCGGGCGGGCGCCGGCCGGATGGAGGCTGGTGGAATGGGAGCTGACCTCCCGCTTCGCGGTCAGCCGCGGCCCGGTGCGCGAAGCCTTGAGGCGGCTCGCCGCCGAAGGCCTGATCGAGCATCAGCCGCATCGCGGAGCGCTGGTCCGGCGCTTGTCGGCGCGCGAAATCCGCGAGCTTTTTCAGATTCGCGTCGAAATGGAGTCGCTGGCCGCCCGTCTCGCCGCCGCGGCCGGCGACCCTGAGCGGCGGGCGCGCTTCGCCGAGGCGATCCGGCCGATCTTGGACGATTCGCCTCGAACCCTGCCCGAATATCTGACGGAGAACGCCGCCTTCCACGAGGCGATCATGGCGCTCGCCGACAACTTTCAGCTGCGCGACGTGGCGATGCGTCTGCATCTGCCGCTCATCATGGCCCAGGTCGGCGACGTACTGACCCCGGACGTGCTGCGCACATCCGTACGCGAACATCGCGCCGTGGCCAACGCCATTTTGGAGCGTGACGCCGACGCCGCCGTCGCGAACATGCGCGCGCATCTCGAGCGCGCCGCGGCAATCGCGCTCGAGCGTCGCGCCGCCGCTGAGGCCGACGAGAAGGGCCAAGCCCTACCCCGATCCCGCGCGCGCGCCACGCGTGAAAGTCGTTGACGCAGGCCTTGGGCGGCCGCCCGATCGCGCTTCTCACGCCGCGTAGCGTTCGATCTCCACCGGCATGCGGCGCGAGCCCCAGGCGCCCGGCTTTTCGGCGAAAACGCCCGCCATCTTCGTTCCGCAGTTCTTGCAGGCGCCGGCGGCGTCGAGCGCGTAGGCCGTGATCGTATAGCCGTCGCGGCCAATGCAGCGCGCGCCGCAGGCCGGGCACAGCGTCGCCTGGCGCGCCGGATCATGGACATTGCCGATATAGACGTGTCTGAGCCCGTTGCGGACGGCGATCGCGCGCGCCCTCTGCAACGTCGCGGGCGGCGTCGGCGCCGCTTCGAGCATGCGGTAGTCGGGGTGGAAGGCGGTGAAGTGCAACGGCACGTCGGTTTTGAGTTCGCGCGCGAACCACGAGGTCAGCGCGTCGATCTCGTCCTCGGAATCGTTCTCGCCCGGGATCAGCAGCGTCGTGACTTCCGTCCAAACATTGGTCTCGTGGACGAGATATTTGAGCGTATCGAGCACCGGCTGGAGCGAGGCGGCGCAGCGTTTTTCGTAGAAGCGCTCGGTGAACGCCTTCAGATCGACATTGGCCGCGTCCATCGCCGCGAAGAAGCGCGCGCGCGGCTCCTCGCAAATGAAGCCGGCGGTGACGGCGACGTTCTTGATCCCCCGCGCGCGGCAGGCGGCCGCCGTGTCGAGCGCGTATTCCATAAAGATGACCGGATCGTTGTAGGTGTAGGCGACGCTCGCGCACCCCAGGCGCTCGGCCGCGCGCGCGATCGTCTCCGGCATGGCGCGCGCGCTCAGGCGCGCGACTTCGCGGCTCTTGGAGATGTCGTGGTTCTGGCAGAAGGCGCAGGCGAGGTTGCAGCCGGCCGTTCCGAACGACAGGACCGCCGACCCGGGCAGGAAATGATTGAGCGGCTTCTTCTCGATCGGATCGACGCAGAAGCCGGTCGAGCGGCCATAGCCGGTCAGCTCCATCCCCTCGCCGTCCTCGCGCGCGCGCCTGACGAAGCACAGGCCCCGCTGCCCCGCGCGCATATGACAGAAGCGCGGACACAGACGGCATTCGATCCGCCCATCCTCGAGCTTCGTCCAATACCCGACATTGATGCTGTCGTCCGCGCCCATCGCCCCTCCGGCCGCTCTCGCGCGCCGCTCCTGTAAACGCTCTCTGAGCATTTATGTCGTGAGCGCGGCGGCCAATTGCAATGCGGCGCCCTGGCGCGGTCCGCCCCGGGCGCCTACATTTTGTTCGACACAACGATTGGGGGCGTCGCGATGCCGACGAACGAGGTCCATCCCGCGCAGGTCGCCGGCATGTTCTATCCGGCGGAACCGGAAAGCCTGCGTGAACTGATTGAGAGCGTGCGCAAGCGCGCCCGGCCCGACGCGTCCGTCGCGCCCAAGGCCGTCATCGCGCCCCACGCCGGCATTGTCTATTCCGGCTCGGTCGCGGCGACCGCGTTCGGCCCCTGGGCCCGGCGCGCCGACCCGCCGCGCCGCGTGGTGATCGTCGGCCCCGCGCATCGGGTCGCCTTTCGCGGGCTCGCGATCCATCCGGCGGCGCGTTGGCGCACGCCGCTCGGCGAGGCGCCGGTCGCGCGCGACCTTCACGCGCTTCTCGCCGAGGCGCGGGCCGTCGCCGTCGATGCGCGGCCGTTCGCCGGCGAGCACTCGCTCGAAATGCATCTGGTGATGCTGCAGGCGATGCTGCCGGCGCCGTTCGAGATTCTCCCCATTCTTGTCGGCGACGCCGACCCGCGCGCGGTCGCGCGCGCCCTCCGCCTCGTCTGGGGCGGGCACGAGACGGTCATCGCGGTTTCCTCCGACCTGTCGCATTTTCTCGACCGCGAGAGCGCGCGAGCGATCGATTCCGACACCGCGCGGCGTATCGAGATTCTCGACTCCGCGTCGCTCGAGGGACGGCGCGCCTGCGGCTTCCTGCCGATCAAGGGGACGATGGAGATCGCCGCCGAGCGCGACCTGAGGGTGAGCGGCCTGCATCTGGCGACCTCCGCCGACGTCGGCGCTGACGCCTCGCGCGTCGTCGGCTACGGCGCCTTCGCTTTCGAGGACGCGGCCTCGGCGCGGCTCGCCGAGGCGGACCGCGCCTTGCTGCTGTCCGCCTGCATGGCGCGACTAAGCGCGGCGGCGCGGCGCGGCGGCGAGACGCCGGCGCTTCGCCTCGAGGATCATCCGCCCGCGCTTTCGCCGTGGCGCGCGACCTTCGTCACCCTGACCCAGGGCGAGAAGCTGCGCGGCTGCATCGGCTCGCTCGCGCCGCGCCGCCCACTGCTCGAGGACGCCGCGGCCAACGCCGTCGAGGCAGGCTTTTCCGACCCGCGCTTCGCGCCTCTCACGGAGGCCGAGCTCGGCGGCCTCCATCTCGACGTCTCGATCCTCTCCCATCCGCGCCCGATCCCGGCGCGAAGCGAATCCGAGCTCGCTGGCGCGCTCGAGCCCAATCGCGACGGCCTGATCCTTGGCGTCGGCAGGCGGCGCGCCCTGTTCCTGCCGAGCGTCTGGCGCCAGGTCGCCGACGCCGGCGAGTTCGTGCGCCATCTGATGGCCAAGGCCGGCCTCGAGCCGAAGCGCTGGCCGGAAGGGATGGAGGCCGCGCGCTTCGGCGTCGAATCCTTCGGCGCGCCCTGGCGATCGGTCGATCCGGGCTTGATCGCGTCGGCGAAAGTCGAGGGGCAGGCCCTGCATTGAACGATGACGCGCGATCGGCCGAACACTTGATCGCCGGCGAAGTCCAGAATGCTGTGAATAGTCAAACATCTGACGTTTGGAGACGTCTTGCCCTCAATAATGCCCCAATGGCATTTTATCGTCCAGCAAGACACAACATTGGCAATGAATCGGGGAACCGGTCCGGGGGGCTCACAAAGCACAGGAGCCTGTCATGTGCGACTATTCCTTGGAGATGTATGGATCGCGTCCGGCCCGCGAGGGCGAGTTATACGTCACGACGCGTTTTCCGAGCGGTTCGATTGGCTTCGCCTCGCCGGGCGACCCACGCACCGCGGTGTGTATGCAGTGCGACACGAAGGTCATGCTGACCGATATCCCCGTCGCATTGCAGGCGTCCTTCCACATTGGCGCGGAGGCTGAGACGACTTTCGCCCAACGCGAGACCGGTCTCTATCGGGACGGCCTGCGTCTGGCCGACGGACGTTTCATCTCGTTGCAAGACCTTCCGGTTGGCGTCGGCGCGTATGTGCCCGCCCTGTTGGAGCGCCAGGGCGCCAAGCGCGTCAGGGTCGCAGAAACGGTCGACTGACGGACCCGCAACGTCGCCGATCCGGCCTCGCGCCCAGCGGTTCTGGGCGCGAGGCGTGAGCGTGTCGATTCGGTTCCCGGGGCGATCGGCCACACGCATGAACGCCTGCTCCGGCTGAAGGCTTCACGCCGGCGTCTTGCCGCGCGGCGGCGAATATGGTTGTCTTGAAACAGATTTTCTAGCGACGCCAGGCGCACGCGGGGCGATCGCTAGCCTAGCTTATTTAAGAAAGACGCCCGGCGTCGGAGGATGAGAGGGCGTATTGGCGCGAATGGGGGCCGATCATGTCCGACACGCCGTCGGGAACTGGCGCGCGCTCGTCCGCTGAGCCGCACGGGCGGCTCGCGCATTTCGCCAACTGGCTGAAGAGCGTCCAAGGCATAGTGGTGACCTTGGTCGCCATCGGCGCGCCCGTCGCGAGCATGGTCATGGGCGGCTGCAATGTCGCATTATTCGCCCACGCTTGCCGTGAGGTCGGACTCGTCAACATCGAGCGCAATGCGCCGGACTCCGTTCCGCCGCCCACCGCCGAGGATGCGGCGGCGCGCAAACAGGAAGTCCAGCGACAAATCGCCGCCGCCGGCATCCAGCGCGACCCGCGACTGGAAGCCGTCAACCTCGTCGTCTGGCGCCAGGCGTCGGTCGACGGTCGCATCGCCCAGCTGACGGTCGCCGGGCTCGGGGCCAAAGGCTTCACGGTGCAAGACCGAATCACCAATCTCGCCAATGTCGCGGTCGACGATAAGTCGCCCGGCAAGATCTGGATCAAATCGGTCGCGGCGCGAAAGGACCTCAAGGAAGCCGTCCGCGACACGATCCTGCGCGCCGACCCCGCCCTGCCCGCCAAGGACGTCGCCGTCTCCGATTTGGACATTCCTTCCGACGACCCGGCGGCGGTCAAGCGGGCGGGCGAAATTCAAGTCGACATGTTCTGACGGGCGATCATCTCCGCGTCCATGGCCGGGCTAGGACGAGGTGGCGCCTTCGCGGGGCTTGACATGCAGGTTTTTACCTGCATATTATCGTCGCGGTTGGAGATCGTTGTGAAGGACGAAGACAAAGTGTTCAAAGCTTTGGCCGATCCAAGCCGTCGCGAGGTTCTCGATTCTCTGCACGCGAAGAACGGCCAGACGCTCGGGGCGCTATGCGAGCGCCTCGACATGCGGCGGCAATCGGCTTCGCAGCACGTCGACATTCTCGTCGACGCCAATCTTGTCAGCACGCTGTGGCGGGGCCGAGAGAAGCTTCACTTCATCAATCCCGTGCCGATCCACGAGGTCTATGAGCGCTGGGTGAGGAAATTCGAACGTGGTCCGCTCGCCCTGCTGCATGACGTCAAAACCGAAGCCGAAGGAGAAAGCCGATGAATGAACCCGAATATGTCTATGTCACCTATATCGCCTCGACGCCGGAGAAGATCTGGGATGCGCTGATCAAGGCCGACGTCACCCGCCAATATTGGAGGCACGAGAACGTCTCCGACTGGAAGCCGGGTTCCGAATGGCGCCACATTCGCGACGACGCCGCCAGGACGGTCGATCTGGTCGGCGAGGTGGTCGAATTCGACCGGCCGCGGCGCCTGGTCCTGACCTGGGCCGACCCGGCCAACGCCGCCGACAAGGCCAAGCACTCTCGAGCGACCTTCGACATCGAGCCGTTCGAGGGCATGACCCGCCTAACCGTCACGCACGACAATTTCGCCGAGGGCTCGAACACCCGGCGCCTGATCAGCAACGGCTGGCCGCGCGTGCTCTCGAGCCTCAAATCCTATCTCGAAACCGGCCGCGCGCTCGATCTCTGGGCGCAGCCCAAAGCGGCCTGAGGGAGGGGCGGCAAAGCATCCGCAATTGTCGCTTTGTCCCAAGAAATTACCCTAAGGAGGAGAAAAATGACGACCGACCACAAAACCGGAACGCGTGCGGAGTGGCTTGCGGCCCGACTGGAGCTGCTCGATGCCGAGAAGGCGCTGACGCGGCGGAGCGACGAGCTGGCGCGGCGGCGCCGCGAGCTGCCCTGGGTTCGAATCGACAAGGCGTATCGCTTCGATACCGACGAGGGCGCAGCGTCCCTCGCCGATCTCTTTAGAGGACGCTCGCAGCTCCTCATCTACCACTTCATGTTCGGGCCCGACTACAAGGCAGGGTGTCCGAGCTGCTCGGCGATCGCCGACGGCTTCGACGGTTCCGTCGTCCACCTCGCGAACCACGACGTCACGCTCTGCGCGGTGTCGCGGGCGCCGCTCGCAAAGCTGCAGGCGTATAAGCAGCGGATGGGCTGGAGCTTCCCCTGGGCGTCTTCGTTCGACAGCGACTTCAACTTCGACTTCCAGGCGGCGCACACCAAGGAGCAATGGGAGACGGGAGCCGCCGAATACAATTTCCGCACGGTCGACCTGCGGCCGCCGGGGGGAAAAGAAAGTCCCGTGCTCGCCAAGATCGCCTCGGGCGTTGGAACGGACTGGGCGACGTTCAGGCGGGAAGGGCCGGGATTGAGCGCGTTCGCGCTCGAGGACGGCGTCGTCTACCACACCTACTCGGCCTACGCGCGCGGCCTGGATGGCCTGTGGGGCATGTACCAGTGGCTCGACCGCACGCCACGCGGGCGCAACGAGTCCGGCTTCTGGTGGCGCCGCCACGACGAGTACGCCATGGCGTGAACGCGATGGCGGGCGCTGGAGCGGGACGCGAAAAGCACGCCTTCGGTCCCCTGTCGTCATGGCCGGGCTTGACCCGGCCATCCACGCTGCGCCGCTGCAAAGCCCTGAGGACTCAAGGCTTGTCGCCACTGCTGGTCTTCCGGGCGCTCGACGCGCCCAGCCGCGTCATGGCCGGCGCAAGGCCGGCCATGACGCGTTTCGCCTCGCAGGTCTTCGGCCCCCAATGGCCCGATTTTCCGCCGACCGACAGCCAACGCGATAAGAGCGGTTTTCTCCTTTCTGAAAAGCGACAAGTCGTGCTATTATTCCGTTCGCGATGACCGACGCGATCGACGCCTCAAGCGCCGACGATTGGCGGACGTCGCGGAGCGTCCGGGTGCAAGCATTAAAAGCTATTTCAATATGTTCTTTGCGCGCCGAGTCGGCCAGCCAAGATTTTTTTGCCCCGAAGTCCGCGCAACCTATTGAAATGCCTCGATTCGGACGAAGGAATCCAAGGAAATCCAAATGAATCCAAGGATTTTTTCCTTGGTTTTCCTTGGTTTTTCTTGGTGTGGCTTGGTTTGGCTTGGAAAAATTTGGTCCGGCGCCCGGCGAGCCCGGCGGAGCGCCGCTACCCGCCGATCCGGGAGAGGATGTCGCGCAGCGGCGCGCCGCCCCAGGCGGAGGTGACGAAGTCGTTGTGATCGACGCTTCCGGCGTCGACGAAGGCGACTGTGCCAGGGCTGAGCGACGGACGGCAGGCCGTTCTCCACCCTGACGCCGGCCTGCTCCAGTTGCGCTCGCACGGCGTCGTTGCCGTCGCGCGAGGACGTCGAATAGGCGCTGACGAAAAAGGCGTTTCGTCCGGGGCCCTCGACCCAGCGCGCGAACTTGTCGCGTTCGCCATAGAGCGCGTCGAGCAGCACCACGCCGCGCACCCGCCCTCCCGCGCCGCCGACGGTCAGCGAATAGACCGCCGGCAGGTAGCCGCCGCTGTAGGCGACGATGACGACCGGCATATGCCGGAACGCCCCGCGCGCGTTGGGGTAGAGCTCGCCGAGCTTCGCCTCCGCCTCGCCGAGAAAGGCGGAAAAGCCGCCCGGCGCCCAGAACCGCCCGGCGCTCGAATCGGGCGCGTCGACCGCCAGTTGCGGCGCAACCAATACGCCGTTGAGGCCGGAGTCGGAAAGCTGGCGCACGATCTGCTGGCGGGCGAGGACGTCGCGCGACAGCGTCGCCATGTTGCCGTGAAAGAAGACGATCAAGACGCCGGACCGGTTCGGGTCGAAGGATTGCGGCGCGGCGAGCAGCACGCTGCGGTCGCTGTAGGTCTGGTCCTCCCAGTGGATGCCTCCGCGCGGCGAGGAATGGCCGAGCCGGCCGTTCTCGTCGACGTCGAGGAAGGGCCGGGTCTTTCCGGTCTCCTGGTAGTTCGGAACGAGCCCGTGGTAGGGAAAGGCCGAATTCTGGAACGAGGCGAGTTCGACATTCGCGCCGTCGACCTGGGTCAGGGCCGCGCCCGCCTTGAGACCCGGACCGGCGGGCTGAACGGCCGGACCGGCGCAGCTGGCCAGCATCAGCGCCGTTCCCAGCCCCAGGCCTGCCGATGGCGTTCGCGAGAGAAGAGGTCGACCCAGCATCGCCCGATCCTTAACCATCTCGCGCCGGTCTCAAAAGACCTTTTTCAATGCAGGTTTACAAAATCGTGAAGACCTCGCGCCGCCGGCAGCTTTTGGGTTGTTCGCGAACGCGATGCGGCCAATCCTCGGCGGCCGGGATGGTTAACGCCCTGTTGACCCATCGCGCGGACTATGGGTTTTGAGTCGCCCGATGGAGCTGGCCATGCGATCGACGCTCGGATGTCTCGTTGTGGCGCTTGCCGCCTTCGCGTCGCGCTCGTCCGTTCTGGCGCAGGACAAGGGGACACTCGACGCCAAGCCGCTGGCGCCGCTCGCCAATCCCGGCGACCCCAGACTCCCCGCCAAAGAGGCGTTCGGGCGCGCGCTGACGCCGACGGAGGCGAGGGTCCGCTCGATCGGCTTCTACGCCCGCGGCTGCCTCGCCGGCGCCAAGGCGCTTCCGGTCGACGGCGACAGCTGGCAGGTGATGCGGCTGTCGCGCAACCGCATGTGGGGAAATCCGGCGATGATCGCCTTTCTCGAGCGCTTCTCGCGCAAGGCGGCGGCCGAGGGCGTATGGCCCGGCATCCTGGTCGGCGACATTTCCCAACCGCGCGGCGGACCAATGCTCACCGGTCATGCCTCGCATCAGATCGGCCTCGACGCCGACGTCTGGCTCACCCCGATGCCCGACCACCCGCTGTCGCGCGAAGAGCGCGAGGAGATGTCGGCGCTGAACATGGTGACCGAGGACGGGCTGTCGGTCGACCCGGCGCATTGGACGCCGCGCCAGGCGGCGATCATCAAGGCCGCCGCCGAGGAGCCGGAGGTCGATCGCATCTTCGTCAACGCCGCGATCAAGAAGGCGCTGTGTCAAACCGCCGCCGGCCAGCCCTGGATGAACAAGGTGCGGGCCTACTGGGGACACAACTATCACTTCCACATCCGCATCAAATGCCCCGCCGGCGAGGGGACCTGCCAGCCACAGGAGCCCGTGCCGCCTGGCGACGGCTGCGACAAGTCGCTCAACTGGTGGTTCACCGACGAGGCGCTGCATCCGCGCGAAGCCAAGCCAAGGCCGCCGATCACGATGGCGCAATTGCCGCCCGAGTGCAGAACCGTCGTTCTCGAGAAGTAGCGCCCCGATCAATTGCCGTCGGTCTGACGCGTGCGGTGCCCAAAGCGGTCGGAGAGCGCCAGCAGCAGCGTCGAGACGACGAAGGTCAGATGGATGCCGGCGAGCCAATAGAGCTCCCGGTCGCTCGTGTGCTCGACATTCATGAAACCTTCGAGCAGCTTGATCGCCGAAATGGCGACGATCGAGGCCATCAGTTTGAGCTTCAGTTCGCTGAAGTCTATCTCGGCGATCCAATGCGGCAGACCATCGCCCTCGCGCATTATCACAGGCGCGACGAAATTTGTGTAACCGGAAATAAAAACGACGACCACGAGCGAAGCCGTCAAGGTCATGTCGACAATCCCGAGCACCGAAAGAAGAACACCTTCTTCGCTGAGAGTCGGAAATTCGATGACGGTCGAATAAAGATTCAGTCCCGCGCGCGCGAGCATCTCGAGCAGGCTGAGCGAGAGGGCGAAATAAAGGGGAACGAGCAGCCATCGACTCGCGAACAGCAGGCGCTCGATTGCAGACTTGATCATCGATCCCCAGCGCGTTTTCGAAGCCGCCGAGCGACAGCGTCCATCTCGGACCGGCTCGACGATCGGCGACCCTTTTAGGGTGAACGGCCAACTTCGCGCAAGCCGTGCGCTGGCGCGTCCGGCGTGAGCGGCCGCGGCGAAATGACGGCTGCAATGACGAGATCAGCGCCGCCCGCCAGAGGCGACCGCGTCCCGCCGCTCAGCCGGCGCGCAGGACGCGTCCGGCGACCGCGTCGAGCTTCTTCACCAGATCGGGATCGCGCTGGGAAGGATTGGTCATGATGGCGTAGTCCAACGAGCGATCCGACCCGACCGGGCACGCCTCGTGCTCTGGGGGAAAGTCGCGAAGCGCGCGCGCGACAAGCGCCGCCGCCCGATCGGCGTTGGCTGCGGCGACCTTCAGCACCGACGCGACGTCGACCGCGCCATGCTCCTCGTGCCAGCAGTCGTAGTCCGTGACCATGGCGACCGTCGCATAGGAGATCTCAGCTTCGCGCGCCAGTTTCGCTTCGGTCGCGCCGGTCATGCCGATGACGTCGGCGCCGCGCGCCTGAAACCCGAGCGATTCCGCCAGCGACGAGAACTGCGGGCCCTCGATGCAGACATACGTGCCTCCGTCGCGGACCGGTATCGCTTCGGCCTTGGCCGCCGCAATGAGGCGCCTGCGCAGTTGCGGCGCGATCGGATGCGCCATCGAGACATGCGCAACGCAGCCCGTGCCGAAGAAACTCGATTGACGCAGATAGGTCCGGTCCTCGAATTGGTCGATCATGACGAACATGCCCGGATGGAGGTCTCGATGGAACGAACCGCAGGCGGAAAGGGCGATGATGTCGGTTACGCCCGCGCGCTTCAGGGCGTCGATATTGGCGCGATAATTGATCGTCGAGGGCGAGAACCGATGGCCGCGGCCATGGCGGGCGAGGAAGACGGCCTCCGTGGAGCCGATGCGACCCCGGCGCAACGGGTCCGAAGGATCGCCCCACGGCGTCGAAACTCTCTCTTCGCGCAAGTCCTGCAACCCCGGGAGATCGTAAACGCCCGAGCCGCCGACCACCCCGACGATCGCCTTTGCCATCCCCCTCGCCCCTACATTGCCTGTCGGCGGTAATCATTGGCGCGCCGTTGCGGTCCCTCCCTATCTGTCTCACGCGGCGCAATGACGCTCGGCGGGGTCGGCAGCTTGGCTCCGCCCCAATCGCGGGTCCGGTCGAAACGCGAATGCCGGCGGCAAGTCCGATACCGGGGCCGCAAGCCCAGCCCGACGAGGCGGGTTCGAGCCACGTCAGTGAGCCGATTCCCAGATGCGCTTCTTGGTGAAATAGAGCAGGCCCGCAAGCACGATCAGGAAAATCAAAACCCTGAGGCCGATTTTCTTGCGCTCCACGAGATTCGGCTCCGCCGCCCAGGTCAGGAAGGCCGTGACGTCCTTGGCATAATTCGTCAGCGTGGGCGCCGTCCCGTCCGTATATTTGACCGCCCCGTCGCTGATCGGCTGTGGCATCGCGATCTTGTGGCCGGGATAATAGAGATTCCACTGCGGATCGTCGGGTTTCGTGTAGCCGTTGAGGATCGCATAGACATAGTCGGAGCCGATTTCCTGGTACTCGAAGCCCGGCAGCGCGTCGAAGATGAACCAGGGAAAACCGCGCTCGTATTTGCGCGCCTTGACCAATAGCGCCATGTCCGGCGGCGCCTTGCCGAAAGTCGCAGCCGCCGCCTCATCATTGGGATAGGCGTCAGGACGCGGGAAATCGTCGGCGGGCGTGCCGGGACGCTTGAAGATTTCGCCCTTGTCGTTGGGCTCGGCGTTGGTGACCTGGTAACTCGCTGCGAGCGTCTTGACCTGGTCCGCGGTGAATCCAGGACCATTCGGATCGGCAAGCGTACGGAACGGAATGCTCAGGGCATGACAATTGCTGCAGACTTCCTTGTAGACCTGAAAGCCGCGTTGCAGCTGCGCCTGGTCGAACGCACCGAACATGCCGGCGAAGCTCCAATGCTGACGCGTTGGCTTTGGCTGTCCAGCTTCATCTTGCGCGAGGGCCAGTGGGCTGTTCGCGAGAAGGAGCGCCAGAGCGGCCGGGGCAAGGGCGGAGAACTTGAAACGGATCATTATTGTGTTCCCTTGGGATCGGTCGCTAATCAGCCCGCAGCGCCAGCCACGGCTTTCGTCTTCGCCAGCACCGCGTCGGCGATCGAGGCTGGGATCGGCTTCGTCTTCTCCGTGAAACTGAGGACAGGCAAGACAATGAGGAAGAAGGCAAAATAGCCCGCGGTGAGGAAACGCGCGATCAGAGTCAGTCCCTGCGTCGGCTCTTGCGAACCGATGTAGCCAAGGCCGATGCAGATCGCGACGAAGACCCAGAAGAAGAAGCGGAAGCTCGGGCGGTATTTTGCCGACTTGACCGGAGAACGGTCGAGCCATGGCAGCACGGCGAGCACCGCGATCGCCGCAAACAACGCGATGACCCCAACGAGCTTGTTCGGAATCGCGCGCAGGATGGCGTAAAATGGCAGCAGATACCATTCCGGCACGACATGCGAGGGTGTGACAAGCGGGTTGGCGACGATCGAGTTGTCCGCATCCAGCAGATAATTGGGGATGTAGAAAATCAGCCAAGCATACAAAATAAAGTAAACGGTCACCGCGAAGAGATCCTTGATCGTCGCATAGGGGGTGAACGCAACCGTGTCCCTTTCGACATCCTTCACCTCGACGCCGTCAGGGTTGTTCTGCCCGACGACATGCAGCGCCCAGACATGAAGGATCACGAACCCGACGATGACGAAGGGCAGCAGATAGTGCAGCGAGAAGAACCGGGTCAGCGTCGGGCCGCCGACCGCGTACCCGCCCCAGAGCCAGTGAGCGATGGATGTTCCGACGAGTGGAATTGCAGTGAAGAGATTGGTGATGACTGTCGCGCCAGCGAAGCTCATCGAGCCCCATGGCAGCACATAACCCATGAACGCGGTCGCCATCATCAGGAAGTAGATGATGACCCCGAGAATCCAGAGCACCTCGCGCGGCGACTTGAAGGATCCGTAATAGAGGCCGCGAAGCATATGGATGTAGCCGGCGAGAAAGAACAGCGACGCGCCGTTCGAGTGCATGTAGCGGATCAGCCAGCCATAGTTCACGTTCCGCATGATATGGTCGACCGAGTCGAAAGCCAGCGTCGACGACGGCACATAGTGCATGGCGAGGACAACGCCGGTGACGATCTGCGCGATCAACATGAAGGACAGGATCGCGCCGAACGTCCACATGTAGTTGAGGTTGCGCGGCACCGGATAGGCCACGAATGACGAATGAACCAAGCCCATCAAGGGCAGACGCGATTCAAACCAGCGCCCGATCGCGCTCTTGGGAACATAGGTCGAGGAACCGCTCATGGCTAAGATCTCTGAAAGGCGTTGAGTCGAGGAGAAGGCGAACAGGGCGTCGACAGGCTGTCCGTCAGCCGATTTTCACCCTGGTGTCAGTGAGGAACGCATATTCCGGCACAGCGAGATTGAGTGGGGCCGGTCCTTGCCGGATTCGGCCCGACGTATCGTAAACCGAGCCGTGGCAGGGACAAAACCAACCTTCATACTTGCCTTGATGGCCGAGGGGCACGCAGCCCAGATGCGTGCAGACGCCGACAACGATCAGCCATTCCGGCTTCTTGACCCGCGACTGATCAGTCTGCGGATCGCGCAACTCGCTGAGCGGAACGTGTTCCGCGTCCTCGATTTCCTTCTTCGTCCGGTGACGAATGAACACGGGGCCGCCGCGCCACTTGACTGTTACGATCTGCCCTTCCGGGATCGCGCCGATGTCGACCTCGATCGAGGCCATCGCGAGGGTCGATGCGTCCGGATTCATCTGGTCGATAAGCGGCCACGCGACCACTCCAACCGCAACGGCGCCGACCGCGCCGGTAGTGAGAAACAGAAAGTCCCTTCGATTTGGTCCTTCGATGGTCGCCGCGCCGGCCAATTCAACCCCCGATAGTGTTCGCGAACGCACAACGTCCAGGGCCGTGGCGCGTACAGTCCCGGCCTTTCACCTTTGATTGGCCAGCCCATGGCGACGCCGGACGTTTCCAGCGTCAGATCGACCCATGCGCACAGACGCCGGTCGACGCTCGAAACGATTTATTCGCATCGATCGTTTTCGATGTCCATAGGCGCGAACGTCGCAGCGTTCGACCCTTCACCGCGTCGGCAAAGAACGCTCCTTCGCCCTGCGCATTCGCTTTTCGCCGGGGAGTGGTTAAAGGTGGCAGGCGATGAACGAGACTCCGACGCCGCTCCTGCTCGCGCTGTTCGAGCCGGATATCGCTCAAAACGCCGGCGCGATGATGCGTACCTGCGCCTGTTTAGGCGTCGGGGCGGCGATTATCGAGCCTGCGGGCTTTCGTTGCAGCGACAAGCGCTTCCGCCGCGCGGGAATGGACTATCTCGACGCCTTGACGATCGCCAGCTACGAATTCTTGGGCTCGGTTCGCGGTTTGGCGCGCTTCGGCCCGGCGTCGACTAGTGCTCCTGACGACGAAGGGTGAGACAAACCTTTGGGACTTCGCTTTCCGCGAAGGCGACATCATTCTTGTTGGGAGAGAATCGGCGGGCGTTCCCGCCGAGATAAGCGCGTCCGCCGACGCTCGTCTGCGCATTCCCATTCGCCCGCCACTGCGCTCTCTGAACGTCGGAGTCGCCGCGACGATCGCCATGACCGAGGCGCTGCGCCAGATTGCACGACTTCCCGACGTCAATTCGTGCGAACGAGAACCGGCTTCGGACAGCGAGCCGAGGGAGTGATAATGTCGAGGAGTTGGACGATTGTCGCTCAGAACGCTCGAAGGGGCGGCGTCGAGGAAAAGATAAGCGAAGGCGAGGCGGTGCGCGTCCTGATTGCCGATGATCACCCGCTGATGGTCGGCGGCTTACGACAGGCGGTGCTCGCAGCGGCGCCGAGCGCAGTGATTTCAGTCGCGCATGATTTCGACAGCATGGCCGCGGCGCTCGAATCTTCGCCTGACACCGATCTGGTGCTGCTCGACCTTAAGATGCCGGGAGTGCGCGGCTTCTCCGGATTATTGTTTCTGCGCTCGGAGCGTCCCTCGACCCCGGTGATCGTGGTCTCCGGCAATGATGACCGCGCGGTCATCCGCCACTGCTTGGAATTCGGCGCCGCTGGCTTCCTCCCCAAGTCTAACTCGCTGGACACGATGCGAAACGCCATCGCGAAGGTGCTCGAAGGCGGCCGGTGGACGCCGCCCGACTTCGATCCCGATGCGCCGTCCAACCACGAATCCAGCGCAATGGCGCGCCGCCTCGCGTCCCTAACGCCGCAGCAGATTCGAGTGCTGATGATGCTGTCCCAGGGTCTGCTCAACAAGCAGATCGCCTACGAACTCAGCGTTTCGGAAGCGACGGTGAAGGCCCATGTGTCCGCGATTCTGCAGAAACTCGGCGTCGAAAGCCGCACTCAGGCCGTGATCATCGCGACCAAGATCGAATCGGCCCAGGAACTCTTGATCGCTTCTTAGGAACACCGGCGAACCGGCGCTCCATCCATTGTCTTGGCGTGAGCGCCGGGCCGGGGCGACGTTTCGTCGTTGCGAATGCCGGCGGCGGACCGACGTGATCGTCAGCTTTTGCCGCGATTCTGCCGGTTGCTTATAAGTTCGCCGACGACGGCCGGTTCCGCCAGCGTCGAGGTGTCGCCGAGCGAGCCGTACTCGTTCTCCGCAATTTTGCGCAGGATGCGGCGCATGATTTTTCCCGAGCGGGTCTTCGGCAGGCCAGGGGAGAATTGAATGAGGTCGGGCGATGCGAACGGTCCGATCTCCTTGCGCACCCAGGCGACCAACTCCTTGCGCAAGTCCTCGTTCGCCTCGATTCCGGACATCAGCGTCACATAGGCGTAGATTCCCTGTCCCTTGATGTCGTGCGGATAGCCGACGACCGCCGCTTCCGACACCTTGGCATGGGCAACGAGCGCGCTTTCGATTTCCGCCGTACCCATGCGATGGCCTGAAACGTTGATGACGTCGTCGACGCGGCCGGTGATCCAGTAATCGCCGTCCGAATCGCGGCGCGCGCCGTCGCCGGTGAAATACTTGCCCGGATAGGCGGCGAAGTAGGTGTTCACGAATCGGGCGTGATCGCCGTAAATTGTGCGCGATTGGCCGGGCCACGAATCGGCGATCACCAGGTTGCCCTCGCAGGCGCCCTCCTGGACGATTCCGACGGCGTCGACGATTTCCGGGACGACGCCGAAGAAAGGCTGCGTCGCCGAGCCCGGCTTGAGCTTGGTCGCCCCAGGCAGCGGCGCGATAAGTATGCCGCCCGTTTCCGTCTGCCACCATGTGTCGACGATCGGGCAGCGGCCGTCGCCGACCACCCGGTGATACCACTCCCATGCCTCGGGGTTGATCGGCTCGCCGACTGAACCCAGGAGCCGCAAAGATGCGCGGCTCGTCTTCTTCACCATCTCTTCGCCCGCGCCCATCAGCGACCGGATCGCGGTCGGAGCGGTATAAAATGTGTTGACTTTGTGCTTGTCGACGACTTCCCAGAAGCGGCTCATCGAAGGATAATTCGGCACGCCCTCGAACATCAGCGTCGTCGCGCCGTTGGCGAGCGGGCCGTAGACAATGTAGCTATGACCGGTCACCCAGCCGACGTCGGCCGTGCACCAATAGACATCGCCTTCGTGATAGTCGAAAACGTATTGGTGGGTCATCGCGGCATAGACAAGATATCCACCGGTCGTGTGGACGACGCCCTTTGGGGCCCCGGTCGAACCCGAGGTGTAGAGGATGAACAGCGGATCCTCCGCGTCCATCGGCTCGGGCGGGCAATGCGCGGTCACCGCCTTTACGGCTTCATGCAGCCAGACATCGCGGCCTTTCCGCCAGCCGATATCGCCTCCGGTGTGCTTGACGACGATAACGGTCTTGACGCCGCCAGCCTTTTCCAAAGCGGCGTCGACGTTGGACTTCAACGGCACCTTGCGTCCGCCACGAACGCCTTCGTCCGCCGTGACGACGACTTCCGACTTGGCGTCCGTGATGCGGCCCACGAGCGCGTCGGGAGAAAAGCCGCCAAATACGATCGAATGGATCGCGCCAATGCGCGCGCAGGCAAGCATCGCGTAGGCCGCTTCTGGGATCATCGGCAGATATATCGTGACCCGATCGCCCTTCTTGACGCCATGGCTTTTCAGCACATTGGCGAAATGCCCGACTTGGTCGGCGAGTTCGGCATACTTAATATGCTTGGATTGCGACGGATCGTCGCCCTCCCAGATGATCGCGGTCTGGTCGGCGCGTTTGGGCAGATGGCGATCGACGCAATTGTGGGCAACGTTGGTGATGCCGTCCTCGAACCACCTGATCGACACGTTGTGGGCGTCGAAAGAAGTGTTCTTGACCTTAGAGTAAGGCGTGAACCAATCGATGCGCTTTCCTTGCTCGGCCCAGAATCCTTGCGGATCAGTGAGCGAGCGTTTGTACATATCCTTATACTTTGCGTCATTTACCCAGGCGCGTTTCGCCCATTCGGCGGGAACGTCATAAGCCTTGTCGGACATAGGTTCCTCCCAAGCAATTGCTTCGCGCGTTCAGCCGGCTCTCAAAGCGCCAAAAGCGCTTATGCCCTAACGCCAGCGAGCCAGACAAGTCGGCACAGGACCATGCTTTGGTCTTAGCCCTTCCTTCCGTCGAGGCGACTGTGGTCGATAGCAAGCCCATTCCCCTGCTGCTAAAGGCCGCCAAGCTTGCACACCAGCGCCCATTCAGCCGCCGTCACCGGCTGAACCGAGAGGCGCGAGTTGGTGACCAACGCCATTCCGGCCAGGCGTCTCTCGGCCTTGACCTGTTCGAGCGTGACCGGGCGCGGAAGCGGGCGGAGGGCGCGAATGTCGACCATGCCGAATTTGCCGCTCGCGTCGGTCGGATCGGGCCGATAGGGCCCGCAGACCTCGACGATGCCGACGATCGCCTTGCCTTCGTTGGAGTGATAGAAAAAGCCCTGCTCGCCCACCTTCATGGCCTGCATGTTGAGCTTGGCGGAATGATTGCGAACGCCGCTCCAATCTGTGCCCAAAGCGCCCAATCGCCCCAGCTTCTCGTAAGACCAGGCCGAGGGCTCGCTCTTGAACAACCAGTGGGCCATCGTCGCCTCAGGTCAGGGAATGGCCGACGCCTTGACGCCAAGGCTTAACGCTGACGCTTTCGTACTGTCCGGCAAGGGAATAGGGATCATCGGCCACAAGCGCAAGGATTTCGTCCTCGAAAATGGTCAGCGGGCCGACTGGCGTCTGATGGTCCGGGCCAAGCAGCGCGACGCCGATCTTCACGCGCGCGCCCAAGCCGTTGACATAGGCGAGATGCCTCGCACGGTTCTCAAGGCGCGCTTCGAGGCTGTGCGGCTTATCGACGCAGCTGGCGCAAAACAACATTCGGAGAACCCTCTTCGATCTGCTTCGAGGCCTACGCGAGGCGGCCAGGAAGTGCAAAGCGCTCCCATTCAATTTCATTCCTCGCCCTTCTGAGGCCGCCCGAGGAGGGCGCCGACGGCGCCGGGAACGTCGAGGGACCCATCGATCAGACCCTGGACGCAATTGGCGATTGGCATATCGACGCCGCGCGCCCGCGCCATCTCGGTCAGCGCCGAGGCGGTGAGGACGCCCTCGGCGAGCTTTCCGGCTTTGGCCTCGCTGACGCTACGGCCCTTTCCGAGCGCGAGGCCAAAGGAGAAGTTGCGTGATTGCGGCGAGGAGCAGGTCAGCACGAGATCGCCGAGGCCCGAAAGCCCCATGAGCGTCGACCCCCTTGCGCCGAATGTCTCGCCGAAGCGGCGCAACTCGGCGAAACCCCTGGCAATCAGAGCCGCCACCGCGCTCGCACCGAGTCCGCGGCCAGCGGCGACGCCGCAGGCGATCGCGAGCACGTTTTTTGCCGCCCCGCCTATCTCGACGCCGCGCACGTCCGTCGAATGATAGAGCCGCAAGTTTGGTCCGCGCAAAAAATGGCAAAGGGCGCGGGCAAGATCGGCGTCGCTCGAGGCGAGTGTCAACGCGGTCGGCAGGCCTGCGGCGACGTCGGCGGCGAAGGACGGCCCCGACAGAATGGCCGCCGGCCGCTCGGGCGCTGCCTGCGACAGAACCTCGGTCATAAAACAATGGGTGCCACGCTCGATGCCTTTCGCGCAGGCGACCAGGGGCGCAGATCCCGGCAGGGCCGCGAGCCGCGTCGCCGTCTCGCGCGTCGCTTGAGCCGGCGTAGCAACCAGAACGGGGTCGCAGCATGCGATTTCGCTGAGGTCAGCGGTGGCCCTAACCGGTCGCGCCAGTTCGACGCACGGAAGCCTGTCGCTGAGTCGCGTCGCTTCTAATTCGCGCATGCGCGCAGCGTCGCGCCCCCAAATGACAACGTTTCGGCCCGCCGCCGCGCCGGCGTTGGCAAGCGCCATTCCCCAGGCGCCGGCCCCAGCGACGCCGATGATGTTTCCCGGCCTCACGTCTGTCCGCCGCGCATTACGTTCTCCTTTGCGCCAACGCATGACCCGATCCGCGCCCGCCACGCAAGCCCCGCGCAAAGCTGCCGCGACGCCCGCTCCTAGCCAAAACCGCAACGAGCGCATAATTATGGAGGGGACGTGTCGCTCCCGGCGGCGCGTAGGTGGCCTCGAGGATTTGAAACCGATGCCGGACATCGACTTTTCGACTGTCATTTTCGCCCTTGTCGCGCTGTTCGTCGCTTTCAAGCTGCGCTCGGTGCTCGGGACGCGAAACGACCCAGGCCGACAACCCGGCGGGCTTCTAGCCCCCTTGCGTCGCGCGCCTGGACCGTCGAACGCGCCTGTCGTTCCGGCGGACGCGGCGGCCTCCAGCATTGCCGCGACGACGACTCCCGCCGACGATCGGTGGCGGGGCGTCGCCGAGCCCAATACGCCGTTGTGGAACGGGCTCGACGCGATCCGCACAGCCGATCGAAGTTTCGCGCCGGAGACCTTCCTCTCGGGCGCGCGAACGGCCTATGATATGATTGTCCATGCTTTCGCCGCCGGCAATTCCGCAACGCTCCGCGGGCTGTTGGCGCCGGAAGCCTTCGCCAATTTCGACAATGCGATCCGCGCTCGCGCCGCGGCCGGTCGAACCATGACGACGACTGTCGTATCGATCGACGGCGCCACGATTGCCGGCGCCCGGCTCGTCGGATCGACCGCACAGATCGACGTGCGCTTCGCCGCCAAGCTCGCCTCCGTCACTCATGACAGCGCGGGGGCCGTAGTCGACGGCTCGCCCGAGACGGTTGCAGACCATGTCGATGTCTGGACTTTCTCGCGCGACGTTCGCTCGCGGGATCCCAACTGGCAGCTGAGCGCGACGGAATCGGAAAGCTGAGGTTCGCCGGGCTGGCCTCGGCAATGCCGCCACGCCTGACGCCGCTCGATTTTGATCGCCTGGCGGGCTTTGGCGACGACGACCACTTTGCGGCCTACCTTTGTTTTGAGCGTTCGGCTCGCGGCCTTATCGCGCGCGGGCCCGAACCAAGGCCCGCTCTTCCGCCGTCGCCCGCATTAATCGCGAATGCGCGCGCCGCTCTTGAATCGGGCGTCGACGACGTGGCCGGGGCGCGACGCTTCTTCGAGACGCGATTTCGACCATTCCGGGTCTGCCCTGAAACCGCGACGCATGGCTTCCTGACCGGCTATTATGAGCCCTGCGTCGCCGGCGCCCGTGTGGAAACCGACGAGTTCCGCTGGCCGATCCTGGCGCGGCCCACCGATCTGGAAACCTTCGCGCCCAGCCAGACGCCCAAGGGCTTTCCGCCCGACGTCAGCGGCGCGCGGCGCCGGCGCGACGGTTCGCTCGCGCCCTATGACGATCGGGCGGCAATCGAGAGGGAACGGCGCAATCCGATCGTTTGGCTACGCGACGCGGTCGAAGCTTTTCTTATTCAGGTGCAAGGCTCGGCGCAGGTGGAGTTCCCCGACGGCCGGCGGGCGCGTCTCGCCTATGACGGCCGCAACGGTCTGCCCTATACATCGATCGGCCGGATTCTGATGGAAGCCGGGGACATAGCCGAAAGCGCCATGTCGCTTGCGACCCTGAAGGCTTGGCTGCGCGCGGCGGGTCTTGGCGAAGGCGAGCGCGGATTGGCGCTGATGCGGCGCAATCGCTCGTTCGTGTTCTTCAGGCTAATCGAGAATTTCGACCCTGAGAGCGGTCCGGTCGCCGGCGCCGGCGTCTCCTTAACGCCGCTGCGTTCGATCGCCGTCGACCGCGCGTTTTGGGCTTATGGCCTGCCGTTCTGGATCGACGCTGAATTGCCCTGGTCCGGCGAGACGCCGCGCCCGTTCCGTCGGCTGACGATCGCGCAGGATACGGGCTCGGCGATTGTCGGACCGGCCCGCGCCGACATATTCTTCGGCAGCGGCGACGCGGCCGGCGTTCGCGCAGGCGCGATTCGTCATCCCGGCGCCTTTGTGGTGCTGCTGCCTGTTGGAGACGAGCCGTGAAGGAGGCCCCTCCCCCGCGCGTCCACCGCTTAAGGCGTCTCAGCGACGAAGAAATCGCCCTGTGGAGAGAAGTCGCGCGCGGCGTCGCCCGACGCCGCGATGCGAGCCTGCCGATGTCCTCGAAGCCTCTTTCTCCCAAACCGTCCGAAGCCGCGCGTCCCGTCGCGGTCAAGGCGACGCCCGAGGAGGGGCCGTTGCCGCCCCGCCTGCCGCCGCTTGCGCCGATCGAGCGGCGAGTGAAGCGCGAGCTCTCGCGCGGACGCGGAGCGATCGATGGCGCGATCGATCTGCACGGCATGACCCAGGCCGAGGCGCATCAGGCCTTGCGCGGCTTCCTGCGCCATTCGCAGGCCCGAGGAGCGAGGCTGGTCATCGTCGTCACCGGCAAGGGCGGGCCGCTCGGCGAAGCAGCGCCATGGGGCCAGGAACGCGGCGTGCTCAGGCGGCTCGCGCCGCATTGGCTGCGCGAGCACGACTTGCGCTCCGTGGTGCTGGGCTTCGAGGAAGCCGGCCGCGCGCACGGCGGGTCAGGCGCGCTCTACGTGCGGTTGCGGAGACTTTAGCAAGCCGCGGCCTAGGCCGCGGCTGGCGCTCGGTGAGAAGAACCAGGCATCGGTCCGACCTACGGAATCGCGGACTCCCAATTGACTTTTGCGAACCTGCTTTATGCGATTGGTTCGACGCGGGCGGGAATGAAAGCGGGCTGCCCGGACCTCGCGGGAGGAATGGCTCCCTTTGCGGTCAACATTGAAACCCTCCGACGTTCATGGATTCGCGATCAATCTCACATTCGAAGCCAGCGGATGGTTCGAGCCAGCCCCGGCTCGCCGCTTCCGACAAAGGCGGCGCCGCCGGAAAGTCAAAATAGAGGCGCCGTCATGAAGCGCCTTGACTCCGAACAGATATTCTAAGAGATCGCAAGGCGCAGCCCTTGGGAGGAACGGGACATGGCGCAGGCCGGAGTCCTGCAATTTGAGAATGTCGCCAAGGCGTTCGGCGGCACCCAAGCGCTCAAGGGCGTAAGTTTCCGCGTCAACCGCGGAGAGGTCGTCGCGCTGCTCGGCGAAAACGGCGCCGGCAAATCGACCCTGATCAAGATTCTCGGCGGCATCGTCGCGGCTGACCGCGGCGCCGTCTCGATCGACGGCGAGCCTTATCATCACCGCGCGGACGCAAACCAACGCGTCGCCTTCGTGCATCAGGACCTTGGGCTCGTCGAATGGATGACGGTCGCCGAGAACATGGCGCTCGCCCGGGGGTTCCCGCGCCGCGGCTGGTCCGGCCGCCTCGGCGTCATCGATTGGCCGCGCGCCGAGAAGCGCGCCGAGGAGGCGCTCGCGCTGGTCGGCGGCCGGATCGATCCGACCCGCCGGGTGCGGAGCCTGAGTCGCACCGAGAAATCACTGGTGGCGATCGCCCGCGCCTTGGTCGTCGAGTGCGATTTCCTCGTGCTCGACGAGCCGACCGCCAGTTTGCCGGCCGACGAGGTCGAGCGATTGTTCGAAGCGGTGCGGCGGCTTAAGAGCCGCAGCGTCGGCATGATCTACGTCTCCCATCGGCTCGACGAGATTTTCCGCATCGCTGACCGGGTCTTGGTGATGCGCGATGGAAGTCTCGTCGGCGAGAGGCCGGTAAGGGAAACCAATTCCGACGAACTCATCGGGCTCATCGTCGGCCAATCGACGTTCGAACTATTCCACAAGGCCGAAACCGCTGCCGGGCCAACGCGCGTCGTCGTGCGCGGCCTGGCGACGCCGGGCGCGGGGCCGGTCGACTTCGACATTCGCGAGGGCGAGTTGCTCGCCCTGGTCGGGTTGCGGGGCGCGGGCCAGGAGGAAATCGGCCGCGCTCTGTTCGGCGCCATTCTTCATACAGGTTCGGTTCTTATCGACGGCGAGCCGCCGGACCTCTCTTCGCCACGGGCCGCGGTTCGCGCCAACATCGGCTTGGTCGCGCGCGATCGGGCGGAGGAATCCATCGCATCCGCGCTCAGCGTGCGCGAAAACGCCTTTCTCAATCCCGGCGCCTCGGGGCGTGGCCTGTTCTCCCATCTGTCGCCGCGCGCGGAAGCGCGCGACGCGATCGCGCTCGGCGCGTCGGTCGGCCTTCGTCCCAATGACCCCGATTTGCCGATCGAAGGCCTGTCCGGCGGGAATCAGCAGAAAGTCGTGGTCGGACGCTGGCTCGCGACTGGCCGCCGGCTGCTCATCGCCGAGGACCCGACCGCCGGCGTCGACGTCGGCGCGAAGGCGGAGATCTATCGCCTGATCGAGCGCGCGCTTCAATTGAAGCTCGCGGCGGTGATGGTGTCGACCGATTTCGAGGAGGTCGCCCATATCTGCCATCGCGCGCTCGTCTTTAATCGCGGCCGGATCATCGCCGAGCTGACGGGCGCGGCGCTCACGACCGAGTCGGTGATTAGCGCCGCCTCGGCGTCCGAAGCGGCCTGACAAGAGAGCGGGGGAGGAGTCAGTGGCGACGAACTCGATCCGTTCCGACGCCTTGGAGCCGACTCGCGCCGAACTCAAGAACGTCTCCTTCGCCACCCGCCTGACCCGGCTCCTGCCGGTCTATGGCCTGCCAATTCTAACGATCGTTCTGATCGCGTTGTTCTCGATCATTCTGCCCGACACGTTCCCGACCATGCTCAATCTGCGCTCGATCATTGCCGACAAGGCGATCATCGCACTTTTGTCGCTGGCCGCGATGATCCCGATGGCGTCGGGCAAGATCGACCTGACGGTCGGGTACGGCATCGTCCTCTGGCACATTCTCGCCATCAGCCTGCAATCGATGTTCGGTCTGCCCTGGCCGCTCGCGGTGGCAGTCGTGCTGGTCCTCGGCGCTGTCGTCGGATTGATAAACGGACTTCTTGTCGAGGTCGCCTTCATCGATTCCTTCATCGCGACTCTCGGCACCGGCACCGCGCTCTACGCCATTGCGCTCTGGCATACCGGCGGGCGGCAGGTTTTGGGCAATCTGCCGCACGGCTTTCTCGCACTGAATGGCACGATGATTTTCGGCTTGCCGATCACCGGATTCTACGTGCTGGGGCTGGCGGTAGTCCTGTGGTTCGTCCTCGAACATCTGCCGATCGGCCGCTATCTCTACGCCATCGGCGCCAATCCCAGGGCCGCGGCGCTCAATGGCATTCCGGTCCGCCGATACACCGTCGCCGCCTTCGTGGCGTCGGGACTGCTGACCGCAGTTGCGGGCGTGCTGCTGGCCTCGAAGCTCAGGATAGGTCAGGCCAGCGTCGGCCTCGAATATCTGCTTCCGGCGCTCGTCGGCGCCTTTCTCGGATCGACCACGATCAAGCCTGGCCGTGTCAATGTCTGGGGCACGATCGTCGGCGTCGCCATTCTCGCCGTCGGCATCGCCGGCATTCAGCAGTTTGGCGGTTCGTTCTGGGTCGAGCCGATGTTCAACAGCATCACCCTTCTGGTCGCCATCGGTATCGCCGGCTACGCCCAGCGGCGCCGCGCCGCCGCCGAACACCAGATCGCCAAGAAGACCGTCGCCTGACGCGGCCGTCGCAACCCGGAGGAAAGTCCATGGGCAAAAAAGTAATGATGACGGTGGCGAGCGCGCTGACGCTTGCCCTCGTCGCCGGCGCGGCGCGGGCCGACGCGCTTGTCGACGAGGCCAAAGCGATAGTGGCGAAAGCGACGGGTCGCGCCGACAAATGGGAAGGCCCCACTACCGGACCAAAAGCGGCCGGCAAGAAAACGATCGTCTATGTCGCCGGCGACATGCGCAACGGCGGCATCCTCGGAGTCGCCCATGGCGTCAAGGAAGCGGCCGACGTGATCGGCTGGACCTATCGCGAAATCGACGGCCAAGGGACGGTTTCGGGTCAGGCGGCGGCTTTGAGCCAGGCGGTAGCGCTGAAGCCGGACGCGATCATCGTCGGCGGCAGCGACGCCGTCCAGCAGAAGGCGGGTCTCGAGGACGCCGCCAAGCAGGGAATAACGATTGTTGGCTGGCATGCCGGTCCGAAGCCCGGCCCAATGGACGGCGCGCCGGTCTTCGCCAATGTCACCACCGACGCGATGGAGGTGGCCAAGGTCGCGGCGATGAAGGCGATCGCCGACTCGAATGGAACCGCCGGCGTCGTGGTCTTCGCCGATTCCGCCTACGCCATCGCCATCGCCAAGGGCCGGGCGATGGAGGCTCAGATCAAGACGTGCGGCGGCTGCAAGGTGTTGGCCTTTGAGGATACGCCGCTCGCCGACACGGCCAATCGCGTGCCGCAGCTGACGACAACTCTGCTGCAGCAATTCGGGGCCAAATGGACCCATTCGCTCGCGATCAACGACCTCTACTACGACTCCATGGGCCCGTCGCTGCAGGTGGCGGGATTGAAGGGCGACGGCGATCCGCAGAACATTTCGGCCGGCGACGGCTCGGAATCCGCCTACCAGCGCATCCGCGACAAGGACTATCAGGCAGCGACCGTGCCCGAGCCGCTCAATATGCAGGGCTGGCAGCTCGTCGACGAACTCAATCGCGCGTTCGCACACGATAAATGGTCGGGTTACGTGCCGGGCGTCCATCTGGTGACGGCGGCCAATATCGCCTACGACGGCGGCCCAAGAAATGTCTTTGACCCGGATAACGGCTACCGCAACGAGTACAAGAAGATTTGGGGCGTGAAATAACGTCGCGCGCCGGCGGCCTCCTGTGGCCGCTGGCGTCGTATTTTACTGACGGGGTCAGAGCCTCCCTATTATCGCCGGCGCCGCTCACCGCTGACCCGAAAGGGACGCGCGCCAGCAATTCATTGCGAAAACGCATCCTTTCGCCTCGGCGGCGAGGCGAAGCGCGCGATCTCCGACGCTCTCTCTGTACTTCTCCCTGTTACTGGAGAGCACGGCGGTCGGAGACCAGTCTGCAGGGACTGCGTCCACCGCCAAATCCGCTGTCCAACGTGGTCCTGCGGTATCCATGAGGGGCCGGAAAATCTCCCGGAATTCGGGGTCCACTGCCTGATTGCGGTCGCCGCGTTGGTCGCCCTGGACGGCGCATGCCGGGAAGCAGTATGAATGCTCAGAGTACGCGAATACTAATGATTCGTTCGCGGTGCAGCATCAATTCTGATGGATCAAACGTGACAGCCGCGGGAGAACTGCGGGCGGCGTCGGCGCTCGCCTCGCCCGGTCAGCTTGCATTGGCGGGCATCGTCGGGCGGCTTTCCCTTCCGACGATCCGGCGGGTGGTCGCAAGCCGTGGCGTCGCGCGCGGCGACGTCGATTCGCCGACCAAACCCGCAGGCGTCGAGTCTATTGCCGAAGGCGTTGCAAGCGCCGGGGGCGGGCGGGGCGTTCGCCTTCGACATGCCGCCGCTGATGCGGCCCCCCTCGACAAGCGCGGTCAGCGCAGCCGCATAGGCCGAGTCTGATGCGCATCGTCCTGTTTTTGCAATGCGATGCGGCTTTCCTCGTAATGGCCGCGGCGACGGTGCTGTCGAGACGCCGCCCGTTCGTCATGACAATTGTCTACGGCGGATCGCTGATCCTTTCTCTTGCGCTGCTCGTCGGCGCGCTCGGTCGTTTGATCGCGGGCGGATCGCCGGATGATATCGTGTTGCCGATCGGTCTGCCCTGGGTCGGATCGCATTTCAGACTTGACGCGCTATCGGCCTTTTTCCTCGTCGTCATCAATCTTGGAGCCGCCGCGGCGAGCCTTTACGGCCTCGGCTACGGCCGCCATGAGCAAGAGCCGCAACGCGTGCTCCCGTTCTTTCCGGCCTTCCTGGCGGGCATGAATCTGGTGCTGTTGGCCGATGACGCCTATACGTTTCTGGCGTCATGGGAATTCATGTCGCTCGCTTCCTGGGCGCTGGTGATGGCGCATCATCAAGAGCCGGACAATGCGCGGGCGGGTTATGTCTATATCGTCATGGCGAGTCTTGGCACCATGGCCCTGCTCCTCGCGTTCGCTCTGCTGGCCGGGCCCGTCGGCGGCTATACGTTCGCGGCGATGCGCGCGAGCGGCGCGACGCCCGGCATCGCCGGTCTCGTGCTCGCTCTCGCGCTGACCGGCGCGGGATCGAAGGCGGGCCTCGTCCCCCTCCATGTCTGGCTGCCGCTCGCTCATCCCGCCGCGCCGAGCCACGTCTCCGCACTGATGAGCGGAGTGATGACCAAGGTCGCGATTTATGGCTTTGTTCGGATCGTTTTCGATCTGCTGGGGCCGCCCGCCTGGTGGTGGAGCGTCGTGGTGCTCACGCTCGGCGCGATCACGGCGGTCATGGGCGTCCTCTACGCGCTGATGCAGCACGACCTCAAGCGTCTGCTCGCTTACCACACCGTGGAGAACATCGGAATTATCTATATCGGACTCGGGCTTGCTCTCGCCTTCAAGGTCTTCGACATGCCCTCGGCCGCGGCGCTGGCGCTGACCGCGGGTCTCCTGCACGTGTTCAATCATTCCCTGTTCAAGAGCCTGCTGTTCTTCGGCGCCGGCGCCGTGCTGTCGGCGACAGGGGAACGCGACATGGAGCATCTCGGGGGCCTCATTCACCGCATGCCGCAAACGGCTTTCGCATTTCTCGTCGGGTGCGTCGCCATCTCAGCTTTGCCGCCATTCAACGGCTTCGTCTCCGAGTGGCTGACCTTTCAAGCAATCCTGTTGAGCCCCCAGTTGCCATCCTGGGGACTGAAATTATTGGTGCCCACGGTCGGGACCCTGCTTGCGCTCTCGGCGGCGCTCGCCGCCGCGTGCTTCGTCAAAGCCTTCGGCATCACCTTTCTTGGACGCCCTCGGACGATCGCGGCGCAAGGGGCGCACGAGACCGATCGGTTCTCGCTCACGGCAATGCTCGTGTTCGCGGCGCTGTGCCTCGTCGTCGGCATTTTGCCTGGTCTCTTCATCGACGCGCTGGCGCCGGTGGTGAAGAGTCTCGTCGGCGATCGGATGCCGGTGCAGATCGGGATCGATTGGCTCTCGATCGTTCCGATCGCCGAGAGCCGTAGTTCCTACAACGGCCTGCTCGTGTTCCTTTTCATCACGGCGTCCGCCTCTCTTGCGGCCTTCGCCATTCACCGGCTGGCCTCCGATGTCTTGCGCAAGGCGCCGGCATGGGATTGCGGCTTTCCCGACGCCAACCCGGCGACGCAATACACGGCTGCGAGTTTCGCTCAGCCGATCCGACGCGTGTACGGCGCTTTCGTTTTCCGGGCGCGTGAGCGTGTCGAGATGCCGCCGCCGGGCGACATCCGACCGGCGCGCCTGAAGGTGGAGATGCACGACCTCGTCTGGGAGTTCATTTACGATCCCGTCGTTCGCGCCGTCGAGTTTGTCGGTCTGAGGCTGAACCATCTGCAATTCCTCACCATCCGCCAGTATCTCAGCATTGTGGTCGGCGCACTGGTGTTTCTCCTGCTGGTTCTCGCATCATGGTCGTGATAGGCGCCTTGGCCGTTCAATTGTCCCAGATGCTTCTGGTCCTGCTTCTTGCGCCGCTCCTGACCGGGTTCGTGCGCAAGGTGAAAGCGCGCCTTCTGCGTCGTCAGGGGCCGCCGCTGCTTCAGCCCTATCGTGACCTGATCCGGCTCGCCCGCAAGGAGGCGGTAATTGCCCACGACGCATCCTGGCTGTTCCGGTTCGTGCCCTATCTCGTGTTTGCGGCGACCTGGGTCAGCGCATCCCTGATTCCGACCTTTGCCAGTGGTCTGCTGTACAGTTGGTCCGCCGATCTGATCGCGATCATCGCCCTGCTCGGAAGCGCGCGGTTTTTCCTGGCTTTGGCGGGCATGGACGTCGGGACCAGTTTCGGCGGCATCGGGTCCAGTCGGGAAGCAATGTTCGCGACGCTGGCCGAGCCGGCGCTGATCATGATCGTCTTTGCACTGGCCTTAGTGGCGGGCTCGACCCAGCTCTCCACCATCGTCGGATTCATGACGTCGCCGGCCGTCGGTCTGCGGGTGTCACTCGGAATGGCGCTCATTGCGCTCGTCATTGTGGCGCTGGCCGAGAACGCCCGTATTCCCGTGGACAATCCGGCGACCCATTTGGAGCTCACGATGGTTCATGAGGCGATGGTGCTGGAATATTCGGGACGGCATCTCGCTCTTCTCGAACTCGCGTCCTGGCTCAAGCTGCTCCTCTATGTTTCGTTGATCGCCTGCGTTTTCATGCCGTGGGGGATCGCCCATGTAGGTAAGGACATCGGCGCACAAGCCATTGGCGTTCTCGCCTATCTCGGCAAGCTCGCGGGAGCCGGGTTGTTTCTTGCCGTGTTCGAAACGACGATCGCCAAGATGCGCGTCTTCCGCGTCCCGGATTTCGTTGGTGTCGCCCTCATGCTCGCCTTCCTCGCCGTTCTGTTGCGTTTCGTCTCGGCGAGCCTGTGATGAAAGGTCTGGCCTTCGACCTCGCCCACCTGCTCGCAGGCGGACTTGTGCTCGTCAGCTTCATGTTGCTCTATCAAAATCGCCTTTATTCGCTTCTCAACGTGTTCGCGCTCCAGGCCATCGTCCTCACGCTGTCGGTCGCCTGGCAAGCCTACATCCAGCAGGCGCCGCACCTCTACATCACCGCGGCGATCGCGCTCGTCTTCAAGGCGATCGTAATCCCGATCGCTTTGCATCGGATCATCGCCCGATTGGGCATTCACCGCGAAGTCGAGAATGTCGTCAGCCTCGGGCCGACCATGATCGCCGCGATGGCGCTTGTCGCGCTGTCGATGGTCGTGATGCTGCGCGTCGATGTCAACGCCGATCCGCTGGCTCGCGAGGACCTCGCCTTCGCACTTTCGGTCGTGATGCTCGGGCTCCTGATGATGGTGACGCGACGCAACGCCGTGAGTCAGGTGGTCGGCTTCATGTCCCTGGAGAACGGATTGATCCTGGCCGCGACGGGCGCGAAGGGCATGCCGCTGGTGGTGGAGATCAGCGTCGCTTTCTCGGTGCTTGTCGCCTTCGTTGTCATTGGCGTCTTCCTGTTCCGCATCCGCGAACGTTTCGACACTGTCGACATTGAGGCGCTCGATCGGTTTCAGGGAGAGCGCCGTTGAACGCGCTTGTCCCGGACGGCACAGCGGCGATCCTGGTTATTCCGGCCGCGACCGCGGCGATCCTCGCGTTGACGCCAAGTTATCGCGCGTCGGCGCGCCTCAACGTCCTGTCGTCTTTTTTCACGTTCATCGCGGCGCTGTCGTTGTTTGTGCGCAAGCCGGCGACGGGGACGTATATCCTGGTCGACGATCTCAACATCGTCTTCATTGTCCTGAATACGTTTGTCGCCTTCACCACCAGCGTCTTCAGCGCAAGCTACATCGCCCATGAACTGGAGACCGGGCGGCTCACGCCGATCCGGCTTCGTTTCTATCACGCGATGTATCAAGTCCTGCTGTTCGCCATGAACCTGGCCCTCGTCGCCAACAACATCGGCCTGATGTGGGTGGCGGTCGAGATGGCGACTTTGACCACCGTGCTCATGGTTGGCGTGTACCGGACCCCCGAGGCGATCGAGGCGGCGTGGAAATATTTTATCCTGGGCAGCGTCGGCATCGCTCTCGCGCTGTTTGGCACGATCCTCGTGTATATGGCCGCCCGGCCGACGGTCGGCGAAGGCTTGGACGGGATGGTGTGGACCGTGCTCGTCGCGCACGCCTCGGCCTTCGACCCGGCTCAACTGAATCTGGCGTTCGTGTTCCTGATGCTGGGCTACGGCACGAAGGTCGGGTTGGCCCCGTTGCACGCTTGGCTGCCCGACGCCCATGCCGAAGGCCCGACGCCGATCTCAGCGGTTCTGTCGGGCCTGCTGCTCAACGTGGCGCTCTACGCCGTGCTTCGGTTTAAGCTTCTGCTCGACGTCAACCCGGGGGCGATCGCTCCCGGGCCGCTGATGGCGATTCTGGGTCTCGTGTCGCTCGTGTTCGCCGCCTTCATGCTGTATCGGCGCCGCGACATAAAACGAATGTTCGCCTATTCGTCGATCGAGCACATGGGCATTATCGCCTTCGCCTTCGGCATTGGCGGTCCGCTCGCCAATTTCGCCGGGCTGCTCCACATGATCATGCACAGCCTCACGAAGTCGGCGATCTTCTTCACCGTCGGCCATATCGCGCAAGTCAAGGGCACGCAGAGGATCGCCGATATCCGGGGTCTGACCGTGAGCCATCCGCTGCTCGGCTGGGGGCTGGTCGTCGGCGTATTCGCCATCGCCGGATTGCCGCCCCTCGGGATGTTCATGAGCGAGTTCCTGGTCGTGAGTTCGACCTTCGCGCGAGCGCCATGGCTCGCCATACCTCTTGTCGCTGGCTTGCTGATCGCCTTCGGCGCGTTGTTGCTGCGGCTCCAGGGCATGGCTTTTGGAGAGCCGAGCGGAGATGCGGCGCCCGTCAAAGCGTCCTATCTTCCCATCGTCGCTCATCTCGGACTGGTCCTGATGGCGGGAATCTATCTGCCGCCGCCGCTGGTCATCTGGTTCCAGCACGTCGCGCGCCTCCTTCGCTGACGGGGGGAAGGAACATGCCGACCCTAGCCGACGCCTTGTCACGCGCGCCCGCCGCGCCCGCGAGCCAAGCGTGGCCACGCCGCATCGTCACCGAAGAACTGTGGCGTGGCCTTGCCCGTCAGCTCGCTGACGGCCTTTGGACGCTCTCGGGGCTGTGGGGCGATGTCGGCATGGTTCACATGGCGCTGATCGACGCGAACCAGGGTGAAATCGCTGTCGCGAGCCTGGTCTGCGACGCCGGAAAGTTTCCATCGGTCGCCGCCATTCACTCCCCGGCGACGCGCCTGGAACGCACGATCCAAGACCTTTTCGGCTACGAACCGGTCGGCGCGCCGGATCGACGTCCCTGGCTGGACCATGGACGTTGGCCGGTTCGTCATCCGCTCGGCGCGCGAACGCCGGCGTCCGCTGACCTCACGCCCTACGCCTTCCTGACCGCAGAGGGAGAGGGGCTTCACCAGATTCCAGTCGGCCCCGTGCACGCGGGCATTATCGAGCCGGGGCATTTCCGCTTCAGCGCCGGCGGCGAGACGATCGTCCGCCTCGAGGAAAGGCTGGGATATGTCCACAAGGGCGTCGAGGCGCTGATGTCGGGCGCTTCGCTCGAGCGCGGCGCGCGCCTCGCGGCGCGAACCTCCGGCGACAGCACGGTCGCATATTCGATCGCTTTCGCCCGGGCGGTCGAGTGCGCTCTGAGCGTCGCCGTTCCAAAGCGCGCCCTATGGCTGCGCGCGCTGATGGCGGAATTGGAGCGCCTTGCCAATCACTTTGGCGATATCGGCGCCATCTGCAACGACGCTTCGTTCGCCCTGATGCATGCGCACACTGGCGTGCTGCGAGAGCGGGTGTTGCGCGCCGCCGACGCCTGCTTCGGTCACCGACTGATGATGGATCTCGTCGCGCCGGGCGGGATCGGCGCCGATCTGACGCCGTCCGGCCGGCAGTGCGTTCGAGAGCTTGTGGCGACCATCCGCGACGCATTTCCGCCTTTGGTCGAACTTTATGACAATACCGCGTCCCTTCAGGACCGAACGGTCGGGACCGGAACGCTTCGCGCCGAATTGGCGGGCCAATTCGGCAGCGGCGGATTTGTCGGACGCGCCTCCGGGCGTTCTTTCGACGCCCGGCGCAACTTCGCTTACGCGCCTTATGACGAACTCCGATTCGAGACGCCGACCGTCGCCGAAGGCGATGTGAATGCGCGCGTTTGGATTCGAATCCGCGAAGTCGAGCAGAGCCTTGGGATCATCGATCAGATCCTGGACGGGGCGCCTTCGGGGGAAACCCGGGCCGAGGTCGTCGGCGCGCGCGAGCCGCGCGAGGGACTCGCCCTGGTCGAAGGCTTTCGCGGCGACATCCTGGTCTGGGTTCGACTTGGCGCGGACGGCGCCATCGAGCGCTGCCATCTGCGCGACCCGTCATGGTTTCACTGGCCGTTGCTGGAGGCGGCGATCGAGGGCAACATCGTCGCCGATTTTCCGATCTGCAACAAATCCTTCAATTGCTCCTATTCGGGGCACGATCTGTGATTGAGGCTGAACGATGCGCAGAACTCTGTTTCAAAGCGTGACCCGGCCGCCTCTGACCGAACCAGCGCCCGACCCGTCGGACCCCGAATTGATTGCGATCGGCGCACAAATCAAAAGCGCCGCCAACGCCAGACTCGGCCGCAGCCTGGCGATCCGGCAGGTCGACGCCGGCTCGTGCAACGCCTGCGAGCTGGAGATCCACGCGCTCAACAACGCGTTCTATGACATCGAGAGGTTCGGATTCAGGTTCGTCGCTTCTCCCCGCCACGCCGACGTCCTTCTGGTCACCGGCCCGGTCACTTGGAACATGCGCGAAGCCCTGGCGCGCACGTATGACGCGATGCCTTCACCCAAATGGGTGGTCGCCGCCGGCGACTGCGCGCTTGACGGAGGACTATACGCCGCGAGCTACGCCTGCGCCGGCGGCGTTTCGGCGGTCATTCCGGTGGATTTGCGCATCCCCGGTTGCCCGCCGACGCCGGCCAATCTGATCAAGGGCCTGCTCGCTCTGATGACCAAGTCCGCCGAATTGGGCGGCGTCGGTCAGACCTGAAAAGAAACGTGTCCGGCCGGACATGTCGCGCGGGTTGGGCGCTCCGTCCGCCAAGGCCACGACGCCGTCCACAGCGTCTTCGGTCTTCGACGCCGCTCGACCTCGAGACAGACGTATCGAACCCTTTGCGACGAGGGGACGAACGCACGGCGAGCGGCGGCTTCTGCGTCGTGACGTTCGGCGATGCGGTCCTGTTCGCTGGTCTGACGCGCGACAAAACGACGAGGCCCGCGCGCCCCCTTCCTTCTTCGCCCCGATCGGCCTAGAAAGCACGCCGCTCACACCCAGTTTTACGCGCCTTCGGGCGCCGGAGTCCGCCATGACCACGCCCCGTACGTTATATGACAAGATCTGGGACGACCATGTCATCGACACATCGGGCGGCGCGAGCCTCATCTACATCGACCGCCATCTCGTGCACGAAGTGACCAGCCCGCAGGCTTTCGAGGGCCTGCGCCTGCACGGACGCAAGGTGCGCGCGCCGCACAAGACGCTCGCCGTCGTCGACCACAACATCCAGACGACCGACCGCAGAGGCGGCATCGCCGACCCCGAAAGCCGTTTGCAGGTGGAGGAACTGGCGAAGAACGCCCGCGAATTCGGCATCGAATATTACGACGAGTTCGATCCCCGCCAGGGCATCGTGCACATCATCGGGCCGGAGCAGGGCTTCACCCTGCCGGGAACGACGATCGTCTGCGGCGACAGCCACACCTCGACCCACGGCGCGTTCGGCGCGCTCGCCCACGGCATCGGCACCTCCGAGGTCGAGCATGTGCTGGCGACGCAGACGCTGATCCAGACCAAGGCGAAAAACATGCGCGTGCGCGTCGACGGCGCGCTTGGTCCGGGCGTCACCGCCAAGGACATCATCCTCGCCATCATCGGCGAGATCGGCACGGCGGGCGGCACCGGACATGTGATCGAATATTGCGGCTCGGCGATCGAGGCGCTTTCGATCGAAGGACGGATGACCGTCTGCAACATGTCGATCGAGGGCGGCGCGCGCGCGGGCATGATCGCGCCCGACGAGAAGACCTACGCCTATCTCAAGGACCGGCCGAAGTCGCCCAAGGGCGCGCTGTGGGATCAGGCGCGGCGCGATTGGGATGCGCTCATCAGCGACGAGGGCGCGCATTTCGACGCCGAGGTGAGGCTCAACGCCGCCGACCTGCCGCCGATCGTCTCCTGGGGCACCAGCCCACAGGACGTCGTGTCGATCCTCGGCTATGTGCCGCGCGTCGCCGACGGGCCGACCGAGCAAAAGCGCGCCTCGATCCAGCGCGCGCTCGATTACATGGGTCTCGAGGGCGGGGAGAAGATGACGGACATCGCCATCGACCGCGTCTTCATCGGCTCCTGCACCAATGGCCGGATCGAGGACCTGCGCGCCGCGGCCAAGATTGTCGAGGGCCGCCGGGTTTCCGAGCGGGTCGACGCGATGGTCGTGCCGGGTTCGGGCATCGTGAAGACCCAGGCCGAGGCGGAGGGTCTCGACAAGATCTTCCTGGCCGCGGGCTTCGAGTGGCGCGAGCCGGGATGCTCGATGTGTCTGGCCATGAACCCCGACAAGCTCGCGCCCGGAGAGCGCTGCGCCTCGACCTCGAACCGCAATTTCGAGGGCCGCCAGGGCCATAAGGGCCGCACCCATCTCGTTTCGCCCGTCATGGCCGCCGCGGCGGCGATCGCCGGGCGGTTCGTCGACGTGAGGGACTGGCGGTAGCGCCGATGAAAGTCGGCGATCTCCTCATCGACGAGAGCGAGATCGTCGAAAGCTTCGTTCGCGCGTCGGGTCCGGGCGGGCAGAACGTCAACAAGGTGGCGAGCGCGGTGGAATTGCGCTTCGACGCCCGCCGCAGCCCGAGCCTGCCCGACGACGTGGCGGCGAGGCTGATCAAGCTCGCCGGCTCGCGCGCGACCCAGGACGGCGTCATCGTCATTTTCGCGCAAAGATTTTCCAGCCAGCCGCGCAATCGCGACGACGCGCGCGCCCGGCTCGCGGCGCTCATGATGAAGGCGCAGGCGCGCGACAAGCCGCGCCGCGCCACCAGGCCGACGCTCGCCTCCAGGACCCGCCGCCTCGACGACAAGGGCCGGCGCGGCGCGATCAAGGCGCTGAGGGGGAAGGCGACGGGCGCGGACTGACGGCGACGCCCGACGGGGCGCGCTGGCGCGGGCCGCGTTTGCAGGCGATCCGCGAGGGGCGCGGCCCAGCGTCGACGGCCCATATCAGCGATGTGCTATCGCGGCGCCGCCAAATTCCTCCAAGCCAAACCAAACAGAACCAAGCCAGACCAAAGCAAAACCAAGGAAAACCAAATGAAAAATGCTTGGATTTCCTTGGATTCTCTCGTCCGAATCGGGACTTTTCAAGGGCTTACGGCGATTCCGAAGAAAAAATTTGTCGATCGCGCTCCGTAATAACACGCCATCATTGTTTTATACGCCCGCCCGCGCCAACCGGGGCGTCCTCCGCCGTCGCCGCACATCGGCCGGCGATCGGACTGTTGACGACGAGGAGCAAGATACCACGCCTTTGGATTTTCAGCAAAGAATTGTCGCCCCAGCCTCGTAAGGCCCGCGAACCGACCAGATGGCGAGCCCCGGTGCGCGCCTCCACAGGCGACCGTTTTTAGGGGCGCCATTCCACCAACGACCGCCAATGACGGCTGTGCGCTCAGTAGCGGACATTGGCGGACCGCTTGGCGAAAGGGCCAAATCGACACGAAGCGGTCTTCGCCAGGGCGTTCGTGATCGGGTTCGCGTGGGCGGTCAACGTGCGATGGCGCGGTGCGGCCGGGCCTCAATGACCAGGAACGGGAGCAGCAGGAGGATGGACGAGAATGAGATTCGAGAGGCGCTCCATTGCCATTGGGCCGCCTCGGACGCAAATGACTTCGATGTCGAGCACGACATATGCCGGGAGGACGCACTGCTCGAGCGCCCGCAATCGGGCGAGCGCATCAGGGGCCGGCACAATATCCAGGCCACTCGCGTCGCGCAGCCTCACTCGAAGCGCTTCACGATGCGCCGAATCGTCGGCGCGAGCGACCTCTGGGTCACGGAATTCATCCTCGCGTATGACAGCCGGCCGTCCTATTTCGTGAGCGTCATGGAGTTCCTGGATGGCAAGGCGGCCCGCGAGACCCAATTCTTTGCCGACCCGTTCGAACCCGGACCCTCGCGCGCGCGTTGGGTTGAGCGAATGGGATGAAATCGGCGCGACAACGCCGCCCCCGCGCGTGCTGGACCGGGCTGAGATGCCCGTCGATACCGCTGAGCTCGCTCGATTTCTCATCGGCAAAATGCTCGTGCGGATACTGGCCGAAGGCGTGGCGGGCGGCCGCATCGTCGAGACCGAGGCATACGGCGTCGGCGACCCCGCGGGTCACGCCTATCGCGGCGTCACCCCGCGCAATCGGGCGCTCTTCCTCGAGCGCGGGCACGCATATGTCTATCTCGCCTACGGCGTCTCGTTCATGCTGAACGTCTCGAGCGAGATGTCCGGCGTGGGCGCGGGCGTCTTGATCAGGGCGATCGAGCCGACCGTCGGCGTTACGATCATGCAGCGAAATCGCGGCGCCGAGCGTGTGCGAGACTTGGCGCGGGGCCCCGGACGGCTGTGCGAAGCCTTGGGGATTGATCGCCGGCTGGACGGGATCGACCTCTGTCAGGCCGGCCCGTTGTGGCTCGGATCCGACGGTCAGGGGTCGGGCGAAATCGGGCAGAGCAAACGGATCGGCATTACGCGCTCGGCCGACAGTCCGCTGCGATTCTACGTCCGGGGCGATAGGTTCGTCAGCGGTCCGCAGGCGCTCAATAGATGAAAGGCCCCGTCGGCGCTCAAGTCAGTGACGGGGTCGCAATGGCCGGCCGCGGCTCTGGAGATAGAGTCTCGCCCTTGTGTCCAGAGACATCCAGAACGCCCCTCGGAGTCAGCCGGAACTGACCCCATTGCACTGATCATTCGCTTTGGGGACGCGGAGCGGACGACCGACGGAACGGGCCGCTGCAAATCTCAAGCGGAAACGTCGCGCCGGTCATCCATGCTTGACTTCCCGCAACCGACCTGTGTCCACGTCGAAAATGAAGCCTCGAACGGGTACATCCTTGGCAATCCATGGATGTGACCGGACTTTCTCGATCTGCGCCCGAGTGTTCTCCTCAGGGTCCTTGAAGGAAAAGAGGCGCATCGGGACAGGCGTGGAGTCACCCGTTTCTCGAGCGAGCTTGTCGTTCAGCTCCTTGTCAGTGAAGGTTGTGAACCCGCAGCCCGTGTGATTGAGGAGCATGATCTCCTTGCTGCCCAGGACCCGCGTGGAAACGACAAGTTCTCCCAGCACGTCGTCGGTGACGGCCGGGCCGCCGGTGCGGATGACGTCCATATCCGCAGTCTTCAATCCCAGGATCCCCTCGAGGTCCGAGAGCCGCGGGTCCATGCAGGTTACGACCGCGATCTTGGGCTGCGGGGGCCCGCCCCGCTTCGGATCGTACCTCCTTGCGAATTGCTCATTGGCCTTCAGGGCCTGATCGATGAGGCTCATCACTGTCTCCCGTTCGAGCATCCCGTGGAGATAAGGGCGCCGCCGTTCAGTCGACATTCGCCGGATGACGGCCTTATCGCGACTGAGACTGCGCAAATAGCAAGACTTTGACAAATCAAATGTCGATAAGATCCGCCGTGGATTGTAGATTCGTTTCGGGCCGAGCCGGCTCGCGGCGGCACGTCGAGGGATGCCGAATTTTCAGGCCGGGTACGATTCGGCGGGAGGACGTCTTCGTCACCACGAAGCTGTGGAACACCGATCATCGTCCTGAGCGGGTCACGCCCGCATTTGAGGCCAGCCGCCGGCGACTGCAAATCGACACTATCGATTGCTATCTCGTCCATACCCCTTTTGCCTTTCGACCCGGCGACGAGCAGGACCCCAGGGACGAGCGCGGTCAGGTCATCTATGATTCCGGGGTGACGCTCGCGACGACGACCCGCTTCCGTCCGAACGAAACATGCTCCACGCTCAAAAGCCAATCGGCGCGCTTCCACAGGGCGACCGCTTTGAGGAGTTCCGCCATTCCTCCAACGACCGCCAATGACGGCTGCTGCGCTAATTAGCGGCCATTGGCGACGCCACCGAGTACGCTGCGCGCCCGAGCCAAGATTGAGCGCGGCGAGGCGAGCATCAAGCTGACGGGCGGCGGCCTTCGACCGCCGATCGGAGCGAGGCGGCCAGAACTTCGCGACGATAGGGTTTCTCGATCAGCGCGAAGCCCTCCGCCGCCACCTCGGAGGCGTAGCTGCTATAGCCGGTCGCGAGGATGACCGGCAGCTCTGGGCGCCGATCGCGCAGCGTGCGGGCCAGATCGAGGCCGCTCACACCGCCGGGCATGACGACGTCCGACAGGACGAGCGCCAGCTTCGGATCGCTCTCGACGCAGGCCAGCGCCTCTGTGCCGTCGCCGGCCCAGCGCGTGTCGAAGCCCATGTTGTGCAGCAGGTCTTGCGTCGCATCGGCGACCCTTCGGTCATCCTCGACCAGCAGGATGCGGGCCGAGCCGGGGGCGCGCGCGGATTGCGCCGCAATCTCACCGGCCATCGCCGGGCCGGCATCAGAGCGCGGCAGAAACAGCGTGATCGCGGTCCCCCCGCCCGGCGAACTGGCAAGCACCGCGCTGCCGCCGCTCTGGCTGGCAAAGCCATAGACCTGGGAAAGGCCGAGCCCCGATCCGAGAGCCGCAGGCTTGGTCGTGAAATAGGGCTCGAAGGCCCGCGCCATCACTTCGGCCGGCATGCCCGTCCCCGTGTCCGTTAGAGTGATCGCGACAAACTCGCCGACGAGGCCGCCCTTGGCCATCTCGCCGCGGCAGCGCGTAGGGCGCGCCATGAGCCGGAAAGCGCCGCCGTTCGGCATGGCGTCGCGGGCGTTGAGCGCGATATTGAGCAAGGCCAGTTCGAATTCCCCGGGATCGACCGTCACCGGCCACAGATCTTCGGGCAGATCGATCGTCACCGCGATGTCCTCGCGCAGCGAGCGGGCGAGCAGTTCGGCGATCTCTGAAGTCCGTCCTTGCAGTGCGACGGCTTCCGGCCGCAGCATCCGGCGTCCCGAAAACGCGAGCAGCTGCCGGATCAGACGCTCTCCGCGGTCGGCAATGCTCAGAATGGCCGCCGCTCGCCTTCGCGTCGGCTCGTCCGCAGCACGGTCGCATAGCAACGTCGCGTAGCTTACGACCACGGTCAGCAGGTTGTTGAAATCGTGGGCGATACCGCCGGTCAGGTGGCCCATCGCTTCGAGCTTTTGCGCATGGTGCAAAGCCGCCTCGGTCGCCCGATGTTCGGCCATTTCGGCTTGCAAACGGAGATTGGCTTTGGCCAAGCGAAGATTGGCCTCGTTCAGTTCGAAGCGCAGCCGCAGCGCCTCTGCGAACATTTGGCTGAAGTGCCTTCCCGCCAGCGACAGCGCCGCCACGAACACAACGATCATCGCCGCGAGCAGCCTGTCTCTGGTCGAGCCTTGCGCGAAAAAGCGCAAAGCCATTGGCAGGCCGGTCGCCAGGAGGAAGGCGAGGAGTGACGGCAGATGCGACGCACTGATCGCCATGGCGCCGGCGCACATGCCGCCCATCACGATGATGAGAAAGAGCTGACCGAGCGCCGGGAGGATCGGAAACAGGACGATGCCGCCGATCCCCCAGCACAGGCCGCTGAGCAGCGAACCGCAGGTCGCCAGCCGTGACCAACGGCGCGTGTTTTCGGGCTGAACGGGGGCGTGGCGATAGCGCAGCCATAGAATCCCGCGGCCTATCGTCACCAGCATCACCGATGCGAACCAGGGTAGCGGAAACGGTCGGGTCGCGAGCGGCGTGAGCACGATCGCAACTAAAGCCGCATTGACGAAGTTGACGGAGAGCGCGATCGGTATTTGCCTGAACAGGCTGCGTACTTGCTCGGCGTAGACCGCGCTCGTGACGTCGTCTTGCGCCTCCATTGGCGTCACCCTGCCGCGATGCGGCGCCGCCTCGACGGCGCTCGCGCATTCGACGAGCATGCCGTTCAAGGGCCGAAGCGAACATCGCCTTGCCATTTAATCTCGAATTTCTGAAGTCGTTTTCGTGAACTCGGATAGCGGCGCGCGATAACTGAATAGATCGCCGCAAATCAACAATGACCTCTCGTCGCTTTGGAGAAAGCGCATTGGAGGGCCCCCTATAAAAGCCCGCGCTATTAAAACGAAGAAGTGAACGGTGGCAAACAAATTTTTGCAAGGCTGGTGGCCGCCGCGCTCGCGCCCGGCCGGGGTCCCCCTTTCACGCCCGCCCCTGCGAGGACGCCAAGCGGCAAATTGCGTCGAAGGTCGACGCGGTACGCCCAAAAGGGAACTGCTCTTTGGACCCAAGGTAATCAGCGCCCGGCGAAGAAGCGGCGGGAACGCGCCTTCGCTCCCGACGGCCGACGCCGCTCGGGACCTTTCTTTAGCGAGTCCTGGACGCCCGCAATCCGCCCGTTCGCGCCCTCCAAGATCGACCGTGAACACGGGTCTCAGCGGTTCGCGCTATCCCGCGCCTTGGGAGAGGGGTCGATGATCGCGGCGCGTTCCGCCTGGGGCTCCTCGAGGATACGCTTGATGTGGGCCTGGCCGATCGCGCCTGCGCCAGCGACGGCGATGCGAACGGGAGAGCTCATATCGTCCTCCTGCGCTGGACTGGTCAGGCCGCAAGGACGCGCTCAGCCGCCTGTCGCACCCGAAGCGCGACCGCTTCGGCGCCCTGGGCGGCGCTCATCGCCGTCATCGGCGTCTCCAGCGCCATCGGTATGCCCTGCGGCATGCGCCGCAGGATGCCCCTGATGTCGATCCCACCCTCGCCCGGCGGCAGCCGCTCGGCCCGGCCGGCGTGAAGCAACTCCTCGGTCGTGTAGGCGTCCTGCACCGGCGCGTCGCAGACGTGCACGAACGGCAGGCGGAAGCCCGGGACGCTGTCGAGCTGCTCGACCTTGCCGCCCGAGCGGTTGAAGTGCAGCGTATCGACGAGGATGCCGGTCCCCGTCCGCCCTGTCGCCTCCACCACCCGCATCGCCGTGACCAGGTCGGGCACGACGGTCCAGGGGAAGAACTCCAGCACGGCGCTGAGGCCGAATCGGGCGCACAAGTCGCTGATCGCGCCGAGTCGGTCCGCCAGCCGGGCGAGGTCGGGGTCGTAGGGGGCGGTGATCACATGCTTTGCGCCGAGCTCGGCGCCCGCCGCCACGAACCGCTCCAGGCTGGCCACGTCGATCTCCGGGGTGATCTTGACGAACTCGATGTCGAGCACCCGCACGCCCGTGTCGGCCAGGGCGGCCTTGGTGTCGCGCATCATCGCCGGGTCGTCCATCAGCGGATAGCCGGGGGTGGCGTCCGTGACCGCGATCAGGCGCAGCCCAACACATTGGTATCCGGTGCGAGCCGCGACCCGCACCACCTCCGTCGGCGGCAGGCCGAGCACGGTGAGATGGGCGAGAGAGAAGACCGTGCCCACTGCTGGCTCTCCTTTGCGCTAACGGCCTGGTTTTTTGTGTTCGTATGCGGTCGCGCCCGCGGCGTGCCGACCCGCGATGTAGCCGAAAGTCATCGCCGGGCCGAGATTGATCCCGCCGGCCGGATAGTGGCCGCCCATCACGCTCGCCATATCGGCGCCAGCCGCATAGAGCCCCGGGATCGGCGCGCCGCCTGCGTCGAGCGCTCGCGCGCTCCCGTCGGTCTTCAGCCCGGCGAATGTGCCGAAGCTGCCGGGCGCCACCTTCACGGCGTAGAACGGCCCGTGCTCGATCGGCGCGACGCAGGGGTTGGGCTTATTGCTGGCGTCCCCCTGGTAGCGGTTGTAGAGCGTCGAGCCTCGGCCGAACGCAGGGTCCTCGCCCTTGACGGCGTGCAGGTTGTACGCCGCCACCGTTCGCTCCAGCCCCTCGGGATCGATCCCGGCGCTGCGGGCCAACTCGGCGATCGTCCGCCCGACTTTGAGTAGCCGGACTTGATGTAAGGCGCGACGGGAGCGGCGCCGGTCGCGCTATGCCCAGGCCGTAGCGGCGCTGGAAGGCGCGCGTGCAGATCAACCACGAGGCGACTTCCTTCCCGGCCGGGACGGCGCGCAGCATGGCGTCCACATAGTCGTAGTAGCCGTTGCCCTCGTTGCAGAAGCGCCGCCCGTCCGCGAGCACGCCGATGACGCCCGGCTTGCCGCGCTCGATGATGTGCGGGAAGCGGCCGGTTGTCCCATCCGGGAACGGCACGAGCGAGACCGGGCACCAGGCGCCGGCGGCTGCGAGCGTATCGTCCACGGCGGCGCCCACAAACTCGCCGAGTCGCGCTCCGTCGCCCGTGGCGGACGGGACCGCAAGCGTCAGATGCTGCTCGTCGGCGGGGAACATGCGGCGACGGCGTTCGCGGTCGTGCGGAAAGCCCCCGGCCGCGAGCACGACGCCTCGCCGGGCCCGCACCTGCGTTTGTCCGTCGGCGCCGCGCAGCACCGCGCCAGACACGGCGCCTCCCTCCTGCAGCAGCCGCACCGCCGGCGACGAGGCGCGCAGCTCCACGCCGAGGTCGACGGCCGAGCGCAGCAGCCGTCCGATCAGCGCCAGCCCGTTGCGCAACTGCATGCCGCGCCGGTGCAAGGCGAGATCGACCAAGTGCCGCCCAAAGCGATTGGCGACATGGACAAAGGCGCGCGGCGACCTGGTCACGTTCATGAACGCCGCGAGGTCGGGCCCGGCCTGTATGGTCAGGCCCATGAACGTCGTCTCGCGCATGGGCTTGCGCAGTCTGTGGACGAGACCGCCCAGCCCGCGCGCGTCGTATGGCGCCGCGATGACCGATCGGCCGCCGGCGCCGGCCCCGGGAGCGTCGCCGTAGGTGTCGGGGATCTTCAGACCCAGCTCGAACTGAACCGCGGTGTTGTCCTCGAAGAACGCCACCATATGCGGGGCGGCCTCGAGGAAGGCGTCCACCTTGGCTTCATTGAAGTTGTTGCCGAGCACGTGGCGCAGATAGGCGCGCGGGGCTTCAGGATCCTCGACGACGCCGGCCCGCCGAGCCAGCGGGTTTCGCGGCGTCCACATCCATCCGCCGGACCAAGCGGTCGTGCCGCCGAGCACCGGCTCCTTCTCGGCGACGATCACTTTCAGGCCGTGCCACGCCGCGGTCACCGCGGCCGAAAGGCCGCCCGCTCCCGAGCCTATGACCAGCAAATCGCACTCGATTTGCGTGGCCGGTCCCGTTTCAGCCGACTTGGCGATGCCTTCACCTCCCGCTCACGATACTCCCACCCGCGCCTACGGACGCAAAGAGACTTCAACGACCCGATCGCGTTTTGAGCCTAGCGCCGCGCCGCGTCGAGCGCCCGGCAAAACGCCGCGAATTGGGCCTCGGTCGCATAGGCCTTCTGGGTTCCGCGCCGGGTGACGGAGTCGGCGGCGTAGCGGGCGGCGAGATCGAGCGCCGCCTCGAGGTCGAGGCCGCCGGCGAAATAGCGCGCGAAGCTGCCGACGAACGCGTCCCCCGCCCCGGTGGTGTCCACGGGTTCGACGCGGACCGGCGCAATGCGGCGAACGCTCGAGGCGGTCGTCAGGAGAGCGCCGCGCGAACCGAGCGTGACGATCACCGTCTCGACGCCCTTGTCGATCAGGCTCCGCGCCGCCTTGCCGATCTCCTGCTCCGTGCCGACCGGCATGCCGGTCAGGATCGCCAGCTCCGTCTCGTTGGGAACGAAGAAGCTCACGTCGCGAACCCGTTCGGGATCGAGCTCCGGCGTCGCCGGCGCCGGGTTCAAAACCGTCCTTACGCCGTGCCGTTTGCCGAAGGCGATCGCGGCGTAGACGGTCTCCAGCGGGATTTCGAGTTGCAGCAGGATCAGATCGCAGGCCTTCAAGTCCTCGCCCGCGCGCTCGACGTCCGCCGGCGAAAGGTCGGAATTGGCTCCCTTGACGATCAGGATCGAGTTCTCGCCCGACGGCTCGACCATGATCGGAGCGACGCCGCTGGAGCGGCCGGCGACCCGCTTGACATATCTCGTGTCGACGCCCGCGAGCGCGAGATTCTTGATCGTGTTGTCGGCGAACATGTCGTCGCCGACCGCGGTCACCATCAGGACCGAAGCGCCCAGCCTGGCCGCGGCGACCGCCTGATTGGCGCCTTTGCCGCCGTGGCCCATCTCGAAGCGGGGCGCTTCGACCGTCTCGCCCCTGACCGGCATGCGGTCCACGTAGGTCACGAGATCGACCATGTTGCTGCCGACGACGGCGATGCGCGGCTCGCGGCTGCTGTTCATGCCCTATCCCCCCTTCGAGTCGCCGCCCGAGCGAAGCGTCTCGACGGCCGGCTGGCGATCCAATACGCTGACGCTCGAGATGTGCGAGGTCAGCGCGCATTGCGCGAGGGGAAAAGAAGAATGGCTTCGGTAGACGTTGTCAACGTGCGAAAGTCCTACGGCGTCGTCGAGGTCATCCATGGCGTGTCGATCGCAATCGCCGACGGCGAATTCGTCACCCTGGTCGGCCCTTCCGGTTGTGGCAAGTCGACGCTGCTGCGCATGATCGCCGGACTCGAGTCGATCGGGGAGGGAAAGATCAAAATCGGCGATCGCGTGGTCAACCAGCTCGCGCCGAAGGACCGCGACATCGCGATGGTGTTTCAGAACTATGCGCTGTACCCGCACAAGACGGTGGCCGAGAACATGAGCTTCGGCCTCAAACTTCGGCATACGCCCAAAGCGGAGATTCAGGCGCGGGTCAAGCGCGCGGCGGAGATCCTCGATGTCTCGCCCTATCTCTCGCGCTATCCGCGCCAGCTGTCCGGCGGCCAGCGGCAGCGGGTGGCGATGGGGCGCGCGATTGTTCGCGATCCCAAGGTCTTCCTGTTCGATGAGCCGCTTTCCAATCTCGACGCCAAGCTGCGCGTGCAGATGCGGGCCGAAATCAAGGAGCTGCATCAGCGGCTGAAGACCACGACGATCTACGTCACCCACGATCAGGTCGAAGCGATGACGATGGCGGACCGCATCGTCGTCATGCGCGACGGGGTCGTCGAACAGGCGGGATTGCCGCTCGACCTTTACGACCGGCCGGCGACTCTCTTCGTCGCCGGTTTCATCGGCTCGCCGGCGATGAACCTGTTGAAGGGCTCGATCCGCGCCAACGGCAACCTGTCTTTCGTGACCGACGGCGGCGCGGAGTTGCCGCTCAGATCCGCGCCGAGCGGAATGGAGGGCCGACCCTGCGTCTACGGATTCCGCCCCGAACACTTGTCGCTCGCCGGCGGCGGCCCGGTGAAGGCCCAGGTCTCGGTCGTCGAGCCGACCGGCTCGGAAACCCAGGTCTTCGCCAATCTCGGCGGGGACAAGATCGTCGGCGTGTTTCGCGAGCGGATCACGGCCAAACCGGGCGAGACCCTTTCGCTCTTGCCGGACCTCGGTTCGATCCACCTGTTCGACGCTGAAACCGGTCTGCGGCTGGAGTGAGGCGAACCGCCCGCGCCTCGCCGCCTGATTGACTTGTCGCGGAGCGCCCGCTTACTCTTCGCCCAAGCTGACGCCTCGTCCGCGCGCCTGGCCGTTTTTTCGGCCGCGGCCTCGGGCGGAGGTCAACGATCCGCGCCGTTCGCGATAGCGAGCGAGACGAGCGGCCGGCTTGGAGGATACGCTACGCTACAGACCGTGACCGGGAGGGTCGATTATGCGCGTACGAGTCTACGAACAGCTTATGGCGATGCAGGCCAATCGGCGCCAAGTGATCAAGGGGGCCGCAGGCGCGATGACCGCACTCGCCGCAAGCGGCCCTCTGGCCCTTTCGACGCGGCCCGCCTACGCGGCGGATAGCGTCGTCGCCCAGATCATGAAAATTCCGGGAGCCGGCAATGGATCGCCGACCGACGCCGATTGGCAGAAGGTCGGCGAACTTTGTCTCGGACCGACCAAGGCGAACGTTCAGCCCGGCGAATTCAAGGGGGTCGACTTCGCCTTCATGGGGCTCAACAACCAGAACCTGCACAATTTCCTGTTCCGCGGCTTCCTCAAGCCTTGGGAGGCCTATACCGGCGCGAATATCAAATGGATCGATCTTGCCCAGGCCGACTACAACGCGCGTCTGCAGCAATCGATCGCGACCGGCACCGTCGATTTCGACATCATTGAAATGGGCGCGCCGTTCGAGGGCGACATGGGCGTCAAGGACCTGCTTTCGGAGATGCCCGACTGGGTCAAGACGCAGATCGATTTCGATGACTACGTCAACTATCTGAAGCCGCCGGTCGGAACCTGGAACGGCAAGATCCATCGCGTCACCATCGACAGCGACTGCCACACGCTCAACTTCCGCACCGACGTCTTCTCCGATCCCGACCTCGCCAAGCAGTGGAAGGATTCGAAGGAAAAGGCCGGCCTGGATGAGTGGGGGCCGCCGAAGACCTGGCAGCAGGTGCAGGCCGTGACCAAGTTCCTCAAGGGCAAGAAGGTCGGCGGCAAGGACGTCTATGGCTTCCTCGATCAGCCCAAGCCCTGGGGCGGGTTCGGCTTCTATTTCCTCGCCAGCCGCGCCACGGCCTACGCCAAATATCCCGGCGAAAAGAACTGGCTGTTCGATGAGAACATGAAGCCGCAGGTCAACAACCCCGCGTTCGTGCGCGCCATTCAGGACGTGGTCGACGCCCTGCCCTACGAACCGGCTGATCAGATTAACGCCGATCCTGACACGACCGTGTTTCCAACAGTTCGTCGTCGGCACAGGCTCACTGCTGGAATGGTGGGGTGACATGGCACGATACGCGAGGACGAGCGACACGGCAACTGTCGGCGACGTCATCGATTTCGACATTTTGCCGGCGTCAGACGACGTCTACAATTTTCGGACGCAAAAGTGGGAGAAGCTCGCGAGCGGGCCGAACCATGCGCCCAACATGGCCTACCTCGGTTGGGGCATCTACGTGATGAAGGCTGTCGACAGCGATCCCAAGCGCCAAAAGGCCGCCTGGAGCGCGGCGGCGCATCTTGGCGGCAAGGACCTGTCGATGTGGACTGCGGCCTATCCCTCGGGATTCCAGCCCTACCGCAAGAGCCACACCAACATCGACCTGTGGGTGATGGCCGGCTACGATCGCAAATACATCACGTCCTACATGAACTCGCAGTCGACTTCCTACAACCACCCCAATTCGGCGATCGAGCCGCAGAATTCCAGGCATCTTCCAGTATTACAGCATCGCGGAGGACGAGCTCCAGAAGGTGTTCGCCGGAAAGGAGAAAGCCCAAGAGGGAGCCGACAATATTGCAGCAGCCTGGGACAAACTGACCGACAAGCTCGGGCGGGACAACCAGGTCAAGTACTACGGATATCGATGGGCATCTAACCTGACCGGCGACAGAATCCTGCCGTCAGAGCTTATCCGTCCGCGGTGCGCCAGGCGACGCTCGCGGACGGAGCGCGGAACGGTGAGAAGCCATGGACGCAACGCCCATGACAGCCAGGGCGAACAAGGCGGAGTCGTGACCGGCGGCAAGCTTGAATCGGCGCATGAGGACGTTCCGCCCGGCCGAGTTTCGTTGGGCAAGATCGTTTTCTGGGCTGATGTCGCTGCTGCTCGTCGGCATCGTGGCGCTGCAGTTGCTCAGCGCATTCGGAATCCTTTCGATCGGCTTTGCCGATTGGCGCCCGACGATGTTTGCATTTGTCGTTTGGGGCGTGGCGCTCGGCGTCGGTCAGGCGCTGGAACGCGGCGAGGTCGGCCAGCAAACGCTGTTTCTGTTGCCGGCGCTGCTGTTCACCGCCGCAATGGTGATCTTTCCGACCCTGTTCGGTCTCTACATCGCCTTCACCGACTGGAATCTGAACGCCGAGTCCGGCCACCATTTCAACGGCCTCGACAATTTGCGCACGCTGTGGAGCAATTCGTATTTCTGGAACGCGCTGGGCAACATGGCGTTCTACGTCTTGACCGTGCTGGTCCAATACGTGATCGCCTTCGGCCTCGCTTTGCTCCTCAATGCGGAGATTCGCGCGCGCAAGTTCTTCCGCGTGGCCTTTCTGTTGCCTTTCATGCTGAGCCCGGTCGCGGTCAGCTGGATGGTCGGCAAATCGATCATGGAGAATCGCTTCGGCCCCGCGGCGAGTTTCGCGCGATTTCTCGGTTGGGAACACCCGGCGTTTTTCACCTCCCCTTGGATCGCCAAGACCAGCATCGCGGTCATGGACAGCTGGGAGTGGATTCCGTTCATCGTGATCTTGCTGCTCGCCGGCCTGCAGGCCTTGCCCCTCGACGTGAAGGAGGCCGCCAGAGTCGACGGCGCCAATCGCTGGCAGTCGTTCTGGGAGATCACTTTTCCGCTGATGTTGCCAGTGAGCATGACGGCGATCGTGCTGCGCGTCATTTTCGAACTGAAGCTCGCCGATATTGTCATCAACGTCACTGCGGGCGGACCGGGAGGCGCGACCGACACGATTTCGAGCTTCATCTACCGTGAATACCGCGACCGCTCGAACGTCGGCTATGCGACGATGGTGGCGGAAGTCTATCTCGTGATCATCATCATTTTTGTCAGTTTGCTGCTCAAGGCGACGGGACGATTCATGCAAAGGATGACCTGATGAGGGGCGAGAATGGACTCGATCCGGGCGAGAAACAGGAAACGGAGCGGTGACGATTGAAGCCGCCGCCGGCGCGCCGGCGCGAGAGCGGGAGTCAGATGCGACCGCGGCGAGATCGGCCGCCCGGGCGGCTGAGCGCGCCCTGATCTACGCCGCGCTGCTGATATGGACCTTCGTCGCCTTGTTCCCGCTCTACTGGACGTTCTCGACGTCCTTCAAGCTCGGCAGAGACGTAACCCAAGGTCATCTCATTCCGTGGATCGATTTCGCGCCGAGTTGGAAGGGATGGCAGTCGCTCGGTCTTTCGCCTGACACGATCTTCGCCACCTCGACGGTGCGCGACGAATTTCTCAAGCGCTTCCTCAATAGCGCGATCTCCTCGATCGGCGCCTCCGCGTTGGCGGTGGCGATCGGCTCGCTCGCCGCCTACGGACTGAGCCGCTTCGAATACAATTTCCGCGGATGGGGAAACAAGGACATCTCGTTCTTCTTCCTGTCGCAGCTCGTCTTGCCGCCGGTCGTTCTGGCGATGCCGTTTCTTGTTCTCTACAAGGAACTGGCGCTGCTCGATACGAGGATCGGCCTTGTGCTGGTCTACACCCTCATGGTTCTGCCGATCGTCATATGGATCATGCGTGATCAGTTCGACACGATCCCGACCGAAATGGAGCAGGCCGCCCTCGTCGACGGCTGTTCGATTTGGGGCGCGTTCTTTCGCATCGTGCTGCCGATCGCGCTCCCGGGCATGGTCGCCGCGTTCATCCTGTCGCTGGTGCTGTGCTGGAATGAATATTTCTTCGCTTCCTTGCTGACCGGGTTCGACGCGCAGACGCTTGCCCGTCATGGTGGCGAGCCAGACCGGCTCGCAAGGGATTAATTGGTGGACCATGGCGGCGCTCTCCACCGCGGCGATCATGCCGCTCCTGCTGATCGGAGTGTTTCTCGAACGCTACATCGTCATGGGTCTGACGGCAGGCTCCGGGAAATAGCCGGACCTCATCGCGATCGAGCGAATCGCAGGACGCCGACGCGGAAACCTGTCGACGTCGCGGCCCCGCATTTGGCGAGCATTATTCGCGCAGGCCCGACCTGACGACGAGACTCGAACCTTGACGGCCGGCCGCGTTCAGACTTGTGAGGGCGTGAAGCGCGCGATGAGCTCGTGCGAGTCGCCCGGATATGTCAGTTTGACATGCGTCACCGCCTGATCGCCGCTCCAGGTGCGCCGTTCGATGACCAGGCAAGCCGAGCCTTCGTCGATCCGCAATGTCGAGGCGGTTCCAGGGCTCGCCTGCGCAGCGCTAATTCGATGCTCGGCCGACGTCCATGGAACGCGGCTGATCAGCCATGCGCCAGGCGTAATTGCGGCGAACGTCTCGCTTTCGACATCCGGCACAGCGGCAAGATTGATGAGCCGCTCCTCGAGACAAAATGGCCGCTGCGCCGCATCGTGCCGGCACATGACCGCAAGAACGCGGTCGTTTGCTCCCACGGCGATCAAGTCTCGGTCGACGCGCGTGGCGCGACGTTTGCGACGCGCGAGAACTTCGTACCGATACCGCAAGCCTAGCGCCGCGACTTCGGCGCCGACATCGCGGATTTCGATCACCGCGGACTGCGCGTGCGGTCGGGCGACAAAGCTGCCCGCCTTGCGCCGCCTTTCGATGAGCCCGGCGCTGGCGAGTCGCCAAAGCGCCTTGCTCACCGTCATGCGCGAGCAGCAGTAGCGAACGGTCAATTCGTGCTCGAACGGAATTCGTCGCCCCGGCGGCCACTCGCCCGAGAGAATGCGCGCTTCGATGTCGGTCAGGATTCTCTGATGTAACGATGATGGGTTCGCTCTCTGGGAAGAGCGCTTGGTCGTGGAGCGCGCCGACTTTGCGGCACGAAGCGGATCCGCGCTCCGATCGGATTCACGGCTTTCCGTCATGCCTCGGCCACGCTCAGCGCTCGCACAGCTTGCGCATCGTCGCCTTGAATTTTTCGGCGATCTGGTCTCTGGACCGATGCTCGCCGTCGACGACGACCTTGCGTCCTCCGCTCCAGACGCAGTCCACGAGTCCATTGCCGACGCTGAATATCCACGCATCGAGAATCTGGTCATCGACCTTCCCGGCCAGCGTCGGGTGATCGCTGCGCAGCGACATCATGTCCGCAACCGCGCCGACCGCGAGCCGCCCGGAGCGGCGCGCCAACGCTTGCGCCCCGCCGGACCAGACGGCGTCCAGCATCGCGCGACCGCTCGATCCGCCCGGCGGAGCGCAGACGTTGCGCGCCATTTCACGCAAGCGCTGGGCATACTCGAGCTGACGCAACTCCGCGGCGACTCCGATCGAGATATTCGAATCGGAGCCAACGCCATAGCGCCCTGCCGAATCGGAGGTATTCGGACGCGTTGAAGATTCCGTCGCCGAGATTGGCTTCCGTCACGGGACAAAGGCCGGCGACCGCGCCGGAACGCGCCAGGCCGCGCGTCTCCTCGTCGTTCATATGCGTCGCGTGCACGAGACACCAGCGATCATCGACCGCTGCATGATCGAGCAGCCAACGCACCGGAGGCGCTCCCGACCAGGCGATGCAGTCTTCGACTTCCCTGATCTGCTCGGCCGCGTGGATATGGATCGGCGCGCCCTCGGCGATCGAAACGACTTCCGCGAGTTCGCCCGGGGTTACGGCGCGCAGGCTATGCGGCGCAATTCCGACCGCCTCGCCGGGCGCGTCCTTGACCAGGCCGCGGCAGTCGTCAATCAGGCGAGCGAAGGAGGTCACATCGCTGATGAACCGCCTCTGTTCCGGCTTCGGCGGCGCTCCGCCGAACGTAGAATGCGCGTAGAACACCGGCAGCAGCGTCAACCCGATGCCTACGCGTCGCGCCGCCGCGACGATTCGTCCCGCCATCTCCGCGCGCGATGCGTAGGTCGATCCGTCGGGAGCGTGGTGGAGATAGTGGAATTCGGCGACGGCGGCGAAACCCGCCTCCAACATCTCGACATAGACTTGCGCGGCGACGGCCTCGACGTCGTCAGGCGTCATCGTCAGCGCAAAACGATACATCGTCTCGCGCCAGGTCCAGAACGTGTCTCTTCCCTCGCCGTGGAATTCGGCAAGGCCCGCCATGCCGCGCTGGAACGCATGGCAGTGCAAGTTTGCCGACGCCGGCGTCAGGATCGCATGGCGTTCGTCCTCGCCGCCGGGCGCGGCGCCGAATTCCAGGGCGGCGATCGTCTCGCCCTCGATCGTCACCCGCACGCCAGATTTCCAGCCGTCCGGAGTCAAGGCCTTCGCGGCATGAATGACAGGCACCGTTCGCCTTGCTCCTGGCGGGAGGACAAGCCTGTCGGCGGCTTGCCTTTCGGACAGATATGTCTATACATTAAAACATAGGCGGGAGGAAGCTGCAAAGCGGTCACGATGGTTCACGCGGAAGAACCCGAGCCGAACGAGACGATCTGGCTGAACGCGCGCTTGCGACGCTGGCGCCGGGCCGGCCCGGCCTGGGCGTCATCGAAGCCGGCGCCGTGGCGGCGCGCCAGGGTCGGATAACATTCGCCGGTCCGCAGGACGACCTGCCCGCGGCGCGCCGCGCCCGCGCGCGAACGATCGACTGCGAGGAGCGGTGGATCACTCCCGCTCTCGTCGACTGCCACACGCATCTGGTTTACGGCGGCGATCGGGCGCGCGAATTCGAGATGCGTCTCGCCGGCGCCACCTACGAACAGATCGCCGGCGAAGGGGGCGGAATTCTTTCGACGGTGCGCGCGACGCGCGACGCGAGCGAAAGCGAGCTGTTGCGCGGCGCGCTTCGCCGATTGGACGCCTTGATCGCCGAAGGGGTCGGCACGGTCGAAGTGAAGTCCGGCTATGGCCTTGAGCTCGCCGCCGAACGCAAATCGCTGCGGGTCGCAAGGCGGCTCGCCGAGCAACGCCGCGTCGGGGTCCGCACGACTTTTCTCGGCGCGCACGCGCTGCCGCCGGAATTCGCCAACGACCGCGGCGGCTATATCGCTCACGTCGCCGAAGACATGCTTCCAACGTTGGCCGCCGAAGGGCTTGTCGATGCGGTCGACGGGTTCTGCGAGCGCATCGCGTTTACGAAGGAGGAAATCTCCCGCGTGTTCGACGCGGCCCGCCGGTCGGGACTCGCGGTCAAACTGCACGCCGATCAATTGTCGAACGGCGGCGGGGCGGCGCTCGCGGCCGAATACGGAGCCCTGTCCGCAGATCATCTGGAATTCACCGACGAAAAAGGCGTCGAAGCGATGGCGCGCGCCGGCGTGGTCGCGGTCTTGTTGCCGGGCGCCTACTACGTTCTGCGCGAACGGCAACCGCCGCCGGTCGAGACCCTGCGCAGACATCGCGTGCCGATGGCGGTGGCGACCGATTCCAACCCCGGCACCTCGCCGCTCACCTCGCCCCTTCTTGCGCTGAACATGGCGGCGACGTTGTTCGGACTCACGGTCGACGAGTGCATGGCCGGCATCACCCGGGAGGCCGCGCGAGCGCTCGGACTCCAGGACGAAATTGGCGCGATCGAGATTGGCAAATGGGCCGATCTGGCCATCTGGGAGATCGAGCGGCCGGCCGAGCTGGTCTATAGGCTTGGCTTCAATCCCTTGCACGCGCGGGTGTGGAGAGGACAGTGACGATTACTCTGCGAGCGGGCGAGGCTGCGCTCGGCGACTGGCGTTCGATCTGGCGCGGCGAGCCCGTCGCGCTCGACCCCGCGCACCGTCACGCCGTCGCCGCCAGCGCCGATGCGGTCGGGCGCATTCTGGAGCGCGGTCAACCGATTTACGGAATCAATACCGGCTTCGGCAAGTTGGCGGGCGTGCGCATAGCGGGCGCGGATCTCGCTGCGCTCCAGCGGAATATTGTCCTGTCCCATGCGGCTGGCGTGGGCGATCACGCCTCCCCTTCGACGACTCGCCTGATGATGGCGCTGAAACTGGCCAGCCTTGCCCAAGGCGCCTCCGGCATTCAGCCGCGGACGCTTGCTCTCCTCGAAGCGATGCTTGCGCGCGGCGTCCTGCCGGTCATCCCGTCACAAGGGTCGGTGGGCGCATCGGGAGACCTCGCGCCGCTGGCCCACATGGCGGCGGCGATGATCGGCGTCGGCGAGGCGCGCGTCGGCGATCGCGTCGGGCCCGCCGCCGCCGCGCTGGCCGAGGCCGGACTGGCCCCGGCCGTCCTGGCGCCGAAGGAAGGACTCGCGCTCCTCAACGGCACCCAGTTTTCCACCGCCAACGCTCTCGCCGGTCTGTTCGAGGCGGAAGCGCTTCTGCGCTCCGCATTGGCGGCAGGCGCGTTGTCGACTGACGCCGCGCGTGGGTCGGACACGCCGTTCGACGCGCGAATTCACCTGCTGCGACGACACCGCGGGCAGATCGAAGTCGCAGCGAGCGCTGCGCGCGATGCTCGCAGGCAGCGCAATTCGCGCCTCGCATCTGACCGGCGACGATCGGGTCCAGGACCCCTATTGCCTTCGTTGCCAGCCGCAGGTCATGGGCGCGTGTCTCGACCTGCTGCGTCAGGCCGCCGCGACGCTCGCCGACGAAGCCAACGGGGTCACCGACAATCCCTTGATCTTCGCCGATGACGACGAAGCGCTGTCGGGCGGCAACTTTCATGCCGAGCCGGTCGCTTTCGCCGCCGACATGATCGCATTGGCGATTTGCGAAATCGGTTCGTTGTCCGAGCGTCGCATCGCCATGCTGGTCGATCCGGCGCTGTCCGGACTTCCGGCGTTCCTGACGCCCAAGCCCGGCTTGAACTCCGGCTTCATGATCGCCCAAGTGACCGCCGCGGCGCTCGTGTCCGAAAACAAACAGCGCGCCTATCCGGCCAGCGTCGACTCGATCCCGACTTCGGCGAACCAGGAGGATCATGTTTCGATGGCGGCGCATGGCGCGCGCCGACTGGCGCCAATGGCCGAGAACGCGTTCTCGATCATCGGGATCGAGCTCATCGCCGCCGCTCAGGGCTGTGATTTTCATGCTCCGCTCGCGTCCAGCGCGCCGCTCGAGGGTTTGCGGGCGCGGCTGCGTCGCGAGGTTCCGACTCTGGATGACGACCGGTATTTCCATCCCGACATTGCGGCCGCGACCCGCATCGCGCGCGGCGGCGGCGCTGTCGCGGCGATTGGCGACGTCGTGTTGCCAAGTCTCGACGGGGAGACGCGATGACGGACGGCCATCCCGACTGGCTTGCGGTCGCGCGCGGCTCGGCGCCGCTCATCGTCAGCATTCCGCATGGCGGAACGGACCTCGCGTCGTTCGAACACCGCTTCGTCGACCCCTGGCTCGCGCGCAAGGACGCCGATTGGCGTCTGGACCAGCTTTATGATTTCCTCGATGCGCTCGGCGCGACCGTGGTGCGCACGCGCCTTTCGCGCTCGATCATCGACGTCAATCGCGATCCGAGCGGCGCCTCGCTCTATCCTGGTCAAGCGACCACGGAATTGTGCCCGACCACCACATTCGACGGCGAGCCCTTATACAGACCTGGAAAAGCGCCCGACGACGCGCAAATCGACGATCGCCGGCGGCTGTACTTTGCCCCCTATCACTCGGCGCTGAGCGCCGAGATCGCGCGCTTGCGCGACAGGTTCGCGCGCGTCGCGCTGTTCGACGCTCATTCGATCCGCTCGCGCATTCCGCGCCTGTTCGACGGGGAGTTGCCGATGTTCAATCTCGGCACGAATTCGGGTGCGAGCTGCGATTCAGGGCTTCGCGAAGCGGTCGGCGCGGTTCTCGCCGACTCCGGCGCCAGCTACGTCGTCGACGGGCGCTTCAAGGGCGGCTGGATCACGCGCGCCTACGGCAATCCGCGCGCGGGCGTCGAGGCGCTGCAATTGGAGCTCGCCTGCCGCGCCTATATGCGCGAACCGGAGCGCCCGACCGCCGAAAACTGGCCGGCGCCGATTGACGAACAGCGCGCGAGCGCGACGCGCGCGACGCTTCGCCGCATTCTTGAAACGATCCTCGCCCGGATCGCCGGCTGACCGCCGACCGAACTCGAAAAGGAAGCCCGCCATGACCGCTCACAACCGCATCGACAATATGCGCGTCATCCGCGCCCCGCGCGGCATCGAGCGCACCGCCAAGAGCTGGCTGACCGAGGCGCCGCTGCGCATGCTGATGAACAATCTCGATCCCGATGTCGCCGAACGGCCGGGCGAGCTGGTCGTTTACGGCGGCATTGGCCGCGCGGCGCGCGACTGGCAGGCCTTCGACCGCATCGTCTCGACGCTCCGCCGCCTCGAAGCCGACGAGACGCTGCTGGTGCAGTCGGGCAAGCCGGTGGGCGTGTTCCGCACCCATGTCGACGCCCCGCGCGTGCTGATCGCCAACTCCAACCTGGTGCCGCATTGGGCGACCTGGGATCATTTCCACGAACTCGACCGCAAGGGCCTGATGATGTACGGCCAGATGACCGCGGGCTCGTGGATCTATATCGGCTCGCAGGGCATCGTGCAGGGCACTTACGAAACCTTCGTCGAGATGGGACGCCAGCATTACGGCGGCGATCTCGCCGGCAGATGGATCCTGACCGCCGGCCTCGGCGGCATGGGCGGCGCCCAGCCGCTGTCGGCCACCATGGCCGGCGCCTCGTGCCTGGCGGTCGAGTGCCGCCCGTCCAGCATCGATTTCCGCCTGCGCACCGGCTATGTCGACGTCGCCGCCAAGGACCTCGACGACGCGCTGGCGATCATCGGCAAGTCGACCAGGGAGCGCAAGGCCGTTTCGGTCGCGCTGCTCGGCAACGCGGCGGAAGTCCTGCCCGAACTCGTGCGCCGCGGCGTGAGGCCCGATGTCGTCACCGACCAGACCTCGGCCCACGATCCCGTCAACGGCTACCTGCCCAAGGGCTGGACCCTGCAACAATGGGAGGAGCGCCGCGCCAGCGACCCGAAGGCGGTCGAGCGCGCCGCCAAGGCGTCGATGGCCGAGCATGTGCGCGCCATGCTGACCTTTTTCCGCGCCGGCGTGCCGACCGTCGATTACGGCAACAACATCCGCCAGATGGCGTTCGAGGAGGGGGTCAAGGACGCGTTCGATTTCCCGGGCTTCGTGCCGGCCTATATCCGGCCGCTGTTCTGCCGCGGCGTCGGTCCGTTCCGGTGGGTCGCGCTGTCGGGGGACCCGGAAGATATTTACAGGACCGACGCCAAGGTCAGGGAGCTGCTGCCCGACAACGCGCACTTGCACAACTGGCTCGACATGGCGCGCAAGCGCATCCGCTTTCAGGGCCTGCCGGCGCGCATCTGCTGGGTCGGCCTCGGCGACCGGCATCGGCTGGGCCTGGCGTTCAACGCCATGGTCGCCTCGGGCGAGCTGAAGGCGCCGATCGTGATCGGCCGCGACCATCTCGATTCAGGCTCCGTCGCCTCGCCCAATCGCGAGACCGAAGCGATGAAGGACGGTTCGGACGCGGTCTCCGACTGGCCGCTCTTGAACGCGCTCCTGAACTGCGCGTCGGGCGCGACCTGGGTGTCGCTGCATCACGGCGGCGGCGTCGGCATGGGCTATTCGCAGCATGCTGGCGTGGTCATCGTCTGCGACGGGACGCCGGAGGCGGCGCGGCGGATCGAGCGGGTGTTATGGAACGATCCGGCGACCGGCGTGATGCGGCACGCCGACGCGGGCTACGAGACCGCGGTCGAATGCGCGAAGGCGAACGGGCTGGACCTGCCGAGCCTGGAGGGGTGACCGGGTTTCGAGCGGAGCGCGGGGCGCGGGCCCGCCGGCCGTCGCGGCGCTTTTGTCAGCGACTCCATGTTTTCAATCGCTTGGGCGCCAAATTCCGCAACTCCGCCGATTCCCGACCGTGCGCGCTCCACCGGCGATTCGCGCCCTCGTTCCGTTGCGCGGCGCGAGGCCCGGCGTCGCCAACAATGGGCCGGGCGGCGGCGACACGCGGGTCGCCCGGATGGAGCGGACTGGCGCGGCAGGCGTTTGGCCACGCGCATCGAAACTCCCCGACGACGGCGGAACTCACAAACTAGCATGAATTCTGCTTTTCGGAAAGCAGAAAGTGTAAAGCATTGAAAAGGCGGTTGAATTCGACGGTAATCCACGCCTTCCGCGGCCGTTTGAAGGAATAGGCGTCATCCGAAGCGAAGGCGATGAAACGAGGCGTCGTCTCGAGCCGATGCCCCCAGGGCGTTCTGTGTTGGCGGCCGAGGTATTCAACGAGCTCAACCGCGTCCCCAGTGGCGCGGCCGAGACTTCGGGCGTCATAGCGGGCGGCCGGCAAGGCGCCGCCACATTTCCCAAAGTTAGGGACTCGGCGATCTCAAAGGCGAATTGGGGTTTGCCGCCGTGAAAGGATCGCCCAGGCCGCCGGATGAGCTTGGATGGACGCCCAGTTCAGCCGGATTCGAAACGGCGTGGGCGTTGGACGGGTCCGAGCTCATGCTTCCGCTGTAGAGGCCGTTTTGACTGTCGAGTTTCGGCGCTTTCGCCCGGCCTGGGCCTGTCGCGGATTGATCAGGGCGGGGGTTGATGTGACGTCCAAACGGATCCAAAGCCGCGCCGGAATCGCCGGGGTTTGCGGGCAGACCTGCGTCAAACTCGCTGTTTTGACCGCGAACCTTCGGAACGGCCGCGTTGCGAGGGCGCGCGGAGGAGGGACGGCTATAGGGGTTGGTGAAATCCCCATAAGGATTCTGCCTCGGTTCATAAGGATTCAGCGCCGAGTCGGGATCGTCCGGGTTCGAAGTCGAAGCTCCGACAAAGTCGCCGTATCGATCATATCCGCTCGGCGCGTCTATCGACCCGTCGCCGTAGCCTGCATATGCATCTGCGGAGCTGTTCGCGCCGTAGGGTGCGTCGAAACGGCCGTATGGATTCGAGGCGGCGCGGGAATTGTAGGGATTTGAACTCAAACCGCCATCATGGCCGCCGTATCGAGGGTAGGTCTTTGGCGCGACGGTCGCGTAAGGATTTTCGGCGGCTCGACCGCCATCCGAGTTGATGTCGCTTCCATAGGAATTTGCAGGGTCGTTTGGGGAGTCGGCGCCCCTCGTTTCGAGGCCGTTGCTTGACGGGTTGGAAGTGTAAGGATCGGCGATGGTGAGGTCCTGAGCGTCCTGGCCCAAGGCTGGGGCGCAGAGGCCGGCGGCCATCGAGAGGAGATAGAATGCATGCGAGCTCTTCATATTCGCCGCCGACGCCGTCCAAGCAGGAACCTTCTAGTAGCTTACATCAGCCTGCGCGCCATCGCCATTCCGTGATCGATCGAAGGAGGGTCACCTCCCCCATCCTCGACATCAATCACGCCGCCTCGCTCTCGGTTTTCGTCCCTTCGGCCCTGCTGCGCGAAGCGCATGGGCTAGAGGATCGAACAAGACGCCATCGGAGCCGATGGAACTCCTTCGTCGCCGGTTTTCGCGCGTCCCGCTTGAATCATGCGCCGATCTCATTGGAAACGCGCCGGAACAGGCTGAACTGGAAGCTTTGCTCCGACCCGCGAGGCGTCCTGTGGACGTCGCGCAGGGTTTCAACCAGTTGAAACGCGTCCCCCATTGCACGGGCGAGACTTTGGGCGTCGTAGCGCGCCACCGGCAAGCCGCTGCACCGCTCGGGGCCGTCCGGCGCAAACGTGGCGATGATCGCATGTCCTCCGGGCTTCACGGCCCTCGACAGGCGCGCGACATAAGCCGCGCGGTCGCGCTCCTCGGTCAGGAAGTGAAACGCCGCCCGGTCGTGCCAGACGTCATAGGCGGCCGCCTGCGGCTCCCATGCCGTCACGTCGGCGACGATCCATTCGACTTGGTCGGCCCGGCCGCCGAGGCGAGCCTTGGCGGCCACGAGCGCGGCTTCCGAGAGATCGAGCACGGCGACGGCCCGAAAGCCCTTCGCGATCAAGGCGTCGACCAGTCGTGACGCGCCGCCGCCGACATCAATGACGGAAGACGCGGCGGTCGCGCCCGTCTTGGCGATCAGATCGAGCGAGGGCGCGGGGTTCTCCTGAAACCAGGTCAGTTCCTTCTCGCCCTTGCTGGCATAAACCTTGTCCCAATGTTCCTGACGGCTCTCGCTATTCATGGCGGCCTCCTCGTCTGGCGACACTCTGCAAGGCGATCAAAGTATGATCACGCCCCTCTCCTCGACAACAAGCACGCCGCCTCGCCCTCGGTGTTCGTCCCCTCGGCCCTGCTGCGCGAGGCGCGGCGGCAAAAGGGACTCGCCGCCGCGGACGCGCCGTCGGTGTGCATTCTAGACCCGGATGGCGACCTGGCGTGAGGCGGACCCGGTTCGCGGGTCCATGGCCACGGGAATTAAGGGGAGAGACGGGGCCTTTCGTCGGCGCCGGTTTCCGCAACTTCATTTCGGCCAATAAGGAGAACAGGCCTCTGGAACGGTACAATCATAGTTAAAAAAATATTTTCAACCGGGCGGTTGTCAGCCTTGACTCCCGCCTTCCGCTGATGCTCACCTGTAAATGGTTCGCAATTGAACTGTGCGCTCGCGCGCAAGGATTGTGGGGACAATCTTGCAGTGCAGTTGGTGAATCGGGGACGGTAAGGGGAGCTCGATAAGCGTGCGAAATTGTGAGCGCCCCGGTCCGCACCCGGCGCTTGCAATGGGGGTCCTGGCGGCCCGCTGTCGTTACGGCGCCCTCGGCAAGGACATTGGACTAAACCGGCAACGGAATTGTTGGGGACATTTATACAGATCAACAGTCCCGTCGGCGGCGCCGAGGAACACCAAGTGACGATGGCGAACAGGCATGTCTCGCTCGACAGTGTGACGCTTGAGGAAAGCCGCGTTAAGGAACCCTAGGAAAGGCCGCCTTCGGGCGGCCTTTCTTTCTCAGCGCTGGATTTGGTCGGCCTTCCCCGTTCGAACGGGTGCGCGCCTGACGAACCGGCGATGCGCGCGGGAGAATAACGGACGCGCGGCGCGTGGACGGCGCCGTGGCGAGGCGGTGCCACGCGCGTCGAACTCGCCCCAGGGCCCCGCGCGTGACAGACGCTCGTTCAGTGATAGACTGGCGAGGAACGGCTTCCGCTGCGATGAGGCGACGACGACGCTCCGTCTTAAGCGCGCGTGATGGCGACGGCGCGCCGTAGACCGCGTCGACGCAACCGAGTAATCCGAAACGAGACGGTTTGAGGCGAGGATGACGACCATGGCGAATGACAAGATGTTGGCGCAGATGTCGGGCAAGGCGGGCTTCATCGCCGCGCTCGACCAGAGCGGCGGATCGACCCCAGGCGCGCTTCGCCTCTACGGCATTGCAGGACAAGGATTACAGCGGCGAGGCCGAGATGTTCAGGCTGGTGCATGAGATGCGCGTGCGCATCATGACCGCGCCGGCCTTCACCGGAGCGAAGGTCCTCGCCGCCATCCTGTTCGAGCGCACGATGGACGGCGAGGCCAAGGGCAAGCCGGTTCCGGCCTATCTTTGGGAGGAGCGGGGCGTCGTCCCGATCGTGAAGGTCGACAAGGGGCTCGACGCGGAGAAGGACGGCGTCAGCCTGATGAAGCCGATGCCGGACCTCGACCCGCTGCTCGCCCGCGCGGCGAAACTCGGCGTGTTCGGCACCAAGATGCGCTCGGTCATCAACCACGCCTCGAAGGATGGCGTCGCCGCCATCGTCAAGCAGCAGTTCGAGATCGGCGACCAGATCGCCAAGCATGGGCTGATCCCGATCATCGAACCCGAGGTCTCGATCAAGAGCCCGGACAAAGCCGGCGCCGAGGCGATCCTTCTGGCGGAGATCACCAAGCGGCTCGACGCCCTGCCCGAAGGCCGCCAGGTGATGCTCAAGCTCACGATCCCGAGCACGCCCGACCTTTACGCGCCGCTGATCAAGCACAAGAGGGTCCTGCGCGTGGTCGCGCTGTCCGGCGGCTATACGCGGGCCGAGGCGTGCAGGCTCCTGGCGCAAAATCATGGCATGGTGGCGAGCTTCTCGCGCGCGCTCGCCCAGGACCTCAGGCGCTCGATGAGCGACGCCGAGTTCAACGCCGCGCTGGCGAGCGCCATCGACGAGATCTATCAGGCCTCGACCGTGAAGGTGTGACGCCGAAAGCGGCCGATCGCCGACGGATGGCGTCGGAATGAGCGCCGGGGCGAACATCGTCTTCCTGTTCGACGTCGACAACACGCTTCTCGACAACGATCGCTTCCAGGAGGATCTTCGCGAGCAACTGACAAGCGCCTGCGGCGATCGGGCGTGCGCCCGCTATTGGGCGCTGTTCGAGGAACTGCGCGAAAGTCTCGGCTACGCCGACTATCTCGGCGCGCTGGAGCGTCTGAGACTGGAGGACCCGCACGACCCGAGGGTCTATCGCGTCGCCAACTGGGTCCTGGACTATCCATTCGCCGATCGTCTCTATCCGAACGTTTTCGAGGTCGTCAGACACGTGCGGCAATGGGGCCCCGCCGTCATTCTCTCCGACGGGGACGCGGTCTTTCAGCCGCGCAAGGTCGCTCGCTCAGGCCTGTGGGACGCGTTCGACGGCAATGTGCTGATTTACGTCCACAAGGAGACCGAGCTGGCGGAGGTCGAGCGCCGGCATCCGGCCGCGCACTATGTGCTCGTCGACGACAAGACGCGCATCCTCGCCGCGGTGAAGGGCGCTTGGCGCGATCGGGTCACGGCGGTCTTCCCGAGGCAGGGGCATTACGCGCCACAGGCGACGCCCCCGGAGACTCTCGTCGGTCGACATCGCGATCGACGCGATCGGCGAACTGTTAACCTACGATCTGTCGGCGCTCAGATAAGCGAATGCGCGGGCGCCGACGGCTGACGCGAACGGCGAAAATTCCGCGTCTTCAGGAAGTCCGAAGTCTGACGCGATTCCGAGAAATCATGTTCGACGAAATCGCATTCCTTGGCGTTCACGCTCAGCGCCAGCCGCACACGCGCCGACCGCGATGCCACCAGCACACCCAGCGCCGATGACGCGGACGGCGGCGGGGAGCGACCACGACCACCTGGGCCTTCTCGATCAGGTCGTCCGGGCCTGTCCGCGACGCGCTTATCGAAGGGCATCGCGCTCGGTCGCGCCAGGCGTCAGCGCCAGACCCGCGGCGGCGCGCCGCACAGAATTCCGCGCGTCAAACCTCGGCGATCAATGATGGTCATTGGATGCTTCCTCCCCTCGCAGATGCTTGTTGCTTCCGCCCGAGCGGTCTTCCCGACCTGGAGCGTTTTTCGACAATAGGCGGCAATTTTATCATGTCCAGCAGGCGACAGGCCCGACCGGGAATCCCGCCGCCGTTTCTGGCGGGACGGCGAACGCGAAGGGGCGCCGCGTCCAGACCCGATGGCGGACGATCCGCCCGGTTTTTGAATCGCGCGCCGCCTCGGCGCCTCGCGTTTTTGACTTGAGGCAGATCAATTCGCGCGAGGCGGGTTTATGGGACGGGGTTAAGCAACGCGTCACCAAAATCCGAAGTAAGGATGGGACAATCGGTCGCGCGCCCCGGCGATATCGAGGCTCTGGACAATCCAGCCTCATCCGGTTAGCGAAGAGGAAAGCGGTCCGGTGTAGGAGCAACTGGGCCGAAAAGGATGGCGATGGACTATCAGCGGAGCTTCCAGGACGCGATCAGCCGCCTGAGGACGGAGGGCCGCTATCGCACTTTCGCCAATCTCGAGCGAGACGCGCGCCGTTTCCCCACCGCGCTGTGGCGTCCGCCAGGCGAGGAGCACAAGCCCCGCGAAGTCACCGTATGGTGCTCGAACGATTATCTGGGCATGGGCGGCCACCCCGCCGTGATCGAAGCCTCGGTGCGCGCGGCCCGGGCCCACGGCGCAGGCGCCGGCGGAACCCGCAACATTTCCGGCACCCACCACCCGATCGTGCGGCTCGAGGCGGAACTCGCCGACCTGCACGGCAAGCAGGCGGCGCTCGTCTTCACTTCGGGCTGGATCTCCAATCTGGCCGGCATCTCGACCATCGCCAGCCTGCTGCCGAACTGCCTGATCCTGTCCGACGCGCTCAACCACAATTCGATGATCGAGGGCGTGCGCCGCGCGGGATGCGAGAAGAAAGTGTGGCGTCATGGCGACGTCGCGCATCTCGAAGAGCTGCTCGCGGCCGAGCCGATCGACCGGGCCAAGCTGATCGTGTTCGAGAGCCTTTACTCGATGGACGGCGACATCGCGCCGATCGCCGAAATTGTCGCGCTGGCGGAAAAGTACAACGCCCTCACCTACATCGACGAGGTCCACGCGGTCGGCCTCTATGGCGCGCGCGGCGGGGGGTTGAGCGAGCGCGACGGGCTCGCCCATCGCATCGACGTCATCGAGGGAACGCTCGCCAAGGGATTCGGCTCGCTCGGCGGCTATATCGCCGCGAGCGAAGCGATCGTCGACGCCGTGCGCAGCTACGCGCCCTCGTTCATCTTCACCTCGACTCTGCCGCCGAGCGTCGCCGCCAGCGCCGCGGCGGCCGTCCGGCATCTCAAGACATCGAACGCGGAGCGCGAGCGCCATCAGCATATGGCCAAGCTGACCAAGCACGCGCTGCGCGCGGCCGGCCTGCCGGTGATGGACAATCCCTCGCATATCGTGCCGGTCGCCGTCGGCGACGCGCGCCAATGCCGCGCCGCCAGCCAGTTGCTGCTGGAGCGGCACGCGATCTACATCCAGCCGATCAATTATCCGACCGTCGCCAAGGGAACCGAGCGCCTGCGCATCACGCCGACGCCCGCTCATAACGAGGCGCAAGTCGCCGAACTCGTCGAGGCGCTGGTCGACGTGTGGAAGACCCTCGGCCTGCGCTTCGAAGAGGCGAAGGTGATTCCATTGCCGCGCCCCGGCGCGACCGATCCGGCGCACTGCGCCTATCCCGAAATGAAGCGCGCGGCCGAATAGGCGTTCGCCTTGCCGAGGCGCCCCTCACCCCGGCCCTCTCCCGCAAACGGGAGAGGAGACGAGAAGCCGCAGGGCCGGATGAGGGCCTAGCCGAATGCAACCACCCTCCCCCGCGCGCAAACCCATGCTTGCCGCGCTCGCCGGCGAACGTCAGCCGCGGCCGCCCATTTGGCTGATGCGTCAGGCCGGCCGCTATCTGCCGGAATACCGCGAGATCCGCGCCCGCGCCGCGACCTTCCTCGATTTCTGTTACACTCCGGCCTTGGCGGTCGAGGCGACGCTGCAGCCGATCCGGCGCTTCGGCTTCGACGCGGCGATCCTTTTCTCCGACATTCTCGTCGTGGCCGACGCGCTGGGGCAGAGGGTCGGTTTCGAATCCGGCGAAGGTCCCCGGCTCGATCCGATCGGCGACGCGAGCGGGCTTTCGAAACTGCTCCAGGAGCCGGACTGGAGCCGGCTCGCGCCGGTGTTCGAGACGCTCGACCGGCTCAAGACCGCGCTTCCCGGCGAGGTCGCGCTGATCGGATTTTGCGGCGCGCCCTGGACAGTGGCGAGCTACATGATCGCGGGGCGGGGCACGCCCGACCAGGCGCCCGCGCGGCTGTTCGCCTATCGCCACCCCAGCCTGTTCGCGGCGCTGATCGACCGCCTCGTCGACGCTTCGGCCGGTTATCTGTTGCGTCAGCTGGCGGCGGGCGCGGAAGCCGTGCAGATTTTCGAACTCCTGGGCCGGCGTCCTGCCGCCGGCCGAATTCGAGCGCTGGTGCGTCGCGCCGCTCGCCGCGTTGATCGCCAAGGTGCGCGCGGGCGCGCCCGACGCGCCGATCATCGCCTTCCCGCGCGGCGCGGCGACGCAACTGGCGAAATTCGCCGACATGCCGGGCGTGGCGGGAATCGGCCTCGACACCAGCGTCGAACCCGAGGTCGCCGCCAAGGCGCTGCCCGATCGGTTCGCGCTGCAGGGCAATCTCGATCCGCTGGCCCTGGTCGCGGGCGGCCGCGGCCTCGACGAGGGCGTCGATCGCGTCCTGAAAGGATTTCAGACGCGCGCGCATATCTTCAATCTCGGCCACGGCATCCTGCCCGAGACGCCGGTCGAACATGTCGAGCGTCTCGTCGCTCGGGTTCGCGGGCGGGTGAGCGCGCCATGAGCGACGTGATCGGCGACGATCCCCGCCTCGCCCGCGCGGAGGCCTGGTTCCAGACGCTCCAGATGCGGATCGTCGAGGCGATGGAGGCGCTGGAGCGCGAGTTCGAAGGCGCCGACCCGGCGCGCGCGCCCGGACGTTTCGTCCTCGAACCCTGGACGCGAACCGACGCCAGCGGCGAGCCGGGCGGGGGCGGACGCATGGCGATGCTGCGCGGACGGCTGTTCGAGAAGATGGGCGCGCATTGCTCGACGGTCCACGGCGCGTTCCCGAAGGAATTCGCCGGGCAAATTCCGGGCGCGGCCGACGACGCGCGCTTCTGGGCCGCCGGCGTGTCGGTGATCGCCCATCCCTGGAGCCCGCATGTGCCGACCGTGCACATGAACACCCGGCTCGTCCGCACGACCAGGACCTGGTTCGGCGGCGGCGCCGACCTGACGCCGATGCTCGACGCGCGCCGCTCCCGCGACGATCCCGACGCCGTCGCCTTTCACGCGGCGATGCGCGCGGCATGCGAGCGTCATCCGAAGGTCGCCGACGCGGAGCGCTACAAGGCGTGGTGCGACGAGTATTTCCACCTCAAGCACCGCAACGAGCCGCGCGGAATCGGCGGGATTTTCTTCGACGACCTCAACAGCGCCGGCGACGCCGGCAATTCGGCGTTCGACGACGATTTCGCCTTCGTGCGCGACGTCGGCGAGAGCTTCATCGCCGTCTATACGCAGATCGTCAGGCGCAATGCGTCGAAACCCTGGAGCGGCGCCGAACGCGAGGAACAAACCGTGCGGCGCGGGCGTTATGTCGAATTCAACCTGCTCTATGACCGGGGCACGATTTTCGGCTTGAAAACCGGCGGCAACATCGCCTCCATTCTGTCCTCCATGCCGCCGCAGGCAAGCTGGCCCTAATCGCCCTCCCACCAAACTCGCGAGGACCCATCATGATCAACGCCGCGCAATCCGGCCGCTTTCGCATCGGCGGCGCCTTCGACGTCAACCGCCTCGGCTTCGGCGCCATGCGCATCGTCGGACGCGGCGTCTGGGGCCCGCCGCAGGACCGCGCCGAGGCCCTGCGCGCCCTGCGCCGCCTCGCGGATCTCGGCGTCGATTTCATCGACACCGCCGATTTCTACGGCCCCAACTTCTCCGAAGAACTGCTCCAGGAAGCGCTCGCGCCCTATGGCAAGATCCATGTCGCCACCAAGGGCGGGCTCGCGCGCACCGGCCCGAACCAATGGATACCGCTCGGCCGCCCCGAATATCTGATCCAGCAGGCGCACACCAGCCGTTGGCGGCTCGGCGTCGAGACGATCGATCTCTGGCAGTTGCATCGCATCGATCTCGAAAGTGCCGGCCAGCGAGCAATTCGTCGGCCATCGCCTCGCTGATCAAGGACGGCGTCATCCGCTGCGCCGGTCTGTCGGAAGTCAACGTCGGGGAAATCGAGGCCGCGTCGAAGTTCTTCCCTGTCGCGACGGTGCAGAACCGCTACAACTTCGTCGACCGGGCCAGCGAAGCGACGCTCGACTATTGCGCTCAACGCGGGATCGGCTTCATTCCATGGGCCCCGCTCGACGCCGGGGCGTTTGCGCGCGAAGGCTCCGCGCTCGAGGCGGTCGCCCGCAAGCATAAGGCGAGCCCCGGCCAGATCGCGCTCGCCTGGCTCCTCAAGCGCAGCCCCGTCATGCTGCCGATCCCCGGCACCGGCAAGGTCGCGCATCTGGAAGAGAACGTCGGCGCGGCGGCGATCGCGCTGTCGGATGACGATTTCGCAACGCTCGATCGCGCGGGACGGGCGGCGAGGTGACCGCGCACGGCCCGACCGCTCTCAGTTCAAATCTTTCGAAATTCCATACGGCGGCTGACCTTTACTCCCGTCAACGGATCGGTCCAGGGAGCGTCGCCGATCGCAAGCTTATCGCCCTCGAGACCATAGGGCCGGACCAAGTCAATCTGCCACGCTGGATTCCAGGCCACGTCCACGTGATGAACGACCCGGTCATTTTCGAGGGTGTACGAGGCGGCGAAACGCCTCGGCCATTCCATACCGCGATCGACTGTAGAGGGACGCTCGCCGCGCGCGACGGCCAAATCGACGTCAACGCAGGGAAAGAGGATCAGATTCGGACAGAAATCCGAGAACTTCTCGGAAGAACTGCATACGGTTCTTCTCAAGCATGACTGTATGCGTGCCTTCGCCAAGCTCGACGAATCTTTTGTAGGGAACATTCGTCAACTGCTTGAAATACGCTTGCGCTTGGTAGCTCGGAAGGTCTGCGTCCCACTCGGCATGAATGAGAAATGTGGGAACAGTAATTTTGCCCGGATCATAATATGGCTTTCCGGCCCGCCACGTGTTCATGAATTCCTCCAGCACGCCATTCGGCGCGCGCAGCATCGGCGGTTTCATTTTGCTGCCGACCGGATCGGTCGCCAACGTCGCAGCCCACCACGAATCGAATACGCCAGGAGGAATAAGGGTCGCGAGTTTATCCTCCGGCACGCCTTTTGCCCAACGCGCCTCCGCTGTATCCTTCGCGACCAGCCGGTAGGCGGCGATGGACGCGTCAGTCGGCGCGGCCGGCGGTTGCCAGATCCAAGCGGGAGCATAGAGGACGAGCCGGTTGATTTTGTCGTTGTGTTGCGAGGTATATGAACCGGCGATTGATGTTCCCCACGACCACCCGAACAAATCCAGTTTCGGAATATGGCGGGTCTTCAAAATATAATCGACCGCCGCTCCGAGGTCGTTGGCGGCATCGGCCGAAGTCGCGACCGGTTTATTGGCGGACGCGGGTTGGTCCATCTCGGGCGGTCGCGTCGAGCCCCCATAACCGCGCAGATCGACGAGGAATACATCGTAGCCCTGCTGAGCGATGAGGTCCATCATCGACACGCCCTCGATTGGCAAATCGAAGCTCGTTTCCGCGGGATAGGTGGCCCCGTGAATGAAAAGCACGGTCTTCTCTGAACGGAACGCGGTCATTCCTACCGGATGCTTATTTCGCATATAGAGTTCGATGCCGGGGTCCAACGACGGTATCGTGAAACTACTCGTTTCCAGTTGCGGGGGAGCCGCTGAAGCCGTCATCGAAAATGCGACGCTCGACAGAAGTCGCAGGCCAAAAGAAAGCGACGTTCGCTTCATTCGTACCTCCCTACGTCATCGGGCTGGGCCTGGAGGCCGGAAAGGCTATTCCATTTACCTGCAAAAGAGTACCGGATGTTCGCCAGCCCCCTGCGTGTCGCACATAAGAATTTCGCTCGTCAGTTCCAGCTCCGCGATTTCATCTCCATAGCGTGTGCAGAAAATAGCGGCGAAATGCATCCTCCCTGGTTTATCATCGCCTGCAGACCCCCCAGAGCAGCATTTCGAGTTGGGTATCAAGCGTTTGATTTTAACTGTCAGCTCCGCAGCACCGCGCAGGCGCCGCCGACGGCCTGAATGCGATCGCACAGTCTTTTCGCTTCGCCGCCGGTCTGCGCCGGCAGGCGCACACGATAGAACGGCCGCCAGCCCCTGCTTCGCAGGACCGAGCCGAGAACGAACGGGGTCATGTCGCCGATAACGCTGGCGTAGTCGTGTCTGAAGCGGGCGAAGGCGCGCAGCGCCGAGCCCTTGGAGAAGCTGGCGGAGATCTGCACGCCCCACGGCGCGAAGAGGCCCGAGATGACGGGCGAGCCCTGCGGGCCGCGCTCGACGCGCAGCCTTCCGATCGACGGCGAGACAGGGCTCGGCCGGTCCGGCGCGGCGGAGGCCGGGGGCTTTGTCGCCGCGCCATTCCTCGACGTCGTGGCCGGTGATCGCGAGCACGTAGATCCTGCGTCTCGATCGGCATGGCGCCCGCGCCCGAGAGCCAGCCGGCGACTGCGTTCGGGCCGCGCGTTATAGGCGGCCGCCGCGAGGCCGAGATTGCCGAAGCGCTGCGCGAAGGTCGGCGAGGAGCTTGGCCGAAGCCGGGATCGCGGCCGCCGGATCGAACGGGTCGGCGAGCCCGCGCTCGGAGGCCGTGCCCGGCATGAACTGGGCGACGCCCATGCGCGCCCGCGGGACTGACGGCGCCGGGCTGAAATGCGCTCTCCCGCCAGATGAGCCGGGTGAAGAAGTTGACCGGCAGACCCTGCGCCTGGGCCGAGGTCTCGACGATCCCGCACAGCGTCGCCAAGGCGTTGTCGCTTGCGGGCTCGGCCTCGTTCGCCGATGCTAAGGGGCCGGACAGCGCCAGCGCCAGAAAGGCGGGGATGAGACCGCAGCGCGCTCGGCGCCCCATGCCGATCGCCGCCCGCATCAATGCCGGGCTCGCCGGGCCCCCGGCGGCGCGGCCCCGAGCACGGCCGCCCAGCCGGCGCCGCCTCGCCCTTCGAGCTTTTCCAACCAATAGGCGACAAAATCGGCGACCTCTTCCCAGCCCGGCTCAACGACGACCATGTGGTCGCGGCCGTCGAAGGCCCGGAATTCGGTGATCGAGCCGCGCTGCCTATAGCGCGAAAAGCTGTTGAAGTTGAGCCGGGCGGGAGTGACGCGGTCGAGAACGCCCGCCGTCATCAGGAGCGGCGGATGGGGCCTGGCGAAATCGATGCGGCCGGCGTCGCCGCGCGCGCCGCGCACCACCCTGCGCGATTCCGGCACGATGTACCGCTCGAACGCCGCCTCTGCGCTTCGGGCGGCAAGCTGTTGGCGAAGGCCTGTTGGAACTCCTCGAAAGTCAGCGCCTTCGGCGTCCCGCATCGACGAAGGGGCCGATCATGCCCCAGTTCGAGAGCCAATATGTCCGGCTGATGGGCAGGACCTGGCCCGACGGCGTCGAATGCATCGCGACGCCGGCGGCGGCGGCGCCGCGGCCGAGAAGGATCCGCGCAACAAGCCCGCCGATCGAATGCCCGATGAGGATCGGCTTCTGATCGAGCGCCGCCACTTCCGCGGCGATGCGCTCGACGACCGCCTCGAGCGACAGACACGCCGAGTTTGCGGATCGGGATGGCGGCGCGCAAATCCGCCGCCGTGCGGTCCCGGCCCGGCCAGGCGGGCGCGAGGCACGGTAGCCCCTGCCTCGAACCACGGCGACCAATGCTCCCAGACGAGGGGTGTCATGAACGCGCCGTGCACGAAAACAATACGTCTTCGTCATCCCGCCCTCCAGATCGCGCTCGAACGGCCATTCGCCTGTAAACTTATGAGAATCCTGCGGGTTTGTCGATGTCGTTGTCGGACGGCGGCGACTGCTCGCCTAAAGCAGAACTAGGACGGTCGGAAGGCCGGTGCTATAGCCTCGCGCTCCCCTTCCCCTCGACGAGGAAACCGCCGCCGATGTCCAAGATCAAGGTCAAGAATCCGGTTGTCGAACTCGACGGCGACGAGATGACCCGCATCATCTGGCAGCTCATCCGCGACAAGCTGATCCACCCCTATCTCGACGTCGACCTGCAGTATTTCGACCTCTCGGTCGAGCATCGCGACGCCACCAACGACCAGGTGACGGTCGACGCGGCCCACGCGATCAAGGCCTGCGGCGTCGGCGTCAAATGCGCGACCATCACGCCCGACGAGGCGCGCGTGAAGGAGTTCAATCTCAAGGAGATGTGGAAGAGCCCGAACGGCACGATCCGCAACATCCTCGGCGGCGTCATCTTCCGCGAGCCGATCATCTGCAAGAACGTGCCGCGCCTCGTGCCCGGCTGGACGCAGCCGATCGTCGTCGGCCGCCACGCCTACGGCGACCAGTACCGCGCCACCGATTTCAAGGTGCCCGGCAAGGGCCGCCTGACGATCAGGTTCGAGGGCGACGACGGCACGGTGATCGAGAAGGAGGTGTTCAAGTTCCCCGGCGCCGGCGTCGCGATGGCGATGTACAATCTCGACGATTCGATCCGCGACTTCGCCCGCGCCTCGCTCAACTACGGCCTGATGCGCAAGTATCCGGTCTATCTCTCGACCAAGAACACGATCCTCAAGGCCTATGACGGCCGCTTCAAGGACATCTTCCAGGAGGTCTACGAGACCGAGTTCAAGTCGAAGTTCGCCAGCCTCGGCATCACCTACGAGCACCGCCTGATCGACGACATGGTCGCCTCGGCGCTCAAGTGGTCGGGCGGCTATGTCTGGGCGTGCAAGAACTACGACGGCGACGTGCAGTCGGACACGGTGGCGCAGGGCTACGGCTCGCTCGGCCTGATGACCACCGTGCTGATGACGCCGGACGGCCAGACGGTCGAGGCGGAGGCCGCGCACGGCACGGTCACGCGCCACTACCGCGAGCACCAGAAGGGCCGCGAGACCTCGACCAACTCGATCGCCTCGATCTTCGCCTGGACCCGCGGCCTCGCCCATCGCGCCAAGCTCGACGGCAACGAGGCGCTGGCCAAATTCGCCGCGACGCTGGAGAAGGTCTGCGTCGACACGGTCGAGGCCGGCTTCATGACCAAGGACCTCGCGCTGCTCGTCGGCCCCGAGCAGAAGTGGCTCTCGACCACGGCTTCCTCGACAAGGTCGACGAGAACCTCAAGAAGGCGATGGCGGGGGAGCGGCGGCCCGGGCGGGCGCCGCTCAACGCCAAGCGACTGCCTCAGCCCCGCGCCGCAGCCCGAGGCGCGAGTCGCCGGCCCGGCGTTCCGGCGCGGCGACGCCGGGCGCGGCTCCCTCAGGCCCGGGCCCGGATTCCCTCTTCGACCGCCGCCAGCGCCGCCGCGCCTTTCCGCCGTCGGGACCGCCGGCCTGCGCCATGTCGGGCCGTCCGCCGCCGCCCTTGCCGCCGAGGGCAGCCGAACCGAGCCGGACGAGATCGACGGCGTTGAAACGGGCGGTCTGGTCGGGCGTGACCGCGACGACAAGGCTCGCCTTGCCGTCTTCGCCTGTGGCGGCGATCGCGACCACGCCGGAGCCGACGCTCTGCTTGGCCTCGTCCGCCAGCGACTTCAGGTCCTTCATGTCGACGCCGGTCACCGCGCGGGCGTAGAATTTGACGCCGGCGACGTCGCGCACGGCCTCGGCGCCGTTCGACCCGCCGCCGCCCATCGCGAGCTTGCGCCTCGCGTCGGCGAGTTCGCGCTCGAGCTTGCGCTTGTCGTCGATCAGGGCCTCGAGCCGCTCGGCCGCTTCGTCGGGGGCGCGCGCAGCAGCGCTGCGAGATCGGCGAGGCTGCGCGAATCGGCGGTCAGACGCCGGCGCGCCTCGTCGCGGGTCTTGGCCTCGATGCGCCGCACGCCGGCCGCAACCGCGCTTTCGCCGACGATCGAGATGAGGCCGATGTCGCCGGTGCGGCGGACATGGGTGCCGCCGCAGAGTTCGATCGAATAGGCGCGCTCGTGAGTCGCGTCGTCCTCGATCACCCCCATGCTGACGACGCGGACCTCGTCGCCGTATTTCTCGCCGAACAGAGCGCGCGCGCCCAGCGCCCGCGCGTCGTCGAGGCTCATCAGCCGCGTCGTCACCTCGGCGTTCTCCAGCACGACGCGGTTGGCGATGTCCTCGACCGCCGCGATCTCGTCCGCGGTGATCGGCTTCGGATGGGCGATGTCGAAGCGCAGCCGGTCGGGCGAGACGAGCGAGCCCTTCTGCGCCACGTGATCGCCGAGCACGAGTCGCAGCGCCTCGTGCAGGATATGGGTCGCCGAATGGTTGGCGCGGGTCGCGGCGCGGGCGGCGTGATCGACGGCGAGCTCGACCGCCAGGCCGACGCGCGCCGCGCCCTCGACGATCGACACGTCATGGACGACGAGATCGCCGAGCTTCTTGCGCGTGTCGGTGACGGCGGCGCGGAAGCCGGGCCCGGAGATTTCGCCGACGTCGCCGACCTGGCCGCCGGATTCGCCGTAGAACGGCGTCTGGTTGAGGATGAGCGAGCCCTTCTCGCCCGCCTCCAGCCGCTCGACTTCGACGCCGTCCTTGACGATCGCGCGGATGACGCCCTCGGCGGTCTCGGTTTCGTAGCCGAGGAAATCGGTCGCCCCGATCCGTTCGCGCAAGGCGTACCAGACCGTCTCGGTCGCGGCCTCGCCCGATCCCGCCCAGGCGCGGCGCGCCTCGGCGCGCTGGCGCTCCATCGCGGCGTTAAAGCCGTCGACGTCGACCGAAAGGCCGCGGGCGCGCAGCGCGTCCTGCGTGAGGTCGAGCGGAAAGCCGTAGGTGTCGTAGAGCTTGAAAGCGGTCTCGCCGGACAGCACGCCGCCCTCGGCCAGAAGCCGCGTCTCGTCCTCGAGAATGGCGAGGCCGCGCGCGAGCGTCGTGCGGAAGCGCGTCTCCTCGAGCTTGAGCGTCTCGGAGATCAGCGCCTCGGCGCGCAGGAGCTCCGGATAGGCCTGGCCCATTTCGCGCGTCAGCGCCGGAACGAGCCGCCACATCAGCGGATCGCGCGCACCGAGGATCTGGGCGTGGCGCATGGCGCGGCGCATGATCCGGCGCAGCACATAGCCGCGGCCCTCGTTCGACGGCAGGACGCCGTCGGCGACGAGGAAGGCCGAGGCGCGCAGATGGTCGGCGATGACGCGGTGCGAGGCGCGCTGCGGGCCGTCCGGATCGACGCCGGTCAGGTCGGCGCTGGCGCGGATCAGCGCGCGGAAGAGATCGATGTCGTAGTTGTCGTGCACGCCCTGCAGCACCGCGGCGATGCGCTCGAGCCCCATGCCGGTGTCGATCGAGGGGCGCGGCAGGTTGACCCGCTCGCCGCCCGGCAGCGTCTCGAACTGCATGAACACGAGGTTCCAGATCTCGATGAACCGGTCGCCGTCGGCGTCCGGCGAACCGGGCGGGCCGCCGGGAATATGGTCGCCGTGGTCGTAGAAGATCTCGGAGCACGGACCGCAGGGACCGGTGTCGCCCATCGCCCAGAAGTTGTCGCTGGTGGCGATGCGGATGATGCGCTCGTCCGGCAGGCCGGAGATGCGCTTCCACAGGTTGAAGGCGTCGTCGTCGTCGTAATAGACGGTGACGATGAGGCGCTCCTTGGGCAGGCCGAAGTCGCGCGTCAGCAGGCTCCAGGCGTATTCGATCGCGTTCTCCTTGAAATAGTCGCCGAAGGAGAAGTTGCCGAGCATCTCGAAAAAGGTGTGGTGGCGCGCGGTGTAGCCGACGTTGTCGAGGTCGTTGTGCTTGCCGCCGGCGCGCACGCACTTCTGCGCGGTCGCGGCGCGGACGTAAGGCCGCTTCTCGACGCCGGTGAAGACGTTCTTGAACTGCACCATGCCGGCGTTGGTGAACATGAGCGTCGGATCGTTGCGCGGGACGAGCGAACTCGACGGGACGACCTCATGCCCGTTCCTGGCGAAGAACTGCAGGAAGCTCGATCGAATTTCGTTGACGCCGCTCATGAACACGTTGCCTCGGCACGGTTTTCCCGCGCGCTTCTAGAGCAAGGCCGCGCGAGCGCCAAGGGGAATTCAGGGCGACGCCGGCGCGTCCGCCGGAACCGAATGTCGGAAAGCGCCGAGGCGGGCCGCCTTCACGGCGCCTGGGCCCATGGGTCCGCAGGCTCGGCGAGAGTGGGGCGCGGGGGCGGCGGGAGGGCGGACGCGCCGCCCCCGCGCGCCCCGGACGCGGAATGACGGAATGGCTCCCTGGCGGATGGGCGCGCCCTTCTGGCGCGGGACGCAAGGCCCGCCCAAAGGAGCCGAGATCAGCCTTCGGCGTCGTCCTCGTCGGACGGACCGGCGTTTTCGAGAATGCGGTCGGCGATGAGGCCGGCGTTCTCGCGAATGGCGCGCTCGATCCGGTCGGCCATCTCCGGATTGGCCTTCAGAAGGTCTTGGCGTTCTCGCGGCCCTGGCCGAGCCGGACGCTGTCGAAGGAGAACCAGGCGCCCGACTTCTCGACGACGCCGGCCTTGACGCCCAGGTCGATCAGTTCGCCGGCCTTCGACACGCCTTCGCCGTACATGATGTCGAACTCGACCTGCTTGAACGGCGGAGCGACCTTGTTCTTGACGACCTTGACGCGCGTCTGGTTGCCGACGACCTGGTCGCGGTCCTTGATCGCGCCGATGCGGCGGATGTCGAGGCGGACGGAGGCGTAGAATTTCAGCGCGTTGCCGCCCGACGTCGTCTCGGGCGAACCGTACATGACGCCGATCTTCATGCGGATCTGGTTGATGAAGATCACCATCGTGTTGGAGCGCGAGATCGACGACGGTGAGCTTGCGCAGGGCCTGGCTCATGAGCCGCGCCTGCAGGCCCGGCTGGGACTCGCCCATCTCGCCCTCGATTTCGGCCCGCGGCGTCAGCGCCGCGACCGAATTGATGACGAGCACGTCGATCGCGCCCGAGCGCACCAGCGTGTCGGTGATTTCGAGCGCCTGCTCGCCGGTGTCGGGCTGGGAGATGAGCAGGTCGTTGAGGTTGACGCCGAGCTTCTTCGCATAGACGGGATCGAGCGCATGTTCCGCGTCGACGAAGGCGCAGACGCCGCCCTTCTTCTGCGCCTCGGCGATCACATGCAGGGTCAGCGTGGTCTTGCCCGAAGACTTCCGGCCCGTAGATTTCGATCACCCGCCCGCGCGGCAGGCCGCCGACTCCGAGCGCGATGTCGAGCCCCAACGACCCGGTCGACACGGTCTCGATCTCGACCGCCTTCTGGTTCTTGCCGAGCCGCATGATCGAGCCCTTGCCGAAGGCGCGTTCGATCTGTGACAAAGCGGCGTCGAGCGCCTTGGTCTTGTCCACGCTGGTCCCTTCCACGAGGCGAAGATTGGCTTGACTCATAAGCGTGGTCCTTCTCTCACGGGCAGCGTCCGATCCGCAACGGCGGTTTACGCGCCCCCCATGAAAAGAAATATGTGCATGGTTTGTTCTCAGACGCAAGTTCTTTTTTTGTTCTCGCGTTGATATTCTGAATAACGGAAACAATAGCGTTTACGTCGCGTTGAAGATTCTGGTTAATCGAAAGAACGCACGCCTTCCCGTGATCCGCGTCCAAGGGACCGGCGTCCTGTGCTGGCGCATTGGCCGCCGCTTCATGCTAAGGGAGGCCGCAATAATGGAGCCGCCTGCCATGATCCCGGGGACGTTCGCCCTTGCTTTCGCCGCCGCCTTCTCGGGGGCCGCGCTTTACGTCAATTGGGTCGAGCAGCCGGCGCGCATGGCCCTCGACGAGGATGCGCTGCTGAGCGAATGGGGGCCGAGCGACCGGCGCGGAGTGGCGCTGCTTGCAGCCTTGGCCTTGATTTCCGCGTTGGCCGGATTTCTCGCCTATTTCGAATCGCAGGACGTGAGGTGGGCGATCGGCGCCCTCGTCATCGTCTCGAGCTGGCCCTATACTTTCTTTGTGATGGCGCCGCTCAACAATCAAATCCTGTCGCTGCGCGGCCGCGACGTCGCCGCCGCGCGGGTCCTGATTCGCCAGTGGGGTTTCGTCGAATCCGGCCTTGCGGCGATCGGATTTGTCGCGGTCGCCGTATTCTTGTGGACGATCTGAGGGACGCGGATATGAGCCTCTCCCGCCGCCCCCGCCCGCGAGCCGGGCATTGGCTTGGCGGCGGCGCGGGATGAGCGGCCGGAGCCCTCCCTCCCGCCTTGCGCCGGCCGCGCGCGATATCGCCGCCGCCTTGGGCTTCTTCACCCGGCTGCCTCTGGCCGCCGCCGAGGGCGGCCGATCTTGGATTTCAACCGCATCGCCTGGGCGGCGCCGGTCGCGGGAGCGATCGTCGGCCTCGTCGGCTCGGGCGTCCTGGCGTTGACGCAGCCGCTCGGACTGCCGCCGCTGTTTCGCGCCGGCCTGGCGACGGCCGCGCTGGTCGCCGCCACCGGCGCGCTGCACGAGGACGGGCTCGCCGACGTGGCGGACGGCTTCGGCGGCGGCGCCAGCCGCGCTCGCAAGCTCGAGATCATGCGCGACAGCCGCATCGGCGCCTACGGCGCGATCGCTCTGACGCTGGCGCTCATGCTTCGCGTCGGCGCGCTGGCCGCGGCCCTCGCCGACGGCTTCTGGGGCGCCGCCGGGGCGCTGATCCTTGTTTCCGCCGTCTCGCGCGCCGGCGCGCTGGCGCCGCTGGCGCTGCTCGGGCCGGCTCGCTCCGACGGCGCGGGCGCCGCCGCCGGACGCGTGAAGGCGCGGGCCTTCGCCGCCGCCTGGGGCGCGGCCCTCGTCATCGCCGTCATGCTCGGCGCGATCGCGGTCGGCCTCGGGCGCGCCGTCGGCCGCTCTCGCCGCCGGCGCGATCGGCGCCGCGGCGATGACGGCGCTGGCGCAGCGGCAGATCGGCGGCCAGACCGGCGACGTCGCCGGCGCCGCGCAGCAATGGAGCGAGATCGCCGCCTGGTGCGGGGTTCTCATCGGCCATTCGGCGGCCTAGACCATGCCCATGTCCGCTCCCGCGATTTCGACCCCGTGCGTCAGGGTCTGCGTCGTCGATCCCGTGTCCGAACTTTGCATCGGTTGCGGCCGAACGGTCGCGGAGATCGCGGCCTGGCCGGAATTGAGCGAGGCCGAACGCGGCGCCATCATCGCCACGCTCGACGAACGCATGCGCGCCGCGCGCTCGCGCTCGGCGCGCGGCGGCCGTCGCCGGCCGACGCCCGGCCGCGGCGCGGGGATCGCTGATGCGCCTGATCGCGCCTCTCCTGATCCTCGCGGCGGCCCTTGGCCTACTGCTGTCGGTTCCGCCGAAGGCGACCGTGTTCGGGCTCGATCACCGGACATTCGCGGCCGCGGCGACGCTGGCCGCGCTTCTGGTTTCCATTCTGAGCTGGGCCCGGCCGGCCGACATCGCGCGCGTCGCCGGCGCGGCCGCGGTTTGGGCGGCGTTGCTGATCGCGCTGACGGGCGTCTACGCCTACCGGTTCCAGGCTTTTGATTTCGCTGGACGCGTCGAGGCCGAGCTCTTCCCCTCCGAGCCGCGGATCGGGCAAGGCGGCGAGGTGATCGTCAATCGTCGATTTGGCGGCGAATTCGCCATCGCCGCCAAGGTCAACGGCGCGCGCGTGACCTTTCTTTTCGACACCGGCGCTTCGGTTGTCGTTCTCACCGCCGCCGACGCGCGCAAGGCCGGCGTCAACAGCGGCGACCTCGACTACGACGTCCCTGTCGGCACGGCCAACGGATCGGCTCTGGCGGCGGAGGTCGATCTCGATCGGGTCGCGGTCGGGCCGATCGTCATGCGCAAGGTGCGCGCGCTCGTCGCCCGTCCCGGGGCGTTGGAGGAAAGTCTGCTCGGCATGAGCTTTCTCGAGCGGCTGCGCGGCTACGCCGTCGAGCGCGGCCGCCTGGTCCTGACCGCGAAATAAGGGATCGCGAAATCGGCGCCGCCTACTCCGCCGCCGCCGCGATCACGCCCTCCGCGCTTCGCCCGACGCACGCCACGGCCGCGCGCAGGACGTCAAGCCCGCGCCGCCGCGCATGGCGTCGCTTGCGAGCATGCGCCGAAAAGCGCGCGCGCCGGGCCGGCCCGCGAACAGACCGAGCAAGTGGCGGGCATAGTCGTGCAAACGCTCGCCGCGCGCCAACCCCAGCGCGATGGTCGGCATGAAGGCTTCGAGGGCCTCGAAGGCGTCGCCGACCGGCGCCTGACCGAATAGGACGGGGTCGACGCCGATCAGCAGCTCCGGGTTCTGGTACGCGGCGCGCCCGAGCATCACTCCGTCGACGTGGCAAGGGGCGCCACCGCGTCGTCGAGATCGGCGACGCCGCCATTGATGCCGATGGCCAGTGCGGAAGCGCGCTTTGAGTCGTAGACGAGCGGGTAGTCGAGCGGCGGCACCTCGCGGTTGTCCTTGGGGCTCAGTCCGTCGAGCAACGCCTTGCGCGCATGAACGATCGCGCCGCGCGCCGGCCGTCATGACGGCGTCGGCGAGGGCACCGAGGGCTTCGCGCGGCGTCTGTTCGTCGACACCGAGGCGGCATTTGACGGTGACCGGAATCCGCACCGCTCCGCTTCATCGCGGCGACGCAGTCGCGGACCAATTCCGGCTCGCGCATCAGGCAGGCGCCGAAGCGTCCGCTGACTGGACGCGGTCGACGGACAGCCAACGTTGAGATTGATTTCGTCGTAGCCGAATCGGCGCCGATGCGCGCGGCCGTCGGCGAGCTTCGCGGGGTCCGCTCCACCCAAGCTGCAGCGCGACGGACGTCCGCGCGGCGAAGCCAATCAGCCGCCGCGCGGTGCCGCAACAGGACAGCGTCCGCCGTGACCATCTCGGTGTAAAGCAGCGCGCGCCGGGTCAGCAGCCGGTGGAACTATCGGCAGTGGCGGTCGGTCCAGTCCATCATCGGCGCAACGAACAAAACTGGGTACTGGGAGCTGCCATCAACTCGAAGCATCATTCTTGTGCGCGACTATGGCGATCAAGCGGATATGCGGCGGAGACGGCCTTTTATCCTCAATCCGTCACGCATGTTGAGGCCCAGAAGGGTGATGTTCGCCGCCCCTGCCGTCAGTTCGAGCGCCTGCACCGCGTAGAAGGCGCTGTCGAACTCGGCATGACTGGCCTTGTAGGCAAGGAACAACGCCGCCGGGATGAGAATCAGGATGCCGTTCGCCGCAATGAACGGCATGCGCTTTGCCTTGGTTCCGACGAGCCCGGCTCGCCGTCCCTTGGCCAATGCGAATCCCGATCCTCCTACCGCAGCCAGCGCCGGGATCAGAAGAAGGAAGCCCCACGGAATGGCCGTCTTGACTGCTATCACTGCCGCCTCGGAGGCGAACAACTCGGAAAGGACGGTCGAGAGCCAAAAGGTCGTGATCGTGAGGAGCGCGACCGCGCCTGCGACCGGGTGGATGATCTTGTTCATAGTTCTCCTGTCCCTATATGACATCATGGTGACAATTTGACCTGATACTCTTAGAGATTTGACATCATAATGTCAAATAGATATCGTGATGCCAAATGAGCAAGACACAACGCACCCCGGTCGGAGACGCCTTGACCGACCTCATCCTGACGCTGTTCCGGGTGAACAACCTGATATTGACTTGGGGCGACAGGCTCGTTGCGCCGTTCGGCCTGACCAGCGCCCGCTGGCAGATCCTTGGCGCGATCGTGTTCGCGGAGAGGCCGCAGCCTGTGGCGTGGCTCGCCCGCGATCTTGGCGCTAACCGTCAGAATGTGCAGCGCCTCGTCAACGACCTGCACAAGGAAGGGCTGGTCGTGTTCGAACCGAACCCGCACCACCGACGTGCGCAACTTGTCGTGCTCACGGAGAAGGGGCAGCAGGTCTATGACGCAGCTGTAGGAACCTATTATCCGAAGGCGGACGCGCTGGCCGAGGGTCTTTCAGAGTCAGACATCAAAACCGCGCACCGCGTCATGGTTGCGCTGCGGAAAAAACTTGAGGGAGAGAATGATGCTAAAGAGTAAATCTCACCTCTATGGGCCGGTGGCGGTTTCGATTCACTGGATCAGCGCCGTTTTGATCCTGGCCTTGCTCGGCTCCGGCTTCCAAGCTGGCAGCGCCATGGACCCGGCTGCCAAGTCGGCATTCCTTCGCGTCCACATTCCTATGGCCATCTTTGTCTTGCTCCTGACCGTCGTCCGCATCTTGTGGTGGTGGCGCTTCGACCTGAAGCCTCAGCCTGTTCAAGGATCACCCGCATGACAGGAGCGTCTGGCGCGCGCGGTGCATGTCGCCATTTACATTGTCATCCTCTGGTTGCCAGCGGCATCGGAATGATGGTGCTTAGCGGTGCCGCTCCTACGTCTTCGGTGTTGTTTCTGCGGCACGCTGTCAATTTTCACGACTATCTGCTCCGGGTGCCGCATGACCTTGGAGCAAACCTTCTGTTCGCTTTGCTGGCGGCGCACATCGGAGCGGCTCTCTATCATCATTTCATCCTGTGGCCAACGGTTAGTAATCTTGCGCATGTGGTAGAACTCGTTAACAGAGGGTAGTCTAGGAGTACTTGGAAACGCCAGAAATCAGACCGCTGCTCTGAAATTATATAGCGGGCCACAATTAGATAGCGGTTCTCAGTTTCATTCTTGTCCGCGCGCCGGCAGTGTCAGCATGAAAACTGAGCGAGCCGACGAACACTTGGTCGCCGGTTATGCGGCGCCTTTGCACCTGGCTGTCCGCGAAACAAAACCGCGCTAAATATTTTCCGGAGTGTAGATTTCGAAAGGCAGCAGCCGTTGAACGGGCTCACCGCTGCGTCTCGCCGGCCGTCACGGTGGTCTGCAATTCCACCGTCGTTTCGGCGAGCGACTTGATCGGATGCGAGAGAGAACGTCGACGACGCCGTCGAGGGTTCGGACCGCGCCTCGGGGGTCAAATCGAGGCCGACCACGTTGACGGTCTTCGCCAACCCGGTCGCGTCCTCGCGAAGCGCCCGCAACACGCCGGACTTTCCGCCGCCCGCGTATGAACAGTCCGACGCGGTCCGGGGTGTGGTGCAGGAGGTCGAGCGTGCTTTGGCAGGGGTACTTCGATCTTGAAGGTCGTGACGGCGTCGAGCACCTGGAATTCGGTCGCGCGCTCCCGAAAATACGAACGGAAGCGAATCCGCACATGTCCTGGCACAGATAGCGATGATTGCCGACGAAGACGGCGATCTTCCCGGGTCTCGCATAGTTTGTCATCGCCCAGCCGTGGTCGCCCCGAACTTCCAGTTGTCGAGGCCGACATAGCCCGCCCGCGCCGGCGCCGTCAGGTCGGAGATCACGGCGACGACAGGAACGCGATTGGCTTCAGACGCTCGATCGCCTCGGTTATCCGTGATGATCGACGGTCACGACCGCGATCGCGTCGACGTCGCGGCCGAGCTTGAGCAAGCGCTCGGCGGTGGCCTCGGGCGAGAGATCATCCGGATGCTCGACCACCGCTTCGCCTCGCACGGCCGATGACGCGAGCGTCGCCGCCTTCAGTTCGTTGCCGATCTCTGGTACAGCCAGCGGCCCTGCTGCTGCATCAGGAAGCCGAACGTGCGCCGCGGCGTCTCGGCCTGTGTGCGCACTCGCAGAGCTCTGGCCGCATAGAACCCAAGAGTCTCGGCAGCCTCCACGACCTGCCGAGCCGTGGCCTTGCGGACCGGCTGCTTCCCGCCCAGCACGCGATTGACGGTGGCGACGCTGACCTGCGCCGCGGCGGCGACGTCGGCGATAGTCGGGCGGCGACTGGCGGGGGCGCTACCCCGAGCGCATCGCCAGCTTCAAGAAGGCGCTCAAGGACCACGGCGTGAAGATCGCTTCGCTCCTGCCGATGTACCGCTGGGCGAGCCCGCACGAGGACGAACGCCAGACGGCGGTGCGCTACTGGAAGAAGGCGATCGAGATCGCCGTCGAGATGGGCGTCGATACGATGAATTCCGAATTCGGCCGCGGCCCCTCGCCCGATCGCGGACACTCGGCCAACTGCTGCGGCGGCCGGTTCACGCACGAGTTCCAGCGAGGCGGCTTGGTGGCGCTCGATGGAGGAGCTCGTCCCCGTGCTCGAGAAGGAGGGCGTCCAGCTCAACATCGAGCCGCATCCGGAGGACTGGTGCGAAACGCTTCATCCGGCCGTCGACATGATCCGGATGGTCGGCTCCAAAGCCGTCAAGTTCCTCTACTGCGCGCCGCACACTTTCTATTTCGGCGATGACATACCGAAGATGATTTCGAGACGCGGGGCCCTGATCGCGCATGTCCACGTGGCCGACACTTACAACCATAAGGCCTCGTCCGGCTTGCGTTACATCTGCAATCCGCCCGGCGCGAAGGTCACGATCCACCAGCACATGGACATCGGCCAGGGCGAGGTGAACTGGGACCAGTTCTTCTCCTCGCTCGCCGCGGTCGGCTTCGACGGGATCATGACGTCCTGCGTCTTCGCCTGGGAGGAGCGCGCCGACGAACTTCTGGCCGCTTCATGCGCGAGACGATGCAGAGCTACGTCGACAAGCACTGGGGGCGGAAATGAGCCGAGCCCCGCATTCCGATGAGGGCGCCGCCGCTTCGCCAATGCGCCGCTGCGCGCCGACGCTGGAGGACGGATCGACGCCCACGAAAACCTGTCGTCGCCGCTGCGCGACGTGCGATTTCACCCTCCAATGGAAGGCTGAGAAAGATGTTGAATGGAGAAAAACTGATCGAGCGTCCGCTCCGTTGGGGAATGGTCGGGGGCGGACGGACCGGCCAGGTCGGCTACAAGCACCGCACCGGCGCCCTTCGGGACAACACCGCTTACAACTTGGTCTGCGGCGCCTTCGACATCGACGCAGCGCGCGGCAAGGACTTCGGCACGAAGCTCGGCGTTGACGAAGCTCGCCTCTATCCCGACTACAAGTCGATGATCGCCGCAGAGACCAAACGCAAGGACGGCGTCGAGGTCGTCACCATCGCCACGCCGAACTTCACTCACTACGAGATCACCAAGGCCTGCCTCGAGGCCGGGTTACACGTGATCTGCGAAAAGCCGCTCTTCTTCACTGTCAAGGAATGCCAGGAGATCGAGAAGCTGGCCGGCAAGAAGGGTCTAATCGTCGGCGTCACCTACGGATTCACTGGTCACCCGCTGGTTCACCAGATGGCCGCGATGGTCAAGAAGGGCGCGCTCGGCGACATCCGCGTGGTCGATCTGCAGTATACCCACGGCTTCAACTCTGGCGATGACGCCAATGCCTCCGAGGCGCAGAGGTGGCGCACAAACCCGAAGACCTCGGGCCCAACCTTCGTGCTCGGCGATATCGGTACGCACATCTACTACCTGTCCGAAATCGTCCTGCCGCACATGAAGATCGAAAAGCTGCTGTGCGACCGCCAGTCCTTCATCAAGTCGCGAGCCCCGCTCGAGGACAACGCCTGTGTGCTGACGCATTACGACAATGGCGCGGTCGGGCGGCTCTGGGTGTCGTCGGTCAATGCGGGCAACATGGGCAGCCAGCGGTACCGCTTCGTCGGCTCGAAGGCCTCCGTCGAATGGTCGGACGCGCATCCCGATCAGTTGATCTACGAGGTCCAGGGCCAGCCGAACCAGATCATGCACCACGGCATGCCCTATCTCGAAAAGGAAAGCCTCGCGATCGATCGCATGGGAGCTCTTCACACGGAAGGCCTCGGCGATAGTTGGGCCAACATCTATCTCTGGATCGCCCAGGCGATCGACGCCAGGCGGCGCGGGGACGAGGCGTTCCTGAAGACCCATCATTACCCTGGCATCGAGGCCGGGACCGAAGGCGTGCGCTGGCTCGAGAACTGCGTCCGCTCGGCGGACGGCGGCTCGATCTGGGTCGATTACCAGTAACCGCCCGGAACAAGGACACATAATATGAAACTCTCCATCTGCACCGACGTCATGGGCGGCCTGTCCTTCACGGACATGCTCGACAAATGCGTGGCTCTGGGCGTCGAAGGCGTCGAGATGACCGGCGGCGGCTGGTCCAAGGGACCGCACTTTCGCGCCGACGAGCTTCTGGCTGACAAAGGCTTGCTGAAGACCAAGCTGAAAGAAATCGAAGCCCGCGGTCTTGAGATAGCCGCGTTGAACTGCTCGGCCAATCCGCTCGATCCGGGCCCAATGGCGCGAACGTCACCGCAAGGAGATGGAACAGACCATCCGTTTGGCTGGTGAGATCGGCGTCAAGAAGATCGTCACCATGTCCGGTCTTCCCGCCGCCGCTCCGGGCGACAGCGTGCCGAACTGGCTCGTCTACACGAAAAGTTGGCCCGACGAGATGCCCGAACGCGATCGCTACCAGTGGGAAGACTGCGCCTTCCCCCTCTGGCGCCGTCTCGTGAAGCTCGCCGACGAGGTCGGTGTCGAGAAATACGCGCTCGAGAATTTCTCTGCGATGCTCGTGTGGAGCCCCGAGACGCTGTTCCGGCTTCGCAACGAAGTGGGACCGAAGGTCGGCATGAACCTCGACCCGTCCCACCTGTTCTGGAAAGGCGCGGATCCGATCGCCAGCGCGCGCGCGCTCGGAAGCGCGATCCACCATTGCCACGGGAAGGACACCCGCATCGAGCGGGGGCTCGCCGACGTCAACGGCCTATTGGAGCTCAAGGGCGTCGACGACGTCGCCAACCGGTCCTGGAACTACGTCGCTGTCGGCGCGGGTCACGACCTGCAGTGGTGGAAGGAGTTCTTCTCCGTCGTTCGCATGGTCGGGTACAACGGTTGGGTCAGCCTCGAGATGGAAGACTTCACGATGTCCACCGAAGCGGGCGTCCAGTCGTCCATCGACGCGCTCCAGGCGACCATCAGCCGGTAAGGGGGCGGGAAGAGCACTGACATGACCCTACCCGTCACCATAACTTGCGCGCCTTGCTGCTGGGGAGTGGACGAGGTGTCCAACCCGCACCTGCCCCGCTGGGAGCGCGTGCTGGACGAGGCTGCGGAGGCGGGCTTCGGCGGCCTGGAGCTCGGTCCGTACGGCTACATGCCGCTCGACGTGGCGCAGGTCGGAGCCGCGCTCGAAGCGCGCAGGCTCAGGATCGTGGCGGGCACGATCTTCGACGATCTGGTGAGCCCGCAGAACCTTGAGAACCTGCTGCGCCAGGCCGACGAAATCTGCACGCTCATTACCGCCCTGCCACGACCCGAGACGCATCCAGGCCAACGCTTCGCAGCGCCGTACCTGACCGTGATGGACTGGGGCCATGACGAGCGGGACTATGCGGCCGGCCATCCCGACCGCGCCCCGCGCCTCGGCCCCGAAGCTTGGGACGGCATGGTCGCCAACATCCGCGCCATTGCCGAACTGGCGCGCGACCGCCACGGCGTCCGTGCGGTTGTGCACCCGCACGCCGGCGGCTACATCGAGTTCGAGGATGAGCTCGATCGCGTCGCAGAGGACCTCCCGCAAGAAGTCGCCGGGCTCTGCCTCGACACCGGCCATATGGACTATTCCGGGATGGATCCGGTCGCGACCCTCCGGCGCTACGCCGACCGCGCCGACTATATCCACTTCAAGGACATCGACGACGCGAAATACACCGATGTCATGGGGCGCCACATCCGGTTCTTCGACGCCTGCGCTGAGGGCGTCATGTGCCCGATCGGCCGCGGTCGGATCGATTACTCTGGACTGCGCGAGCTGCTCGCCGAGATCGGCTACGGCGGATACATCACCATCGAGCAGGAACGGGACCCCCGCAACACCGGCAGCGTCCTCGCAGACTTGGCCGCGAGCCGGGAGTTCCTCAGGAGAGCGGGCTTTTGACTGGCCAGGGATTCATGAAAGCGCTCGACGTCATCGCCATCGGCCGGTCCAGCGTGGACCTCTACGGAGCGCAGATTGGCGGGCGGCTGGAGGACATGGGGTCGTTCGAGAAATACATCGGCGGCTCTCCCACGAACATCGCCTGCGGCACGGCGCGGCTCGGACTGACGTCCGCTGTGATCACCGCTGTGGGCGACGAGCACATGGGGAGATTCATCGTCGAGCAACTTGCACGCGAGGGGGTCGACACGCGCGGAGTGAAGGTGGACCCCGAGCGCCTGACGGCCCTCGTCATCCTCGGCATCCGCGACCGGGAGCGCTTCCCGCTCATCTTCTATCGCGAGAATTGCGCCGACATGGCGCTCTGCGAGGACGACATCGACGAGGATTTGGTCCGGTCCGCACGGTCGGTCGTGGTGACGGGAACGCACCTGAGCCACCCGCTCACCGAGGCCGCAGCGCTCAAGGCGCTGCGGATCGCCCGCGAGGCCGGCATCAAGACCGCGCTCGACATCGACTACCGCCCGAACCTCTGGGGCGTGGCGGGGCACGGCGAGGGCGAAAGCCGCTTCGTCGAGAGCGCGACAGTCACCGCGAAGCTGCAATCGAACCTACGCCTCTTCGACCTCATCGTCGGAACCGAAGAGGAGCTTCACGTCGCCGGCGGCTCGATTGACACCGTGACGGCGCTGAGAGCCGTGCGCGCGGTCTCGGACGCCACCCTCGTGGCCAAGCGCGGCGCGCTTGGCGCGGTCGCCTTCAGCGGATCCATCCCGAACAGTCTTGATAACGGAGAAGCCGGCGCCGGCTTCCCGATCGAGGCGTTCAACGTCCTGGGCGGCGGCGACGGGTTCATGTCGGGTCTTCTCGAGGGCTGGCTCGACGGCGAAGACTGGCCGACGACCCTGAAGTACGCCAACGCCTGCGGGGCGTTCGCCGTTTCTCGTCATGGCTGCACGCCGGCCTATCCCAGCTGGGAGGAGCTGCAGTTCTTCTTCGCGCGCGGCATCGTCCGCAAGGACCTGCGCAACGACGCCGAGCTCGAGCAGGTGCACTGGGCGACCAACAGGAATGGCGACTGGTCCGAGGTGAGGGTCTTCGCCTTCGATCACCGAGCCCAGCTCGAGGAGATGGATGGCGCCTCGCCTGATCGGATCGGCGTGTTCAAGCAGCTCTGCCTCGAGGCGACGCTCAAGGTGCAGGACCGTCGGCCCGGATACGGCATTCTCTGCGATGGCCGCCATGGGCGCGCATGCCGAGAAGGCTGCCGACATTAGCGAGCTCGAGGCGATGATTATCGACGCCCGCCGCCGCGAGGCGCCCTCGGTCATCGTGATCGACACTGACGCGGTCCCCGGTACGGGCGCTGGCGGCCATTGGTGGGATGTCGCCGTCCCGCAGACAGGTGGTCCGGAGCGCCTCGACAAGGCCCGTGCGCGCTACAACGCCAACGCCGCGCGCCAGAGATCCTTCGACTGACGCCGCCAGCGCAAACGCGCCTGACGCGCTGATGGGCGCGGCCTACGGCTCGGCCGGCGAGCGCTGCATGGCGATTTCGGTGGCGGTGCCGGTGACTGACAAGCTCGCCGATGCGCTGATCGAGAGGCTGGCGCCGAAGATCGAGGCGCTGAAGGTCGGGCCGGCGGCGGACCGTTCCTCCGATATGGGGCCGCTGGTGACGGCGCAGCATCTGGCGAAGGTGCGCGGCTACATCGACGCCGGCGAGGCCGCGGGCGCGAAGATCGTGGTCGACGGCCGCGCCTTCAAGATGGACCGCCAAGGCTATGAGAACGGCTATTATATCGGCGGCTCGCTGATCGACGAGGTGACGCCCGACATGACGATCTGGAAGGAGGAGATTTTCGGGCCGGTGCTTTCGATCGTTCGGCGGAAGAGCTTCGCGGACGCCGTCGACCTGATCTCGGCGCATGAGTACGCCAACGGCGTCGCGATCTTCACCCGCGACGGGGATTCGGCGCGCGCCTTCGCGCACGAGATCGAGGTCGGCATGGTCGGCGTCAACGTGCCGATCCCGGTGCCGATGGCGTTCCATTCCTTCGGAGGCTGGAAGGCCTCGCTCTTCGGCGACCACCACATGCATGGGCCTGAGGGCGTGCGTTTCTACACCCGGCTCAAGACCATCACGACGCGCTGGCCGACCGGCGCACGATCCGAGGCGGAGTTTGTCATGCCGACGATGGGATGAAGCTGGAGGCGTCATCTCTTGGCTGAAGTGTAAACCATCCCAGCCGTCCCCGCTGACCCGTTGCGTTGCAAGCCTGCTATTGATTGCGCGGAGTCGCAGGGGAAGCGACCCGCCGGGCAGGCCGGGCTGGTCGTCACCCTCGGCGCAGGCCGCCAACGGTCGAGACGGCGGCGGGCGGGGAAAGCGAAAGCCGCGCTCCGCTCGGCTCTGGTTGCCTAACGCCCTATATCGATCTAGGTCTGAGGCTCAAAAAGGCCTCGGGAGGCGACGCATGGCCAGACCCCTGATTGTGATCGATCCGCAGCCGCGCGGCTTGAGCGAGATCTTCGAACCGGCCGTCTGGGCCCATCTCGAGGAGCTCGGCGAATTGGCGATCGATGACGGGCCGGGCCGCATGCCGGCGGGGCGCTTGGAGTCGCTACTGCCCGAGATGGAGCTCCTCATCGGGCAGAGCGACATGCCGAAAGGCCGGCTCGATCGCGCGCCGAAATTGCGCGCCATCATCAACGTCGAGACCAATTTCCTGCAGAACGTCGACTATGACGCCTGCTTCCAGCGCGGCGTTCATGTTCTGGCGCCGGGCTCCGCCTTCGCGCGGCCGGTCGCCGAGATGGCGCTCGGCATGGCGATCGATCTGTGCCGCGGCGTAACCGCGGCTGACCGCGCGATGCGCTCAGGACGGGAGAAATGGCTGCTCGAGGGCGCCGAGGGCTGCTTCTCGCTCCATGGAGCGCGCGTCGGCCTGATCGGATTCGGCGATCTCGCGCGCGCCTTCATCCCCCTGCTTGCGCCGTTCGGCTGCCCGATCAGGGCCTACGATCCCTGGATCTCCGAGCATTTCATGGCCGGCTACGGCGTCGCCGCGGCTTCGCTCGAGGAAGTGTTGCGGACGAGCCAGGTGATCGTCGTATTCGCCGCCGTGACCAGCGACAATCAGGGTTTCCTGAGCAAGCGCGAATTCGAGATGATTGCGCCGGGCTCGGTCGTGCTGCTGATGAGCCGCGCCGGCGTGGTCGATTTTCCCGAATTCCTGCGCCAGGTCGAAAGCGGCCGCTTCCGCGCCGCGACCGACGTCTTTCCCGTCGAGCCGGCGCCGCCCGACGATCCGGCGCGCCAGGTGGAAGGGCTGCTGCTGTCGCCGCACCGCGCCGGCGCGATGATCGATTCGCTGTACGAGATCGGCCGCCAGACCGTCGCCGACGCGGAGCTGATCCTGCGCGGCCTGCCGCCGCTCTCGTGCCGGCGCGCCCAGCGCGAAACGGTCGCGCGCTCGCGCTCGAAGCCGATCGAACGCAGTTGACGCGCCGCGCCCGGCACGGCCCTGGAACGATCCGCCTTGACACATCGCGCCGATAGCGAATACCGTTCTATATCGATTAAGACGACCTGCGGGAAGCGGGCGCGGGAGCGGAACGCTTGACAAGGACGAGGCCGACGATTCGCGATGTCGCGTTGCGCGCCGGGGTCTCGGTCGCCACCGCCTCCAACGTCGTCAACGGCAATCGGCCGGTGGGAGAGGCGAGCCGCCGCAGCGTCGTCGAGGCGATCGCGGCGCTCGACTATCGTCTCGATCGAGCGGCGAGCGCGCTGCGCGGCCGATCGACTGGCCTCGTCGGCATGGTGGTCCCCGACATCACCAACATTTTTTTCGCGGGGCTGTTGCAGGGCGTCGAGACGCTCGCCGAGCGCGACGGCTATGATCTTCTCATCGTCTCCACCAGCGAGGATACGGCGAAAGAGCGGCGGCGGGTCGAGGCGCTGATCGCGCGCCGCATCGACGGCCTCATCGTCGTGCCCGCCAGCGACGATTCCATGCCCTCGTTCAGGCGCGGCCGAGACGGGTCGCGCCTGCCGCCGACCGTGCTGCTTGACCGCGGCGCCGACGCGCCCGGATTCGACACGGTGCGCGCCGATTGCGAAGCCGGCGGCTATGCCGCCACGCGCCACCTGATCGATCTCGGACATCGCGAGATCGCCATCCTCGCCCATTCCAAGCACCTCGACAACATCGCCTTGCGGATCGCAGGGGCCCGCCGCGCCCTGGGAGAAGCCGGCCTCGCGGGAGGCGAGCGCGTCGTCCACGGCGGCCATGATCTCGAAAGCCTGCGCGGCGCGATCGAGCTCGAGCTGCATCGCGCCGACCGCCCGACGGCGATTTTCGCCCTGACCAATATTTGCGCGCTCGCCTCGATCAAGGCCTCTCGCGGCCTCGGCCTCGATATTCCGGGCGACGTCTCGATCGTCGGCTTCGACGATTTCGACTGGATGTTCGCGCTCAGGCCCTATCTCACCACGGTCGCGCAGCCGAAGGAGGAGTTCGCCTCGGTGTCCTGGCGTCTGCTGATGCGGCGCTTGTCGGGCGAGGCGGACAGCGAGGTCGAACGCGTCGAACTTCCCTGCACCCTCAAGGTCCGGGAATCCACGGGGCCCGCCCGCGGCTCAAAGCCGTCGCGGAGGCCTGAAGCCAAACGCCAACAACGTGAAAGGAGCCTGTCATGATGAAACGTTGGATCGCCAGCGCCTCGATCGCCGCCATCGCCCTCGGCCTCGCCGCATCGGCCGCCTTGGCCGCCGACAAGCCGGTCTACGGCGTGCTGATGAAGACGCTGTCCAACCCGTTCTGGGGCGCGATGGAGAAGGGCGTCGACGAGGGCGCCAAGAAAGCCGGCGTCGAGATCTTCCTCCAGGCGGTCGAGTTCGATCAGGCGGCCGAGCCGCAGCTCAACGCCTGCAACACCATGCTGGAGAAAAAGCCGGCTGTGATGATCACCGCGGCGATCAATTCGACGATCCTGCTGCCCTGCCTGAAGCACGCCAACGAGTTGAAGATCCCGGTCGTCGATCTCGACAACAATCTCGATCCCGCAATCACCAAGAAGGCCGGCGTCGACGTGGCCTTCCACATCGGCTCCGACAATGAGGCGGCGGGCGCGAAGGGCGCCGATTATCTGGTCAGCGCGCTCGGCAAGGACGCCAAGGGCAAGGTGCTGGTGATCGAGGGTCTGTCGGGCAACATCACCGGCGAGAAGCGGGCCCGCGGCTTCGCGGCGGAGCTGAAGAAGGCCGCGCCGGGCCTCGCCATCGTCGCTTCGCTGCCCGGCGACTGGGACAGCCTGAAGGCCGCCAACATCACCAACGATACGCTGCAGCGCGATCCCGACCTCACCGCGATCTTCTGCGCCAACGACGACATGGCGCTCGGCGCGGTCGAGGCGGCGCGCGCGGCCGGCAAGGACAAGCTGGTCGTGATCGGCGTCGACGGCAACAGCAACGCGGTCAAATCGATCCTGGCCGGGCGCCTCAACGCTTCGGTCGCGCAATTGCCCTACCTCGTCGGGATGCAGGCGGTCGACGACGCCAAGAAGGTGCTCGCCGGGGAGAAAGTTCCCGAAATGACCTATGTGCCGACGCTTGTGCTGACCAAGGACGTGATCGAAGCCAAGAAAGAGCCGCTGCTGCAATACGTGAAGTGAGCCGCCAATCCTGACGCCGCCTGGCCTGGGCCGCAGATCCCCGGCGGGCGGCGCGCTTGCCGACCTTTGACGAGTAACCGGATGTCCACAAGCACGACCTCGGCCCGCCCGGCGCCGTCATGGCGGGAGCGCATTGCCGGCAACGCGGCCTTTCGCATCGAATTGCTGCTGGTCCTGGCGGCGCTGACGGCGATCATGGCGACGCTGTCCAGCGTGTTCTTCTCCGTTTCCAACTTTCTCAATATCCTCCTGTCCACGTCGGTGTTCGGCGTGCTGGCGATCGGCATGACTTTCGTCATCTGTTCGGCCGGCATCGACTTGTCGGTCGGTTCGATTCTCGCCCTGTCCGGCGTCGTCGGCGCCATGCTGACGTCCGATCTCGGTCTCCCGTGGTGGATCGGCGTCGCCGGCTGCATCGCCGCGGGCGCGTTCACCGGCTCCGTCAACGGCTTCCTCATCACCAAGGGCGCGATCCCGCCCTTCATCGTCACGCTCGGCATGCTCGGGGTCGCCCGCGGCGTGGCGTTGGTCTTGAGCAACGGCGTTTCCATCTACGGTCTGCCGGCCGCGATCGTCTATCTCGGGCAGGGGCGTCCGTTCGGCGTGCCGGTCCCCGTCATCATTCTCCTGGCGACCGCGCTGGTCGCCCACGTGGTGCTGATGCACACGCGCTTCGGGATCTACGCGCAGGTCATCGGCGACAACGAGGTCGCCGCGCGGGCGATGGGCGTGCGCGTCGAGCGCCAAAAGGTCCTGCTCTACACGCTGTCGGGCGCGCTTTCCGGGCTTGCCGGGTTGCTGTTCGCCGCGCGCATCAACTCGGGCGAGCCGACCGCTGGACTCAACTACGAATTGACCGCCATCACCGCCACCATCATCGGCGGCACCAATCTGTTCGGCGGGCGCGGCAGCGTCATCGGCACGCTGATCGGCGCCCTCATCATGGGCGTGTTGCAGAACGGGCTCAACCTGATGGCGGTCAGGCCGTTCTACCAGCAGATCGCGATCGGCGCGGTTCTGATCCTGGCGGTATGGCTCGACCGCATCAACAGCGCGGAGGGCCGACGACGATGAGCCTCCTCGAGCTGAAGCACGTCCGCAAGGCGTTCGGCGCCATCGAGGCGCTGCGCGGCGTCACGTTCTCGGTCGAGGCGGCCAGCGTCCTCGCCCTGGTCGGCGACAACGGCGCCGGCAAATCGACGCTGATGAAGACGATCACCGGCGTCTATCGTCCGGACGCGGGAGAGATCCGCTTCGACGGAAAGTCGCTGGTCGGCATGGACCCCGGCGCCATTCGCGCGGCCGGCATCGAGATGATCTACCAGGATCTCGCGCTGGCGAAGATGCGCGACGTCGCCTCGAACATCTTTCTCGGCCGCGAACTGACGCGCTCGGTGCTCGGCCTGAGGCTGATCGACGCCAAGCGCATGCGCGGCGAGGCCGAGGCGATGATCGCCAAGCTCGGCGCGCGGGTCAAATCGGTGACCCAGATGACCGGCCAGCTTTCCGGCGGTCAGCAGCAGTCGGTCGCGATCGCCCGCGCGCTGACCTTCAACCCGAAGCTGGTCATCATGGACGAGCCGACCGCCGCGCTCGCGGTGCGCGAGGTCGAGCATGTGCTCGAGCTGATCCGCACGCTGAAAAGCCAGGGAATCAGCGTCATCCTCATCAGCCATCGCCTGACCGACGTATTCGCGGTGTGCGACCGCATCGTCGTGCTGCGCCAGGGCGCGGTGATCGCCGACGACGCGACCCGCGACACCAGCATGAACGCCGTCGTCGCCCATATCGTCGGCGCGACGGACGCGCCCCATCAAGGAGCATAGTAGATGATCCGATTCGGCATGCATTCCAGCCTGTGGACGTCGGCCTGGACCCGCGAGGGCGCGGAAAAAAGCGTCAGCGAATGCGCGCGTCACGGACTCGAGGTGGTCGAGATCGCGTTGCTCGATCCCGACGCCGTCGACGTTCAACATTCGCTTTCGTTGTTCGAGCGCCACGGCGTCGCGCCGACCGCCTCGCTTTGCCTGCCCGAGGCGGCGGAGGCGACGCGGCATCCAGAGGCGGCGACGGCTTTTCTCAACCGCGCGCTCGATGTCGCTCACGCGCTCGGATGCAACACGCTATGCGGCGTGACCTATTCAGCGCTTGGATATCGCTCCGGGGCGGCGCCGACCGAGGCCGAGTACGATGCGATCGCCCGGGCGCTCAAGCCGGTCGCCAGACGGGCGGCGGACTACGGCATGACGCTCGGCCTCGAGGCCTGCAACCGCTATGAGACCCATCTCCTCAACACCGCCCGCCAGACGATGGCGCTGATCGAGCGCATCGACGAACCCGCGCTGATGATCCACCTCGACACCTATCACGCCAACATCGAGGAGAAGAGCTTCGCCGACGCGCTCGCCGACGGCGGCGGGCGCGTGCGTTACGTCCATCTCTCGGAGAGCGACCGCGGCGTGCCGGGCTCGGGCAACGTCCACTGGCGCAGCGTGATGACCGCGCTCAAAGGCGCGCGCTTTTCCGGCGACCTGGTGATGGAGTCCTTCGTCACCTCGATGCCGCAGCTCGCCGCGGCGCTGTCGGTGTGGCGGCCGGTGGCGAGCGGGGCAGAGGAAGTGCTGAAGGTCGGCGCGCCTTTCCTCAGGAGCCTCGCCCAGGCGAGCGGCCTCATCCCCGCCTGAGGAGAGCGCGCGCCGCCGGGGTTCGCGTCGCGTCAGGACAAAGATCGCGGTTTCCTTTCGAATTTCTTATCGATAACCAAAACGGGCCGTTATCTTCCCTGACGCTGACGTTCGGGATTTACGATTCGAAAAGCACGCCGCCTCTAGCCTCTCGAGAGACGCGACGGCCCGTAGACTGCGGGCTCTCGAATTTGGAGAACGGCGTGAGCAAAATCGTTCGAGGGTTGACCCGCGCGATCGTGGCGGCGGCGGCGGTCGCGGCCGCCGTCGCCTATTGGCCCACGGCCAGTTCCCTCCATGCCCGTCGGGCGCGGACGTTGATCGGCGACGCCGAGCAATATTCCCTTTCGACGAAGTCTCCGGCGACCCCGCTCCTGTCAGTCGCGGCTCAATTCACGGCGTCGCGTCCGGCGCGCCCGACTTGCGGCGCCGACGCCTGCGCGGAGGCCGGAGCCGCCGATACGCTCGTGGCGCTGTCGGACTTCGAAGCCTCCGGCCGCGGTGAAGCGGCGGCGATGCTGATGGACCCGAGTTTGGGCGGCGAGGCGAACTTCGAGGACGGTCCGAACGTCGTCTTTCCGACCAGCTTCGAGCCCAGCGCGACCGCCGCCGCGACCCCTGAGATTTCGACCGCGGCGATGATGACGCTTGGTCTGGCCGGCCTCGTGCTGGCGGCCCGGCGCGCCCGCCGGACGGCGCTGGAGGCCCGCCAGGACCGCCCGGCGCGCTGCGCCGCCTGATCGAACCGTCGACCTTCCGGAGGCGAGCCCGGCCGGTCCGCGGGCGGCTTTTTCTTGCGCCGGGACCAGCTTCGGCCGCATAAGCCGCTATGCCGGCGCCAGGCGCGGTCGCGATCCGGTGCGCCGGGGCTTCGCCGCTCATCGAGGGCAAAGGCGTTGAAGAAGGTTGGATGTTGCCAGGACTCGTCGCCATTTTGGTCGCCGCCGTCGCATTCGCGTTTGCGGCGCAGGCGGCCGCCACCGGAGCGAGCCGCGGAGCGCTTTGGAAGGTCGTCCAGACTTGCGTCGCCAACCACGCGCTGACCGGCGCTTCCTTTCCATGCCTCGACGTCAATGTGTCCGCTGGAGACGAGCGCGGCTACGTCATCTTGCGGCCGCCGCTGGGAAAGCCGGACATCATTCTGGCGCCGACGAGAAAGGTCGTCGGCGTTGAGGATCCTTCGCTTCAGACTCCGGAGGCTCCGAACTATTTTGAGGACGCTTGGAACGCTCGCGCTTTTCTGTCGGAAGCGCACCGAAAACCGCTCGGGCGCAATGACGTCGCTCTCGCGGTCAATTCGCGCCTGACACGCAGTCAGGACCAGCTTCACGTCCATATCGGCTGCCTCTCTCAGCGGGCGAAGCGGAGTCTTCAGGCGCTCGCGCCGGAACTGCCCGAAAACGAATGGGTCCGCATTGGCAAGCCGTTGAAACTGCGGGCGCCCATGCGCAATCCGGGATTCTGGGGACGTCGCGTCGACCGGGAAACGCTCGCGGGCGTGAATCCGTTTCGTCTGGCCGCCGAGGGGAGTCCCGGTCTGAGCGCCAATCGATCCGAGCTGATGATCGTCGTCGCGGGGGTCGAGCTTCCCCGAGGGCGCGGCGGATTCGTTCTGCTCGCCGCGCAGAATGATCGTTCTGGTCCGGCAGGCAAATTTTCGGCCGAAGATTTTCTCGACAGTTCGTGTTCGTCGTGAAGCGGCTCGCCTTGCCGAACGCGCCTTCGCCTCGGCGAACGGAGCCGGCGCGCGCGGCGTCTTGCCCGAGAGGCCTCGCCGCTCAGCCGTTCGGCAGGTTCCTCGCCAGCGCCTCCAGCACCGCCATGCGCACCGCGACGCCCATCTCGACCTGCTCGCGGATCAGCGAGCGCGGGCCGTCGGCGATGATCGTGTCGATCTCGACGCCCCGGTTCATCGGCCCCGGATGCATGACCAGCGCGCCCGGCTTGGCGTAGCCGAGTTTCTCCTCGTCGAGCCCGAAATAGCGGAAATATTCCTTGGCCGAAGGAACAAAGGCGCCGCTCATGCGCTCGCGCTGCAGGCGCAGCATCATCACGATGTCGGCGCCCTCGAGCCCCGAGCGCATGTCATGGCTGACTTCGACCCCCATCCGCTCGACGCCGGCCGGCATGAGGGTCGAGGGGCCGATGACCCGCACGTAGGCGCCGAGCTTGCCGAGCAGCAGGATGTTGGAGCGCGCGACGCGCGAATGCAGGATGTCGCCGCAGATCGCGACCGTGAGGCCCTCGATGCGGCCGAGATTGCGGCGGATGGTCAGCGCGTCGAGCAGCGCCTGGGTCGGATGCTCGTGCGCGCCGTCGCCGGCGTTGATGACCGAGCAATCGACCTTGCGCGCCAGCAGATGCACCGCGCCCGCCTGATGATGACGCACGACGAGGATGTCGGGCCGCATGGCGTTGAGCGTCATCGCGGTGTCGATCAGCGTTTCGCCCTTCTTGACGCTCGACGACCCGACCGCCATGTTCATCACGTCGGCGCCGAGCCGTTTTCCGGCGAGTTCGAACGACGATTGGGTCCGGGTCGAGGCCTCGAAGAACAGGTTGATCTGGGTGCGCCCGCGCAGCACCGCGCGCTTCTTCTCGAGCTGGCGCGAGACCGCCACCGCCTCGTCGGCGAGATCGATGAGCGCGACGATCTCCTCGCGCGACAGATGCTCGATGCCGAGCAGATGGCGCTGCGCGAAGACGGGCGGGGAAGAGGCGGACATCAAGGCGCAGCCTATAGGCGTCACGCGGCCAGGGAGCAACGCGGCTTGGGCCGCCTCATCGTCCCACCGCCGCGGTCGCGATCAGATCCGCTCCCGTCGATCTCATCGCCCCCTTGGGATAGTCCGCGCCGCGCGCAATCGCCTCGACCGTCGCGAACTCCTTGCGCAAGGCCTCGAGTTCCGCCCCCATCGCGTCGTAAGCGAAGCTGCCGAGCACCAGCCGCAGCGGCGGATGGGCGCTTTCGACAGCCGAGACGATCGCCTCGGCCCCGCGCACGGGATCGCCGGGCTGCGAGCCGCTGTAGCCCTGAACCTGGCGCCGGCGCGAGACCGCGGTCTCCTCGTAGGCCTCGATCGGACGCTTCGGCGTTTTCAGCGAGCGGCCGGCCCAGTCGGTGCGGAACGGCCCCGGCTCGACGATGACGACCTTGATCGCCGAACGGCGCGACCTCCTTGGCGAGCGATTCCGACAGGCCTTCGACCGCGAACTTGGTCGCCGCGTAATAGCCTGAGCCGGGAAAGCCGATGAAGCCGCCCATCGAGGAAATGTTGACGATCGCGCCCGACTTCTGCGCCCGCATGATCGGCAGGACCGCGCGGGTCAGGGCGGCGAGGCCGAAGAAATTCGTCTCGAACATGGCGCGGATGTCCGCGTCCTCGCCTTCTTCGATCGCCGCGAGATAGCCGTAGCCCGCATTGTTGACCAGCACGTCGAGGCGGCCGAATTTCCGCCGCGCCGCCTCGACGGCGGCGTCGATCTGCGGCTGCTGTTCGACGTCCAGCCCGAGCGCCAGCGCCGTATCGGCGTGGCCTTTGACGAGATCGGCGATCTTGGCCGGATCACGCGCCGTCACGACGACGCGATAGCCGCGCGACAGCAGGATTTTCGACAATTCCCGCCCGAAGCCGGTCGAGCAGCCGGTGATGAACCAAACGGGCTTGGATTCCTTGGAGGGCTGGTCGGCGGACATCGCGCATCCTGGGTCAGGGTGAGAATTCAGGGAGGGCGCTTCTTTCGCACGGCCGAGCCTGCGCGCGCAACGCTCGGCGGGCGGCCGGTTGTCCTTTAAGATGGTCGTCAGCCGACCAAGGGAGAAGCCGCCATGCGCCCCGACAAGCGCCATTCCGCCATGGCCGCCGCGCTCGTCGTCTTTTCGCTCGTCCTCGCCGGACCGGCCGCCGCTCGCCAGGCGGCGGCGCCCGCGCCGCCCTCGGTCGAGTTCGGCGAGCTCTATCGCGCGGTCGAGATGGCGAGCCTGTTCCCGGACCAGAAGACTTTCGCCGACGCCATTCCCGACCAGCCGCCCGCCGAGGTGATGGCGGACTACCGGAGGCAGAATCTGCTGCCGGGATTCGACCTGAGGGCGTTTGTCGATCGGCATTTTGCGCTGCCGCGGCCACATTTCGACGCTTACAAGCCACGCCCGGATCAGAGCGTCGGCGACTACGTCAGCGACATGTGGGGGGTCTTGCAGCGCAACCCCGACGACGTCGAGCCCTATTCGTCGCTTCTGCCGCTGAGCCGGCCTTACGTCGTCCCGGGCGGCAGGTTCCGCGAAATCTATTACTGGGATTCCTACTTCGTCATGCTGGGATTGGAGCAGGACGGCAGGCATGCGCTGGCGCTCGACATGCTTGAGAACATCGCGTCGCTGATCGACCGATACGGCCACATGCCCAACGGCAACCGCAGCTATTATTTGAGCCGTTCCCAGCCGCCCTTCTTCTCATGCATGGTGGAGCTCATCGCCGCTCGCGACGGCGACAGCGTGCTCGTCGACTATCTTCCGCGAGCTGCAGGCCGAATATGACTACTGGATGGAGGGCGCGGACGGCCTTGCCGCCGGCTCGGCTCACCGTCATGTGCTGCGCCTTGCCGACGGGACGCTGCTCAATCGCTATTGGGACGATCGGGCCGCCCCGCGCGATGAATCCTACCGCCAGGACGTCGAAACCGCGCGCCACGCCAATCGGCCGGCCGCGGAGGTCTACCGGGATCTGCGCGCCGGCGCCGAATCCGGATGGGATTTCAGTTCCCGCTGGCTCGCCGACGGCACGGATCTCGGGACGATCCGCACGACGGCCATCGCTCCGGTCGATCTCAATACGTTGATGCTGCATCTCGAACAGGCGCTGGCCAAGGCCTATCGGCTGAAGGGCGATCCGGACGACGCCCAACGCTATCTGGCGCTCGCCGACAAGCGCGGGGCCGCGATCCGGCGCCTGATGTGGAACGGCGAGGCGGGATTCTTCACCGACTACCTGTGGCGGGACGGGCGTCAAAGCGACGCCTTGTCGGCGGCGACGGCGTTCCCGCTGTATTTCGGGGTCGCGACCGCCTGAGCAGGCCCGCGCCGTCGCGGTTGCGCTGCGGCAGCGGCTCCTCGAGCCCGGCGGCCTCGGCACGACCCTGACGGCGAGCGGGCAGCAATGGGACCGGCCCAACGGCTGGGCGCCGCTGCAATATCTGGCGATCGAAGGCCTCAACGCCTATGGAGAGCGCGACCTCGCGCGCGAAATCGCCGATCGCTGGCTGCGCAAGAACGTCCAGGGCTATGCGGCCACGGGGGTGCTGGTGGAAAAATACAATGTCGAACAGGAGTTACCCCGGCGCGGCGGCGGCGGCGCTGGCGGCGAATATGCGCTGCAGGTCGGATTCGGCTGGACCAACGGCGTGCTCGCCAAGCTGATGGCCGAATACCCTGACTTGGCCGCGCGCGCGCTGCGGCGGAACCCATAGGGCCTTCGACCTCGCCCGAGCGCGGATCGAGACGCCGAACGCCTTCGCGGCCATGTCCAAATCACGCGAACGAATTGGACGCCGATTTGACAGTCGGCCTCCGCGTCTCCATATCCCCGGCCCTAACGGCCTCCCTCCTGATCGACTCAAACGGCCCGGTTGCGCCCGCGACGGCGAGCCCGGCCGCCGAAGGATTAACGTCGAATGAAAGTCGTGATCGTCGAATCGCCCGCCAAAGCCAAGACAATCAACAAGTATCTGGGCAAGGACTACGGCGTCTACGCGTCGTTCGGCCATGTGCGGGATCTGGCGGCCAAGGACGGCTCGGTCGATCCGGACGACGACTTCGCCATGCGCTGGGAAGTCGACGGCAAGGCCGCCAAGCGGCTCAGCGAGATCGGCGCCGCGGTCAAGACCGCCGACCGGGTGATTCTGGCGACCGACCCGGACCGCGAGGGCGAGGCGATCTCGTGGCATATCCACGAAATCCTCTCGGGCAAGAAACTCCTCAAGGACAAGCGCGTCGACCGGGTGGTGTTCAACGCCGTCACCAAGGACGCGGTTCAGGAGGCCATGCGTCATCCGCGCGAGATCGACGAGGCGCTGGTCGACGCCTACCGGGCGCGCCGGGCGCTCGACTATCTGGTCGGCTTCACCCTGTCGCCGGTGTTGTGGCGCAAACTCCCCGGCGCGCGCTCGGCGGGGCGGGTCCAGTCGGTCGCCCTGCGCATCGTCTGCGACCGCGAGCTCGAGATCGAGAGGTTCGTGTCGCGCGAATATTGGTCGATCGTCGCCCATTTGAGAACGGAAGCCGACGCGCCGTTCTCCGCCCGCCTGGTCGGCGCGGACGGCAAGAAGATCAGCCGCCTCGACGTCGGCTCGGGCGCCGAGGCCGAAGCCTTCAAGGCGGCGCTGGAAACGGCGAAGTTCTCGGTCGCCGCGATCGAGTCGAAGCCCGTCAAGCGCCACCCATACCCGCCGTTCACCACCTCCACCTTGCAGCAGGAGGCCTCGCGCAAGCTCGGCCTCGCGCCGGCGCGCACGATGCAGATCGCCCAGCGTCTCTACGAAGGCGTCGACATCGGCGACGGCGCGGTCGGCCTCATCACCTATATGCGCACCGACGGCGTCGATCTCGCGCCCGAGGCGGTCTCGGCCGCGCGCCGGGTCATCGGCAAGGATTTCGGCGACGACTACGTGCCGGGCGCGCCGCGCAAATACACCGCCAAGGCCAAGAACGCCCAGGAGGCCCACGAGGCGATCCGCCCCACCGACATGACGCGCCGCCCGCGCGACGTGGCGCGCCATCTCGAGCCCGAACAGGCCAAGCTCTACGAACTGATCTGGACGCGCACCATCGCCTGCCAGATGGAGAGCGCCGAACTCGAACGCACCACCGTCGACATTCTGGCCGAGGCGGGCCAGCGCCGGCTCGACTTTCGCGCCAGCGGCCAGGTGGTGCGCTTTCCCGGCTTCCTCGCGCTCTACCAGGAGGGCCGCGACGACGACGAGGACGAGGATTCGGGCCGGCTGCCGGCGATGCGCAACGGCGAAAAGCTGGCCAAGGAGCGCATCGAGGCGAGCCAGCATTTCACCGAGCCGCCGCCGCGCTACACCGAGGCGACGCTGGTGAAGCGCATGGAGGAGCTGGGCATCGGGCGCCCTTCGACCTACGCCTCGACCATCGCGGTGCTGCGCGACCGCGACTACGTGCGGCTGGAAAAGAAGCGGCTGATCCCCGAGGACAAGGGGCGGCTGGTGACGGCCTTCCTCGAATCGTTCTTCGCCAAATATGTCGGCTACGACTTCACCGCCGATCTGGAGGAGAAGCTCGACCAGGTGTCGAACAGCGAGATCGACTGGAAGGTGCTGTTGCGCGACTTCTGGACCGATTTCTCCGGGGCGGTCGGCGACATCAAGGACTTGCGCACCGGACAGGTGCTCGACAGCCTCAACGAGCTTTTGGGGCCCCACATCTTTCCCGCGCGCGGCGACGGTCTCGACCCGCGGCTCTGCCCGCTGTGCGGCAAGGGGCAATTGTCGCTGAAGCTCGGCAAATTCGGCGCCTTCATCGGCTGCGCGAACTATCCCGAATGCAAGTTCACCCGCGTCCTGGCCCCGAATGGCGCGGAAGGCGCCAATGGCGACCGGCCGGGCGTGATCGTGCTCGGCCAGGACCCTGAGACCGGCGAAGAGGTGACCCTGCGCAACGGCCGGTTCGGCGACTACGTGCAGCAGGGCGAAGGCGAGAAGCCCAAGCGCTCGTCGCTGCCGCGCGGCCTGAAGCCCGAGGACGTGACGCTCGAAAAGGCGCTGGCGCTGTTGTCCCTGCCGCGCGAGGTCGCGCGCCATCCCGCGAGCGGCGAGCCGATCCTCGCCGGCCTCGGGCGTTACGGGGCCTATGTGCAGCACGGCAAGACCTACGCCAATCTGGGCCGCGACGACGACGTGCTGGAGATCGGGGCAAACAGGGCGATCGACCTCATCGTCGCCAAGGAGAGCGGCGCCGGCGCCGCGCGCTTCGGCGGCGGCGGCGCGGGCCGCGTTGTCGGCGAGCACCCTGAAGGCGGCCCGGTCAGCGTCAAGCAGGGCCGCTTCGGCGCCTATGTCAGTCACGGCAAGATCAACGCGACGCTGCCGAAAGGAACCGACCCGGCGAGCCTCGGCCTCGAGGAGGCGCTGGCGCTGATCGCGGCCAAGGCGGCGGGCGGGAGCGTTATCGGACGCCTGCTCGGCAAGCATCCGAGCGGCGGGCCGGTGACGGTGCGCGACGGACGGTTCGGCCCTTATGTCAACTGGGGCAAGGTCAACGCGACGATCCCGAAATCGGTCGCGCCGGATTCGATTTCGCTCAACGAGGCGCTGGACCTGATCGCCGAGCGCGAGGGGACGCCGTCGGCCGCGGGGCGCAAGACGGCGGGCGCGCGCAAAACGCCGCCGGCGGCCAAGGCCAAGCCGGCCGCGGCCAAGACGCCGGCCGCCAAGAGCCCGGCCAAGGCCAAGAGCCCGGCCAAGAGCCCGGCCAAGGCCAAGGACACGGCGAAGAGCCCGGCAAAGACGGCGGCGTCGGCCAAACGCAAGGGTTGAGCCCTCGCCCCGACCCCTCTCGCGTGAACGGGCGAGAGGCTTGTCAGGCTTGCCGGCGGGAGAGGGACTTGGCGGCGCCGGACTTCCCTTCTCCCGCAACCTCGAGAGACGGGCGTCTTGACGCCCTAAGCGGGAGAAGGCGCACCCGAAGGCCGGATGAGGCCCTATTTCATCTGCGCCAGGAGATGCTCGGCGCTGGACAGGTCGGCCTGGCCGGGGTTCGGCTCGATGTTGAGCGCCTTCACCACGCCGTCCTCGACCAGCATCGCATAGCGCTTCGAGCGCAGGCCCAGGCCGCCGGCCGACAGATCGACGTCGAGGCCCAGGGCCTTGGCGAACTCGCCATTGCCGTCGGCGAGAAAATCGACATGGCCCTTGGCCCCGGTCGCGCTCTCCCAGGCCGACAGCACATGGTGGTCGTTGACCGAGGTCATGGCGATCTTATCGACGCCCTTGGCCTTGAAGGCGGCTTCGTTGACGATGAAGCCCGGCAGATGGTTCTTGTGGCAGGTCGGGGTGAAGGCGCCGGGCAGGCCGAACAGCACGACTTTTTTGCCGGCGAAATAATCCTTCGTCTCGACCGGCTTCGGCCCGTCCGGAGTCACCAGGCGCTGCGTGGCGTTGGGCAGGCGTTCGCCGACTTTGATGGTCATGGGTCATCCTTGCTGGTCACGGAATCGCGGCCGCTCGGCCGCTTCCAAAGCCGGCAGATTAGTCGACCGGCGGGCGTTGCGTAAAGCGGCCGGGCGGGCGCGCCGCCGCGCGTCTCTCCCCGACCGGCCCCGCTTCACGACGCTGTCGCCGTTATCGAGGTCACGATCTCTTTCTATTCCGTTGGTCTTGTTGCATGACACCGACCCCGGCCCGCGCGGGCCGCACAAGGAGAACGCACGACATGCCTGGAATACCGATTCTGATCGCTCGCTTCGCTCTGCCCGCACTGCTCGGCGCGGCGCTCGCCTGCGGCGCGCCCGGCGCCGCCAGCGCAGCCGAGGCGATCAGCCAACAGGAGGCCCATGACATCGGCGTGCAGGCCTACCTTTATCTTTATTCGCTGATCACAATGGACTTGACGCGCAAGCAGCTCACCAACGTCGTCAAGACGGAAGGCATTCATACGCCGATGAATACTTTCGCGAACGTCCCGGAATATCCGCCCGCAGATATGAAGGTGGTGGTTCGGCCGAATTTCGACACGCTCTATTCCAGCGCCTGGCTCGACCTGACCAAGGAGCCGGTGATCGTGTCCGTGCCCGATACCCACGGCCGCTATTACCTGCTGCCGATGCTCGATATGTGGACCGACGTTTTCGCGTCCCCAGGCTGGCGCACGACTGGGACCCAGGCCGGCGATTTTGCCGTGACGCCGCCGGGCTGGAGCGGCTCGCTGCCGGCAGGCGTTGTTCGCATTGACGCGCCTACACCCTACGTCTGGATCATCGGTCGCATCAAGACCGACGGACCGGCGGACTACCCCGCGGTCAACAAGCTCCAAGCCGCACTCAAGATCACACCGCTGTCGAACTGGGACAAAGCCGCTGTGCCGGTGGTCGGAACCGTCGATCCCGGCATCGACATGAAGACGCCGCCAAAGATCACGGTCGACACCATGCCGGCGGGCAAGTTCTTCGCCTATGCCGCCGAAATCCTCAAGTCGCAGCCGCCGCACATCACCGATCAGCCGATCCTCGCTCTGATGCAGCGGATCGGCATCGAGCCCGGCAAGAGCTTCGATATCGACAAGGTCGATCCCGCCATCAAGGCGGGATTGGAAACCGCGCCGGAAGACGCGCTGAAGTTGATGGCCTGGAAGGTGCCGAGCCTCGCCCGCGTCGTGAGCGGCTGGTCGATGAATACCGACACGATGGGCGTTTACGGCAATTATTACCTGAAGCGCGCGATCGTCACCCAGTTCGGGCTCGGCGCGAACCTTCCGGAGGACGCGATCTACCCGCTCAATCTTGCCGACGAGACGGGCAAGCCGCTCGATGGCGGCAGCGATTATGTCCTCCATTTCGACAAGGGCGCGACGCCGCCGGTGAACGCCTTCTGGTCGGTCACGCTCTATGACGCTCAAGGGTATCAGGTAGCGAACAGCCTGAACCGGTTCGCCGTCAGCAGTTGGATGCCGTTCAAATACAATCCGGACGGCTCGCTGGACCTCTACTTCCAGGACGCCAGCCCCGGCGCGGACAAAGAGGCGAACTGGCTGCCCGCGCCGAAGGGCGCGTTCAACCTCACCATGCGGCTCTATGCGCCCAAGAGCGACGCTCTGACCGGCAAGTGGAACCCGCCGCCGGTGATGAAGGAAGCCCAGCCGGCGCTATTGCAGGCGCAATAAGCCTTCGCTGCACAACCAGTCGCAGTCAGCCGGGTTCGCAGGGGTTCAGGCAACCCCTGCGGTCGCCGCAATCCATCACGTCAAATCCCATGCGTCTCGGCGATATGCGGCGGTCGTGATTTCTGTGCGATCGCGAATGTCCGCTCACGGGGTCGATTTGGCCGGTTCGCCGCGCCGTCGGCAAACGCCCGCTATTTGGCGCAACCTTGCCCTTGGCCGCTCTCGGCTTGGCGGGCCTCGGTTTTGGGGCCTATCGCCGCAGATCCGAGTCCGCCCGTCGGCCCGAAGCCACCCCCCTATTCGGCCGGCGCGCGATAGGCCAGGCGATGCGATCCATTTTGAT
>CAWAIM010000055.1:0-69453 GCA_963781895.1 uncultured Alphaproteobacteria bacterium
GGGTAAGGAGCGCCAAGGCGCGCCAGCCTCACGCTTCCGACACGCTCTGGCCATCGCTGTCCGCCAGCTGGTAGCCGGCCGCCACGACGGCCGCCGCGAACAACCGCTCGGTCACGTGTTCCAGGCCGCCGTCGAGCAGGCCCTGCTCTTGGGGAAAGGCGGAGGCAAGGCGCAACTCCCGCAGGGGTCGCAGCGCTTCCGGGCGAACCCAAAACATCGTTCCGCCGAAGAAGTCGAGACGGAAGCGATCGGGAGCTATGCCCATCTTCTCGGCAAGCTCCAGCACTGTGGCGCGGTTCTCGCCCCAGGGATCGAGCGGAATCGAATCATTGGGCAAGCGGTACAAACGCGGGCCGATCATGCCCACAATGGCGTCGCTTTCGAAACGGCTGACAATCGCGCGCGCGATGCCCGGCGCCGCCAGCAGATCGAACATCAGTCGTCGCCGCCAAATCGAACCCATATAGGACGCGCGGCCGCCGTCATTCGATTTCTTCCCGTGGATCTTGCAGACAAAACGGTAGCGGTCGAGACGGCCTTGTTCCAGGAGCTCAAGAAACGGGCGTACGTCGCGGCCGCGATTCTCCATCACCTGCACTTCCGCATGCGGAAAGTCATGCCGGATCGTCTGAACCAACCGGTCGCGATCCGGAACCGTCGTGACGAGCAGATCGAACTGGATATCGAGCCGCCTCAGCACCGCGGCGACTTCGGTCCAGGTGTCCTCGTAGTAGATATGAACGACGATCGCGGCCGCGTTCGACAGGCCGGGAGCCGCCGCGGCTCGCCCGTCGTGGTCGGCCGTCGGCCATCCAACCAGAAGCTCGGGATGGCTTTTGACCAGATCGCCGTCGAGCGCCAACCCGATATTCGACATTTGCTGGTTGAACCCGGTGAAGCGCTTTCGCTCCGGCTTCACGCCGAAAGAGAACACCGAAAACTCTTCAAACCGCAGATATTTCTTCCTCTTGAACAGGAGCGCCAATCGCAATCGGACCCAGAGAGAACGCAGGAAGCCCAAGCGCTTCGCGCGAAAATCCTCGCTCTCTATCGAGAGCGCAGTCCCGTTCGCCGGCACGACAAAATAGCCGAGGCCGCTTGAATAGGGCAGCGGCAACAGCCGGCTGGGCCCGGACGCGACGCCGCCAATTCGCAATTGCGACACGTGGCCGGGGCCGGGGCCTGGGTTCGGCTTCAGCCGGTAGGCGCGCCCGAAGATGGATCGAGATATGCTCATCAATGTCTGCGCCGCCGCTTCCTCTACCGAGGGCGTAAGCTCCCGGCAATCGCCATACGCCGCAGGCCGTCCTTGCTCCAAATCTGACCCGAGCGGACGATCGGAGACGCAGTTCGCGCCATCGCGGCCAAGGATCATTGTCCGGCCAGGTCGAGCCCGGCCGCATTCGCTTGACCCGACGGCGCGCGGCCCGCATACCCGGAATTCGCCGCCACGCCTGGACCCGTTTACAACTCGCCAACCATGAATCCGGTCTTCGATCAAATCGGCGCCAGCGTGTTCGAGACCATGTCGCGCCTCGCACGCGAGCGTCAGGCGGTCAATCTCGGCCAAGGCTTTCCGGACGATCCGGGCCCAGAGGACGTGCGCGCCAAGGCGGCCGAGGCGGTCCTCAACGGCTGGAATCAATATCCGCCGATGCTCGGCCTTCCGGAGCTGCGCAGCGCCGTCGCCGCGCACTACCGGCGGTTTCAGGGCCTCGAGCTTGATCCCGAGACCGAGGTAATGGTGACGTCTGGAGCGACCGAGGCGCTGGCCGGAGCCCTGTTGGCGCTGATCGAGCCGGGCGACGAGGTCGTCCTGTTTCAGCCGATGTACGACGCCTATTTGCCATTGGTTCGGCGCGCCGGGGGGATTCCGAGATTCGTGACCCTGCGCCCGCCCCGCTGGGCGATCGAGGAGGCCGAACTCGCGGCCGCTTTTTCGGGCGGGGCCAAGGTCGTGCTCGTCAACAATCCGCACAACCCGATCGGCGTGGTGCATGGGCGCGAAGCGCTGACGCTCATCGCCCGATATTGCCTGGATCACGACGCGATCGCGCTCTGCGACGAGGTTTGGGAGCATGTGACGTTCGACGGTCTGGAGCATATTTCGATGATGGCGATCGAGGGCATGCGCGAGCGCACGGTGAAGGTCGGTTCGGCGGGCAAGATCTTTTCGCTGACCGGCTGGAAGGTCGGCTTCGTCTGCGCGCCGGCGGCGATCCTGGAGACGCTTGCCCGCGCGCATCAGTTCATCACCTTCACCACCCCGCCCAACCTGCAGAGCGCGGTCGCCTACGGCCTGATGAAGGACGACGAATATTTCCACTCCATGCGCGCGCGCTTCCAGCGCAGCCGCGACCGCTTCAGCGAGGGCCTGGCCGAATGCGGGTTCAGCGTCCTGCCGAGCTCGGGAACCTATTTCGTCGCCATCGACATCGCCGCCATGGGTCATTCCGACGACGCGGCGTTCTGCCGCTGGCTGGTCGAGACCCACGGCGTCGCGGCGATCCCGATCTCGGCCTTCTATGAAACACGCGCGATCCGGACCGCCGTGCGCTTCTGCTTCGCCAAGAGCGAGGCGACGCTCGACGCCGCGCTCGCGCGTTTGAGCCGGGCGGCGGCGACGGCGGGGGCACGATGACCGCCTTCATCGCCGCCGTCATCGCGCTCGCGGCCAACGCGCTCGAACCGGCGGCTTCGCCCTTCGCCCCGCCTCCGGCGCCGGCGCCGAAGATCGTGCGCCTGCTCGCGCCGTCAGGCGCGTTCGACGCCAAGACGCTCGGCGATTTCGAGCGGGAGAGCGGCTACGCGGTCGCCTACGACGCCTATGGCGACCCGACACGCGTCCTGGCGATGATGAAGGAGGGGCCTTACGACGTCGTCGTTCTGCCGGGGCCGGCCCTCGCCCGCGCAATCGCGGCCGGCCAGCTGCGCAAAATCGACAAAGCTCAGGTTCATAACGCGCGTCTCATCGCCCAGCCTGTCGCCGCCAAGCTCGCCGCCTACGACCTCGGCGGCGCCTACGGCCTGGCGTGGGGCTGGTCCGCGACGGGGCTGCTCTACGACGCCGGCAAAGTGTCCAAACTGCTTGGAGCCCCCCCCAATTCCTGGGCCGCCGCGCTCGCTCCGGACGTGGAGCGAAGGCTCGCGTCGTGCGGCGTGGCGCTTCCCGACGCGCGCGACAAGCTTTTCACCGCGGCGTGGCGGCTCCTCGGGATCAATCCGGCAAAGCTGCGCGAGCGCGACATCAAGGCGGCCGCGGATCTCATCATTCGCGCGCGCAAGTCCGTCCGCCTGCCGGTCTCCCGCGACCCGATCGCGGCCATCGCCGGCGGCGCGGTCTGCCTGACATTCGGCGACGCGGCGCAGGCGGCGATCGCTTCGCGCCGCAGCCGAGAGGGCGGCGAGGGCCTCGACATTCGCTATTCTCAACCCAGGGAAGGCGCGCCGCTTGCCGTCGTGGCGCTGGCCGAGCCGCATGACGCGGCGCATCCGGACGAGGCCCTGGCGCTGATCGATTTCCTGCTTCGGCCCGCGGTCGCGGCGCAGGCGACCGCGGCGGTAGGGCTGACGAGCGCGGAAACGAGCGCGACGGCCGAATCGTTCAGATTTCTCTGGCCGGTCGCCGCCTATGACCCGAAGCTGGCGCCCTTGATCGAGAAGGAATGGGCGCGGGTCAATGCTCCTGAGCGGCCGGAGGGCAAACCGCCAGGCAAGCCTGCGAGCAAGTCGACCGCCAAGTGTCGAGCGCAAAGCCTAATCGGACGAAACGGATCAAACGATGACCGCGAACGCGCCCAACATCCTCATCGTCATGGCCGACCAGATGGCCCCGGCGTTCCTGCCGATCGATGCGGCGCTGGCCAAGGGCGCAACCCGCGCCTGGGATTTTCAGCCGTTCCGCGACGCCTCCAGGCAATACGTGCGCCGTGGCATGGACCTCGACGACCTCGAGGCGATGGCGCGATTTCCGCGCGTGACCGGAGCCTGACGCCGACGCGGGAGCCGCCGCCTTCCGCACGGCTCCGACAAAAATGGGGTAACCGTAACCTCAGCGTCCCCCGATTCCCGACTCCCCATCGGGCCGAAATCGCGCTAATCTCGGGCCTCAGAGGTCTCCCGATGGCGATCCAGAACAGGAAGCCCGTCGACATTGTCGATCGCGTCGCCAGACGGCGCGAGGCGCGGACGGGAGTCGTCAGGGACGACCCATGGCGGCGCGAGACCTTCTGCCTGCCGCGCGGCGAGGCGCGCGAGAAGGCGCGCGAATGGTTCGAGCGCTTCCCCAAGGCGGCCTACATGACCGAGATCGAATCCTGGCGCGAGCTCGCCGACGACCGGATCGAATTCGTCATGCGCCGCCTGCCGACGGCGGATTGAGGCCGAAGCCGGCGCGCACCCTCCGCGCGGGCGCGGGCGCGTGGGCTTTTACCGCCGCTTTTCCCTCTCCGCTGCAATCATATCAAAGGGTTGCGATCCGTTTTACCGCCGCATGGAAGACTTCGCCCTCGCCGGCCTCCGTCGCCTCCGGAATCGGGCAGTCATGAAGTTGTTAATGAAGTAACTCTTGTATGATATTGACAATATTTAGTTTTATTCAAAATCTGATCGCCGGGCGACCGAAATTGATGGTTCGCAGTCTTGGCCCGGCGGCGCCAATACTCGCGCATTTTGTTTTTTTGCGGCGACGGCGCCGCTGCGCGACGGATCGGGCGCCCTTTCCGACTCTTGTGCTATGCTGCGTGTCGTCTGAGGGTGCGCCATGCCCGAGACCCGCAAACTCGCCGCGATCCTCGCCGCCGACGTGGTCGGCTACAGCCGGCTCGCGGGCGCGGACGAGGAGCGCACGCTGGCGCGGCTCCGGGCGTTGCGCAGCGACCTGATCGACCCGAGCATCGCCGTGCATCACGGGCGCGTGGTCAAGCGGACCGGCGACGGCGCTCTGGTCGAGTTCCGCAGCGTGGTCGACGCGGTGCGCTGCGCGATCGAGGTGCAGAACGGCATGGTCGAGCGCAACGCCGGCCTGCCGGAAGACCGCCGCATCGAATTTCGCATCGGCGTCCATCTCGGCGACGTGGTCGAGGAGGCCGACGGCGACCTGATGGGCGACGGCGTCAATATCGCCGCGCGGCTCGAAGGCATCGCCAAGCCCGGGGCGATCTGCCTTTCCGAGCAAGCCTACTGGCAAGTGAAAGGTCGGCTCGATCTCGCCGCTGCCGATCTCGGCCCGACCCAGCTCAAGAACATCGCCGAGCCGGTCCGGGTCTATTCGCTCGACGTCGGCAAGCCGGCGCAGGCGAAGACCGCGCCGCTCGCGGCGCCCGAAAAATCCACGCCCCCGCGCCTCTCGATCGTCGTTCTGCCCTTCGCCAACATCGGCGGCGGCGCGGAGCAGGAGCATTTCGTCGACGGGGTCACGGAAAGCCTCACGACTGATCTTTCGCGCATTCGGGGCGCTTACGTCGTCGCCCGCAATACGGCGTTCACCTTTAAAGGCAAGCCGCTCGACGTGAAGACGATCGGGCGCGAGTTGAATGTGCGGTATGTTCTCGAGGGCAGCGTGCAACGCGGCGGAAACCGGATGCGCGTCAACGTGCAGCTCATCGACGCCGAAACGGGCAGTCATCTGTGGGCCGAGCGGTTCGATAAACCTCTGGCCGATCTCTTCGACATGCAGGATGAACTCGTCGCGCGCCTGGCAAGCGCCCTGAACACCGAACTCGTCGCCAGCGAGGCCCGGCGCGCCGAGCGGACCCCAGGCCCCGAACTCGATGGACCTCTATTTTCAGGGGATGGCTTGCCTCAGCAGGGCTACGACCCCTGAAAATGTAGCCCGGGCGGGAACGTATTTCGATCGCGCGCTCACCGCCGATCCCGACAATGTAGAGGCGCTCATTGGATCGGCGCGCGTGGACGTGGCCGCAGGCGCAATGGCCTTTTCGACCGATCCATTCGCGGCCTTCGCGGCGGCCGAAACGAAATTGATCGAAGCCTTGTCCTCGGTCCCGGACCATGCGCGCGGCCATATGTTGTTAGGAGCAGTTAACATATGGACCAAGCGCGCTGCTCAGGGTATCGCCCAATGCGAACATGCGTTGGAACTGGATCGAAATCTCGCCCATGCCCATGCCACTATCGGAATGGGAAAGCTGCTCATCGGTTGCGCCGAAGAAACAGAGGCTCACATTGGCGAGGCACTGCGCCTTAGTCCACGCGATTCGCTGGCTTACGTCTGGATGACCAATGCGGGCATCGCGAAGGACCTGCTCGGCCTTTCGGACCAAGCGGTCGCATGGTTTCGACGGGCGATCGAGTCCAATCGAAATTATCCTCTTTCACACTTCGCGTTGGCCACTGCCCTCGCGCAGCTTGATCGCCTTGACGAGGCGCGTTCCGCCGTTAAGGCCGGTCTTGCCCTCGATCCGGCCTTCTCCATCTCCCGCGCCCGCGCCGCTTGGACCGCGGTTAGCAACGACCCGACGTATCTGGCTTGGGCCGCGCGCATTTTCGACGGCATGCGCAAGGCCGGAGTCCCCGAACAATGACCGCCGCCCGCCGCCTCGCCGCGATCCTCGCCGCCGACGTGGTCGGCTACTCGCGGCTCATGGGCGAGGACGAGGCGGGGACGGCGCGGGCGGTGCTGGAGCATCGCGAGGCGGCGACGCCGATCGTACAGTCGTTTGGCGGACGGCTCGTCAAAACGATGGGCGATGGCGTGCTGCTGGAGTTTCCCTCCATTGTCGCGGCCGTCGAATGCGCGATTGCGATCCAGAACATGATGGCCGAGCGTAACGCCGATACGTCGAAGGAAAAACGCATCCTCTATCGCATCGGCGTGAACCTCGGCGACGTGCTCATCGAGGGCGACGACATCCTCGGCGACGGCGTCAATATCGCGGCGCGGCTGGAGGGGATCGCAGAGCCCGGCGGGATTTGTCTTTCCGGAGGGGCCTACGATCACGTCCGAGGCCGGGTCGGCGCCCATTTCGTCGATCTCGGCCTGAAAGAGCTGAAGAACATCGCCGAGCCGATCCGGGTCTATTCGCTCGACAGCGGCGCGCCGGCGCAAGCGAAGCCCGCGCTGGCCCCGGCGCCTGCAAAATCCGGCCCACCACGGCTCTCGATCGTCGTTCTGCCGTTCGCCAACATCGGCGGCGACCCGGAACAGGAGCATTTCGTCGACGGCGTCACCGAGAGCCTCACCACCGACCTTTCGCGGATACGAGGCGCGGTCGTGATCGCCCGCAACACGGCGTTCACATACAAGGCCAAAACGCTCGACGTGAAGACGATCGGGCGCGAACTGAACGTTCGCTATGTCCTCGAAGGCAGCGTCCAGCGCGGCGGCAACCGCATGCGGGTCAACGTCCAGCTCATCGACGCCGAAACAGGCAGTCATCTCTGGGCCGAGCGGTTCGACAAGCCCCTCGCCGATCTCTTCGACATGCAGGACGAAATCGTCGCGCGGCTCGCCAATACGCTTGACGCGCAGTTGAGAAGCGCCGAGGCGCGACGCGCGGAACGGGCTCCGAACCCCGACTCGATGGACCTCTATTCTCAAGGTCTGGCTTGGCGCAATAAGGGCTTCACCCCTGTCAATGTCGCGCGAGCGCGCAGCTTTTACGATCGCGCGCTCACCGCCGATCCCGACAATGTCGAGGCGCTCGTTGGATCGGCTGCGACGGACATGAGCGACGGCGCAATGTCTTTTGTGCCCGATCCCAACGCGGCCTTCGCTGCCGCCGAAGCGAAACTAACCAAGGTCTTGTCGTCGGTCCCGGACCATGCGCGCGGCCATATGTTTTTGGGGTTTGTCGAGATATGCACCAAGCGCGCTGCGGACGGCATCGCCCAATGTGAGCATGCTCTGGCGTTGGATCGAAATCTCGCCCAAGCCCATGCCATGATCGGACTTGGCAAGATATATATCGGTCGCGCCGAAGAAACAGAGGCTCGCGTCGGTGAGGCCCTGCGCCTCAGTCCGCGCGATACGTTGGCATTCACCTGGATGGATATCGCGGGCACGGCGAAGAACTCCACCTCGGCATTTGGGAGCAGGCGACCGCTTGGTTTCGGCGGGCGATCGAGGCCAACCGAAATTTCCCGCTCCAGCATTTTGTCGTTGGGCACCGCCCTGGCGCAGCTTGGCCGACTTGACGAGGCGCGTTCCGCGGTCAAGGCCGGTCTCGCGCTCAACCCGACCTTCACTGTCTCCCGCGCCCGCGCCACTCGGTCGGAGCGAATGTCCGACGATCGGACGTTCCAGGCCCAGCTCGAGCCCGATTATCGATGGCCTGCGCAAGGCCGGGGTCCCCGAGTCATGACCGCGACCCGCCGCCTCCGTGGCGGATCCTCCCCTGCGAAGCGGGGGAGGGGGACCGCGCTGCAGCGCGGTGGTGGGGGTCTCGACCGCGAGCCGAGCGTTCGCGCAATAAAAATCGAGCATGGTGGGTCCGATCGGATGCCGGCGGCGAAAGACCGGCATCCCGACGCGCGCTTGCGCAATCGGCTCGACAATCGCGCTTCCGGCGGCGACAGATTGCGGCGAAGGCGCCGGGCGTCGGCGATGGTTTCCTTGGGCGCTCTTGATCGGATTGTCGCTGGCCCCCTCCACCGCCCTCCGGACGGTCCCCCTCCCCCGCAAAGAAGCGGGGGAGGATGAGAAGCCTTCCCCGGCTTCCTCTCCGCTGCGCATGGCCGCTCGAGCCCATTCTCGAAGGCCTGCGCAAGGCCGTGGTCCCCGAGCAATGACCGCCGCCCGCCGCCTCGCCGTAATCCTCGCCGTCGACGTCGTCGGCTACAGCTTGCGGCGACAAGGATCGCACCTTGTCTCGCCTGCGGGGATTGCGCAGCAACCTGATCGATCCGGCGATCGACGTCCACCACGGGCGGATCGTCAAGCGGCAAGTCCCTCGGGCGCGCCGGTCCGACTGGACTCCGCAGCCAAAGATCGTTATGTGACTATAGTAGTCATATGCAGGGCGAAACGACCGTGCGGGACATTCAGCTCAAGGACGCCAAAGCGTCGCTGTCGCGTCTGGTCGATGGCGCGCTGCGAGGCGAGGAATTCGCCATTACCCGGCATGGGCGCAAGCAGGCTGTCGTCATTTCCTGGGCGGCCTGGGAGCGCCTCTCGAACGTTCCCAGTTTTGGGCGTTTGCTCGCCTCCGCGCCGATCGAGAAGGGCGATATTCCCGGTCGAGATCCGGCTCCGAGCCGCGACGCCGATTTATGAACTATCTTCTCGACACGAGTGTCATTTCCGCCGTCGCTCCGACAAGGAAGGATCGTCCGGCCGCTCTCGTCGAGTGGCTCGACCTGGCTTCGAGCCGCCTCTATCTCTCGGTTGTAACGGCGGCCGAGGTCAGCGACGGAATCGCCAAAGCCGCGCGGGAGGGCGCCGCGCACAAAGCCGCGAATCTCAAGGACTGGTGGGACGCGGTCGAGCATCTTTACCGCGACCGCATCCTGCCATTCGACGTTCGCGCGGCGCATATCGCAGGAAACATGAGGGACGCCGCGCGCGGCGCCGGCCACGATCCCGGCTTCGCCAACATTGTCATCGCCGCGACGGCCGCGGCCCATGGATTGACGGTCCTTACGAGCAACGTCAAGCATTTCCGGCCGGTCGCGGATTTGGTGATGAACCCTTTCGAGGGCCTGCCGCCTCTAACCGGGGGCCACGAGCGTTGAATGTCCGAAACCCGCAAACTCGCAGCGATTCTGGTGGCCGACGTGGTCGGCTACAGCCGGCTCGCGGGAGCCGATGAAGAGCGCACGCTGGCCCGGCTGCGGGGATTGCAGAGCGATCTGTTCGATCCGGCCATCGACGTCCACCACGGGCGCATCGTCAAGCGCACCGGCGACGGCAGCCTGATCGAATTCCGCAGCGTGGTCGACGCGGTGCGCTGTGCGATCGAGGTGCAGACCGGCATGGTCGAGCGCAACGCAGGCTTAGCCCCCGAGCGCCGCATCGAGTTCCGCGTCGGCATTCATCTGGGCGACGTGGTCGAGGAGGCTGACGGCGACCTGATGGGCGACGGCGTCAATATCGCCGCGCGCCTCGAAGGCGTAGCGAAGCCCGGGTCGATCTGTCTCTCCGAGCAAGCCTACTGGCAGGTCAAGCAGCGGCTCGATCTGGCGGTCACTGATCTCGGTCCGACCCGGCTCAAGAACATCGCCGAGCCGGTCCGGGTCTATGCGCTCGACGTCGGCCAGCCGGCGCAGGCGAAGCCCGCGCCGGCCCCAGCGCCGGAAAGATCCGCCCCGCCGCGCCTCTCGATCGTCGTTCTGCCGTTCGCCAATATCGGCGGCGGCGAGGAGCAGGAGCCTTTCGTCGACGGGGTCACGGAGAGCCTGACGACCGACCTCTCGCGCATACGGGGCGCGATCGTGATCGCCCGCAACACGGCGTTCACCTACAAAGGCAAGCCGGTCGACGTGAAGGCCATCGGGCGCGAATTGAACGTCCGCTACGTTCTCGAAGGCAGCGTTCAGCGCGGCGGAAACCGCATGCGCGTCAACGTGCAGCTCATCGACGCCGAAACGGGCAGTCACCTCTGGGCCGAGCGGTTCGACAAGCCCCTCGCCGACCTGTTCGACATGCAGGACGAAATCGTCGCCCGCCTAGCGGGCGCGCTGAACACAGAACTCATCGCCGCCGAGGCCCGGCGCGCCGAGCGAATGCCCACCCCCAACTCGATGGACCTTTATTTTCAGGGTTTGGCTTGGTTCTCCAAGGGTCTGACCCCTCATAATATGGTGCGAGCGCGCAACTTTTTCGATCGCGCGCTCATCGCCGATCCCGACAATGTCGACGCGCTGATTGGAGTGGCGGGCGCGGAGGCGATCGAGGGCGTGAATTCCTTTGTGACCGATCCCGTGGCGTCCTTTGCTGCGGCCGAAGCAAAGTTGACCAAAGCCCTGTCGTCGGTCCCGGACCACGCCGTTGGCCATATGTGGCTAGGACTTGTCTACATATGGACGAAGCGTGCTGCTGAGGGCATTGCCAAATGCGAACACGCGTTGGCGCTGGATCGAAATCTCGCGAGAGCCGAAGGCGCTATCGCATTTGGCAAGATAAATATGGGTCGCGCCGAAGAAACAGAGGCTCACATTGCCGAGGCCCTGCGCCTCAGCCCGCGCGATACGACGGCTTTCGTCTGGATGACTCACGTGGGCCTGGCGAAGAACCTTCTGGGGAGTTGGGAGCAGGCGGCAGCGTGGTGTCGACGTGCGATCGAGGCGAACCCAAACTATCCTAGAGCGTATTTTCAGCTGGCCCTCGCCCTCGCGCAGCTTGGCCGACTCGACGAAGCGCATTCCTCGGTCAAAGCCGGTATCGCGATCAACCCGTCCTTCACCGTCTCTCGCGCCCGCGTCGACTGGACGGCGCTGAGCGACGACCCGACGTATCTGGCCCAGCTCGAGCCTATTTTCGATGGCCTGCGCAAGGCCGGAGTCCCCGAACAATGACCGCCGCCCGCCGTCTCGCCGCGATCCTCCCCTGCGAAGCGGGGGAGGCGGGACCGCGCTGCAGCGCGGTGGCGGGGTCTCGACCGCGAGCCGAGCTTTCGCGCAATAAAAATCGAGCACGGTGGGTCCGATCGGATGCTGACGGCGAAAGACCGGCATCCCCGAGGCGCGCTTGCGCAATCGGCTCCACAATCGCGCTTCCGGCGGCGACAGATCGCGGCGAAGGCGCCGGGCGTCGGCGATGGTTTCCTTGGGCGCTCTCATGATCGGTTTGGCGCTGGCCCCCTCCACCGCCCTCCGGGCGGTCCCCCTCCCCCGCAAAGCAGCGGGGGAGGATGAGCGCCATCTGAGTCTGGCCGCCCGCGGGAGCGATTTCCCGGATCAGCCCTGAAAGCGCGTGGCCTCGAAACTCGGGGTCGCGGCGGCGAAAGCGTCGAGCCATTTGACGAGGCGCGGGTGGTCTTTGCGCCAGGCCCCCTCGAACCGCAGATCGAGATAGCCGAGCGCCGCGGCGAGCGCGATCGACCCGATATCGCCGAAGGCGGCCGGCGGCGCGGCTTCCGCGGCGCGAAGGCTGCGCGCGATCTTGTCGGCCTGATAGGCGACCCATTTCTGCGAGCGCTCCTGGGGTTCGCGGAACAGGACTTCATAGCGTTGCAGCACCGCGGCTTCGGCAATTCCGTCGCCGAGCGCTTGCAGGGTGAGCGCGCGGAAGCGCGCCTGCGGCTCGCTCGGGATGACCTTTCCTCCGCCGGCCAGCCAGTCGAGATATTCGGCGATGACGGCGCTGTCGAACAGGACCTCGCCGTTCTCCAGAACCAAGGCCGGGATCTTGCCGAGCGGGTTCTGCGCCCTCAGCGGATCCTTCGGGTCGTTGGTGTCGGCGGGGGAAATTTCGATCCGGCCTTCCAGACCGAGCACGGATGCGGCGATCCGCACCTTGCGAACGAACGGCGAGGCGCCCGCCGAGCGAAGGACCAGCATCGATGTCTCCTTGGGACTAGGGGGATGACGACAATTCCTGGGCGCTGAGAGCGCCGCCGCCGTTGTAGCTCAATCGCGCGCCCCATATAAAGGCGTAAAACCCGAAACCCTCGGCCGCGGCTCGCCGCCGCCGAAGCCAGCGCAACAGGGGGTCGATTTGACTTCGTCGGAAATCACGCGCGAGCGCGTCGTCATCATCGGCTCCGGGCCGGCCGGCTACACCGCGGCCATCTACGCCGCCCGCGCGCTGCTGAAGCCGCTGCTGCTGTCCGGGTTCGAAGCGGGCGGCCAGCTGATGATCACGACCGACGTCGAGAACTATCCCGGTTTCGCCGAGACGATCCAGGGGCCGTGGCTGATGGAGCAGATGCAGGCGCAGGCCGAGCACGTGGGCGCGCGCGTCGAGAGCGAATATGTCGTGGGGCTCGACCTGAAGAGCCGCCCGTTCGTGGTCCGCTGCGACAGCGGCCGCACGATCGCCGCCGACGCGATCATCCTGGCGACGGGCGCCAAGGCCAAATGGCTGGGCCTGCCGGACGAGGACCAGTTCAAGGGCTTCGGCCTGTCGGCCTGCGCGACCTGCGACGGATTTTTCTTTCGCGGCAAGTCGGTCGCCGTGGTCGGCGGCGGCAATTCCGCGGTCGAGGAGGCGCTGTATCTGTCCAACATCGCCGCCAAGGTCACGGTCCTGCACCGTCGCGACTCGTTCCGCGCGGAGAAGATCCTGACCGAGCGGCTGGCCGGCCGGCCGAATGTCGGGGTTCGCTGGAACAGCACGGTCGAGGCGATTTTGGGCGCGGAAAGCCCGCGCGGCGTCCGCGGTTTGAGGATCAAGGACGTCGTCACCGGCGCGATCGAGGATTTGCCGTTCGACGGCGTGTTCGTCGCCATCGGACACGCGCCGGCGACCGACCTCGTGCGCGGACAGCTCGCCTTGAAACCGAATGGATACGTTCAGACGACGCCCGGCTCGACGGCGACCAGCATCGAGGGCGTGTTCGCCGCCGGCGACGTCGCCGACGACGTCTTCCGCCAGGCGGTGACCGCGGCCGGGCTCGGCTGCATGGCCGCTCTCGAGGCCGAGCGCTGGCTGGCGGCGCAGGAGCCGGCGCGACAGCAAGAGGCCGCCGAATAGAATTGACCGCGCGCCAAACGCCGCCGCGATCCGCGGCGAAGCCATAATCCGGCGCCGGCCCCGAGGAAACGTCGATGGACTGGGACAAGTTGCGCATTTTTCAGGCGGCCGCCGACGCCGGGTCGTTCACCCACGCCGGCGAGACATTGGGATTGAGCCAGTCGGCGGTCAGCCGTCAGGTCGGGGCGCTGGAGGCCGATCTCGGCGCGCCGCTGTTTCACCGCCACGCGCGCGGCCTGATCCTGACCGAGCAGGGCGACATGCTGCTGAGCGCCGTCCGCGACGTGGTCCTCAAACTCGACGCGGTGCGCTCGCGCCTGATCGACAACCGGGAGAAGCCGCACGGCGAACTGCGCGTCACGACGACGCTCGGGCTGGGCGCGAACTGGCTGGCGCCGCGCCTGGGCGAGTTCGTCGAACTCTACCCCGAGGTCAAGCTGCAATTGCTGCTGTCGGACGCCGATCTCGACCTCGGCATGCGCGAGGCGGACGTCGCGCTGCGCCTGCGCGAGCCGATACAGCCGGATCTGATCCGCCGCCGGCTGTTCACCGTGCATTTCCACGCCTACGCGTCGGCGGACTATCTCAAGAAACACCCCCAGCCGCGAAGCGTCGAGGATCTCGACGCCCATCATCTGGTCGCTTTTGGAACGTCGACCGCCACGCATTTCCTTTACGATCTCAACTCGCTCCTGAGGGTCGGGCGCGACCCGAAGAATCCGCGCACGCCGCAGATTTCCGTCAACAATCTCGGAGCGATGACGCGCGCGGTGGAGCACGGGGTCGGCATCGCCGTTCTCCCGGACTATTGCGTCCAGCCGGAGTCGGGTCTGGTCCGCCTGCTGCCGCAAGCCGACATGCCCGAAATGGACTGTTTCCTGGTCTATCCCGAGGAACTGAAGAATGTCGCCCGCGTGCAGGCCTTTCGCGATTTTCTGATCTCGTCGGCGCAGCGCTGGCGCTACTGAAGCCAGGCGCTTCGACGGTCGCGGGGTTTGGAGCGCGATCGAGCGCGGACTATCGAGTGAGGCGGGCCTCGGCCCGCCCCGTCCGCCGCCCGCGCGCCCTAGACGCTCTTGGTGTTGAACACCATCAGGTCGACCCCGCCGTCGGCGAAATTGGCGAGGTCGCCGGCCGTCGCCTGCCCCTGGGGCGAGGCGAGCGCCGTCTTGATCGCTTCGACGCTGTCGAATTCCAGCAGCGCGACGAGATGTACGCCGCCTGGATCGACCGGCAGACCGACGGCGCCGTCGCTCACCTTATAGGCCCGCAAGCCCGGAATGGACTTGGCGATCGGCACATGCTTGGCGAAATAATGGGCGTTGAACGCCTCGATATTCTTCGGCGTCTTGTAAACCGCGACCAGCATGGCCATGGGCGTTTTCCTCCGGCGCTGCCGGCGCTGGCGCCCCGTGCGCCGCGCCTGCGCGCGCGCGTTCCTCATAGCATGATAGCCCTTGGCGATCAACGCGCCGGGCCGGCGCCTCACATGTACAGAGGCTCTTTCTCCAGCCCCTTGTAGAGGCTCGCCACCTGCTCGCCGTAGCCGTTGAACAGCAGCGTCGGGCGCTGTTGGCCGTCGTTGAGGAAAGTCTCGCGCGCCTGACTCCAGCGCGGATGGGCCACGTCGGGATTGACGTTGGCCCAGAAGCCGTATTCGTCCGGCCCGAGCGTCTCCCAGAAGGTCTGCGGCCGCTGATCGACGAACGAAATCCTGACGATCGATTTGATCGACTTGAACCCGTATTTCCACGGCGTCGCCAATCGGATCGGCGCGCCCTGAACCTTGGCCAGCGGCTTGCCGTAGGCGCCGGTGGCGACGAAGGCGAGATCGTTGGCGGCCTCGGCCATCGTCAATCCCTCGACATAAGGCCAGGGCATGAAGGATTTTTGCCCAGGCGCCATTGTCTTGTCGAGGAAGGTCTCGAACCGGACATACTTGGCGGACGACAGCGGCCGCGCGAAATCGACCAGCTTTCGCAGCGGAAAGCCGGTCCAGGGTATCGCCATCGACCAGGCCTCGACGCAGCGATGGCGATAGAGACGCTCCTCGAGTCCCATCGTCCTGATCAACGTATCGATGTCGACCGTCCGCTGGTTCTCGACCATGCCGTCGAGCTTGACCGTCCACGGACGCGTCTTCAGCGCGCCGGCGTCGAGATGCTTGCTCGTGCCGAACTCGTAGAAGTTGTTGTAGTTGAGGTTGTATTTTTCCGGCGTCACGTCGCGGTCGAGGGTGAAGGCCGGATTGCGCGTGGCGGGATAGAGCGGGAGCGACGGGTCGGCGTCGTCCGCCCGCGCCCGGCCGGAGCCGGCGACCAGGGCGGCGCTCGCTCCCAGGCCGGCGAGAAACGCGCGCCGATCGAGGAAAAGCGCTTCGGGCGTCGCCAGAACTCGAGGGGACTTCCCAGCCTTTTCGACGCAAGCAATCCATGGTCTGCCCTCCCGCGCGGCCGATACGAAGGCGACGGCGACGCCTGCGTCTCCGTCCGCGGCTATTTCGGCTCGACAGCGGCGGATGTTACACTCTTCAAGCCGCCGAACGCCGCCGCCGCGACTCCCCCCGCGCTTCGAGACGCGACGTTTCTTCAGGGTCATGAGATCAATTCAATCAATAACTTAGTGCTATGTACAGAAGCGATTTATGAGGATCGCGTCCCGAACCGCGCGGCCGGCTGTCCATTTTTCTGCAATTCATCGGGCGAGTGAGGCCGACGCCTCGGCGGCTCAGACCTTCTCGACCTGGCCGAACTCGAGATCGACCGGCGTGGCGCGGCCGAAGATCGACACCGCGACCTTGACGCGCGAACGCGATTCGTCGACTTCCTCGACGACGCCGTTGAAGGAGGCGAAGGGCCCGTCCGCCACCCGCACGTTTTCGCCAATTTCGAAGCGGATCGCCGCTTTCGGCCGCTCGACGCCATCGGCGACCTGTCCCTTGATGCGATCGGCCTCGAGATCGGGGATCGGCATCGGCTTTTTGTCGGCGCCCAGGAAGCCGGTCACCTTGGGGGTGTTCTTGATGAGGTGGTAGACCTCGTCGGTCAGGTCGCATTTGACCAGGACGTAGCCGGGAAAGAACTTCCGCTCGGAATTGATCTTGCGCCCGCGGCGCACCTCGACGACCTGTTCGGTCGGCACCAGGATTTCCTCGAACTTGCTCTCCAGACCGCGCTGATGCGCCTGCTCGCGGATCGATTCGGCGACCTTCTTCTCGAAGTTCGAATAGGCGTGGACGATGTACCAGCGCATGCTCATATCAGCGTTCCAAATTGAACCTGTGGCGGCGCCCATCCGTTGGAGCGCTCGATGCTCGCAAGGACGACCTCAGCCGCCGCGGCCGAATCCGAGCGCCAGCGAAACAAATTCGCGCAGCACCTGATCGACGACGACGAAGAACACGCTCGCGAACACGACCAGGAGCAGAACGAGTCCGGTGGTGACGAGGGTCTCGCGCCGCGTCGGCCAGACCACCTTGGAGGCTTCCGCGCGCACCTGCTGGATGAATTCGAACGGGTTGGTCATTCTTGTCGTTTTTCGTTCCGGTCTCGTCTCGCGGCGGGCGGCGGCGCCGTCCCGCCAGAAAAACTCGCGGCGCGGGGCCTCTCGGCGCCGCGCCACCCGTGGCTCATATACGATGATGTGGCGCCTCGCCAAGCGAAAACTGACATTTTGGCGGCAAAGCCGTTCCATCGAAACTTGGCCGCGGTCCGGAACCGGCGCGCTCTTGGCTGAAAGGCTTGGACGTTCGAGCGCCGGACGGCGCGGGCGGCCCCATCAGGCTGTGCAGAAACTCATCCCACGCGTGCTTCAAGCCAAGCCCTGGCGAAGCGGGTCGACACATTGGCTTGCGGACTCGCATGAGGCTGGGCGGCGGACCTGCGCCATGCGCTCTTTGAGGCTCGACGGCTCGCCGCGGCCCTGCGCCAGATCGTCCGTCCTTCGTCGCCTTCGCGGCCGCCTCCCAGACTGGTAGAACTCAACCGATTGCAGTTCACAATCAGACGGAGGCCCCATGGGCAAGGTGCGCGTAGCGGCTTTTGGAGTGTCCATCGACGGCTTCGGGGCCGGCCCGGACCAGAGCCTGGAGCATCCGCTCGGCAAACGGGGCGGGGAGTTGCACAATTGGTTCTACCCGACCCGGACCTTTCGATCGATGTTGGGGCAAGACGGCGGGACTGACGATCGCTTCGCCCGCGCCGCGGCGGAAGGCTTCGGCGCCTTCATCCTCGGCCGCAATATGTTCGGCCCGATCCGCGGCGAATGGCCGGACGACGCGTGGAAGGGCTGGTGGGGCGACAATCCCCCGTATCACGCGCCGACCTTCATCCTCACCCACCACGCCCGGGCGCCAATCGTGATGGAGGGCGGGACGACCTTCCATTTCGTCACCGACGGGATCGAGGCGGCGCTCGCCCAGGCCAAGGCCGCCGCGGGCGACCTGGACGTGAAGATCGGCGGCGGAGTTTCGACGATCCGCCAGTACCTGCTCGCAGGAGCGATCGACGAGTTGCACCTGGCGCTGTCGCCCGTCGTTCTGGGCCGTGGGGAATCCCTGTTCGCAGGCATTGACCTGCCAGGCCTTGGCTATCGGGTGACGGAGGCGGTCCCAACGGAGCTGGCGACCCACCTCGTGCTGACGCGCTGACCGTCGGGAACGGACCGGGCGCCGGGACCGAAGACCCGTAGAATCAAGCTGTTGTGCGGCGGGCGGGAGAACATCCAGCAAGCGTCATCGAAGGTCCGGACCGCGCTCGGGTCAGTCTACGTCCGTCGAGCATCGAAGACGACATCGCGCCCGCCGCCCTGGTGCGAGCGCTGGACGCGTTCCTCGACAGCCTCGACCTGAGCGAGCTCGATTTCGAGCGCAGCGTCGCCGCCGCGACCGGCTGTCCCGGCTTCCGGCCGGGCGACAGGCTACGGCTCTACATCTGGGGCGTCCGCCTGCAAGGACTGTCGGGTGAAGGCGCAGTGCACGCCCGGCGCTCAGCGGACCATCCATCGGCGGATCGACCAACGCGCCCTCGACCGCGACGGAGCGGCGCATCTCCGCCGGTCCCAGCCGGATGAGGATGAGGCGATGCACCGTCGCCGGCTGGCGGTTGGTCGACGAGCCGGCCTTGACGCAGGGACAATCGCGGGTCTATCGCTTTACGATCGTGGTCATTTGAGCCGGTCGGCTTGCCGCCACGTTAAACATTGGGCTAAAAGATCGGGGCTGCTTCGTCATCCGGCCTCGTCTGCAAGCCCTCGGCGCATGGCGCCTGTAGAGGACTGTAGAGCATGACGACCCCCCGCAAATCACGCGACCCGGCGACGCTCCGGCCCGCCACCCAACTCATTCATGGCGGCTCGCTGCGCTCGCGGTTCGAGGAGACGTCCGAAGCCCTGTTCCTGACCCAAGGCTATCTCTACGATACGATGGAGATCGCCGAGGCGCGCTTCAAGGGCGACGACCCCGGGTACATCTATTCGCGCTTCGCCAATCCGACCGTGGCGATGTTCGAGCGCCGCATGGCGCTGCTCGAGGGCGCCGAGGCCGCGCGCGCCACCGCGAGCGGCATGGCGGCCGTGACCGCCGCATTGATGGGCCAGGTCAAGGCGGGCGACCATGTCGTCGCCGCAAGGGCGCTGTTCGGCTCGTGCCTCTATGTCGTCGAGGAGTTGCTGCCGCGATTCGGCGTCGCCTCGACGCTGGTCGAGGGGACGGATCTCGACGCCTGGCGCGCGGCGGTGCGTCCCAACACCAAGACGGCGTTCGTGGAGTCGCCGACAAATCCGACCCTGGAGATCGTCGACATCGCCGGCGTCGCCGAAATCGTGCACGCCAGCGGCGCGACCCTCGTCGTCGACAACGTGTTCGCCACGCCCCTGCTCCAGCGACCGCTGAAGCTCGGCGCGGACTGCGTCGTCTATTCGGCGACAAAGCACATCGACGGTCAAGGCCGCGTGCTCGGCGGAGTCATTCTGGCGAGCGAGAAATTCATCGCCGACCATATCCACAATTTCCTGCGCCAGACCGGTCCATGCCTGTCGCCGTTCAACGCCTGGACGTTGCTGAAGTCGCTGGAGACGCTGCCCGTGCGGGTCGCGGCGCAGACGCGCTCGGCCGAACGGATCGCGGACTTCCTCAGCCGACATTCTGCGGTCGTTCGCACGCTCTATCCCGGTCGCGCGGACCACCCGCAGGCTGAACTCGCCAATCGTCAGATGAGCGGCGGAGGCACGCTGCTCGCATTCGAGGTCGCTGGCGGCAAGGCCGGAGCGTTCCGCATGGCCAATGCGCTGTCGATCATCGGCATCTCGAACAATCTGGGCGACGCCAAGAGCCTCATCACCCACCCGGAAACGACGACCCATCAGCGCCTGAAGCCGGAGCAGCGGGCGGCGCTCGGCATCGGGCCTGGGTTGCTCAGGCTGTCGGTCGGCCTCGAGGACCCCGACGATCTGATCGAGGACCTGGCTCAGGCGCTCGGCAAAGTCGATTTGGCGCCGCGTCACGCCGCCGAATGAGGCCAAGAGCAATTCCCGCCGAGCGCGCGGACCGCGCTCGGCGAAAGCCAAATCTAACTGTCGAGTTCGCCCGCCGTGGGCACGCGCCCCTTGGGGGTCAAATGGTTGATCAGCTGTGGCAGCACGAGCGCCAACTGGTTGAGCATCTCCTCCTTGCTCATGCCGGTGCGCGCCGACAGTTCGCTGATCACATCCTGGCCGAGCGCCGACCCGAGCTGACCGGGCTGGATGGGCTGGTTCGCCCCGCTGCCGACCCAGGAATTGACCTGCGGCGCCGCGCCGCCGGCGGCGAGCTTGCCGATCAGATCGCTGAGGCCGCCGATCAGGCTGCCAGCAGGGGCCCCTGTTGACGGGGGCGCGACCGATGGCGTCGGCGCGGCCGGGGCTTGCGCCGGCGCGGAGCTCCCGCCAAAAATCTTACCGAGAATGAGGGCGCCGGCCGCGACCGCGATCGGCGTCGCCAGATTGCCGCCGGGCACCGCGTTCTTCAAAGCGTCGTCAAACATTCCCATGACTGCGTCCTCCTAGGTGAAACCGACCCGCGTCCTCCCTCGCGCCTCCGGGCGGATGCCCGGCGCAGCCCGGCGAAGAGGAACGTCGCAGTTTATCGTCTTGCGTTTTCCTCGTCCATACCGCAACAATCCTGTCAGGCCGTACCCTTGCAGCTGTGCGCCGCGGATGCGACGCAGCGGTTCGTCTTTGGGGGGCAGCCCGCAGGAGGCTTGGACATGGGCATACTCAGCTGGATCATTTTAGGTTTGATCGCCGGCTTCATCGCAAGCAAGATCGTCAACAAGTCGGGTTCGGGCCTCACAATGGACATCGCGCTTGGGATCGTCGGCGCGTTCGTCGGCGGCGTTCTCGCCAGGCTTATTGGGTTCCACGGCGTCACCGGCTTGAACATTTGGAGCATCATCATCGCGGCCATCGGCGCTGTCGTGGTGCTGTGGGTCTACCACGCGGTCGTCGCCAAGACCTGACGCCTCACGATCGGTCGGCGGCGGTCCACCGCGCCGCCGACTGGTCGTCTTCGTCCTTGGCTTCGACCCAACCTTCGACGCTCCCATCCGGGCGCATGGTCCGTTTCCATATCGGCGCCCGCGTCTTGAGAAAATCCATCAGCATCTCGGCCGCTTCGAACGCGGCGGCGCGATGCGCGGCCGACACCGCGGCCATGACGATCCGCTCGCCCGGCGCGATGCGTCCGGTGCGGTGGATCACGGTCACGCCCATCAACGGCCATCGGCCTTCGGCCAAGCGGGCCACGCGGGCGATCTCCTCCTCGGCCATGCCGGGATAATGTTCGAGCTCGAGCGCGGCGAGCCGCCCGCCTTCGTCGCGGCAATAGCCGACGAAACTCACCACCGCGCCGACGTCGGTGCGCCCGCGCGCGAGCGCTTCCGCCTCGGCGCCAGCGTCAAAGTCCTCGCGCTGCACGCGGATCGTCGCCATCGGATCAGCCGCCTGTCATCGGCGGAAAGAACGCGACTTCCTTCACGCCGGCAATCGCCGCCTCGCGCCGCGCGTGCACCCTATCGAGAGCCGCGCGCACGCTGGACGGCTTGTCGAAGGCATGGGCGTAGCCGTCGCCCCGCTGCGACAGCCAGGTCATGAGGTCGCCGACCGTCTTCACGGTCGATGGCGGGTCAAGCTCTTCCTCGCCCTTGCCGACGCGTTCGCGCACCCAGGCGAAATAGACCGCTTTCATCTCGAGCCTTAGTCGCCTCCGACGTGGTCGTAGCTGGCCTTCATATAGTCCCAGCCAGTGTAGAGCGTGAGGATCGCGGCGATCCACAACAGGACGATCCCGGTCTGAATTGAGCCTGGCATGACGGCTTCCCCCGCCGGTCCCGCGATCAGGAATCCCAGCGCGACGAGCTGGACCGTGGTTTTCCACTTGGCGACCGCGGTTACCGGCACGGGGACCCGGAGCTCGGCCAGATATTCGCGTAAGCCCGAGACGAGAATTTCACGGCACAAAATGACGAGCGCGGCCCACAGCGTCGCGCCGGCGATCGTCTGGTTCGCGGCCAGCATCAGGATGGCCGAGGACACGAGAAGCTTGTCGGCGATCGGATCCAGCATCCGCCCGAGCGAGGACTGCTGCGACCACGCCCGGGCGAGATAGCCGTCGAAAAAATCGGTGACCCCGGCGGCTATGAAGATCGCCAGCGCCGTCCACCGCGCCCAAGGCTCGCCGGGCCAGAACAGGAAGCCGGCGACGAGGGGGACCGCCGTGACCCGAGCATAGGTCAGGATATTCGGCAGAGACCAGTTGCGGCTGATCGGGCGCGACGTCGAGGAAGCCATGGGCTTGCCACCTGACATCCTCGTCTCGCCCCCGTCAATAGCGTTGGACCGCGGGATTGACGCTGGGGCCGCCGCGCTGGAGCGTTCCCCACAAAACTGGGGATGGACCGCGCGTCCGGACCCGGCCCGGCGCGGCTTCGTCTACAATTAGGGGACGATCGCGAGGTCAGGAGTTCAGCCCATGTCGAACGTTCACGTCGTCAGCCACCCCCTGGTGCAGCACAAATTGACGCTGATGCGCGACAAGACGGTGTCGACCAAGGGCTTCCGGCAGCTCCTGAACGAGATCGGCATGCTGCTGGCGTACGAGGTGACCCGCGATCTGCCGCTGGAGCTGGTCGAGGTCGAAACGCCGCTGGCCAAAACGCTCCAGCCCACGATCTCGGGCAAGAAACTCGTGTTCGCGCCGATCTTACGCGCCGGCGTCGGGTTTCTCGACGGCATGCTCAATCTGGTCCCGAGCGCGCGCGTCGCCCACATCGGGCTTTATCGCGATCCTCAGACGCTGGAGGCGGTCGAATATTATTTCAAGGCGCCTTTGGACGTCGCCGACCGGCTCGTGGTCGTGATGGATCCGATGCTCGCCACCGCCAATTCCGCCGTCGCGGCCATCGATCGCCTCAAGCAGCGGGGCGTGAAGGACATCCGGTTCGTCTGCCTCCTGGCCGCGCCAGAGGGTATAGAGCGGCTGACCAAGGCCCACCCGGACGTCCAAATCTGGACCGCCGCGATCGACGAACGGCTAAACGACCACGGCTATATTGTCCCTGGACTGGGCGACGCCGGCGATCGGATGTTCGGAACAAAGTAGAGACCCGCGGGTCAAAGCGTCCGGACCGCGAAGCTTCCGCGCCGACAGGGCCGAACGAGCCCGCAAACTCGGAATCGGACCTGATGGCCACAGAAGCCGCGCAGGTCGAATGCCCGCGCGGACGAACGGCCGTAAGACTTCGGGGCCCGCCTTACTTCCGGCGACGACGCTGCTGACCCAGGCCCATCTGTTTGGCCAAAGCCGAACGCGCCTTGGCGTAGGCCGGCGCCACCATCGGGTAATCGGACGGAAGACCCCACTTCTCCCGGTACTCTTCCGGGGAAAGATTGTATTGGGTCCGCAGATGCCGCTTCAACGACTTGAATTTGCGGCCGTCTTCCAGGCAGATGATGTAATCGCTGGTAATCGACTTCTTCGGCGGAACCGCCGGCTTCGCCGCCTCGACGACGACGGGCTGCGCGCCTGTGGCGACGCGCACGATCGCGGCGTGAACGTCGCTGAGAAGCGCCGGGAGCTCGCTTGACGGTACGGAATTGTTCGACACATAAGCCGAGACGATTTCCGCGGCGAGTTCAACGTGGTTAGTGGATTCGGCCATAGTTGTCATTACTCCAAAAGCAAGTCTCAGAAGACCGCCTGGCGCCAATCTGCGCCAAGGCCATCCTGCTCGTCCGACCACGACGAGCTTCATGTCTATTTCGCCGCCAAGTGGCGACTTGGACAAATCACCCTATAATCCAAAAGAAAACATGGCACAAGAAAAAGTGCGCCGTTTTCAACTACGGCGCCTGACGACATCGCTCGAATACTCAACGTGCGCCCCAGGACTGACGTTGCATGTACACAAAAAAGGTGATTTCTTCTCTTGACAAAATCGCGCTTACGTGACCGTAAAGACTCCGCGAATCAGCATCGCGTCGATTTCATTTTCCCCGTCCGTCGAGTCGGAAGATCGCGATCTGACCTAACTTTGCGCCAGGGCAGGTTGGCTATTGCGCTATTCGACGGCGCCGATTGTCTTCGTGGTCGGCGCTGCTTGACGGGGCGACGGGTTCGAAGAGGGAGATTGCGGGCTGATGATGTCATAAGCCGCCAAAGCGACTATATCCGAGGCAACACCACTTGACCGGCGGCCCGCGAGTTCCAATGCACCATCACAAAACGTCGACATTCGTCGCGGCGCGCGCCAACGCCGACGGGCGCGCAACGCTGACGGGAACCGTCCGCCTATTGTGGCCCTACATCTGGCCGAGGGATCGGGCCGATCTCAAGTTGCGCGTTTTCCTCGCCGTCGCGCTGATGCTTCTGTCAAAGCTGATCACGGTCGCCATTCCCTATTCCTACAAATGGGCGACCGATGCGGTGGCGGGAAAGCTGGGGCTCGACGCCGTCCCGCTCCCTCACGTCCTGATCGGCGTGGCGTCGCTGACCGTCATTTACGGAGCGCTGCGGATCCTGATGGCGCTGACGCAGCAAGGCCGCGACGCCTTGTTTGCCGCCGTCGCGATGAACGCGGTTCGGCGGCTGGCGATCGAAGTCTTCGATCACCTGCACCGTCTATCGTTGCGTTTTCATCTCGAGCGCAAGACCGGAGGACTGACGCGCATACTCGAACGCGGCCGCAACGCCATTGAAACGATCATTCGCACGTCGATGCTGGTCGCCGTTCCAACGATCGTCGAGTTCGCGTTGATTGTCGCGGTAATGCTGATCTCGTTCGACTGGCGTTACGTCGCGGCGATCAGCGCAACGGTCGCCCTCTACCTGATCTACACCACGATCGCCACCAATTGGCGGATCGGCATTCGCCGCTCGATGAATGAGAGCGACACCGACGCCAACACCAAGGCGATCGACAGTCTGCTCAATTTCGAGACGGTGAAATACTTCGGCGCCGAACGCCGCGAGGCCGCGCGCTACGACAAGGCGATGGCGCGCTATGAACGCATGAGCGTGCGCACTTACGTATCGCTGGCGGTGCTCAATGCAGGTCAGGCGGTCATTTTCACCATCGGCCTGGTCGTCGTGCTCATCATGTGCGTGGCCGAAATCAGGGGCGGCAAGAAGACCGTCGGCGACTTCGTGCTTGTCAACCTCATCATGCTGCAACTCTACCAGCCGCTCAATTTCATGGGCATGGTCTATCGCGACGTCAAGCAGGCGATCGTCGACATCGAGGCGATGTTCTCGATCCTCGAGCAAAATCCCGAAATCGAGGACGCTCCCGGCGCGACGCCGCTGAAAGTGACCGCGGGCGCGGTCCGGTTCGAGAACGTCGAATTCGCCTATGACGCCGCCCGGCCGATCCTGCGCGGCATATCCTTCGACGCGCCGGCGGGCCACACGATCGCCATCGTCGGGCCGTCGGGCGCGGGCAAGTCGACGATCTCGCGGCTGCTGTTCCGCTTCTACGAGCCGACATCGGGCCGTATTCTGATCGACGGACAAGACATCCGCGCCGTCACCCAGAGTTCGCTGCGCGCGGCCATCGGCATGGTGCCGCAGGACACCGTCCTCTTCAACGACTCGATCGTCTACAACATCCGCTACGGCCGGGACGGCGCCAGCGACGCCGAAGTGAGGGAGGCGGCGGTGAACGCGCAGATCGACGCCTTCATCGAAACGCTGCCCCAGGGCTACAACGCGCAGGTCGGCGAGCGCGGGCTCAAGCTCTCGGGCGGGGAAAAGCAGCGGGTCGCGATCGCGCGCACGATGCTCAAGGCGCCGCCGATTCTCGTGCTCGACGAAGCGACGTCGGCGCTCGACAGTTTCACCGAGCGGGAAATCCAGTCGGCGCTCGAGCGCGTCTCGCGCGGCCGCACCACCCTCGTCATCGCGCATCGCCTGTCCACGGTCGTGAACGCCGACGAGATTCTGGTGCTCGACCAGGGCGTCATCGCCGAGCGCGGCGCTCATGAAGCGCTCCTGGCGCGCGGCGGGATCTACGCGGCGCTGTGGAATCGCCAAAGGGAGGTCGACGCGGCCGAGGAGACGTTGCGCCGGGCGGGCGAAGCCATCGACGTCGGCGGTGCGTCGCTGCGGCGGACCCGCGTGGAGGACGATCTCGACATCCCCGACGTCGCGGCCTCGCAGCCGGCGCCGTGACATCGGACGCGATTTGCGCCAAGAGTGCGCCTCTCCTTTTGTCGAGCATCGCAACAATGAGCATCGCATAAATGAGCGTCGCCAGTTCGCTTCGCCGTCAGCTCGCGCCGATCCATCCGGAGGGCTATCTGTTCGTCGCCGGGTTCATTGTCGCGACTCTGATCCTGTGGTGGATGTGGTCGCCGCTCGGCTGGATCGGCCTCGTCGCGACGTTGTGGTGCGCGTATTTCTTTCGCGATCCGGCGCGGGTGACGCCGCTGCGCGGCGATCTCGTCATTGCTCCCGCGGACGGAACCATCAGCTTCGCCGGCTTGGCCGCGCCGCCGCCCGAGCTCGGCTTCGGGATGGCGCCGATGCAGCGCGTGTCGATCTTCATGTCGGTGTTCGACTGTCACGTGAATCGCGCGCCGGTCGAAGGGCGGGTGTCGCAGATCGTCTATCACCCCGGCCTGTTTCTCAGCGCCGATCTCGACAAGGCGAGCGAGGACAACGAGCGCAACGGCATCGTCATCGAATCGGCCCTGGGACGTTTCGGAGTCGTTCAGATCGCCGGCCTGGTCGCGCGGCGAATCGTCTGTTTCACCCACGAGGGCGCCCACGTCGGCGCGGGCGAGCGCATCGGACTCATCCGCTTCGGCTCTCGCGTCGACGTCTATCTGCCCCATGAGGCGCAGATCGTCGTCGGCGTCGAGTCGCGCGCCGTCGCCGGCGAGACCGTGATCGCCGAGATCGCCGCCGAGGTCAGATCGCGCCATTTTCAGCGGAGTTGACGCGTGAACGACGGCGCCCTCCCGCCCCCCGCGCCGCTCCCCGGCGCCGCCGCGCCGCCGCGAACGCGGGGCTTCCGGCCGGTGCGGTTGAGGCTTCTTCTGCCCAATATCGTGACCCTGGTCGCGCTCTGCCTCGGGATGACCGCGATCCGGCTGGCGATGGAGGGCTCGATCGACTGGGCGGTGAGCGCGGTCGTCGGCGCCGCTGTTCTCGATGGCCTCGACGGCCGGATCGCACGCGCGCTCAAGGGCACGTCCCGCTTCGGCGCCGAACTCGATTCGCTCGCCGATTTCGTCGATTTCGGCGTCGCGCCGGCCTTCATCCTGTTCGTGACCGATCTTCATGCGGTCAAGAGCTTCGGCTGGGTGGCGGCGCTGCTGTTCGCAATGGCCTGCGCCCTGCGTCTGGCGCGCTTCAACGTCATGCTCGAGGATCCCGACCAGCCGGGGTGGCGCAAGAACTTCTTTGTCGGCATGCCCGCGCCCGCCGGCGCGATCGTCGGACTTCTGCCGATCTACCTTCGCCTCGCCTTCGACCTCAGCGCCTCCACGCCCCGCGTCGCCGTCCTCGAAAGCCTCTATGTCGTCGCGGTGGCGCTGTTGATGGCGAGCCGCGTCCCGCACTTCTCGGGCAAGTCGTTTGGCCGGGTGCCGCGCGAATATGTCGCTGTCGTGCTGGTCGGCGTCGCCGCCGTGCTGCTGCTCGTCTTCATCTTCCCCATGCCGACTCTCGTCGCCCTCACGCTCGCCTATCTCGCCTCGATTCCGCTGGCGGTCAGACGGTACCGCGAGCTGGAACGGGCGGGGTGACGGGCCGGAAGCCCGGCCGGCAAACCCCGTTCGCGCCCTACGCCCGGTCGATCGTCGGAGCGAGACCGGCAAGACGACGCATGTGCTGCGATCGCTCCTCCGCCATGTCCTGGAAATCCTTGTGCAGCCCTTGGGCGATTTGAACGCTCAACAGCTTCGATCGTCGCATGTCGGCGGGCGGATGAGTCTCCCAGCGCCGGAGCCGTTTCGACGCGGCGACCTTATCTAGGGCCTCCATCAAGACGAAAAGGATGTAGGGCGCCTCAAACAGTACGGTTTCGGCCAGGTCCAGCGTCATGGCGCCCGTCGATGTCACCGTCGCGATCAGCTCATGGCAAATCGTCGCGGCGAATCCGTCCGCCACGATCTCCTGATTCCAGTCATCCGTCAGTTCTGGTCGAACCTTCAGCGGCGGCTTTCTCTCGCCTTTCGATATGTTGGAAAACGGTCGCACCGATTGCAGGATATGGCCGAGCTCATGCGCGACGACAAATTGTTGCAGCGCATAGGCGTAGTTTGCCGCAAGCGCGAGCGCCGCCTCCGATTTCAAAGCGATCGGCCACTCGTGCATACCGCGAAACACGCCCTCGATGTTTCTCATGACGATCGAGCGCGCGGCGTCCATGTCAATTTCCGGCTCCAGGACAATCTGCCCGGAACCCAGCGCGCCGATTCTCAGTCGCATCGAGGCGACGATAACGCAGGCAATCCGATAGAGAAACAGCTCCAGCCCCGACTGGACAAGGATCAAATACCGTTCCTTGCCATAATCTTGAACTTCCGCGTTGAAGATCGGGTCCGGCGCTTCGCCGATGAAAATGCTCGCATCGTGCAGTCCCGTCTCCTTTGGCAGCGCCTCCAGGGATTGAACCAACAATTCACGCCAGTACCCGTTGAAAATAAATGGCTTGTCCGGCAAGGACCCAATCGCTTCGGAAAATCCTTCTTGCATTCCCAACAAGGAATTGCCGCGGGCGAGGTTCGCAATGATGTCCTGGCTGACCGCATCGGGCTTCACACCGTAGCGGCGGTTCAAAATTCGCAAATATTTCTTTTCCAAGAACACCAGCGCCGAATCGTTTGCGTTTGCCTTGCGCGCAATTCGGTCGAGAAGACTTGGCCTCTTCAGCACGGTCTTGTCGGCTCCGTGAAGCGCCGGCTACCTGCCAGCCAGAAACGTTTTCAGGGACGGTCGGAATGCACGAGGAGCAAAGCCCCTGCCGGTCGAATTTGGCGCGGCCGCCGCCAGCCCCTTGATGATCAATGGCGCCGACACACCGATATTGGCGACAAGAATGGCGTTTTTTGAATCGACGCCATAAGCGATGGCAAGCGCGCCGCCCGCCAGAATCATGAAAAGCGTCGCCAGCCAATATTTCCATTCTCGGGCGTACGCCGGAAAGCCGACCGAAGTTCTCAGCTCGTACCATCGCGCGATCTCGGCCAAGACGCCACCCAAGCATCCGACCAGAAATATGGCCAGTACTCCCGAGACCGTCATTTTCGCCTCCCCCGCTGACGCGCCGCTGAACGCGACGGACGCCATCGGCGTCGCACTTGAATCAGTAAGCGCTTTTCGCGTTGGGAAGGCAATCGTCGGGCTTGGGCCGGTCGCGCCGCGCATGGAGGAAGACCTTCGTGCTGGCGGGCGCGCGTGACATCGCTGCCGATGGCTGAGAACGCCCGGTCGTTCGGACCGTTCGGCGAGGCAACGGCGCGCCGGGCTGGACCATCGCGCATTGGGTCAGCTTTCCATTTCGCGCTGATATGGGCTAGGTAGCGCGGTCGCTTCCGGCGGCCGGCGGCGTGGTCCCGCGGACGGCTCAGGTCCGGCCCGCGCTTGCATTCCGGGATGCGGCGAATACAAGGAGCCCTATGTCGAAAGAAGAATTGCTTGAATTTCCGGGATTCGTGGTCGAGTTGCTGCCCAACGCGACATTCCGGGTCAAACTGGAGAACGACCACGAGATCATCGCCCATACCGCGGGCAAGATGCGCAAGAACCGCATCCGCGTGCTGGCGGGCGACAAGGTCCTGGTCGAGATGACTCCCTACGACCTCACCAAGGGCCGGATCACTTACCGATTCAAATGAGGATCGCCGATTCGAATGAGGATCGGGGTTGGACGGCCCATGCTGACGGCTCTGACGTGACACCTTCCCAGCCTCGTCCGCGTCTGGTCCTGGCGTCGGGTTCGCCGCGCAGGCTCGCGCTTCTCGGCCAGATCGGCGTCGACCCCGACGAGGTGCTGCCGTCCGAGATCGACGAAGCGCCGCGTCGCGGCGAATCTCCGCGCGCCCTGGCGCAAAGGCTGGCGACGGACAAGGCGAGAGCTTCGGCGGAGCTGGCGCTCAAGCTCCCCGACCCCCGCCCCTGCCTGACGCTCGCGGCCGATACGGTCGTGGCCGTCGGACGGCGGATGCTGCCGAAATGCGAAATCCTCGACGAGGCGGAGGCCTGCCTGCGCCTGCTGTCCGGCCGCTCCCATCGCGTCTATACCGGCCTGGCGCTGGCGACGCCGGGCGCCGGGTTGCGGCGCCGGCTGGTGGAGACGCGGCTCCGCTTCAAGCGGCTGTCGCGCGAGGAGATCGAGGCCTATCTCGGCAGCGGCGAATGGCGCGGCAAGGCCGGCGGCTACGCGATCCAGGGCCTCGCGGGCGCCTTTGTGGTGCGGCTGGTCGGCTCCTACACCAATGTGGTCGGACTTCCGCTCGCCGAAACCGTCGGTCTGCTCGCGGGCGAAGGCTATTATCCTCACCGGCAATGGGTCGCGAACCTGCTCAGATGAACGCCAACGACAACACGCCGCCCGGCGAACCGAAAGCGCGCCAACACAAGAGCCGCGCCTGCCCGATCTGCGGCAAGCCGCGCCACGAGCGCTACGACCCGTTCTGCTCGCGCCGCTGCGCCGACGTCGATCTGCACCGGTGGTTCAAAGGCGGCTACGCCATCCCCGGCGAGAGCGTGACGCCTGAGCCCGGCGACGAGGACGAGTGAGGGCCTCAGCGGGCCGCGTCGTGCGCCGACCGGCGGACTATCGCAGCGCCGGGCCCTCTGCGGGCGCCGGCTGCGCGACCGGCGCCGCGGCACGGCGCTGCCGGCGCGCGACCGGCGCCGAGCGGCGCTGCCGGCGTTCGTCGATCTTCTGCATCACCACGTAGAAGGACGGAACGAACACGACCACGAGGCAGGTCGAGGCGATCATGCCGCTGAACACCGCGACGCCGATCGAGCGCCGCGCCGCGGCGCCGGCGCCTGACGCCAGGACCAGCGGCAGCACGCCGAGGATGAAGGCGAAGGACGTCATGACGATCGGGCGGAAGCGCAGCCGCGCCGCCTCCACCGCCGCGTGGACGACGTCGCGCCCGAGCGCCCGCTGCTGGCGGGCGTATTCGACGATGAGGATGCCGTTCTTGCTGCCGAGCGCGATCAGCAGGATGATGCCGATCTGGGTGTAGAGATTGTTGTCCGAGCCTTCGAGGTTGAGGCCGGCGACGGTTCCCAGCAGCGCCAGCGGCACGGCGAGGATCACCGAGAACGGCAGGACCCAGCTCTCGTATTGCCCGGCCAGGACGAGATAGACCATCAGGATTGCGAAGCCGAAGATGTAATAGATCTGGCTGCCGACCGCCTTCTCCTGGAAGGACATGGCGGTCCAATTGAAGCCGGTCCCCTTGGGCAGCGCCTGCGCGCCGACCTGGTCCATGAGATCGAGCGCCTGGCCGGAGCTGAAGCCGGGCGCGGGAGAGCCGACGACGGTCGCGGTCGGGTAAAGATTGTAGAGGCTGATGAGCGGCGGCCCGGTCACCTGCTTGACCTCGACGACCGTGCCGATCGGCGTCATGGTTCCGTTGCCGGCCCTGACCTTGAGATTGCGGATGTCGTCGACGGAAGCGCGCTTGTCGGCTTCCGCCTGAGTGTAGATCTGGAAGACATGGCCGAACTTGTTGAACTGCGTCACATAGTTCGAGCCGACATAGCCGGACAGGGCGGAGAAGACCTGGCCGACGGTGATTCCGAGCGCCTCGGCCTTGATCCTGTCGACCACGACCGAGAATTGCGGCGCGCCGGCGCGGAAGGTCGTGGCCAGCCGCTGAAGTCCCGATTGCGCATTGCCGTCCGCGACCACGGTGTTGGCGAGGCTTTGCAGCAGATCGTAGTCGAAATCGCCGTTGCGGATCTCGACCTGCATCGTGAAGCCGCCGACATTGCCGACGCCCTGGATCGGCGGCGGCAGCACGGCGAAGGAAAAGGCTTCGGGGATCGACTGCAGCGCGCCGTTGATGCGCCGCTGGATCAACTCCTGATCCTGTCCCTTCTCCGTGAGGCGCGCGTCCCAGTCCTTCAGCACGACGAAGGCGACGCCCGCATTGGCGAGGCTGGCCCGATTGTCGAGGATCGAGATGCCGCTCACCGTCACCACATGCTCGACGCCGGGGACTTTCGCCGCGAGGTCGTGGACCTTCGCCAGCACCGAGTCGGTGCGTTCCTTCGAGGCCCCGTCCGGCAGTTGCACGACGACGATCATGTAGCCCTGATCCTCGGTCGGCAGGAATCCGGTCGGCACCCGGGTCAGCGACCAGAGCGCGAACGCGACCAGGACGAGCGCCAGCCCGACCATCAGCAGCGCCCGCTTGGTCATCGCGGTCATCAGCCGGATGTAACCCCGCTCCGCCGCGTCATAGACCCTGTTGAAGCCGCGATAGAAAAAATTGCGCCGGTCGGGCGGTTTCGGCGGCCGCAGCCAAAGGGCCGCCTGGGTCGGCTTCAGGGTCATCGCGTTGATCGCGCTGATGAGGGCGGTGGCGGCGATCACGAGCGCGAACTGGCGAAACAGCTGTCCCGTCAGGCCAGGCAGGAAGGCCGCCGGGATGAACACCGACATCAGCACCAGCGTGATGCCGATGACCGGTCCGGTCAGCTCCTCCATTGCCCGTATCGCCGCGTCGCGTCCGGACATGCCGTCCTCGACATGGCGCGCGACGCCCTCGACGATCACGATCGCGTCGTCGACCACGATTCCGATCACCAGCACGATGGCGAACAGCGTCGGCAGATTGATCGAAAAGCCGAGCGCCGCCATCGCGGCGAAGGCGCCGATGATGGTCACCGGCACGGTCGTCGCGGGCACCAGCATCGCCCGCCAGTCCTGCAGGAAGACAAGGATGACGATCAGCACGAGGACGCCCGCCTCGATCAGGGTGCGGTAGACTTCGCGGATCGCGGCCTTGACGAATTTCGTCGTGTCGTAGGGGACGATATATTCGAGCCCCTCGGGGAAGCTTCTCTTGAGCTCCTCCATTTTCTCGTGGACTTCGCTGGCGACGGCGACCGCGTTGGCCTCCGGCAGCAGGGAGACGGCGATGCCGGCCGCGGGCCGGCCGTCGAGATTGAACGATTCGCTGTAGGTCTGGGCGCCGAGCTCGACGCGCCCGACGTCGCGGATCCGGGTGATCCGTCCGCCGGCGCCGGGCTCGACCTTGACGACGATGTTCTCGAAATCGGGCGCGTCGTTCAGTCGGCCGTTGAGGTTCAGCGTGTACTGGAAGTCCTGTCCCTTCACCGCGGGCGGCGCGCCGATCTGGCCGGCCGCGACCTCCTGGCTCTGCTGCTGGATGACGCCGATCACATCCTGCGGGGTGAGGCCGCGCGCCTGCATGAGGTTCGGGTCCAGCCACACCCGCATGGCGTATTGGCCGGCGCCGAGCACCGAGACGTCGCCCACGCCGTTGAGGCGCTCGAGCTCGTTCTGGACGTTGATGACCGCGTAGTTGGCGAGGAACAGGCTGTCGAAGCGGCTGTCGGGCGACCTCAGGGCGACGAATTCGAGGATCGACGTCGATTGCTTCTTGGTCGTGACGCCCTGGATCTGCACTTCGGCGGGAAGGGAGGAGAGGGCGGCCGCGACCCGGTTCTGCACCAGGATCTCGTCCTGGTCGGCGTTGGTGCCGATCGCGAATGTGACGGTGAGATTGTAGGTGCCGTCGCTGGCGCTGGTCGACTGCATGTAGAGCATGTTCTCGACGCCGTTGACGTTCTGCTCGATCGGCAGCGCGACGGTGTTGACCAGCGTGGAAGCGCTCGCGCCCGGATAGCGCGTCGTGACCTGCACGGTCGGGGGCACGACATTGGGATATTGCGCGGTCGGCAGGTTGACGAGCGCGACCAGCCCGATGACGACGAAGAACAGCGCCAGAACATTGGCGAGGACCGGCCGGTCGATGAAGAAGCGGGAGATCATGAGCGTTTCTCCCGCGCGGTCACTTGGCTGGCTCCGACGCGGCCGGCTTCGCCGCCGCGCTCGGCTCCGCGGTTTTTTTGGGCGCCGCGCCGAGCTTCGTCTGCTGCGGATCGACCTTGGCGCCGGGGATTGCGCGCTGGACGCCCTCGGTCACCACCCAGTCGCCCGGATCGATTCCGGATTCGATGATCCGGTAAGGCCCGTCGCGCTCGCCCGTCTTGACGATCCTGCGCTGGACGACGTTGTCCGGCCCCACCACCAGCAGATAGCGCCCCTCCTGGCTCGTTCCGATCGCCGGATCGGGCACGAGAATCGCGTTGTCGAGCTTGGCGATCGGCGTGCGCACCCGCACGAACAGGCCGGGCAGCAGCGCGCCATCCTTGTTGTCGAACACCGCGCGCGCCGTCAGCGTGCCGGTCGCCGCGTCGACCTGGGGCGAGGCGTAGTCGAGATGGCCCTTGTGCGGATAGCCCTCCTCGCCCTGCAGCGAGATCTCGACCGGGACGTCGGAGAGGCCCGTGGTGCGCAGGCTGACGCCCACCTTGGCGAGGCTGCGCTGGATCGCCAAAATCTGCGGCTCGCTCATGGTGAAATAGACATAGAGCGGGTCGGTCTGGATGATGGTGGCGAGCTTGGTCGGTCCGGAAACGCCGACCAGCGCGCCGCGATCGACGAGATGATTGGTGACGACGCCGTCGAACGGGGCGACCACCCGCGTATAGCCGAGGTTGATGGCGCTAAGTTCGATGCTGGCCCGCGCGCCGAGCACGGCGGCGGCGGCCTGATCGGCCTTGGCTTTGGCGTCCTCGAGCGCGGCCTTGCTGGCGAAATCATTCCTGGCGAGCGAGGCCTGGCGCTGGTATTCGGATTCGTTGTAGGCCTGCGCCGCCTGGTCGGAGGCCAGCGTCGCCTTGGCCTGGTCGAGCTGCTCCTGGTAGACGCTGCGCTCGATGCCGAACAGCTGCTCTCCCTCCTTGACCGCCGCCCCGTCCGCGTAATCGATCGATTCGAGGAAGCCCTGGACGCGGGCGACGAGATCGACGGCCTTGAACGGCGCGGTGTTGCCGGTCAATTCGAGATAGGACGTCACCGGCTGCCGCAGCGGCTGGGCGACCACCACTTTCGGCGGCGGCGGCGCGACATAGGCGTTCTTGGCGCCGTTGCAGCCGGCGAGCGCCAGCGCGCCAATCGCGACGCAGGCGGCTTTGAGAAGCGGCCGGCGCGGAGCGGGCGAGGAACGAAGCTGCTGCGTCGACATGCGGGCGCCGGTCCTGAAAAAGCGTTGGAACACACTCGATCGTCGGACCCGGCGGCCATCGCCGCCGCTGCAATGGAGTCCGACGCCCGCCTATGATGCAATCCCCGTGCCGCAACGCAAGGGCCGAACGGGGGCCATGAGGAGGGCATGGCGCGTTCGGGCCGGAGTGCGACCCAGCGACGCGCCGGATCGCCGGCGGCAGGGCGGCTTCCGGCGCCCGTTCGTGGTCAGTTGTCAGCATAAAGGCCTTGCCGGAAGCCCCGAAACCAGCGAAACGTGCCAGGGGCTGGCCGGGACCTTTGGGCCGCTGGGCGAACGATAGCGGGAGGGCGGCCATTGCCGGAAACGCGCGGACACTCGACGTCGACTGTCGCTACGCGCAGCCTGCCCAAGGCGGAAGTGCACGTACACCTCGAAGGCTGTTTCGAGCCGGCGACGCTCGAGCGGTGGGCGGGGGAGGTCGGAGTTCCCATGCCCCGGCCGCGCGAGAAGCTCTTCCAGTTTGGCGGCCTCGCCGACTTCCTGCACTTTCTCGATTGGGCGTGCGGCCTCGCAAACACGCGCGAGCGCCTCGCCCAGCTGGCCTACGACTTCTGCGGGCGCCTCCAAAGCGACGGGACTGGCTACGCCGACGTGATCGTCAATCCAACGCACTGGAGCGCCTGGCGCGGCCGGACGAAGGCGATGATCGAGGCGCTCGATGAGGGTTTTGCCTCGGCCGAACGGGACGGACTCCCGCCGGTTGGGCTCTGCGTCAGCCTGTTGCGCACCCAGACGGCGGACGAGGCGATCGAGCTCGTCCAACAGCTCGTGCAGTGGCGGACGCCTCGGGTGGTCGCCCTTTCGATCGACGGCAACGAGGCGGCGGCGGGCCGGACTGGTCCGCGCTTCGCCGAGGCTTTTCGCGAAGCGGGCGCGGCGGGCCTGAAGCGGACCGTCCACGCGGGCAAGTCGAGCGGGCCGGAGGGGGTGCGCGACGCGATCGAACTCCTCGGAGCGGATCGCATCGATCACGGCGTAAGAGCGATCGAGGACGAGGCGGTGGTCGCGCTTCTCGCCGACCGCGCAATTCCTCTCGGCGTGTGTCCGACCTCCAACATCGCCCTGAAGGTGTATCCTTCCATGGAAGCGCATCCCGTCGATCGCCTCCGCCGCGCTGGGGTGCGGGTGTCCATCAATACCGACGATCCAAGTCTGCTTGGCACCAACCTGCCCCGGGAATACGAGATCGCGCGAACGTCATTCGGGTGGAACGAGGACGTCCTGCGCGACGTCGCGCGCACTTCGATCGAGGCTAGTTTCGCCAGGCCCGACATCAAGGAGAAGCTGCGCGGCGAATTGAGCGCGTGGCGAATAGGTCTGGAAACCTACGACGAAATGCGTCACTAACGCGCGTCCAGGTCGACATCTCAGCAGACGAAAAGCGGGGCATCGAATGAAAGTGGCGCGTCTAATCTTTGCGGTAGCGTTGTCGGGCGTCGCCTTCGCGTTCAATTCGTCCGAGGGCGTCGCTCAGCAGGTTAACGGCGTCCTGGGCTCGCCCAGCGCCACGACGACGATCGACGGCAAGCAACTTCCGCCGCCCGATCCGAAATTCGGCGGGGTGATCAAGGAGCGGGCTTCGGAGTCGACGCCCTGGTGGCCGCCGCGCGTCGTGCCGCCGAAGGGCGCGCCCAACGTGCTGCTCATCATGACGGATGACGTCGGCTACAGCGCGCCGAGCACATTCGGCGGCGTCGTCCCGACCCCGGCGCTCGATCGCATCGCCAACGCGGGCTTGCGCTACACCAACTTCCACTCGACCTCGCTGTGTTCGCCGACCCGGGCGGCGCTCATCACGGGGCGAAATCATCACGTCGCCGGCTTCGGAGTCGTGGACGAAATCGGCACCGGCTTTCCGGGCTACAACTCCATCATTCTGAAGGCGAACGGCACGATCGGCACGATACTCAAGGAGAACGGCTACGCGACCGCGTGGTTTGGCAAGGACCACAATACCCCGTCCTTCCAGGCGACCCAGGCCGGCCCGTTCAACCAATGGCCGACCGGTATGGGCTTCGACTATTTCTACGGGTTCGTCGGCGGAGACGCGAGCCAATGGCAGCCGAACCTCTTCCGCAACACGACGCCGATCTTTCCCTTCCAGGGCAATCCCGGCTGGAACCTGACGACCGCCATGGCCGACGAGGCCATTCAGTACATGAAACAGCTGAAGGCGATCGCGCCCGACAAGCCATTCTTCGTCTATTACGTTCCCGGGGGGACCCACGCGCCGCACAATCCGACGCCTGAATGGATCAAAAAGATCAGCGCCATGCACTTGTTCGACAATGGCTGGAACAAGCTGCGCGAAACGATCTTCGCCAATCAGAAGCGGCTTGGGATCATGCCCGAAAACGCCAAGCTGACCGATTGGCCGAAGGAACTGCCCCTTTGGGACTCGCTGAGCTGGGACGAGAAGAAGCTGTTCGTCAGGCAGGCGGACGTCTATGGCGCGTATCTCGCCTATACGGACCACGAAATCGGCCGCGTCATTCAGGCCGTCGACGATCTCGGCGAACTCGACAACACCCTGATCATCTATATCAGCGGCGACAACGGCGCGAGCGCCGAAGGCATGATGAACGGCACGCCGAACGAGTTCACCACCTTCAATGGCGTCGAGGTGCCAGTGAAAGACCAGTTTCTCTGGTATCCGTTCTGGGGATCGGACCGGACCTACCCGCATTTTGCCGCGCCATGGGCGTGGGCGTTCGACACGCCCTTCAAATGGGTCAAGCAGGTGGCGTCGCACTTTGGCGGGACGGCGCAGGGCATGGCCATATCCTGGCCCGGCCACGTCACGGACGTCGGCGCCGTCCGTCGCCAATTCCACCACATCATCGACATCGCCCCGACGATCCTCGACGCGGCCGGCATTCCGCAACCGGACACGATCGACGGCATCAAGCAGCGCCCGATGGACGGCGTCAGCATGACCTATACGTGGGACAAGGCGGGAGCCGACGCCCCGACCCGGCGCACGACGCAATATTTCGAGATGCTCGGCAATCGCGCCATCTATCACGACGGATGGATTGCGGCCACGACGCCGGCGACCCTTCCCTGGGCGCTCAGCACCAAGACGCCTCCGGACGTCATCACCGGCTACAACTGGGAGCTCTACAACGTCAAGGAAGACCCGACCGAATCCAACGACCTCGCCAAGGCGATGCCGGACAAGCTCAAGGAAATGCAGGACCTCTTTTATTCCGAGGCGAAGAGGAACAACGTGCTTCCGCTCGACAACACGTCGCTCGCGCGCTGGAACACGCCGCGCCCGAGCCTCAAGGCCGGCCGCAAGACCTTTACCTATTCCGGCGAACTCGTCGGCGTGCCAGCGAGCGGCGCGCCGAGCATCCTCAACCGGGCCTACACGATCACCGCCGAAGTCCAAATTCCCGACGGCGGCGCCGAAGGCATGATCGTGACCCAGGGCGGGCGCTTCGGCGGCTATGGCCTGTTCCTCAGCAAGGGCGAAGCCGGTTTCGATCGAGGCCGTGTGGTGTTTCTCTACAACCTGCTCGACCTCAAGCGCACCATGTGGGAAGGGCCCGAGCTGGAGCCGGGAAGGCACACGATCGTGTTCCAATGGACGCCGGAGGGCCCGGGTCTCGGCAAGGGCGGCGCAGGCGTCTTGACCGTGGACGGCAAGGAAGCCGCCAGAAACACCATGGAGCACTCGACTCCGATCACTTTCCCGGAAGACGAGACCTTCGATGTTGGACTGGACACCCGCACCCCGGTCGCGGCCCTGGAGTATCATTATGACGCGCCGTTCAAATTCACCGGCAAGATCGACAGGCTGACCTTCGAACTCGGTCCGGATCAGTCGTCGGAAGCGAAACAGTGACGGGTCCGGTCCAACCGTCCGCGAGACGGAAACGCTCGTTTCCGTAGGATGTCGAAACTGGCCCTCACTCTCGCGGCGATCGGCGAAGGGGCGACCGGACTCGCGTTGCTGCTTGTCCCGTCGCTGGTTGGGCGTTTGTTGCTGGGCGAGGAACTCGCCGGCGTCGCGACGCCAGTGGCCCGCGTGGCCGGCATCGCGCTGATCGCATTGGGCGTCGCCTGCTGGCCGGGTCCGCCGCTCATAGGCATGCTGATCTATAGCGCCGCCGTTACCCTCTATCTCGCCTATGTCGGATTTGTCGGCGGCTTCGCGGGCGTCCTCCTTTGGCCTGCCGTCGTTCTGCATCTCGGCTTGACCGCGCTCTTGGCTCGCGCGGCGATCAGGGGCGCCTGATCCCAGTTTCATCATGACGCGTCGCGGCCGCGGTCGAACCGACGGAACGCGTTGAAAAAAACTCCCTTCCCTCGAACAAATCATTTCGGAAAAGAACAATCCATGCTACCATGCTTTCGACCATGAACCGCGTGACCGGCAACTCGTGCGCGGCGGCGACGGCGCAGACGACGCAGCCTGTTCGACGCGTCGGGCGCAAAACTACGTGTTCAACCCGGTTTAACTGCCCCCAAAAGGCGCCCACGCAAGGAATCGTCATGCAGACCGTCAAGCCCTTGAAAAGGCTCAAAACGGCGATGGGCGGCTATTCCGCTAAGTTCACATCAATGCCGTTTCGGCGCCATGTCTGCTTCGGGTTGGCGCCGCCCAGGCGTCGGCGCGGCGCCATTGGCCGGATCGGCTTTCGGCGCGCGCCTATTATAGCGAGTGAGATACGGGTTTTCTGTTTCCCATGAAACAACCCCTTACATCGCCGCCCAGTCCAATCCGCCGCTGACGCAGGCGATCGCGAAGGCGCAGTTGCGGGCGACGTCCTCCAGCCGGTCGAACCGTCCGGGCTGGCCGGCGTGGCCCGCCTCCATCGCGGTGCGCAGCAGGATCGGCCCGCCGCCTGTCATGGTCGCGCGCAGGCGGGCGACCCATTTGGCGGGCTCCCAATAGGTCACGCGCGGGTCGGTCAAGCCCGCGAGCGCCAGGATCGGCGGGTAGCGCTGCGGCCGAACGTTGTCATAAGGGCTATACGAGCGGATGGTCTCGAACGCGGCCCGGTCATGGATCGGATCGCCCCATTCCAGCCATTCGGGCGGCGTCAGCGGCAGGTCGGCGTCGAGCATCGTCGCCAGCACGTCGACGAACGGCACGTCGGCGACGATCCCGGCGAACAGCTCCGGGGCGAGGTTGGCGACCGCGCCCATCAGCATGCCGCCGGCGCTGCCGCCCTGGGCGACGATCCGCCCCGCCCCGCTGTAGCCCTCGGCGATCAGATGCCGCGCGGCGGCGAGGAAATCGCTGAAAGTGTTCGCCTTCTTGTCGACCTTGCCGTCCTCGTACCAGCCCCAGCCCTTGTCCGTGCCGCCGCGCACGTGAGCGATGGCGCAGACGAAGCCGCGATCGACGAGCGAAAAGCGATTAGTCGAGAAACCCGCCTCGACCGCGTAACCGTAAGCGCCATAGCCATAGAGCAACAGCGGCGCCGAGCCGTCGAGCGCGAGCCCGCGCTTGTGCAGCACCGACACCGGGACGCTCTCGCCGTCCCCGGCGGGCGCGAAGAGCAGACGCGTGACGTAGGACGCAGGGTCGAAACCGCCGGGAATCGTCTGCGTCTTGATCAGCGTCCGCCGCCGCTCGGCGACGTCGTAATCGTAAGTCTCCTGCGGGCGGTTCATCGACGAAACGCTGAAACGGATCGTTCGCGCGTCGAACTCGAACACCGGCTCAAATTTGAGAGCGTAAGTCTCCTCCTCGAACGCGATGTCGTGCGCTTCGCCGCTCCTCAAGTCGTGGACGACCAGGCGCGGACGGCTGTTCTCGCGCATCAGCAGCACGAGCCAGTCCTTGAACAGCGTCGCGTCGGCGATGAAGCGCCCGTCGCGATGGGCGACGCGATCGCGCCAGTTGGATTCCTGCGGCGCCTCGCCGGGCGCGACAACGATCTTGAAATCGCGCGCTCCCGAATTGGTGCGGATATAGAGGCAATCTCCGTGGTCCATGACCTCGTAGCGAAATCCCGGCCGTCGAGGCGCGATCAACCGCGGCGGCGCGGTCGGCGCGTCGAGATCGACGATCCGCGCTTCCGAAGCATCATGGCCGTGCACCGAGATCACGGCCGAGCGGCCGAGCCGGGTCGGCTCGATCCCGATAAACCACCCCGGGTCGCGCTCGCTGAAAATCTCGGCGTCTTCGCCCTGCGCGGTTCCGAGCCGATGCAGCCTCACCCGACACGGTCGATGGTTCTCGTCCTGCTCGACATAGAGAAACGCCTTCGAATCGCGCGTCCAGACGATGTCGCCGGTCGCGCCGCCGACGCGGTCGGCGAGGTCCTGCCCGCGCTCCACGTCCCTGACGGCGATGACATGCATCTCCGAGCCGAGATCGTCGGAACTCCAGGCGAACCTGGCGTGGTCAGGCGAATGACGCGCGGCGGCGAGCTGGAAGTACGCCAGTCCTCGAGCGCGCGCGTCGCCGTCGATCAGCACCGTCTCCTCGCCGCCCTCGCGCGGCCTCCGGCAATAGACGCGATGCTGCCCGCCGCGGCGAAATCGCCAATAATAGGCCCAGGGACCGTCGACCTGCGGCGGCTCGCTGTCGTCCTCCTTGAGCCGCGCGCGCATCTCGCCGACCAGCTGCGTCTGCAGCGTCAGCGTCGGGGCGAGCAGCGCGTCGGCGTAAGCGTTTTCCGCCTCCAGCAGCGCGCGGATGTCTTCTGGCAACAGACTCGGATCGCGCAAGACCTCGCGCCAGTTCGCGGCCCGTATCCACGCATAGTCGTCACTCCAGGCGAGGCCGTGGGCGCGCAGCTGCGACGGGCGCGCCTCGGCGCGCGGAGGCGTCGGCGCGGGCGCGGTTGGTCGCGGATCGGGAAGGGACTGCGACGCGGAATCGGTCATAGGGCCTCTTGTCGCGGGGATTCGCCGAAGAGAAGCGCCGCCAGGACCCCGGGAACCTCCAATGGCGCCGCGCACAACGCCGCCGCGCCCGCCTCGCGAAGCTCTTGCTCGCCGCCATAGCCCCAAAGCGCGCCGATGGTCGGGATGGCGCGCCGGCGCGCGGCGATGACGTCATGCCTGCGATCGCCCCACATGCAGCAATCGCCGGCGTCGAGTCCTCGGCTGTCAAGAATATGGACGATCAGGTCGCCCTTATCCTCGTAGCGGCCGTCGAGCTCCGCCCCACATACGTCCTCGAAATAGCGATCGAGATCAAAGTGACGCAGGATCCGGTCCGCGTAGACGACCGGCTTGGCCGTGCAGAGAAACAGCCGCGTCCCTCTCGCATTCAGCTCCGCCAACGCTTCCCGAACACCGTCGTAGACGACAGCCTCGAAGAGGCCTTCGGACGAATAGCGCCGACGATAGACGCCCAACGCCTCCTCCGGATCTCCAGTCCCACCCAGCATTTCCGCGAGGGATTGGCGCAACGGCGGTCCGATGATCCAGGTCAGATCGGCCGCCGGCGGCGGGGTTCGTCCGAGCGCTTCGAGGGCAAAGCGAAAGCACCCGATAATGCCCTTGGCCGGGTCCGTCAGCGTTCCGTCGAGATCGACGAGGAGGACCGGTCGCGCGCCGAGTTTCGTCATCATGGCGTCGCTCGAGCGCTTGCCGCTCCCGTCTACGGCGCCTCCCATGATCCCTCTTGCGCCGAGCGAAACAGGGCGTCGATGACGCGCATGTTCGCGATGGCGTCCTCGATCGGATACTCGAACGGAGCCTGCTCGAGCACGGCGCGGGAAAAGGCGTCGCCCTGCAACGTATATTGATCGCAGGCGGCGAATTCCTCAACACGCATGCCGCGGCCGTCGAGATCGGCGCCGGTATCAATGACGATCTTTGTCGGCCGATCGGGAGGCGCATTGAACGGAATAGCGATCTCGATCCGCCCCGCTTCGCCGACAATCGTCACCCGCTGATGCCCAGAGAGCTGTGTCGCGGCGCTGAAAGTCAGATGGCGACCCCCAGGAAATTCGACGATCGCGCTGACGAGCCGGTCCGTCCGAAAATTCGGGTCGCGGTCCATCGTCGACACGACTCGCGTCGGCTCGGCGCCGAAAACATACCGCGCCGTCAGGACGGCATAGCAGCCGATGTCATAGAGTCCGCCGCCACCGGGCGGCCGATTGCGCACATTGGCCGGATCGAGCAGGCGGTAGGAAAAGAAGGTTTGGATCGCGCTCACCGCGCCGATCGAACCCGCCGCGACGAGCTCTCGCGCACGTCGCCACTGCGGATGGAACCGCACCATGAAAGCTTCCGCCACAATCCTGCCCGAACGCGCCCGCGCCGCGATCAGCGCGCGCGCCTCTTCGGCGCTAAGCGCGATCGGCTTCTCGCACAGCACGTGCTTGCCGGCGTCGAGAGCGCGGACCGACCAGGGAACGTGCAACTCGTTGGGCAGCGGATTGTAGACGGCTTCGACCTCGGGGTCGGCGAGCATCTCTTCGTAGGATCCGTAAGCCCGCGCGATGCCGAGCATATCGGCGGCCGCGCGCGCCTTGGCGAGGTCGCGCGAGGCGATCGCCGCGATTTGCGAGATCTCGCCACGCTGCATCGCCGGGATGACCTTCTCGACGGCGATTTTGGCGACGCCCAGCACACCCCACTTCACTTTGCGCACCACGGCCTCCTACGATGAATCCATTCTTCCCGGTCTCGGGAGAGCGGACTGGCTATCCCTTCGCCCCCGGAACGCGGCCCTCGGCCTGCCGCGCCAGCATCCAGCCCGGATATTCGGGTCGAAGCGCGCTGACCTTGTCGAGAGTCGCGATCTCCTCCGTGCTCAAAGTCAGATCTGCAGCAGCGAGATTGTCATCGAGTTGCTGCACGGTCTTTGCGCCGATGATCACGCTCATCACCCCCTTGCGCTGCAAGAGCCATGCGAGCGCGACGCGCGCCACCGAGGCGTCATGCGCCTTGGCGATCGGGGCCATCGCGTCGATGATGTCGTAGGCGCTTTCCTTGTCGACCGGGGGGAAGTCGAAAACCGTGCGCCGGGAATCGTTGTCGCCGCGCTGGTTTCGGGCGAACTTGCCCGACAGGAAGCCGCCAGCGAGCGGGCTCCACACCATTACTCCGAGACCTTGGTCTTCGACCAACGGCAGAATTTCACGCTCGAGTTCACGGCCTGCGATCGAGTAATAGGCCTGTACGGTCTCGAAGCGCGCGAAGCCGCGTTTGTCGGAGATCGCCAGCGCCTTCATGATCTGCCAGGCGGCGAGGTTCGAGCAGCCGATGGTGCGCACGAGGCCGCGGGCCACGCAGTCGTCGAGAGCCCGCAAGGTCTCCTCGAGCGGCGTCACGGGGTCGAAACCATGAATCTGATAGAGATCCACATGGTCGAGGCCGAGGCGCTTCAGGCTGGCGGCGATCTGATCCATGATGTGGCCCCTGGAGAGGCCGACGGCGTTCGGCCCCGGCCCCATCCGCCCGCGCACCTTGGTGGCGATGACGACGTCCTCGCGGTTGACGCCGAGGTCGCGTAGCGCCTGTCCCAGTTGCACCTCGGACTGGCCTTCGGAATAGACGTTCGCGGTGTCGATGAAATTGACGCCCGCTTGAATCGCGCGCCCGACGAGCGCCGTCGAGGCCGACTGGTCGAGCGAGCCGATCGCGCGCCAGAAACCACTGCCGCCACTGAAAGTCATGGCGCCGAGGCAGATTTCGGAAACGAATTGGCCGGTTCGGCCGAGCGGTCGATAGCGCATGCGCACACCTCCCAGATTTTACGTGCTATGACGACTGATCGCGAAAACGGTCGTCGCGAGGCCAGAGTCAGTCGCGCGCGTACCGCCGCTGCAAATCGCAGTTTTATTTGCGAACGCGAAGATGGCGTCAGGCCGCCTGAGCGTCCGTCGGCGGCGCCATGGCGCCCGTCATCATCGCGACGGCGTCCGACATCGTGACCTGTTTCGGATCGACGACGGTTAGGCGGCGGCCGAGACGGTGGATGTGGATACGGTCGGCGACCTCGAAAACATGCGGCATGTTGTGCGAGATCAGGATGATGGGGAGGCCTCTCTTCTTCACGTCCAGGATCAACTCCAGGACGCGGCGAGATTCTTTCACGCCGAGCGCGGCAGTGGGTTCATCCATGATCACGAGGCGCTTCGCAAAAGCCGCGGCGCGAGCGACCGCGACGCCCTGGCGCTGGCCGCCCGACAACGTCTCGACTGGCTGATTGATGTTCTGGATCGTCAATAGGCCGAGCTCATTGAGCTTGTCACGGGCAAATTTTTGCATTGCGCCGCGGTCGAGGGCGCGGAACCACTGCCCGAGCGGCCCTTTCGAGCGAATTTCCCGCCCCAGGAACATGTTGTCAGCGATCGAGAGCGCGGGCGACAAGGCGAGGTTTTGATAGACCGTCTCGATGCCCGCCTCGCGCGCTTCGATCGGGGATTTGAAGTTAACAACCTCGCCACCGAGCGTGATCTCGCCAGAGTTCGGAATAACGGCGCCGCAAATCGCCTTGATCAAGGTCGACTTCCCGGCGCCGTTGTCACCGATCACGGCAAGGATCTCGTTCGGATAGAGATCGAAATCCGAATGGTCGAGCGCGGTAACGCGGCCATAACGCTTGACCAGCGAACGCGCAACGAGGATGGGCTCAACACTCACTTGGAGACCCTCCGGATCCATTGGTCGAGAGCGACCGCGACGATGATCAGCACGCCAATGGCGAATTCTTGCCAAAGCACGTCAAGGCCCGCGAGCGAAACCGCCGACCGGAAGACGCCGACGATCAGCGCCCCGATCAAAGTTCCAACGATCGAACCTCGGCCGCCGAACAGACTCGTGCCGCCGATCACGACCGCCGTGATGCTGTCGAGGTTGGCGTTCCCGCCCGCCGTTGGGCTGATCGCCCCAATTCGCCCGATCAATGTCCACCCGGCAATAGCGGAGATGAGCCCCGCCAGAACATAGACGCTCAGCAATATCCGATCGGTATTGATGCCCGCCAGGCGCGCGGCCTCCGGATCGTCGCCGGTCGCGTAGACATGACGGCCATAGGCGGTTCGGTTCAGTACGTACCAGAAGATGATTGCTATGAGGATCAAAAGAAAGCTGCCCAAAATGATGCGCGCGCTCCCGATTTGAAAGGGAATGCCCATCACCTGCAAAAACGGCGCCTTGGCCGCGAGATCCTGCATGCGGATCGTTTCGCTCTGCGAATAGAAGGTGTTGAGGGCGCCGATGATGCTCAGAGTGCCCAGGGTGACGATGAACGGTGGCATCTGCATCCGCGTGACGAGCGCGCCGTTGAGCCAGCCAAACGCTAGGCCGCAGAGCAGGCCGAGCGGAAAGGCGATGAAAATCGGCACGCCATCGACGACAGCCAGTCGCCCCATCACGACCGATGAAATCACCATGATGACGCCGACCGAAAGATCGATGCCCGCTGTCAGGATGACCAGCGTCTGCGCGATGCCGAGAATGCCGATGATCGTCACCTGGGTCAGCACAGTCGACAAATTGCTGCCGGTTACGAAGTGCGAATAATTCACAGTCATGCCGAGCAGAAGACCCAGCACTAGGACGACAAAGGGAACAGTGGTCGGATAAAGATGCAGGAAACGTTGGAGGCGCTTGGCGGGCGACAGCCGCTCCTCCTCGAACGAGGCCTGCGCAGTCGAGGCCGCCGTCAGAACCTTCTCGAACTCCTGAGGCGCAGGCCGTCCGCTCTGCGACGCTTCGCTCATGGCTTCCTCGTTCGTTTCCCGAAATGTTCCGTCTTATGAGATCGGCGCCCATTGGCGTGCCCGCGAGCGCCGACTCTCAAAGCCCTTCTAAACCCTTTGGACGATTAAGCCCTCAACTGCGGACGAAATCAACCCCAGCACAGTTTCATGCCCTCGTCGGAGTTGATCGAGGGAACGCCCGGAACCGGATGATCGGTGACCAGCTTCTCGCCAGTGTCAATGCTGACGGGCTTCTTGCCTGGTCTTGACATAGTCGACGATTGCCTGCACGCCGTCCGCCGCCATCAGCAGCGGATACTGCTGCGAAGTCGCGCCGATGATGCCTTCCTTGATGCTCTTGATGCCGCCGCAACCGCCGTCGACCGCGACGATCAGCACGCCCTTCTCTTTGCCGGCGGCTTTGAGGGCCGCATAGCCGCCGTCAGCCGCCGGCTCGTTGATCGCGTAGACGACGTCGATGTGATCGGTCTTCTGCAGGATGTTCTCCATCGCCTTGCGGCCTCCCTCGTCCGAACCCTGCGTCACGTCGGAACCGACAATCTGTGGGCTGTCGCTCATGGCGTAGTGCTTTGGATCCTTGACCGGGATGCCGAAGCCGGTGAGGAATCCGTTGTGGCGCAGATAATCGACCGTCGGCTCGTTGGCCGCCAGATCGAGCGTGGCGATCTTGGCGGTCTTCGCCTTGTCGCCCAGTGTCGCCTTCGCCCATTGACCGATCAGTTCGCCGGCCTTGAAGTTGTCGGTGGCGAAATTGGCGTCGGCTGCAGTGACCGGATCAAGCGGCGTGTCGAGCGTGATCACGATAATGCCGGCCTTGCGCGCCTTTTCGACAGTCGGCACGATCGCGACCGAATCGCTCGGCACCAGCAGGATGCCCTTGGCGCCAGCGGCGATCAGCGCCTCGATCGCGGCCACCTCTCCGTCGTTGTCGCCGTCGAATTTGCCAGCGTAAGCCTGCGTCTTGACGCCGAGTTCCTTGGCTTTCGCCTCGAAGCCTTCCTTCATCTTTACGAAGAAGGGGTTGGTGTTGGTCTTGGTGACGAGCCCGACCAGCGTATCGGCTTGCGCAGGCGCGCCGATCATTGCGACGGATAGAGCGCCGAGCGGCGACGCACGTCAATATTCTGGAAATTTTGAACACGGATTTCCTCCCTAGAAGGTCTTAGCGGCGGCGTCGAATTCGCCCGCGGACTCAAAAGACGTTTCGTGCTCTTGAGCCCTGCAACAGGTATTGCGCCGACGTAGCGTTATAGGGCCAAACTTTTCGACAAGAGTTCAAGGATAATTACACCGGATTGAATAATTCTTGACAGCCAACCGTATCGGCACAATGTTTGGAAGCCGTGGTATTTGTAACAACTTAGGGGCGGAGGATGAAGGTGACTGGCGCCAGTCCGCGCGCGCTCCGGGCGTTTGAGGGCGTCGGCTCGCCGGAATCCTGGCATCTGGCGCCAACTTCCAGCGCCGACGCCAGCGGAGCGGATCAGGCGGGCATGCGCGTCTACAATGAGCGACTGCTGCTCTCCTTGGTGCGCCGCTTCGGTCCATTGTCGAAGATCGAAGTAGCGAAATTGACAGGTTTGTCGGTGCAGTCGACGTCCGGAATTATGAATCGACTTCAAGCGGACGGGCTTCTGAAGCGGGAAGCCCCGCTCCGCGGCCGTGTCGGGCAGCCGACGATTCCGATGTCGCTCGACCCGGAAGGCGCTTATTCCTTTGGACTCAAGATTGGTCGGCGCAGTTGTGATCTCGTGCTGATCGACTTTTGCGGCACCATTCGGCAGCGCGAGCATCACACCTATGCGTTTCCCACGCCCGCGATGATCCTCGATTTCGTACAAAGCTCTCTACCCCCGCTCATCGATTCGCTGAGCGCAACGCAGAAGTCGCGGATCGCCGGCCTGGGCGCGGCCGCACCGTACCAGCTTTGGAACTGGGAGGCCGAAATCGGGGCGCCACGCGGCGCCATGGGCGCCTGGCGAGACTTTGATGTCGAACGGGAAATCGCTGCGGTGTCCCCCTATCCGGTGACCCTGAGCAACGACGCGACCGCCGCCTGCGCGGCTGAATTCTTTTTTGGGCGCGGTTGGCGCTATCGTGATTTCCTCTATTTCTTCCTCGGCGCGTTCGTTGGCGGCGGATTGGTGCTCGACGGAGCGTTGCATCCGGGGCGCACCGGCAACGCCGGCGCACTCGGATCGATGCCCGTCGTGACCAAAACCGAAGGCGGCGTTCCGCCGCAACTCATCGCGTGCGCCTCCATCTGTCAACTCGAACGCCGGCTCGAAAGCGCACGCATCGACGCTTCCTCGATTTGGGCGACGCCCGACAACTGGGCCGATTTCGGACCGCAACTCGAGAGCTGGATCGAGGACGCGGCTTCGGCTCTAGCGTACGCGTCCGTCGCCGCAATTTCGGTCATCGATTTCGAGGCGATCGTGATCGACGGAGCGATGCCAGCAGCCGTACGCGACCGTTTGACGACCCGAACGGCGCAGATTTTCCGCCGACTTGACCGCCGCGGATTGAGCAATGTCGAATTCGCTTTAGGCACAATCGGCGCGGACGCCCGAGCCGTCGGCGCTGCGGCATTGCCGCTCATCAAGCATTTTTCGCGCGATCGCGAGCTTCTGTTCAAAGACGTGATCAGTCAGGCGAGTTGAGTTTCCGGCGCGAGCTTCATCGCTACCCGCGAGCTTGGCGAACAGCGATGGGATCGATAGAATTGCGCCAGTCGCCCGCGGCAGCGGTGCGCTTCATTCTAGCTTGTTGCCGACGACACTGAGAGGCGCCATGGTCGCACATATCGTCAAGGTTGAACCGTTCGATCTCGTCGTCTTCGGCGGCACCGGCGACCTGGCTTATCGCAAGCTCTATCCCGCGCTGTTTCATCGCGAGAGAAGTGAACAATTCTCTGAACCGACACGAATCATTGGCGTCTCGCGTCGTCATCTCGATCGTGACGAGTTTCGCGCGAGCGTCAAGGATGCGCTGGTCAAGTTCAACGTCATTGACAACGAAGCTGGTGCAGTTGTGGATCGCTTCCTGTCACGAATTGATCATATCGCGGCGGACGCCGTGAGCGATTCCGGCTGGGACCATCTGAAGTCCATGCTCGGTCCAGACGATCGCATTCGCGCCTATTATCTCGCGACGAGCCCCGACCTCTTCGCCCCGCTGGCCAAGCGCCTCGGCAGCGAGGACCTGACCACTCCCCGCTCGCGCATCATTGTGGAGAAACCCATCGGACGGGATGGCGCGAGCGCGGCGGCGGTCAACGACGCGATCGGCGCTGTGTTCCTCGAACGCAACATATTCCGAATCGATCACTATCTCGGCAAGGAATCGGTTCAGAACTTGATGGCTTTACGTTTCGCCAACACTCTGCTCGAGCCGTTGTGGAACAACGCGCACATTGACCATGTGCAGATCACCGTCGCCGAGACGCTCGGCGTTGAAGGTCGTGGCGACTATTTCGACGCTTCCGGGGCCATCCGCGATATGGTGCAAAACCACATGATGCAGCTTCTCTGCCTCGTGGCGATGGAGCCGCCGAATTCGCTCGACGCGGACTCCCTGCGCGACGAGAAGCTAAAAGTGCTCAAGGCGTTACAGCCGATCGACGGCTCCAACGCGTCGAGTCTCACTGTGCGTGGTCAATATCGCGCCGGATTCGCGGATGGCGGCCCGGTCCCCAGCTACTTGCATGACATCGGCAAAGAGCAAAGCGACACCGAAACCTTCGTCGCTCTCAAACTCGGTCTCGCCAATTGGCGCTGGGCCGGCGTGCCTTATTATCTTCGCACCGGCAAGCGGCTGCCGCAGCGATTTTCAGAGATTGTCGTCGCATTCCGCCGCCTGCCTCATGTCATTTTCGACGCGTACTCTGACGGCATTCCCGCCAATCGCCTGGTGATCCGCGTTCAGCCGGACGAAGGGATCAAGCTGTGGATGATGGTCAAGGAGCCGGGCCCAGGCGCCATGCGCCTGCAACACGTGCCGCTCGACATGAGCTTCGCCAAGGCGTTCGGCATGGAGCCGGCGGATGCCTATGAGCGCCTGCTGATGGACGCCCTGCGCGGCAACGCGGCGCTCTTCATGCGACGCGACGAGGTTGAAGCGGCCTGGAGATTCATCGACCCGGTCCGCGAGGCCTGGATCGAATCGCATGAGTCGCCGCGTCCCTATGCCGCTGGAACCTGGGGACCGAACGCATCGGTCGCGTTGATCGAGCGCGACGGACGGACTTGGAATGAGGAATACGAGTGATGACGATCGAGGTTGCCGCGAAGGCCGAGTTTCTGCGCCGCGAATTTGCCGACGGCGAGACGCTGGCGGCCGCCTTGGCGGATTGGACGGCCGAGCGTCTGCGGGCCGCGATCGCGGCTCGAAGCGCGGCGCTGCTGGTTGTGTCCGGCGGCAAGTCGCCGCAGCGATACTTCGAACGTCTGTCGAATATGACGCTCGACTGGACGCGCGTCGCAATCACCCTTGCCGACGAGCGGCGCGTAGCTGACGATGACCCGCGCTCCAACGCCCGCCTGGTCCGCGAGACCCTGCTGCGCAACCGCGCCGCGGCCGCGAATTTCTCGCCGCTCGCGGACTCGCGTCTGGACGAAGGCCAGGAGATTGCCGCCGCAAGCGCGCGGATCGCCAATTTGCCGCTGCCCGCCGATGTCGTCATCCTGGGCATGGGCGACGACGGCCATACCGCCTCTTGGTTCCCCGGCGCCCAAGGGCTCGCCGAAGCGATGGATTCCGCCGCGCGACAGCTTGTCGCGCCAATTTTCGCCGCCGCCGCCGGCGAGCCGCGGCTCACGCTGACCGGCCGCGTGATCCTGCGAGCCAAGGCGATCGCCCTCCTGATCGAGGGCGAAGCCAAGCTCAGAACGCTCGCGGCCGCCCTGGAGCCAGGGCCTGAGGCGGACATGCCGATCCGCGCCGTTCTTCGCCGCGCGGCCGATCGGTTGACGGTGTTCAGCGCGAACCGCGCTTGACGCAGGTCCCCGGCGCCGGCGGTTCCGTCGGTCTTCACGCCCCGCTGGGGCTCACGCCTTCACGAACGGACAACCACCCTTGTCCAGAGGACGAAACGCGTCCTCCGGTTTGATGGTCGCGACAAGCTGGAAATAATCCCAATCGTACTTCGACTCGGCGCTGGTCTTGGCCTTGTAAAGATACATCGGGTGGAGCTCGCGCCCGTCGACGCGGATGATCCCCTTGCCGAACAGCGGATCGTCGGTGGGGATCGCCTTCATGGCGTCGACGAGTTTGACCCCGTCATCGGCGCTCTTGATCTGAGCCATCGCTTTCATCAGATGCTCGGTCGCCGCATACATGCCGGCGTGCATGTCGTTGGGCATCATCTTCTTGGGATGAGCCGCCTGGAAGCGTTTGGCGAAGGCGCGCGTTCCCTCGTTCGCGTCCCAATAGAAGCCGGTGCAGATCATCGCGCCGTCGACGATGTCGAGACCGAGCGAAGGGATGTTGGTGACGTTGAGCGTGAGGCCGGCGAGGCGCTGCTTGGCGCCGAGGCCGAACTCATGCGCCTGTTTGAAGCAGGTGCTGGTGTCGCCGCCCGCGTTGGCGAAAGCCACGACGTCGGCGCCCGAATTCTGCGCCTGCAGGATGAACGACGAGAAGTCGGGGGTGTTGATGGGATGGCGCACCGAGCCGACGACCTTGCCGCCCGCGGCTTCGACCGCCGCGGCGCAATTGGCCTCGATGTCCTTGCCGAAGGCGTAGTCGGCGGTGATGAAGAACCAGGACTTGCCGCCGGCTTCGGTCAGCGCCTTGCCGAGGCCCGCGCCCCAGGCGTAGGTGTCGTAGGTCCAGTGGACGAAATTGCGCGAGCATTTCGGGCCGGTCAGGACCGAGGAGCCGGCCCCCGAGCCGATCACCGCCTTGTTCTTCTCGTTGGCGACGGCGAGAACCGCGAGCGCCACGGCGGAATTGGGCAGATCCATGATCACGTCGACATTCTCGGTGTCGAACCACCGGCGCGCGATCGCCGAGCCCACGTCGGGCTTGTTCTGATGATCGGCCGAGACGATCACGACCGGCACGCCGAGCTTGGCCGAAAAATCATCGACCGCGAGCTGCGCCGCCACCACCGAGCCGACGCCCTGAAAGTCGGCATAAACGCTCGACATGTCGTTCATGATTCCGATCTTGAGCGGCCGCGCGGCCTGCGCTCGGGCGAGGCGCGGCGCGAGGGCGAACGCGGCCCCCGCGAGCAGAAATTGCCGCCAATTCGCTGCGATCGCCGTCTCCATGCGCTCCTCCCGATCGGCGATCCTTGCATTTTGGCCGCGCATCGCGCCGGCCGGAACGTCGCCGCCTGTCATGACGTTTGTGGCGGAAGATCGGAGGTTAGGCAATCCCCGTCCAGGGAACGCGATCCTCGCGCGGCGCCGGACCGATCGGCGGCGCGAATCCGCGTGGCGCCGGCACGACACGGAAGTGGCGCCGGAACGACATTGATGTGAACTTAGCGGAATAGACGCCCATCGCCGTTTTGAGCGTTTTCAAGGGCTTAGGCCTGATGCGCGAGACCGGGCGCGGGCTTCGATCGTTTTCCCGCCGTCGCGGCGCCGCGAGGTTCGCTGTCCGCGAGCCCCTGGCCGATCGGGCCGCGTCCCCCTGATCGCCAACTCGAGCGGGTATTTTTTTGAACGCGCGAGCGATTTCAATGCGTTAGCCGTCACTTTCCGCAACCGCGCGCGGATTCCCGAGAAGCGAAAGGGCGAGAACGCTGGCGCGCGACGCCGCCCCTCTTCGCCAGCCGATGAGCGTGTCACGAGCGCGATGCGGGGCGAGAGCCTGGCGTCTCCATCGCCGCAACGAAGGCGACCAACAACGCCAGTCTAACAGACCTTTCTATTTTCAGAAAGCATTTTCTTTTTTTGAAGATAAACAAATGGCATTTGTTTTTAATTGCGGCACGGCGCCGCAGATCCGAAAGACATTTGGAGAGCGCGCCGCATTGAAAAACGGGCTCACGGCGGACGGGGATCCATGATCGAGCTGCGCCGAAAATGCGAATTGGGCGGAGCGTCGCCGCAACTCGGCTTCATTCGCCTTCGCTGGTCATGGAGACGGACCAACCCAGCCAGCGCCGCAGGCGCGCGCGGAATCCGTCAAACCGGGCCGCCGACGGTCGATCTTGCGCTCAGGCGCCCCAGGTCGCGAACATGCCGACGGCGGCCGCCGCCATCACCGCCGTCGCCAGCCAGCCCAGGGCGGCCAGCCGCCGCGTCAGCGTGAACTGGCCCATCACCTTCCGGCGTGAGCCCATCAGCATGATCATGCACCATGATCGGGACCGCCGCCACCCCGTTGATCACCGCGCTCCAGAACAGCGCCCTGATCGGGTCGATCGGGGTGAAATTGAGCATCGCGCCCACCAAGGTCGCCGCCGTGATGGCCCCATAGAAGGCGCGCGCGCGGCCGGGACGTCGGCCCAGCCCGACCGGCCATTGCAGCGCCTCGCCCACGGCATAAGCGGCGCTGCCGGCCAGCACCGGCACAGCCAGCAGCCCGGTTCCGATGATTCCCAGCGCGAAAACGGTAAAGGCGAAGCGCCCGGCGATCGGACGCAGCGCCTCGGCCGCCTGGGACGAGGTCTGGATGTCGGTGACGCCGTGCGCGTGCAGCGTCGCCGCGGTCGTCAGCATGATGAACAGCGCAATGATGTTGGAGGCGCCCATGCCGACCAGAGTGTCGAGCCGCATGCGCGCCATCTGGCGCGGCGCCTGGTCAGGCGCCTGGATCAGCGCCTCGGCCTCGGGATCTTCTTTCTCGTCCTCCACCTCCTCGCCGGCCTGCCAGAAAAACAGGTAGGGGCTGATCGTGGTGCCGAACACGGCGACGACCACGGTCAGATACTCGCCCGACAGGCTGATTTCCGGCAGCGCCAGGTTGCGCGCCACGGTCAGCCACGGCACGCCGACAACGAACACGGTCGCCACATAGGCGAACAGCGAGAGGGTCAGCCATCGCAGCGCCGAGGCGTAGCGCGAATAGCGTATGAACACTTCGGCCAGAACGGAAACGACCGCGAATCCGGCGATATAGAACACCATGGGACCGGCGATCAGCAGATGCAGGGCCGCGGCCATGGCGCCGAGATCGGCGCCGAGGTTGATCGTATTGGCGACCACCAGCAGACCGACCAGCAGGTACAGCAGCGGCGCCGGATAATGGCGGCGCATGTTTCCGGCCAGGCCCAGTCCGGTCACCCGGCCGATTTGCGCGCTGATCAGCTGGATCGCGCACATCAGCGGATAGGTGAACAGCAGCGTCCACCCCATGTTGTAGCCGAACTGCGCCCCGGCCTGGGAATAGGTGGCGATGCCGCTAGGGTCGTCGTCCGAAGCGCCCGCGATCAGGCCCGGCCCCATGACGTCGCGCAGCTTCGGCCGCTCCGGCTGCTTGATCCCCTCTCGAAACCGCGTAATGGACACGTCCATGGGCGAATGCTCCGGTCGCCGGCTCGCGGCAAGCGCGAGATCCTCAATTGGACCCTCGGCGGCGCGCGTCAGAACCCGTAGGTCGGGGTCGATGACACGTAGCCATAGAAGTTGCGATAGAAGCCGCCAAGCGGATAGGCGCCGGTGCGCGGGATGTCGAGCTTACCGCCCCAACTGTAGACGCCGAAATTGATCATGTCCCTCTGCACGATCATGCGCTTGGTCAGCACGACCCAATGGTTGGGCGTCACGGAGCGGTGGGCGAATTTGAGCGGGTCCAGCATCTGCATGTTGATGAACAGGCAGACGCGGCGGTCGGAGTCGAAGTCGCGCGCGCATGCGTTGACCTCGTCGCGCCCCTTGACGAAGAACGAATTGGTGTTGTTGCGCACTCCGCGCCAACCGAGCTTCTCGAACCACGCCGCGAGGCTATGCGGCATGGTGATGCCGGCGGCGGTGTCGTCGGCGGAGGAATAGTCGAGCAGCGTGTTCTCCGAATCGCGCAGGCTCGCCATCGCGATCCAGTCGACGGGATGGATCTTCGCCGCCGGCGGCTGATAGGCGCGGCAGCCGGAACTCGGCTTGACATGCAGCTTGCCGAGGCGCCCCTCGCCCGTCTTGTAGAGGTCGATCACATATTGGGCGTAGACCTCGGGATGCTCCTCGAGCACGCAATAGAGAAACGCCGCCGGGCCGCACAGGCTCGCGGCCGACTGATTCTGTTTCGACGGATCGGCGATGCGGACCCTGAGGCCGTCGACCACGTCGCTGCGCGCGATCCGCGCAAAGCCCTTCTCGTGCCCGCCCGGCGCGAACGCGTCGACCAGCGAAAGCGCGTAGGCGATGCGAAACTGTTCGGCGGGCATGACGACCTCCCGGGTAAATCAAAGCGCGTCGAGCTTTTAGCCCGGCGTTTGTTCGCGCGGCGGCAAATCGACGCCCGGCGCGTCGAAGAAATCATCCCAGACCGCATTGGCGGGCGCGACGCCGCGCCGTTCGCCTTCGCGAACAATGGTCGCGTCCCTGACCCCCTCCGGAAAGGCCATGTCCTTTGGCGGCCGCACGGCCTGGGAACGATTGGATCGGAACAGCCTCGCGCGGATCATCGCGTGTCTCCCCGTCCGTTGTCTTGACCGCGCAGTGCGGGATATTTCAAGGGAATATATCAGAGGCCGCAACAATGACGACTGAACACGACGTCTTCCTCGCGCCCCCCGACGGCTTTGCGTTCGAGCCGTTCAATCCCGGGCGAGGTGCTGCAGGACGAGTTGGCCGCACGCGGCCTGACCGCGCACGCGCTCGCGTTGAAGCTGCGGGTTCCCGCCAACCGCCTGACGGAAATCCTCAACGGCAAGCGCGGAATTTCGCCCGACACGGCCCTGCGCCTCAGCCGTTTCCTCGGCCCCAGCGCCGCGTTCTGGCTCAACTTGCAGAGCCAGTACGATCTGGCGCGGGCCGAGAGGCGGTTCGGGGCGAAAATCGGGGCCGAGGTGGAGTCGGCGGCGCAGGCGTCGCCCGACAGGAGTTGAGACGGCCAACACGAATTCCCGCCCCCCTTGTGGGGGCGGGCTAGGGTGGGGGGTCGCGCCATGCAGAAATCGTTGACGCCTCTTGCACGCTCCCTCAGGCGCAGCGCAACCCGCGCCGAGCGCCGCCTCTGGCACGGGCTTCGGCGCGCGCAGGCGGCAGGGTTTCGCTTTCGGCGCCAAGTCGTCCTCGCCGGCTTCATCGTCGACTTCGCGTGTTACGACGCCCGCCTGATCGTCGAAGTCGACGGCGCGACGCATTCGACGGACGAAGAGATCGCCCGCGACGCAAGCCGCTCGGCCGCGCTTGGCGCTCAAGGTTTCGCGATTGTGCGCTTCACCAACGAGGAGGTGTTTCGCAATCTCGACGGCGTGCTGGAGACGGTCCGGGCCAGGCTGATGGAAATGCGGCCGAGGATCGAGGAATCCGCTGGCTCGTGAACGAGGGTCCGCGCGACCCCCCACCCCGGCCCGCCCCGACAAGGGGGGCAGGAGAAGTCAGGATCTCCTCCGCCCCCTACTCCGCCGCCGTCCGCCGCCCCTTCGCGCCCTTCCGCGCCAGCACCGGCTTGAGGTAGGCGCCGGTGTGGCTCTTGGGGTTGCGGGCGATCTGCTCGGGCGTTCCCTGCGCCACCACCTCGCCGCCGCCGTCGCCGCCCTCCGGCCCCATGTCGACGATCCAGTCGGCGGTCTTCACCACGTCCAGATTGTGCCCTGGTCGACCAGCTCGTGCAGCACGTCCAAGAGCTGCGCGACGTCGTGGAACCGCCTCGCCGCCCCAATCCGAGCCGCATCGTCGGCGGGCCGGCCGGGCGTGCGCTCAAGGGAGTGAATTTGCGGGGTTTGACAGCAAATCTCGCTGGCGTCCTATACGGCAATGCCGTATATCTCATCCATGCAGATCGAGTTCGACGCCGGCAAGGATGCGGCCAATCTCGGAAAGCACGGCGTCTCGCTCGCATTCGGAGCCGATGTCCTCGCCGATGCCCATCGGCTTGACCTCCTGGATGTTCGGTTTGGTTATGCCGAAGACCGCTTCATTTGCTACGGGTCTGTCGAAAATCGGATCTGGGTTTGCGTGTTCACCATGCGCGGTGAAATGCGCCGTATCATCAGCGTGAGGAAAGCCAATGACCGTGAAACGCGACGATATCATGAGACCCCGCGATGAAGCGGATGCCGACGCGCCGCTGACCGACGAGGAATTCGACCGGGGATACGGGGCCATGCTGGCGCGCCGGGCGCGCGCGGCCGCCGGCTTGTCGCAGGCCGCCTTCGCCGCGCAATATGGCATTCCAGCCGCGTCGTTGCGCGATTGGGAACAGGGCCGTCGGGCGCCGGACGCCGCGACGCAGAGCTACCTGCGGGTCATCGCCCGCATGCCGGAAGCCGTCGCCAAGGCGCTGCACGACGCGGCCTGAGCCTTGGACCGCCCGCCGCGGTCGCCGCTGAAGCGCGGGCCATGACCCGGGGCGGGCGCGACCGCGAATCGGTTGCGGGACGAAGGCGACTGGCGCCAGCAGATACATGGACGCCCGACGACCCAGCGAGACGGCTTGCGGCGTTGCCGGTTCCGGCTGAGATCGCGACAGACGTATTCCCGCCCCCCTTGTGGGGGCGGGAGAAGCCAGGGCCTACTCCGCCGCCGTCCGCCGCCCCTTCGCGCCCTTCCGCGCCAGCACCGGCTTGAGATAGGCGCCGGTGTGGCTCTTCGGGTTGCGGGCGATCTGCTCGGGCGTTCCCTGCGCCACCACCTCGCCGCCGCCGTCGCCGCCTTCCGGCCCCATGTCGACGATCCAGTCGGCGGTCTTCACCACTTCCAGATTGTGCTCGATCACGATCATCGTGTTGCCCTGGTCGACCAGCTCGTGCAGCACGTCGAGCAGTTGCGCGACGTCGTGGAAGTGCAGGCCGGTGGTCGGCTCGTCGAGGATGTAGAGCGTGCGTCCCGTGGAGCGGCGCGCGAGCTCCTTGGCGAGCTTGACCCGCTGCGCCTCGCCGCCCGACAGCGTGGTCGCCTGCTGGCCGACCTTCACATAGCTCAAGCCCACCCGCTTCAGGGTCTCCATCTTGTCGCGGATCGACGGCACCGCCTTGAACAGGTCCGCCGCCTCCTCGACCGTCATGTCGAGCACGTCGGCGATCGATTTGTCCCGGTAGCGCACCTCCAGCGTCTCGCGGTCGTAGCGCCTGCCCTTGCACACGTCGCAGGTGACGTAGACGTCGGGCAGGAAGTGCATCTCGATCTTGATCACGCCGTCGCCCTGGCAGGCCTCGCACCGCCCGCCCTTGACGTTGAACGAGAACCGTCCCGGCTGATAGCCGCGCGCCTTGGCCTCCGGCAGGCCGGCGAACCAGTCGCGGATGGGGGTGAAGGCGCCGGTGTAGGTGGCGGGATTGGAGCGCGGCGTGCGGCCGATCGGCGACTGGTCGATGTCGATCACCTTGTCGATCGCCTCGATTCCGTCGATCGAATCGTGCGCCGCCGGCGGATCGCTGGCGCCGTTGAGATGGCGCGCCGCGGCCTTGTAGAGCGTGTCGATGACCAGGGTCGACTTTCCCCCGCCCGACACGCCGGTCACGCAGGTGAACAGCCCGAGCGGGATGGTCGCCGTCACGTTTTTCAGATTGTTGCCGCGGGCGCCGACGATGCGCAATTCGCGCCCCGGCCGGGCCACGCGCCGCTTTTCCGGGATCGCCACCGTCCGCTCGCCCGACAGAAACTGTCCGGTCAGCGAATTGGGATTGGCGGCGATCTCGGCCGGCGTTCCCTTGGCGACGATCTCGCCGCCGTGCACGCCCGCGCCCGGCCCGACGTCGACGACAAAGTCGGCCGCCCAGATCGCGTCCTCGTCGTGCTCGACCACGATCACCGTGTTGCCGAGCCCGCGCAGGCGGCGCAGCGTGTCGAGCAGGCGCGCGTTGTCGCGCTGATGCAGGCCGATCGACGGCTCGTCGAGCACATAGAGCACGCCGGTGAGGCCGGAGCCGATCTGCGAGGCCAGCCGGATGCGCTGGCTCTCGCCGCCCGAGAGCGTCCCGGACGCGCGCGACAGGGTCAGATAGTCGAGCCCGACGTCGCGCAGGAAGACCAGGCGGTCGCCGATCTCCTTGAGGATTCGATGCGCGATCTCGTTGCGCTTGGCGTCGAGTTTTTCGGGCAGCGCGCGCGCCCAGTCGATCGCGGCGCTGACCGACAGCAGGCTGACCTCGCCGATATGCTTGCCGTCGATCTTGACCGCCAGCGCCTCGGGCTTGAGGCGGAAGCCGTGGCAGGCCTCGCACGGCGTCGCGGTCATGTAGCGCTGGATGTCCTCGCGCGACCATTCGCTCTCGGTCTCGCGATAGCGGCGTTCGAGATTGGTGACGACGCCCTCGAACGGCTTTTTCACCTCGTAGGAGCGCAGGCCGTCGTCATAGGCCATGCGGATGTCCACGTTTCCCGAGCCGTGCAAGATCGCCTCGCGCGCCGCCTCGGGCAACTCGCTCCACGGCCGGTCGAGGCGGAAATGATAGTGCCGCCCGAGCGCCTCGAGCGTCTGCAGGTAATAGGGCGAGCTCGATTTCGCCCAGGGCGCGACCGCGCCCCGCTTGAGGGTCAGCCGCGGATCGGGCACGACCAGCGACGGGTCGACGCGCAGCTGCGAGCCCAAGCCCCCGCACACCGGGCAGGCGCCGAACGGATTGTTGAACGAGAACAGCCTCGGCTCGATTTCGGCGATGGTGAAGCCGGACACCGGACAGGCGAATTTGGACGAGAACAGGATGCGCGCCGGCTCGCCGCCGCCCTCCGGCCGGTCGGCGAATTCGACCACCGCCAGGCCGTCGGCAAGTTCGAGCGCGGTCTCGAAGCTCTCCGCGATCCGGCTGGCCATGTCGGGGCGCACCACGATCCGGTCGACCACGACTTCGATGTCGTGCTTGAGCTTCTTGTCGAGCGCCGGCGCGTCGGCGATCTCGGTGAATTGGCCGTCGATCTTGAGCCGCTGGAAGCCGCGCTTCATGAAGTCGGCGATCTCCTTGCGGTATTCGCCCTTGCGGCCGCGCACGACCGGCGCGGTGAGGTAGAGGCGGGTGCGCTCGGGCAAGGCCAGCACGCGGTCGACCATCTGGCTCACCGTCTGGCTCTCGATCGGCAGGCCGGTGGCCGGCGAATAGGGAATGCCGACCCGCGCCCACAACAGGCGCATGTAGTCGTGGATCTCGGTCACCGTGCCGACGGTCGAGCGCGGGTTCTTCGACGTCGTCTTCTGCTCGATCGCGATCGCCGGCGACAGGCCGTCGATCTGATCGACGTCCGGCTTCTGCATCATCTCCAGGAACTGGCGCGCGTAGGCCGAGAGCGACTCGACATAGCGCCGCTGCCCTTCCGCGTAGATGGTGTCGAAGGCCAGCGACGACTTGCCCGAGCCCGACAGGCCGGTGAACACCACCAGCTTGTCGCGCGGGATGGTCAGGTCGACGTTCTTCAGATTGTGCTCGCGCGCGCCGCGCACCACGATCGCGCGGCCGCCGAACAGGGCCTCGACGGGCTCGGCGACGCCCTTCGGCGCGTTGCGCGCGGACGCCGCCGGGGCGGATTTGGCGCTGGCCATCACGGCTCCTCGAACGGAACGGCGGACGCGCGAATCAGGCTTGCGCGGCCGCTGCGCCGATGCTAGAACAAACAAAGAACGCTGGGAAGGCGCGCTCGTCGGCCGCCCGGCCCGGGGTTTTGAGCTAATGTAGTCGCGGCGGCGCGTCGTTCCCAAGCGCCGGACGCGGCGATTGTGGACAAGTGCCGACCCAGGGCGATCGGGCGCGCGGCGCCCGCCGCTTTGGTCTATGCATGATGGCGGCGGATATCGCGCGCGTTGTTTTACGGCGGCGGCAAGGAGCGGACCATGGCGGGCAGCGTCAACAAAGTCATTCTGGTCGGCAATCTGGGCAAGGACCCCAAGGTGAGCCGGCTCAATTCCGGCGATCAGGTGGTCAGCTTCCCGATCGCCACCTCGGAGACCTGGCGCGACAAGACCAGCGGCGAGCGCAAGGAAAAGACCGAGTGGCACAACATCGTGATCTTCAACGAGAACCTCGGCAAGGTCGCCGAGCAATATTGCAAGAAGGGCACCAAGGTCTATGTCGAGGGCCAGTTGCAGACCCGCAAATGGCAGGACCAGAGCGGCGCCGACCGCTACACCACCGAAATCGTGCTGCAGCGCTTCCGCGGCGAATTGCAGCTGCTCGACTCGCGCCCCGGCGGCGAGGGCCGCGACAGCTTCCCCGACGACGAGCGCGCCGCCAGCCCGAGCCTCGGCCGCTCCTCTCCCGCCGAGCGCCGCCCGGCGCTGTCGAGCGGCGGCGGCGGCGGCGGGCCGATCGACGACGACATTCCGTTTTGAGCTTTCGTTCAGAGCGTTCCTGTTAGAACCGCACAGCGTCGAGCGCGCTCCCGCCCCCGCTCGGCGCGCGCGTGGCGCCGAAGCGGCCGGACGCTCTCCGGAACGGCCTCGATGGCGTCAGCGATTGCGGACGGCGATCATCGCGTCGCGCAGCACGTTGACCTCGTCGAGCGATTCCCGCCAGCGCCACACCATGATGTCTCTGATCGAGAGCATCCCGACCACCTTGGCGCCGTCCACCACCGGCAAATGCCGAATGCGGTGCTTGTGCATGAGCTTCTCCGCCTCGAGCATGGTCGCTTCGCGCCCGCAGGTGACGATTTCCCGCGTCATCAGATCGCGAACGTGCCTGTCGGCCAGCCTGGCGCCGTCCTTGGCGAAGGCGCGAACGACGTCGCGTTCGGAAATGATTCCGACCAGCGTGCCGTTGCCGTCGCAGACCGGGAAGGCGCCGATGTTGAGGGTGCTCAGCCGCGTGCAAATCGACGCGATCGATTCCTCGGGGATGCAGGTCGCGAGCGTCTGCTGATTCGATTTGAGCGCGTCCGATACTCTCATGGGAATCGTTCCCTCGTGCAGTTCCCTTGGCAATTTGCCCAAGGAGTTGGACTGAAACAAGGCCGCGCCGCAGGCCCTGCCAGAGGCGGCGCTCGGCGCTGGTCGCATTGGGCCTGAGAGAGCGTGCGACAGGCGCAACGACTTGGGCGCGGCTCCCCCCACCCTACCCCCTCTCTATGGACCGGGGTAGGGGCGCGCCGAAGCGAAATCGCGGAATCGTCAATGCGCGCCCCGGCCAACGAGGTGGCGGGACCCAGGCGCCGCAGCGCCTCGCGACGTCGGAGCCAAGGCGGCGATTGACTTTAGCTGCGACGTCCGCCTTGAGTCTCGCGGGCATCGCTGGCGGAATTAAAAAAGGCCGCCCGATGGTCCTCGAGTGCCCCCCATGTCCCTCCCCGCCGACATCCCGCTCACAACCATCGACGGCAAGGCCGCGGCGCTCGGCGATTTCGCTCGCCAGGCGCTGCTGATCGTCAATGTCGCCAGCAAATGCGGGTTCACGCCGCAATACGCGGGGCTGGAGGCGCTGCATCGGCGCTTTCGCGAGCGCGGGTTCGCGGTGCTCGGATTTCCCTGCGACCAGTTCGGCCGTCAGGAGCCGGGCGACGAGGCCGAGATCAGCGCTTTCTGCCAGGACAATTACGACGTCACATTCCCGATGTTCGCCAAGACGCAGGTCAACGGTCACAACGCCCATCCGCTCTACAAGGCGCTGAAGACGGAAGCGCCGGGCCTGTTCGGCACGCGGGCGATCAAATGGAATTTCACCAAATTCCTGGTCGACGGGCAGCGCCGCGTGCTGTGCCGCTACGCGCCGACCGAAAGGCCGGAGAAACTCGCCGCGGACATCGAGGCCTTGCTGGAGTGACCGCTCTCTGACGGCTGCGACAATTTCCGTCGACAATGTCTTGCCGTCGAAGCCGATTCTCCGTATAATGATTTTCAGAAATTGAAGGGCGAGGCGCCGGGATTAAAGACAGCGCGGCAGCGCGTCTCTCGCCAACGAACCGGCGGCGCCGAGGCGCAAAACCGAGAGCGGCGGATGTTGCACGTTGCGGGTTTTGGCGCCTAAAATACTGAAAACATTGAGTCGCTGACACAACTGCACCCCCGCGCCGCCTCTCCCGATCCCGCGAACCTCATTCCCCGTCGACGGGGCGGCTGACGCCGCCGTCCCGGCGATGCGGGCAGGCCTGTCATTCCTTGGTGCGCTTCAGCGTGCGATCCTCCAGGCAGAGCGAATATTCCATCGGACAGATGGAGACCGTCTCGAGCGAGGACGCCGCGAACCTGCATTGGGCGTCGCGGCCGGCGATCCAGGCCCTGTGGCCGCGGCGCGCGCCGGACCGCGCGCCGGACCGATAGCCAAAGGCGCCGCAGCCGCTAGAATGCGCGCGAGCCCGACCGTCATCGCGCCGCCACGACCGGCGGATCGGGTCGCGTTATCGCGCCCGCGGCGGGCCGCGAGACGCTTTCCATCGCCGTCAACCGAGGTCGTCATGCCCGCGAAAGTCCTTCTCGTCACCGGAGCCTCGCGCGGCATCGGCCGCGCCTGCGCCCTGCTCGCCGCCAGAGACGGCTGGTCGGTCGGCGTCAATTATCGCGATGACGCCAAGTCGGCCGGCGCGGTGGTCGATGCGATCGTCAAGGGCGGCGGCCGGGCGGTCGCGTTGCGCGGCGACGTCGCCGTCGAAGCCGACGTCGTGGCCATGTTCGATGGAGCGGCGCGGGCGCTCGGGCCGCTGACGGGCGTGGTCGCCAACGCCGGCGTCATCGCGCCGACGGCGCGGCTCGTCGACATGAGCGTCGAGCGCATGCGCCGCATTTTCGAGATCAATGTGCTGGGCGCCTGCCTCACCGCGCGCGAGGCGGCGCGAAGACTGTCGAAGTCCGCCGGGGGCGCGGGCGGCGCGATCGTGATGATGTCGTCGGCCGCCGCGCGCCTCGGTTCGCCCGGCCTCTATGTCGACTACGCCGCATCGAAAGGCGCGATCGACACGCTGACCGGAGGCCTCGCCAAGGAGCTCGCCTCCGAGGGCGTGCGGGTCAACGCGATCCGGCCGGGCCTCATCGACACGGAAATCCACGCCAGCGGCGGCGAGCCCGATCGCGCCCATGTCCTCGGACGCACGGCGCCTCTCGGGCGGGCCGGAACGGCCGACGAGGTCGCCGAAGCCGCGGTGTGGCTGTTGAGCGACGCGGCGTCCTACGTCACCGGCGCGATTCTCGACGTCACCGGCGGGCGCTGAGCCGCCCGCGGCGCCTAGCGAAACGCCGGCAGAATGAAAATCACCACCGCGACGAGTTGGGCCAGCGAGAAGGCCGCCGAACGCAGCGGCTGGCGATCGGCGATGTAGGCCGCCAGGTGCCCGAGGCGAAGCAATATGTAGACGATCGCCAACAGGTTGGCCGCGCCGCTCGGCCCCCCGATCACATGCGACACGATCACCGCGGCGGCGAACAGGGGAAAAGTCTCGAAGCCGTTGAGCTGAGCGGCGTAGGCGCGGGCCGTTCGACCCTGCAAGTCCGCAACCCCGACGCGCGGCTGACGCGCATCGAGGCCCTTCACGAAGCTGAAGGCGACGTAAGGCAGTGTCCCGGCGATCAAGATGCACCAGATGGCGATGGTCATGAGAGCTGTCTCCGCGCCGCGCGGCCCGCGCAACGTCATGCGAAGCGTCGCGTCAATCGTTCGCGCGGTGTCAACGCTCTGCCCGCAGGATCGTCACTTGCCGATCGCGCCGACGCCGTCGATCACGAACTGCACCGCCATCGCCGCCAGCACGAGGCCGAACATGCGCGTGAGCACGATGTTGCCGGTGACGCCCAACAGCCGGGAGACCGGCTCGGACATCAGGAGGGTCAGGAAGGTCAGCGCCATCGCCAATGCGACGACCGCCATCAGAGCGCCAAGCTCGAGCCAATCGCCGCCGGCTCGCCCGGCCAAGAGCGTCGTCGCGGTGATCGCCCCAGGACCCGCCATCAGCGGGATCGCCAGCGGAAAGGCGGCGACGTTGCGGACGTGATCGACGGAGACGGCGTCGCTCGCCAGCTCGCGTTTCTTTTCGCCGCGCAGCGCGAACAGCATGTCGAAGGCGATGGCGAACAGCAGCAGGCCGCCAGAAATGCGGAACGCTTCAAACGACACGCCGAGCGCGTCGAGGGCCGCCTTGCCGCCCAACGAGAACGCCGCCAGGATCAGGAACGCGATCACCGAGGCGCGCGCCGCGACCTCGCGCCTGGCGGCGCCGGTCATGCCTTGCGTGAGGCTGATGAACACTGGCGCGAGGCCGGGCGGGTCCAGCGTGACGAGCAGCGTGATGAGCGCGGTCTTGATGAAGTCGATCGGCACGAAGCGTCCCCAGGAGGCAGCGGTTTGCGCATTGCGCGCCGCCCCGTCAAGAGCCGGGCCAGCCGGTTCGCGTCGCGCGTCACGGCGTCCATGATCTCAATCGCGGCGCAGGCGCCGCGAGCGCGTGATGCGGGTCGCCCGGCCGCGGGGGCGCAATGACCTCGCAATCGACCGCTTGCGCGGGCAGGACGCGCGCGGTCGGTCCCGCAAGCGCCCGAGCCGCCTCGTAATTTATTGATTTCGCGGGTGAAAATATTCCCGTCGCGGCGCCTGCAAAAGCTGGCGCGCGAGGCCGGAATCGGCTAGACACGCGGAAAGAAATTTCGCGCGAGGACCCTTTCGAATTGCCCGACACTATTGACGAACGGCCCGCTCCCGGCGGGCCGGCCGACATTAAGCCCGTCTCGATCCTCGATGAAATGAAACGCAGCTATCTCGATTACGCGATGAGCGTGATCGTGAGCCGCGCGTTGCCCGACGTTCGCGACGGCCTCAAACCCGTCCATCGGCGCATCCTCTATGCGATGCACGAGCTCAATTTCACCCCCGACCGCCCCTACAACAAGTCGTCGCGCACGGTCGGCGACACGATGGGCAAGTACCATCCGCACGGCGATCTGGCGATCTACGACGCGCTGGTGCGCATGGCGCAGGATTTCTCCATGCGCGCGCCGCTCATCGACGGCCAGGGCAATTTTGGCTCGGTCGACGGCGATCCGCCCGCCGCCTCGCGGTACACGGAAGCCAGGCTCGATCGCGTCGCGCTGGCGCTGCTCGAGGATCTCGACAAGGACACCGTCGACTTCAAACCCAATTACGACGAGAAGGAACAGGAGCCGGTCGTCCTCCCGGCGCGTTTTCCCAATCTGCTGGTCAATGGCGCAGGCGGCATCGCGGTCGGCATGGCGACCAACATCCCGCCGCACAATCTCGGCGAAACGATCGACGGGCTGCTGGCGTTGATGGACAAGCCCGACATCACGCTCGAAGAGCTGATGGAGCATATTCCCGGGCCCGACTTCCCGACCGGCGCGGCCATCCTCGGGCGCGCCGGCATCCGCGCCGCTTACGCGACCGGCCGCGGCTCGATCATCATGCGATCGAAGGTCTCGGTCGAGGAGCTGCGCAAGGATCGCGAAGCTCTGATCGTCAGCGAGATCCCCTATCAGGTCAATAAGGCGACGCTGATCGAGAAGATCGCCGAACTGGTGCGCGACAAGCGGATCGAGGGCATCGCCGACCTGCGCGACGAGTTCGATCGCGACGGCATGCGCATTGTCATCGAGCTGAGGCGCGACGCCGTCGCCGACGTGGTTCTCAACCAGCTTTGGCGCTTCACCGCGATGCAATCGAGCTTCGGCGCGAACATGATCGCGCTGAACGGCGGTCGGCCGGAGATGCTGACGCTGATGGACATGCTGCGGGCCTTCCTCGAATTCCGAGAGGAGGTCGTCACCCGGCGCACCAAGTTTCTGCTCGCCAAGGCGCGCGACAACGCCCATATCCAGGTCGGTCTGGCGATCGCGGTCGCCAACATCGACGAAGTGATCCGCCTCATCCGCACCTCGCCCGAACTCGACGGCCGCGCGCATCACCCTGATGGAACGCGTTTGGCCGGCGCGCGACATGGCGCCGCTGATCGCCCTCATCGCCGATCCGCGCCATACGCTCGACCCGGACGGCGCGATCCGTCTCTCCGAAACTCAGGCGCGCGCGATCCTCGAACTGCGCCTCGCCCGGCTGACCGCGCTCGGCCGCGACGAAATCGCCGAGGCGCTCAACAAGCTGGCGACGGAAATCGCCGACTATCTCGACATTTTGGGCTCGCGCGCGCGGCTGACCGGAATCATCCGCGACGAGCTCGCCGCGGTGAAGGCGGCCTTCGCCAGTCCGCGCCGCACCGAAATCCTCGACAGCGACGCCGACATGGACGACGAGGATCTCATCCAGCGCGAGGACATGGTCGTGCTGGTGAGCCACGGCGGCTACATCAAGCGCGCGCCGCTCTCGATCTATCGCGCGCAGCGGCGCGGCGGCAAGGGCCGGGCCGGGATGGCGACGCGCGACGAGGATTTCGTCGCGAGGCTGTTCGTCGCCACCACGCATCAGCCTGTCCTGTTCTTTTCCTCGGCCGGACAGGTCTACAAGGAAAAGGTCTGGCGCCTGCCGCTCGCCGCGCCGCAGGCCCGCGGCAAGGCGCTGATCAATCTGCTGCCCCTGGACGCGGGCGAGCGCATCACCACGATCATGCCGCTGCCCGAGGACGAGGCGTCCTGGGAGGCTCTGGACGTGGTGTTCGCGACCACGCGCGGCACGGTCCGGCGCAACAAGCTCAGCGATTTCGCCCAGGTCAACCGCGCCGGCAAGATCGCCATGCGACTCGACGAAGGCGAACGCATTGTCGACGTTCAGATCTGCTCCGAGAGGGACGACGTGCTGCTGACGACCGCGCGCGGCCAGTGCATCCGCTTCGCCGTCGACGACGTGCGCGTGTTCAAGGGCCGGGACTCGATGGGCGTGCGCGGCATCGCGCTCGGGGAAGGCGACAGCGTCATCTCCCTGGCGATCCTCAACGGATTCGACGTCAGCGCCGAGGAGCGCGCCGCCTATCTGAGGCAGCGCCGCGCGGCGGCTGACGAGGCGCCTGAAGAGGCGAGCGAGTCCGAGAGCGAGGCGGACAGCGGCGTCGAGGGCGGCAATGGCGCGCTGGCGCTGCCGCCGGAGCGGTTCGAGGCGATGCGCGCGGCCGAGCAGGTGATCCTGACGGTGTCGGAAAACGGCTACGGCAAGCGCACGTCGTCGTTCGAATACCGCGTCACCGGGCGCGGCGGCAAAGGCATCGTCGCCATGGCGGTCAACGCCCGCAACGGCGCGCTGGTCGCTTCCTTCCCGGTCGAGAGCGGCGACGAGATCATGCTGGTGACCGACGGCGGCCAGCTCATCCGGGTGCCCGGTCGAAGGCATCCGCATCGCCGGCCGGGCGACGCAGGGCGTGATCGTGTTCGACACCGCGGAACAGGAGCGCGTCGTGTCGGTCGACCGGATCGGCGAGCCGGACGGGGATGAGGGAGAGGGCGTCGAGTGAGGCGGCCTCCGCC
>CAWAIM010000056.1:0-18369 GCA_963781895.1 uncultured Alphaproteobacteria bacterium
TAGGGCGGGGCTTCGAGACGCCCAATTTCGCCCCCCGCTTCAGAGTGAGGGTAACAGGGGCAAAAGTCGCGGCGATTAGGGCGGCCTTGGGGCGCGTGCGCTGACGATTTCGGCGAGGGCTGGATTTCGTGGCAGCCTGGGACGGCGAGGCGGACGCCGAGGTAGTCCCAGAAGGCGATGCCGAGCTTGGCGCAGGTCTTAGAGAGGCCGAGGAAGGCGTCGCGACAATCGCGGCCGGAGTCGCTGCGGGTTCCGCCGCTCATCTTGCGCTTGGTGACCTGGCAACGAATGTCGTTCTCGGAGCCGTTGGTGTTGAGCGGGATCTCGGGTCTTTCGAGCACCCTGAGCAATTCGCTCTTGTTGGCGCGCAGGCGCGCGAGCAAACGGTCGAGGGTGGCGAAGCCGGTCTTGCCGCCGAAGATGCGATCGAACCGCGCCGACAAGCTCGCCTTGCGCGCCGGGGATGAATGGCGGCGCCAAGCCTTGAGACTGCGGTAGAACCGCCAGATCAGGGCGCGGATGCGGGCTTGCGCGGCGCGTTGGGCGTCGGTGAACGTATCGAGTTTGTGGACCAGGCGTTCGGCGTGGACCCAGCACAGGCCATGCTGGCCGACATTGAACTGGCCGGCGTCGTCGCAGGTCCCCGGGCTTGACCCGGGGACCACGGTGTCGGCGAGCAAGCCATGCGCCTTGACGCTGCCCCACAGAGCGCCCTCGGTGGCGATCAGCACGGGATCGGAATGGACCTTGAGCGTGGCGACGCCGAGCCGCTCCAGATGAGCGCTCCACGCCGCCCGATCGGCGAAGACGCGATTCTCATGCTCGCTCAGGCGGGCGATGACGGGGCCGGCGAGCGCGCGGGCGCGCATATAGGCCATGGCTTCGTCATTGACGACGTAGTCGCCATGCCCGGCGCGCAACAGTTCGAGGAAGTTGAGACGCCTCTTTGAACCGGTGGTCCCGAACCAGGTGAAGTGCGGGTTGCCGATCTGGGTGCAGAAGCCGTTCTTGGCCTTGTGGCGCGCCCCGGTGTTGTCGGCCGTGATCCAGGCCGCGTTGGTCAAGCCGGCCCGCAACACGCCGCGGGCTTCCTCCAGGAAGCTCTGCTTGCCGGCGATCAGCAGGCGAACGACCTGGCGTTTGGAGATGACGACGCCGAACCCGCGCAACAGCGTGACCAGCCGCGCCGCCGTGACTTGTCCTAGACGATAATGGGCGAGCACGAAGTGGCGCAGTTCGGGTCCGAAATGACCATCGACGCCCGGCGGCAAGGGAGCCATCACCGTCTTGCCGTCCGGGGTCCGCCAGCATTGCCGGCGAAAGCAGGTCACATGCGAGCGGATCATCAGATCCTGAACCAGGAAGCCCGCATAGCCTTTGAAACGCGCGCCGGGCGGCGCTTCGGCTTCGAGCTTGCGCTCCTCATGAATCGTCAACTTCACCCGCGTCGAGCCGCGCCGACGGCGCTCGCCAGACCTGTCCGCCGGTCGCGCTTCGCTCGCCTTTTCCATGCCGCTGGGTTTGACGTTCGCCTTCATGTCCGGCCGACCAGGCCCGCCCTTCAGCCGGGCGATCTCGTCACGCAGCGCCGCAACCATCCGCCGAAGTTCCGCTCCCTCCTCGAAAAGCTTCAACACCAAGCTCTTCATCTCGGCCGGCGAAAGCGCGTCGATGTTGGGCGGCGGCGACATTCCCCCATCGAGTCAGAAAACCGAAGATTCGGGAATCCCTTCTCAGCCACCATGAGTTCAATTCGCCGCACCTACCGACCAACCCAGCCAGCCCGCTCAGGACTTTTGCCCCTGTTACGAATTTGGGATGCTGCGGGGTGCCCTCTGACGGCCTTAATCACTCCCACTCGATCGTCCCCGGCGGCTTGCTGGTCACGTCGTAGACCACGCGGTTGACGCCCTTGACCTCGTTGATGATACGGGTCGCGGCGCGGGCGAGGAAGCTCATGTCGTAGGGATAGAAGTCGGCGGTCATGCCGTCCACGGAAGTGACCGCCCTGAGCGCACAGACGTGATCGTAAGTCCGCCCATCCCCCATCACGCCGACGGTGCGCACCGGCAGCAGCACGGCGAAGGCCTGCCAGATTGCGTCATAGAGTCCGGCCTTTCGGATCTCGTCGAGGTAGATCGCATCGGCTCGACGCAGAATCTCCAGCTTCTCGCGGGTGACGCCGCCGGGGCAGCGAATGGCAAGGCCAGGTCCTGGGAACGGGTGCCGACCGACGAACTTTTGCGGCAGGCCCAGTTCGCGGCCGAGCGCGCGCACTTCGTCCTTGAACAATTCGCGCAGCGGCTCGACGAGCTTCATCCGCATGCGCTCAGGCAAGCCGCCGACGTTGTGGTGGCTCTTGATCGTCACTGACGGGCCGCCGGTGAACGACACGCTCTCGATCACGTCGGGATAGAGCGTCCCCTGCGCCAGAAATTCGACTGGACCCTTGCCGTCGCTCGCGATGCGGCGCGCCTCCGCCTCGAACGCATCGATGAAGAGCCTGCCGATCGTCTTGCGCTTCGCCTCCGGGTCTTCGAGCCCTTCGAGCGCGCCGATAAACTGCTCCGACGCGTCGACATGGACGAGCGCAATGTTGAAATGGCCGCGGAAGAGGCCGACCACCTCCTCCGCTTCGCCCTGCCGCAACAGCCCGTGATCGACGAAGACGCAAGTCAACTGCTCGCCGACCGCCTCGTAAATCAGCACCGCCGCGACTGCCGAATCGACGCCGCCCGACAGGCCGCAGACGACGCGCGATTTGCCGACTTGCGCACGGATGCGGGCGATTTCCTCTTCGCGGAAGGCGGCCATCGTCCAGTCGCCCCTTAAGCCCGCGACCTTGTGCAGGAAATTGGCGATGAGTTTCGCGCCGTCGGGCGTATGGACGACCTCCGGATGAAACATCGTCGTGTAATAGCGGCGCGCCTCGTCGGCGGCCACAGCGTAGGGCGCGTTTTCGGAGACGGCGTACACGCGGAAGCCGTCGGGCAGCTGCGTCACGCGATCGCCGTGGCTCATCCACACCGGATAGCGCCCGCCGGTCCGCCAGACGCCGTCGAACAAGGCGCAAGGTTCGAGGATTTCCACGTCCGCCCGGCCAAATTCAGCCGCGTGTCCGCTCTCGACCTTGCCGCCGAGCTGTTCGCACAGGGTCTGCTGGCCATAGCAGATCGCGAGTATCGGCGCCCCGCTGGCCAAAATTTCCATTGGCGCCCGCGGGCTGCCGGATTCGGGAACCGACGCCGGTCCGCCGGAAAAGATCACCGCCTTGGGCGCGAGCCGCTTGAAAGCCTCTCCGGCGGTCGAGAACGGGTGGATCTCACAATAGACGCCGGCCTCGCGCACGCGCCGGGCGATCAGCTGCGTGACCTGTGAGCCGAAGTCGACGATGAGGACAAGGTCATGCTGCATCGGCTTTCCTTTGGCGCAAAGCCCGCCGAGGCGCAACGCCGCGCCGCCTGAGATCGCCCGGGCGCGCGCCTCACCGTCTCCCACGACTGGCATGATTTGCCGGCGTTCGCAGGTTCCGCTGACACATCCTCGGCCGCGAGGGGCTTGCGCGCCCTCGCCGGCGTCGCAAAAGCGTCCGAAACGAGGCGCGCAACCATTGTGGCGAGGGTTTCGCGCAAGGAAGACTGGGCGCATGGAAGGCGAGGGGCGAAGCATTGATGAGCGCGACGGGCCTATCGGCTAAAGACTCGCCAGCCGCCTGGGGATCGGGGACGCCATGGGCGTATTCGGGCGCGCTGATGACGATCGCGTCGCTCGCGCCCACACGTTCTCGCAAGGTCTCGACCGGCCCGGGCGTCGGTTCGCGCCCGACGTCGTCATTGAGATTGACGGCCGGCAGTCGCGCCAGGACACGATAATCGAGCGCTGCGAGCTTCGGGCGCGAGCCGTGCCACCGCCTCCGAAGCCGCAGCGCTGCTCAAGGCCCGGCGCAGGCTTCCGCTAATCGCGAGAAGCCGCGTCGGGCGCACCCAGTCAGCTCAGCGCGACATTGAGCGCGCTTTCCGGCAGCTCCTGACCGAAACAGCGCTGATAGAATTCGGCCACCAGTGAGCGCTCGAGCTCGTCGCATTTGTTGAGGAAGGTCAGGCGAAACGCGAAGCCGACGTCCTTGAAAATTTCGGCGTTCTCCGCCCAAGTGATGACAGTGCGCGGGCTCATCACGGTCGAAAGATCGCCATTGACGAACGCGTTGCGGGTGAGGTCCGCCACCCGCACCATCTTGCTGACAATGTCGCGTCCCTCCTTGCGCGCCCGATGCGCGGGCGACTTGGCGAGCACGATGTCGACTTCCTTGTCGTGCGGCAAATAGTTGAGGGTAGCGACAATCGACCACCGGTCCATCTGGCCCTGATTGATCTGCTGTGTGCCGTGATAAAGGCCCGATGTGTCGCCGAGGCCGACGGTATTGGCGGTGGCGAACAAGCGGAAAGCGGGATGGGGGCGTATGACCCGCCGTTGATCGAGCAGGGTAAGACGGCCAGACACTTCGAGCACGCGCTGGATCACGAACATCACGTCCGGGCGACCCGCGTCATATTCGTCGAAACACAGGGCGATGTTGTTCTGCAAGGCCCAGGGCAGCATCCCGTCACGGAATTCCGTCACCTGCTTGCCGTCCTGAAGCACGATCGCGTCCTTGCCGACGAGGTCGATGCGCGAGATGTGGCTGTCCAGATTGATGCGCACGCAGGGCCAGTTGAGGCGCGCCGCGACCTGTTCGATATGGGTCGATTTGCCGGTGCCGTGGTAGCCGGTGATCATCACGCGGCGGTTGAAGGCGAAGCCGGCGAGAATCGCGAGCGTGGTGTCGCGGTCGAACAGATAGTCCGGGTCGAGATCCGGCACATGCTCGTCGGTTTGCGAATAGGCCGGCGCCTCCATGTCGGAATCAATACCGAAGTTCTGGCGCACCGATATGTGTGTGTCAGGCAAACCGGGCGCGGGTTCGGACCCCACCGGCGTTTGTCTCGAATTCATAAGACCTCCGCGCTCTCTGCGCGTGCGCATCCGAGAGCGTTTCTCTCATACTCGAATTCCCGTCCGCGGCAAAAGCTGGCGTTCTCGACCCAGCGATCCGCCACGCCCGCGATCAGACCATCTTGTTGGCGCGAAGAAAATTATAGGCCTGGATGATCTCGCGCAATTTGTCTTCCGACGAACGATCGCCGCCGTTCGCGTCGGGGTGATGACGCTTGACCAGGTCCTTGTAGCGGGACTTGATGATCGCCTGGGTCGCGGCGCCGTCGAGTTCCAGCGTCATTAGGGCCTTGATCGCCAAGGCGTTGTAGCGCGGGCGCGCCTCGGCCGACGCCGCCTTGCCGCGTACGCCGCGACGGCGCGCCGCGCGAGCTTCCGCGAACACCGTCTCGTCGACGTGCTGCCCGGCCGCGGCGGCCCGCATGCCGAGCTTCCAGGTTGGACGATGGCCGATCGCGTCAGCCTGGCGGAATTTAGCCATCGATGCGTCGTCCATGCCACGGAAATAATCATAGGAGGCGTTATATTCCCGAACGTGATCCTTGCAGAAGCAGAAATACTCGCCTTCGCGATCGCGACCCTTGGGCGCGCGGAACACGCCTTCCGCCTGGCAGCCCGGGTGGGAGCAAGGGGAAGTGGCCGCCTTCTCCGGCTTGCGCTCCGCCGGCTTCACCCGGATTCGGTCGAACAGGCGAGAATTCAAATCCATGCCAAGACCTTTATGAGGCTCGCCGCCGGCGGGCAAGCCCCAAACGATTGCGGCCCCCATCGCGATCGCGGGGAACAGCGGCCTGGCTCCCAATCCCGCCGGAAAAAGGGTACGGCCGAAGACCACATGGGATATTTAGTCGCTTGGGTCGGTTAACGGGAGTGCAAAACGTGATAATGCAGGAAAGAATTGTCGCGCGGTTGACGGAGGCGCTCGATCCGATTCTCCTCGACGTCGTCGACGAATCCGATCGACATGCCGGACACGCCGGCGCGCGCGCCGGCGGGGGAACGCACTACCGTGCGCGAATCGTCTCAGATCGATTTGCGGGCCTCGGTCGCCTCGCGCGCCATCGCCTCGTCTATGGTCTCCTGACGGCCGAGTTCGCCGACGGTCTGCACGCGCTCGCCCTCGTCGTCGATGCGCCGGGCGAGCGATGACGGCAAGCGAGCGCATGGGTTTGTTCGGACCCTACGCCTTCGCGCTGGCGCCCGCGGAAGTCGAGGCCGCCGCAGAGCGCTTGGGGCTGCGCATCGCGCTCAAGGGCGGGCTGACCGCTCGCCACGCGGCGCCGCTGGCCGTGTTCGCGCTGACGCTGCTGTTCGCGTCCACGCTCGCCTTGACGGGCTTGATCGGCCGGCGCGCGGGCGAGGCGACGATCATCGCCGCCGCGGCGGCGTTCATGATCCAGCGCGCGGCGATGCGATGGCGTTTCCGGCGCGCGCGCCAGGGGGGACGCGAGACCATGGCGGGTCTCCTGTCGGCAGGCGGGCTGACCGCGGTTTTCGAGGAAGAGAGCCTAACGCTCGAGGGCGTGGGGCGCATGCTGCATCTGAACTACGCCGACTGCGAAGATGCGGAATACGCCGGCGGGCTCGTCTACGTCTGGCCTCGCGCGGGCGTCCCGATCGTCGTGCCAACTCGGGCGCTCACCGGCGCCGACGAGGCGGAGCGTCTCGTCGCGCAGCTTGCCGGCCGTATAGGACATTCGCGGCGAGGCCGCGCTCCGGGGCGGTGACCCGCCCCTATTGAGTCGGCAGGGCGGCGGGCGCGGTCGCCTCGGAAGGCTTCGGCTTGTCGGACGCCGGTTCGGGCCCGCTGGGCTTCGCGGGCGGCTTCGGCTGCGTATGCAGCGAAGCCAAGCGGAGATCCTTTTCGCGCGGCGCGTCCGATTCGGCGCGACGCGGCGGCAGCGGCGCGTCGGAGGGGATCGGCTGCTCGGGCACGAAGGCCGCAACGGGCGGCGGCGTCGGCTCCTGACCGCTCAGATGTAGCCATTTTTTGACGTTTTGCGCCCCCACGCCCCATCCTCCGAGGATGCCGCCGCTGGACTGTCCGGCCGACGCGGAGGCCAGCGCGACCGGCGCCGGGGCAGACGCAGCCGCCGCCTGTTGCATGGGCGCCGAAGCGGGCTGGACGCGCGACTTGGCGGCGTCGGCCGAAGCGACCTTCACTGCCGCCGGCGTCGCCTTGGCCGGCTGCTCCAGGACGATTTCCTGCGGGCCGGAAGCGAGCGCTTCGGGATCGCTCGAGTCCTTGTAACCCGCGTACGCCGGATTCTGCCCGCCATCTTGATAGACGAGCCGGATCGGCTTGACGCCCGAGGCGACGAGCTCGGCGACCTTGGCGTCGTCCTTGCCCGCCTTCTCGGCGACTTCGCTCTCCACCGTCTCATCGCGCTTGAGCGCCGGGCAGGGGCCCGTCGCCGAGACGTCGCCGCTCGCGGTCGCTCCGAAAACATAATGTTTGCCGCAGACGAGCACCGGTGGTTCCGTCTTGGTGACCTCGAAATGGTCTGAGCCGTTCTTGATCTCTTTCCAGAAGTCGATGTTGGGATCGAGCCGGAACTTCGCCAGATTCTCGGCCGTCATGTGGAACGGATAGGATTGCAGCTGGATTTCGCGCTGGCCGCCCCGGAACGAATCGCGGGCGATCGCGTAGATGTCGGCGATCTGCTCGTCGGTCATCGAGAAGCAGCCGGCGGAGGAACAGACGCCATGCACCATGACCGTGCCGCCGGTGCGCCCGATAGGCGCGGTCGTAGGCGTTGGGGTAGCCGACGTTGAAAGACAGGTAATAGTGGGAGTTGGGGTTCATTTGCCCTGGCGCGATCGGGTAGAAGCCCTCGGGGACCTGCATGTCGCCCTCGCGCTTCTTAGGACCGAGCTGCCCCGACCAGCGGCACATCGGGTAGGTCTTCAACAGCGCGTAGTGGCCGTCCGACTTCATTTTCCAGATTTCGAGCTCGGCCTCCTTCTTGTACGCCCGGATGAGCGTCGGCGAGGACGGCGTGGTGTCGATCTTGGCCATTTCGGCGAGCGTCGCGCTGGAAATCGGCTGCTGCGAGCGGCCGGGCCCTGCGTCGAGATAGGAGTCGTCGCACCCGGCGACAAGCGCGCCGACGGCGGCGGTGAGGCTCAGCGCGCCCAGGCGCCATAGCTCAGTCTTCATCCATGACCCCGCGTTTTCACAATGATGCTAGGCTGACTAGCGGAAAAAGTCCATGCCGCGGAAGGAAGCGCTCGAGAGCTTACCGACTCGTTAACGCGAAACTTTCACGCTCGATATTGTTTCCTGAAATCAAAGCAATGGGGTGAAAATGGGGCGATCGTTCACCAGCGCTCCTGCACGGGCGCGCCGTCAAAAATCTCCGCCAGCCGAGCCCGCGTGGCGCCGGTCGCTCCGTCCGGCAGTCCGGCGCGGGGAAAGAATTGCGCTTCCTTGATTTCCCGGTCAGGCGCGCGCGCGCCGCGGAGCGAAAAGGCGCGGACCACGAACAGCGCGACGTGGTCCCGGCGCGACGCCTGCGCATTGAAAAAGACGCCGTGCAAGAGCGGCGGACCGGAAAGCGCGACGCACGCCTCCTCTTCGAGTTCGCGCGCCAGGGCTTGCCCGCAACTCTCGCCGGGTTCGACGCCTCCGCCGGGAAAATGCCAGCCCGAGACATAGCCGTGCCGCACCAGGAGGACGCAATCGTCCTTATCGATCACGACCCCGCGCACGCCGAGCGTCATCGGCCGCACGAGAAGAAAAATCGAGTGCGCGAGCCGCACCGTCAAACGGTCCCGAAGCGAAGCCGCCATCCCCGAAACGCGCCTCCCGCCCTGGAGCCCCCTAGGCCGGGGTTGTGTTTTCATTGAAGCAACCTTATTGCCGCCCCGTCAATGGCGGCGCCGCGCCGCGCTATTCCCGGACCCGGGCGAGACGCTCCCCATGGGCTTTACGATCGCGCATATCACCGACCCGCATTTGAGCCCCGCGCCGTTGCCCGGTTTCGCGGATTTGCGGCTGAAGCGCGTGATGGGCTACATCAACTGGAGGCGCGGGCGCGAGCGGCTCAACGACATGGAGATGCTGGCCCGTCTGGTCGCCGACATGCGCGCGCAGCGCCCCGACCATGTCGCCGTCACCGGCGATCTCGTCAATATCGGCATGCCGTCCGAATTCCGCCGCGCCGCCGCCTGGATGGAGACGCTCGGCGATCCCCGCGACGTCAGCTTCGTGCCGGGCAATCACGACGCCTACGTCCGCGCGGCGATGCCGATCCTCGAGGCGACGTTCGCGCCCTGGACGCGCGGCGACGCGCCGCGCGGCGCGCCGTTTCCCTATCTTCGCGTGCGCGGGGAGATCGCGATCATCGGCCTGTCTTCGGGCGTGCCGACCGCGCCTCTGATGGCGACCGGGCGGCTCGGCGCGGACCAGCTCGCCGCGTTCGCGGCTGTGCTGCGCGAGACGGGCGCGAAGGGTCTGGCGCGCGTGGTCCTCATTCATCACCCGCCGATCGTCGGCGGCGCGGCGCCGCTGCGCGGTCTTTCCGACGCGGCCGAGTTCGAGCGGATCGTGCGCGATTGCGGCGCCGAGGCGATCCTGCACGGCCACAGCCACAAGCAGCTGGTGCGCTCGCTGCCCTCGAGCCAGACGCGCACCCTCGGCGGCGCGGTTCCGGTCCTGGGCGCGCCATCGGCGGCGGCGGCGGCGCGCCATCCGCGCTATCGCGCCGCCTACCATCTGGTGCGGCTGCAGCGCGAGGGCGAGCGCTGGCGGGTCAGCGCGCGCGCCAGGGGACTGTCGCTGGAAAACGGGGCGATCGGCGAACGGGAGGCGCTCAGGGTCTAGGCCGGATCGGCGCCGCGGTCGCGGCCCCCGCCGACTCGCTGAACCGCCGCTTTACCGCCGCTTTGCCGCCGCGCATCCAAGTTTTTCAAAGGGTTGGACGCCCGTTTACCGCCGCGTTGATTTTTTGGCGCAAAGCCGCCGCGCGCTCCGCGTCCGAACGGGCCTCTGGCGCCGCAGCGGCATTTTCGAACGCGACTCAATGTTTTCAGAGACTTGGATGATATTTTCTGATTCCCGGCAACTCTCAAGCTGGGGCGAATCCGGGCGACGGATTAAACTTTCAACCATTGTCACCCCCGCGAAAGCGGGGGTCCAGACCGCCGCAGCGCGTTTAACAGCCATCGCTTTCGATACCATCCTGGAGCCGACGGCGACCGGATGCCCGCTTTCGCGGGCATGACAACGATCGAGCGGCGCCGCAGGGTCCCAGCGCTAGGTCCGCCGAGTTGCGCTCCGAGCTCCCGGGCCGCGGCTGGACAGCGACGGCGGATCGCATGCCGTTCAACGAGGGCGATGATCCAAATATCAGAATAGCATGAATTCTGATATATCGAAAGCAAAAACGCCAAAGCATTGAAAAGGCGCGGAAATTTGCGCGGTCTCGGCCAGCACCACGCGACATTATCGTTGAATTGCCCATCCCACGGCCACAACAGGGATCGAGCGGAGCGGGTGCTTAGGGCCCGCCGCCGCCACCGCCGCCGCCGCCCGGCGCGGCGCCAGCGTCGCGCGTCACTTCTGCGGCGTCGCCGTCCTGACATTGGCGTTGGCGTCGAGTTTTTTGACGTCGGTGTCGCCGCTCGAGCAGGAATCGGCGGGCTTCGGCGTCGTGACGACCGCGACCGTGTGCTTGCGGCTGGTGGGAAAATTGCCTGGCGCGCAATAGACGAGCTCGTGAGAAAAGCCCTTCGCCGTCACCTGGAACGCATTCGCCACCTCCTGGAAGAGCCGCGGATCGGCGGCGCTATGGCAAAGATAGAGCCACAGCGTCGCCTCGGCGGCGAATTTTTTGCGCACGTCGTCGAGCGTGAACGACGTGCCGCCGACCGTCATCGAAACGGAGCCGCTGTTCTGCCCGACGTCGCCCCATGTCTTGGCGAAGGGATCGAGAATCGCCTTCGCCGCGAACACCTGTGTCCAGCTCGTGTCCGGCTTCTGGGCGAGAATGACATTGCCGCCGTCGGCGAGAATCTCGCCTTGAAGCGCAATCAGGCTGGTCGAGCCATGCGAGAAGACATTGAGCCGGCTGATCTTGTTCGGCGCCTTCACGATTTTCAGCAGAAAGTCCCAGGTGTCGGCGATCGCAACGCTGCCCGACCCCGCCACGGCGAGAAAGTCCAGGGCGCTCGGGAACCATTTGTCGGCGTGAATCTGTTGCAGCTCTTTCTGCGGGGTCCAACTCGCGGGCTTCGGGAAGTCGCCGACGAGGTTGAGTTCCTGGGTCGTCTGCGGCCCCGTCGGCATCTGTTGCGGCGAAACGAAGCCGATCGGGCCGGGCCTCGCCCCGCTCCCCTGAAGTCCGGGCTTGGGCGCATTCTGGGTCAGCGACGCCGGACGGCCAAGCGGATCGGCGGGCGTGGATTCGGCCATGGAGCGCGGCGCCTCGCTAGCGTCTTCGAACGAATGATGTAACTATTTTGTCGGGGCGTAAAGCATTGCAGGGTCCAACGAAATATCAGGAGGGCAGGTCCTCATGGCTGACAAACCGACGCAGGACGGACGCACCGGCAGGCTCGCCACACCGCTCGGCAAGGACAAATTGTGCTTGACGCGCTTCGAGGGGACGGAGGCGATGGGCGAACTGTTCGAATTTCGCGTCGAAGCAGTGAGCCCGGACGCCAATATCGATTTTAATCAGGCGCTCGGCCGCAATTGCAGCGTTCATCTCGAAACGGCGGACAATTCGGGCCGCGATTTCAGCGGCATTCTGACGGAGGCGCAGTGGGTCGGCACGCGCCTCGACCTGCACGTCTATCGGCTCGTCCTTAGGCCCTGGCCGTGGCTGCTGTCGCTGGCCGCTTTCTGCCGAATTTACTCGAACATGTCGCCCAAGGACATCATCAAGCAGGCTCTGGGCGACGGAAAGTACGGCGAAATCGTCGACCTGATGACGGGAGACTACCCGACGCTCGAATACACGGTTCAGTATCGCGAAACCAATCTCAATTTCGCCTTGCGTCTGATGGAGAAGTACGGGATCTATTATTACTTCAAATTCGACAAGGGCGACGGCGATTCGCCGAGCACGCACTATCTCGTGCTCGCCGAACTCGACCACACACGAAACCCTGCCCGCGCCCGCCTCGGTCACCTATCTGGCGCCGACCGCGCGGGCGCACCGACATTCAGCAATTCAACGACTGGAGCAAGATGCAAGCGATGGTCTCGGGGATGTCATTGCTCAATGACTACGACTACAACAAGCCGGACGCCAACCTGTTTGGCGAGAACGTCCATCTTTACCCAGTTCGAACACGGCTCGGAGCTTGTCTATGATTATCCGGGCGGCTACGACGACAAGGAGCGCGGCGACCGCCTGGCGGAGGTAAGGGTCGACGTCGAGCGGACGCATGCGGAGCGATGCTCCGCGGGCGGCTACGCGCCGTCGCTTACGCCGGGATATACGATCAAGCGCACGTCCCCCGACGGGGACTCTCAGGACGAGACCTACCTGATCCTGGGCTGCAGCCACTGGTACGGCGATCAGTCCTACGCCTCGTCGGGCTCGGGCGGCGGCCAACTCCGACGCGTCCTATTCCGGGTCGTACGAGCTTTCCAAGAGTTCGCTTCCCTACCGCATGCCCCTGCGCACGCGCCGTCCGGTGATCATCGGTTCCCAGCCCGCGAAGGTCGTCAGCCCCGACAATCAGGAAATCGACGTCGACAAACTGGGGCGCGTGCTGGTCGAATTCTACTGGGATCCGCGATTTTACGGCGAAAACAAGAGAACGCCGTCGCGTCGCGTGCGCGTCGGTCAATTCTGGGCGGGCAACTTTAGAGGCGCGCTGTTCATTCCCCGCGTGGGCGACGAAGTGATGGTCGAATACGAGGATGGCGACCCCGACCGGCCGATCATCGTCGGCTCGGTCTACAACGGCAACAACGACTGTGCCCGACGTATCTTGCCCGACCAGGAAGACGCGTTCGGGAATTCTGACCAAATCGACGACCGAACAGCAACGGCTACAACATGCTGTCTGTTCAACGACACGGCGGGACAGGAAACGGTCAAGCTGCGCTGCGCAGCGCGATTTGATGTTCAAGGCGCTCGCCAACGAGCAGCGCGACATCGGCGGCAGCCAGACCGAGAATGTCGGCGGCGACGAGACGATCAATGTCGGCGGGCCGACCGGGGGCGGAAACTTCACCCTCAACGCGTTCCAGACCGTGACGATCAATGTCGGCCCGGCCGGCGTGGGGACCCAGATCAAGATGGACGCGTCGAGCATCACGCTCAGCGTCGGACCGGGCGGGTTGGCGGCCCAGATCAGGATGGACGCCAGCGGCGTCACCATCAGCGGGACGCCGGTCTCGCAACTGATGGTCCAGCCCTCGGGCATTACAACGCTGACCCCATTGTTGAACTTCGGGATCGGGCCGGCGACTTTCACCGGGCCGGTCACGATTCCGATCGCCAACATCGGCGCCGGCACGGTCGGCGGCGTTCTCCCGCTGGTATAGGGAACCGCAGATGTCCTCGCGCATCCGCTTCGCCGCCGCGCGCAATGTGTTCGAGGCGTTCACGGATTTGAGCTACGCCGTCGCGCCGCCGGTCGACGACTCGGCGCCCCTCGACTATGCGCGCGCCCTGCTCGCCTCGCCGCGCCCGACCGATTCGATCGTCTTCATCGCCCATCTGCTGCCGCGCCGGGAGGCGGTGTGGTGGGCGATCCAGTGCGTTCGCGCCATGCTTGGGACAAAAGCCGACGACGAGGCCCTTCGCAGCCGCCGAGGCATGGGTGCGCGCGCCCGAGGAAGACAATCGCAACGCCGCGCTGGCGATCGCCAGCGCCGCCGATCAGCGCGCGCCGACGACCTGGCTCGCCTTCGCCGCCGCCTGGTCGGGCGGCAGCATGACGCCCGCGGATCAGAAGCCGATGCCGGCGCCGCTTTCGGCTTGCGCCAAGGCGGCGCACACGGCGGTCATCATCGCTTGCAGCGCCGGCGATCCGCTCGGCGTCGTGCAGAGAATCGCGGCTTGCGCGGAAGCCGGGATTCGCTTCGCCGACGGCGGCGAGGCGAGCGTGACGGCGCCGAAAGCGTCGCCGGCGAAGCCGCGCGCGACGACCTCGGGCTGAGGCGCGCGCCGGGGAGCGCGCCACGTCCGCGCGCGGGCCGAGAATTGACGTCAGGGCAGCGAATGGACGATCACCGGCCCCGCGGTCGCGGTCGCCGATCCGACGACGAGCGGTCCGAGATTGTCCTCGATCCACGCCAGCGCCAGCCGGTTGGATTCCTGAGCCTCCGCGACGGTGTTGAAGATGCTGATCGCGGTCACCGTGTCGTCGGGCGCGTAGATCACGTAGTAGCCCATGAACCCCGGCACTCCGCTGATGATGGGAACCGCGCCCTTGATCCGTTCGGCGAGTTGGTCCGCCGTGCCCGGCTTTGCCTTCACCTGACGAATTGCTGCGTACATCGGATCCTCCGCCATGCTGGCCGGGCGCGATCGGCCGCGGAGGTGGAATCTACTCTCCTTTTGTCACGATCGCCACCGACCGCGCGCCGGCGGCTTCAGTCGATCAATCAAGGCGCGGCCGCGGCGGCCCGGAATTTGGGGAAAGCGGCGCCCAGTCGCGCGTCAGTCATATTTTCAACAAAGAAATCATGATTTTGGCTTGCGCGGCGGGTCGTTGTCTTAGCCTACGGAGAAGCAGCAATGACGCCGACGTTCGCATCGATGGCCGCGGTGGCCATGGCGGCCCCGCGCGATACCGACGCCCCCGCCGACACTTCCAACTCAATCGACGAGTTTCTGGGACTTCGATTGCGTGACCAACGCACATTGCGCGGGTTGTCACAGGAACAACTCGCGAAGAAATTGCAGATTCGTCCCGATGAAATCGACGCATATGAAAGCGGGACCAAGCGCATCAGCGCCGATCGCCTGCTCCGGATCGCCAGCGCCCTGAACGTGCGGCCCGAGAGTTTCTTCCGCTTCGCCGATGGGCGCCGGGGGGAGGCGGCCGAGGACGGCCAGCGGCGCTCGGGTCAAAGCGTCGTCTATCCGACCCCGCTGGACCAAGGATTGCGTCTCCAGCGGGCGTTCGTCAGCATCGGCGATGCGAGCCTTCGCGAATCCATTGTCGGTCTCGTCGTCGAGCTGGCGAAAAGCGAGAATTCGGAGCAGCAGTCCGCGGAATAGCGTCGGCCGCGATCCTCCTTCGAGACGCGCTCCTCACGCGTCGCCTCGGAAGGAAGGGGTCGCCGTCGCGTTGTTCAAAAGCCCGATCGACCGCTGATCGATTCCCGCTGTCCGCGCCGGCGCCGCTCCCGGCGTCATTCGCTCGTCGCGTGCGCCGCCGGCGCCGGAGGACGCGCCCGCGCGGGCGGCAGCATCTTTTTCACCGCGCTCGAGGCGGCGACGACGCCCTGATTGGCGAAGGCCTCGTGATTGCGCTCGATCTCGTTGAGGTCATAGAGATAGTTGACCATCACGCCGCAGGATTCGGCGAGCCCCTTGGGCGAAAGGTCGCCCATCCAGTTGATGCGCTCCAGCCGCGCGCCGTTGCCGAGATGAAAGCGGGCGACCGGATCGGCGACGCGCCCGTCCGGACGCCGGGCCTTCAGCAGATAATACGCCGCGAGCGGCTCCAGAGCCTTGCGCAGCCGCGCGGAGCTGTCCGGCGCCGCCCGCCATCCCTCGTCCGCCGCCATTTCGCGCGCCGCCTTCGCCATCGGTTCGACGTTCGGATCCTCGCAAGCGTCCACCCAGGCCCTCAAGCCCGGGACCGGCGACAGCGTGACGAAGGTCTCGATCTTGGGCAGGTCCCGTCTGATCTCCTCGACCACCTGTTTGATGAGAAAATTGCCGAAATTCACGCCGGTGAGGCCGAGCTGGCAATTGGAGATCGAATAGAACGTCGCCACGCGGGCTTTTTCCTTGGCGAGGTGAGGACGCTTTTCGGCAAGGAGCGGGGCGATCGCCTCGGGCGCCGCTTGAGTCAGCGCGACTTCGACGAAGATCAGCGGCTCATCGACCAGAGCGGGGTGAAAGAACGCGTAGCAGCGGCGATCGTCGGGATCGATGCGCCGGCGAAGATCGTCCCAGTCGCGGATTTGGTGGACGGCCTCATAACGGATGATCTTTTCCAGCACGGCGGCCGGCGAGGACCAGTCGATCCGGCGCAGAACGAGAAAGCCGCGATTGAACCACGACCCGAACAGATGCGCGAAATCCCGATCGACAACGGACAGATCGCCGTCCTCGCGGACAAATCCGAGCAGTTCGGCGCGCATGGCGACCAGGGCCGCCGTGCCGCCCGGCGACCGATTGAGCCGCCGGAACAGTTCCTGCCGCCGCGGTTCGGAAGCGTAGTGAATTTCGCTCGCGGCCGCCTGGTCGCCGTTCAAATCCCACCGCGCCACGGCGTCCTTCACCCGCTCGCGATCGGGGCCGAATTCGTCGGCGAGCGCGCGAAACACCGCCGCCTTGTCCGCAGGGTCGAGGGCGTGATAGCGGCGCAGAAATTCGCCCGCGAGCGCGACCCCGGAGGCCTCGCCGCGTCCCGTCAGCAGGGCGCCGCACAAATCGACGAGCGAGCCGGCGCTCCTGTCCGCGTCCTTGGGCCAAGGCGTCAGCTTGAGGACCGAGCGCCCGTGATCGGCGATCGAGGCCAGAAGATCGGAAAAGAAGGCGTTGGTCATGCGTTCTGTCCGCGTCGACCCCCAAGCCCGCCGGCGGCGGAGCGCAGCATCGACCGTTCGCGGCGGATTGTCACCCGCGACAAAGGGCGAATCAAGCGCGCATCAGAGCGGCGGCGCGGCGAACCAATGGGCCCACAGCTCCCGCAGCCTGAGCGTCCAGGCCAGATAGAACCCGAGGCCGAGCAGAAATATCAGCGTCACCGAGCCGAGCGTCATCAAGACGAAGCTCAGCGCGTCGCCGAGCCTCGCCGCCAGTCGCCGCTTCGGCCGGATCGTCGGCGCCGCGGCCGCGGCGGTCACGGCCGGCTCGGCCTCGAGGCGCATCGGCGAGCGCTCGGACACGTTCGCGATCGGCCACGCGCGCGGCCCCTTGGGGAGGCCCGTGCGCGCCTCCCCCTCGCCGCGACCCGAGGCGAGCGCCCGCTCGCGCTCGACCAGGCGGCGCGCGACATAATTGGTGACCGCGGCCGCGACCTTGTCGATCGACGGAGTTTCCGCGATCAGCACCCGGCCGTGGCGCGTGTCCTGATAAAAGCGATAGGTGCGCCGGTCGCGCCCCATGTCGACGAAGGCGATCATGTCGATGAACAGGCGCGGATGCTCGCCCGGCGCCAACGCCAGATCGAACAGATCGACGCCCGGCGGCGCCTGTCCGACCACCGGCTTCAGCGCGCTTTCGAGCAGCGCCAGACGGGCGGCCTCGATCTCGCGCAGATCGGTGATCGCCTCGGCGCGTTCGGCGTTCTCGATCCGCGCGCGCCTCACCGCGGCCGTGAGATCGGACGGCGTCGCGGGAGGAGCCGCCGGCTTCTCGTCCTTCGGGTGGGATCCCAAGATTTCTGACCCTCTGGCGCACGCCCTGAAGACTCGCGGGAATGTCGGCCGTTACTTTCAGTCAAGTTAACCCAATCGCCGCTGACTTCAAATGCACGGCGCCATTGATCCCCAGCCGCTGATTGCCGATAATCCGGCTTCCTGCCGATCGCGGCCGTTCGCGAAGGGAGTTCAGCAATGAGCGCCGCCGATCTGATGAAATTCTCGCCCGAGGTCGCACGAGCCCGCGCGGGCGCCAGGCCGTTGGTGGCGCTCGAATTGACCATCATCACTCACGGCATGCCCTACCCGCTGAATGTCGAAACGGCGCGCGCGGTCGAGGAGGCGGTGCGGTCGATGGGCGCGGTTCCGGCGACGATCGCCGTCATCGACGGCGCGCTCAAGGTCGGCCTCGACCAGAGCGAGATCGAGCGTCTCGGCCAGCTCTCCGGCGGCGTCGTCAAGGCCTCGCGCCGCGATCTGGCCGCGGTCGCGGCGCGCAAGGGCTCCGCCGGCACGACCGTCGCGGCGACGATGTTCGTGGCCGGGCTGGCGGGCATCGAAATCTTCGCCACCGGCGGCATCGGCGGCGTGCACCGCGGGGCGGAAGAGACGTTCGACATTTCCGCCGATCTGGTGGAGCTCGCGCGCACCCGCGTCGCCGTCGTCTCGGCCGGCGCCAAGTCGATTTTCGACATCGAAAAGACTTTCGAATTCCTGGAGACGCAAGGGGTCGCGATCGTCGGCTATCGTTGCGACGAATTCCCCGCCTTTTACGCGCGCTCGTCAGGCTTCAAGCTCGACCACCGTTGCGACGGCCTGCATGATCTCGCCCGCATGGTCCGGCTGCAGCGCGACATCGGCCCCGGCGG
>CAWAIM010000057.1:0-88295 GCA_963781895.1 uncultured Alphaproteobacteria bacterium
AGCCTGACGCCCCTGGGCAGACACAGGCCACGACTTTGCGTCGATTCCGTCGTCATATGGCTATGGCTCAGCCCGGGCGGAAGGCGCCCGGCGGGACGGCGCCGGTCACATAGGCGTGGTGCAGCGCGTCGAGCTGGGCCCACAGGACATCGGTTTTGAACGTGAGGGCGGCGATGACGCCCCGCTGCTCGGCGACCGTGCGCGCGTTGCGCTTGACATAGTCGAGGGCGAAATCGGCGTCCCTGGACGCCTGATCGAGCCGGCGGCGGAAATAGGCCACCACCGTCTCGTCGATGAAGCTGTAATTGGCGAGCATGCCGGCGATGCGGCGCGGTGGATCGAGGGGGCGAACGGTACGAGTCAGGCTCGAGGCCACCGCCTCGATCAGCGGTCGCTCGCGCACGAAATGGACGTAGGCCTCGACCGCGAACTTGGTCGCCGGCAGCGCGCCTTCCTGCGAGATCACGTAATCGCGGTCGAGTCCCAGTCCGTCGGTCAGGATCAGCCAGCGCTCGATGCCGCCCTGGTCCTCGCCCAGGCCGTCATGATCGGCGACCCGGTGCAGCCACTCGCGCCGCAATTCGCGATCGTCGCAGCGGCCGATCAGCGAGGCGTCCTTGCGCGGGATCGCCGCCTGATAGACGTAGCGGTTGAGCGCCCGGCCTGCACCTGGCCCTTGTTCAGCTTGCCGTCGTGCAGCAGATCGTGAAACGGATGAAGATCGTGATAGCGCTGAGGGCCGACCGCGCGCAGAGCCTGTTCGAGCCCTTCCGGGCTCAGAGGTTCGGACGGTGAATGCTTGTTCATGGCGTGACCTCCATTCCGTCGTATGCGATTTCCCATCCCGCCGTCTTCACTACTGTCTCTTCGGGCGAACCTTCGATCAGGATGGGATTGGTGTTGTTGATATGGGTCAGGATGCGGCGCACGCGCGCATGGCGGGCGAGCGCCTCGAGCGCGCCGTCCGGCCCCGACACCGGCATGTGGCCCATGCGCCGGCCGGTCTTGTCGCCGAGGCCTCCCCGGATCATCTCGTCATCGACGAACAGAGTGCCGTCGAAGAACAGCGCGTCGGCCTTGGCCACGCGGGCGTGCAGATCCTCGGTGACGCCCGCGACGCCGGGAGCATACACCAACGCGCGCCCCGCCGCTTCGACGGCGACGCCGACCGTGCCCTCGCCGATCTCGTCGGTCTTGACCTCGCCCTCCTCGAGCCACAGCGGCGCCTTGCCCGGAACGGCGAACAATTCGAGCCTCAAGCCGGGCAGCGGCTCGAACTTTTCGCCGAGGCTGACCGCGCGGCGCGGCGCGATGTCGCGTCCGACGACGTCGAAGATTCAATTCGAGCCGATCGTGTCCAGGGTCGATCCCGTGCCCCAGATGGTGAACGGCTGGCGCTCGCGCAGCGCCAGCAGCCCGGCGGCGTGATCGACGTCGGCATTGGTCAGCAATACGGCGGCGATCGGGGAATGGCGTCCCTCTTCCTTGGGCTGCAGCGCCGGCGTCGCCAGGATCTGCTGGCGCAGATCGATCGAGGCGTTGAGCAGCAGCCAGCGCGCGCCGTCGACGCTGACCGCGAGGCTCGATTGGGTGCGGGGCCGCACCCGCTTGTCGCCGCTCCAGGCCAGGCGGCAAACCCGGCAGCCGCAATTCCATTGCGGCACGCCGCCGCCGCCGGCCGAGCCGAGCACGAGCGCCCTCAGGCGCGAGGAGGCGCTGCTAGCGAGGGTCATAGTTGAAGCTCGTGGAGACGCGGGCCGAACCGCCTGGAGGCGGCGAGAAATGCGTCGACCGCACCAGCGTCCGCGCGGCGGCGTCGAGATCCGCGTCGCCGGACGAATGGGTGATCGCGAACGCGGCGAGCGCGCCAGACGGACCGATGGTGAAGGTCACCCCGACGACGCCCCTCGCGCCGCGAGCGCGCGCGGCTGGCGGGTAGAACAAGCGGCTGCGGATCGCGGCGCTCATCTCAGCCACATAGGCCGAAAGCGACGCCGCGCCCGCCGCGGCGGCCGGGGGCGCGTTCGCCGACGGGGCGGTCCGCGTCGGCTGAGCCGAAGCCGGCTTGGGCTCGGCATGGGCGGGTCTCGTGCGAGCGGGCGCTGGCCTTGGCTTCGGCGCCTCGATCCGCGGCGGGGGCGGCGGAGGCTTGGGCGGCGCAAGCTCGACCGGGGCCGGAGGAGGCGGAGGCTCCGGCGGCGGAAGCGGCCGCTCGGGCGGGAGAGGCGGGGTTGGTTCTGGCGGGAGGGGCTGCTCGGCGACCGGCGGCGGCTCGGGCGGGGGCGGCTCGACGACAGCCGGCGTCTCCGCCGCGGGCGGCGCGGCCATCTCCTGCGGTGGCGGCGCGGTCTCCTGCGGCGGCGGCGGAAGGGGCGGGGGAGGCGGCGGCTCGGCTGCCGTCTCCGGCTGCTTCGGCGTCTCGGCAGGCGCCGCCGGCGCCTCCGCGGGCGGCGCTTCCTGCTGGATGTCGACGACGACTTCGGTCGGCGGCTCGGGCGCGTTCCGCGCCAGATAGGGCAACGTCGCCACCGCGGCGGCGTGCAGCGCGATCACGATCGCAACGACGGCCGGCCGCTGCCAGTGCGGATTGAAGGACGGCGGCTCGAAGACGCGCCCGCCCAGCGCAGCGTCGGTCATGGCGCGGGCGAGAATGGAGTCGAGGTCGCCGGCGCCGGCGACGCAGCGCGGCGCGGGCCGGACACGATAGCGATGCGGGCGATCCCATCGGCCGCCAAGTCGTCCATCACCGACACGACGTCGCCGTAGGCGGCATCCCTGTCGCCCCGCAACTGGACGATGCCGTTGGAATCTCCGAGTTTGGCCTTGACCGCCGCCGCAAGCTGATCGCGCGACACCTGATCCTTGCCAACCGAAACGGCGCCGTCCTTGGCGACGACGACGACGACCGGATCCCTGGAATCGAGCGGCCGGGCCGTGCGCGCGGTGGGCAAGTTGACCCTGATCCCGGCGGCGAGCATCGGCGCCGTCACCATGAAGATGATCAACAGCACCAGCATCACATCGACCAGCGGCGTGACATTGATGTCGGCGAGCGGCTGGTAGAGGCCTTCGCCGATCTTGTTTGGCTTCATCGTCATCAGGGCGCCTCCGCGCGCCGGCGTTGTCCTTCGTCGCGCGTCACCTGCGCCGGACGCGAAATGAGCGAAATCGCGCGCTCCTCGACCCAGGACGCCATCTCCTGACCGAGGCGGGCGTAGGCCGCGCCGATGCGGTTGTAGCCGATGGAGGCGGGGATTGCCGCCGCCAGGCCGTAGGCCGTCGCGGCGAGCGACTCCGCGATCCCTGGCGCGACCGTGGCGAGACTCGTATCCTGCGCCTGGGAGATGGCGGCGAAGCTCGTCATGATGCCCCAGACGGTGCCGAAAAGCCCGACGAACGGCGCGACCGAGGCGATGACCGCGAGATTGGGCAATCCGCCCTCGGAGCGCGTCAGCAGCTCGCGCGCGGCGCGCGCCATCGCGTCTGCGATGCGCGCTCTCAATTCGCTCACCGATTCGCCGGGAATACGGCGGTGGACCTCCTCCTCGCCGGCGATCGCGACGCCGGCGAGCGGCTTGGCGATCTCCGCGCCCGCGCGCGCGGCGCGCACGGCGCGGCGAAGGCGCACGACCGAAATCACGCCTTCGACGATCAGCACCCAACACCACAGCGAGGCGATGAACAGAACCCCCATCACGAACTTGCCCACGAGGCCCGCCTCGAGAAACAGTCCGACCGGGGACAGATTCAACCCTTCCATGCCAATCGCCTCGTATCTTACCCTTACGCAACGCTTTGCGTATCACATCGTGTATCGCAATCCGGCATAGACCGCGAATGGCATCGCGATCCCGAGAGTGCGCGGATCGGTCAGCTGCGGCGCCGCGACAGGCAGCGCGCTCACGTCGAACAGCCCGCCGGAAGTGTAGTAGCGGGTGTCGAAGACGTTTTGGACCAGCCCATAGACCTGAAGCTGCTTGCTGACTTGATAGGATGTATGAAAGTTGAAGACCGCGTAGCCCGGAACCGGCGGCAGCGCGCCGTTCTCATTGCCGAAAAGTTGCTGGCTGCTCGCCGCGACCATGTCGCCGCCGATCTTCCATTTGTCGGTGGCGGCGAAGTCGAAGCCCGCTTTGAACGTCTGCCTGGGAATGCCGGCGATCGGGGTTCCGGGCGTGATCGGAATGAGTCCGCTCGCGTTGGCGGCCGGATTGAACGGCGACGGCTCGAGGAAGTTCAATTCGTAGGCCGCGTCAATATACGTGTAGTTCGCGTACACTGTCCACTGGTCGTCCCGCCATGTCGCGCTGAGTTCCACGCCCTGGCGCAGCGTCGCGCCGACATTGGCGTAATAGCCGAAACCGTTGGCCGGGCTTTGCAGCGGCAGGATGTCGTTGGCGAGCATGGTGTGAAACACGCCCGCCGACCATTGGAGTTTGCCGTCGAGCAGCGGGCGATGGCCGCGAAAGCCGGCCTCGAACGACCGCGCCACGACCTGATCGAGGTGCGGATCGGAGACCAGGAAATTGTCGATGATGCAGGGGTGGTTCGGATCGGCGCAGCCGAGCTCCAGCGGGGTCGGCGCGCGATTGGCTTCCGAATAGGAGCCATAGGCCGAGACGTCAGGCGTGATCTGATAAGTAACGCCGAGGACCGGATTGATCCGCGCATAATTCGAAAAGCCGGTAACGAGGCCGCCCGTCTGGTCCGTCAGGTCGATGCCCGCGTAATTGGCCCGAAAGCCGGCGGTCAGCGCCAGGCTTTCGCTCACCTTGAACGTGTCGACGGCATAAAGGCCAGCGTATAGATTGGTCGCATTGACTGACACCGGCGCCAGAAAGCTGTCGGGCTGATTGATGAGATAGCCAAATCCGGCAACGGGGTATGAGGAGCCTGTGGAGCTGATCGTCCCCAGTTCGCTGTTGCCGTTAAAATTCGTCCACCCATAGTCGATCGCGACCCCGACCGTCAGCTGATTGTCGTGGCCGAAGACCTTATCGGTGTCGACCGCCTGCAGATTGCCGCCGAGCGAACGCGATTGCGTCCACGTGCGGTCGATTTCGCCGAGGTCGACCGCTCCGTTGTGCGAGATGTCAGGAATGATCTGGCCGAGGGTGTCGTGCACCGGATTGCCGTTCAGGCACGAATAGGGCGGGCAGGGCGCGACGTCGGTCGTATTGCCGTCGACATGGGCCTGATTGAACGCGCGAAAATACAGGTTGCCCTGGAAGTTCAACGTGCTCGACTGGGCGTAGGTCCCGGTGAGCCCAAACATGGCGAGCTGGTTGAGGGACGACTGAGGAACCGTATAGACGTTGCCCCAATTCTGCTGCAGCAACTGGATCGGGGCCATCGACGCCGCGCCGAAAGAGTTGTCGCCGACCGTCATATTGAAGTGCAGTTCCGCGCCGTTGGCCCGATAGCCGATGTCGCCGTAGGCGCGACGGATTTGCGACGTTCCGTCGGTGCGCCAGCCCTGGTCGCCGATCGCTTCGCCGGCGAGATAGACCGAGTAGTCGCCGATCTGCTTGCCGTATTGAAACGCGCTTTGCGCGCGCCCGAACGAGCCGCCGCGAAGGTCCGCCTCGAATCCCTGCCAGGTGAAGCCGTTCTTCATCGTCACCAGCACCGCGCCGCCGAGCGCATTGAGACCGAACGCGGGGTCGGTGGAGACCAGCGTCGTTCTGTCGATGGCGTTGGCGGGGATCAGGTCCCAGTTGACGGTGTCGCCGAACGCCTCGTTGATGCGTATCCCATTCTGATAGACGGCCAGTCCTTCCGGCGTGCCGCTTATGGGAGTCGCGTCGAACCCGCGATAGCTCACGTTCGGCTGAAAGTCGTTGCCGGAGACGTTGCCGACCGTGACGCCAGGCGTTTGACGCTCCATCGCCTGGGTCAACGTGGTGTCGTACCAGGACTGGATGTCGGTCGAGTCGACGGAGTGCGTCGCGCCCGGGAATCTCGCGACGTCGATAGCGCCGCCCGACGGCGTGGTCGCGACGACGTCGAACGTCGGGAGAACGATCGTATCGGCGCGGGCGCCGGTCGCCGCAGCCGCGAGAAGCGCGAAGCCGAGCGGGCCGCAGGGCGTTAAGCGCCCCATGTGAAGTTCCTCCCCTTCGCTCGCCAGGTCTCGCGGCAACGTCGCGCGCCGGCTTTCCGGGAGGAGAGAGACGCAAAGCCTCGAACGCCCGCCCGCGACCGCACAAGAATAACCCCTTCTCTCACGGTCGAAGACTTCATTAATTCAAAAACTTTCCCGCGTCAGCTCCCGAGTCCGGCGGGAATTCTTCCTGATCGCGCGGGGCCTCGGGCCGAAGTCCTGGCTCGCGCCGCGACGAGGGCGCCGGCGGCGACCGTCGTCCCGATCTTTTCGATCCTGGCGCCGAAGCAATTTAGGCGGACGCCGGATTGATGTTTATAAGCTTTGGGAACAAACCCGAATCGTCAATTCCGCCGGCTCCGATCCGCGATGAACCTGTCCCCGCGCCTCACCGTCCTTCGCGTCCGCTCCCGTGCCGGAGACCGCGCGCGCGGCTGGCTCACGGCGGGACCGTTCCGCATCCCTTGCGCGCTCGGCCCCGCCGGAATCGTCAGGATCAAGCGCGAGGGCGATCGCGCCACGCCGGCCGGACGGTTCAGGCTGCTATGGGGCTATTACCGTCCGGACCGCCCGCGGCCGCAAGCCGCGGGCGTGCCCCTGAAGCCGATGCGGCGCGGCCAGGGCTGGTGCGAGGACCCGTCGAGCCGGCGCTACAATCGCCCCGTGGATCTGCCCGCCAACGACTGCACGGACCGGATGTGGCGAAACGATCGTCTCTATGACCTGACCTTCGTGCTCGACCACAATTTTTCGCGCCGCGCCAAGGGCCGCGGCAGCGCGATCTTCTTCCATCTCGCCCGCCCCGGCCTCGCGCCCACCGCCGGCTGCGTCGCGATTGCGCCCGCCGACATGCGCAAGCTCGCGCCCCGGCTCGCGCGCCGCGCCGTCATGGCGATCGGCTGACGGTCGAACGCCTGACGGCGACCGGGAATAGCGCTCGGCGAGACGTCCTTCGAGACGGAGCGTCGCATCGCTCCTCACGACGAGGGCGAGCGTATAAGAGCAATATCGTCGTCCGGCAGGAGCGGCGGCACGGCCGCGTCTCGATGGACGCGGATGTCGCGGCCTTCAACCGAACCGGCCGAAACGCCTTCGGGAGACTTACGCCTTGAGACGATTTTGCTTCGCCGCCTTCGCCTTCCTGCTTCTCACGCCCGCCGCCGGCGCCGATCCCGCGCCGATCATCTCCGGCTTCGCCACCGCCTTGCCGGTCGTCGCCAGGCACGGCATGGTGGTGAGCCAGAACGCGGCCGCCTCGCGGATCGGCGTCGAGGTGCTGAGGCTCGGCGGCAACGCGGTCGACGCCGGCGTCGCGGTCGGCTTCGCGCTCGCGGTCACCCTGCCGCGCGCCGGCAATCTCGGCGGCGGCGGATTCATGCTGATCCACCGCGCCGATCTCGACAAGACGACGGCGATCGACTATCGCGAGGCGGCGCCCGCCGGGACCACCGAGAACGTGTTTCTCGACGCCAACGGCGAGGCCGATCCGTTCAAGTCGCGCTTTTCCGGCCTCGCGATCGGCGTGCCCGGCACGGTCGCGGGCCTCGAGCTCGCCTGGCGCAAATACGGTTCGGGCAAATTCTCCTTCGCCGATCTCGTCGCGCCGGCCGCCGCGCTGGCGCGTGAGGGCCTGACCGTCGACGACGATCTCGCCTACTCGCTCGCCTTCGCCGCGCCGATGCTCGCCCGCCATCCCTCGTCCGCGCGCATCTTTCTCAAGCCCGACGGCGACGCGCCCCAGGTCGGCGACCACATCGCGCTCGACGATCTCGCCGCGACCCTTCAGACCATCGCCGCCGAGGGCGCGGCGGGCTTCTATGCCGGGCCGGTGGCGCGAAGAATCGTCGACGCGGTGCGGGCGGCGGGCGGGCGCATGACGATGGACGATCTCGCCGAATATCGCGCCAAAGAGCGCCTGCCGGTCAGCGGAACCTATCGCGGCCATGACATCGTCTCGATGCCGCCGCCCTCGTCCGGCGGCGCGCATATCATCGAGATCCTCAACATTCTCGAGGGCTATCCTCTGAGCGAGCAGGGCCTCAACTCGGCCGCCTCGCTGCACGAGATGGCGGAGGCGGAAAAGCTCGCCTACGCCGATCGCGCCGTGTGGCTCGGCGATCCCGATTTCGTCAAAATCCCGCTCTCCGGGCTGACCTCGAAGGCCTACGCCGAGCATCTGCGCGCGCTGATCTCGCCGGACCGCGCCCGCCCGGCCGCCGACATCCGCGCCGGCGAGCCGCAGCGCTACGAGAGCGATCAGACCACCCATTTCTCGATCGTCGACGGCGACGGCAACGCCGTCTCCAACACCTATACGCTCAACTTTTCCTACGGCTGCGGCCTCGTCGCCGAGGGAACCGGGCGTGCTGCTCAACAACGAGCTCGACGACTTCGCCGCCAAGCCCGGCGCCGCCAACGCCTATGGACTGCTCGGCGACCAGGCCAACGCCCCCGGGCCGGGCAAGCGTCCGCTGTCGTCGATGAGCCCGACGATCGTGCTGAAGGACGGCAAGGTGGAGCTCGTCACCGGCAGCCCCGGCGGCTCGCGCATCATCACCACGGTCACGCAGATCATCGTCGACGTGATCGACCACGGGCTCAACGTGGCGGAGGCGGAAAACGCGCCGCGCGCCCACGACCAGCTGTGGCCGGACGAACTGAGGATCGAGCGCGGCATGTCGCCCGACACCGTCCGCCTGCTCGAGGCGATGGGCCACAAGGTGGTGGTCGGCGAGGCGATGGGCTCCGCCAACACCATCGCCCGCTCGCCCGACGGCGTGCTGACCGGGGCCTCGGACCTGCGGCAGCGGGGGACGCTGGCGGTCGGGTTTTGACCCCTCCGACCAAAGCCCGACTTCGGACGGGCGTCTTGGCTGGCGCTTTATGGCGGGGGAGGGCAGGGTTTACAGGTCAGGCGCCGCGAGGCGCGCGGCGTGGCGCGCACGACGGCGCGGACCCCTCATCTCGCCGCCGGCGACATCTTCTCCCGCAAGGGAAGACGGGAGGCCCGCCGTTTCCGGGCGCGGAATCCGTCTTTTCAGTCAGTTGCGGCGCCGTTTCCGGCCGGTTCGGCGGGCGGCGGCGCGACGGCGAGGCGCGTCTGCGGCGGCGCGCGGGGGAACGGTTCGGCCGGCGCGGGGGCGGCGCTGGCTGAGAAGCCGTGATAGCGGTCGAGCTCGCGCGCCAGCCTCGCGACCCGGTCGACCGCCTGGAGATTTCCGTCGGCCATTGCGCCAAAGGCGACGATCAGCGCTTCGTTGAGGCGTCCGACCTGCAACGCCAGGAATTCCGCCGGCGGCTGGGGCATGCGGCGGGCGAGAATCTCCTGCACAAGCGCCCGCATCCGCTTCAGCGTCAGCCCTTCGCGCGTCGCCAGTTCGGCGACCTAGACGCCCCGGTTGAGCAGGTCGACGATCCGCCTTTCCCCACTGGCCTTCGCCCGCCGCGCCTCGCGCCGCGCCGCGATCGACCTGTCGCGGCGCGCGGCGTGGGTTGGGTGAATGTTTCATCATTGTCGGACATGGCGGGTTCCTGAGCCAAACAATGTCAGGATAATACTCATTCCGATTTCCAGAAAGTAGATGTTTCGAAATTCGGAAAGGCGCGCCCGCCAGGGCCGGCGTGCTGGAGGTTTCCTGCGGCATTCCCCCGGCATGTGCGACAATGCATCTGCGAAGGAGGATAATTGGGCAATGCTATACTTTGAACTTGCCGTTGCATTCATATTGGTCCTGCTGAACGGCGTGCTCGCCATGGCCGAGTTCGCGATCGTGTCCTCTCGACGGACACGCTTGACGTCTCTTGTCGAGCGCAATGCAAAGGGCGCAAGCCGGGCACTCGCGCTCGCAACTAATCCCGGCCGGTTCCTTTCGACAATCCAGATCGGCATCACGCTTATTGGTATTCTGTCCGGTGCGTTTTCTGGCGCGACGCTTGGGCTACGGCTTACAGCATGGCTGGTCGCGGCGGGTCTTAAGGAAACGGCGGCCGAGCCCTTGGGTGTCGGCATTGTTGTGATCGCGATTGCCTATCTTTCGCTTATCATTGGCGAGCTGGTCCCAAAGCAGATCGCACTCAGAAATCCGGAGAACGTGGCGCTTCGAATCGCGTCGGCCATGACGTATTTGCAGAAGGGCGCCTACCCGCTCGTCATGCTTCTGGAGATGTCGGCCAATGCCCTCCTGCGTCTGATGGGCCAGCACGAGACGGAAGGGGAAAGGCTTACGGACGAGGAAATCAGGACGGTCATTGCTGAAGCCGAGAGGGCCGGCGTCCTCAAATTCGACGAGCACCGAATGATTTCCGGTGTCATGAGGCTCGGAGACCGGTCCGTGCGAGGCGTAATGACGCCTAGGGCGGACATCGATTGGATCAACCTTACTGAAGAAGACGCCAACATCCGAAACCTACTGATCTCGACCAAGCATTCGCGGCTGCCAGCGGGGGAGAGGATTGACGACGTGACGAGTGTCGTGCAGGCCCGCGAGCTCCTCGCAGATGCGCTGACTGGGAAGGCCCTCGATGTGCGGAGCTGCATGCGGCCTGCACCGGTTTTGTACGATAAAGCGGATGCCTTGAAGGCGCTTAGCGTGCTGCGCAGCGCAGACGTGCCGATGGCTCTCGTATATGACGAACATGGAAGTTTCGAGGGCATCGTAACTCCGGCCGACATTCTCGAAGCTGTCACAGGAGCATTTCAGGCGGACCTAGAAGAGCGAGAGCCTGCCGCCATACGACGCGACGACGGATCATGGCTGCTTGCGGGCGATCTTCCCGCCGATGAAATGGCCGATACGCTTGGGATCGAACTACCAGAAACCCGTGACTATCAGACGACTGCGGGCTTTTTGTTGTCGAATGCGCACCGCTTGCCAAAAACCGGCGAAGCCTTTTTGGCGCATGGGTGGCGCTTCGAAGTGGTCGATATGGACGAACTTCGGATCGATAAGGTCCTGGCCACGCGCCGACCCCCGATGCGACGAGAGGGCGGAGTGGACCCCGAAAGTGAGACAGGGATAAAAGGGTGACATGGCTTCCGAGAGGGGAATCATGTCGGAAGCAGCACCGAGGGTTGGTTCGCACCAGGACAGTTCGGCGGGAGACCGACTGCTTCCGCCGGCTCAAATCGCGATCTTGGTTTCGATCACATCATAATCAGCCTGCACGCCTCCATCGGCGGTATCGAGAAGCCCCGCCGCCGCGAGCGCCTGGACGTCCGCGTGGACGTTGCTGTAATCGCGCGCCAGCGCCTTCGCCAGCGCTCGCACGCTGCTTACCTTGTGCCGGCGGACGTAGCGCAATAGCTCCATCCGCTTGCCCGTCATGACGCGGGAGAGAGCATCCCAACTCTCGAACGCGAGATGGCGCTCATGAAAGGTTTCCCCGCGTTCAGCCCGGCGCCAAGCGTTTACGAACCGCCGTGAAGCTTCTTCCTCCATTGCCCCGCCGACCGTGATCTTCACATCGCTCATTCGCCGCCTCGCAAGTTCCGTACGTCGGACCAAAAATCAGCCACTAGCTGCTCGACGCTGGTGAATGCATAGGCGGTCTCCTCGCTTTGAAAATGCCGATGATCGCCTTTGCCGCGCTCATTGTCGTATCCCACTTCCCGAACGCCCGGACGACCATAGAACAGCGAATATTTCAGCCCATGAACGGACGGCGGCACGGGCGACGGAACGCGCCACAACGCCATTTCCACAATCGCGCCGTCGTCATAGTCAATGCGCTCATGGAAGAGCAGTTCCGCCTTCATTCTGGACGGCACAATGGTATATCTGACCATATGGTGTCAATGGTCATATACCAACGGGCGCGAAACTCGCGACGCATTCCGGGGCGGGGCCCGCAACGACAAACCGCCACGTCATGCGCCTGCGCCGCCCGACCGGAGCGGTTGCCTGGATCGCGTTCCGGACCTTCCCCGCAACGCCGGCCGCCGAAGGGCTCGCGCCACCGGTCTCATTGGGTCTGTTCGTGGTCCGTTCTGGAAGGGTGGTTGACGCTTCCCCTCCTGCGTGCGAGCGCGCGCGTAAACGAGCCGCGCGAGCGCGGAAATGCCGGAGCGAACCGATGAGAATTGCGGTGACAGTGCGCCGGGAGGCCGGCGAGGAGTAGGCGGCGCCAGTCCACAACAGTGAAGGCGTAGCCAATTCCCTTTTCGTCAGGTTGGACTGCGCCCCTCGGGTGAGACACGTCAATTGAGGGACTCGCCGGGCCGGGCGATCGGGGCGCGGCCTTTTTGTTTTTCTCGACAATCGCTTTGAGAAAATCAGAAAGCATGGTATGGTTGTCCTCGTCGCTGATCGAGGCGCGCCTGTGCGCGCCGAGGGCAGCGGCCGCTTTCAAGCCTTCATGCGGGCGAGTTGACACGCTCAAAAACGGCGACGGGCGCGAAGTCTTAAGCTCTCGGCATGGATTTGGGGCTGGCGCCTCGTCCGCTCGGATTCGAAACCGGAATCGGTTCCGCGCGGCCGCCCATGCCGGGACGTCTTGAGCAAAGCCCAGTCCGGCTCCCGGTCTCATCCCCGCTTTGCGGGGATGATCCGGGGCTAAGCGCAGCTCACGGGTCCCGCAAAGGCCCCGCGGTCGACGAATCGGCGCCAAATGGCGCCGCAAGCGATTGAAAAGACGCAATCCGCGACCCAAAAAGGCGCCAGCCCCTTAGCGGAACTTGAAAGAACGGGCCGGGAGCGCCGGGAAGACGAACGGACGCGGAGGGACTGGAAGAAAGACGCCAGAGTTGCGGAAAATGGCGCCCAAGCGATTGAAAACACTGGATCGCTTACGGAACTGACGCCCTTTTCGAGCCCCGCGCTCGGACCACGCGCGGCTCCATTGCGGCGGCGCCCGAGAAACCGCCGGGATGGACAATGCGGTGTCCGGGGGATTGTCTCGGCTCGTCATTCTCGGCAGACCTAAAGGTCTGACCCGGAATCCACAGGTCCAAGCGCCGGCGTGCGTCAGTCTGGATTCCCGATCAGTCGCTTCGCGACCGTCGGCAATGACAGATCGAACCGATCAAGCGGAATTCGTAAAAAAATATCCAGACAAATGAACAGATCGAGCTCGGCGCCAAACTCGCCGCGCCGCGCGAATTCGCGCCCACGCTGACGCCGGACGGCGCCCGGCCGGGCGGCCGGAAAAGTCATCGCAACCGGCTGGAATCCCTCAAAACGCGGCCGAAAATGGCGGGGCTCGCCTCGGCCGCGCGATCCGGCCTCAGGTCACGACGTCCGGCGCCGTTCGGCCGGTGCGCGCCTCGATCTGGCCAAGCTGGCGCGACAGGCCGATCAGATCGGCGAGCGCGGCCTGCGTCCCCTGGCCCAGATCGCCCTGAGGCGGCTCGTAGCGTTCGATATAGACCCGCAGCGTCGCGCCGACGGTGCCGGTTCCCGACAGCCGGTAGACGATGCGCGAGCCGCCCTCGAAGATGATGCGCACGCCTTGATGGGCGGAGTCGGACCCGTCGACCGGGTCGTGATAGGCGAAGTCGTCGGCCGCCTCGACTTTCAACGCGCCGAAGCTTTGGCCCGGCAGCGTCTTCGCCGACTCCAGCAGAGCGGCCATCAGACCTTGCGCCGCCCCGAGGTCGACCCCGTCGTAGTCGTGGCGGGTGTAGTAGTTGCGGCCGTAGGTCGCCCAATGCTCACGCACGAGGTCGATCGCCGGAATCCGGCGTTTGGCGAGAATGTTGAGCCAGAACAGGACCGCCCAGACGCCGTCCTTCTCGCGAATGTGATTGGAGCCGGTGCCGAAACTCTCCTCGCCGCACAGCGTCGCCAAGCCCGCGTCGAGCAGATTGCCGAAGAACTTCCAGCCGGTCGGCGTCTCATAGGCGCGGATGCCGAGCTTGGCGGCGACACGGTCGACCGCCGCGCTGGTCGGCATCGAGCGCGCGACGCCGGCGAGGCCCTTGGCGTAGCCCGGCGCAAGACGCGCGTTGGCGGACAGAATCGCCAGCGAGTCCGAGGGCGTGACGTACATGCCGCGGCCGACGACCATGTTGCGGTCGCCGTCGCCGTCCGAGGCCGCGCCGAAATCGGGCGCGCCCGGCGACATCATCAGGTCGAAGAGATCCTTGGCGTAAGTCGGATTGGGATCGGGATGGAGGCTGCCGAAATCAGTCAACGGCGTTCCGTTGACGACCGTGCCCGCGCCCGATTTGAGTTCGCCTTCGAAAATCGCATGAGCGTAGGGGCCGGTGACGGCGTGCATGGCGTCGAAGCGCATGCGAAAGCCGGAGGCGAACAGGGCGCGGATGGCGTCGAAATCGAACAGCGTCTTCATCAGCGACAGATATTGCGACACCGGATCGACGATCTCGACCGCGGCCCCTTCGAGTTCGACCACCCCCAGGCGATCGATGTCGATGTCCGGCGCGTCGACGATCTTGTAGGCGTCGATGGCCTTGGTGCGGGCGAAGATCGCGTCGGTGACATGTTCGGGGGCGGGCCCGCCGGCGCCGATATTGTATTTGACCCCGAAATCGCCGTCAGGGCCGCCCGGATTATGGCTTGCCGAAAGGATGATTCCGCCGAAAGCGCCGAGGTGTCGGATCAGGGCCGAGACGGCCGGCGTGGAGAGGATGCCGCCCTTGCCGATCACGATCCGGCCGAAGCCGTTGGCGATCGCCATCTTGGCGACGAACTGCAGCGCCTCGCGATTGAAGAAGCGGCCGTCGCCGCCCGCGACCAGCGTCTTGCCCCTGTAGCCCTCGAGCGAGTCGAAGATCGACTGAATGAAGTTCTCGAGATAGCCAGGCTGTTGGAACACGGGAACCTGCTTGCGCAAGCCCGAGGTGCCCGGCTTCTGATCGGCGAACGGCTTTGTGGCGACGGTTCGGATCATCGGCGGCGTTCTCCACATCAGGCGCCCTGAGCGCGGCATTTGGGCAGTCTAGGCGCCAAGCGCCGCGGCGGCAACGTCGCCCGGCCATGGCGGCTCGGGTCTCTTGCGCCGGGGAGGCGCATTAACGGATGGAAAGGAAATGTGAAACTTTCCTCATCAAATATGCGATATTGAGGCTCCTTTACGCAAGGTCGCACGCTTCGCCTCAGGGATTATCAGCCATGGCGCGCAAATATTTCGGCACCGACGGCATCCGGGGCCGGGCCAACAGCAAAATCACCGCGGAAGTCGCGTTGAAGGTCGGGCAGGCCGCCGGTCTCGCGTTTCGGCGCGGCGAACATCGGCATCGCGTGGTCATTGGCAAGGACACGCGTCTGTCGAGCTACATGATCGAATACGCGCTGGTCGCCGGGTTCGCGTCGGTCGGCGCGGACGTGCTGCTGCTCGGTCCCGTTCCCACGCCGGCGGTCGCGATGCTCACGCATTCGATGCGATGCGATCTCGGGGTGATGATCTCGGCCTCTCACAACCCGTACGAGGACAACGGCATCAAGCTGTTTGGGCCCGACGGATACAAGCTGTCCGACGAGGTCGAGGCGCGCATCGAAGCGCTGATGGACGGCGAGGTCGCTCCGATGCTCGCGCGCGCGCCGGATCTGGGTCGCGCAAAGCGGATCGAGGACGTCCAGGCTCGCTATATCGAGTACGCCAAGCGGACGCTCAGCCGCGAAGTCTCGCTCGATGGCCTGCGCGTCGTCATCGATTGCGCGAACGGCGCCGCCTACAAGGTCGCCCCAGAGGCGCTGTGGGAACTCGGCGCCGAGGTCATCAAGATCGGCGTCGAGCCGAACGGCCTCAACATCAATCTCGAGGTCGGCTCGACCGCGCCGGAGGCGCTCTCGCACAAGGTCCGGGAGATGCGGGCGGACGTCGGGATCGCACTCGACGGCGACGCCGACCGCATGATCATCGTCGACGAAAAGGGGCATGTGATCGACGGCGACCAGGTCATGGCCGTCATCGCCGAAAGCTGGCGCGACGAGGGCCGACTCTCGAAGCCTGGCATTGTCGCGACCGTGATGTCGAACCTCGGCCTCGAGCGACATTTGGCGAGCCTCGGCCTTGCGCTCGAGCGAACGGCGGTCGGCGACCGCTATGTTATCGAGCGGATGCGCGAAAAGGGCTACAATCTCGGCGGCGAACAATCCGGCCACATCATCCTGTCCGACTACTCGACCACGGGCGACGGCCTCGTATCCGCCTTCCAGGTGCTGGCGGTGGTGCAGAAGCTCGGCAGGCCGGTGAGCGAAGTCTGTGGGCGTTTCGAACCACTGCCGCAAGTGTTGCGCAACGTCCGCTTCAACGGCGGCAAGCCGCTGGAGAATCCGGCCGTCGCGAAAGCGATCGCCGACGCGACCGCGCGGCTCGGCAGCCGCGGGCGGCTCGTGGTCCGACCCTCGGGCACTGAGCCGGTGATCCGGGTGATGGGCGAGGCGGACGACATGGCTCTGGTCGACAGTCTGGTCGGCGACGTGTGTGACGCGGTGGCTGGAGCGGCTTGAGGATCCTCTCGCCGACGCGGCTCAGAAGAATGCGCCTTGCGCAATCCAACGGCACAGGACCTGCACGAGCCGCGAAACTCGGATGTAGTTTGATTGTTCGATCATCGCCTGGTCCTGCGGCATGGGATCGTAGGTCGAAGTCGCTCGGATCGGCGTCTGCGCTCCGTTGATTATCGCGACGCCTTGAATGTTGTCATACGATGAACCGAGGGGGCCAAGTCCGCCGCTGTTCGACCCCAAGGTGAGATAATCGATCCGCACGGTGAGCGTAGCGCCGTTGGGGGCCATGCGGCCCGCCAGCGCTCGAGCGAGCTGGGCAGGCAGTTCACGCTGAACCCAGGTGGCGGTCGGGTCGCCGGCGTTCGCGCGCAGCGGCGCGACGTCGACGCGAATGTTTCGGAACGTAAGGCCTGTTTGCGCCAGGGCGTTTTGACCCGAGACCGCTGTGAGAACGACCAGGCCGCCGAAGGCCGCCAGCGCGAGGCGGCGCGTCAATGCGAGTGTGGACATCGTGCAAGCTCCAAAGGAAACGCGCCGGACCGCGCGCCGGCATGCCCAGCCCACAGCCTACTACGCGATCTGGACGATTTTGGATCAAGCCGAATGCGGCTGCGATTTTCCGCTTGACGTCGCGGCCTCCAGTTCGAAGCGCGCAGCGCGATCCCGGGGGCCAATAAAGACTTAACGCACGATCGAAAAACTGGCTTTCAAATTCCGCGAATCACCGTAACATGTCTTTCGTCGTCAACCAGCCGAAAGGAGGTGATCCAGTGTCTCATTGTCTTCAGCCCCGCGTGATCGACAAGGCCTGGGTTATTGTCCCCGCGAAGGAATTTCGCGCATAGCGGTCGCTAGGCAACAACCGTAAGGCCCGGGCGAACCAGCGTGGGCGCGACAATGGAAGGGCCGTTCCGCGAGGAACGGCCCTTCTCATTTGTCGGTTGAGACGAGGAGCGAATATGGCGGCGAGAGAAGGGCGCTTCTCCAAGGCCCGTCTGGAAGCCTTCTCCGCCGGCGTCATCGCCGTGATCGTCACAATTATGATGCTCGATCTCAAAGCACCGAAGACCGCGGACCCCGCCGCTCTGCTCAGACTGTGGCCTTCGTTCTCGATCTATTTGGTCAGCTTCGTGTTCGTCGCAATCTACTGGATCAACGATCATAACATGCTGACCGAGGCTCGGCGCGCGACGGCAAGCCTCATCTGGGCCAATCCAATAATGCGCTGCTGTTCTGCTCGTCGCTGATTCCGTTCGCGAGCGCCTTTGCCGCGTCGACGCACTTCGCGCCTGTCCCCACTGTGGACTACGGCGGCCTGCAGTTCGCCTGCGGCATGGCCTACGCTGTGGCGTTCACAGAAATCGATGTCCAGCGGAGGGACGACATCGACTTTCTGCCCGCCGCGCGTTTGCGACGGCTACAGAAAGCTATGGCGCTCGCCGTCTACGCATTGGCGGCGGCGGTCGCCGCCATCAGCCCATTGGCCGCGCTCGCGCGATTCGTCCTGGTCGCCATGGCCTGCGTCGTTCCGGAACTCTTCGCCGAGATATCGAGGCGCAAGGCGCATTGAGAGGCCCGATCCGTCCAAAAGCGAGCAACTCGAACGGAGCGTCGTTGAGACGATCCATCCGTACCCCGTGTCCTCCGCTGGAAGGCGTCCCACTCTCCATTTGACGCCGATTTTCGGTTTAGCCGCATGAGCGCACGGCCGGCTTGGCAATATCGACCGGTGAAATTATGAGCCCGACGGAGAAACGTCCTTTGCCGCCTGAATTTCGATGCTATATCATGGAATTAGCGTAATCGCCGTCGTCGGGTCCGGAAAGTTTGTGCCGGAGCGGCCAATCAGCTAGATTGCCCCCGGGGGCCGGCCCCCGGTCCGGACGAGTCCAATGGTTGGCTTTCGCGGTCCGAATCCCCATATCCCGTTCTCGCGCTCGCGGGTCCCGAGGGATAGCCATCAGAAAAGGCCACGAGAATGGATTTCCTCAAGCCACGGTCGCACCGCATGAACCGCCGCCGACGCATCTATGAAGGCAAAGCCAAGGTTCTGTATGAGGGCCCGGAACCCGGCACCCTCATTCAGCACTTCAAGGATGACGCGACCGCGTTCAACGCCAAGAAGCATGAGGTGATCGAAGGCAAGGGCGTGCTCAACAACCGGATCTCGGAATATTTGTTCCAGCGCCTCAACGACATCGGCGTGCCGACCCATTTCATCCGCCGGCTCAATATGCGGGAGCAATTGATACGCGAGGTCGAAATCATCCCGCTCGAGGTGGTCGTGCGCAACGTGGCGGCCGGTTCGCTCGCAACGCGTCTCGGTCTCGAGGAAGGCACACAACTGCCGAGGTCGATCATCGAGTTTTACTACAAAAACGATCAGCTCAACGATCCGATGGTCTCCGAGGAGCATATCACCGCCTTTGGCTGGGCCGCGCCGCAGGAGATCGACGACGTCATGGCGCTGGCGATCCGCGTCAATGACTTTCTCACCGGCCTATTCCTTGGCGTCGGCATCAAACTGATTGATTTCAAGATCGAGTGCGGCCGGTTGTGGGAGGGCGAGAACATGCGCATCGTGCTCGCCGATGAGATCAGCCCGGATTCGTGCCGACTGTGGGACGTCAAGACCAACGACAAGATGGACAAGGACCGCTTCCGCAAAGACATGGGCGGGATGATCGAGGCCTACACCGAAGTCGCCCGCCGGCTCGGCGTGGTGCAGGAGAACGAATATCCGCGCGCCAGCGGCCCACGGCTGGTGAAGTAAGGGAAAAAGGACCGCGACTTTTCTGATCGGGCGGCGCGCGAGGGTTGATCGCGCGCCGGATCGGCGCCAGTTTCCCTGGATGGCGCGCATCGCTTTCACGCCCAATCTTCAGCGCCACGTCGACTGTCCTCAGACCGAGGCGGAGGGCGGGACCGTGCGCGAGGCGCTCGAGAACGTCTTTCGCGCAAACGGCCGGCTGCGCGGGTATGTGCTCGACGATCAGTCGGCGCTGCGCCGCCATATGGCGATCGTCGTCGACGGCAAGCCGCTGCGCGACCGCGTGGGCTTGAGCGACCCCGTTTCCGCCGCCAGCGCGATCTATGTCCTGCAGGCTTTGTCCGGAGGTTAGGGGATGAGCGACCGGCTCGCAGTGTCCACCCGCAAGGGACTGTTCACAGTCGAGCGCCAGCGCGCCCGCTGGCGGATAGCGAAGGCCGACTTTCTCGGCGACAATGTCACGCTCGCGATCAACGACTTGCGGAGCGGTCATGATTACGCCGTGCTCAATCACGGCCACTTCGGCGTCAAGCTGCATCGCTCGAAAAACGGCGGCTGGGAGGAGATGGCGCCGCCCGCCTACCCGCCGAAGCCCGAGGGCCTCGTCGACCGTGACGGCTGGGGCAAGGATATCCCCTATAGCCTCATCAACATTTTTTCGCTCGAGACGGGCGGGCCGAAGGAGGACGGCGTGCTGTGGTGCGGGACCATTCCGGGCGGGCTTTTCCGTTCGCGCGATCACGGTGCGAGCTGGGAGCTGATCCGCACCCTCTGGGACGATCCCAAGCGTCAGCAATGGATGGGGGGCGGCACGGAATGGCCGGCGATCCATTCAATCTGCGTCGATCCGCGCGACCCCTCGGTCGTTCGCATCGGCGTGTCCTGCGGCGGAGTCTGGGAGACGCGCGACGGCGGCGAGACGTGGGCCTGCCGGGCGGACGGCATGTTCGCGGCCTTCCTGCCGCCGGAGATGAGCCGCGACCCAAACCTGCAAGACCCCCATTGCCTGGTCCAGAGTCCGAGCGCGCCCGATCGCCTATGGGTCCAGCACCATAACGGGATCTTCCGCAGCGACGACGGATCGGCGAGTTGGCGGGAGATCACGGATGTGCCGCCATCATCGTTCGGCTTCGCGGTCGCGGTCCATCCGCGCGAGCCCGACACCGCCTGGTTCGTCCCTGCGATCAAGGACGAGCGCCGAATTCCGGTTGACGGCAAGCTGGTCGTGACCCGCACCCGAGACGGCGGCGAGACCTTCGACGTCCTGCGCGAGGGCCTGCCTCAGCAGCACGCCTATGACCTCGTCTATCGCCACGGCTTAGCGGTGGACGACAGCGGCGATCGGCTCGCCTTCGCCACCACGACCGGCGGTCTCTATGTCAGCGAGGACCAGGGCGACCATTGGCTGGAAATCAGCCACGCTCTGCCGCCCGCCCATGCCGTGCGGTTCGTGACCTAGCGCCGCCGGCGCTGCGATTGTCGTGGACCGGGCATTGGCTTAGCTTTGACGCCAACGTCGTTGGAGCGCGCGATCCATGGACTCCGAGACTACCCCAATCGGCGGAATGACGCAGCCGGGGCATCCGCACGAGCGCCACGGCGCCGGGCTCTCCGACATGGCGCTGCGGGTTCGCGCGCTGGAATCGCTGCTGATCGAGAAGGGCTATGTCGATCCGGCCGCGCTCGACGCCATCGTCGAGACCTATGAGACCAAGGTCGGTCCGCGCAACGGCGCGCGCGTGGTCGCCAGGAGCTGGGTCGACCCTGCCTTTCGCCGCTGGCTGCTCGACGACGCGACGGCGGCGATCGCCTCGCTCGGCTTTTCCGGCCGACAGGGCGAGCATATGGTCGCGGTCGAGAACGCGGCGGACCTCCATAATCTCGTCGTCTGCACGCTCTGCTCCTGCTATCCCTGGCCGGTGCTCGGCCTGCCCCCGGTCTGGTACAAGTCGGCGCCCTATCGTTCTCGGGCCGTGATCGACCCGCGCGGCGTCCTCGCGGAATTCGGCGTCTCGTTGCCGGCTTCGACCAAAATCCGCGTCTGGGACTCGACCGCGGAAATCCGCTACCTCGTCGTGCCGATGCGCCCGGCCGGGACCGAAGGCTGGGGCGAGGAGCGGCTGGCCTTGCTGGTGACTCGCGATTCGATGATCGGCGCCGGCCTCGCGATCGATCCTCGCTCGTTCGAGCCGAAGGCGCCGGCGACATGAACGGCGGGCAGGACCTCGGCGGGATGATGGGGTTCGGCCCCATCGTCGGCGAACCGGAGGGCGCGGTCTTCCACGCCGAGTGGGAGAAGCGGGCGCTGGCTCTGACGCTCGGGGCCGGCGCGCTCGGCGAATGGAACATCGACATGATGCGGCACGCGCGCGAGACGCTCCATCCGGTCGACTATCTCTCGTCGAGCTACTACGAGATCTGGGTCAAAGGTCTGGAGAAGCTGATCGTCGCGCGCGGTCTGGCGACCCCGGAAGAACTTGCGGCCGGCCGGGCGCTCGAGCCGGCGAAGCCGACCCGTCCGCCGCTCGCCGCGAGCTCCGTCGCGCCGCTGCTGGCCAAGGGAACGCCCTGCGATCGACCGGCGAGCGCGCCCGCGCGCTTCGCGGTCGGAGACCGCGTGCGGACATTGAACATCAACCCGAGCGGACATACCCGCCTGCCACGCTACGCGCGCGGCAAGCACGGACGGATCGAGCGCATCCACGGCGTGTTCGTGTTCCCGGACGCCAGCGCCCACGGTCTCGGCCCGAGCCCGCAATGGCTCTATCTGGTCCGGTTTCCCGGAGCGGAGCTGTGGGGAAGCGACGGCGATCCCGACATATTCGTGTCGATTGACGCTTGGGAAAGCTATCTCGAAGGCGTGGCGGCGTGAACGCGGGTGACGCGCCGCTCGAGGCCGCCGCCGACGGGCGCCCGATCGCGGGCGGCCCGATCTTTGGCGAGCCATGGGAGGCGCAGGCCTTCGCGATGGTGGTCGCCCTGCACCAGGCCGGGCTGTTCGCCTGGCCCGAATGGACGGCGGCGCTCTCGCGTCAGATCGCCGGGGCAGGGGGACCCCGAGGCGGCGGCGCGGCGGACTCGTACTACCTCGACTGGCTCGCGGCGCTCGAAAGCCTCGTCGTCGCCAAGGGCGTGACGACCCGTGAACTGCTGGAGGCGCGCAAGGCGGCCTGGGAGCGCGCGGCCGAGGCGACGCCGCATGGCGCGCCGATCCTGCTCGACAACGATCCGGAAGCCCGCTCCGACCCGAGACGGATGACGCCTTAGGACGCCGCCCCGGTCCCTAATTTACATTATTGTATCGTCTATAATCGCGTCTGACGGCAGATTTATCCAGTCCGATCAAAATTTTTCCAAGCCCAACCAAGCCGGACCAAATCAGACCAAAGAAAACCAAGAAAAACCAAGAAAAAAACCTTGGATTTCCTTGGATTCGTTCGTTCGAATCGGGACTTTTCAATGAGTTACGGCGTCCTCGAAGCAAAAAAAATCGTTCCGTCGCCGCCCGGAAGATGACGAGGCTCGCGTCAACCAGGCCTGGATGCGGCGGACAGGCGGCGTCCGCCGTCGCAGGTCTACATGCGCTGTCGATCGCGTCGTTCATGGCAAGGGCAAGAATAGCATGTCTTTCGTTTTTCGGAAATAGATTGTTCCGAGAAAGGAGGCGGACGGCCCTCAGGAGCCCTTCAGGCTTCGCAGCGCGCCGAAGTCGAGGATTCGCCGCCGAACACACGTAACTACTACGGTCAATTCGCCCGCAAAATCGAGCGTCGGCTTGAACGACGCCATCTGCTCAGCGTCCGCGACGCTCTCCCGCAGGCTCACGTCGTGCATGCCGTTGACGCGGTCGACCCCGGCGAAGTAGCCGCGATTGCCGCGCATCGCCGGAATGCCGGGCTCGAGCGAGGCCCGGCGCTCGGCGAGCTTCGCCGCCACGTCCGCATTGTCGGCGTCGAAAAACCGGCGTGAGAGGCGAATGACCGGCGCCGCGCCTGGAGGCGGCCGGTCATCGAGAGCTGGAAGGCGATTTCGCGCCCCGCTCCGCCGAGCAAGCAATCGCCCCCACCGATTCTCCTCCGCATTTCGTCGGTCGTGAACGCGCGCCGCCGATTGCGCGTCCGAGCGGGTCGCCGTAAATTCGCGAAACGTCGTCGAGCGGTGAAAAAGCGCTGCCGTGCGACGCATCGGAGGCGGCCATGGCGAATGCGAGCGCAACCATCGATCGGCCCAGGACCTGCGTCACGCTGCGCGCGGGCGAGCCGTTCGTCGGCAAGCAGGGCTTTACCTACGCGCCGGCGATTTCGGCCGAAACGGCGAACACATCGGCCATCCACATGCAGTTGCTCACCGTCCCGCCGGGCGCGCGCGCTCATGCCCACAAGCACGAGGCGCACGAGACGACGATCTATGTGCTGAGCGGCGAGGTGGGCATGTATTACGGCGAGCGGCTGGAGCGCCACATGGTCTCGCGTCCCGGCGAGTTCGTCTATATCCCCGCCAACATGCCGCACCTGCCCTACAACATGAGCAAGACCGAGCCGGCGACCGCCGTCGTCGCCCGCACCGACCCCAACGAGCAGGAGAGCGTGGTGCTGCTGCCGGAGCTGGAGGCGATCCATCCGTAGGACTTGGCGCTCCACCGGGAGGCGCCCATCCCGGGCGGCCTTCGAGGCCTCCTAGTCGCGCAATAGGCCTCGAGGAACGAACGGTCGGGTCTGCTCAAAATCGGCCTCGGCCGATCGCTTGCCAACCCGAGGCGCCCATGAAGCGGGGAGATTTCATCAAAGCGGCGTTGTGGGTGTCGCTCATCCCCGCGCTGCTGTTTCTGTCCGCCGGGACGCTGGCCTGGCCGGCAGCCTGGATTTTCCTGGCCGAATATCTGATCGGCGGCTTGGCGATCATGCTGTGGCTGGCGCGGCGCGATCCCGGATTGTTCAAGGAGCGAATGGGCGGCGCGTTCCGGAAGGGCCAGACCTTGTGGGACAAGGTCTTTATGGTGTTCATCATTGTCGCCTGGTACGGCTGGTTGGTCCTGATCGCGCTCGACGCCAGGCGCTGGCGTCTCTCGCACGTGCCGGCCACCTTCAGCGTCGTCGGCGCCGTATTGATAGCGGTGGGGTTCTTCGTTGTCTGGCTGACGTTCCGGAAAAATTCCTTCGCAGCGCCGGTGATACGGATTCAGGACGAGCGTCAACAACGCGTCATCGATACCGGTCCCTATGCGATTGTGCGCCACCCCATGTATGCGGGGGCCAGCGTCTACATGATCGGCATGCCTTTGCTGCTCGGGTCCTGGCTCGGCCTCCTGGTTTTGCCTTTGATCCTCGGCGCATTGACGCTGCGCATCTTCGTTGAGGAAGCCGTCCTGCGCAAAGGCCTTCCCGGCTACGACGAATATGCCCATCGCGTACGCTATCGCCTCATTCCGGGCGTTTGGTGACGGCGATAGGCGTGCACGCGCCAAGCGCGCCCGAGACCGCTCGCTCCATGCCGGGCTGCGAGGTGGGCATGTACTACGGCGTAAAGCTCGAGCGCCACATGGTCTTGCGCCCCGGCGAGTCGTTCGCAACGTGCCGCATCTGCCCTACGAGATGAGCAACACCGAGCCGGCGACCGCCGTCGTCGCCCGCGCCGACCCCAACGAGCAGGAGAGCGTCGTGCTGCTGCCCGAGCTGGAGGCGATCCATCCGTAAAAGTCGCGTTCCTTCCGGCCGGCCTAACCCAACTCAATAGCCGGCCTCGCCGATCTGGCGCGGCGCTGGACATCGCGGGGATTGGGGCTATCTTTGCGCTTTGCAAAGATTTGAGCCGAGGATCGGGAGGAAGACATGGCTGTACTCACAGAGGTCATGGCCGCCAACGCAAAATATGCGGCGGGGTTCGGGGACAAAGGGCAGCTTGCCCTGCCGCCGGCGAGACGATTCGCGATTCTGACCTGCATGGACGCGCGGCTCGATCCGGCCAAATATGCGGGCCTCGCCGAAGGCGACGCGCATGTCGTGCGCAACGCCGGCGGGAGGGCGACCGATGACGCGATCCGTTCGCTGGTCATCTCGCACAAATTGCTTGGAACGGTGGAGTGGTTTGTCATCCATCACACGAATTGCGGCATGGAGCTGTTCAGCGATGAGGTGATGGGAAGCCTGCTCGAGGACAACCTCGCGACGGCCAGTTTCGACGGCAAGACCTGGTCGAATCCCCAGCACGGAGGCGGCTGCGCGGCCGGCCATTTCATCAAATGGCAAACGATCCGCACCCAAGAGGAGAGCGTGGTCCAGGACGTCCGGCGCATCCGGGAGCATCCGCTCGTGCCGCGCGGCATCCCCATTTACGGCTATGTCTACGACGTGAAGACCGGACGCCTCAACGAGGTGACGAAGGCGACGGAGGCCGGGCGAGCCGCATGATCGTAGGTTGGATTCTCTGACATTTTCGCCTTTCGGCGCGTCCGCGCGCGCATCATCGCCATAAGCTCGCCAGACCACGATCGGCCTGCTGAGCGGCGGGCTGGACGCGTCCATTCGTAATTTCACGCCCGCGCCGCTGAAAGGCGACGCGATGTCGACCGTGTTTCTGACCGGCTCCAGAAGGGACTTTCTGTTGGCGGAGCTTGCAGCTCAATTCCGGGCGAGAAGGCTAAATGAGAGCGAGAGGCCGCCCACCAGGACGAGGCTGGCCGCCCAGGTCGCATCCAGATTGAACCAGCTCCGCGACACGAATTTGAGACCCAGATAGCGGTAGACCAGCCACGCGCAGAGTCCGCCGGCCGCGATCATCGCCACGGTATGGACGGCGGAGACCAGGACGGCCATGGTGAGATCGGCGTTGATGAGGACGCCTTCCGCCGCGTGGCCTCTGTCCGGGTCGGCGGCTCGGCAGAGCCCGAGATAGATCGGCACGAGCATCAATCCCGCGCCGTGCGCGATCGCCACGGCGAAGGACCATAGCCCCAGTTGCGTCGGCCGTATCCGCGCCAGCGCTCGCGGATGGCGCCGGTCGACGAGCCGGAAGACGCCGAACGCAATGACCAGGAGACTGGCGCCGATCTGGATCTGCCGCTGCCATTCGACCAAGTGTGACCAGCAGCGCGAAGGGAAGGATCACCACGAGCATCGCCAGCAGATGGCCGACCGTGAGCGGCCACAGCGCGGCCACCAGGGCGCGCGCGCTTTTTTCCATCAGCCCGGCGGAAACGGCGAGCGGCCAACCCATCCCCGGGTTCACCCCGTGATAGAGGCCGCTCGCGATGACCGCCAGCCACAGCCCGACTGGCGTCCAATCGACTCCGGTCAGAGTCAAACCGACGGATAGCAGAACGAATCCGTCGAGCAATCGCCGCCCTCGAGCCGGATCTGATGCGCCCGGTATCCGTCGGGAAAGCTCACCCAGTAGTCCTTCGCCAGTTCGAGGCCGCCGTCCGGGCTCGCGTTGGCCATGACCTCGACCCCCGGCACTCCGTCCGGATAGAACTGATCGTCCCACGTCGAGTAAAGCGAATTGGTCCAGTAGACCCGCTTGCCGTCGCGGCTGATTTCGACCATCTGCGGTCCGCCTGCAAACGCCTTGCCGTTCGGGTGGGGCGCGCGGCGGACAATGCCGCCGATGCGGACCGACCCCGCGAGCTTCGGCTTCCTCGGATCCGTGACGTCGTACTGACGCATTTCGCCCGTTCCCCAGCAGGCGACGTACAGGAATTTGTCATCCATGGAGAGATCGATGTCGCTGACCAACGGCGGCGCCGCGCCAAACCCCTGCAGGAGGGGCGGCAGCTGGTCCTTCGGCGCCGCCTCGGGCGGGATCGTCGCCGTCTTCTCGATGTGGAATTTGCCGCCTTCGCGCCACCAGGTCCAGATCGAGCCTTCGAGGTTGGTGGTGTCGACCACGACGCCCAGGAAACCGTACTCGCGAACGGGATCGTGCGCGGGCCGAACCTCGAGCGGCATCTGGTGATTGGCGCCGAGATCAATCGTCTGGACGTTTCGACGGGCCCGCAGATCCCAGAAGTGAATCCGATGGCCATATTTGTTCGCGAGCAGATCCTCCGGCACGATGCCGTTCTCGAACTGCGGCGGCAGCCCCCACTCGCTCGACACCATGTAATCGCGCGGCAGGTTCCACCAGAAGTCGTAGTGCAGTTTCTGCGGTCCGCGATCGATCTCCCAACGTCCGAGAATCTCAAACGTCTCGCAGTCCATGATGAAGATGCCGGGAGGCCCATCCGTGCCATCCTTGCCGCCGCCGCCGAGGGTGCTGACGTAGATGCCTTCCGGCCCGCAGTGGATCGTGTGAGGCCTTGAATAGCCGGTCTTTCTGAACACTTCCTCGGGTTCGATGATCTTGTGAATCTTCGCCTTGGTCGGATCGGGCTTCGTATCGACGATATAAATGCGCGACGACCGGATTCCCGGGATGATGAGGTAGCGCCGCTCGAGGAAGGCGTGGCCGGTGAGCGGCGACAATGCCGACGAACAGGCGTTCCAGCCGAAATGGTGGAACTCGTCCCCCTTGTAAGGCATCGTCACCGTGTGGACGACCTGGCTGAAGGTCGGGGAGCCGGGCTTCACGTCGATCACGGCGAGGGCGTCGGGCTTCGAGAAGTCCGGGCTGAGCAGCAACGTATAGGCGAAGTTCTCCGGCGCCGCTTCCGCGGCAAGCTTCGGAGACGCGTGGAAAGTCGGATCTGGCCTCATGGTCATGGCGACGCCTCCCTGTTTGCGTCTACGCGCATCGCCTCGGCTTGCAGCCGACGCGGCGACATTCTCCGAGGATATTTTGTCTTGCGTAAGGCCGATCGGCGCCGCCGCCGAAAGCACGATCGCCGGCGCGATTTCGAATATCTTGGGATAAATTGCCGATGGTTCTGGCAGTTCGTCTTAGAACGCAACCCGCGCCGACATGATCCATTGGTGATTGTAGGTCGGGGTGAGCACCGGCTTCAGGACTTGGTTCGGTCCCAGCGCAATCTGATAGCCGACGCCGACGATCAGTTTGGCGCGGCCTCCGAGCGGAAATCGGCCAAGGACGATGCCCGGCGTCAGAAACAGCTGGTTCTTGCCGCCTCGCAAGCCGCCGGCCCAGTAGGTGTCGTTCAGTTCGATTTCCGGCCAAAAATACTTGCCGAAATGATATTGAAACGCGACGTTGGTCGCGAACGCCGTGCCGAGAACGTCCTGGTTGGCGGTCGGCAGGGAAGCGCCGAATGTGCCCTGAACGCTGAAATCGCCATAGCCGACGCCGCCGGCGATCGTCGGGGTGATGAGCCAGGCGTGATTGGTGTAAGGCCCGATGCCGGTAGGGGCCGAAGCCGAGAGAAAAGCCGTCAGGATGTAATTGCCCTGATCCTCGTTGGCGCTGATGCAGACGCTGCTTGATCAGCGCCACCGGCCAGTCGCCAAATCCTGAAGCCGGCTTGACGTTGTCGCGAACCATGTACGGCGGAACGCCGAGAATGACTTCGTTGGTGGTGGTTGGAATCAGCTCGAGACCCTTGCCTCCGCCAAAATTGTCGATCGTCGCCCCGTTGCCGAGCGTTTGCCAAAGCTGATCGTAGCGCACCTCTTCCTCGAGGCGCGGCGTGACCGTGACGAGAGGCGTGATCCAATGCGGTTGTGTCGCCTGGGCCTCGTCGACGCGATTGAACCATTCCGACAGCCATGAGGCGGAGGAATCCGTCGGCGCCGCGCCGCTGGTCGCGGAGGGGAGGTCAGCCGCGACGGCGCAGCTGCTGTGGATCGCCACGGTCGCCGCGGCGACCGCCCAAACTCGTCCGCCAGCCATTCCCCCTCCAGCGCCTGAGCATGAATCGATATATTTATAAGAATATCTCGATTGCCGCTTGTCAACCGCCGCGGCGCCTTGCATCCGCGCGGGCGCAGCGCGAGCGCGACTCGTCTTGACGACAAATGATTCATCGATACAGATCAAATTGTCGGGTGGCGTTGCGGTCGACCAACAGTCTCGCGGGCCGCCGGGCGATGAGTCATGAAAATCTTAGGGATGAAATTGCGTCGGGGTGAAAAGAGAAAGAAATGATCACCACTTTCCGGTCCAAGATTTATTTCGCTCCTCCCAAAGCCAAGGACCGTCAAATTTCCAATGGCGTTATTGTCGCCGTCCGTCCGCTGAAGGGCGACGGCGAAGATCGCCGCGCGCAACCAAGCTTATCCGTCAGCGTAGCGGGTCCGACGCGTCGCCAAACTCCGATTGTGCTTCGCCGCGTTCAGTCCGTCGAGACGCATTCGACCATAAACCTGGAGCGTCGCCATGCGTAACATTATCATTTCAGGCGGCGCTCGCGGCCTAGGCCTCGCCATCGCCAAGCGCCTCAGGCGCGATGGCTACCGCGTGATCGCCGTCGCGCGGCGGGAAAACGAGCAGTTGCGCGCGGAGATGGCGCAAGGGGACCCTCGATCGCTGGCGTTCGTTCCCTTCGATCTGTCGAACCTCAATGACATTCCGAGTCTCGTTTCAGGTCTGAAAAGAGAGTTCGGCCCGGCTTATGGGCTCATCAACAACGCTGCCCTGGGCACGGATGGAATGCTGGCGCTGATGGGCAATTCGCAAATCGAGGAGTTGACGCGCGTCAATGTAACGGCGGCGATGATTCTCACGAAATACGTCGTTCGCAACATGATGGCGGCTGGCGACGGCGGACGCGTCGTCAATATTTCATCGATCATCGCGTCGAGCGGCTACAGCGGGCTTTCGGTCTATGCGGCGAGCAAGGCGGCGTTGATTGGATTCACAAAGTCGCTGGCCCGTGAAGTCGGCAAGACCGGCATAACGGTCAACGCGATCGCTCCCGGCTTCATGACGACGGAAATGACGTCGGCGCTCCAGGCGGAGGACCAAGCGAAGATCGCCCGCCGCTCCGCGTTGGGGCGCCTCGTCGAAGTCGACGACGTGGCGAACGCGGTGAGTTTCCTGTTCGACGATAAGTCCCGCAACATCACTGGGACCGTGGTCACCGTCGACGCGGGCGCATTGGCATAGTTCCGCCCGCGAGCAAAAGCTGCGTTTGAGCTTCGGCGGGTCCGTTCGACGCGTCGATCGCGGATCGCCCTCTGCATTGCGCGAGCCCGAACGCGCCGGATCATCGCGACGTGGCGGGGCGGCGACGGCGTCCTGGCTGAGCGTCTGGGCATGGGCGGAATCGTCAGCGAGGACGCCGTTCGGCGCATGGATCGAGGGGGCGCGGACGGTCGGCTGCGTCAAACTCAAAACGGCTCAGGCCTCAGGGTCACGATCGATGTGACGTCCGCGATCGCGCCGCCCCATAAAACAGCGTGGGCCCCGACGCGCTGTGGCGTTGCGGGGCCCTGTTTCGCATATCACGAAACTTCTGGGAATTTTCAGATGATACTTCCGCGGCGCAGCCGCTTGGCCTTCGCGGCCACCGCTTCCAAAGTCTGATTTGCGATGTCTGAGCGCCCTTCCGCTCTGGCATTTGGAGCGGCGACGGCGCTTCGACCCCGGTCATGCCGGGGTCATACCCTCTTGTCCGGCGGAGTCATGGTTACCCCGACTTTCTGCCACGCCCTATCCATGGGCGCGACGCTTTCGTCGCCTTGCTCCCCTCGGGCTCTACATGACGACGCAATGCCATCTTCGCCCGAACGCCGCCTCTGTCAAATGAAATATCGCTCATTGTGGACAACCGAAGTGCGGCAAATCGCGGCGCCTATCGCCCCGCCGCCTCGACCGCCGCGATCGCGGTCATGTTGACGATGCCGCGGGCGGTCACCGAGGGCGTGAGAACATGCGCCGGCTTCGCCGGGCCGATGAGGATCGGTCCGACCGGCAGGGCGTCGGCGATGACGCGGGTGAGCTGAAGCGCGGTGCTTCCAGCGTCGAGATTGGGAAAGATCAGCACGTTGGCCTCGCCCTGAATGCGCGAGTGCGTGATCACGCGCTGACGGGAGACCAGCGACAGCGCCGTGTCGGCCTGCATTTCGCCGTCGACTTCGAGATCCGGAGCGCGCTCGCGCAGCAGGCGCAGGGCTTCGCGCATCTTGCAGGCCGAGGGCGTGTCGGCGGAGCCGAAGTCGGAATGCGAGATCAGCGCGATCTTCGGCTGGATGCCGAAGCGCCTGACGTGATGGGCGCAGGCGACCGCCATTTCGGCGATCTCCTCGGCGTCCGGGTCGTAACGCACGTGCGTGTCGGCGAGGAAATAGATGCCTGACGAAGCGATCACCAGCGACAGCGCGGAAAAATCCTGCACGCCCGGCGCGAGCCCGACAATGTCGCGGATGTGATCGAGGCGCGAGGCGAAGCGTCCCTCGAGGCCGCAGATCAGGGCGTCGACATCGCCGCGATGCAGCGCCAGCGCGCCGATGATGCTGGTTGAAGTGCGCACCAACGTGCGCGCCGCGTCCGGCGTTACGCCCTTGCGCTCGGCGACCTTGAGATAGGTCGCGACGTAGTCGCGATAGCGCGGATCGTCCTCCGGGTCGATGATCGCGAAATCGACGCCCGGCCTGATGGTCAGGCCGAAGCGCTTGATGCGGTCCGTGATCACTTCCGGCCGCCCGATCAGCACCGGCCGCGCGATCCGCTCCTCGACCACGACCTGGGTCGCGCGCAGCACCCGCTCATCCTCGCCTTCGGTGTAGATGACCCTTTTGTTCGCTTCGCGCGCCTTGGCGAACAGCGGTTTCATGATGAACCCGGACCGGAAGACGAAGCGGTTGAGCTGATCGGCGTAGGCGCTGAAATCGGCGATCGGCCGGCGCGCGACCCCGCTTTCGATCGCCGCGCGGGCGACTGCCGGGGCGATGCGCAGCATCAGGCGCGGGTCGAAGGGGCTCGGGATCAGCGAGGTCTTGCCGAACAGCGCGGTCTCGCCGCCGTAGGCCCGCGCGGCGACTTCCGACGGCGTCTCGCGCGCCAGCGCCGCGATCGCCGTGACCGCGGCCTTTTTCATCGCCTCGTTGATCTCGCTCGCGCCGACGTCGAGCGCGCCGCGAAACATATAGGGAAAGCACAGGACGTTGTTGACCTGGTTGGGATAGTCGGAGCGCCCGGTGCAGATCATCGCGTCCGGCCGCGCCTCGAGCGCTGCTTCCGGCATGATCTCCGGCGTCGGATTGGCCAGCGCCATCACCAGCGGATCGCGCGCCATGCGCTTGAGCATCTCGGGCTTCAGCACGCCGCCGGCCGAGAGGCCGACGAAGATATCGGCGCCGCCAATGACGTCGGCCAGCGCGCGCGCGCTCGTCTGTTGCGCGTAGACCGCCTTCCAGCGGTCCATCAGCTTCTCGCGGCCCTTGTAGACGACGCCCTCGATGTCGCAGACGACGATGTTTTCGCGCCTGGCGCCGAGCGAAACGACGAGGTTGAGTGAGGCGAGCGCCGCCGCGCCGGCCCCGGAGCACACGATTTTGACTTTGTCGATCGCCTTGCCGGTCAGTTCGAGCGCATTGACGATCGCCGCGGAGACGATGATCGCCGTGCCGTGCTGATCGTCGTGGAACACGGGGATGCCCATGCGGGCCTTCGCCTTCTCCTCGACCTCGAAGCATTCGGGACCCTTGATGTCCTCGAGATTGATTCCGCCGAACGTCGGCTCCAGCGCGACGATGATGTCGACGAGCTTGTCGGTATTCGTTTCCGCGACCTCGATGTCGAACACGTCGATGCCGGCGAATTTCTTGAACAGGACCGCCTTGCCCTCCATCACCGGCTTGGCCGCGAGCGGACCGATCGCGCCGAGGCCCAACACGGCGGTGCCGTTGGTCAGAACCGCGACCAGATTCTGCCGCACGGTCAGCGTCGCCGCTTCTTCCGGATCGGCCGCGATCGCCTCGCAAGCGAAAGCGACCCCCGGCGAATAGGCGAGCGCCAGGTCGCGCTGGTTGGCCAGCGGCTTGGTGGCGACGACCTCGAGCTTTCCCGGCCGAGGCTCGCGGTGAAAATGCAGCGCGTCCGATCTGAGATCGGCCTCTTCCTCGGCAGCCATTCCTGTCTCCCATCGATGAACGGCGCGCCGGATTCGTTCCGACCATTGAGGGCGGCCTTGCGGCGCCGCCTCGTTTATTTCGGCGCGGCCAGGAAGGCCTGCCACTGCTCCGGACTGCCATAAAAGACGTCGCGGTCGACATTGCCGTTGATGCCCGGCGTTCTTCCATCGGACTGATATTGCCAGAACTTCCAGGCGCGCGACCCATATTTGACCGCCGGATGATACTTGGTCGAGCGGACCCAGATCGGGTAGTCGGAGAAGGCGCCGCCGGAAAGGATCGCCTCGTAAAAGTCGACCGTCGTGTAGATGATCGGCCGCTTGCCGTAGTGGCGCTCCATTTCCTCCAGCATCACTCTCATGTCGGCGGTGGCGCTCGCCTGATCGAGATGGCGGTGGCAGGTCCTGGAGGTCGGCGTGGCTTCGACGTCGAGCACCGGGGGCAGGGCGTCGTCCTCCACTGGCGCGTTCTGCTCGAAGAAACTCATCTCCTCGAGCGGCGGTCGGCACCAATAGACGAAATGGTAGGCGCCCCGGGGAACGCCAGCCGCCTTCGCGCCGTTCCAGTTGGCCTGGAAGCGCTCGTCGGCGTGATCGCCGCCCTCGGTCGCCTTGATCCAGGCGAATTTGACCCCACTGGTCGCGACCGCATTCCAATCGATATCGCCCTGGAATTTGGAGACGTCGATGCCGTGGATGGGGTAGTCCCTCGGCTTGGGATAGTCGTCGGTGAGATCCGCCGGTCCGCCGCAGCCCGTCAACAACGCCGCGACGACCGCCGCGAGGCCCCAGCCTAAAATTCGGAAATGGGTTCTGCTGTCGCCTGACATGATCGGCCCGTCGTCGATGATCCCCGCCGCCGCTCCACGTCGCGCTCCCGATTGACGACGAAGACCTCACGGCTTTCAGGCAAACTAAAGCGATCGAGGTAAAGTTTCATTAACGCGCCGCGTCCCGACCCGGCCCTTGACGCCGGCGACCGCAGTTGGCAATCCCTGCGGCGTTTGACTCACCCCATGGAAATTGTCAATGCGGATCGCAGGCGCGCTGATCGCCCTGATTTTCGGCGCGAGCGCCGCCCTGGCGAGCGAATGCGGGCCCGACAAGCTCGGCACGTCCCGCGTCGTCGCGGTCGGGACGCAGGGCGGTCTCGAAGTCGGCCTCAAGACCTATCCGCGCACGATCCCGCTCGCTGACCACGAAGTGATCCTGACCTTCGACGACGGCCCCGATGCGAAAACGACCCCGAAAATCCTGGATGCGCTGGCTGATCAGTGCGTTCGCGCCACGTTCTTCGACATCGGCCGCAACGCTGAAAGCCTGCCCCGGATCGCACGCCGCGAGGTGATCGAGGGCCATACGGTCGCCTACCATACCTATTCCCATCCCCAACCGACCCTTCGCTTCATGTCGCCGGCCGCCGCCCGCGCCGACGTGCTCAAGGGCATGATCGCGGTCGAGAAGGCGGCCTACGGGCAGGACTTCGGCCCCGGCAAGCCGAACGACCTGAGCGAGATCAAACTGCACGCGCCGTTCTTCCGTTTCCCGGGATTTGCCGACACCGAGGACCTGCGCAAATGGCTTGCGGCTGGCAACGTCGGCATTTTCGGCGTCGACCTGTGGGCGTCGGACTGGATCGAGATGACGCCCGAGGCCGAACTGAAGCTGGTGATGAGCCGGCTCGACCGGCTCGGCAGGGGCATGCTGCTGCTGCACGACAATCACCCCTGGACCGCCGAGATGGTTCCGATGCTGCTGCGCGCGTTGAAGGCCAAGGGCTATCACGTCGTCCACATGGTCCCCGGTCCTGGAACCGGCCCGACCGCGCCTGCGCCAAAAGGCTGGGTCTCGGAGACGGAGCGCGTGATCGGCGCCCTCAAGCCGCGCCTCGAGAAATCGGCGGCCAGGCTTGGCGGCGGGAAGACCCCGGTCAGGCCCGCGCCGACGCAGTAGCGAGGCGGGTCGCCGGGCATTGGCGTTGTCGCAGCGCGCGCGTTCCAGTCACGCCGACGGCGTCGTCCGGTTCGAGCGCCGCGGCCAGTGGCGATGGCGGCGTCGCGCGCAACGCGGAGACATGACCGGCCTTGCCGACGAGCCAATCGCCGCGCCGGAATAAATCCCAGCCTGATCGGGGGACCATACGGCCGCCCCAAATCTGCATCACCTTGACCGGCATGATCTCGCGGCGCCGCTTCACGCGCTCGAGGTCGATCGAGGTTCGGCCGATGAAGCCATATGCATGGATCTTTGCGACAATCGTCATCGGACTCTTCGCCTTTACCGCGGCGGCCGACCCCTCCTTTTCCGGCGCTCCTGGCAATACGACGTGGCGGCCTTTGCGGATTGGGGCGGGAGGCTTTCTCACCGGCATGGACATCTCGCCGGACGGCTCGACGCGCCTCGTGCGCGCCGACACGTACGGAGCGTATATCTGGGACTTCGATCGCGCCGAATGGAAGCAGCTCGTCACTTCCGACTCCATGCCTCCCATGGACGTCGGGGTCGATAAAGGCTCCGGCGTCTATGAGATCCGGGTCGCGCCAAGCCTTCCGACCCGCCTCTACATGGCGTTCCGAGACAATATCTACCGCAGCAATGATCGTGGAGAACATTGGACTCGGACGGCGTTTGCAAGCGTCCCGATGAACTCCAACGACAGCTTTCGCACCGCGGGCCAGAAAATGGCGGTCGACCCGGCAAATCCGGACATCGTCTATGTCGGCACTCCGTCGAACGGTCTGTTTTTCACAAGTGACGGGGGCGCGACGTGGAAGTCTGTTCGCGACGTACCCAGGAGCAACAAAGCATCGAATGGACAATATCCCGGGTTCGCCGGCTTAGCGTTTGACGCGAGCGCGGGCGCGCCCAATGGAAAGACGAACACCATCTATGCCTCGAGTTACGGGAATGGCGTGTATCGAAGCATCGACGCCGGAGCCTCGTGGGCAAGACTGACCAATGGCCCGGACAATGTCAGTCACGCCCAGTTGGCCAAGGATGGAGCCTACTACGTCGTCGGCGATGACGGCCATTCCGTATGGCGATACCAAAGCGGCGCTTGGGCGAACATTACCCCAGCGAGAGACGGCTGGTCGACTGTTGTCACGGATCCTTTCGACCCGGCCCGCATCCTGGCGATCACGGGGAGGGGGGTATCTCGACATCAGCCACGACCGCGGCGCCACATGGGGCGGCATCATCTGGGGACCGGGTTACAATCGTCGAGTCGCCACCGATATCCCTTGGCTCGCATGGACAAATGAGAAATACATGTCCGAGGGCGAAATGCTATTTGATCCGACAAAGGCCAATCGGCTTTGGTTCGCAGAAGGAATCGGAGTCTGGTTCACGGATGTTCCTGATACATCGGCCACGCCGAAATCGATCACCTTTACCTCTCGAAGCAAGGGCATCGAGCAGCTTGTCGCGAACGAGGTTATAGCGCCGCCGGGCGGCAAACCGGTCGTGGCCTCGTGGGATCGGCCGGTTTTTTACGTTGCTGATCGTGATGCGTTTCCTTCGACCCATGGTCCCGACAATGAACACGCCATCGTGATGGGCTGGGCGCTCGACTATGCCTCCACCGATCCGACTTTCATTGTCGCTCTCATGAACTGGTGGGGAATCGAGAAATCGGGTTATTCCACGGATGGCGGCCGGACCTGGACAACGTTCGCTTCGCATCCGCTCGCCGCCGACAGCAAGATCGGCGGCTGCATTGCGGCGAGCACGCCGAAAAACATCGTCTGGGTTCCCTCGAACAACGGGACGCCTTACTACACCGCCGATGGCGGCGCGACATGGACGCAAGCGACGTTCCCCGGCGCGCCAACGACAGGGCAAACCGGCTGGGGATGGGCCTACTATCTGAACCGCCATATCGTGGCCGCGGACCGGGTTGCCGAAGGGACCTTCTATATTTACAATGCCATAAAGGGCCTCTACCGTTCGTCGGACGGCGGAGCCACTTGGACGCTGGCGTACCCTCACGAAATCGCTCCATATTCGGGAGCCAACGCCAAGCTCAAGGCTGTTCCCGGCCAGCGCGGCCACTTATTCTTCACCTCTGGCCCGCAAAGCGGAAAGTTCCACCCAGCCATTAGACCCGTTCATGCGCTCGACCGACGGCGGCGCAACGTGGAGGGCCGTCCCGAACGTGTTTGAAGTTCGCGCGTTTGGTTTCGGCCGACCGATGAACGGATACCCCACGATCTTCATGGCCGGATGGGTCAATCGGATCTATGGAATTTGGCGATCCACCGACGATGCTCGATCGTGGACCCGGATCGGGGAATTTCCGCTTGGCAGTTTGGACGAGGTCAAGACGATCGACGGCGACAAAGACGTCCCGAATTTGGTCTACCTCGGGTTTGCCGGCTCCGGCTACGCGTATGGGATCGGGCAGTAATCGCGCGAGAAAGGCCCCATCCGCTGCTGATTATGATCCCGCCCGCGGCATGTTGTTTCTCAACCGCGAGGGCATAGCCATCGAGCGGCGCGGTGCGCGACGAGCCTGATGAGGCGGACGGGGATTTCGGCGATCGGCCGCCGTCCGCGCAGGAGCAAGGCTGCGTCCGGCCACAAGATCTCCCGCGCCTCGCTGCGCCAGATGAAGATCGAGCGAGGTCGACCAAGTCCGGACGTATGGCTTGCCCATAGGCTTGCGAACACCGATCGGAGCCGAACGGATTGGGGACTAAGGAATCTGTCCCGCGTGATCCAAGACGCTATACAACGCCCTTGCCTCCGCCGCCGGGCCGCGTCGCGCGCCCAGCGCCTCGACTCTCACCGCCAGCCATCGCGGCCCTTGCGCGAAGGTCAACACGTCGCCGCAGCGCACCCCGCGGCTCGGCTTGTCGACGGGCGTCCTCGCCCCGCCGCGCGACAGGCGAATTCCGCCCTCTTCCACAATGCGCGCGGCGAGGCTGCGGGTCTTGAAGAACCGCGCCCGCCACAGCCAGACGTCGACGCGGCAGGTCTCGGTCGCTTGATGAACCTCCAACGCCTCGCTCAACCGCAAATCCTTCCCGCCCAGGGCGACCGCTTCCGGCCTGGGAAGCCGCCCGAGCATCTGCAACGCGCCCCCTCCACCGCCGTTTGGGCGGTCCCCCTCCCCCACTTCGCTGCGCTTCATGGGGGAGGAGAAACGCCGCGGCGTCTTTCTCCTCGCCCCTGCGCTTTCAAAAAGCGCGGGGCGAGGGAGCGTCGCGCGCTCAGCCTGAAATCGATCGCCCCGCCTCCCGCCGCGGCGCGGCGGCGCGCCCGCCGGCGGCGCGCGCGCCGGGCTTGGACGGCCGAAGGCGCCGTGCGCGGCTCCGGCGCGACGGCCGGCGGCGCGGCGGGACTGCGCGGCGGCGCCCTCATCGCCATCGAGCGGCGGCGCCACAGGCTCGCCCCGGGCGAATCGGCCTTGCGCATCCGCGCGAAGCCGAGCGCGCGCAGGATCTGCTCGGCCTGGCCCAGCGTCCAGCCGAGCCCGGCGGCGAGTTCCACCGTCAATTCGATGGCGCCGAAGCGCTGGGGCTCGGCGCGGGTGAGCGCGTCGAGCCGTTCCAGCGCCAGGACGGGCAAAGCCATCCCGGCGACGGCGCGCAGGCCCCGCAGGCTCAGGGCCTCGGGCGGGGGCGCGGGATGCGGCAGAATCGTCAGGCCGTCGGCGGCCGGCCGCCAGCGCGGCGCGGCGAGTTCCGCGAACACGCCGCCGATCGCCTGGGCCTCGGGCGTCAGCAGGGCCGGCAGGAACAGCGAGAAGGCGCCGAAGCGCACGCCTAGGCTCTTCAAGGCCCGCCGCTCCTGCCGGCTCAGCGCGCGAATGTGCTCGTCGGCGCGCCTTCGGTCGAGGACGCCGAAGGTTTCGATCAGCTGATAGGCGACGCCGCGCGCGAGGCCCTGGAGCCGCCCGTCGGCCATCGCGTCGCCGAGCCGCTTGAGGACATGGAGCCGGCGGTTCGCCTCGCCGGCGACGAAGGCCTCCAGCCGCCTTGCCGCCCGCTCGCGCGCGGCTTCAGCGCCGAATTCGCCGAGGAGGCGCACGCGCGGCGAAAACGGCCCGCCGCCCGCGATCTCGCCGGCCGCCCGCCCGCGCCAGGCGACGACGCCGCCGGGCTGGAGCGTGAAGGCGTCGTCGGCTTCGCTGGCGAGTTCGCCGAGCCGGCGGGCGATTTCGGGACCGACCGCCCGTTCGACCGCGCCGCGCAGCGCGCGATTCTCCAGCGCCGAGGCGCCGCGCTCAGGCTCGAAATGGACGCCGGACAGAAGCCCCACGACATGGCCCTCGACCGTCACCGCCCCGTCGGCGCCGATCCCGCCGAGGACGGGTCCGCCGCCCTGGCTCAATGTCCGCAAAAGCGCGCTGGTGCGCCGGTCGACGAACCTCTGCATCAACGATTGATGAAGCGTGTCGGAGAGCCGGTCCTCGAGATCGCGCGCGCGGCCCTGCCAGGCGAGCGGATCGGCAAGCCAGTCGGCGCGATTGGCGATATAGGCGAGCGTCCTGACCCGGGCGAGCCGCGCCGACAGCGCGTCGATGTCGCCCGCGACGTGGTCGAGGGCTGCGAACTGGCCCTGCATCCAGTCCTCGGGCACGCGACGGTTTCCTTGAGTGAGATGGACGAACAGGGCGCCGATCAGCCGGGCGTGCTCTTCCTGCGAAGTCTTGCGGAAGTCCGGGGTCTGGCAAGCGTCCCACAGCCGCATCAGATTGGCGCGGTCGCGAGAGCGCCGGACGACGGTCGCGTCGGCCGAGAGCTGGCGCAAAGTGGTCTCGTCCTGGCTCTCCTCGGACAGTCTCAGTCCCGGCGCCGGCGGCGGCGCGGCGAGCGAGCGCATCAACCCCTGCAGCGACTGGAAATCGAGCCGGGCGTTGCGCCACTCGGCGGCGAGGACGGCCGGGAAGACGTGACCCTCGACCGCGGCGACGAGGTCGGGGTCGAGGTCGGGGGCCTCGCCCGTGACGCCGAACGCGCCGTCCTTGCGGTATCGCCCGGCCCGCCCGGCGATCTGGCCGATCTCCTGGGAAAAGAGCCCGCGCGTGCGCCTTCCGTCGAATTTGCGCAGGCCGGCGAACGCGACATGATCGACGTCCATGTTGAGGCCCATGCCGATCGCGTCGGTGGCGACCAGAAAATCGACCTCGCCGGACTGGAACAGCTCGACTTGCGCGTTGCGGGTGCGTGGGGACAGCGATCCCATCACCACCGCCGCCCCGCCGCGCTGCCGGCGGATGAGCTCGGCGATGGCGTAGACCGCATCGGCGGAAAATCCGACGATCGCGCTGCGCCGCGGCAGGCGGGCGAGCTTTCTGGAGCCCTGGTAAGTGAGCCGGGAGAAGCGTTCCCGGAACTGGATCTCGGCTTCGGGCGCGAGACGGCGGATCAACGGAGCGACGGTCGCCGCCCCCATCAGCATCGTTTCCGAGGCGCCGCGGGCGTTGAGCAGCCGATGGGTGAAGACGTGGCCGCGCTCGGGGTCGGCGCAGAGCTGGATTTCGTCGACCGCCAGAAATTCGACCTTCCGGTCGAGCGGCATCGCCTCGACCGTGCAGACGAAATATTGCGGCCGGGGCGGGACGATCTTTTCTTCGCCGGTGATCAGGGCGACCTGGGCCGCGCCGCGCGCCTTGACCACGCGATCGTAGATTTCGCGCGCCAGCAGCCTCAGCGGCAGGCCGATCATGCCCGAGGCGTGGCCCAGCATGCGCTCCACCGCCAGGTGGGTCTTGCCGGTGTTGGTCGGCCCGAGAACGGCGACGAGGCGAGAGGGACCGCTCCGCTGCGGCGAGTTGTTCATGGACCCGAATGTGGAGGATCGGGGCGCCGGCCGCAAGGTTCCGCGCCCCGGTCTCTTGCGATTCGGGGCTGGCGGCGCCAACCTCACGGGGAAAGATCAAAACATAGGGAGGGGTTACGCAATGCGCTACGGCCAGCCTGAGGGGACGGACTTGGTCGTCCTCGACAAGCGCTTCAAGCCGCTTTTCGCCGGCTATGTGCGCGTCGAGCGCCTGTGGACCGGGGCGCGCTGGTCGGAGGGTCCCGCCTGGTTTCCCGCCGGCCGCTATCTGGTCTGGTCGGACATCCCCAACAACCGCATGCTGCGCTATATTGAGGAGTCGGGCGAAGTCTCGGTGTTTCGCCAGCCCTCCAACAACTCGAACGGCAACACCATCGACAATCAGGGCCGGCTCGTCACCTGCGAGCACCTGACGCGCCGGGTGACGCGCACCGAAGTCGACGGTTCGATCGTCGTTCTCGCCGACAAATGGAAGGGCAAGCGCCTCAATTCGCCCAACGACGCCGTGGTCAAATCGGACGATTCGGTGTGGTTCACCGATCCCGCATACGGCATTGACAGCGACAACGAGGGCGACCGGGCGCCGCAGGAGATCGACGGCTGCCATGTCTACCGCATCGACCCCAAGAGCGGCGATGTCGAGCGGGTGATCGAGGACATGGTCCGCCCGAACGGCCTGGCGTTTTCCCCTGACGAGAAGCTCCTCTATGTCGCCGACACCGGCGCGACCCACCGCGACAACGGGCCGCAGCACATCCGGCGCTTCACGCTTGCGCCGAACGGCAAAAGCGTCAAAGGCGGCGGGATCTTCGCCGAATCGACCGCCGGCCTGTTCGACGGCTTTCGCGTCGACCGGGAGGGGCGGGTGTGGACGAGCACGGCCGAAGGGGTTCACTGCTACGATCCCGACGGAACGCTGATCGGCAAGATCCTGATCCCGGAGATCGTCGCCAACGTCACTTTCGGCGGCGCCAAGCGCAATCGCCTGTTTATTTGCGGCACGACGTCGCTCTATTCGGTCATGCTGATGACCAACGGATCGAAGCTCGGCTAACGAAACGGCGGCGGCGGCGCGGGGCGATTGCGATGGAGCTTGGTCTGGAAGGCAAGGCCGTTCTCGTCACCGGCGGTTCGAAGGGGATTGGTTTGGCCTGCGCCCAGGCTTTCGCGGCCGAGGGCGCCAGGATCGCTATCTGTTCGCGTTCGCAGGCGAACGTCGACAGAGCTTTGGCCGGACTCGCCAACGCCATTGGCGTCGCCGCAGACCTCGCCGATCCGGCCGCCGCCGCCGAAATGATCGACCAGGTCGAGAATCGCCTCGGCCCCGTCGACGTTCTGGTCAACTCGGCGGGCGCGGCCCAACGAACTCCGCCCGGCGAATTGAGCCCCGCGGCCTGGCGCAAGGCGTTCGACGCCAAGTTCTTTTCTTACATCAACGCGATCGATCCGATGGTGAAGCGGATGGGGCGGCGCGGCGCGGGCGTGATCGTCAGCATCATCGGCGCTGGCGGCAAGGTCGCCTCGCCGACGCATCTGGCCGGCGGCTCGGCGAACGCCGCCTTGATGCTCGCCACCGCCGGGTTGGGCGCGGCCTACGCCGGCTCGGGGGTCAGGGTGGTCGGCGTGAGCCCCGGCCTGACCGAAACCGGCCGGGTGGCGGAAGGCATGGCGGCCGACGCGCGGCTCGCCAATATCTCGATCGACGAGGCCCGCCGCCGCGGCGTCCAGCGCATTCCGATCGGCAGGATGGCGTCGCCTGAGGAAATCGCCGACGTGGTGGTTTTCCTCGCCTCGCGGAAAGCCGGCTACGTCACCGGCGTCACCGTCTCGATGGACGGAGGGCAAAACCCGGTCGTGCTGTGAGGGCGCGGCTCGGGCGCGCCAAACCCGAGGGAGCCTCGATCAGGAGGCGGCCTTGCGGCGGACGGAGAACGGCGTCAAGCGGCGCAACTGCGCGGCGCCGGCCTGTTTGGGCAGCTTCTCCGCGATTCCATAGAGGCGTTCGCGCCGGTCGATCTCGCCCATCACTTCGGCCGGCGACACGCCGCATTCGGCCCAGACGACCGCGAGATGGTAGAGCATGTCGGCGCTCTCCAGGATGACCGATTCGCGGTTCATCTGCACCGCGTCAAGGCCGACCTCGATCGCCTCCTCGACCAGCTTCTTCGCCATCTTTTGCACGCCGTCCCGGAACAGCTTGGACGTGCGCGAACCCGAAGGGTTGCGATCGCGCGCCTCCAGAACCGCGGCAAACAGTCTTTCGAGCGAATCACTCATGCAGCCGGATTATCCTATAACATCACGATAATACCGAATTTCCTTACCTGAACCATGACAAAATCCCGACAGCCGCAGTTTTTTTTGCGCAATCGACGATGATCTATGGGAAAGGTGGGGGGCGCTTACGCTGCGGCAAGGGCCGCGAACAGCGCGCGGCCGTCGACGCCGCCGACGAGCGGATCGATCAGGTTCTCCGGATGGGGCATGAGCCCAAGCACGTTGAACCGCTCGTTGAAGACGCCCGCGATGTTGTTCTCGGAGCCGTTCGGGTTCGAGCTTTCGTCGACCCGGCCCGCGGCGTCGCAATAGCGCAGCGCGACCTGGCCCCGCTCCTCGATCGCCCTCAGCGTCTCGTCGTCGGCGATGAAATTGCCTTCTCCGTGAGCGATGGCGAACTTGACCACTTGGCCTGGAGCATAGGCGCGGGTGAAACGAGTCCCGGCGTTCTCGACCCGCAGATGCTGCATCTTGCAGATGAAGCGCAGGTTCGCGTTGCGCATCAGCACGCCGGGCAGCAGACCGGCCTCGCACAGAATCTGAAAGCCGTTGCAGATTCCGAGCGTCAGTCCTCCGCGCGCCGCGTGGTCGCGAACCGCCCGCATGATCGGCGCCCGGGCGGCGATCGCCCCGCAGCGCAGATAATCGCCGTAAGAGAAACCGCCGGGCAGCACGACAAGGTCCGTGCCGGGCGGAAGGTCATGCTCGGCGTGCCAGACGATCGCAGGCGCGCGGCCGCTCGCCTGGCGCAGGGCTCGCGCCGCGTCTCTCTCGCGATTGATCCCGGGAAAGAGAATGATCGCGGCGCGCATCGGATTTCAGACGATCTCGATCGCGTAGTTCTCGACGATGGTGTTGGCGAGCAGCCGCTCGCAGGCCTCGGCGAGGCTCTTGCGCGCTCCGTCGCGATCTTCGCCGTCGATCTCGATGTCGAAGATCTTGCCCTGGCGAACGCTCCTGACGCCGTCGATGGACAGCGATCGCAACGCGCCCTCGATCGCCTTGCCCTGCGGATCGAGCACGCCGGACTTGAGGGTGACGGTGACGCGCGCTTTCACGGGTCTTGAATCTCCGACTTGGTCAGGCCGCGTTTGACGTCGGCCCCATCGTCAGGAGCGCATAGAGCGCCGTCGGATCGCGGGTCGCGCGCAGTTGCGCGGCGATGGCGCCGTTGCGCAGCAGGCGCGCGCTCATCGCCAGCGCCTTGAGGTGGTCGGCGCCGGCGGATTCCGGGGCGATCAGCATGAAAATGAGATCGACCGGCAAGCCATCGGGCGCCTCGAAATCGATCGGCCGGTCGAGGCGGGCGAAGACGCCGAAGATCTGCTCGCATTTGGCGAGCTTGCCGTGCGGGATGGCGACGCCGTCGCCGACGCCGGTCGAGCCGAGCCGCTCGCGCTGCAACAGCGAATCGAAGATCTCGCGCGGAGGCAGGCCGGAGACCTGGGCGGCGCGTTCGCTCATCTCCTGGAGCGCCTGTTTCTTGCCATTCACCCGCAGGGCCGACAGCACGCCGTCCGGCTTGATCAGTTGAGAAAAAGACATTGCCGTCCCGAATGTTCGGTAACCGATGTTCGCCCCGCGACCGTATCCTAGTGCGGATCGAGCCAGCCGATCGCTCCGTCGCGCCGGCGATAGACGACGTTCACCCGCCCGCTGCCCGCGTGCTCGAAAACGACGACAGGGGCGCCCGACAGATCAAGCTCGGCGACGGCGGAGGCGACCGAGAGGGATTTCAGCGCTTCCGTCCCCTCCGCCACGACGACCGGATTGAACCCCTCCGCAGGCTCTTCCTCCTCGTGCGGCGCCTCGACCACGTAGTTGGCGACCTTGGCGAGACCGTCCTTGGCCGGCGCGCCCGCATGGCCCTTGAGGCGCTTCTTATAGCGGCGCAGGCGTCCTTCGATCTTGCCGGCGGCCTGTTCGAAGCAGGGATAGGGCTCATGCGCCCGGCCTTCGGCATGCAGGCTCACTCCCGAGCTGAGCCGCAGCGTGCAGTCCGAGCGAAAGCCCGAGCCTTCGCGGGCGATCACGACGTGACCGCCGACCGAGCCATTGAAGTAATGGGCGACCATCGCCTGCACTTTTTCCAAGACATGCTGACGTAAAGACTCGCCGATGTCGAGATTTTTTCCGGATACTCTCAAGGTCATCGAATATCGACCTTACCTTTCAGGCGCACGACGATGTCTCCCGCCCGTCGCAACTTGCGCCGCCGCCGGCGCGCACTTGCCTGTCCCATCAGGCTTCGCCAGGGACGGATTCGAGCAACCCTTGCGGCTAGGGTTAAGAGCGTGTCGCGAGGATGTCAATCGGCGTAGTAAGCCATTCAACTTACGGTAGAAACGGAGTTCAAACTTCAGCAGTCAGCGAATCGTTGCGCGCGCGCGCGGCGCGAACCGGCGACATTTTCAATTTACGTCTTTCGACTGAGGAGGGGATTCTCAGGCTGTCGCGATATTTGGCGACCGTGCGTCTTGCGACCACGACATCCGCCTCGCGCAGCCGCTCGACGATGACATCGTCCGACAGCACATCGGCGGGGTCTTCCTCGGCGATCATCTGACGAATGCGCTGGCGCACGGCTTCGGCCGAGTGGGACTGGCCCGAACTCGGTGGAGGCGATCGCGGCGGTGAAGAAATATTTCATTTCGAACAGCCCGCGTGGGGTCTGAATGAACTTGTGCGCGGTGGCGCGCGAGACCGTCGATTCGTGCACGCCGATCGCTTCGCCGACCATCTTCAGATTGAGCGGCTTGAGGCCCCTCACGCCTTCGATGAGAAAGGAATCCTGCCGCCGCACGATTTCGGACGCGACATTCAGGATGGTGCGCGCGCGCTGCTCCAGACTCTTGGCCAGCCAATTGGCCGACTGGAGCTGAGCGGAAATATAGTGCCGGTCCTCTTCCCGCTTTGTGCCGCGGCGGATCTCGGCCGCGTAAACGTCGTTGACCAGCACGCGCGGAAGCGCCTGACTGTTGAGCTCGACGCGCCAGACCCGATCGGGCGCCGCGGTGACGTAGACGTCGGGAATCGCCGGCGCGCCCGGCGGGTCGCCGAACGCCCGGCCCGGCTTGGGCTCCAGGCGCCTGATTTCGGCGATCATGTCGCTCAGGTCCTCGTCATCGACGCCGCACAGACGGCGCAACAGCGGATAGTCCCGCTTGGCGAGCGCGGGCAAATTCTCGATCAAGGCCTGCATCGCCGGATCGAAACGGTCGCGCTCGCGCAGCTGCAGAGTCAGGCACTCGGCGAGACTGCGGGCGAACACGCCCGTCGGCTCGAGGGCCTGCATGCGGATCAGCACCTGCTCGACGATTTCGGCGCTGGTCCCGAGCCGGTCGGCGATTTCCGGCGCCGAGCCGACGAAATAGCCGGCCTCGTCCAGCCCGTCGATGAGCGCGGCGCCGATGAGCCGCTCGGCGGGGTCGGCGAGCAGGATCGCGGCCTGACGCTCGAGATAATCGCGAAGCGACAACGTCTCGCCGACATAGGCTTCGAGGTCCGGCGCCTCGCCGGGGTCGAATCCGCCGCCGACCCCTGACCAGGACGTCGCCGACAGGCCATCGGCCGGCGCGACCGAAGCCCCGGGGGGCGCGCGTTCGCCGTCGAAGGCGTTCTCGACCTCGGTGCCGAGACCAGCGGCAAGCCCGGCGGGGTCGGTCTCGAGCGCCTCGGACGCCCAGTCGCCGGGTTCGGCGACCGATTCCGGTTCGGGGACGGCCGGCTCCGCCTCGAGCCGATCGAGAATTGCGCCCTCTCGGTCCTCCGCCCGCTCCAGCAGCGGATTGCTCGCCAGTTCATTCTCGATGAAGGCGCTCAACTCGACGTTCGGCATCTGCAACAGCTTGATCGCCTGCAGCAGTTGCGGCGTCAGAACCATCGTCTGGCCCTGTCGCATGGTCAATTTGGCCGAAAGCGCCATTCCTACGTCATTGCTCCTGCGCCGTGCGGCGATTGGCGTGTCACGCCGCGGCTCGCTTTTTGCTTCTCCACCGCTCTCGTAGCATAGAGGGAACTTGCTGCAAGGTGAAACCCTCGTATGAAAGCGTGGGCATTGGATTGGCGCCCCCTCATTGGCTAGGAGAAATTATTCATAAATATCAATATGTTGTGTTCATTAAGCACGCTGCAAAAAGTCTTGGCGGGCATTGAGAGAGATGATATAAAGACTTGCTTATATGTTTATTGCCTAATGGCTGATCCGCTGATAAGAAACGCCCGGATCAACCGGGAATGATGACGCCATGACCAAAGCCGCCGACTATGCCGTCGCCGATATCGGCCTTGCCGCTTTCGGGCGTAAGGAGATCGCCATCGCCGAGACCGAAATGCCGGGCCTGATGGCGACTCGCGAAGAATATGCGGCCACGCAGCCGCTCAAGGGCGCCCGCATCGCCGGTTCCCTGCACATGACGATCCAGACGGCGGTTCTGATCGAGACGCTGAAGGCGCTGGGGGCCGACGTGCGCTGGGCCTCCTGCAACATCTATTCGACCCAGGACCATGCCGCCGCCGCGATCGCGGCGTCGGGAACCCCGGTGTTCGCGATCAAGGGCGAGAGCCTGAAGGATTATTGGGACTTCACCCACCGCATTTTCGAATGGGCCGACGGCGGTTCGCCCAACCTGATCCTCGACGACGGCGGCGACGCGACGCTGCTGATCCATTTGGGCGCGCGCGCCGAGCAGGGCGACGTGAAGTTTCTCGACACGGCGACCAACGAGGAGGAGGAAGTGCTCTACGCGGCCATCAAGGCGCGGCTGAAGAGCAATCCGGGCTGGTACGGCCGCAACGCCGCCTCGATCCGCGGCGTCACCGAGGAGACGACCACGGGCGTTCACCGGCTCTACGCCATGGCCAAGGAAGGCAAGTTGCTGTGGCCGGCGATCAACGTCAACGACAGCGTCACCAAGTCGAAGTTCGACAACCTCTATGGCTGCCGCGAGTCGCTGGTCGACGGCATCCGCCGCGGCACCGACGTGATGATGGCCGGGAAGGTGGCGATGGTCGCGGGCTTCGGCGACGTCGGCAAGGGTTCCGCGGCGTCCTTGCGCAATGCGGGCTGCCGGGTGATGGTCTCCGAGGTCGACCCGATCTGCGCCCTTCAGGCGGCGATGGAGGGCTATGAGGTCACCACCATGGACGAGGCGGCGCCGCGCGCCGACATTTTCGTCACCGCCACCGGCAACGTCGACGTTATCACCCTCGACCACATGCGCGCGATGCACGACCGCGCGATCGTGTGCAACATCGGCCACTTCGACTCGGAGATCCAGGTCGCGGGCTTGCGCAACTACAAATGGAACAACGTCAAGCCGCAGGTCGACGAGATCGAGTTTCCCGACGGCAAGAAGATCCTGCTCCTATCGGAAGGGCGGCTCGTCAACCTCGGCAACGCGACCGGCCACCCGTCCTTCGTGATGTCGGCCTCGTTCACCAACCAGACGCTCGCCCAGATCGAACTGTGGACCAAGCCCGGCCAGTACAAGAAACAGGTCTACACCCTGCCCAAGCATCTCGACGAGAAGGTCGCCTCGCTGCACTTGGCCAAGATCGGCGTCAAGCTGACCAAAATGACTCGCGAACAGTCCGCCTATCTCGGCGTCCCGCAGAACGGGCCCTTCAAGGCCGAGCATTATCGCTATTGAGGGGTTGGCGCGCATCGCTTGCCGCGGTCGACGCCCCGGCTGCGGCGCCTGGTGCGAGCTCTTGTTTTTGTTTCAGGAGGCCGCTAACCGTCGCGAGCAGGTCGAGTGAGGCGTTCATCTGCGACGGGGAGGGGCGCCGCGATAGCTAGACTCAGCTCTGTGAGGCGTCACTCCCGCGGGCGCTTTCCACAACTACCGCGCCTTGGCGACATCGCATCGCCCGCTACGCGGCGGGAAAACGGCCAAGTGCGCGCTCACAATGTCCGCCTGAATTCTGACGGACAGACCCGCTTCGACTCACATTTCCGCTGACAAATACGCCGTCACTTCCATGCCAGCGCATACTTCGGTAACAACAGGGGCGTTCCAGCTCATCGAGGTCTCCTCAGGCTTGTTTCCGGCGGCCCTGATTTTAGGCGCCGACCAAAGCCTAGCACCAATCGATGAGGTCGTCACCTGCTCTGAATGGCCGTTGAGCGCCTGAAGACAGGCCTCAGCGGCCGTTCTTCATCGACGCCAGATCGTCCTCGGGCAGCAGATCCTGCAACAGATTGACGAAATCGCGCGAAGCGAGCGCTTTTGCGCGATCGAGCAGGTAGGGCGCAGGACTCGAGGGCTCGGCCCGCCGCATATGGGCCGCGACGCTCTCGATCAGCGCGAGCGCGGCCGCGCGCGTCGGCGCGGGTTCCGCTTCAGCATGCGGGAATTCGAGGCTCGGCGCGTTCGACAGGCTGCTCACCGGCACGGTGAAGGCGCCGTCGGGCCCGACGAACACCCGCGCCGCGTCGGCGTGACCGGGCGCGAGCAGCTTCATCACGTCATAGAGGTTCTTGCCCAGCGTTTCACGCGCTTGCCGGATCAGCATCAAGGCCGGGCTCGACGGCTCGCTGCCAGCGAAATAGCCGAGCGCGGAGCCGAGCGCGGCGTCGATGTCGGCGAGCGACCCGAAGGCCGACGGCGGCGCGTGCGCCAATTCGTCGACCGCGCCGCCGTCCGCCTGTTCCTCCTTCTCCGTCGCGAGCGCCGGCGCGAGCGTTGGATCGCGCACGGCGAGAGCGCCGTAGAGAAAGTCCGCCATGTTACGGACGAGCTTGGCGAGCTCCGGCAATTGGACCGCGTTTTCCGGGCCCACCCGCTCGATCGTGATCGTCTTGATCGACTCCACCGAGGCGGCGAGACTGCGCAGCGTCTCGACGGCGCCGGAGAGCTTCTCGATTTCGATGTCGCGCAGCAGCCGCTCGATCGATTTGCCGGAAATGAACTTTTCTTCGGCGCTGGTCTCCTGTTCGCCGAGCGCGTTCATCCGGGTCACGACCCGCGGCTGAATCGCGCCTGTCGCCACCAGCTGGGCGCGATAGGACAGCACGCCGTCGCGCGAGGTCTCGAGCAGCGGCGCGTATTGGAGCGGCAAAAGGACGACGGCGGTGTCCCCGAGCGTCATCAACTGCCCAAGGCGCGCGGAATAATCGCCCGCCTCGGCCCGCGGATTGGCGACGTCCCAGTGCTCCCGCAAAAGCCACGCGACGCTCGCCATCCAACGGGCGAAGCCCGCGACGTCGCGGTTGAGAACCGAAAGTTTGGCGAGGAGAACGAGCAGACGCACGTCCAGCGTTCGCGTGAGCAGCTTTTCCGCCGCCTGGAGCGCGGCGGGAAACTCGATCGAATCGCGCTCGAACGCATAATAGTTGCTCGGCAGGGCTCCCTCGGTCGCCGCGAGGAAATTGAGAAACTCCGCATCGCCCGCGAGATCGAGATCGGGTCCGCAAGGGTCGTCGGAAGAGATCGGAGCGAGGGCGGCAGGCTCGGCGGGCGCTTCGGACATGGCGAAAGCAATCGGGTCTGGCCGGCTCTATGATTGGAGCGCAGCGGGTCCGCGGCAAGATACGCGATCCGGCGGCGGACACAATCTGGAGCGGATTTCGATCCGATCCGACCCCAGTCGGTCCCCCTCTGTCGCCCTTGGCGCCGCGCCGCCCGCTTCACAAAGCGAGGGTGTAGCGGCGCGCGGTCTCCGCCGCCGAGCGCGCGTCCTCGAGGGAAATCGCGCCGCTGTTTGCGGCGCGAGCCGTCCTGATCGCGTTGGCGAGCGTCTCCGGGCCTTGGACGTCGCCGAGGTCTCGCGATCCGCTGAGGAGCAGGTCGTCCATCGCCGCCCGCGCCTCGTCGTCACCGAACGCCACGGCCTGCATGAGGGCCACCACCGGTCGCGGCAGGTCGGAGCAGCGCGCCAGCCGGTAGGCGTTGAGGAACCGCTTGGCGTCGCGCGGCGAGCGCGCCGCGAGCGGCGCGAGCGCCGTCAGCAACGCCGCTTCCGCGCTCGACAGCGGCTCGACGAGCGCCGTGGCGACGTTCGAATCGACCTGCGGCGGCGCCGTATGCCCGGCCGTCGACAGGAGCCGAGCGACAAGCCGGTCGCCGCCGACTCCGAACCGGCCGGGCAGATTGACGATGATCTGCAACCATTTGTCGAAGCGGCGGCGCGCCTGCTGCGGACCGCCGAGCGCGTCGACGAGGCGCGCCGGATCAAGCGCCAGCAAACCGATCATGCCCGGTCCGATGACGCTTTGGGCCGCCCCGATCCAGCCGATCGCCGCCTCCGGCGCCAGGGCGTCGAGATTGTCGACGACGAAGACCAGCCGATCCGGCGCCGCGCCGGCGGATTGCGCCCGGCCGATCCGTTCGCTGAGCGAGGCGAGGAAAGCGCGCGCGTCGGCTGACGGCCCGTGTCCCGCATCGAGGAAATCGGGTCCCGGCGCGCGCGTGGCCGCCTTGCCGCCGGCGCGGCGGGTCGCCGCCTCGACATTCCTCGCGGCGGCCTCGGCCTCGACCGACAGCGCGGCCACCCGTTGATTGAGCTGCGCCGCCCGCGCGTCCAGATCGCGCCGCCTGTCGCGGACGTCGATATTGAGCAACCGCGCGCCGCGAAACAAAAGACTGGAGAAGCCGAAGGCGCGCCAGAGGTTGAGCGCGAGCGCGAGCGCGCCGAGGGCCAGCAAAATGTCCGACGCCTTTTTGAACCAGTCGCCGTGCTCCGCGATCCAGTCTGCGCCCGGCTTCAGCGACGCATTGAAGTTCGCGATCGATGCGGCGGTCGCGTCTCTGTGCAGCCAACCGAGCCCGAAGGCCAGGGCGAAGGCGACGATCGCCCACACGAGCAGGCGTCGCTGACTGCCGTAGGCCCAGATCGCGCGCAGGACGACCGCTGCGCGCGCGCCCGCGCCGAGGCTCGTCAAATCGCGCACCAGATCCCGGAAGCTGACCACGGGATCCGGTCCGGCCAGATCAAAACGGCGCAGGCGCGCCTCGATCGTCCCACGATAGGCGCGCACGAACACGTCAATGCGCGAGCCGGGCGTATCGTAAAGCAAAGAATCGCCAAGCCGCGCGCGACGCGCCTCGATATCGTCGCTTTGCGACCGCTCCGCCTCCAGCTTTCTGACGATCTCCTCATGCCGTTCGGACGCCGCCTTGGCGGCGCGCAACGGATCGCCGCCGGCGTGCGCGGATTCGTCGAGGAGCGCGGAATAGTCGGCGCCGCCGGCGTCGCGGTCGAGCGCGGCGTAGGCGGCGCTGGCGAGCGCGACCGGCGCCTCGACGCCGCCGGCGGCGTCCACACGGGCGACGACAACCCGCGCGATCTCGCCGCTGCCCGGCCTCGCCGGCGAGCGGTTCGTTCCGACGATCATTTGCGCCAGCCGCCTCAGCGCAAAGGTCTTGCCTGCGCCGCCTGGCCCGGCGATGGCCGCCAGAAACGGCGTCTGAACCTGCGACGTCATGCACAGCTGCGCCAGCGGCCGCACGACCTGCGCCGCATCGAGCACATCGGCCCCGTCAGCTGAATCCGCGAGGAATATCGGCTCGACCGGCGTCTGCGGCGGGACCGGATCTGGCGGGGACGCGGGCTGCGGCGATGGCCTGGGCGGCAGCGGCGTCGGCGGCTTTTCGCCCGGCGCCCGTCCGCCGAGCAGGCGAACCCTGGCATTCTCGCTGATGTCGGACAATCGATTCTCCTCAGAGCCTCGGCGTCCGGGCGATTCGACCCGTGGCGCTTCCGATTCGAGTTACGGGCGCCAAGTCCCGCGCGAGTCAAGCACCAACAGCGTCCAAAAATGGCCGCCGCCTCTGATTCGGGCAAAAACTGACCGTATCCCCGGTCGGCAATTCACCATGCCGGCGTTAAGCCCGTCTAAAAGCGCGAATGGGGCGCCAGCATGGCCCGTGTGTCCAGGTCATTCTGTCGAGGCGCCGAACCGGCCGATGACGGCCGGATAGAATCGGTATAAGGCGCATCGGACGTTCCCGCCCGATGGAGACCAGCCCTTGCGCCCTTTCGCCCCGCCGACGCCGGATGCGACGCCGGTCTGGTTCGTCAGCGCCGAAAACTGGGAGGCGGTCAAGGCGTCGATCGGCGGGCCGGCCGCGGCCTTCGCCGAGCGCTGCGGTTTTAAGCCGAAGGCCGGGCGATTGCAGCTTGTTCCGGACGAGGCCGGAGCGCTTTCCGGCGTGCTGTTCGGCGTCGAGGCGGCCGGCGCGCCGACGCGCGATCCGCTTGCGGCCGGCAAGCTCGCGACGTCGCTGCCCGAAGGCGCCTATCGCTTCGCCAATGCGCCCGCCGACGCGGATCTCGCCGCGCTCGGCTTCCTGCTCGGGCTCTACCGCTACGACCGGTTCAAGGCCGATCCCGCGCCGCTCCCCCGCCTGGTCGCGCCCGAGGGCGTCGACGCGCCGAGAATCGAGCGCATCGCGGCGGCGGTCGCCTTTGGCCGCGATCTCATCAACACGCCGGCCAATGCGCTGGGCCCGCAGGCGCTCGAGCAGGAGGCGGTCAGGCTCGCTGAGAGTTTCGATGCGAGCGTCAGCATGATTCGCGGCGACGATCTCATTTCCGCCAATTTTCCGCTCGTTCACGCGGTCGGACGCGCCGCCGCCGAAGCGCCGCGGATCGTCGATCTTTCGTGGGGGCGCGAGGGAGCGCCGAAGGTGACGCTGATCGGCAAGGGCGTCACCTTCGACACCGGCGGCCTCGACATCAAGCCGGCCTCCGGCATGGAGCTGATGAAGAAGGACATGGGCGGCGCGGCGACGGCGCTCGCGCTGGCGCGGCTCGTCATGGAGGAGCGGCTCGACCTGCGGCTGAGAGTCGTGATCCCGATCGTCGAGAACGCGATCTCGGCGCCGGCGATGCGGCCGGGCGACGTGATCGTCAGCCGCAAGGGCCTGTCGGTCGAGATCGGCAACACCGACGCCGAGGGGCGGCTCATCCTGGCCGACGCGCTGGCGCTCGCCGACGAGGACGCGCCCGAGCTGATGTTTGATTTTGCGACGCTGACCGGCGCCGCCCGGGTCGCGCTCGGTCCCGACCTCCCCCCCTTCTATACCGACGATGACGCGCTCGCGGCCTCGATCGCCCGTCACGCGGCGCGGGTGCGCGATCCGGTATGGCGGATGCCGCTCTGGCGCCCTTACGAGGCGCTGATCGACGGCGTGGTCGCCGATATCAACAATTCCGGCGGCGGCGCGCCGGCCGGCTCGATCACCGCGGCCCTCTTCCTTAGGCGCTTCGTCGACAAGGCCAGGGCCTGGGCGCATTTCGACGTCTACGCCTGGAACCCGAAGCCGCGCCCGCACGGCCCCGCGGGCGGCGAGATCCAGGCGGCCCGGGCGCTGTTCGAGCTGTTGAGCGAACGCTACTCCACGCCGTAAGCGAGGGCGCGCCGCCTCGGACACGTCAATTCGGGTTGCACGGCTGTCGCGGCGCGAGGCCAATGGACGCGAGGCGCGGGAAGGCGAGCGCCCATCGGTTGAGGTTCTGTAGACCTCTGGCGTCGGCCAGGCCAGGCGAGAGTTCGTTCGACGACCCGGCAGCGCCCGCTCAAGGCGTCAACGCCATCGCTGGCCCCGCCGATGAGGCGCGTAGCGTCACGAGGCAAAGTGACGAATGACGTCGAGCTCAAATTTGGCGTTTCCGACGAGGAAATCGAGATGAAATTCCCAATTTCAACTTGACAAAACGTCTCGAGAAATGCAACTCTTGAGTTGTAGGGCGGACGTTATCTTATGGGGAGTTGGGGAAATGCAAGTCCAACTTTGGAGGAATGATTAAAGCGTTCATTGTGGTCGCGATCGGGGTGGGCATAGGGTGGTTTGGCGGGGTGGCGCAGCCGGCGCTCGCGGGCACGGTGATCCTTGAAGACGGCGCCGTGCGCCAGGCCTACTCCGAGCCGCTTTTCGCGTCGCGGGGGCTCAACTCGAGCTTCTTCGATTCCGATCCGGCCTTCGCCAATGACAACCTCGGTGTCGGGCCAGTCTCGGGCCTGCCGGCGGACGGCGAGACGCTGATCGTCATTGCTGGCGTACCCGAGTTGTCGACCTGGACCATGATGCTGGTTTGGTTCGCGGGGCTCGGCTTAGCCGGCCGCCGCAAGGCGAACCGGAACAGGTCGGCTTTGGATATCGCTTAGTCGAACGGCCCGGACCTGCCGACACCCGGAAAGACCGCCGCGCGGCGGCCTTTCCCGAGTTGGCGGGCGGGGAATGGCGTCTGTCGGCGGACAGGGAATGAGGTCGCCCCGGCGCGCGATCGCCCGAGCGCCCGACCGGTCGGGCGAGAACAGGAATCCGTCGGATCGACAAGCGCGCGCGTGCACGGAGGCCGCACGTTCGGCGGCGTCAGGGGCCGAGGCGCAAGGCGGCTTCGGCAAGACGACGAATTTTTTCGCGATGTCGGAGCGTTTGACGATTTCGACGTTCACCCGCGACATGACCTTTATCAACGCGCGCCTGAAGATCGGCCCCTGATAGCCGCCATCGGCGCAGAGCTTCAGCAAGAATGCCGATTCCGACGAAGCCGCCGTGCGCTGGGCGAAGTCAGCGCGATCCTGCGGGGGAAGGTCCCACTCCGGTAGGGCTTAGCGAGCCGCGCGATAACGAGTGTTGCGGGTGCGTCCGGTAACGGCGCCGCGGAAGCGTGCACAGTGAGCCTGCGGGGTGCGGGAATGAGCCACGCAATTCGTCAGATCGCGGAGGCCGAGACCATGACGGCTGTCGAACGCCATATGCGAGGAGCAGCTATCGCAAGGCTTCTCCGCTCCGCCGGGGTCGATGGCCGCATCACGCAGGCAAGGATCGCGTTGGAACTCAGCAAGCCCTGTTTCTGCGACCGGGTGGTTGCCGGCGGGCGCTTATGGCGAGGGATGACCGGAGCCATCAGCGGCGAAGCAGGCGCGTTCCCCGTCTCGCCGCCGAACGTCACACCGCCGGTGGTCGGCGCATTCAGGATGAGGCAATCAACGGCGCCGGGCATGCCGGTATCGCCCGTGGCAGTTCCCCGCATTCGAGTTGGCCAGCCGGTCGGGCGCCCCAAATCCGTTGCCGAGCATGTTGACATTGCCGGTCAGCGTCGGCGTCGCGCCTGTGGCGCTGTGGCCGAGGAAGAAGCAATTCGCCGCCCCCGCGGGATCGATGAAATTGTCGGTCACGTTGAACGATCCGTATTTCGTCGTGTTCGAATCGCTCCCCATGACCGACGAGGCCGTGAGGCCGCCGCCCATCGTCGCGCTCTGGAGGTTCGCTACCGCCACGTTATTGTTGATCGCCGATGAAGTGACGGCGCCTGCATTGCGGTTTCGATTGAACGTCGGAATGCCGGTCGAGCCGAACGTGTCCGGCGACAGATAGACGGCATTGTAAGAGTATTGAATGCTTGGGATCACACTTCCCGATGTCGCCACGAAGGCGAGATAAATCGGGACATCGCCATGCTGGCCGTCCATACCGTACATGGTCTCGCTCGGCACATATTGCGCGGGAACGCCGGTCAGCGTCCAACTGCTGATGACGCTCGGGTTCCCCGAGGTGTCGCAACCGTTCGGCGTGGTGGTCACGCCATTGGCCGGGAACCCCGCGCCGCGCACCTGATTGCCAGCAATGATCGAACCGAACGCATAGGCCGTGACCGACAGGCAGTTGCCCGGTGCGCCGGAGCCGGCGCCGTTGCCGATGTACGCGGTAAATTGCGTATAGGGCGCATTGCCGTCTTCGGAATAATTGTTCTGATAGACAAAGCCGTCGCAACTTACTGTGCAGCCGGTAGGAACATTGACCGAGAGCGACCGAGATAAGCGTGTCAACACACTATATTGAACGCAAACGCCCGGGCCGCCGGTGACGCAATCATCGTTAGTTTGCGCTAGAGGGGCGTATAATGAAATGCCGCCTCCGACAAGCGTGGGGTTTTTGGCGTTGCGCTTCCACACGCTTCCCTCGCCGTCTATATACGAGTATTCGATCGTTAGTGACCCTCCCCCGAATATTTGTATTAAGGCGCCAACATTCCATGTATTTGCGCCCGAACAAACAAGGCTGTTCTTGAGAATCACATGGGATGACGTATTGATGTTTGCGTGAACGAAGACCGGCAATCCCGCTGCGCCAGTACTATTGAGACTGCAAAAGTCGTAGCCGTCCAAGGTAATAGTCGCTGGAGCTGATGCGCCATTGCAAAAGAAGGTCGGGGTCGAAAGATAGGCATTGACCTGGCAGCCGTTGGTCGTGCTGTAAACGCCGTCCGCCATCAGATTGGCGACCACGGAAGGATCTTTCAGGCCAGAGGGCAAGCACGTGTAGGATGTTCCGCAGCCCGCCGGATATGTTTGAATGCCGACCGGATAATCGACCCCTGCGACATTCCAGGGCGGACGCCGCAGGCCATTCATTGTCTCACTTCCGACCGTCAGACCGGTCGCATTGGCAAGATTGTAAGTCCCATTGCCGCCCGTCCCGGTGCCGAAGCTCGCCACGTGAACGCCCGCCGGTACGCCCGCGCCGATGATGGTGTCGCTTGCCGCGATGACGGTTCGCGAGGCCCCCGAAACCGTCAGCACGCCGCCTGAGATCGCGCCGGTAAACGAAGCCCCCGTATAGCTCTGGCCGCTCTGCAACGCATAGGACGTGAAAAAATTCGGGTGCTGCGCGGTGTAGGCGCTCGCGGTCGGGGCTTGTAAGCAACCGTCCGTCGAAGCGGTGTCGGCGTAGGGGCATCCCTCCGACACGGCCGGGGCAAGCGATCCATGCGGATGATTGCCGGCGGAAGCGGGCGCGCTCGCGAGGGCCGCGAGCGCCGCCAGGACCGGAAGTCTTTTCATCATGGCGCCGCCACCGTTGCGGACATCTTGAGCCAGGTCACGGCGGCTTGCGTGCCGGTCGGGACCGCTTGGACATCGAGGTAATCGCCTTGGTCCGCCGCAGTCGCGCGACCGTTGCCAGCGTCCTCCCGAGCGGGCGTCGAGGCGACGCCGCCGATGGTCAGGGTCGACGTGTTGGCGATCGCGCAACCAAGGCTTGCCGTCGCGGTCGCCGACAACGCCGTTCCCGGCGGGGAGCCGCGATCTGCCGCGTGGATTCGAACGGCCGCTGACTCCGGTGATGCGCCAGCGCCACGTCGCCGGGGAAAAGGCGTTCGTCGATTATTCGGGCAAGCGAATTGGCATCGTCGATCCCTCGACGGGCGAGATCCACGAGGCGGAGATTTCCGTCGGCGCGCTCGGCGCGTAGCCGGCCAAGAGGCCAATGCCACCACATTAGAACCTCTCACCGGCGACTCAACGCATTTCGCACACTCATCGCGCGCCACGCAAACAAACGCCTCCGGACGCCCAAAGGCTACAAATCATTGATTTTCTGATGTTTTTGGACGAGTCCAGACATCCGTTCCAGACGTCCTGGACGCGAAAATGGTGCCCAGGAAAGGACTCGAACCTTCACGGCTTGCACCGCTGGTACCTGAAACCAGTGCGTCTACCAATTCCGCCACCTGGGCACGGCGCGCTTCATAGGAGCGGGGGCGGGCCGATGTCAATGCTGAGACGCGGGCGCGCGCGCCGTCCGCGACCCCGCGCCAGTCGCGCTCATGCGCGCATGACAATCGCTCTCGGCAAGCGCTAAGATGGCCTCGACGAGCGCGCCGACTTCGCGCCGCCGGAGGAGGGCCATGAGCGCCGTGCGTCTTTCCCTTCATGTGCCGGAGCCGACCGTGCGTCCCGGCGGCCGGCCCGACTTCAGCCACGTCGGCGTCGCCGAGGCCGGGGAGGTTCCCCGCCCGCCGATCGACGTCAGCCCGTCGGAAATCCGCGACTTCGCCTATGCGATGATCCGCGTGCTCGACGACAACGGCGAGGCGGTCGGAGAGTGGGCGGGGGCGCTCGCCGCCGAGGAGTTGCGCAAGGGCCTGCGCGACATGATGCTGACCCGCGCCTTCGACGCGCGCATGCTGCTGTCCCAGCGCCAGGGCAAGACGTCGTTCTACATCCAATGCCTCGGGGAAGAGGCGATCGCGACCGCCCATCGCAAGGCGCTGTCGCCCGGCGACATGTGCTTTCCGACCTACCGCCAGCAGGGCCTGCTGATCGCCGCCGGCTGGCCGCTCGTCGATATGATGTGCCAGATCTTCTCCAACGAGAAGGATCGCCTCAGAGGCCGTCAGCTCCCCGGGCTCTATTCGTTCAGGGAGGCGGGATTCTTCACCGTCTCCGGCAATCTCGGCACCCAATATCCGCAGGCCGTCGGCTGGGCGATGGCCTCGGCGATCTCGGGCGATACGCGCATCGCCTCGGGCTGGATCGGCGACGGCTCGACGGCGGAAAGCGATTTCCATGCGGCTTTGGTGTTCGCCTCCGTCTACCGGCCGCCGGTCATTCTCAATGTCGTCAACAACCAATGGGCGATCTCGTCCTATCAGGGCATCGCCGGCGGCGAGAGCGCCAAATTCGCCGCCCGCGCGCATGGCTTCGGCATCCCGTCGCTGCGCGTCGACGGCAACGACTATCTCGCCGTCTATGCCGTGTCCCGCTGGGCGGTCGAGCGCGCGCGCGCCAATCTGGGCCCGACGCTGATCGAATGGGTCACCTATCGCGCCGGCGCGCATTCGACCTCCGACGACCCGTCCAAATATCGCCCCAAGGACGAGTGGGCGGCGTGGCCTCTCGGCGACCCGATCGAGCGGCTCAAGACCCATCTGGTCCGCAAGGGCGAATGGAGCGAGGATCGCCACCAGCAGATGCGCGCCGAAGTCGACGCCGAAGTGCTGGAGGCCGCCAAAGCGGCGGAAAGCCACGGCACCTTGCATGACGGGCCGAAGCCGAGCACGGCGACGATGTTCGAGGACGTGTTCAAGGACATGCCGCGCCATCTGCGCGAACAGCGCCAGCAGCTCGGAGTGTGAACGGGCGCGGCCTCCGCCATGTTCGAATCGCCGGTTGGCGCGCCCACGGTCGTCGACCACGCTCGTCGACAATCGCCCGTTCAGGTTTGCTCAGGATCGCGAGCGCCTCCTCGATGAACTTCTGCAGGCCGGATTCTGCGCGTAGGGCGTAAAGCATGGAAAAGGGGCAGTCGCGCCGGCCCCCGATTATGGGGTAATGTCAACTCGGGGACTGGAGCCGAACAGCATGCCGCGCATGTCGATGGTCGAGGCGATCCGCGACGCGATGGATTGCAAGATGGCCGAGGACGAGCGCGTGGTCGTGTTCGGCGAGGACGTCGGCTATTTCGGCGGCGTGTTCCGCTGCACCGAGGGCCTGCAGCGCAAATACGGCAAATCGCGCTGCTTCGACGCGCCGATCAACGAATCGGGGATCGTGGCCGTCGCGATCGGCATGGGCGCCTACGGCCTCAGACCCGTCGCCGAGATCCAGTTCGCCGACTATGTCTATCCCGGCTATGACCAGATCGTGTCGGAGGCGGCGCGGCTGCGCTATCGCTCGGGCGGCGAGTTCTTCGCGCCGATCGTCATTCGCATGCCATGCGGCGGCGGCATCTATGGCGGGCAGACCCACAGCCAGAGCCCGGAGGCCTTGTTCACTCACGTCTCCGGCCTCAAGACCGTCATCCCGTCCAACCCCTACGACGCCAAAGGCCTTCTGATCGCCTCGATCGAGGATGACGATCCAGTCATCTTTCTCGAGCCGAAGCGGCTCTACAACGGTCCGTTCGCCGGCCACCCCGAGCAGCCGACCGTGCCTTGGGCCAAGCATCCTTTGAGCGAAGTGCCGGCGGGGCGCTATGTCGTCCCGCTCGGAAAAGCTGCTGTTCGGCGGGAGGGGAAGGGGGTCACCGTCCTTTGTTACGGCACGATGACCCATGTCGCCGAGGCCGCGGCGGAGGAGACCGGAATTGATGCGGAAATCATCGATCTGCGCTCGCTCCTTCCGCTCGACGTGGACGCGATTCAGGCGTCGGTCGAGAAGACCGGCCGCTGCGTCATCGTGCATGAGGCGACGCTGACTTCAGGCTTCGGCGCTGAACTCTCCGCGCAAGTGATGGAGCGCTGCTTCTATGCGCTGGAGGCGCCGGTCGAGCGCGTCGCCGGCTGGGACACGCCCTACCCGCATGCCGAGGAATGGGACTATTTCCCCGGCCCCGCGCGCGTCGGGCGCGCGCTCCTCAAAGCGATGGAGGCGTGAGGTGGGCGCGCGCTCGATCAAGATGCCCGACGTCGGCGAGGGCGTCGCCGAAGCCGAAATCGTCGAGTGGTCGGTCAAGGTCGGCGATCTGGTCAGGGAGGACGAGGTCGTCGCCGCGGTGATGACCGACAAGGCGACGGTCGAAATCCCGACGCCGGTCGCCGGCACGGTCGTCGCGCTCGGCGGCGCGGTCGGCGACGTGCTCGCCGTCGGCGCCGAGCTCATTCGCATCGAGGCGCCGGGCCTGCCGGATTCCCTCGCCCCCGCCGCGCGGACGCCCGCCCGCGGCGAACCGCCGCCCCCTGTCGCGCCGCCGGCCGAGGAGGCCGCTCGAGCGCCCGCGACCCGCCCCGCGGACGACGCCGTGGCGGCGCCGCAGGCGCCCGCGCCGCTGCGTCCGCCGCCGAGCGGCCCGCCGAGGGGAGCGGGCGAGAAGCCGCTCGCCGCGCCGGCCGTGCGCGGACAGGCGCGCGAGGCGGGCGTCGATCTGCGCTTGGTGCGCGGCTCGGGACCCGCGGGACGCATCACCCATGACGATCTCGCCGCCTATATCGCCCGTCCGGCGGAGGCGCCGGCGAAAGCTCGCGGCCGAGAGCCCAATACCGCGGTGGAGACGATCAAGGTCGTCGGCATGCGCAGGCGCATCGCCCAGAACATGGCCGAGTCCTCGCGCCGGGTCGCGCATTTTTCCTACGTCGAGGAGGCCGACGTCACGGCGCTCGAGGAATTGCGCGCCGCGCTCAACGCGCAGGCGACGGCCGAGCGGCCGAAGCTGACGATGCTGCCGTTTCTGATGCTGGCGATCGTCAAGGCGGTCGCCGATTTCCCGCAAGTCAACGCGCATTACGACGACGACAACGACGTGATCGAGCGTTACGGCGCCGTCCATATCGGCATCGCGACGCAAACCTCGGTCGGGCTGATGGTCCCGGTGGTGCGCCACGCCGAAACGCTCAGCCTGCACGCATGCGCGCGCGAGCTGCGCCGGGTCACCGAGGCGGCGCGCCAGGGCGTCGGCGCGCGCGAGGAGCTGACCGGCTCGACGATCACGCTGACCTCGCTCGGCGCGCTCGGCGGGATCGTCTCGACGCCGCTCGTCAACCGGCCGGAGGTGGCGATCGTCGGCGTCAACAAGATCGTGGTCAAGCCGATCTGGCGCGACGGCGGCTTCGTTCCGCGCAAAGTCATGAACCTGTCGTCGTCATTCGATCATCGCGTCGTCGACGGCTACGACGCCGCGACGTTCATTCAGCGCCTGCGCGGCCTCATCGAGACGCCCGCCGCTCTGTTCATCGAGGATTGAATGAACGAGCTTCGCTGCAAGGTCCTGGTGATCGGCGGGGGTCCCGGCGGTTACGTGGCGGCGATCCGCGCCGGTCAGCTCGGCCTCGATACCATCCTGGTCGAGGCCGAACGTCTTGGCGGCGCCTGCCTCAACGTCGGCTGCATTCCCTCGAAGGCCCTCATCCACGCCGCCGACGCCGCGCATGCGCTGACCGACGCCGACGCGCTGAACGCGATCGGGCTGTCGATCGGCCGGCCGAAGCTCGATTTCGCCAGGACGATCGCCTGGAAGGATTCGATCGTCGCGCGTCTCACCACCGGCGTCGGCGCGCTGCTGAAGAAGGCGCAGGTGCGCACGTTGAACGGGCCGGCTACGATCGTCGACGGCAAGACGGCGATCGCGCATGTCGACACCGGCGAGCAGCGCATCCGCTGCGAGCATCTCGTCATCGCGACCGGCTCCGAACCGATGGAGCTCGACGCGCTGCCGTTCGGCGGCGACGTCATGTCCTCGACGCAGGCGCTGGCGCTGACCAAAGTTCCGCGGTCGCTCGCCGTCGTCGGCGCCGGCTACATCGGGATGGAGCTCGGCATGGCCTTCGCCAAACTCGGCGCCAAGGTGACGATCGTCGAGGCGCTCGGCAAAATTCTGCCGCTCTATGACCAGGAGCTGACGCAGCCGGTCGGCGCGCCGCCTCGCCGATCTCGGTGTCGAGACGATCCTTGGCGCGCGCGCGCTCGGCTTCGCCGACGGCGCGCTGCGCGTCGCCGACGCGGACGGCGCCGAAAGAACGGTCGAGGCCGACAAGGCGCTGGTCGCGGTCGGGCGGCGCGCCCGCACGCGCGGCTTCGGGCTGGAAGCGCTCGATCTGACGATGAGCGGCCCGTTCCTGCGCATCGACGACCGATGCGCGACCTCGATGCGCAACGTCTGGGCGATCGGCGACGTCACCGGCGAGCCGATGCTCGCCCATCGCGCGATGGCTCAGGGAGCGATGGTCGCCGAGATCATCGCCGGCGAAAAGCGCGCGTTCGACCGGGTCGCGATTCCGGCGATCTGTTTCACCGATCCGGAGATCGTCGCGGTGGGGCTTGTCGCCCGACGCCGCCAAGGCGGCGCACGGAGAAATCCGGGTCGGCCTGTTTCCGTTCCGCGCCAACGGGCGGGCGATGACCAGGCAGGCGGACGAGGGTTTTGTGCGCGTGGTCGCGCGCGCCGACAATCACGTCGTGCTCGGCGCCCACGCCGTCGGCGCCGGCGTCTCGGAACTCTCGGCCGCCTTGACCCTGGCGCTGGAGATGGGGGCGCGGCTCGAAGACGTCGCCTTGACGATCCACGCCCACCCGACGATGAGCGAAGCCTTCCACGAGGCGGCGCTCAAGGCGCTGGGCGCGCCGTTGCATATGTGAGGGACGCGTCGGGCGGCCGCGGCGATTCAATTCGATTCCGGCTCCGGCGGGACCGCGCACAGGATCGAGCGGGTCAGGAACCGCCGTTCCCGGCCATTGTCGAGCGAGAACATGCCGCCGCGGCCGGGCACCACGTCGATGACGAGGTCGGTGTGCTTCCAGACCTCGTATTGGGAGCGGCTGATGTAGAACGGCGCGCCGCCGATCTCGCCGATCTTCACGTCATGGTCGCCGACGAGGAAATCGCCTTGCGCATAGCACATCGGCGAGGAGCCGTCGCAACAGCCGCCGGACTGATGGAACAGGACCGGCCCATGCTCGGCGACGATTTCGGCCAGGAAACGCAGCGCGTCCGGCGTCGCGGCGACTTTGTCCATCATCGCTTTTTCCTTGCCGTCATATCCCCGCGCACCCGGACGCCGGGCGAGCCGCCCGGGCTCGATACGCAAGCGCCTGGGCCGCTCGCGCCGCAGGCCGCTTCGCGGCCATGCCGCCGCATGCCGATGGCGGCGGCGCGGACAAGCGCCGCGCCGCCGTTCTCTTCGGCTCAGAAGAAGCCGAGCTTCTTCGGGCTGTAGCTGACCAGCATGTTCTTGGTCTGCTGATAGTGGTCGAGCATCATCTTGTGCGTCTCGCGGCCGATGCCGGACTGCTTGTAGCCGCCGAACGCCGCGTGAGCGGGATAGGCGTGATAGCAGTTGGTCCACACCCGGCCGGCCTGGATCGCGCGCCCGAAGCGGTAGCAGCGATTGGCGTCGCGGCTCCACACGCCCGCGCCGAGGCCATAGAGCGTGTCGTTGGCGATCGCGAGCGCGTCGGCGTCGTCCTTGAAGGTGGTCACGGACACCACCGGCCCGAAGATTTCCTCCTGGAAGATGCGCATCTTGTTGTGGCCCAAGAAGACGGTCGGCTTGACGTAATAGCCGCCGGCCAGTTCGCCGCCGAGCGTATTGCGCTCGCCGCCGATCAGCACTTTTGCGCCCTCCTGTTTGCCGATGTCGATGTAGGAAAGAATCTTCTCCATCTGCTCGGAGGAGGCTTGCGCGCCGATCATCGTCGAGGGATCGAGCGGGCTGCCCTGCTTGATCGCCGCCACGCGCTTCAGCGCGCGCTCCATGAAGCGGTCGTAGATCGACTCCTGAATCAGCGCGCGGCTCGGGCAGGTGCAGACCTCGCCCTGATTGAGCGCGAACATCACGAAGCCTTCGATCGCCTTGTCGAAGAAATCGTCGTCCTCGGCGCACACGTCGGCGAAGAAGATGTTGGGCGACTTGCCGCCGAGTTCGAGCGTGACCGGGATGAGGTTCTGCGCGGCGTATTGCATGATCAGACGGCCGGTCGTCGTCTCGCCGGTGAAGGCGATCTTGGCGATGCGGTTGCTCGAGGCGAGCGGCTTGCCCGCTTCCAGGCCGAAGCCGTTGACGATGTTGAGAACGCCCTTGGGCAGAAGATCGCCGACCAGTTCGATCCAGACCATGATCGAGGCCGGGGTCTGTTCGGCGGGCTTCAGCACCACGCAATTGCCGGCCGCGAGCGCCGGGGCGAGCTTCCAGACCGCCATCAGGATCGGGAAGTTCCAGGGAATGATCTGCCCGACGACGCCGAGCGGCTCATGGAAGTGATAGGCGACGGTGTCGTGATCGATTTCGCTGAGCGCGCCCTCCTGCGCCCGGATCGCGCCGGCGAAATAGCGGAAATGATCGATCGCCAGCGGCAGGTCGGCGGCCATCGTTTCGCGGATCGGCTTGCCGTTGTCCCAGGTTTCCGCGGTCGCCAGCATCTCGAGATTGGCTTCCATCCGATCGGCGATCTTGTTGAGGATCTGCGCGCGTTCGGCGGGGCTGGTGCGGCCCCAGGCGTCCTTCGCGGCGTGCGCGGCGTCGAGGGCCGCCTCGATGTCGGCGGCGTCCGAGCGGGCGATCTCGCACACCGGCTGGCCGGTCACCGGCGAGACGTTGTCGAAATACTTGCCGTTCTTCGGCGCGCGCCACGCGCCGTCGATGAAGTTGTCATAGCGTCTGGCGAACGGCGCCTTCAATCCGATGTTGATATCGACCTTGGTCATGGATCTCTCCCGTTGTCTACGCCGGCACTGGCGGCGTCGGGTTCGAGGTCTCCATCAAAACGGCATCGCGCGACAGCCCCCGGAAGCATCGCGCGCGGCGCAGTGTCGCAAATCTGCGACAGGTCCGCGCGCCATTCTTCTCAGCGGCGCAGTCCGAGCTGAATTCATCTTGCGGTGCAAGGTGGCGCGCGACATCGCCAGGCGTTCGGCCGCCTTCGAAACATTGCCGCCCGAACGCGCCAATGCGCGCTGCAGGACCGCGCGCTCGGCCGCCTCGATGTCGTCGCCTTCGGCCTGCGCGCGGCCGATCACGTCGGCGGCGGGAACACGTCGCGACAACGCGGCCGAGGTCATGCCGAACGCCAGCCGCGCCGAACGCGTCGCGCCGACGACGAGATCGTCGCGATCGACCGCGAGCAGCGCGTTGCCGACCCGGTCGCTCGAGGGCGCCATCAGGATGCGGGCCTTGGGAAAGGCGAGGCGAAAGTTCTCCGCTTCGATGGCGCGCGCCGCGTCGGCGACCGCCGCCGCGATCAGCCGGGCGAAGCCTCCGGTCAGGTCGGCGCGGCAGGACGAGACGTCGAGCGCGGCGGCGAGTTCCCCATGCTGGTCGAATATCGGCGCGGTCGTGCAGGACAGGAGCGCATTGCGGGCGAAGAAATGCTGGTCGCGGTCGATCGTCAGCGCCCGCTGCTCGACGAGGCAGGTGCCGATGCCGTTGGTGCCCTCGAACTTCTCGCTCCAGACGGCGCCCGTCCAAAGCCCCCAGGCGTCGAAAGTGGAATCGTCGCAGGCCGAGCCGCGCCGGTCGACCACCACCCCGCCGCGGTCGGCGAGCAGCACCGAGCAGCCGACGCCGCCGACCGCGAGAAAGAGCCGGTCAAGACCGACCTGGGCGACGCTCAGCAGCGGACCCAGCCGCTCCTTGGCCTCGTCGATCTCAGCCGCCGGCAGGCGCTTCGACTGCGCGCCGCTCGCGGGGTCGAGCGCATGCAGGCGCCCGGACCGGCGCCACGACGCCGCCAGCGTCGAAGTCGCGGGGTCGCTGCCCTCGATGACGTTGAGAACGTGGTCCACATGGGCCGCGCATGCGTTACGCCCCACGCTTCCCTCCCTGCCGGTCCGAGTTCGATCCCTGGGAACGCTCCGGACCGCCCGATTTCCGCCGCGCCGACCGGCCGCGCGCCGCTCATGCGGCGAATACTCTTACCGCAAAGCCGCGTCATCCGTACAGCGCCGCCAAACGGCGTCGGACGGCGCCCAGCGGCTGGAACGCCCCACGGCGGCTTATTGCCCGACTCACAATGGAACAGGGCGTCACATCCTCTGATGAAATCGTGATTATTCAGTGGAAATGTGTCGACGCCACTGAAGGCCGCGCATCCCTGCTCGGTGATTGACCTTACGCCCTCGCCAGCGCGTTCTTGACGCTCGTGGCCTCCCCCTTCCGGCCACGCGGAGTCGGTATGCCGCGGGCGTTCAGCGCCTCGGCGATCGCACGCCGTCAAGCCCTCGACGCCTTCGTCACCGCCAACGGGTTCGAGATCGCTGATGTCGAGGCGGCGCTCACACGTCGCCTTCGTCTCCGCAAATATCCGCTGCGCCTCAATGCCGAGCCCCGACATTCCTTGCTGCGCGGTCGAAACCCGATGCCCGACATCTCCCCGCGGAGCCTCGTACTTGGCGGCGCCGCCGCTCCCCCTGCCAGCAGTGGCGGAGGCCGACTGCTTCGCGAAAAATCACTTCCATCCGGACGCGGGCGGTTCTCCTGAGCAGCTAGAGTCGAGCAGGTCCTCTGCGGAACCTGATCCCAATGATCCGGACGCGCCGGCGTTGGAAGCGAGGATTACCAGTTCGTCGGCGCCGGCGCCGCGGATCTGGGCGACGAGTATCGCCAGCCGTGCGAGACCTTGGGCCTTGCCGGAGAGCCTTTGCGCGGCAAGCCGAACCGGTTCGACGCCTTGGAGGTCCGTCCGTCCCGTTCGCAGCGCCCAGAATGACGAGCCGGCGATGGCGACGTCGAGGCGCGCCCACTGTCCGGACGGCAATTTGGCGACGAGGTCAGGCAGCCAGCGTCTGAACACAGGCGCCAGGCATCCTATGTGGATGTGGAACTGGTCCTGGCTCCGCGTGAGAGCGGAGTTGACGGCGAGCGCATGGTTGTCGACTCCGAGCGGCACGCCGTCGGCGCCCTTGAGCAGAGCAGTCGCGCGCCAGGCGGCCTCGAAATAGTCCGGCGCGTCGGGCGACCGCAGCCATGGGTCCTCGATCCCCGTCACCCTGCGCGTCGGCGCCAAGATCGTGTCCGGTGGACCAAAGGCGCTTCGCAGAACGACGTATCCTCGCTCTTCGCCGCCAGTCAGATCGACTTGCAAGCAGGGAAACGCGGATTCGGTCAGTTTGAAGTCGGCGACGCAGGCCCGAACTGCCAGCCAGAGGGCTTTGCGCGCGAGCGGGGCTGCGCCCGCGCCAAGCAGCAGGAGCGCGAGACAGCATGCGGCCAAGACGGCCGCGACTTTCGCGGATAAAACCTTCAAATTCTCTTCCTCGCGCCTGCGAGGCGCAGACGCCAGCGCGCCCGATCCTATCCGCTCAAAGCGGGCGTGCGCCATGGCCGCCTCTCGCATCCGCAGCGTGCGGAAGCCGTCGGGAAGCGGTCTGTCGCGGACCGAAGCCCGTTTCGGCTAAGCCGCCCATTCCTGCGGACGTCCTTCCCTTTTTCGCTTGTCACGTATCTCGGTTCATTGCAGATCTTTCCCGGAGCGAGAGCCCGCCAGAAGCGATCGAGCGGAGTCTCGCAAGGATTTGCCGCCTCCGCGCGCCCTCGGTTCCGGCGGTCCGAAGGGCGCAAGCCGCGAAGAGAGGTGACGACGATGTTCGGCTCCCGGTTCCTTTCCGCCGCGCGGCGCCGAGAGCGTCTTGCGCTGTGGGGCGCCGGGGCCATCGTGTCGCTCGCGGCAATTGGGGCGGCGTTTCTCTATCTCTCGGACAATCTTGGCGACGTCGCGAGCGGGATCAGCGCAGACAGAATAATCCTCCGCCTGCAGCGAAAAGCGGAGGCGTTGTATCGAAAGGGGGTCGACGCCGGCGACAACAGCGCCTTGGCGTCCGCAGTCGAGCGCAGAAGAAAGATCGTGTCGCTCGTGTCGCGCGAATCCGCGCCGCTCGATTGGGCGGCGGCGCAGCACGAACTTGGAGACGCTCTGCTAAAGCTCGGCGAACGCGCGAGCGGCACGGCGGGTCTCGAGGAGGCGGTCACGGCCTATCGCGCCGCGCTCGAGGAGCGCACCCGCGAGCGGGCGCCGCCCGACTGGGCGGCGACGCAGAACAGTCTCGGCGTCGCTCTCGAAAAGATTGGCGGGCGTGAAGCGGGGACGGCTCGGCTCGAGGAGGCGGTCGCGGCCTTTCGGTTAGCGCTCGAAGAAAGGCGGCGCGATCGGGTTCCGCTCGACTGGGCGACGACAGAGAACAATCTCGGCATTGCGCTCGAAGGGTTGGGCGAGCGGGAGCGCGGGACGGAGCGACTCAAGCAGGCGTTGGCCGCCTTCCGCGCGGCCCTGGAAGAGTGGACGCGGGAGCTTGCCCCGAGCCAGTGGGCGGCGACGCAGATTAATCTTGGTTACACCCTGGTGTCCCTCGGCGAGCGGGAGAACGATACGGCCCGGTTCGAAGGAGCGCTCGCCGCATTTCACGCAGCGCTCGAGGAGCTGACGCGCGATCGCGTTCCCCTCGACTGGGCGGAGGCCCAGAACCATCTCGGCATAGCGCTCGCCGCGCTTGGAGAGCGGGAGAGCGGGACGGCGCGGCTCAACGAGGCAGTGGCGGCTTACCGCGCTGCTTTGGAGGAGCAAACGCGCTCGCGGGTTCCGCCGAGATGGGCGGCTACCAACAAGAATTTGGCGAAGGCGCTTCAGATTTTGGGCACGCGTGAAGGGGGAACGGAGCATCTGGAGGAGGCGGTGGAGGCATATCACAATGCACTGCTGGAAATAACGCGCGAACGGAGCCCGATGCAATGGGCGTTGATCACGGGCGCTCAGGGCCTCGCGATCATGGCGATCGCCGAACGGAAGGCGGACGTCGCGATCGCCAAAGAGGGTCTCGACAAGATCAATGCGGCCGAACAGGCGCTCCAGGCGAGCGGCCAAAGTCAAACAGCCGAACTTTTCCGGGCGCAAGTCGCCAAGGGGCGCGCGCTGGTGGAGCGATTGAACGCTCGCTAGCAGCTTGTCGGACTTTAGATCAATTGGCCGCCGGGCGACAGCTGATCATCGCCACGCCGCCTTCTGTTCAAGCCGCCCGGCGTTCGTGACGCGGTTGTGACGTAAAGTTACGCTACTCGCGAGACGGGAAGCGTTCGGTCATGCCCCAATTCCATCATCTCAATTTTGTCTAACTCCTTTGGCCCTTCCGTAAGGTTGTTGCTTGACTTAAAGGTCTTTTGGGCTAGTGTACACTTGGGGCGAGTTGTTTTTACGCTCCAACGGCCTAAGAGGGGACACCATGGCTAAGCACTTAAGCACAGCGGCGCTCGCCGCTATTTCGCTCGCAGCGGGTCTAGGGATTACCGAGGCGCGCGCTGACCTCAACGTCTTCGTGGGATACGCGGACAACCTGCGCGCGAGCGGGTTTTTCCCGACCCCGTGGCTCGGCGGTTCCGGAGTCGTGTCCGAATCGTCGAGCGCGCAATCATTTGATACTGGAGCGGTCCGCGTCGACAATACCGGAGCCAGCTCGGTCACGATCTCGGGCATGACCGTGACGCTGAATGGCGGCGGCGTGGTCTACAACTTCTGGAATCCGCTGGATATCCCTGCCGGGGACACCGGCATCTTCACGCAGACGTTCTCCTATAACTTCGATTCCAGCGACAACGGCAGCGGCTTTCCGATTGCCGGGACCGCGCCGACCGTGCCAGGCAACAACGGGATCGGCGGGTGCAGCAGTCCGGCCGGCATCGTCGCCGCTGCCGGGGCGACCGCCTACTGCGCCTCCGTCGTGCCCGTGGTCTCGTTCACGGTGAACGGAAATCCGGCGGTGAGCTTTAATGACACCGGCCAGATCCTGGACACGGGGAACTATGACTTCATCAATGGCAGCTCGGATGGGAACGAGTTCGATCAACTGGAACAAGATCGGCAGCGAGGCCAACCGCGGCGGAACGTCGGGCGTCCCCGAGGCGTCGACCTGGGCGATGATGCTGATCGGATTCGCCGGGTTGGGCTTCGCCGCCTTCCGGACGAAGAAGAGCGCCAGAGTCCTGTTGGCGGCCTGAGCGCGCCTCCTTTTTGGCTGCAATTCGAAAGACCGCCCTCGGGCGGTCTTTTTGTTTGTTCGATCGGCAGTCGAACGATGGCGCGAAGGCGCGCCTGGGGCGATAGAGTCCCGGCGTCGCCGCTCTGCGGTTTGCTGAACCGCCCCGATCCACCGATCGTAGCGCCGCCATCGGCCGGCGGCGGCGCTTGCGGCCATGAGAAAACCGCCAACTGCGCCGCAGCGATATAAACATGTTAACAAGTACAACTCTCGAGCGGCGGTAAACTTGTCGCTAAACCATTGAAAAGTTTAACCCCGCCGGGAAAAGCGGCGGTAAAACCGTTCTCGCGGGCCACGTGACGGCGAGCGGCGGCCGCCTGTCGCCTGGCGGAGCGCCCCGTCCGCGAACGGCCCTTTGGCTCGGCGCGAAGCGGCGGCCGCTCATCGCGCCGCCCCTTTTCACGCCGCCCCGCTTTCGCTAGGTCAGGCGCGCAACATTCGCCGGAGCCCCGCCATGACCGCCGCCAACGTCATCGTCGAAACGCATGGGCCGGTCGGCCTGATCAGGCTCAACCGCCCGCAGGCGCTCAACGCGCTCTCGAGCCCGTTGATCGAGGATCTCAACGCGGCGCTGGCGGCGTTCGAGGCCGACGCCGCCATCGGCGCGATCGTGCTGACCGGCTCGGACAAGGCCTTCGCCGCCGGCGCCGACATCAGGGAGATGCGGGACAAGACTTTCGCCGACGTGTTCTTGAGCGACTTCATCTCGCGCTGGGAAAACGTCGCCAAGACCCGCAAGCCGGTGATCGCGGCGGTGGCCGGCTTCGCGCTCGGCGGCGGCTGCGAACTGGCGATGATGTGCGACTTCATCCTCGCCGCCGACACCGCCAAATTCGGCCAGCCCGAGATCAAGCTCGGCGTGATCCCCGGCGCCGGCGGCACGCAGCGCCTGACCCGCTTCGTCGGCAAGTCGAAGGCGATGGAGATGATCCTGACCGGCCGCATGATGGATGCGGCGGAGGCCGAGCGCTCCGGCCTCGTCTCGCGCGTCGTGCCCGCGGCGTCGCTGATCGAGGAGGCGCTCAAGGTCGCCGGGACAATCGCCGCCATGTCGGCGCCGGCGGTCTACGCCGCCAAGGAGAGCGTCAACCGCGCCTATGAGACGACGCTCGCCGAAGGGGTGCGCTTCGAGCGGCGCATCTTCCATTCGCTGTTTGCGACCGAAGACCAGAAAGAAGGCATGCGCGCCTTCGCGGAAAAGCGCGCGGCGGCGTTCAGGAACCGCTGATCGGCGGGACTTCCGCCCGCTCGCCGGCTCAAGGGGTCGCCGCTGCGCCCTTGGTCAGCGGCTTCGGCGGCTGGCGCTGCAACTCCCGGTCGATGTTGATCGTGCTCGCGACCCCGATCGCGTCGAAGTTCTTTTCGAGCCAGGCCTTGGCGTCCTCGCGCCCGAGAGCCTGCAGCCGCTTCAGAAAGGGCCAGGACACGTCGAACTTGGTCGCGGCGCTGAAGTTTTCGAGGCTGCCGGCGCCGCCGATGCGATGCAGCCGTTCGATCCGGTAGTCGTCGCTTTTCAGCACGCCGGACCGGATCAGGCGCGCGACGAAGTCGGCGGCGCGCAATTCCGCCAGCAGGCTGGAATTGAAGGTGACTTCGTTGAGGCGGTTGACGATCTCGTCCGGGGTCTTGGGCGTCTGCTCGCGCTCGACCGGATTGATCTGCACGATGATCGCGTCGTTGCATTTGGTCTCGTAGAACAACGGCCACAGCGGCGGATTGCCGCCGAAACCGCCGTCCCAGTAGATCTGGCCGCCGATCGGCACCGCCTGGAACAATTGCGGCAGGCAGGCGGAAGCCATGACGTGATCGACGGTGAGAACGCCGCGGCGGAAAATCTCGCCGCGCCCGGTTCTCACATTGGTCGCCGCGACGAACAGCTGCAGATCGTCGGTCGCGCGCAGCCGTTCGAAGTCGACCACCGCGGCGAGATGGGCGCGCACCGGATTGACGTTGAGCGGATTGAACTCGTAGGGGCTCGCAAGATCCAAGAACGCGTCGGTCCATGCGCCGAGCCAACGGTCCGTCGGCAGGAATCGGCCGCAAGCCGCGAGCCATGCGTCGACCAGCTTGCGTGAGATCGGGGCGAGCGACCCCTCCGCCGAGACCGAGCGCCAGAAGCGCTCCAGCTTGTGGCGCGCCCCTTCGCGTCCGCCCTCATCCATGCCGCACGCGAGCACCACCGCATTCATCGCGCCGGCGCTGGCCCCGCTGATCGCGGCGATCGCGATGCGCTCGTCCTCGAGCAGCGCGTCGAGCACGCCCCAGGTGTAGGCGCCGTGCGAGCCGCCGCCCTGAAGCGCCAGATTTACGGTCTTGACCCCTTGCCGCGTCCCGCTGGACATGGACTCGGCGGGCTTGGGGAGGCGGCTCATGCGGCGGTCCATCCGCCGTCGATCGACAGATTGGCGCCGGTTATCTGCGACGCCGCGTCGGAGCACAGATAGACCGCGAGCGCGGCGACCTGGTCGACGGTGACGAACTTCTTGGTCGGCTGGGCGACCAGCATCACGTCGTTGATGACCTGCTCGCGCGTCATGTCGCGCGCCTTCATCGTATCGGGGATCTGGTTTTCGACCAGCGGCGTCCAGACGTAGCCCGGGGAGATGCAATTCGCGGTAACCCCGAATGTGGCGAGTTCCAGCGCCACCGTCTTGGTGAGGCCGGCGAGGCCGTGCTTGGCCGAAACGTAGGCCGACTTGAACGGCGAGGCGACCAGGGAGTGGGCCGAGGCCGTGTTGACGATGCGGCCCCACTTCCGCGCCTTCATGCCCGGGACCGCGGCGCGGATCGTATGAAAGGCGGAGGACAGGTTGATGGCGATGATCGCGTCCCACTTCTCGGGGGGAAAATCTTCGATCGGCGAGACGAACTGAATGCCGGCGTTGTTGACCAGGATGTCGAGGGAACCCATCTTCGCTTGGGCGTCGACGATCATGCCGGCGATCTCGGCGGGTTTCGACATGTCGGCGCGGTTGTAAAAGGCCTTGACGCCGAAATCCTTTTCGATCTTGACGCGCTCCGTCTCGATCGCCGCAGGGTCGCCGAAGCCGTTGATCGTCACGTCCGCGCCCTCTTGGGCCAGCGCCCGGGCGATGGCGAGGCCGATCCCGCTGGTCGAACCAGTGACGAGGGCGTAACGATTGACGAGGGACATCGGCGATCTCCGGTCGAGGCGCTGAAACGCAGGTTGCGATGCGAAAAGCCTATATTGCATTGCAACGGAACATTCGAGGGATTTCGGGGCGCAGTGATGACAAACCGGCGCCCGCGCCCTAAAACGCGGGCGCTGGTTCGCGAACTCCGCCGCGCTTGAGACTTGCCCATGACCGCCGCCTCGCCTGAATCGCCCATCGGCCCGCTCCCGCGGCGGCCGAGCGTCGGCGTTCGCGTCGGCGACGGCGAGGCGGGCGTCATGGTCGGCGGCGGGGCGCCGATCGTCGTCCAGTCGATGACCAATACCGACACCGCCGACGTCGAGGCGACAACGCGCCAAATCGCGGAACTGGCGCGCGCCGGTTCGGAGCTGGTGCGCATTACGGTCGACCGCGACGAGGCCGCCGCCGCCGTTCCTCATATCCGCGACCGACTGAGAGCAAAAGGCGTGATGACGCCGCTGATCGGCGACTTCCACTACATTGGCCATAAGCTCTTGAGCGAGCGCCCTGCCTGCGCCGAGGCGCTCGATAAATATCGCATCAATCCCGGCAACGTCGGCTTCAAGACCAAGCGCGACCTGCAGTTCGGCCGGATCGTCGAGATCGCGATCCGCAACGGCAAGGCCGTGCGCATCGGCGCCAATTGGGGTTCGCTCGACCAGGAGTTGCTGACCAATCTCATGGACGAGAACGCCCGAAGCGTGGCGCCGCTGGAAGCGCGCGCGGTCACCCGCGAGGCGATGGTCCGGTCGGCGCTGCTCTCGGCGGCGCGAGCTGAGGAGATCGGCCTGCCGCGCTCGCGCATCATCCTGTCGGCCAAAGTGTCGGCGGTGCAGGATTTGATCGCGGTCTATCGCGCGCTGGCTGAGCGCTCGGATTACGCGCTGCATCTGGGCCTAACCGAGGCCGGCATGGGGTCGAAGGGCGTCGTCGCGTCGTCCGCCGCGCTCGGCGTTCTGTTGCAGGAGGGTCTGGGCGACACGATCCGCATTTCGCTCACCCCGGAGCCCGGCGGCGACCGCGCCTTGGAAGTGCGGGTCGCGCAGGACCTTTTGCAAACCATGGGCTTTCGCGCTTTCGCGCCGCAGGTCGCCGCCTGTCCCGGCTGCGGACGCACGACCTCTACGGTTTTCCAGGAACTCGCCCGCGATATCCAGAGCCACCTCGCGACGTCCATGCCCCAATGGCGCGCGCTCTATCCCGGCGTCGAGCGGCTCAACGTCGCGGTGATGGGCTGCATCGTGAACGGGCCGGGCGAAAGCAAGCATGCCGACATCGGCATTTCACTGCCCGGCACGGGCGAGGCGCCGGCGGCGCCAGTGTTCGTCGACGGCGTCAAGACGGTCACGCTTCGCGGCCCTGGCATCGCCGAGGAGTTCAAGGCTCTGGTCGATGACTACGTCGTCAAGCGTTACGGTCCGGAGGAACGGGCGGCCGAATAGAAGGCGACCGCTGCGGAGACCGATCATAGGCCTTTAGCGATGTATGAGCCGCCGTTTCACCGTGAGGACGATCTCGCCAGGCAGCACGCGCTGATCGCGGCGCACCCGCTCGGACTCCTGGTGAGCAACGGCGCTGAGGGGCTCGTCGCCAATGCGGTTCCGTTTCTCATCGATCCGGCCGCCTCGAAGCTCGGCACGCTTCGCGCCCATGTCGCGCGCGCCAACGGCCAATGGCGGGACCTCGTCGCGGCGCCCGACGCCCTGGTCGTGTTCCAGGGGCCGGACCACTATATTTCGCCCTCCTGGTATGCGACCAAGCAGGAGACGGGGAAAGTCGTGCCGACCTGGAACTATGTGATGGTGCAGGCGCGGGGCAAGGCGAAGGTCATCGAGGACGACGCCTGGATCTCCCGTCAGATCGCGGCGCTGACCAGCACGCAAGAGTCGCACCTTAAAAAGCCTTGGGCGGTCGGCGACGCTCCGGCCGATTTCATCGCCATGCAGCGCAAGGCGATCGTCGGGATCGAAATCGAGATTCTCGACATCCGCGGCAAATGGAAGGCGAGCCAGAACCGCAGCGCCGCCGATCGCGCCGGGGTAGTCGCCGGGCTCGAGGCGCTGAGGGACGACGAGGCGCTGGCGATGGCCGTGATCGTCGGACGTATGGATTGAGGCGGAGGCGGAGCGGTTGCCGCCCGGTTGCCTCACGGTTCGCGTCGTGGTCTGACTCGCGCTGGCCGCCATGGGCCGAAGTCAAATGGGAGACAGCCATGTCAATCAACACAATCAAGCCGCTCTTCACCGCTCACGCGACCTCGACCGGCGGACGCAACGGCGACTCGCGCGCCGACGACGGCGTCGTTGCGGTTCATCTGTCCGTGCCCAAGGAAATGGGCGGGCCGGGTAAACCGAACACGGCGACGCCGGAACATCTGTTCGCGGTCGGCTATGCGGCCTGCTTCGGCGGCGCGCTCGATTTCGTCGCCACGCAGCACAAGAAGAACGCAACCAAGGCGACGACGCGCTGCGCCGTCACGATTGGTCCGCGCGAGGGAGGCGGCTTCGGCCTCGCCGTCAGACTCGACGTGACCGACATGAGCTTGCCGCAGGTCGAGCTTCAAGGGTTGGTCGACGAGGCGCACGAAAAAATCTGCCCTTACAGCCACGCGACCCGCGGCAATGTCGACGTGCAGGTGGTCGCGCACGGAGCGTGAAGCGGCCTCCGGCGGACGGTCGCGTCCTCATCGCTCGCGCGGCCAATAAGCGACTTATTCGACCTCGATTTCGCCCCCAACGCGCTTATCGTCGTTTTGTCGCCGACGAATCGAGCGGCCCATATTTGCCGCCTTCGAATGGCGCTGGCGCCCCATTGATATCGGCGTTGTCGCGGAGAGTTTCTATCTTGCGAGCTTACGCAGATACTCCCAGGAATAGAATCCCGTGTCGTGCCCATCGTCGAAGACGATTTTGATCGCATAATTGCCGATCGGCTCAAGGGCGACGATGGCGACGTTTTCCTTGCCGGTGATCGTCTTCTTCTGGCTCGGCGCGTGGCCCTGAACTTCGGCGCTCGGGCTCTCGACGCGCAGGCGTTCGGCGGTCAGGCGAATGACCTCGCCGTCGTCGAAGACGACTTCAAGGATATGGCCCTTATCCATCGCGGTGATATCGGTCGGCCAAGACATGTACGCCAGCCTTCCGTCATAACATGCGAATGCGCGGCGCGGGCTTTGCGCCGGTCGCGCCGGTTTCGAGCGTGCTCATCACTCGTCTCGCGATCTCGAGGAAAGCGCCGGCGTGCGGGCTGTCAGGAAGACTGACGACGATTGGGCGGCCTTCGTCGGAATTGGCGCGAATTGCAATGTCGAGCGGAACTTCGCCAAGGAAGGGCACCCCGAGTCTTTCGGCTTCCCTGCGCGCCCCGGCATGCGAGAAAACGTCCGTGCGTCCGCCGCAATGGGGACATATGAAATAGCTCATGTTCTCCACAATCCCGAGCAGCGGCACTTGCACCTGTTTGAACATCGCGATCCCCCGCCGCGCGTCGATCAGCGCCAGATCCTGCGGTGTCGAAACGATTACCGCGCCCGAAAGCGGCACGTTCTGGGCCATGGTCAGCTGCGTGTCGCCGGTGCCAGGCGGCATGTCGACCACGAGCACGTCGAGGTCGCCCCAGGCGACCTCGCGCAACAGCTGATTGAGCGCCGACATCACCATCGGCCCGCGCCAGATCACGGGCGCGCCCTCCTCGATCAGGAAGCCGATGGACATCACCTTGACGCCAAAGCTTTCGAGCGGGACGAGCTTCTGCCCGTCGGGTGCGATGGCGGGCTTGGCGCTTAATCCGAACAGCTTGGGCATCGAAGGCCCATAGAGATCGGCGTCGAGCACCCCGACCTTGAGACCCAGTCTCGCGATCCCGACGGCGACATTGCAGGCCACTGTCGACTTGCCGACCCCGCCCTTGCCGGACGCGACGGCGACAATGTGCTTGACGCCCGGAAGCGGCTCGGTTGAGCGCCCGGCCCGACGCTGCCGGCCCTCGTCGTGATGCGCATGAACCGGCGATGCGCTTCCCGCGGCGCGCGACGATTCCGCGGTCAGCGTGACCACGGCGCTCGCCACCCCTGGCAGCGCCTTGATCGCGGCTTCCGCCTTTGCGCGCATCGTCTCCATCGCCCTGGCCTTGGCGGGGTCGATCACGATCGCGACGAAGACCTTATCGTCGCGGATCGTCAGCCCGGAGACGGCGCCGGATTCGGGTAGCGGCGTGCGTCCGTCGGGACCGGGAACTCCGGCCAGGGCCGCCATCGCCTCGTCGCGAGACACCATATTCTCATTCCCTCAGAATCGCCGCGGCGGGAAGTTCGCTCTCGGCGGATGAGTGATGGCGGGCGGACGGACGCCAGGCGAGCTTGTCGCGCAACGCCACCACCGTGCCGACAATGACGATCGACGGCCCACGCAAATCAGCCGCGCGCGCCTTTGCCGCGAGCGTTTCGAGCGTTCCGACGACGACGCGCTGATTCGCGCGCGTCGCATTGTCGACGATCGCCGCCGGAAGATTCGCGTCGGCGCCCCGCAGGACGAATTCGCGCGTCAGCGCCTCCAGATTGCGTAGGCCCATATAGATCGCCACCGTCTGGCGCGGTTGCAAGAGCGCTGTCCAGTCGAGATCGATCTTTCCGTCCTTGCCGTGACCGGTAACGAAGACGCAGGCCTGGGCATGGTCGCGATGGGTGAGCGGAATGCCGGCGTAGGCGGCCGCGCCCATCGCGGCGGTCACGCCCGGACAGACCTGGAAGGGAATCGCGTGCTCGGCCAGAGTCTCGATCTCCTCGCCGCCCCTTCCGAACATGAAGGGATCGCCGCCCTTGAGGCGCAGGACTCGCTTGCCCTGTCTGGCGAGCGCGACCAGCAGCGCACTGATCTCCTCCTGAGGCAATTCATGGTTATCCGGGCGCTTGCCGACATAGATGCGTTCGGCCTCGCGCCGCACCAGGTTCATCACGCCTTCGCCGGCGAGCCGGTCGTAAAGCACGATGTCGGCCTTCTGCATGAGCCTGAGGGCGCGGAAGGTCACGAGGTCGGGATCGCCTGGCCCGGCGCCCACGAGATACACCTCGCCGCGCGGCGGCTGGCGCCGGTCCGGGCCCGCCCGCTCGATCTCGCGGGCGAGAGCGGCGCTCGCCGCTCCTTCATTTCCGCAAAGCGCCGCTTCGCCGATCGGGCCTTCGAGGACATTCTCCCAAAAACGGCGACGCAGAGTTTGTGACGGAATCGTCTGCGCGACGCGCTCGCGAAAGCCGCTCACCAGATCCGCCAGACGTCCATAGGCGGCCGGGATCAGGCTCTCCAGCCTCGACTTCAGCATGCGTCCCAGAATCGGCGAGGCGCCGCCAGTCGAGATCGCGATCACCAGGGGGCTGCGATCGACGATCGAAGGCATAATGAAATCGCACAGCCGCGGCTGGTCTGCGACATTGACCAGCGCGCCGGCGTTTCTTGCCGCCTCGCGCGCCGCGGCGGTCAGGCGCTCGTCTTCGGTGGCGATGAAGCAAAGCGCGCAGTGCCGCAAGTCCTCCAGCTCGGGATCGCGCGCCACATGCCGAAAGTTCGGCTTGCCGCGAAGCTCGAAGAATTCATCGCCGATCTCATGTGCGAAAACGCTGACGCGGGCGCCGGAGCGCACGAGAAACTCCGCCCGTCGCGCCGCGACGACGCCGCTCCCGACGACCGCCGCGGGTCGGTCGCGCATATTGACGAAGATCGGAAGCGTGCGCATCAACGGCTCGCCTCGACCGAGGAGATTGACGAAGCGGACAGAGCGTGCGGTTCGCGCATCATAGCGCTTCGAGTCCTTGTCGCGATTGCGCGCCGCGGGCTGATCGGCAGGAACGGCGACGGCCGGCGCGCGAGCGCTACCCATAGCACGGCGAGCGAAACCGCGCTTGCCCGAGCAACGCCTCGCGCAGCCCGGCCGCGATCATGGCGCGTCGAGATGGCGGAGCGCGTCGCGCGCCGGCTGGCTGGAGACGCGGATCGTGCCGTCGAGCGGCTTGTCGAAGTCGACGATGAAGTAGATCGCCGACGTGAACGACAGGGCGCACAGGACGATCGTGGTGTAAACGACGGCGTTGCGCGGCGCGATCAGCCCGAACACGGCGAAAACGATGGCGAGCCACGCGGTCATGGCCACGAGCAGCGGCCAGGAAATCGTGTCGTGCACGGTGTCGATGACGAGCTGGCGTTGCCTCAGCGTCTCGTTCATCCGGGTCTCGAGCAATCCGGCAAGCCGAATGTGGTAGGAGTTGACCGGTTCGAGCTTGTGAATCGCGACGTCGACGCCGACGAGCAGCTTGCCGAGCGGCGCCCTCTCGATGCCCGCGGCGTCGCGAAAGGTCGGATAGTCGCCCGGCGGGCGCGGTTCGTCACGCCAGGTGTCGGCGATCGCCGCGGCGACATATTCGCGCAGTTTCGCCCGGATCGGATCTGCCTGGTCGCCGTACTCGCGCAGCCGCAGGTCGAGTTCGGTAATGCCTCCGGCGAAAGAGCGCAGGCGGCTGTCGAAAGTGTCGAAGGAGCCCTTCACATTGGATATGAGGAGGCTCAGCACCAGGGCGGTGAAAGTCACGAGAATGGAAATGACCAGCCGAACGTGGTCGATGGTCTCGCGGCTTTTCTGACCCTCCGCGATCACGCCGTTCAGGAACACGCCAAACGCGGCGGCGGCGAGAAGAAGGACGAGAACGGCGGAGACGATGACATAGTCCGACATCCGGCAATCGTCGTCCGCATCGGCGGGGTTGGCAAGACGATCGGACCCGCCTTTGTTCGACGCGCGAAAGAATTCAAAGCCTTAGGCGCCGCATTCCGCAACTTGGCGGCTGCCCGGCCCTGCGGCCTTTACGCTCCGTTCGCGGGACGCGGCGACGTTCCCTCGGACGTTGGTCCGAACGGCCGGGGCGCGAACCGCGGGCGACATTTTGGGGCGCGAATCCTGTCTTTTCAAAGCCTTGCGGCGCCATTTCGGGCCGCGCCCTCTTCTCACGGCATCAGGGCGACGAGCGGACCGGTGTTTTACAGATTCAATATATAAAAATGACTCGCCGCTTCCGCCTGCGATCCTCCGGAACGGGAGTGTCGATCCGGCGACCGGAAACCACAATAGCACAAATTCTGATTTTCGGAAAGGCTTTGACCCAAATATTTCGACGCCGACACAGAATGCAGCCGGCGTTCGCGCGGACGCCAAAACGGCTCGGCGACGTCGGGCGTTTTCAGTTCTATCCTCGGCCGCCGCCCGTTCAATAATCCGGCAAACACCGGTCCTTCTCTTGAAAGACAGGGGAATCATTTATTCAATCTGCTTCGGCATAGAATCTCCCCGCATCTTGAACAGAACTCGGGCCGGCATTTGCGCTACTTTGCCAAAAGCGGGAGGGACGCAATGAGCGAGACCCGGAAGCTCGCCGCGATTCTGGTCGCGGACGTCGTCGGCTACAGCCGGCTCGCCGGCGCCGACGAGGATCGCACGCTCGCTCGTCTTCGGGGTCTGCGCAGCGACCTCATGGACCCCGCCATCGCCGCCCATCACGGCCGTATCGGCAAGGGCGCCGGCGACGGCTCGAGCATCGAGTTCCGCAGCGTGGTCGATGCGGCGCGCCCCTGCGGCCCGCCAGCGGAAATATGTTGAGGCAACCCAATTCATGGAGGCGATCATGGATACGCATATTCAGCTTTTGTCCGCCGTCGCCGCGGGCGCGGCGCTATTCTTTGCGGGGACGACGGTGGAGATGCCGGCGCGAGCCGCGACGGCGGCCGATTTCTACGATCTGGCGAAACCTGCCGGAGACGGGCCGTTTCCCGCCGTCGTGCTGGCGCCTGGCTGCGGCGGCTTTCACGACCAATACTCCCCGCCGGTCTTCGACCAGTACCGAAAGCGGCTAGTCGAAGACGGATATGTCGTGGTGAACGTCGATTTCACAATGGGCCACGACATTCCCGCTTGTTTCTCGGACAAAGGCCTGCTCATCACCCAGGAGGACTACAGCAAGGACATCCTGAATGCCGTCGCCGATCTCAAGAAGAATAGCTTCGTCGATCCGGCTCGCATCCACCTTTTGGGGTGGTCCTACGGCGGAGGCGCGGCTCTCAATGCCCTTGCCCTGGCTGAAGAACAGCCGGACGTGAAAATCAAATCGGTCGTTGCCTACTTCCCCTACTGCGCCGCCGTACGACCTTGGAAACAGCCGGTCCCGGTTCTCGTGCTCAGGGGCGGCGCCGATGACATGGCGCCTTTCGGGAAGTGCATGCGGGCGGTCAAAGCTGCGCTCGATAACAAGTCCATGCGGGACGTCGTCTATCCAGGGGCGCTCCATTCATTCGATCAGTTCACTGTTCCACAGCCTGTGAAGGACCCCATGGGCACCCATGGCTACGATGAGGCAGCGACGAAGAGTGCTTGGAGAGAGATGGAGACCTTTCTGAAAGAGTGAGCCAGTTACAAGTGCAGCACGTGAGTCTCCCGGCGGCGTTACAGTGCCTGCTGCGCCTCCCTCGTGGGCTTGGCTTGGGCCTCCGCCGCGGCCAACGTTAGGGCGATCGCCGTTCCTTTTTTGGCGGCCTTTGGACCGGATATTATGATAGAATTCCCGCTGCCGGAGGGAAGCAATGAGCGAGACTCGGAAGCTCGCGGCGATCCTGGTTGCGGATGTCGTCGGTTATAGCCGGCTCGCCGGCGCCGACGAGGACAGCACGCTTGCGCGTCTTCGGGGCCTCCGCAGCGACCTTATCGACCCGGCCATCGCCGCGCATCACGGCCGCATCGTCAAACGCACCGGCGACGGAAGCGATCGTCGAGTTTCGCAGCGTCGTCGATGCGGTGCGCTGCGCGATCGAGGTGCAGAACGGCCTCATCGAGCGCAACGCCGGCGTGCCGGAGGACCGGCGCATCGAATTCCGCGTCGGGATTCATGTCGGCGACGTCGTCGAGGAGAGCGACGGCGATCTGATGGGCGACGGCGTCAATATCGCCGCGCGGCTCGAGGGCATTGCGAAGCCTGGCGCAATTTGTCTTTCGGAGGACGCCTATCGGCAGGTGAGCGGCAGGCTCGAGATGGAGGTCACCGATCTCGGCCCGACCCAACTCAAGAACATCGACCGGCCAATTCGCGCGTATTCGCTGCAGGTGGGGGTCGCTGCAAAGCCGAAGGCGGCGAAACCGGCGGAACCCGTGACGCCCGCCGCGCCCACGCCGCAGACGAGGCGTTTCGGGCTCGCCCCGCTCGCCGCCGCGCTCACTGCGTTGCTCATCGTGATCGCGGGCGGCGCGTGGTGGTCCTCAATGCGAACCGGCCCGCAAGCGTCGCCGCGAAGGCGCCCGCCGAGGCCGCGCGGCTTTCGATCGTCGTGCTGCCGTTCGCCAATCTGTCGCGGCGATCCGGGGCAGGACTACCTCGTCGACTCCCTGACCGACGAACTGACCACCAGTCTCGCGCGAATCCGCGGCACTTTCGTCATCGCGCGCAACACGGCCATGACCTTCAAGGGCAAGCCGGTCGACGCCAAGGCGATCGGCAAGGATCTCAGCGTGCGCTATGTTCTCGAAGGCTCGGTGCAGCCGAGCGGCGATCGGATGAGGGTCAACGCCCAGCTCATCGACGCCGAGCAGCGGCGCTCATCTCTGGGCCGAACAGTTCGACACGCCTCGCGCCGATCTGTTGCAGACGCAGGACGCGATTGTCGCGCATCTGGCGCACGCCATCGATTTTCAGCTCACCCAGGCCGAGGCCGCCCGCCTCAAACGGACGCCCACGGCCAATCCCGATGCCGAGGACTTGGCTCTCCAATGTGTAGCGGGCGTATGGAAGACGGGATTTATCGGCAAGGAGGCGGATGCGGCATTCGCGCTCTGCGAACAGGCGCTCGCCATCGATCCCAACAATGTCCGCGCCCTGACGGTGTTGGCGAACAAGTTCTGGGTCCCGGCGGCGCTTGGCCTTTCCGGCGACCCTAAAGGCGACCTCGAGCGGGCCGACGAACTGGACTCCAAGGCGCTCGCCCTTGATCCAGATTTCGCCTGGGCTCACGGCACGAAGGGCTGGATCCTTCAGAACCAGGGACGCCCGGAGGAATCCGTCCCCGAATTCGAGCGCGCGCTCGCCCTGGACCCGTCCGGCGCGGACGCCTATAGCGGCCTGGGCGTCGACTACTTAGCGCTCGGGCGAATTCGACAAAAGCCTTGAAGTTCTCGACAACGCGATTCGGGCGAGCCCGTCCGATCCGTCGCTCACCTATTATTACGGCAACAAGGCGTGGGCCAATTTCGGGCTGAAGCGTTATGATGAGGCGATCGAACTGGCTCGCCGGTCGCTCGCGATCAATCCTTACAACCCGTATGCGAATGTGGTCCTTGTGGCGGCGCTCGCCTTGACCGGTCATGACGCGGAAGCGCGCGAGGCGTTGCAGCGTTACCTCGCGCCCTCCACCGCGTCGTTCAGGACGATCGCGGCATGGAAGGCGCACCTGATGTCCCTGGCCCCCGAGCAGGGCGTCGATCCGCGCTTCGTCGAGATGGGCGAACGGTCGTACGACGGCCTGCGCAAAGCCGGGATGCCGGAGGAGTGAGCGGAGCGCGGTCACCGATGGGAGATTCTATACAATATAGATCAGGGTGACGACATCGGAGGAAAAGCATGAACAAGAAACTAAAAAGTCGATCCAAAGAAGATCGACCACGAGAAGTAGACAAGATGGACCATGATCGCCGCCAGATCTTTCTCCTCCTGTCGGCAGCCGCGGGCATTTGCACCATGTCGGCGCCCGCGGCGAGAGCCAAGGACGCAACCGGGATCGCGCCGCCTCGGCGTGCCATTACCGGTCGGGACGCGGCCGGTAAGTCGGTTTTTCAGTCGTTCGACGTCACGCCACAAGTCGTAAACTTCGAGTCGATTCCTGGGCTCGCCTTCTATGAACTTTACGCGACCGACCACGTGCCTCATCTGACGGGTAAAGAACCCGATCCGATGACAACGATGAAGGGTTCGTTCCCAAAACCAAACGGCAGCTTGTTTAGACTTGTCGTATTTCCACCCGCGGGTTCGCCAGGTTCGTTTGAAGGATTTTTGGACGAATTGTCTCAGAAGATTCCAGGGATGGCTGAGCACTTCGACCGGGCTGCGCCAGGAATGCACATTTCGGATAGCCTAGACTACGACATCGTTATCCGGGGAGAATTGATTCTCGAACTCGACGACGGAAAGACCGTCCACCTTCGTCCAGGCGACTGCGTCATTCAAAATGGAACCCGACACCGATGGACAAATCCGCTATCTGAACCCTGCCTAATGGCGTCCGTACTCATCGGCGGACAACGCCAAGCGTAGGTCTGATTGACTGCAACAAGCAGACCGAGGCCGGAAATTGGCTAAAGGCTGCGAACCCCAATAGGGGCGGTATGAGCGAGACGCGCAAACTCGCGGCGATCTTGGTGTCCGACGTCGTCGGCTACAGCCGGCTCGCCGGGGCGGACGAAGATCGCATCCTCGCTCGGCTCCGAACGCTTCGCAGCGACCTGATCGACCCCACGATCGCCGTACATCATGGCCGTATCGTCAAGCGCACCGGCGACGGCAGCGTCATCGAATTCCGCAGTGTCGTCGATGCGGTCCGCTGCGCCATCGAACTGCAAAACGCGATGGTCGAACGCAATGCCGGCGTGCCGCCCGAGCGGCGCATCGAGTTCCGCGTCGGGATTCATGTCGGCGATGTGGTCGAGGAGGCGGACGGCGATCTGATGGGCGACGGGGTCAACGTCGCTGCGCGGCTCGAAAGCATCGCTAAGCCTGGCGCGATCTGTCTCTCCGAGCAGGCCTATTGGCAGGTGAAAGGGCGGCTCGACCTGGCGGTGACGGATCTCGGCCCGACCGAGCTCAAGAACATCGCCCAGCCGATCCACGTCTACTCGCTGCAAGTCGGCGTCCCCGCGCAGGCGAAACCGGCGGAACCCGTGACGCGCGTGACGCCCGCGGCGCCGCCGCCGCCGAAGAGGCGTCTCGGGCCCGCGCCGCTCGCCGCCGCGCTCGCGGCGCTGCATCATCGTGATCGCGGCCGGCGCGTGGTGGCTCCTCGATGCGAACCGGCCCGCAAGCGTCGCTGCGAACGCGCCCACCGAGGCCGCGCGTCTTTCGATCGTCGTGCTGCCCTTCGCCAATCTGTCGGGCGATCCGGGGCAGGACTACCTCGTCGACGCTCTGACCGACGAACTGACCACGGCTCTTGCGCGCATCCGCGACACCTTCGTCATCGCGCACAACACGGCCATGACCTTCAAGGGCAAGCCGATCGACGTCAAGGCGATCGGCAAGGACCTGGGCGTGCGCTATGTTCTCGAAGGCTCGGTGCAGCCGAGCGGCGATCGGATGAGGGTCAACGCCCAGCTCATCGACGCCGGCAGCGGCGCTCACCTCTGGGCCGAACAATTCGACACGCCCCGCGCCGATCTGTTGCAGACGCAGGACGCGATCGTCACGCATCTGGCGCACGCAATGGACCTTCAACTCGTCTGGGCCGAGGGCGCACGCCTCAAACGGACGCCCACGGCCAATCGCGACGCCGAGGACTTGGCTCTTCAATGCGACGCGGGCTCGCGGAAGGCCGGATGGATCGGCAAGGACGCGGATGCGGCCTACGCGCTCTGCGAACAGGCGCTCGCCATCGATCCCAACAATGTCCGCGCCCTGATGTCATTGGGGGTCAAGTTCTTGATGCCGGCGCTGCTTGGCGTTTCCGGCGACCCTAAAGGCGACCTCGAGCGGGCCGACGAATTGGAGTCGAAGGCGCTCGCCATCGATCCAGACTACGCTCGGGCTCACGCCGTGAAGGGGAACATCCTTCGGGCCCAGGGGCGCGCCGAGGAAGCCAACGTTGAACACGAGCGCGCCCTCGCCATTGACCCGTCCCACGTGATCGACGCCGCCCAACTGGGCATGGACTACCGATTCCTCGGGCAATTCGACAAAAGTCTTGAATATCTCGACAGGGCGATTTTGGCGAGCCCGTACGATCCGGCGCTCAACTATTGGTACGAGAGCGAGGCGTGGGCCAATTTTGGGCTGAAGCGTTATGACCAGGCGATTGAACTGGCTCGCCGGGCGATCGCGATCAATCCTTACAACTCGTTTGCGCATGTGGTCCTTGTAGCGGCGCTCGCCTTGACCGATCATGATGCCGAAGCGCGCGAGGCGCTGCAGCGCTACCTCGCGCCTGCCCTCCACCGCGCCGTTCAAGACGATCGCGGCGTGGAAGGCGTACCAGTTGGCCCAGGGCGGCGATCCACGCTTCGTCGAGATGATCGACCGGTCGTACGACGGCCTGCGCAAGGCCGGGATGCCGGAGGAGTGAGCGGTCGCGATTCGGGCGAAGGCGGCCTCGTGCGCGGCAGGGTCTTCCGCTTCGGGCGGTGAAGCTGTTTCGCGCTCGCAACGGAATGACGGCTTTGGCGCGGACTCCGGTCTTTCCCGAAGCAACCCTTGTAGACCCGCTTCCCGCCCAATGCAGTCGAACCGGCCTGTCGCCTGAACGTCTGCTTCAGAGGTGCGGCGACCGTCGGCTGAACGGCTATGTCGGGCGCATTGCTGACGCCAAATGATATGTAACGCCGCCTCTATATGTAGTAGGTGTTTGCCTAGCTTGGTTCGATCC
>CAWAIM010000058.1:0-25541 GCA_963781895.1 uncultured Alphaproteobacteria bacterium
ATCCAATGTCTGCTGGGACAGACACGCCGATCCGATCGGGGAGATGGTTCACATTTCCGCGCTGCAGCGATTGGGCGCAACCGTAAAAGTGGAGGGTCGATCGGCCCGCTACGCGCCCCATAATCTCTTGGGCGTCATCGCGCAGATTTGGGAGACTTATGCAAAGAGCCGCCCCGCGACCGCGCTCCGACCCGATATTCGCGTGGTGGCTTGGTCCGGACGCGAACTCCATCCCGAGGTTCACGCCGACCGGTCTCAGGTCGATCAGATGCTCAATGAGCAAGCTTCACAAAGGGCTGCAACGCCGGGCGGTTAGCAACAAGGCCCGTAAGAGGGGCAAAAGTCCTGGCGCGCGTCGGCTTGGGTGCGGCGAATTGACTCATGGGGGCTGTCAAGGATTCCCGAATTGGCGGTTTTCTGACTCGATGGGGGAATGTCGCCGCCGCCCAACATCGACGCGCTTTCGCCGGCCGAGCTGAAGAGCTTGGTGTTGAAGCTTTTCGAGGAGGGAGCGGAACTTCGGCGAATGGTTGCGGCGCTGCGTGACGAGATCGCCCGGCTGAAGGGCGGGCCTGGTCGGCCGGACATCAAGGCGAACGTCAAACCGAGCGGCATGGAAAAGGCGAGCGAGGCGCAACCGTCGGACCGGTCGGGCGAGCGCCGGCGCGGCGGCACGCGCGCGAAGCTGGTGATCGACGAGGAGCGCAAGCTCGAGGTCGATGCGCCACCCCGCTCGCGTTTCAAGGGCTACGCGAGTTATCTGGTTCAGGATCTGATGATCCGCTCGCATGTGACCTGCTTTCGCCGGCAATGCTGGCGGACCCCGGACGGCAAGACGGTGATGGCGCCCTTGCCGGCGGGCGTCGAAGGTCATTTCGGACCCGAACTGCGCCGCTTCGTGCTCGCCCAATATCATCAGGGACAGGTCACGTCGGCGCGGCTGGTCACGCTGTTGCGCGGGTTCGGCGTCGTGATCTCCAAGCGGCAGGTCGTTCGCCTGCTGATCGCCGGCAAGCAGAGCTTCCTGGACGAAGCCCGCGCCGTGCTGCGAGCCGGCTTGACCAACGCGGCGTGGATCACGGTCGACGACACCGGGGCGCGCCACAAGGCCAAGAACGGCTTCTGCACCCAGATCGGCAACCCGCACTTCACCTGGTTCGGGACCACCGGTTCAAAGAGGCGTCTCAACTTCCTCGAACTGTTGCGCGCCGGGCATGGCGACTACGTCGTCAATGACGAAGCCATGGCCTATATGCGCGCCCGCGCGCTCGCCGGCCCCGTCATCGCCCGCCTGAGCAAACATGAGAATCGCGTCTTCGCCGATCGCGCGGCCTGGGACGCTCATCTGGAGCGGCTCGGCGTCGCCGCCCTGAAGGTCCATCCCGATCCCGTGCTGATCGCCACCGAGGGCGCTCTGTGGGGCAGCGTCAAGGCGCATGGCTTGCTCGCCGACACCGTGGTCGTCAGCGACGACGCCGGCCAGTTCAATGTCGGCCAGCATGGCCTGTGCTGGGTCCACGCCGAACGCCTGGTCCACAAACTCGATACGTTCACCGACGCCCAACGCGCCGCGCAAGCCCGCATCCGCGCCCTCATCTGGCGGCTCTACCGCAGTCTCAAGGCTTGGCGCCGCCATCCATCCCCGGCGCGCAAGGCGAGCTTGTCGGCGCGGTTCGATCGCATCTTCGGCTGCAAGACCGGCTTCGCCACCCTCGACCGTTTGCTCGCGCGCCTGCGCGCCAACAAGAGCGAATTGCTCAGGGTGCTCGAAAGACCCGAGATCCCGCTCAACACCAATGGCTCCGAGAACGACATTCGTTGCCAGGTCACCAAGCGAAAAATCAGCGGTGGAACCCGCAGCGACGCCGGCCGCGATTGTCGCGACGCCTTCCTCGGCCTCAACAAGACCTGCGCCAAGCTCGGCATCGCCTTCTGGGACTACCTCGGCGCCCGCCTCGCCGTCCCTGGCTGCCAGGACATCCCCGCCCTCGCCGAAATCGTCAGCGCACGCGCCCCAAGGCCTCCCTAATCGCCGCGACTTTTGCCCCTGTTACCAAGGCCCGTCCTGCCCAGCCATGACGAGAGGGAATCAACGGCATGCGCGGCCGATCAACAGCTACGCTGCGAGCGCCAACAAATTCTTTCTGGTAACCACAAGTCGTGTTACGATTTATGTTTCTGTGAACGCCACAATGGCGAGCGCACGCCGAGGATCGAAGGCGGCCGTCGCCGGTTCGACCTGCCGAGATCGCATGCCACATGATCGCTTTGCCTTTTCATGAAATCGAAGCAACGTTTTTCCGTTTGGAATTGCCGCAACCCATTGAAAAGTCCCAATTCGGACGAAGGAATCCAAGCGAATCCAAGGAGTTTTTTCTTGGTTTTCCTTGGTTTTGTTTGGTCTGGCTTGGACTGGCTTGGACTGGCTTGGAACAATTTGGCCTGCGCCGGGGGGCCGACGCGGGGCCCATGCGGAGCGCAAAGCTCCGCGGCGCGAGGCCCACATCGCTGGCTCCGAGTTCTAATCGTGTCGTCATGAATTCTCGCAAGACGGAAGCGCCTGTCGCATCGAAAGAGCGTCTTGGATGAGAACCGCCGCCCAGGATTGGCTACGTGCGCTTCAAAGCGTCGCTGACATCGAACGCGACCCGAGCCGCACTCTCTCCGATCGCTTCGACGATATCGCCGCGACGCAAGCCGACACGCCCGCCCTCATTTCCGAGGATGAGACATTCTCGTACCGGCAGCTTGTCGACCGCTCCAACCGATATGCGCGCTGGGCGATAAAGAACAATTTGGGCAAGGGCGACGTTGTCGCCCTCATGATGGGCAATCGGGCGGAATACGTTGCGATCTGGCTTGGATTGAACCGCGTCGGCGTGGCCGTCGCGCTGCTTAATACGGGTCTCACGGGGGAAGCGCTCGGGCATTGCATTCGAATTTGCAACGCGGCTGTGGTGATCGTCAGCGCACCGCTCTACCCCGCATGTATTGGCGCGCTCGAAAAAAGTAAGCCGATCGACCTCGTCGTGCATGGCGCGGAAGAGAATGTCCGCCGCGTCGACCTCGAAGTCGATCAAATGTCCGGCGAGCCGCTATGCGCCGGAGAAAGAGCGCAGACGGGCCTTTCCGATCACGCGCTCTATATTTACACGTCCGGCACGACGGGCATGCCCAAAGCGGCGATCGTGACGCATCGCCGGGTGTTGAACTGGGCTTTGTGGTTCCGCGGTCTCGCCGGCGTGAGCGCGAGCGACCGTATGTACAATTGCCTGCCGCTGTTTCACTCCGTCGGCGGCGTCGTGGCGATTTGGCCGGCGCTGCTCGCCGGCGGATCAGTCGTCATCCGTCGACGATTTTCGGCCAGTCTTTTCTGGGACGAGGTCGTGGCGCTCGACTGCACATTGTTTCAATATATAGGGGAGTTATGCCGCTACCTTCTTGCCTCGCCGCCTGGCGACGCGGAACGGAGGCACCGCCTTCGCCTGTGCGTGGGCAATGGGCTCGGCGCCGACATATGGACTCGGTTCCAGGAGCGTTTCAGCATCCCCCGAATTCTCGAGTTCTACGCGGCGACGGAGAGCAATTTTTCGCTTTACAATGTCGAAGGCGAACCGGGGGCGATCGGCCGCATTCCCCCTTTTCTCGCGCAGGGTTTTCAAATCGCCATTGTGAGATTTGATTTCGAACGTGAGGAGCCAGTACGCGAGATTGGCGGCCATTGTGTTCGCTGTGAGGCCGACGAAGTCGGCGAGGTCATCGCCAAGATCGAACAGAAGTCAGGCAACGAGGAACGAAACTTCGAAGGCTATTTGAACCGGGTCGATTTGGAAAAGAAAGTGCTGCGGAACGTCTTTTCGAACGGCGACGCCTGGATGCGCAGCGGCGACCTGATGCGCAAGGATACGCGCGGGTTCTATTATTTCGTCGATCGAATTGGAGACACCTTTCGCTGGAAAGGCGAAAACGCCTCCACCCTCGAGGTTGCCCAGGCGATTTCCGCCTGTCCCGGCGTGACCGAAGCAAATGTTTACGGCGTTAGCGTCCCCGGGCGCGAGGGTCGGGCGGGGATGGCGGCGCTTGCCGTCGATGCGAACTTCGACCTCGCCGCGCTGCGCAAGCATATAGAATTGCAGCTGCCGGACTATGCGCGCCCGTTGTTCGTGCGCTTCAGCAGCCGAATCGAGACGACGGACACCTTTAAACACAAAAAGCGTGCGCTGGTTGCGGAGAGCTTCAATCCTAAAAATACATCCGACGCCGTTTATTTCCTGCAGCCCGGCGAGGACAGTTATGTTCGCCTCGATGACAATCTTTACGAAGCGATTGTCTCTGGCCAGGTGCGCGTGTGAGCCGATGAAGTCGCCGACCGCGGCCGCCACCCACAACGACGGCGGGGGAAATGCGGAGGCCGAAACGCGGGCCTTTCCTTCCGCCTCGCCAGAACGTCGGACGCCTGCGCACCGGCCGCTGATCGGGCCGACGCAAGCCGCTTCCGCTCGACCTCCGATCGGCGAGCTTGAATTTGATGGAGGGAGCGCTTGGATTTGGCGCGTCGCGAGGGATGCCGCCCGGGAACCATGTCTTTTGCGGAAGAACTCTACAGTCTTCGGCGGTCTGTTCGGATCCAAGTCGAGTTGAGTTTTTTTCAAAATAATCCTGTAGTAAAATGGTATCTTCTTCAAGAGACTTGCAATAAAGAATTTTATAGATTTGGGCGTTAATAGGTCTCGCCCTGTCTTTATCCAACAAAGCATTATGGCGAGCGTAAATCCAGCAAAGCAACCGACACCGATGAAAAGAGTTTTCGACCCCATACCTATGAGCCAAGCACCCAGGCCGACTCCAATTAAACCTACAACAATCATCAACAGCAGGGAAAGCGGCGGCACCGCGGCGTCGAGGGTTAGGACGAGCAGATCCATGTTTCCTTGTCGTATAGCCTTTAGAAAATACCGTGGGACTTCCGTCGCTATCACGCCCAAATGACCCTGCTCCCATCGAAGCTGCTGACTCCGAGTGCCTTCGCCGGTCGCCGGAAACTCACTGACGACGACAGCGGCTGGACAAAACCTCGGCGAATGACCTTCGGCGGCAAGTTCGAGCCCAAGCTTCAAATCCTCGACGAGCGCCCCAGTAGCGAGATTGGCGCGCGCAATAGTTTCCCAAGGGAAAGCCATACCCGTACCCATCAATTGGCAAGGCAGGCCCACTGAACTCAGCCCAAGCGGACGTATCCAGTTCTTTACTCGCCAAGCGAATTCGCGGAAGCGAGTGGCTTCTGTCGGGCTCGCAGGGTTTTTCATGACGTAGAGAGCCTGGACGGGCCGATCTGTTGCATTACAAAGCGAGCCCAAATACTCGATTGCGCGGTCTCCTAATTTGCAATCTGCATCGACGACAACAACAATTCTGGGCGGATCCCGAGCGAAATGGCGTATGCCACAATCCAGGGCGAAGCCCTTCCCTATTCGATTTGAATCAGTTCGAATGATAACATCTGCTCCAAGAGCTTTGGCCACCGAGGCGGTATCGTCTGAGCAATTACCGTCAGGCGACGCCGGATAGGTGTTTGCACCTGGCCACCCAAATCAGATCGAAATCGGCTTGTAGCGGAAGATCCTCGGCGATCGCAAGGATGGGCATGGCGCGCCTCCATCGTTTCGCCGCCTCGAATCAGACCCGCGCCAATTTGGGAATCCTCGTCCGAGTCTTTATCGTGATGGGCAAAGGGGTAATCAGTCGCAATCGTGCAAACAATGATTGAATAATTCGCAAGCACTGTGCATTGGAGCGACTCCTTCCGTGCACTCCTTATAATCAGTGTATTCCGCTTCGCACTTCGACCTACACACTTCTTTCGCTTGAGCCTTCTGCGAAGGTATTTGCGAAGGCTGGACCTCTTGGCCGGGCGCGGGAATAATCAACGACAGTGCGAACCCAATTACCAAAGACAATATCCTGATCATGTTGGGACGCCTTGTACCTAACCGAAAGAACTCCAACGCCTGTGCTTGGCGCGCCGCATCCTTGCCGGTCGATCCAATGGCGCCTCCCACAGCGGTTCCGATACGTCGACCGATCGGCGTCGCACCCGCGTCGGCGACCTGAAGAGTTAAGGGGGCTGGTCTTCAAGTAGGGGCGGCTTCAAGCCGGTGAGACGAGCGGTTTGCCCTTTTCGACGACATAAGTAATCGCGAGAATCGTGGGCTTGTCGCCGTTCTTCCCGCTGTGAGGCACTCGCGTGGGAACCTGGAATCCATCCCCAGCATTGAAGGTCCGCGTGACTTCGCCGTCGACGCTCAGTGCCAACGCGCCTTCCACGACATAGCTGGATTCAATCCCCGGATGCGTGTGGCGAGGGATCGAACCCGCCGGCGTCGAGATCGACGCGGACGTTGACGGTCTCGTAGCCGTCCATCGGGCCGTCTGTGCGTTTGATGATGGTGCGCTTCAGCGCGGCGGGCGCATTCTGCGCTTGGCCGGCGGTCGCTACGTAACCCGTGACGGCGCAAAGCGCGCAGGCGGTGAATCCTCGTCGCGTCAACATCAGATCCTCCCGAGTAGTTACTGCCGAGATTCGACCCGACAGGCCGCGCCTGTCAAGCCGGGATGTGCCAGGCGCGCGAGCTCGCTCGGGTTCGGCGTGGGCCCGGCGCAGTTAGGACAGTTCGAACAATAGTTGAATCGCGATGGGTGGTCATGCGTCAGAATGACCCGGTTGACGGGGATTCCGGTGGTCGGCGAACGGGGGTAGGTCGGTCGGATGATCGACGAAGATGCGATTCGGCAGCGATGGGAAACGGTTGGCTCGAAGCTTGACGAGCGAGGTCGGCGATTGTTTGCGGCGTGCGAGGTGCGGAGCGCTGGTTGGGGCGGTCTGGCGGCGGTTTCGAGGATTACCGGGCTCGCCCGCTCGACGATAAACCGCGGCGAGGATGATCTCGACGCGGAACCACTGCCGAGGGGGCAGGTTCGCCGCGCCGGGGGCGGGCGTCGGGCAGTATCTGAGAATGACCCGGGGCTCGTGCCCGCGCTCAAGCGCCTGGTCGAACCGGCGACGCTTGGCGATCCCATGCGGCCTTTGATCTGGGTATCGAAAAGCATGGAGAAGCTTGCGGCAGCGCTGACCGAGATGGGGCATCCGATCAGCGCCGATACGGTGCGCAAGGAGTTGGTGAAGCTCGGGTTTTCGCGCCAGTCCAATCGCAAGGCGGAGGAAGGCTCAAAACATCCCGACCGCAATGCCCAGTTCGACTATATCAACGCGAAAGTCCTTGCGGCGCAGGCCCAACAACAGCCTGTCGTCTCCGTCGACACGAAGAAGAAAGAGCTGATCGGCAACTTCAAGAACGGCGGAACTGATTATCGTCCCAAAGGCAACCCGCAGCGGGTGAACGTGCACGACTTCGAGAATAAAAAGCTCGGCAAGGTGGTCCCGTACGGCGTCTACGATGTGACCGCCAACACCGGCTTCGTCAGCGTCGGGATCACCAGCGACACGGCCGAGTTTGCCGTGCAGTCCATTCGTTGCTGGCGCGAGCGCATGGGAGAGCAGCGCTATCCGAATGCACGAGAGTTGACGATTACGGCGGACTGCGGCGGCTCCAACGGCGCGCGGGTGCGGCTCTGGAAGCTCGAACTGCAAAAGCTGGCCGATGAGACCGGGCTCGTGATCCACGTCCACCACTATCCGCCGGGCACGTCGAAGTGGAACAAGATCGAGCACCGGCTGTTCTGCCACATCACGCAGAACTGGCGCGGCCGGCCACTCACCACTCGCCTTGCCGTGGTCGAGTTGATCGGCGCCACCACCACCAAGACCGGCTTGAAAGTCGACAGCGCGCTCGACACCCGCACCTACCGCAAAGGCATCCGGGTCAGCAAGGCCGAGATGAAATCCCTCGACATCACCGGCGATCAGTTTCATCCTGAATGGAACTACACGATCAGACCCCGAAAGCTGTCAAATCAAAGCGTTTATTGTTCGTGATGTCCTTAGCTCACGGGCTCCGACGACGGCGACCGGCAAATGGTCAAGATTCTCGCCGCCGTCCTGACCGATGGCCTGTCCGAAGTCGAGGCGGCCTGCGCCCAGGCGCTGAGCGAAGGCGTCCATTCCGCCGACGTCGTTCTCAACATTCTGGCGCGGCGCCGCGATCCGGGGCCGGCCGCGACCATCATGACCCCGGCCAACTTGCATCTCGTTCATACGCCGGTCGCCGATTGCGCCCGCTACGACGCCTTGAGGAGCGCCTGACCTATGGAAAGAACCGAAGTCCTCGACATGATGGGAACGCTCAAGCTCTACGGCATGAAGGCCGCCTACGACGAGACGCTCTCAACTGCCCTCAAACGGAGCCACGAGCCGCAGCGCTTCGTCGGTGATCTCCTAAAAGCGGAGATCTCGGAGAAGCAGGCCCGATCGATCAAATACCAGCTCACCATCGCCAGGCTGCCGCTCGCCAAGGACGTCGACGACTTCGCCTTCAGGGATACCCCGATCAACGAGGCCCTGGTCCGCGATCTCGTCTCGGGAGCCTTCCTCGCCCAGCAGCGTAACGCCGTGCTGATAGGCGGAACGGGAACCGGCAAGACCCATCTCGCGATCGCCATCTCGCGAGCCTGCATCCGGGCCGGATCGCGGGGAAGATTCTTCACCACCGTCGATCTCGTCAACCAGCTCGAGGCCGAGGCTCGAGCCGGCCGGCAGGGCCGCATCGCAGATCATCTCTCCCGGCTCGACTTCGTCGTCTTCGACGAACTCGGATATCTCCCCTTCGCCCAGTCCGGGGGCCAGTTGCTCTTCCATCTCGTCAGCCGCCTCTACGAGCGCACCTCGATCATCGTCACGACCAATCTCGCCTTCGGTGAATGGCCGAGCGTCTTCGGCGATCCAAAAATGACGACCGCACTCCTCGACCGCCTCACCCATCATTGCGACATCGTCGAGACCGGCAACGAAAGCTGGCGCTTCAAGAACCGCGCCTGATCCTCAAAACAACAGCCCCTCGCCAACCCGCGCTCGCCCCGGCTGCGCAACCCCGACCAGCTCCGCCGGGGCGAGCGCTGCCTCTCCGCCAGCTCAACAAGGGGTCCCTTTTCGGTGAAAATGCGGGGTCCTAGTTCCGTGATCATTGACACGCAAAGTCGCCGCATGGGACGAAAACGTCCTCGCCACCTACATCGCCGCATGACCCGTTCAGTCGGTTCCCCTGGCCCGCTGGTCAGGCTCGGCCTGCTGGCAGGCGATCCGGCAGAACCACACCGTTCGACGGTCAGCGCACGGGGTCGTTCGACATGGGAGCACTTCCTCGACAGCGGCGGCAGGTATCCCGAGGACCTAACCAGTTCCTGATCAACGCCGCTTCGTTCTTATTCTGTCCGCTTAGCGAGGTTTTCTGCCCGTTCGATGTCGTCGCCCCTTCCAGGGGGGCCGCGGGCGCGGCAGTCCAGCGACGATTTCAAGACTCCAGCGCGCCGATCGGATCGGCGAGACGATGCAGCCGGTCGGCGGCCGCCTGGGCGAAACGCAGCAGCACGGCCCGGCGACTGGCTGGCGCCATGCGCTGGAGATCCGCTTCGCGCAGGATCTCCGCGCCATAGGGATCGGCGACGATGAGACCGGCTTCGAGGGGCATGATTTGCGATGGCGTATGCTCGGAAATGGCGAAATAGAGCCGATCGCAGCAGGCCGCGTAGTCGCGCCATTTGCGGTCGGCGCGAAAGTCGGCGGGCGAGGATTTGATCTCGACGATCAGCACTTCGCCTTCGCCGTTGACGGCAACGATGTCGGCGCGGCGCCCGTCGACGAGCGGCAGCTCGGTGAGGCTCGAAAAGCCGCGCGCCCGTAGCAGCCGCCGCACCCCGCGGGCGATCATGAGCGCGGTCTCGGACTGACGGCCGTCGGCGGGGAGAACGGTCCGCTCATCGCCCATGTCAGACGCCTTTCGCGTCGGCGAGGATCATTTCCGCCGCTTTTTCCGCGATCATCATCGTCGGCGAGTTGGTGTTGCCCGATGTGATGCGCGGCATGACCGAGGCGTCCGCGACGCGCAGCCCGTCGACGCCGAAGACCCTCAAGCGCTCGTCGACCACGGCGGACGGATCGTCGGCGCGGCCCATCTTGGCCGTGCCGACAGGATGGAAAATCGTCGTCCCGATATCGCCGGCCGCCGTCACGAGCTCCTCGTCGGAACGCAAATGAGCTCCGGGTTTCAGCTCCTTCGGCGCATGGCGCGCCAGCGCCGGCGCGCCGGCGAGCCGACGCGCGAGGCGGATCGAATCCGCCGCGACGCGGCGATCCTCGAATGTGGACAGATAATTGGGCCGGATGCAGGGCGCGGCGCGCGGATCGGAGCTGGCCGCGTGGGTTGATCCACGACTTGTCGGCCGCAAATTGCACACGCTGATCGTTATCGCCGGAAAATTGTGCAGCGGCTCGCCGAAACGCTCGAGCGACAAGGGTTGCACATGAAACTCGACGTTGGCGGTGGCAAACTCGGGCGAGGACTTGGCGAACATGCCAAGCTGGGACGGCGCCATGGTCATCGGGCCGCGCCGGCGCAGCGCGTAGTCCAGCCCCATCAGCGCCCGCTTGAAATAGGATTGGTAGTCGACATTGAGCGTTCGCGCGCCCTCGATGCGGAAAATCGTGCGCAGCTGCAGGTGGTCCTGCAGATTCTCGCCGACGCCAGGGAGCGCATGAAAGGTAGAGACGCCGATCCTCGCCAGCGCGGCCGGATCGCCGACGCCGGAGAGCTCCAACAAATGCGGCGATCCGATCGCGCCGGCGGTCAACAGCACTTCGCCGCACGCCCGCGCCTCGCAGCTCGCGCCGTCGCGGCGATAGCGCACGCCTACGGCGCGGCCTCCGTCGAACAAAATCCGCTCGGTCTCGGCTCGATCGACGAGGCGCAAATTGGGACGATCGAGGATCGGCTTGAGAAATCCAGCCGCCGCGCTCCAGCGACGGCCGCGCCGCTGATTGACCTCGAAATAGTCCGAGCCTTCATTGTCGCCGCGATTGAAGTCGTCGACCTTGGGAATGCCGATCTCGACGCCCGCATCGCGCACGGCGTCCAGAATTGGCCAGGAGATGCGCGGACGCTCCACCCGCCATTCGCCGCCCGCCCCATGCAGATCGGAGGCCCCGGAATGGTGGTCCTCATGCCGCAAAAAGTAAGGCAGCACCTCCTCCCAGCTCCAGCCCGTGAGACCGAGCTGGCGCCAGCCGTCGTAATCGGCCGCCTGGCCGCGCATGTAGATCATGCCGTTGATCGCGGAGGAGCCGCCGAGGACCTTGCCGCGCGGATAGGCGATCGAACGGCCGTTGAGGCCGGGTTCCGGCGCGGTTTTGAACAGCCAGTCCGCGCGCGGATTGCCGATCGCGAACAGATAGCCGACCGGAATATGGAGCCAGATCCAGTTGTCTTTTCCACCCGCCTCGATCAACAGCACGCGATTGCGCGCATCGCGGGTGAGCCGGTTGGCGAGCACGCAGCCCGCCGAGCCGGCCCCGACGACGATGTAGTCGTAAGTCTCGGACACGCTCATGAGGCGACGCTCCAGCACGCGACATCGCGCCCCTGCTTGCGCTCCAGCGACGGCTTTTCGGCGCGGCAGCGGTCGAATACCAGGGGACAGCGCGGATTGAACGGACAACCAGGCGGCGGCGCGATCGGCGACGGCGGCTCGCCCGTCAGCAGGATGCGCGCGCGCCTGGCCGTCGGATCGGCGACCGGCGTCGCCGAGAGGAGGGCGCGGGTGTAGGGATGCTGCGGGCATCGAAAAATCGCGTCGCGCGACCCCAGTTCGACGGCGTGGCCGAGATAGATCACCAGAACCTCGTCGGCGATGTGGCGCACGATTGAGAGATCGTGGGCGACGAAAACATAAGCGAGCTTGAATTCCTCCTGCAGGCTGGCCAGCAGATTGAGGACCTGGGCGCGGATGGAGACGTCGAGCGCCGACACCGGCTCGTCGAGCACCAGGATCTTCGGCCTCAGCACGAGCGCGCGGGCGATGGCGATCCGCTGGCGCTGGCCGCCGGAAAACATGTGCGGATAGCGATGATAAAACTCAGGGCGCAGGCCGACCTTCTCCATCATCGCCAACGCCGCCGCCTTGCGCTCGGCCCCGCTCATGCGCGTGTTGACGAGCAGCGGCTCTTCCAGCGCCTTGCCAATCGTGTGGCGCGGGTTGAGCGAGCCGTAGGGGTCTTGGAACACGATCTGAATGTCTTTCCGCAGGCGCTTACGCGTCGCCGGGTTGGCGCGCGCCACGTCCTCGCCCTCGATCAGCAGCGCTCCGGCGGTCGGCCTCTCGATCAAGGTCAGGAGCCGCGCCAGCGTCGATTTGCCTGAACCGGATTCGCCGACGACGGCCAGGGTGCGGCCCGCTCGCAGCGAGAACGACACGCCGGCGAGCGCCTTGACCGTCGCGGCCGGCCCGAACATGCCGCGCGACGCCGCGTAATCGCGGGTGAGGCTCCTTGCTTCGAGAACCGCGCTCACGAGGCCGCTCCATCCATTTGGGCCGCGAGCGGAATCCCCCGCGCCAGCGGCGTGTGACAGAGCGCCCGTCCGAATTCCGCCGGCGCACGGCGCGGCGCGACATGATGGCAGGCCGCGAAGGCGAAGGCGCAGCGCGGAGAGAACAGGCAGCCGCGCGGGCGGTCGAAATGGCCCGGGACCACGCCCGGAATGGCCGGCAGGCGCCGCTCCGTCGCTCGTTCCGGCAACGCGGCGAGCAGGGCGGCGGTATAAGGATGGTGCGGATCGTCGAACAGTTCGCGCGTGGCGTTGGACTCCACCTGCTGGCCCGCATATTGGACGACGACGCGGTCCGCCGTCTCGGCGACGACGCCCATGTCGTGGGTGATGAGCACCAGTCCCATGCCGTTGTCGCGCCGCAGCGCCAACAGCAGATCGAGAATCTGCGCCTGAATGGTCACGTCAAGCGCCGTCGTCGGCTCGTCGGCGATCAGCAGCTTGGGCCGGCCGGCGAGCGCCATGGCGATCATCACGCGCTGGTTCATGCCGCCCGAGAGCTGATGGGGAAAGGCGCGGGCCCGGCGCTCGGGATCGGATATGCCGACTTCGGCCAGAAGTTCGACGACACGCCTGGCGCGGCCGGCGCGGTCGAGACCGAGATGCGCCGTCAACGCCTCGCCGATTTGAAATCCCACGGTGAAGCAGGGATTGAGCGAGGACGTCGGCTCCTGAAAAATCATCGCCATGTCCCCCCCGGCGAGGCGACGACGCTGTCGCGCGGACATCGTCAGGAGATCGGCGCCGTCGAACGCCATGCTGTCGGCGGCCACGCTCGCGTTCTGCGGGAGCAGCCCCATCACCGCCAGCATCGCGACCGACTTGCCCGAGCCCGAACTCGCCGACAATCGCGAGCACCTCGTCGCGCTCCAGCGTGATGTCGAGCCCGTCGACCGCCGTGAACGCGCCTTGCCGGGTGGCGAAAGCGACGGAGAGATTGCGGATTTCGAGCAGATTGGCCATCGTCAGCTCCGCCGCATCTTGGGATCGAGCGCGTCGCGCAGGCCGTCGCCGGCGAGATTGATCGCGACGACGGTGACGAGGATGGCGAGCCCCGGCAACGTGACGATCCAGGGATCGGAGCGGATGAATTCGCGAGAATCGGCCAGCATCGAACCCCATTCCGGCGTCGGCGGCTGGGCGCCGAGGCCCAGAAATCCGAGGCCGGCCGCCTCGAGGATCGCGTCGGAAACCCCGAGGGCCGCCAAAACCATGAGCGGCGCCAGACAATTGGGCAGCACCGTCGAATAGGCGAGCCGCAACGGCCCGACCCCGGCGACGCGGGCCGCCGTCACGTAATCCTTGTTGAGTTCGCCGAGGGCTGAGGCGCGGGTCAGCCGCACGTAGCGCGGCAGATAGACGATGGTGACGGCGATGATGGTGTTGGCGAGGCTCGGCCCCAGCACCGCGACGACGAGAATCGCGAGCACCAGGCTCGGCACCGCCATGATCAAATCCATCAGACGCGAGACGATGACGTCGACGATCGGGCCGGCCATCGCGGCCGCAAGGCCAAGCGCGACGCCGATGACGAAGGACACGCCCATGACGGATAGGCCGATGAACAGCGACACCCGGGCTCCGAAGATGAGCCGCGACAGCATGTCGTGGCCGTCTCCGTCGGTGCCGAGGACAAAGCGCCAAGAACCGCCCGCGTCCCAGACCGGCGGCGCGCGCACGGCGTCGCGGAATTGTTCGATCGGCGAATGGGGGGCGACGATGTTCGCCGCCAGCGCCAGCGCGACGATAAGGGCGAATACCGCAAGGCCAACAACGGCGCCCCTGTTTTCACGGAAAGCGGCCCAGAAGGCGGCGAGCGGCGCGGGCTGCGCCAGAACGGCGATCGCGGCCTCGTCGGCCGGAAGCGATCGCAGCGCGGCCGCGTCAATGGGCATGGCGGATTCTCGGATCGATCGCGCCGTAGATGAGATCGACGATCAGGTTGACGAGAATGACGATCGCGGAGACGAGCATCACGCCGCCCTGCAGCGCCGGATAGTCTCGCCGCTCTATCAATTCGATCAGCCATTTGCCGACGCCCGGCCAGGAAAAGATCGTTTCGGTCAGCACCGCGCCAGCCATCAGCCCGGACACGGAGAGGCCGATCACCGTGACCACCGGCAGGAGCGCGTTGCGCAAAGCGTGAATGCCGATGACCCGGCTCGGCGACAGGCCCTTGGCGCGCGCCGTGCGCACGTAGTCTTCGCTCAGGACCTCGAGCATCGAGGAGCGGGTCATGCGCGCGATCACCCCGAGCGGCACGGTGCCGAGCACGATCGCGGGCAGGACGAGATGGCGCAACGCGTCGAGGAACGCGCCCGACTGGCCGAACATCAACGCGTCGATGGTCATGAAGCCGGTCGGCTGGTCGAAATAATAGTTGACGAGATCGATTCGTCCCGAGACGGGCAGAAGCCCGAGCCTGACCGAAACGAACATGATCAAGAGCAGGCCCCACCAGAAGATCGGCATCGAATAGCCGAACAGCGACACGGTCATCAGCGCCTGGTCGAAGACGCTGCCGCGCTTGACCGCGGCGATCACGCCGGAGGGCACGCCGACTGAAACCGCGATCAGCATGGCGAAGCACGACAGTTCGAGCGTGGCGGGAAAAAGCGTCAAGAATTCCGTCAGCACTTTCTGCTGCGTCGACAGCGACACGCCGAAATCGCCGTGCATGAGGCGCCACACGTAGTCCAGAAACTGCTTCCAAACTGGCTGATCGAGTCCGAGCTGGTGACGAAAGAGCGCGAGCCGATCCGGCGAAATGCCATGCTCGCCGACCCGCACCTCGACCGGATCGCCGGGAACGAGCCGAATCGCCACGAACGTCAGGAACATCAGCGCCAGAAACGTCGGAATCGTCAGCGCGACGCGGCGAAGGAAATAAATGAGCATGGCCGATCCGAATACAGCGGGGCCTCCGGTGTTCCAGCAGCGGGCCCCGAACCGGCCCTACTTCAGGTCGACGCCTTCGAACGCATGCGTTCCGAGCGGGCTCTGCTTGTAGCCGGTCACGTTCGAGCGCATTGCTTCGTAGACGGTCGAATGGGCGAGGAGAAGTTCCGGCGCTTCCTCGTGCTCGATCTCCTGCATGCGCTGATAGAGCTTGGCGCGCTCCGCCTGATCGGCGATCACGCGGGCTTTGACCAGGAGGTCGTTGAATTCGGCGTTGCACCACTTGGGGATGTTGTTGGACGCCGGCTTGCCGTCCGTGCAGCCGTCGAGGAAAAAGAAATTGTCCGGGTCCCCGTTGTCGCCCGTCCATCCGAGCTGCGCGGTGATGTCTTCGCCCGCTTGCGCGCGTTTGCGGTACTCGCCCCACTCGTAAGTGACGAGCTTGGCGTTGACGCCGATTTTGGCGAGATCGGCCTGCATCATTTCGCCGATGCGCTTGCCGTTGGGATTGTAGGGTCTCTGGACCGGCATGTACCAAAGATCAATGTCGAGCGGCGTATGGACGCCCGCTTCCGCGAGCATCGCCTTGGCCTTGGCGGGATCGTAGGGATAGTCGACGATCTTGTCGTCATAGGACCACATCGTCGGCGGGATCAGCGTCTTGGCCTTCTCTCCGGCGCCGAGATAGACGTCCTTGATGATCGCGTCGCGGTCGATGGCCATGCTGAGGGCCTGGCGCACTTCTTTCTTGTCGAGCGGCGGCTTGGTCACATTGAACGCCCAGAAAGCGATATTGAGGCCGGGCGCGCTGATCACCTTGAGAGACGGATCCTTCTGCATTTCGGGCAGATCCGCCGGCTGGGGATAGGCGTTGATGTGACATTCGCCGGCTTTCAGCTTCGCATATCGGGATGTCGCGTCGGGCGTGATGGCGAACACCAGGTCGTCGACAAGCGCCTTTTCGCCATAATAGTCCTTGTTCGCCTTGTAGCGGATCACCGAATCTTTTTGATAGGCGACAAACGAGAATGGCCCGGTTCCCACAGGCGCCTGGTCGAACTGCTCCGGCGTTCCCTTCTTGAGCAGGAAGTCGGCGTATTCCTTCGAGCCGATCGCCATGAAGTCCATGGCCAGATTGGCGAGGATGGCGACGTTCGGCGCCTTCAGCTTCATGACGACGGTGTAGTCGCCCTTCTTTTCGACCGAATCGAGCAGGTTCGGCATGTCCATGTCCTCGAAATAGTCGTACTTGCCGCCGGAGACCTTGTAGTAGGGATTGTCCGGCTTCCACTGTCGATCAATCGAGAACAGCACGTCGTCGGCGTTGAAGTCGCGGGTCGGCTTGAAATCCTTCATTGCGTGGAACTTGACGCCCTTGCGCAGATGGAACGTGATCGTTTTGCCGCCGTCCGTGATCTCCCAACTTTCGGCCAGGCCCGGGACCACCTCTGTCGTGCCGCGTTTGAATTCGGTCAGGCGATTGTATACCGGACGCGCCGCGTCGAAACTGGTGCCGGTCGTGTTGATGGCGGGGGTGAAATTCTCGGGGCTGCCCTCAGAGCAATAGACCAGGGTCTTGGCCGAGGCCGCGCCCGCGCCGACGAGCGATGCGACCAACGCGAGGCCAGCGAGCGTGGTGGCTTTCATGTGACTCCTCCTGATGACAATTCGGGCGGAGGAGCAGAGTCGTCCGCCGCGTCGCGAGGCGATCTTCGCGCCAAAAAACATCGATCCATCGAAGCTCTTTTTCCAGTCGAACGCAATGGCTCGCCCTCGTGGCGGCGCCGCGCCGCGGGATTTCCCGGACGCCCCTACAGCGTTCTCAGCCGCGCGATCAGCGTCTCGGAGTCGCCGGACACCGCGACCTGCTTCAGTCTGCTTTTCGCGCCCGCGGCGAGCCGCACGCGCGAGATGGGGACATCGAGCTTCTCCGCCAGCAACGCGCACAGCGCGTTGTTGGCGCGGCCGTCTTCCGGCGCGCTGCGCACTCGCGCCAGCAGAACGCTCGTCCCATCGGAGAGCCAGGCGACGCCGTCGATCGCGTCGCGCCCGCCCTTCGGCGTCAAGCGGCAGGCGACGACCACCCCGTCGAGCGTCGCCCGCCACGGCCCCTCGCGCGCCGTCACTCTTGGCCGTCCTCGTCGTTCATCGGGTGCAGATCGCGCACCATCGCCTTGGCGCGCTCGTCGAGCACATGGGTGTAGATCTGCGTGGTCGAGATGTCGGCATGGCCGAGCAGATCCTGGACGACGCGCAGGTCCGCGCCATTCTGCAGCAGGTGGCTGGCGAAGGCGTGGCGCAGCACGTGCGGGCTCACGCGCGAGGGCGAGAGTCCGGCCGCCGAGGCGATGAGCTTAAGATCGCGCGCGAAAGCCTGCCGGGTCATATGGCCGGCCGCGCTGTCGGCAGGAAAGAGCCACGGCGTCGCAGCCGCGCCAGGCGAAGCATCGTCAAGGAGCGTGCGATAGACGGCCATCGCGCCGCGGGCGGGCTGGGAAAGCGGCGCGAGGCGCTCCTTGCCGCCCTTGCCGCGCACGGTCAAAAGCGGCTCCTTCGTCCGCGCCGCTGATTTCGGCAAACTCAGGACTTCCGAAACGCGCAGGCCCGAGGCGTAGATGATCTCGATCAGGCAAGCCATGCGCGCGGCGGCGAGACGCTCGCGCAACGGGCGTCCGGAAACGTCCAGTCCCTCGCGCGCCGCCGCTATCAATCGCTCCACTTCATCGACCGTCAGCACCTTTGGCAAAGGGCGCGCCCGGCGCGGGCCCTCGATCGCCAGCGTCGGATCGTCGCGACGCCGACCTTCGGCGTAGAGGTGCTTGTGGAACTGACGGATCGCGGACAGGCGACGCGCGAGCGAGGCCGCGCTCAATGACCGCGCGGCGCCCGTGACGAGATAAGCGCGAACGTCGCTCTGAACAGCCTTGAGCGCGTCCGTGCCTCGCTCGCGAAGATGAGCCTCATAGTCCGAAAGATCGCGACGATAGGCCTCGATCGTATTGGCGCTCGCGCCGCGCTCGGAGGCGAGGGCCTCCAGGAAATCGACGAGGAGAGGCGCCGCGCGCGCTTTCACTTGCCGGCCTTCGGCAGTGTGATCGTCTGCGTGATTTCGCGCGGCGTGAGCCTGACGTAGTTCGCCAGCGCATACAAACCGCCGTAGACGAGGCCGGCCAGCATGGCCACCGCGATCAGAAAGCGGATCAGGCTCGGCAAGGCGCGATCTCGGGAAATGCCATTGCGCGCTTGGTTAGCGTTTTACTCTTCCTCGAACAAGTTGGACTGCGGCCGATCGCGCTGTGGCTCGGCGAGGCCCAGATGGCGGAACGCGTGCGAGGTCAGCAACCGGCCGCGCGGCGTGCGCTGCATGAAGCCTTGCTGGATGAGATAGGGCTCGATGATATCCTCGATCGCGTCGCGAGGCTCGGAAAGCGCGGCGGCGATCGTCTCGACGCCGACCGGGCCGCCGCCGAATTTGACGGCGATGGCGTCGAGATAGCGCCTGTCCATCTGGTCGAGCCCGATCGGATCGACGTCGAGCAGGCGCAGCGCGCCGTCGGCGAGCGCGCGCGTGACCACGTCCGCGCCCTCGACGGTGGCGAAATCGCGCACCCGGCGCAAAAGGCGCCCGGCGATGCGCGGAGTGCCGCGCGAGCGCTTGGCGATCTCGTTCGCCCCTTCTTCGGCGAGGGCCAGTCCGATCACCCTCGCGCCGCGCGCGACGATGACTTGCAGCTCCTCGGTCGTATAGAAATTGAGCCGAACCGGAATGCCGAAGCGGTCGCGCAACGGCGTCGTCAGGAGCCCGGCGCGCGTCGTCGCGCCGATCAGGGTGAATTTGGCGAGATCGATCTTGACCGAACGCGCCGCCGGCCCGGCGCCGATGATGAGATCGAGCTGAAAGTCCTCCATCGCCGGATACAGGATTTCTTCGACCGCCGGATTGAGCCGGTGAATCTCGTCGATGAACAGGACGTCGCGGGGCTCGAGATTGGTGAGTTGCGCGGCGAGATCGCCGGCCTTGGCGATGACCGGTCCCGAGGTCGAGCGGAAATTGACTCCGAGTTCGCGCGCCACGATCTGCGCGAGCGTCGTCTTGCCGAGGCCAGGAGGCCCCACGAACAGCACGTGATCGAGCGCTTCGCCGCGCGTCTTGGCCGATTCGATGAAGATCTTGAGATTTTTGCGCGCCGCCTCCTGGCCGGTGAAATCGGCCAGCGCTTGCGGGCGCAGGGCGGCGTCGTCTTCGGGGCGCTTCTCGGCGGAGACGAGACGGCGGGGGGCGTCGGCCATGTCAGGCTCCGCCGCGCGGAGGAAGGGCGGACGCCGGATGGGAGAAGCCCGGCCGCGTCGTCAGGCCGATGAGGCTCGCGGCGAACGCGCAGATGAGGGCGGAGACGCCGCCACAGACGACGAATGCCCGCCTGAGCGCGGCGTCGATCCCGCCCGAGAACGTCGCATCGATCCAATCGGCGCTCGAGGAGCCGACATCGGCGTGGATCGTCAGCTCGAACGGCGCCCCGAGCGAAGCCAGCCTACGCGCGACGCCGTAGGTCATCAGGGCGCCGATGAACGCGGCGGCGAGCGCGCGCGGCGCTCGCTCGGGCGCCGCGGCGTCCCAAAGCGCGTAGACGAAGCCGGTCGCCGCGGCCGGCCCGATCCCGATGACATAGGCTGCGATCAACCCGACTGTGTGGCCCGCCACGGCGGCGATCAAGCCCAGCAGCGCCAGCGTATTGGCGTCGGTCGGGGGCTTCAGGACGACAGCGAGAGGAACAAACAGCGCCCCGCCGATCGCCGGGCCGAGCACGGCGAACAACAGCACGAGGCCAACCATCGGCAGGAAGAATCGGCGGGGGGCGATTGCGGCGCTCACTGCGCCAGTTCCCGTAAACCCGCTTTAATGAGCGTCGCCGTCTGCGCGTCGCGCCCGAGCTCGGCCGAACTCCTGGCGACGGCGGCGGCGGCTTGCGGGCGCGCATAGCCGAGGCCGACAAGGGCGAGGATCGCATCCTCCGCCGCTTTTGGCAGTTTCGACGAGCTTTCGGCGCGCAAGTCTGGGCCGCTCAATTCCGCGATGTTGAACGCCGGCGCCTTGTCCTTGAGCTCCAGCACGAGACGGGCGGCCAACTTGGGCCCGACGCCCGGCGCGCGCGCCATCATCGCCTTGTCCTGCCGGGCGATGGCCGTGCTGAGGGCTTCCGCCGTCAGCGCCCCCAAAATCCCGAGCGCGACTTTCGCGCCGACGCCCTGGACGTTCTGGAGCAGCCGGAACCAGTCGCGTTCAACCGCCGTCAGAAAGCCGAATAGCCGGATCGCATCTTCGCGCACATGCGTTTCGATCAGGAGTTCGGCCGCCTCGCCAATGGGCGGCAGAGCGCGCAGGGTCCGCGCCGAAGCCGCCACAAGGTAACCGACCCCGTTGACGTCGAGTATGAGGCCGTCTTCGTCCAGGCTGTCGATAACGCCTCTCAATTTGCCGATCATGCCGCTCCCCTCGCGCGCGCGGCGCGATGCTGCGCATGGCAGATGGCGACCGCGAGCGCGTCCGCAGCGTCCGAAGTCGAGGCGTTCGAGGCGGGCAGCAGCATCTTGATCATCATCGCCACCTGGCTCTTTTCCGCGTGCCCTACGCCAACCACCGTCTTCTTGACGAGATTGGCGGCGTATTCGGAGACTGGCAGACCTTGCAGCGCCAGCGACGCCAGGGTGACGCCGCGGGCCTGGCCGAGTTTCAGCGTCGATTGCGGATCGCGGTTGACGAAAGTCTCCTCGACCGCCGCCTCGTGCGGGCCTTCGCGTTCCACCAGCCCCGCCAGCGAGCGATGAATCGACGCCAGTCTTTCAGCGAGGGAGGTCGCAGCGTCGGTGTGGATCGAGCCGCAGCCGATGAAGGTCAGTCTGGAGCCGGCGGCCTCGATCAATCCCCAGCCGGTATTGCGCAGGCCGGGGTCGACGCCGAGAATGCGAATCACGCCGCTGTTCATGGAATGTCTCATAGGCCATGCGCCTGCCTTTAGGCCAGCGGCTTTGTGGCGGTCGCGCGGTCCCGGCGGGCTTTCGAGACGCCATCGCAGGATGACGGGCTGAGAAAGGCGCCCAACCGCTGGCGTTAAGGTCGGTCGCGCGGTATTCGGCGACGCCGATCAAGACTGATGGAGAGGGCCGTGGCGATGCTGCCGACGAAATTCTGGGCCGAGATGAGATGGCCGGATTTCCAGCGCGCCGACATGAGCAAGGTCGTCGCGGTCCTGCCAGTGGCGGCGATCGAGCAGCATGGCCCGCATCTGCCGGTCGGCGTCGACGCAATCGTCAACGAAGGCTACATCAGACGCGCGGCGGCGAGAATTCCCGACGACCTGCCGGTTCTGTTTCTGCCCTTGCAAGCGATCGGCGCCTCGAGCGAGCATCTCGGCTACCCGGGCGCGCTGACGATATCCACGGAAACCGCGATCCGCGCCTGGCGGGACATCGGCGAGAGCGTCGGGCGCGCGGGCTGCCGCAAGCTGATCGTCATCAACTCGCACGGCGGCAATGTGCCGGCGATCGAGGCGATGACGCTCGATCTGCGCGTTCGCCGTCAGATGCTGGCGATCAATGCCTCGTGGCGGCGCCTCGGCTATCCCGACGGCCTGTTCTCGGCCCGCGAAGAGGCGCACGGAATTCACGGCGGCGACGCCGAGACCTCGTTGATGCTCGCGTTCCGTCCTGAGATCGTGCGTATGAGCGACGCGCGCGATTTTTCGAGCGCCGGCGAAGCAATGGAGCGCGATTTCGCGCTGTTGCGCGCCAAGCCGCCGCTCGGTTTCGCCTGGATGGCGAGCGATCTCAACGCCGAGGGCGCGGTCGGCGAAGCCGACAGGGCGAGCGCCGCCAAGGGCGAAGCCGCGGTGGACCACGGCGTCGAGCGATTCATCGCGCTGTTGCGCGACGCGCACGCGTTCGACCTTTCCCGCCTCGCGCGGGGCCCGATCGGATTCATACGATGACCAAGCCACACTACGACTTCGAGCGGGCGGCGATGGCGGGCGGGCGCAAACGGGTCGCCGGAATCGACGAGGTTGGGCGCGGTCCGCTGGCGGGCCCGGTCGGAGTCGCGGCGGTCATACTCGATCCCGGCGATCTCCCGGAAGGCCTCGACGATTCCAAAGCGCTGAGCGAAGCGAGGCGCGAGGCGCTGCGCGAAGTGATTTTCGCCAAGGCCCTGAGCGTCTCCGTCGTGTTCGCCCCCGTCGCGGAAATCGACGCCTACAACATCCGGGGCGCCACGCTGCGTGCGATGGCGCGTGCGGTCGCCGCATTGAGCGTCAGTCCGGATCTCGCGTTGATCGACGGTTGCGATACCCCGGACGGGCTCATTTGCCCAGCGCGCGCGATCGTCGGCGGCGACGGCCTATCGATGTCGATCGCCGCCGCCTCCATTATCGCCAAGACCACGCGTGACGCGCTGATGCGCAATCTCGGGCGCGACTATCCCCAATACGGCTTTGCCGATCATGTGGGCTATGCCACGACGCCGCACCGCCGCGCCATCGCGCGTTCAGGTCCGTGCCCCTACCATCGGCGCACTTTCCGCCTGTCCGTGGAGACCGTTTGACGCGAGAACGCGGCCGATCTCGCAAAAGGTTTCAAAAGAGTTGAGTCCAACTCTGTTGTCTCAAAGACTTACGACGTACGAAAACGACACAGCGGCATCTGCGTCGGCATAACCGGACCTTTACTTCGAATCGCACATAAACGACGCGCCGGTTCGAACGAACCGGCTGTATCGCCGAGTGGTTGCGTCCATGCGTGTCTTGCGTGCCGGAGCGTCGCGTCTCCCCGCCCAGATTCAGGTCTTGCGTACTGGTGCCGGCGAGGCGAAACGCCCGGCCGCAATCGTTCCCGCCCGTCGCGACGGCCACCCCGCGCCGCGCGACGCGATCTTGATCGGCGACTGCGTCGCCGAAATGAACGGACTGCCGGAGGCCTGCGTCGACCTGGTCTTCGCCGATCCGCCCTACAATCTGCAGCTTGAAGGCGGACTCTCGCGCCCGGACCAGAGCCGCGTCGACGCCGTCGACGACGATTGGGACAAGTTCGCCGATTTCGCCGAATACGATGCGTTCACGCGCGGCTGGCTGACTGCGGCGCGTCGCGTCATGAAGCCCAACGCCACCATCGTCGTCATCGGTTCCTATCACAACATCTTTCGCGTCGGCGCGATTCTCCAGGACCTCGGCTTCTGGATTCTCAACGACATCATCTGGCGCAAGGCCAATCCGATGCCGAATTTCCGCGGGCGGCGTTTCACCAACGCCCACGAGACGATGATCTGGGCCAGTCGCGACGCCGAGGCCAGAGCATACACGTTCAATTACGAGGCCCTGAAGGCCGGCAACGAGGATTGTCAGGCCCGTTCCGACTGGTTCCTGCCGATCTGCACCGGCGCCGAGCGCCTGAAGGACGAAGGAGGGCGCAAGATCCACCCGACGCAGAAGCCGGAGGCGCTGCTGGGGCGCCTGCTGCTCGCGGCGTCCAACGCCGGCGATCTCGTGCTCGATCCGTTCTTCGGCTCAGGCACCACCGGCGCGGTCGCGCGCCGCCTGCGCCGCTCGTTCATTGGAATCGATCGCGACCCCGTTTACGCCGCCGCGGCGCGCAAGCGAATCGCCGCGGTCGAGCCTCTCTGCGAGGAGGCCGTCGCGACGGCGCCGGCACGGCGCACCGAGCCGCGCGTCGCCTTCGCCAGCGTCGTTGAGGCCGGCCTGGTGCGGCCGGGCGAACATCTCGTCGACGCCCGCCGCCGCCATGCCGCGTTGGTGCGCGTCGACGGGACGCTCGCGGCCGGGCCGGCGGTCGGCTCGATCCACAAGATCGGCGCCCTCGTTCAGGGCCTGCCCGCCTGCAACGGCTGGACCTTCTGGCACATCGAGCGGGCCGGGCGCCTGACGCCGATCGACGATTTGCGCGCCAACATGCGCACGGCGATGCGCGAGGCGGTGGAATAGCCCTCAAGCCTTGCGCTTTGGCGCGGCGAAATCGCCCGCCCGCAGCAGGAACACTTCGCCGGAGCTTTCCTCGGTGTCGAGCCAGACGAAAGGCAGACGCGGGAAGTCGCGCGTCAGCAGGTCGCGCCCCCGCCCGATCTCGCAGACCAGCCTGCCTTCGCGGGTCAAATGGCTCGGCGCGTCGCTGAGGATGCGGCGCACGATATCGAGACCGTCCTCGCCTCCGGCATGGGCCATGCGCGGCTCGGCCGCGAATTCGGGCGGAAATTCAGCCAGCGCTTCAGCGTCGACATAGGGGGGATTGGTCAGGATCAGATCGTAGCGCTCATTCTGCAGCGGCGAGAACAGATCGCCGCGCAGCAGCCTCACGCGTTCGACGAGCCCATGCTCCTCGACATTGCGCTTGGCGACTTCGAGCGCTTCGGGAGAAAGTTCGATGGCGTCGACCCGCGCGTTGGGGAAGACGCGCGCGGCGAGAATGGCGAGAGAACCGCCGCCGGCGCACAGGTCCAGCACCCTGGCGACGTCGCGCGGATCGCCGGTCAGCGCGTTGTCCTCGGCGAACACCGTCATCAGCAGTTCGCCGAGATAGCTGCGCGGCACGATCACGCGTTCATCGACGTAGAAGGGCACACCCTGGATGTAGGCCCGGTTGACCAGATAGGCGGCGGGCTTTCGCGTCCTCACCCGCGCCTCGACGAGGTCGTCGAGCCGTTCGCGCTCGCGGCGCAGCAGCCTGGCGTCGAGAAACGGATCGAGCCTGTCGATCGGAAGCCGCAACCCTTCCAGGATAAGATAGGCGGCTTCGTCGAAGGCGTTCGCCGCGCCGTGGCCGAACGCGAGATCGGCGGCGAGAAAGCGGCTGACGGCAAAGCGCAGCCAATCGCGCGGCGTCAGGAAAAGGTCGAGGCGCTGTTCGGTTTCGGACTCAGCCAAGCAACGTGGGCTCCAGCTCGATCATGTCACGCCCGCCGGAAACGGCAGCGCCGGTCGGGCGGCGCCGAGGCGGGTCGCGCGCTCAATTAGCCCTTTTGCAGGCGTGGAGGAAATGTTTGCGCGGCTTGCCGTGCAGGTCCTTGGCGTCGGCCTGCTGGGAGCATTCGAT
>CAWAIM010000059.1:0-42484 GCA_963781895.1 uncultured Alphaproteobacteria bacterium
GGCGTTCAGCCGTCAGCCGATCGCCATGACGGCGCGGCGCGCGAGCCGGGGCGCGAGCTTGCGCATGTCGGTCAGCGCAATCGCGACGCAGCCGGCGGTGGACGCGAGGCCGGGGCGGGCGAGATGGAAGAAGATCGCGCTGCCGCGGCCCTTGGCGCGGCGGGAAAAATTGTGGTCGAGCACGAAGGTCAGGTCATAGAGACGATCGTTTCGCCACATCCGGTCCGTGCAGTCGTTGGCGGGCAGATCCACGGGGCGATTGTAGCGCCGGCTCGACGGGTCCTCGCACCAGCCCTGGCCGCGCCGCATCGGCTTCAGGGGCACGCCCCCGGCCTGCGGCCGCGGGCGGTCCGGACGGTAGTAGCCCCAGAGGAGCCTGAACCGTCCGGCCGGCGTGGCGCGGTCGCCCTCGCGCTTGCTCCTGACGATTCCAGCGGGGCCGAGCGCGCAAGGGATGCGGAACGGTCCCGCGGTCAGCCAGCCGCGCGCGCGGTCTCCGGCATGGGGGCGGACGCGAAGGACGGTGAGGCGCGGGGACAGGTTCATCGCAGGATCGGAGCCGGCGGAATTGATGATTTCGGGTTTGTTCCCAAAGCTTATAAACATCAATCCGGCGGCGGCCTGAATCGCTTCGGCGCCAGGATCGAAAAGATCGGGACGACGGTCGCCGCCGGCGCCCTTGTCGCGGCGCGAGCCGGGACTCTCGGCCGAGGCCCCGCGCGATCGGGAAGAATTCCCGCCGGGCTCGGGAGCTGACGCGGGAAAGTTTTTGAATTAATGAAGTCTTCGACCGTGAGAGAAGGGGTTATTCTGGTGCGGTCGCGGGCGGGCGTTCGAGGCTTTGCGTCTCTCTCCTCCCGGAAAGCCGGCGCGCGACGTTGCCGCGAGACCTGGCGAGCGAAGGGGAGGAACTTCACATGGGGCGCTTAACGCCCTGCGGCCCGCTCGGCTTCGCGCTTCTCGCGGCTGCGACCGGCGCCCGCGCCGATACGATCGTTCTCCCGACGTTCGACGTCGTCGCGACCACGCCGTCGGGCGGCGCTGATCGACGTCGCGAGATTCCCGGGCGCGACGCACTCCGTCGACTCGACCGACATCCAGTCCTGGTACGACACCACGTTGACCCAGGCGATGGAGCGTCAAACGCCTGGCGTCACGGTCGGCAACGTCTCCGGCAACGACTTTCAGCCGAACGTGAGCTATCGCGGGTTCGACGCGACTCCCATAAGCGGCACGCCGGAAGGACTGGCCGTCTATCAGAATGGGATACGCATCAACGAGGCGTTCGGCGACACCGTCAACTGGGACCTGATCCCCGCCAACGCCATCGACAGAACGACGCTGGTCTCCACCGACCCCGCGTTCGGTCTCAATGCGCTCGGCGGCGCGGTGCTGGTGACGATGAAGAACGGCTTCACCTGGCAGGGATTCGAGGCGGACCTTCGCGGCGGCTCGTTCGGGCGCGCGCAAAGCGCGTTTCAATACGGCAAGCAGATCGGCGACTACTCGGTCTATCTCGCCGGCGAAGCGATCGGCGACCAGGGCTGGCGCACCGACGGAACGTCGCAAATCCGTCGCGCCTACGGCGACATCGGCTATCGGGCCAACGGCGCGGAACTGCACTTCAATATGACTGTCGGCGACAATTCTTTCGGCGCGGCGTCGATGGCCCCGATCCAGTTGCTGCAGCAGAATTGGGGCAACGTCTACACGGTTCCTCAGTCGTCCCTCAACCAGCTCGCAATGTTTGGGCTCACCGGGACCTACGCCCAGTCGAGCACGTTGAACTTCCAGGGCAACCTGTATTTTCGCGCGTTCAATCAGGCCCATGTCGACGGCAATACGACCGACGTCGCGCCCTGCCCGCCCTATTCGTGCCTAAACGGCAATCCGGTGCACGACACCCTCGGCCAGATCATTCCTGACATCTCGCACAACGGAGCGGTCGACCTCGGCGAAATCGACCGCACATGGACGCAATCGCGTTCGCTCGGCGGCAATCTGCAGGCGGTCGACACCGATAAGGTCTTCGGCCACGACAATCAGCTGACGGTCGGGGTCGCGATCGACTATGGGTGGACGAATTTTAACGGCAACAGCGAACTGGGGACGATCAGCTCCACAGGCTCCTCGTACCCCGTTGCCGGATTTGGCTATCTCATCAATCAGCCCGACAGCTTTCTGGCGCCGGTGTCAGTCAATGCGACCAATCTATACGCTGGCCTTTATGCCGTCGACACGTTCAAGGTGAGCGAAAGCCTGGCGCTGACCGGCGGCTTTCGGGCCAATTACGCGGGCATCGACCTGACGGACCAGACGGGCGGCCTCGTTACCGGCTTTTCGAATTATGCGCGGATCAATCCGGTCCTCGGCGTTACTTATCAGATCACGCCTGACGTCTCGGCCTATGGCTCCTATTCGGAAGCCAATCGCGCGCCGACCCCGCTGGAGCTCGGCTGCGCCGATCCGAACCACCCCTGCATCATCGACAATTTCCTGGTCTCCGATCCGCACCTCGATCAGGTCGTGGCGCGGTCGTTCGAGGCCGGCTTTCGCGGCCATCGCCCGCTGCTCGACGGCAAACTCCAATGGTCGGCGGGCGTGTTTCACACCATGCTCGCCAACGACATCCTGCCGCTGCAAAGCCCGGCCAACGGTTTCGGCTATTACGCCAATGTCGGCGCGACGCTGCGCCAGGGCGTGGAACTCAGCGCGACATGGCGGGACGACCAGTGGACAGTGTACGCGAACTACACGTATATTGACGCGGCCTACGAATCGAACTTCCTCGAGCCGTCGCCGTTCAATCCGGCCGCCAACGCGAGCGGACTTATTCCGATCACGCCCGGAACCCCGATCGCCGGCATTCCCAGGCAGACGTTCAAAGCGGGCTTCGACTTCGCCGCCACCGACAAATGGAAGATCGGCGGCGACATGGTCGCGGCGAGCAGCCAGCAACTTTTCGGCAATGAGAACGGCGCGCTGCCGCCGGTTCCGGGCTACGCGGTCTTCAACTTTCATACGTCCTATCAAGTCAGCAAGCAGCTTCAGGTCTATGGGCTGGTCCAAAACGTCTTCGACACCCGCTACTACACTTCCGGCGGGCTGTTCGACGTGAGCGCGCTGCCTGTCGCGGCGCCGCAGCTGACCGATCCACGCACTCTCGGGATCGCGATGCCATTCGCGGTCTATGCCGGATTGCGATACACGATGTGATACGCAAAGCGTTGCGTAAGGGTAAGATACGAGGCGATTGGCATGGAAGGGTTGAATCTGTCCCCGGTCGGACTGTTTCTCGAGGCGGGCCTCGTGGGCAAGTTCGTGATGGGGGTTCTGTTCATCGCCTCGCTGTGGTGTTGGGTGCTGATCGTCGAAGGCGTGATTTCGGTCGTGCGCCTTCGCCGCGCCGTGCGCGCCGCGCGCGCGGGCGCGGAGATCGCCAAGCCGCTCGCCGGCGTCGCGATCGCCGGCGAGGAGGAGGTCCACCGCCGTATTCCCGGCGAATCGGTGAGCGAATTGAGAGCGCGCATCGCCGACGCGATGGCGCGCGCCGCGCGCGAGCTGCTGACGCGCTCCGAGGGCGGATTGCCCAATCTCGCGGTCATCGCCTCGGTCGCGCCGTTCGTCGGGCTTTTCGGCACCGTCTGGGGCATCATGACGAGCTTCGCCGCCATCTCCCAGGCGCAGGATACGAGTCTCGCCACGGTCGCGCCAGGGATCGCGGAGTCGCTCGCCGCGACGGCCTACGGCCTGGCGGCGGCGATCCCCGCCTCGATCGGCTACAACCGCATCGGCGCGGCCTACGCCCGCCTCGGTCAGGAGATGGCGTCCTGGGTCGAGGAGCGCGCGATTTCGCTCATTTCGCGTCCGGCGCAGGTGACGCGCGACGAAGGACAACGCCGGCGCGCGGAGGCGCCCTGATGACGATGAAGCCAAACAAGATCGGCGAAGGCCTCTACCAGCCGCTCGCCGACATCAATGTCACGCCGCTGGTCGATGTGATGCTGGTGCTGTTGATCATCTTCATGGTGACGGCGCCGATGCTCGCCGCCGGGATCAGGGTCAACTTGCCCACCGCGCGCACGGCCCGGCCGCTCGAATTCCAGGGATCCGGTCGTCGTCGTCGTCGCCAAGGACGGCGCCGTTTCGGTTGGCAAGGATCAGGTGTCGCGCGATCAGCTTGCGGCGGCGGTCAAGGCCAAACTCGGAGATTCCAACGAAATCGTCCAGTTGCGGGGCGACAGGGATGCGGCCTACGGCGACGTCGTGTCGGTGATGGACGACTTGGCGGCCGACGGGATCGCCCGCATCGCTATCGTGTCCGGCCCCCGCCGCGCTGCGTCGCCGGCGCCGGCGACCTCGACTCCATTCTCGCCCGCGCCATGACCGACGCTGCGCTGGGCGGGCGCGTCTTCGAGCCGCCGTCCTTCAATCCGCACTGGCAGCGGCCGGCCGTCGTTGCGATCGTGATCGCGCTGCACGCCGCCGCGGTGGCGACGTTGCCCTATCTGGCGCGGAACGCGCCCGAGCCGCCGACCGAAGTCGTCGTCGACATCCAGCAGGAAGCGCCGCCCGCGGAGGCGCCGGCGGCGCCTGCCGAGACGCCGAAGCAGCCGGAGACGGCAGCCGAGCCGCCGCCTCCCCCGCCCCTTCCGCCGCCGCCGCAGGAGACCGCGCCGCCACCGCAGGAGATGGCCGCGCCGCCCGCGGCGGAGACGCCGGCTGTCGTCGAGCCGCCCCCGCCCGAGCCGCCGCCGGTCGCCGAGCAGCCCCTCCCGCCAGAACCAACCCCGCCTCTCCCGCCCGAGCGGCCGCTTCCGCCGCCGGAGCCTCCGCCTCCTCCGGCCCCGGTCGAGCTTGCGCCGCCCAAGCCTCCGCCGCCCCCGCCGCGGATCGAGGCGCCGAAGCCAAGGCCAGCGCCCGCTCGCACGAGACCCGCCCATGCCGAGCCCAAGCCGGCTTCGGCCCAGCCGACGCGGACCGCCCCGTCGGCGAACGCGCCCCCGGCCGCCGCGGCGGGCGCGGCGTCGCTTTCGGCCTATGTGGCTGAGATGAGCGCCGCGATCCGCAGCCGCTTGTTCTACCCGCCGGCCGCGCGCGCTCGCGGCGCGAGGGGCGTCGTCGGGGTGACCTTCACCATCGGTCCGTCTGGCGCGCTCGCCGCGTTCGCGATCACCCATTCGTCCGGCGACGCGGATCTCGACGCCGCCGCGCGGACGCTGGTGCGGTCGACGCATTTCTCGCCGCCTCCAGGCGGTTCGGCCCGCGTCTCCACGAGCTTCAACTATGACCCTCGCTAGCAGCGCCTCCTCGCGCCTGAGGGCGCTCGTGCTCGGCTCGGCCGGCGGCGGCGGCGTGCCGCAATGGAATTGCGGCTGCCGGGTTTGCCGCCTGGCCTGGAGCGGCGACAAGCGGGTGCGGCCCCGCACCCAATCGAGCCTCGCGGTCAGCGTCGACGGCGCGCGCTGGCTGCTGCTCAACGCCTCGATCGATCTGCGCCAGCAGATCCTGGCGACGCCCGCGCTGCAGCCCAAGGAAGAGGGACGCCATTCGCCGATCGCCGCCGTATTGCTGACCAATGCCGACGTCGATCACGCCGCCGGGCTGCTGGCGCTGCGCGAGCGCCAGCCGTTCACCATCTGGGGCACGGGATCGACCCTGGACACGATCGGCTCGAATCGAATCTTCGACGTCGTCGGACGCGACATCGCGCCGCGCCGCGCGGTCAGCCTCGGCGAAAAGTTCGAGCCGCTGCCCGGCTTGAGGCTCGAATTGTTCGCCGTTCCGGGCAAGGCGCCGCTGTGGCTCGAGGAGGGCGAGGTCAAGACCGACGAGATCGGCGAGGGCACGGTCGGCGTCGCCGTCGAAGCGGCGGGGCGCGCGTTGGTGTATGCTCCCGGCGTCGCGGGCGTCACCGAGGATCTGCACGCCCGCGTGGCCAAGGCCGACGCGCTGTTCTTCGACGGCACTCTGTTCGTCGATGACGAGATGATCCGGGGAGGCCTCGGCGACAAGACCGGCCGGCGCATGGGCCACATGCCGGTGTCGGGGCCGGACGGCGCGCTCGAGGCGCTCGCCCGCCATGCGCGCGTGCGCCGCATCCTGACCCATATCAACAACACCAATCCCATCCTGATCGAAGGTTCGCCCGAAGAGACAGTAGTGAAGACGGCGGGATGGGAAATCGCATACGACGGAATGGAGGTCACGCCATGAACAAGCATTCACCGTCCGAGCCTCTGAGCCCGGAAGGGCTCGAACAGGCTCTGCGCGCGGTCGGCCCTCAGCGCTATCACGATCTTCATCCGTTTCACGATCTGCTGCACGACGGCAAACTGAACAAGGGCCAGGTGCAGGCCTGGGCGCTCAACCGCTACGTCTATCAGGCGGCGATCCCGCGCAAGGACGCCTCGCTGATCGGCCGCTGCGACGATCGCGAATTGCGGCGCGAGTGGCTGCACCGGGTCGCCGATCATGACGGCCTGGGCGAGGACCAGGGCGGCATCGAGCGCTGGCTGATCCTGACCGACGGACTGGGACTCGACCGCGATTACGTGATCTCGCAGGAAGGCGCGCTGCCGGCGACCAAGTTCGCGGTCGAGGCCTACGTCCATTTCGTGCGCGAGCGGCCGCTGATCGAGGCGGTGGCCTCGAGCCTGACTGAACTGTTCGCCCCCTCGATCCACCGGCGCCGCATCGCCGGCATGCTCGCCAATTACAGCTTCATCGACGAGACGGTGGTGGCCTATTTCCGCCGCCGGCTCGATCAGGCGTCCAGGGACGCCGATTTCGCCCTCGACTATGTCAAGCGCAACGCGCGCACGGTCGCCGAGCAGCGGGGCGTCATCGCCGCCCTCACGTTCAAAACCGATGTCCTGTGGGCCCAGCTCGACGCGCTGCACCACGCCTATGTGACCGGCGCCGTCCCGCCGGGCGCCTTCCGCCCGGGCTGAGCCATAGCCATATGACGACGGAACTCGACCTAAGTTCGCGGCCGCGTCTGCCCAGGGGCGTCAGGCTCAGACATGACGACGTGCGCGGACGATGGACGCTGCTGGCGCCGGAGCGCATCTTCGAGATCGACGCCACCGCGGCGACGGTGCTGCAGCTGTGCGACGGCGAGCGCGATCTGGCGGCGATCGTCGCCGAACTGGCCCAGCGCTATCACGCGCCGCCGGACGTGATCGAGAAGGATGTCGTCGCCATGCTCGGCGACCTCAAGGCCAAGAGAGTGCTTGAAACATGACCGTCCACGCCCCGCCGCCGCCCGCGCCGCCGATCGGCATCCTGGTCGAGCTCACCCATCGCTGTCCGCTCGGCTGCCCGTATTGTTCGAACCCGCTGGCGCTGGAGCGACCGGGCGCCGAGATCGACACGGAGACGTGGAAGCGCGTGTTCAGCGAGGCGGCCGCGCTCGGCGCGCTGCACGTCCACCTGTCCGGGGGCGAGCCGACGGCGCGGCGCGACATCGTCGAGCTGACCCGTCATGCGTCGCAAAGCGGCCTCTATACCAACCTCATCACTTCAGGGATCGGGGTCAGCCAGAAGCTGATGGACGAACTCGCCGAGGCCGGGCTCGACCACGCGCAGCTCTCTTTCCAGGGCGCCGACAAGGAGACCAACGACCGCCTCGGCCATTACGACGGCTCGTGGGAGCGCAAGCACGCCTTCGCCGCGATGGTGACGAAGGCCGGCCTGCCGCTGACCATCAACGCGGTCATCCATCGCGGCAATCTGCATCAGGTCGGCGCCTTCATCAGTCTTTCGCTCGAGCTCGGCGCGCGCCGGCTCGAAATCGCGCATACTCAATATTACGGCTGGGCGCTCGCCAATCGCGCCGCCCTGATGCCGCCGAAGAAGGACGTCATGGAATCGATCGCCCTGGTCGAGGAGGCGCGCAAGCGCCTCGAGGGCAGGCTGGTCATCGACATGGTGATTCCTGACTATTACGCCCGCTATCCCAAGCCGTGCGCGGGCGGCTGGGGGCGGGTCGCGATCAATGTCTCGCCCTCGGGCAAGGCGCTGCCGTGCCACGCCGCCGAATCAATTCCGGGCCTCGAGTTCTGGAACGTGCGGCAACATTCCTTGAGCGACATCTGGCGCGACAGTCCCGCCTTCAAGGCGTTTCGAGGCACGGACTGGATGCAGGAGCCCTGCCGCTCGTGCGACCGGCGCGAGATCGACTGGGGCGGCTGCCGCTGTCAGGCGCTGGCGCTGGTCGGAGACGCGCGGGCGACCGATCCCGCCTGCCACAAGTCGCCGCATCACGCCCGCATCGCCGCAATGGCGTCGGCGGAGGCGGAGGCCGACGACTCGGCGGCGATCCGCTGGCGGTCGTTGAAGGCGAAGGCCAAGGTCGAGGCCTGACGAGAGGAGTGAGCCGAACGTCGGCTCTCAGGAATTTACCTGAATATTTTTGTCTTTAAGGTTGCCGTGAGGCTCGCGCGGCGTTTTATCGGGAAAGCAGCATGGCTGCGAAACGCATTATCTTATTGCTGGACGGCACCTGGAACGATCAAGACTTCGGTTCGACTGACACCAATATCGTCCGTCTGCAGCAAATCATTGCAAAGACCCTTGGGACGACTCCATCCGCGCCCGAGAAGGCGATCGGCCATTCCGCCGCGCCGCGGCGATTGGTGGAAGGGTTCACCTCGGACGCGGGGCCAGAAAACATTGTGTTCTACGAGAGGGGAGTGGGAACGGGAGCGCGCGACAGATTTAGAGGGGGGATCCTTGGCGGGGGCCTCGATGGCAATGTCCGGCGAGCCTACAAGTTCCTTTCCTTTTGGTACGAAGACGGCGATCAGGTCTTCGTATTCGGTTTTTCCCGGGGAGCGTTCACTGCTCGATCGTTGATTGGCTTCGTCGCGTCCGCGGGCCTTTTGAGGCGGGATTCGTGCACCGCCGCCAACGAGGCCGTCGCGTGGAATTTCTATCGCACGAATCCCAATGACCGCATGCCGGGGGTCTGGGCGGAATTGACCGGGCTCGTGCATGACCGGGGAAAAATGCAGATCGATTGCGTCGGCGTTTTCGACACCGTCGGAGCGCTGGGGATCCCGGCGCCCTGGTTCGATGTCCGAAACCGCGATCGTTTCGCCTTTCACAATGTGGAGCTCTCTTCAATCACCAAAGTGAACTTGCACGCGATGGCCATCGATGAGCATCGCTACTCCTTTAAGGCGGCGATTTGGCGCAAGCCGAAGTTCAAGAAATTTCACACAGTCACCGAGCAGGTGTGGTTCCCGGGAGCCCATGCGGACATCGGCGGGAGTTACATCGACGAAAACGCGCGAGAGGTCGACTACGGCCAAGCGTTGGACGATATCACCCTCGATTGGATGATCAAAAGAGTGCGAGCCCACTTCCCGGACTTTCCGCTCGATCCCGCGGCATGGAAAACCGTTGATCCCGCATGGGCGTTGGCCAACCAGCACGAGCCCCGGCGGGGCGTATATCGTCTGGAGGACTTCGCGTTTCGCTCGATCGCAAATCTGCCATTGAATGGATTGGCGCGCGGTCAATCCAATGTCTGCTGGGACAGACACGCTGATCCGATCGGGGAGATGGTTCACATCTCCGCGCTGCAGCGATTGGGCGCGACCGTAAATGTGGAGGGTCGATCGGCCCGCTACGCGCCGAACAATCTGTTGCGCGTCCTCGAGCCGATACGGGAGACTTATGCGCAGAACCGCCGCGCGACCGCGCTCCGACCCGACATTCGCGTGGTGGAGTGGTCGGGGCGCGAACTCCATCCCGAGGTTCACGCCGACAAATCTCTCGTCCATCAGGTTCTCGACCAGCAAGCTTCACAAAGGGCTGCAACGCCGGGCGGATAGCGACGAGGCGCCGTCCTGCCGGAGCCGCTGGGGGCGTCGGCCAGCCTCCTGACAAGGGGGCTTTCGCAGATGCGCCGGGCTTGGCCGCGATGCTTGGGCGGATTCCGCGAGGAAGACGGCGCGGGGGCGATCCGCTGGCGGTCGTTCAAGGGGAAGGCCAGGGTCGCGGCCGAGACGTGATCCGAGAGCATTGAGGATCGGCGCGAGCCATCGAGTTTGTGGCGATGACGCGGAGCGCGCGACGCGCCGCTCTGTGCTATTGGCGTCCCCGAAAGCAAAAGCTTTCTGTTAACCAGAATCCATGTTACGGTTCATTTTACCTTGGGCGGCGCGACCGCCCGCGCACGCGGAGGGACGAGGGCGGATGTCCCCAGTTGGGCTCGCCGAGGCGCGTACCACATGATCGTCTTGCCTTTTCACGAAGTCCAAAGAAAGTTTTTTCCTTTGGAATCGTTTCAACCCTTTGAAAAGTCACGATTCGGACGAGGGAATCCAAGCAAATCCAAGGAGTTTTTTCTTGGTTTTTCCTTGGTTTTCCTTGGCCCGGGTTGGTCTGGCTTGGATCGGCTTGGAAAAATTTGGACCGTCCGCCCCGGACCCGGCGCCCTCGAGGGCGAAGGACGGCGACACGCGCGCCGACAACGCCTCAACCGGCAGGCGTTTGCGCTGTGCTCGTTGCGAGCTTTAATCTTGTCGTCATGAAACCCAACAAGATGGAAGCGCCTGTCGCATCGAAAAGGCGTCTTGTATGAGATCTGTCGCCCGAGATTGGCTCCGTGCGCTTCAAAGCGTCGCCGACATAGAACGCGACCCGAGACGGAGTCTGTCCGATCGCTTCGACGATGTCGCCGCGACGCAAGCCGACACGCCCGCTCTCATTTCCGAGGATGAAACGTTCTCGTACCGACAGCTTGCCGACCGTTCCAACCGATATGCGCGCTGGGCGATAAAGAACAATTTGGGAAAGGGCGACGTTGTCGCCCTCATGATGGGAAATCGGGCGGAATACGTTGCGATCTGGCTTGGATTGAACCGCGTCGGCGTGGCCGTCTCGCTGCTCAATACGGGTCTCACGGGGGAAGCGCTGGCGCATTGCATTAGAATTTGCAACGCGGCTGTGGTGATCGTCAGCGCGCCGCTCTACTCCGCCTGCATTGGCGCGCTCGAAAAAAGTAAGCCGATCGACCTCGTCGTGCATGGCGCGGAAGAGAATGTCCGCCGCATCGACCTCGAAGTCGATCAAATGTCCGGCGAGCCGCTTTCCGTCGAAGAAAGAGGGGCGACAAGCCTTTCGGATCACGCGCTCTATATCTACACGTCCGGCACGACCGGCTTGCCCAAAGCAGCGATCGTGACGCATCGCCGAGCGTTGAACTGGGCTTTGTGGTTCCGCGGTCTCGTCGGCGTGAGCGCGAGCGACCGCATGTACAACTGCCTGCCGCTGTTTCATTCCGTCGGCGGCGTCGTGGCGATCTGGCCGGCGCTGCTCGCTGGCGGCTCGGTCGCAATTCGTCGACGATTTTCGGCCAGTGTTTTTTGGGACGAGGTCGAGGCGCTCGACTGCACGTTGTTTCAATATATAGGGGAGCTGTGCCGCTATCTTCTTGCCTCGCCGCCTGGCGAAGCGGAACGACGGCACCGCCTCAGGCTGTGTGTCGGCAATGGGCTCGGCGCCGACATCTGGACTCGCTTCCAGGAGCGTTTCAACCTCCCTCGAATTCTCGAGTTCTACGCGGCGACGGAGAGCAATTTTTCGCTTTACAACGTCGAAGGCGAGCCCGGGGCAATCGGCCGCGTTCCTCCCTTTCTCACGCAGCGATTTCAAATCGCCATTGTGAGATTTGATTTCGAACGTGAGGAGCCTGTACGCGAGGTTGACGGCCATTGTGTTCGTTGTGAGGCCGACGAGGTCGGCGAGGTCATCGCCAAGATCGAACAGAAGTCAGGCAACGAGGAGCGAAACTTCGAAGGCTATTTGAACCGGGTCGATTCGGAAAAGAAAGTGCTGCGGAACGTGTTTTCGAACGGTGACGCCTGGATGCGCAGCGGCGACCTGATGCGCAAGGATGCGCGTGGCTTCTATTATTTCGTGGATCGAATCGGAGACACCTTTCGCTGGAAAGGCGAGAATGTCTCCACCCTCGAGGTTGCGCAGGCGATTTCTTCCTGTCCCGGCGTGACTGAAGCAAATGTTTACGGCGTCAGCGTCCCTGGGCGCGAGGGCCGAGCGGGGATGGCGGCGCTCACCGTGGACGCGGGCTTCGATCTCGCCGCGCTGCGCAAGCATATAGAATTGCGGCTGCCGGACTATGCGCGCCCGTTGTTCGTGCGCGTCAGCAGCCGACTCGAGACGACCGACACCTTTAAACACAAGAAGCGTGCTCTCGTTGCGGAGAGCTTCAATCCTAGAAATACATCCGACGCTGTTTATTTCTTGCAGCCCGGCAAGGACGATTATGTTCGCCTCGATGACAATCGTTACGAAGCGATTGTCTCTGGCCAAGTGCGCGTGTGAGCCAATGAAGTCGCCGAGCGTCGCCGGCGCCCACACCGAGGACGGGAGAAATGCGGAGGCCGAAGCGCGGCCCTTTCTCTCGGCCTCGCGCGCACGGGGAAGCATGTCGTTCGCGCAAGAACTCTACAGTCTTCGGCGGTCCGTTCGGATCCAAGTCGAGTCGGTTCTCCTCAACATAATCCTGTAATAAAATGGTATCTTCTTCAAAATGCTTATAATGATGATTACGATAGACTTTGGCGGCAATAGGTCTCGTCCTGTCTTTAGCCAACAAAACATTATGGCGCACGTAAATCCGGCCAAGCAAGCGAGACCGATTAAAAGAGCTTTCGACCCCATACCGATGAGCCAAGCACCCAGGCTGACTCCAATGAAACCAAGGACAATAATCAACAGCAAAGAAAGCGGCGGCACTGCGGCGTCGAGGGTCAGGACGAGCAGATCCATGTTTCCTTGTCGTAAAGCCTTAAGAAAATACCGTGGGACTTCTGTCGCTATCACACCCAAATGACCCTGCTCCCATCGAAGCTGCTGACTCCGAGTTCCTTCGCCGGTAGCCGGAAATTCACTGACGACGACAGCGGCTGGACAAAACATCGGCGAATGACCATCGGCGGCAAGTTCGAGCCCAAGCTTCAAATCTTCGACGAGCGCCCCAGTAGCGAGATTGGCGCGCGCAATAATTTCCCAAGGGAAAGCCATACCGGTGCCCATCAATTGGCAAGGCAGGCCCGCTGAACTCAGCCCAAGCGGACGCATCCAGTTCTTTACTCGCCAAGCGAATTCGCGGAAGTGACTGGCTTCTGTCGGGCTCGCAGCGTCTTTCATGACGTAGCGAGCCTGGACTGGCCGATTTGTTGCCTTACAAAGCGAGCCCAAATAATCGATTGCGGAGTCTCCTAATTTACAATCTGCATCGACGACGACGACAATTCCGGGCGGATCCCTGGCGAAATGGCGTATGCCATAGTCCAGGGCGAAGCCCTTCCCTATTCTATTTGGATCAGTTCGAATGATGACATCTGCTCCGAGAGCTTTGGCTACGGAGGCGGTATTGTCTGAGCAATTATCAGCGACAACCAATAGCCAATCCGCGTTTCGAAGCTGAGGCCGCATCGTGGCGATGGTTTCAGATAGCATTTCCTCTTCATTGTGCGCGGGAATCAATACCCCGATCCGGCCGCGTGCTTTCCCGCTCGGCGAAGGCGCAGAGGTTCTCTCAGGTAAGGCAATGGCCGCGACGCTCTCGAGCAGAAATATCGCAACTGGCAATGCCACGATCACCGCTGCAGCGAGAACTATGAACGATAATGCGCCAAACAACATTATACGCAACTCTTCGACTGCGGGTCTATCAACAAATCATGGATGAGCAAAAGATCATCTGTTTAGCACGGACGCGATGTAAATGACCGCCCCGGTATCTATTCAACGGCGGAGCAAGGAGTGGTCCCGCACAGCGGGACCGTTGTTGCCGGCGGTCAGGTTTTGGAGAGCCCTGTGCTGGATGTCCTCTATTAGGCCGCCGACGGCCCGTGCCTCGGTGATTCCGATCCACCTACTATGGACCTGTGAACAATTCGCGGGCGCTGGAGTCGGCCGCGTGACGTTTCATGACTTTTGCCCAGCGGGCGCCGAGGCTCAGCGCCTAAGCGATCGCAAGCTGACGAGACGCGCTCTCCAGTCGACCGCCAAGCATTGAGCCGCGTTCGCCGCGATCATCGAGGGGGTCCGACGCCGCGCGCCATGACCCGCAAGCCGGCACACCCCAGATCGGTAGACGAACTCCAAGTTTCTGGAGCGTATTCACACCGCTTTGTCATCGGCGAGGAGGAATCCTGCGCCATGCAGGCGGAAAATTCTCGTCAATTCGGGGGACAGGCCCATGAAGACCGGGTCCGCAACATTGGATCCCAAAGCCTTTCTCAACATGAGGAGAAGTCCCAGAAAGCGTGAATCAATCGCGCCGGTATTGGAAAAATCAATTACGATAGGTTTCTTCGTAGCTACCGCGCTTCTGAGGGCAGGAATGAATTTGCTGACATGCCGGTCAATCGCGGCGCCGGAAATCCTTATTGTAACCTGTCTGTCGTCGTGAATTTGTGTGATAATCGCATCTTCTAAATTGCGCTGATTTTGCAACTGTAATCGATAAACGACAAGCGGAAGGATGTGGGTGCGCATTAGGTGCAGCAACTTACATCCGTCATTCCAATAGCGCTTCCAAAGATGCGGTTCTTCCTTGACGCGCCACAACCATTCGAGACCAAGTCTCTGTAGGACGCGAGGAGCTCGCTTCACCGTTCCTGCTTGGAAATTCAACGTCGCGCCCAGGTGCGCTCGGATTGGAATTCGTAATCTGTCGGAGTTACGCTTCAGCCACAATTGTCCCTTCTTGCCGCCCAGAGACACCGCAAGAAAGTCGGCGCCGCTCGAATTGATCGTATTTATCATGTCATCTTGGCTCAACTCTTCGACAGAGCCAAAACCTGGATCCAGCGATCCCACACAATGGACCCCGCCCGGTTCGGCGTTCAGCGCGCGGGAAGCCGCAGCGGCGACACCTTCGGCGCCGCCGAACAAAAACAATTTCAAAGGCCTTTGTCCGCTGCGCGTAGCTTTCAACGCAGCAAGAATATCAGAGCCCGCAACTCTATCCTTGATTGGAACGCCAATGAGCCGAGCGAGCCAAACAATTGACATCCCGTCAGCCGGGCAAACATCGCTCTGAAGCAATGTCTCCCTGAATCCGGGATCCAACAGACTGTTTACCAAGTAATTAAGATTAGGTGTCGACAGGAGAAATTGCGACCCGCTGGCGGCAGCCAATTCGATACGGTGCAACAAGGACGGCATTTCAATCGCATCGATCGGCATACCAAATATGCAGTACACATCCCGCGAAAAGTCGTCTGTAACAGACTCCCGCGAAGGGACTTCCGGAATAAACTCATGGGAAAGGACGTCCGCTGTCTCCCAAGACGCGACATCCGCAGTAGCTTTCCGTGAAAGAACTTCCGCAATAGTCTCCCGCGAAAAGACGCCCACAGTAGCCCCGCTTAGAACCGCGTCTGAGTAGACCCCTTCATATGTCACGCGTGCACCCACATTAGCTTATATCAATTGCTCGCAAGACAAATTTGTGCTGCTGGCCCTCCGACCCCCGCCGGTCGAAGGTCAAATTCCAAGGCGAACCTTGGCCTTCTGCAACCAACAACTCTTTCATCGCAACCCTCGCCCGAGCATACCCTCGCGCATGCACACTCCCCGCTGGTGCGGGACGCGCACAGCCAATCGACACGCGGACAGCGCTCGCGCGCCGACCTACGTCCAGAGGCAGATCAGAATCAGCAGCGGACAGAACCCTTGGCGGCTCGAAGAGGGGAAAACCAGCAGACAGTCCCGCGACTCAACCGCCGCCGAAGAAGGTCCCGCTCCGCGGGGCCGCTTCAGCGCGCCGTGTTTAAGTCGATAGAAATCTGCGGCGCCCCGCCGGCGCCACGCCCGACCCGCATTCCGCTATCCCAGCGCCAACGCGCCAGCCAGCAATTTCGATTTCATGACGTCCCCTGTGATGAACCGATTGACCGCACCCGCATACAACCAATCATGATGTATCAGTCTCGTCAAGTTTTTTCATTCCATTTGGGCATTTTTCCGGTCGGCCATGGCGAATTCTGAGTGCGCCTTTGCGGGAGGCGGATGGCTTCTCTGCGGCGCCCGCGCCGGCGACAATTGGGACAATCACGAAGTTTTGACAGTCGCGACCGTCGCCCGGCCGTCCCAAGGCTCGGCTGCGGGCCGCCGGGGCAAGGCGGTCGCGTCAGTGGTCGAAGCGCGTTCGCCGCGATCAGGCGGAAACGTCCTGTGACAGGCGCCACGACGTCGACCCGCCCAAGCGTCAACCGGCGTTTGGGGAAATTGCTGGCGCGCGGCCTCTGGCCGACGCTCATTATTATGCAAGTTGCCCGTAGCTGGCGTTCCTCGGTTTGCGCGCAGCGTCACTCGGCCCCGTGTGGAGCCGGCTAAATCCCACTGTTCGGGTTCCGGGCGCCGGCGCGCCGGGGGAGCGCGAAGGAGATCGATTGACAGAAATGGAATCCTCGTCGTCCGAACAGGACTCGGACCTGCGCGCCCTGGCGGAGCTCGATCTGCGCGGGACGATGGATATGGGCGATCGCGCGCGTGGGAATATTGTCACCTCTCAGCCGACCCCTGCGAAATCGCAATTACGACCACGCGGAATGGTTGCAGCGCCTTTCGTATTGCGGCGGTCGGTCAGGCTTGCTCGGACAGCCGAGAAGGTCCAATATGGCGCGTCGATACTAGTTCATCCGGCGAATATCGGGCTATCGGACTGCGCGTTCGTCGACGGAGCGCCTGTAAGCATCCTGAAGCATGGTTTGGTGCGCTGCCTCTTACCGATAAAAGCTGTAATCGAACAAGGCGATACCGTCCGAGACTTTGCAGGAAGGCGGCTGTAATCGCCTCTCTTGGACGAACGATGTATATAGGTACATAGCATTGCGGATTCGGCCTGATAATACGCTATGATATTGACAATAGAGTTGGTCGCTGGCAATTCTATGATTGAACAGAGAAAAAGGAGCGATAGGTGAGTCGACTTTATTCAAGCCGCAAACGGGTCCTTGTAACAGGAGGGGCGGGATTCTTAGGATCGCATCTAATTGATAAATTAATTGCGGAGGGTCACGAGGTATTATGCGTTGACAATCTTTTTACGGGTACGAAAAAAAATCTTGAACATCTTCATGCAAATCCGCGTTTCGAGTTCATTCGCCACGATGTAACTTTTCCACTTTATGTCGAAGCGGATGAAATCTATAACTTAGCTTGTCCAGCGTCACCGATTCATTATCAGCACGATCCCGTTCAGACCACGAAAACATCTGTTCACGGCGCAATTAACATGCTTGGCTTGGCAAAACGGCTGAAGTGCCGGATTCTGCAGGCGTCGACAAGCGAGGTCTATGGCGATCCTGCGATTCACCCTCAGATTGAAGATTATTGGGGAAATGTAAATCCAATTGGTCCACGCTCGTGTTACGACGAGGGAAAGAGATGTGCAGAAACTCTCTTCTTCGATTATTACCGGCAGCATCAACTGCAAATCAAAGTGGCGCGCATCTTCAATACCTATGGGCCAAGGATGCATCCGGCGGATGGAAGAGTGGTTTCGAATTTCATTGTCCAGGCTCTGAAAAATGAACCAATAACAATTTATGGTGACGGATCACAGAGCCGATCTTTTTGCTACGTCGACGATCTGATTGATGGTTTAATAAAACTAATGGATAGTCCGACCGAATGTACTGGCCCAATTAACTTGGGGAACCCGACCGAATTCAGTATACGCGAGCTGGCGCAGCTGGTGATCTCTCAAACAGGATCTTCCTCCATTATTATCGCGCAACCTTTGCCTCAAGACGATCCGAAACAAAGGCAACCTAACATCACCGCCGCGAAAGCGGCGCTCGGTTGGGCGCCTCGAACCCCATTGCGTGAAGGTCTAGCAAGCACGATCGAGTATTTTCGTCCCATAGTTTTGCACGGATAGAATTCGAAGCTCCGACTATCCACACCCTGTCGAGTGGACGTCGGGACTGAGAAGTCGAGGTTGAGAAGGTGACGCCAAGCAGCCGGCCTGTGGACGGTGGCGAACCGGGCCGCCGCCGCTCCATCGACCGGACATAAGGGCGCCGGTCGCCGGTCATGCCACAGGCGCACGCGTCCGCGGCTCCGGTGCAGAACCTCGGGTGCGGATGACTCCAATTGGAAATGAGCTATTGTCGGTCGAAATTCCGGCGTCGATCTCGACGCTGACCGGCAGGTGAGGCGATGGAGACGAATTTCCCGCGCTATTGGATGTGGTCGGAAGCGTTCGAGGTGCTGGCGCGCGCGGAACGAATGCACCGGCAGTTTTTCCGGCCGGCCGGTTCGGCCTCTGTCGTCGCATGGGAGCCGCCGGTGGACGTTCTCGAGACCGACCGCGCCGTGCTCGTGCTCATAGCCCTGCCGGGGGTCGACCTCGGCGAGGTCAAGGCGCTCATTGACGCGGGGCAACTGATCATTTCGGGGATTCGGGCCTATCCGGCCGAAATGCGAACCGCGATCATCCACCGCTTGGAGCTGCCACAAGGCCGCTTCGAACGCCGTGTTCATCTCCCTCCGGGACGCTACGGCGCCATTCATCGATCAGCCGCCAACGGTTGCCTCCTGATTACGCTGCAAAAGTCGGAGCCGCACGATGGCTGAGACACAGGCCGCAGCCGCCTCCGAAGAGAATTTGGGGGCAGCGCCTGCGCCGCCGCTGCCGGCGGATTCGCTCATCGTCGTGCCCGTGCGCGGCATGGTTCTGTTTCCCGGTATGGTGTTGCCAGTCACGCTCAGCCGCCCTGGCGCGATCCAGGCGGCGCAGAAAGCGGTGAGGGAACAAAAGCCGGTCGGCGTCGTGATGCAGCGAAACGCAGAGGCCGCCGATCCCATTCCCAGCGACATGCATCGCATGGGGACCGTCGCGAATATCGTCCGTTACATCACCACGCCCGATGGAGCGCATCATCTCGTATGCCAGGGGGAGCAACGATTCCGAGTCGTCGAATATCTGAGCGGCTGGCCATTCTTCGTCGCGCAGGCGCTCAGGATTCCGGAGCCTGTTCCGTCATCTGACGAAATCGAGGCCCGTTTTGTCCATCTCAGAGGGCAGGCGGTTGAAGCCTTGCAGTTGCTGCCGCAAGCGCCGAACGAATTGCTGACGGCGATCCAGGGGGTCGACTCTCCCGGCGCGCTCGCCGACATGGTGGCGACCTTCATGGACGCGACCCCGGAGGAGAAGCAGGAAATCCTCGAAACGGTGGAGATCGGCGCTCGAATGGCGCGGGTCTCGGGACTCCTGGCGCATCGGATCGAGATTCTTCGTCTCTCTCAGGAGATCGGGCGAGAGACCAAGGCGTCACTCGACGCGCGTAATCGTGAAGTCCTACTGCGCGAACAGATGGCGGCCATTCAGCGCCAGCTTGGCGAGGGCGACGAAGGAAAGACGGCCGAAATCGCCGAACTCGAGAAGGCGATCAGCGGCGCCGATATGCCGAAAGACGTCGAGGACCAGGCTCGCAAGGAGCTAAGGCGTCTGCAACGCATGCCGGAAGCCGCCGGCGAATACGGTATGGTGCGGACCTATCTCGATTGGCTGGTCGAACTGCCGTGGGGACTTCCCGCGGAAGCGCCAATCGACATCGCGGCGGCGCGTCGCATTCTCGACCAGGATCACTTCGGCCTCGACAAGATCAAGCGCCGGATCATCGAATATCTGGCCGTCCGCAAGCTTGCGCCGAACGGCAAGGCGCCCATTCTTTGCTTTGTCGGGCCGCCGGGCGTGGGCAAGACGTCGCTCGGCCAATCGATCGCCCGGGCCATGAACCGCAAATTTGTGCGGGTCAGTCTCGGCGGCGTGCACGACGAGGCGGAGATACGCGGTCATCGACGAACCTATATCGGCGCTTTGCCCGGCAACATCATCCAGGCGATCCGGAAGGCGGGCGCCCGCAACTGCGTTATGATGCTGGACGAGATCGATAAGCTTGGCGCCGGCGTTCAAGGCGATCCGGCCTCGGCATTGCTGGAAGTGTTGGATCCCGAGCAAAACAATAGCTTCCGCGATAATTACCTCGCCGTTCCGTTTGATCTCAGCCGGGTCGTGTTCATCACGACGGCGAACATGCTCGACACTATCCCTGGACCGCTCCGAGACCGCATGGAGATCATCGGTCTTACCGGTTACACGGCGAGCGAGAAGCTGCAGATCGCGCGCCGCTATCTTGTTCCACGTCAACTGGAGGCGAACGGTCTCGGGCGCGATCAGGTCGAGATCGCCGATGAGGCGCTTCGCGCCATCATTCAGCACTATACTCGGGAGGCTGGGGTGCGAAGCCTCGAGCGCGAAATCGGAAGAGCGCTGCGCCAAGCCGCTATGCGGATCGCGGAAGGCGACAGCGGGCCTATCGTCATCTCCCACGGCGATCTCGCGGCCATTCTGGGGCCGCCGCCGTTCGAGGATGAGGTCGCGATGCGGACCAGCGTCCCAGGCGTGGCGACCGGTTTGGCCTGGACGCCGGTCGGCGGCGACATTTTGTTCATCGAGGCGACCGCCGTTCCGGGAAACGGTCGGCTCATCCTCACCGGCCAACTCGGCGAAGTGATGCGGGAAAGCGCGCAGGCGGCGCTCAGCATCGTCAAGAATCGCGCAGTCGCGTTTGGAATTGATCCCAATCGGTTCGAGAAGACCGACATCCACATCCATGTGCCGGCGGGAGCCACGCCGAAGGACGGTCCGAGCGCAGGAGTTGCGATGTTCATGGCCCTGGTTTCGTTGCTGACCGACCGCACGGTGCGCAGCGACACGGCGATGACCGGGGAGATCAGCCTGCGCGGGCTGGTGCTTCCAGTCGGTGGAATCAAAGAGAAAATCGTCGCCGCGCACAGGGCCGGAATCAAACGCATCATGCTGCCGGCGCGCAACAAGAAGGATTTCGAAGACATCCCCGAAGAGGTCCGCGAGCAATTGACCTTCGTCTGGCTCGAACGCGTCGACGAGGCGGCGTCATCGGCGCTCGAGGCCAGTCCGCCAGCGAAAGCGCCCGTCGCCGAGCCAACAATCGGTCATGAGCCGGCGCCTGCGTCTTAAGCACACCGCTTCCGTGGATCGATTTGCATCCGCGCCGTCGACGACTGCACAAACCTCCACCTTCAAGCCGAGCGGCTGCCCGCTGTGAGCCTCAAAACGGGTCTCGATCGGCGCGACGTTCTCGGAACGCCCGAACGCCCATTCGTCTACGGCCGTTTGGAGAGCCTAAGTCGTTCAACAACGATCTCGACCGGTTCCGCGTGCGCCAGCACCAGATCGGCGGCGGCGGCGACGTTGTCGATTTGCGCATGCGGCAGGCGCCCGGGCGGCGCGAGGCAATCGGTGACCAGCGCGACAACTTGGGGGTCCTTGGGATGGATCGGCGGCTGGCCGCCGACTTCGCGATAGACTTCGATTTTGGCGACCGCGTCGCGCTTGAAGCCCTCGATGAGAACCAGATCGACCGGCGCGAGCATGAATAAGAGATCGGCGAGCGGCGGCTCGGGCGCGCCGCGCAGCTCGCGCATCAAGGCCAGCCGGGCAGAGGAAGCGACCAGAACCTCCCGCGCGCCCGCGGCGCGGTGCTCGAAGAATCCTTGCCCGGCTGGTCGACATCGAAGCCGTGATGGGCGTGCTTGAGCGTCGAAACGCTGTAGCCTCGCCGGCCGAGTTCCGGGATGAGGCGCGTAATGAGCGTTGTCTTGCCCGATCCGCTCCAGCCGGCGAAGCCAATCACGCGCATGGGCGTCCTCTATCTTCCTTCGCGCATTCGAGTCAGGGCGCTCGGCTGCCGGGAACTCGGGCCTCGCGCAGCAGCGCCTCGGCGAACGCGAGATCCTCCGGCGTATTGACGTTGAAGAACGGATCGATCGGATCGATCGGCCATTCAACGGCGGCGATGCGGAAGCGCGCGGCGAAGCTCTCGACCTTGCGCAGACCCTCGGCTTCCAGCGCGCGGCGCAACTCGGCTGCAAGCCCGACCGGCCAGAGCGCGGCGACATGATGCTTGCGCCCGCCCGATAAGGCGACGGCGATCTCGGCCCCCGCGGCGCGGCGCGCCGCGTGCAGCCGCTTGACGAAATCGGTTGGCGCGAATGGCGCGTCCGCGACGAAACTGGCCACATGCGTCATGCGCGGCGGCGGCCCATGAGCGCAATAGTCGAGGCCCGCCAGAATCCCGGCGAGCGGACCAGCGAAACCCGGGAGGTCGTCGGCGAGGACGGGCAGGCCAAAGCCGGCGAAACGGGCCGGATCGCCGTTGGCGCTGAGCGCAAGCGCCCGGCATTGCGGGCGAAGGCGTTCGATCACATGCGCCAGCATCGGCCTGCCTGCGAGCGCGGCGAGTCCCTTGTCGGCGCCGCCCATGCGCCGCGCGAGTCCTCCATTGAGGATCAGGCCGAGCGTCGTATCCCTGTCCGTCATCACCGGCGGCGCCTTTCCGAGACCGGCGTTCCTGTTCGATTCATCCGAGCATTCCTCGGATGACGTGTATCGGGAATTGCCGACGCCCGATACGTCGGGCTTTCCGAGAATCCGCTTGTCGCCGTCGAGGCGCGCGTCGGTCGCGGCTCGGCGCTTTCGGCGTCGGCGGGCGCGAGCCGCCTTGCTCAGTCCGCGGGCGCGACGGCGTTCGATCGGGCCGCTCGCGCGCGCTCGCGCCGCAGGAGAATGGCGGTCGCACGACGCCCGGCCGCCGCCCAGGCGCAATCGACCGCCGCTAAAATCTGCTTCTTGCGGGTCAGGACGGGCTGCTCGATCAAGTTCCAAGACAGCCAGGCGCAGAGCACGCTCGGCGGCAAGGCCGTTAGCGTGAGCAGCCACCAGCTCCTGACACCGGGGAAGAGGCAAACGATCGATTGCTCGAGCGGGAAGTGGAACAGGTAGACCCCGTAGGAGAGGTCGCCGAATGGAATCTTGGGCGGGCGCATGAGCCCGAGCCAGACGGTCAGATAGGCGATCGGGAAGGCCGCGAGGTAGGCGGCGTTGGGAACCTGCAGCAGCGCCGCCGCCGCGGTCGCCGCGGCAAGGCCGAGAACAGACGAATAGGGGATTTTGTCCCGATATTGATACAGGCTGACCGCGGCAAGGAACGAGACGACGAGCGCGCGTCCCGGCACGTGATCGAATGGGCTGGCGGGGAAGAAGAGAAACGTGACGGCGGTGGCCGCGAGCGCGAACAGCCCGACGCCTGCGGCGAAGGCGCGCCGATCGCGCAGAGCGGTCGATAGGCAGACGATGAAGAGGTAGCATTCCAGCTCGAATGGAATGGTCCAGAGCTGAAAGTTGACGAAGCGCGGGAACGGGTTGTTCTCGAACACGCCCGGCAGGGTGAAGTGAACGAGACCGACGATGTTGCCGAAATACCTGCCGAGTTCCGGGTTCGTCAGATACTCGCGCAGCGGCAGGCTGGTGAAGAACGCGCCGAGGATCAGGGCCGAGAGCGTGACCTCGACGGCGAGCGCCGGGACCAGGCGCAGCACGCGAAGCGTCACGAACTGGGGCAGCCGCGTCCGTTCGAGGCTGCCCGCGACCAGAAACCCCGACAGCGCGAAGAACATCGGCAGTATGGCCGCGGGAACGAAGCGAAACGAACCGTTCCAGATGGCGTGGTCGATGCTGATCGAACCCGTGCTGACGATGATGCTGTGCCAGACCAGCACGGCGAGCGCCAGCCCGATGCGAAGATAATCAAACCCGGCGGTAAAGCCGCCGGCGTTCCGCATCACGTCCAGAATCGTGCGATTTGTCGCCAACCGAACCTCGCGGCGAAATTCAAAGGCGGACTGGCGTTCCCTCCGATCGGCGGCCGGGGGCAAAAAAGGAGCGTCCCGGACCAATCTCCGGCAAACAGATTACCAGCGGCTTAGCCTCGCCGTTCGGAGGCTCGATCGCGCGACCGCCCCGACCGGGATTCGAGCCGGCGGGCGTCGGGCCTCGCCGCGAGGCTCCGACTCCCGCGCCTCGCAACGCGACATAGGCAAAGGTCGGCTCGAGGGGATAGGATCGCCTGTCGCCGCCTGTCCGCCTTGGCGCGTGCAAACCCGGCATTCGCTCGAGGAGCCCGACATGACCGCCGCCGCCGATGTTTTCGCCGCATTCCGGTCCGAAGTCGCTACTCAAACACCGCTGCGGGCCGCGATCACGGCGGCTTATCGGCGCCCCGAGCCCGAGTGTGTGCCGCCGCTCCTCGATCTGGCGAGGCTGAGCGCCGAACAGAACAAAAGCGTCGAGGCGCTCGCGCGCAGACTGGTGACACGGCTCAGGGCCAAGACGGGATCGAGCGGCGTCGAGGGGCTGATCTACGAATACTCGCTGTCGAGCCAGGAGGGCGTGGCGCTGATGTGCCTTGCCGAGGCGCTGCTGCGCATTCCCGACGCCGCCACCCGCGACGCGCTGATCCGCGACAAGCTTTCGCCCGGCGACTGGCGCGCCCATATCGGCGCCAGCCCCTCGCTGTTCGTCAACGCCGCCACCTGGGGTCTCGTGCTGACCGGACGGCTGGTGACGACGACCAGCGAGCAAAGCCTGTCGGCCGCGCTGACGCGGCTCATCGCGCGCAGCGGCGAGCCTCTCATCCGCCGCGGCGTCGACGTCGCCATGCGCCTGATGGGCGAGCAGTTCGTCACCGGACGCACGATCGAGGAGGCGATCGGAAACAGCCGCGAGCGCGAGGCGCGAGGCTTTGCGTTTTCCTACGACATGCTCGGCGAGGCGGCGACGACCGCGGAGGACGCATCGCGCTATCTCGATGAATACGAGCGCGCCGTCCGCGCCATCGGCAAGGCCTCGCGTTCTCGCGGAATTTATGAAGGCCCGGGCATCTCGATCAAGCTCTCGGCGCTGCATCCGCGCTATCAGCGCGCCAAGCGCGCGCGGGTGATGCGCGAACTGCTGCCGCGGACGAGGCGGCTGGCGGAGTTGGCCAAGTCGTATGACATTGGCCTCAACATCGACGCCGAGGAGGCCGACCGCCTCGATCTCTCCCTCGATCTGTTCGAGGCGCTGTGTTTCGATCGCGATTTGTCGGGCTGGAACGGTCTCGGCTTTGTCATTCAGGCTTACGGCAAGCGCTGTGCGTATGTCGTCGATTGGCTGATTGATCTCGCGCGGCGATCGGGCCGCCGGCTGATGGTCAGGCTCGTCAAGGGCGCCTACTGGGATTCGGAGATCAAGCGCGCGCAAGTCGACGGCCTTGAAGGCTTTCCCGTCTTCACCCGCAAGGTCCACACCGACGTCAGCTATCTCGCCTGCGCCCGCAAGCTTCTGGCTGCGCCCGACGCGGTTTATCCGCAATTCGCCACCCACAATGCGCAAACGCTCGCTTCCGTGCTGACCATGGCCGGGCCCAATTTCTATCGCGGCCAGTACGAGTTCCAGTGCCTGCACGGCATGGGCGAGCCCCTGTATGAGGAAGTCGTCGGGCGCGACAAGTTCGACCGGCCCTGCCGCGTCTATGCGCCCGTCGGCTCGCACGAGACGCTGCTCGCCTATCTGGTGCGCCGCCTGCTGGAAAACGGCGCCAACACGTCGTTCGTCAATCGCGTCGCCGACGCGAGCGTCTCCGTCGGTGAACTTACGGCCGACCCGGTTGCGCTCGCCCTCAAGGTGCAGCCGCTCGGCGCGCCGCACGACAAGATCGCCGCGCCGCGCGAACTCTATGGGCCAGAGCGCTTGAACTCGCGTGGGCTCGATTTTTCCAACGAGGGGCGTCTCGCCGAGCTTGCGGACGGACTGGAGCTGAGCGCGCAGGCTCCGCGCCGCGCCTTTCCGCCAGGCGCGCCGCCGGCAGAGGAAGGCGAGCCGGTCAGGAACCCCGCCGACCATGGCGACATCGTCGGCTTCACGCGCCATGCGCGCCCGCGGGAAATCGCCGCAGCGATCGACGCGGCCGCGGCGGCCGCCCGGTCCTGGGCCGCGGTCGCCCCCAACGAGCGCGCCGCGATCCTGCGCCGCGCCGCCGACAGGCTCGAGGCGCTCAATGACGAACTCGTCGGCCTGATTGTGCGCGAGGCCGGCAAGTCCTACGCCAATGCGGTCGCGGAAGTGCGCGAGGCGTCCGATTTCCTGCGGTACTATGCTTCCGAGGCGGCGCGGACGTTGAGCCTGGGCTCGCCCGCCCCGCTTGGCGTCATCGCCTGTATCAGTCCGTGGAATTTTCCGCTGGCGATTTTCACCGGTCAGATCGCGGCGGCGCTCGCCGCCGGCAACGCCGTGATCGCCAAGCCTGCCGAGGAGACGCCGCTGATCGCCGCCGAGGCGGTCAGCGTGCTGCACGGGGCCGGCGTGCCGGCCGAGGCGCTTCAGCTTCTGCCAGGCGCGGGCGAGGTCGGCGCCGCGCTCGTCGCCGACCCGCGCGTGCAGGGAGTCGTGTTCACCGGTTCGACGCCGGTCGCCGGCCTCATCGAACGGGAGCTCGCCGGCCGTCTGACCCGGACCGGCGCGCCCCTCCCGCTCATCGCCGAGACCGGGGGCCTGAACGCGATGGTGGTCGATTCCTCGGCGCTGCCGGAGCAGGTCGTCGGCGACGTGGTCTCGTCGGCTTTCGATTCGGCGGGCCAGCGCTGTTCGGCGCTGCGCATCCTCTGCCTGCAGGACGAGGTCGCCGACCATATGCTGGCGATGCTGAAGGGCGCGATGGCCGAACTCGAGGTCGGCGATCCGAGGAGCCTGTCGGTCGACGTCGGTCCGGTCATCACGGCAGAGGCGCGCGAGGCGATCAAGACCCATATCGAGACGATGTGGGGGCGCGGCTTCAAAGTCACGCAAAGCCCGCTCCCCGAGACGGCCGCGCGCGGAACCTTCATCGCTCCGACCCTCATCGAGGTCGGCCGGGTGGCCGACGTCGAACGGGAAGTGTTCGGGCCGGTGCTGCATGTGCTCAAATACAAGCGCGAGGCGCTCGACGCGCTGATCGACGAGGTCAACGCCGCCGGCTACGGCCTCACCTTCGGCCTGCACACGCGCATCGACGAGACGATCGCGCGCGTCGTCGAACGCGTCGAGGCCGGCAACATCTATGTCAACCGCAACATCATCGGCGCGACCGTCGGCGTGCAGCCGTTCGGCGGTTCGCGGCTTTCAGGGACGGGCCCGAAAGCGGGCGGCCCGCTCTACCTCTCGCGCCTCGTCGCCGAGCCGCCGCAGGGCGCGCTCGAAGGGCTCGAGGGCGCCGGCGCGGCGCTCGGGACCTTGCGCGCCTATATCGACTGGCTGCGCGCGGCCGGCCATGGCGCGGAAGCCGAACGGTGCGTCGGCTTCATGTCGCGTTCGCTGCTCGGGGCGCGGGTCGAGCTTCCGGGCCCGGTCGGCGAGCGCAACGTTTATGCGCTGCGCCGGCGCGGAAAAATCGCGGCGGTCGCGGCAAGCGACAGCGGGCTCTTGATCCAGGTCGGCGCGATCCTGGCGACAGGAAACGACGCGCTCGTCGGCGCCTCCGCGGCATATGCGCTGAAAGGCCTGCCTGGCGAATTCGCGGGCCGCCTATCGGCAACCGACGATCCGCTTGCCGCGCCCGCGCTCGCCGGCGCGCTCATCGAGGGCGATGGCGAGGCGCTCACCGCGGCGACGCGCAAACTCGCCGCCCGTCTCGGCCCGATCGTCCGGCTCCAGGCCCTCAGTCCCGCACGGCTCGCCGCCGGCGAAGACTACAATCTGGCGGAGTTGGTGGAGGAATGCTCGATCGCCACCAACGTCGCCGCGGCGGGAGGGAACGCGAGCCTGATGACGATCGGGTGAAAAGCCTCCGAGGAACCGGGCTTGAGCGCGCCTTCGCCCGGCCGCGTCTCGAAAGAAGAGGATTTTGGGGCCGCAGATTCGGTTGGCGAGCGCCTCAACTGGAAATCGGTTCAGACTCCGCTCGTCAGAAACGGATCGATAATGAAGCAATCGCGCCGTCACTTACATTCCGCCATAGTTCAGCGGTCACGGCCTCAGACGGATCCATCTGGGCACGCGCTCCTGGTAGGTTTTCCAGGCGGCGCCGAACGACGCCGCCAGGTGCGCTTCTTCTCGCCGGATAGCCAGCACTGTTACCGCCTTTACCGCCACCGCGGCCATGACCAGAAACCATGGATTGCCAAATGCAAGGGCGACGCCTGCCATTAACAATGTGTTGCCCAGATAGATCGGGTTGCGGGAGATCGAGAAAGGCCACGATGTCACCAGCGCGGTCGCCGAGCGGTGCGGCAGGATGTTGGCCCTATAGCGGCGCATCACCAGCATCGCGGATGCGTCCAGACCGAGCCCAGCCGCCACGATTGCACCTCCAACCCACCTGACGGCGAGGGGAACGGCAACGTCCAGCGGCGCCAGAGACTCCAACGCCAGCGCAGCCACTGCCGCGCCGCCATAGATGATCGGTGGCCAGGGAATGATGTTCGGTGGCGCGATCCCTTCCGGCGGCGTCATCGATACTCTCCGCTCATCGGAGCGGCAGCAGTTGCAGAGTGAACGCCGCCGCCCCGAAAGCCAACATTTTCGCCGATTTTCATGCCCTCCGGTAGACCAGAAGCATCGCGGGGTTCCACCGTCTGTCGCAATCGCGACGAGTTCGCGAGGACGTCGCCGCCCGCGCCGCAATCCTGGCCGCGCTACCTCCGAGCCAGACGCGGTTGCATTGCGTCAAGGCGCGGGTCGAGGCTTATTCCCGCTCACCGCCGCAAAGTAAGGGATGCAAAATATTTGCGCCGGCGCGGCAGGCGTATATTGACAACTCGCAGGTTGCGCTGCAGAGTTGCCGATGGCGGTGGTTAGATTGTGAGCAGGGGAGCGGGGACGAGAAAAACCTTGCGTTATATCGTATAGGCGCCGAGGGTTGACGCCCTTGGGTTTGCGCTGCGGGCGGCGCAATAGCTGCGGTGTGCTAGTTTCGCCATTAACGTGGACGGTTGCAGCGGCGGGTGTTCGCCGATTGCCTAGTGCAGCGTGACGGTCTCATAGGCTTGTATTCTGACCAACTGTCTTGCCCGGCGGTCGAAAGCCGCGGGGCGGGCGGGCGGTTCAGAATCAAGCCGCGATTACGTGGGCCTCTCGAATAGCACACCTCTGGTCCGTTTCTAACGACAGTCTAGATTAATATGTCGTGGAGGGCCAAGTTATGAACAAAGTGGTACTGGAGCGGGAGACAACGCACGACGTTTCCTCCGCCATTGATCCCAATCGGGTTGCGGTTACAACGCCAAGCGAAGCGGTAGTCGAAGAGATATGCAACTTCAACTGGGACCGCCTGTCGTCTGAACAGCTCGTTGACGCCGCTTGGAGCTATTACTATTTCTCGGTACAATTCCGTGAAAATCTCGAAATTGCGCGCGCGCTCTATCCAGAGGACAAGCAGTTGGAGGAACTGGACCGTGGGGAGCGGGACACGGACAATCTATCGCCTTACCCCGGCGTCGTTGTTGCTAGGGAACGCGTGAATCACGATGAATTCATGCGGAGAACGCTTCAACTAACCCCCATCGACGAAATTCGTCGGCTTCGCCTGGAGGCAATTGGGGCGGCCTATCTGGCCAGAACTCGGGCCGAGGATGACTTAGTGAGAGCGTCAAGCCTGTCGAGCTACGAGGATGGCGGGCTTGAAAAGGTATTCCGGAGCATTTTGCGGGCTCAACATTGGGATAACGCCCTGCTGCGCGCTTTCAAGCATTTTCTCGAAAAGCACATCGAACTCGACAGCGATGTGGAACAGGGCCACGGCGGTCTCTGTCGGCATTTGGCGCCGAAAGAGCGTGTTTCAGAGTTGTGGATCGCGTTCAAGGATAGCCTTGTTCAGTCGGTGCCCGCATTGCAATGAATGCGCTTTCGGCATGCTTTGGCATGTCGGACGGTTGGCGGCTCTGAGCCGGTTCCCGTGACGGGTCCGGGGCATGTCGCGCACCTGCGCCCCGACGGTCTCAATTGAGATGCGCATAGTCTACTTGGCATTTCAGTTGAAGGCGTCGCGTAAGCCTTGGTGGAACGGAGCAATCGTTCGATCGGTATGGCCCTCGCCGTCGAACGACAGGCCGGTCGGGGACATGAAGACGCAGAGAGATGAGCGATCAGGTCGTGGCGGCGCTCGAACAGCTCCTCCACGATCGGGCGTTTGTCCAGCGCTTCACCCGCGCCTCGGCCGGCTTCTCCTCTAACTCGTCGCCGAGCCAGGCCTTCGTCTGGCGGAAGCGACGCCGGTCGCGTCCTTCGGCGGCGGGCGGCTCGTAATCCTCGCTCCTTGCACCAAATTCGTTTGCGCGAATAGCGCCCAGCATCCGATCATGCCGCCAATGGCGATCGCGATGTAAATCCACATCGCGAGGTCGCGCCTCTCATTGTTAGGCCAAGGTAAGCGCTAAAATGACCACCAGCAGCAGTCCGATCAGGCTGAGATAGAAATTGAGCTGGCCCGATTGCAGCAAACGCAGTTTCCGGGCGATGGCCTCCACCCCGCGAACCGCGGGTTGAAACAACAAGGGTCCAAAGATCGGCGCGACATCGTGCTCGAAAACGAGCTTTCTGACGAAATATCCCCGCGAGTCGGCTTCGCGCTCGGTGACGGCGGTCGGCCGGTAGACGAAGCTGTAGAAGGTTCGCATCGCATTCGAGAATGTCAGGGCTGTCGTAGCGGCCCGCGCGGGGTCGGGGGACAATCCGCCATACCAGACAGCGGACCGGCGCACGCGATACCGGCGATTTCCGAGGACAAGCGCCGCGGGCAAAAGCGCCAGTAGCGGCATCACGATGACGAGCAGCGACGGCGAAATGAAAGCGAACTTGGCCGTCAGCGGGACGAGAAGCGGCCCATCATACATCCGGTTTGCGACGACGGCGCCGAAGTGACGCGTTGTTGCGGCGTCGAGCGCCGTGAGCCAGACCGGCATTCCGGCGGCGAGCAGCAGAACGGCGATCCCGAGGAGGCCGACCGTTCCGGAATAGGATCGCGAGATCGGCGCCGGACGATCGACGTCCCGCCCAAGGACGCCGATGCCGATGACCTTTACGAAAGTCGCAAAGGCGATCGCAGCCGTCAAAGCGAGGCCGGCGCCCGCGAGTGTCAGGACGAGACGGCCGGCGAGATCGGGAAGGTGAAAGCCTTGGAAGACCGTCTGGAACACAAACCACTCGCTGACGAAGCCCGCGGTTGGCGGCATGGCCGCCAGGCTCAACGCTCCAAGGAGCGCGCCAGCCCCGAACACCCAGTGTCTGCCCGCGCCGCTCGCCGTGATGGCGTAATTCCCCGTAGCGCGCCGCAACCCGTCGGCGGTCATGAATAACGTTCCCTTCGCCAGGGCGTGGCCGGCCAGGTGCAACAGCGCGACTGTCCAGGCGAGCCCGGCCAGATCCAGGAGTTGATAGCTGCGAAAAAGCATGGCCGCCCCGAGCGCGGCGACCGCGATCGACGCGTTCTCGGCGGTCGAAAAGCTGAGGAGCCGGCGCCAATCGTCCTCCTGGAATGCGTAGAGGATGGTCAGGATGGCGCTGATCGTTCCGATCGCGACGACGACGACCGCCAGCGACGGGAAGGCGCCATCCGCGGCAGGCGGGAGCCACTCCGTCAGGCCTCGCGACAAGCCGAAGAACGCCGCGTTCAGCACCGCGCCGGAAAGGATCGCGCCCGAGGCGCCGCTGCCGGAGCCATACGCGCCTGGGAACCATTCGTAGAACGGCAGCAGTCCGAGCTTCGCGCCGAAACCGACCAGAATCAGGATCCCGACGCCAATTGCCATCGGAGGCGTCAGAGCCGCCGCGCCGCCGGCGAAGCGCGCGAACTCGAGCGACGACGCGCCGACGCCCAGGATCGCGACCGCCAGGACGAGCGCGACGGCGCCGATTTCCAGCAGCGCAAGCATGAACAGGATGGTTCGCCCGCGTGACGTCTCGAGACGTTCAGACAGGATCATGATAGCGCCGCCGAGGCTCATCGCCTCCCACGCGACCAGCAGCGCCGCCGCATTCTGCAGCCCGCAGACTCCGAGCGCCCCGGCCAGGCTCACGGCGGCGCCGAACAGCCAGCCGCTGCGGCCGCGCTCGGAGGGCGAACCCAAGGCGCACGCGAACACGGCCGGCGCCAGGCCGAATCCGAATAGCCAAAGGGCCTCGGGCGACATGCGAAAAGCGACCGCTTCGCCGGCAAGATGAACCGGAAGCACAATCGTTTTGGTCGGGTCGAGAAGCCCGACGATGGCGGCGATAACTCCGCTGAGCGCGCCCGCGGTGAGGAGCGTCCTGCCGAACGGGGCCCAGCGTCCAAACAAGGCGACAATCGCTGCGGCGATCCACAACAGAAAGGATAGGAGGAGGAGCGGATCAGCCACCGATGCGCCCCCCTCTCACGCGTTGCGGCGCGCGGTCGAGGAACATCAACAGGGCGTCGATGATCGCGGCAGGGTTGGGCGGACAGCCGGGGAGGTAGAGGTCGACAGGAAGCACGCCCTCGAGGCCAGTCCCGCAGGCATAGTTTCCCCCGGGAATTCCTCCAGAGACGGCGCAGGTTCCCACCGCCATCACCCAGCGCGGCTCGGGCATGGCGTCGTAGGCCGTTCGCAGCGGCTCCAACATCGCTCGCGTGACCGGTCCGGTCACCAACAGCAGATCGGCAAAGCGCGGCGACGGCGTGAAAAAAATTCCCAGACGATGAAGATTGTAGAATGGATTGTTCAGGGCTTGAAGCTCGGATTCGCAGCCATTGCACGAGCCGGCGTCGACGTGGCGCACATGTAAGCTGCGGCGGAACGTCCGCTTGTCGGTTCCGGTCGCGGCGATCGATTGGGGCGGGATCTTCGCCCAGAGGAGATCGGCGCGGCTTCGAACGCCGAACGCCCAATCGTTGGAGGGCTCCATCGCACCCGTCGGGCACGCCTCCGTACACAGTTGGCAAACGACGCAGCGGCCATAATCGACAGAAAGCTCGTCCCCGGACGCTTCGATCGCATGCGTCGGGCAAACCTCGGCGCACTGATGGCATCCCTCTCGGCAAGCCTCCGGATTGTATCGGGGCATCCCGAAGAGACCGTCTTGCCCGTCGTCGCCGCCGGCGGCGGGCCAGGACGTCGTCGCCTTGCCGCTCACCAGTCCGAATAGGGTCCACAGCGCCATGACCGTCTCCTACCGATCGCAGCCGGCTATCGTGAGACCGAAGCTCGCCTCGTTGATCGCATAGTCCATCATGTTCGTATCGTGCACGGTGAAGGGAAACGCGCGCCAGTTGGAGAACGACGGCGACTTGACCTTGACCCGCGCCAGCTTTCCGTCCGCGCCGACGTGGACGGCGTAGAACAGCGACCCGCGCGGTCCCTCGGTCCATCCCAATCCCTCGGACAGGGGAGGCGCGTTGCACTCGACGCGAATCTCGCCCGCTTCGAGCAGCAGAAGGACGCGCTGGCACAAATCGAAGGACGCCTCGATCTCGGCGATCCGGATGCGGGAGCGCGCATAGGCGTCTCCCTCGGGAAGGCTCTTCACCGTCACGGCGAGTTCGGCGTAGTGCGCATAAGGATGGTCCCTGCGAAGGTCGCGATCGAGACCGGAGGCGCGTTCCACCGGTCCGGTCGCGCCCTGGTCGAATGCGACCTGCCTAAGGAGCAGGCCCGTCGTGATGAGGCGGTCGAGGTGGCTTTCGGACGCCTCGAGGCGTTCGACATAAGCGACGAATTCGACCCGCAAGGCCTCGAGCGCATCGCCCAGCCACCTGTCCGGGGCAAGGTCGCGGCGCAGCCCGCCCGGGGCGAGAACGCCACGAAGGAAACGGCTGCCCGTCAGTCGCGCGTTCAGTTGCTTGGCCCGCTCCTCAAGCAGCTTGCCCTGAGCCTCGCCGACCTTCAGCGTCGTGGTGTGACAGAGATGGCCGAGGTAATGCAGGTGGTTGTATAGGCGCTCGAGTTCCGCGAGCAGAACACGAAGCGCGCGCGCCCGAACGGGCACGTCGCAGCCCGCGGCGCGCTCGACCGCCTCGCAGTAAGCGAGCGCATGCGCGACGCTTCCAACGCCGGAGACCCGCTCCGCCACGACGACCGCCTGATTGGGCGAGCACCCTTCGAAGCGCGTCTCCATCCCGCGATGCTTGAAGAACAGCCGCGGCTGATAGTGGAGGATATGCTCGCCGACATAGAAGAACACGAACTCCGCCAACTCGACCACATCCGCGCGAATGGGTCCGAAGGGCAGCTGCTGGACGTCCTTGGCTTCGATAATGGGCAGGTGGCGTCTGCTCTTCGTCAGCGGACGTCCGAGATAATTTTGGCCGTTGGCGGGAGGCGACGCGCCGTCGAACAGAACGAGCGGATAGGGCTCCGGATGATCGGCGAACCTGATTCCAGTGAGGTCCATCATCTCGCGCTCGTACCAGCCAAGAAGCGGCCAGGTCTGCGCCAGAACTCGGAACCGCGCCCGCCGATTCCAGAACCCACATCTCGAATTCCTGCTGCCCGGGCAGGGCCGCGGCATAGCGGACTTCGGTGTCGCCGCCGTTCGGCGACCAGGAATAGGCGAATTGCATCCGGCCGCCGGATTTGTGCAGCGCGCGCGCCTCGCCCGCGAGGGCGTCGGCGCCAACCGATCTGATCCGAGCGCCTTTCATGGGCTCGACCCCGTCGACGTCGCGCTCGTGAGGGAAGCGGCGATCGCCAGGAAATGCTCCCATACTTGCTGCGGCCACCACATGCCCATGACAAAGAGCGGCAGCAGCGCAAGTCCCATGGGGACGACGCACCATGCGCTGATCGAAAGCGTTTTCCCCGGCTTGTGACGAGGCTCCTCGAAGTACATCTCTCGAAAATGATTCAGGAAGCCGACGAAAATGACGATCAGCAGGACGGCGATCAGAGCGACAAGGAACCAATGCGATTTGGCAAGGCCAGCGCGAATGATCGCCAATTCGCTGAGAAACAGGGCGAATGGCGGCGCGCCGGTAATGGCGACGGCGCCGGCGAGCCAAAGGACGCCGAGAACGGGGTAGTGCTGGCCGACGAGGCGAATGCCCGAAATGCGCTTGGTGGCGTAGGCGCGCATGACGCTGCCGGCGCCGAAAAACATCAGGGACTTATTCAGCGAGTGGTTCAGCATGTGGTAGAGCGCGCCGGCAATTCCGAGAGATCCTCCGAAGCCGAAGCCAAGAGCGATGACGCCCATATGCTCGACGCTGGAGTAGGCCATCAGCCGCTTGAGTCCGGTCTGGCGGACGATGAAAAGGGCGGCGACGAACAGCGAGAAGGCGCCGAGCGCGAGCACCGTGCCACGCGCCAGGCCTGAGATGCCGGCCGCGTCGGCGACGGCGAGGTAGCGAACGATTCCGACCATGGCGGTGTTGAGCAACGCGCCCGACAACAGGGCCGACACCGGAGCGGGACCTTCGCTATGCGCGTCAGGCAGCCACGTGTGCATTGGCGCCAAACCGACTTTGGTTCCATAGCCGATCAGAACCAGCAGAAAAGACAGCGAGGCGAGCGAGGGATTGAGTCTTGGCGCAATGTCGCGCAGCGCCTCCCAGGTCATGTCGTAGGAAGGTCCCAGGACGAATGTTCCGCTCCAATAGAACAGGATGGTCCCGAGCAGCGCGAGGCTGATGCCGGCCGAAACGACGATGATGTATTTCCACGCGGCTTCGATGCTCGTCGCCTCGCGCTCGTAGGCGACGAGGAAGGTGCTGATGAGGGTCGTCACCTCGATCGCGATCCAGTAGAGGCCCGCGTTGTTCATCATCGGGCCGATCAGCGTGCTGAGCGCGAAGCCGGCAAACATGGCGTAGAAGCGATGAAGGCGCTCAGGCTCACCCAAAAGGCGCATGTAACCGACGGCATAAATCGACGCCAGGAAGTACACGAGCGCGGCGCATAGAATGGTCCAGACACCGAGACCGTCGATGATGACATATCCCTTCCAGAACACCGTCGATGCTCCAGGCGCAATCCGCAATATCGCGCCGATCGAAGCGAGCGAAATCGCGCTGGCGATCAGGTTGATCGTTTCCGCGGCCCTAGGCCGCCCTATCATTACGATCAGGATGATTGCGACGGCTGGAGCCAACGTCATCGTGAGCGCGAGGGAGCCGAGCGCGTTCATCACCCGACCAGTCGCTTGAGCCGCAGGGAACTCGTCGTTCCGACGTGGGTCAGGAGGTATTGAACCAGAACGCCGAAACACGCGACCACCACGAGGAGATCGAAGAGAATGACGATTTCGATCAGCAGCGGCATGCCCGGAACAAGGATTTGCGCGCCGAGAAACACCCCATTTTCCAGCACCAGGAGGCCGAGAATCTGACTGATGGCCTCGTGGCGGACGGACAGCATCAGAAAGCCGATGAGCTTCATCGACAGCATCACGGTAAGCGCGAGAACGACGATCGTTCCGGCGAGATCGAGCGCCGCCCCGATCCGATAGGAGACCGCGAGCGCGAACAGGACCGCAAAAGCGCCGATGACCAAGCTTGAGCTCGCCTGCAGGATGACGTGGATTTCCCTGCTGACTTCGAGACGGCGGATAATCCGCAGGATCAGATAAGGCAGCAGCAGGCCGCGAAACGCGGCGGTGAGAACGGCCACGATGTAGAGTTCGGCGTAATTGCCATAGAACCCGACAGCCGCCGACAAAACCGCGATGAGCCACGACTGCGCCGCGAATGCGAACAGGTAGTGCCGCAACCAGCGTGAGCCGAGCATCACGAACGACAGCAGTAGGCTGCCAAGCGCAAGGAGGCTGAACAACGCCGCAGGAAGAGGGTCAAGATGCGCCGCAAGCATGAAGTCAGCTCAGTTGCGTGCCGACGATGGCGAGGATCGCGAGGAGGAAAGACGCGGCCAGCGGCTCTTGATAGCGGTAGAACCGAAGACGCGATTGAACGGTTTCGACGGCCACGACTGCGCAGGCGACAATGAGAAACTTGACGAGAAGCGCGGCAATCGAGCCAACGACCCCGAGGGTCGTTCCCTCGTACGACAGACCCCAGGGGAACAGCAGAACATTGCAGAAGATGGTGTAGAGGATGAACTGCTTCATCATCGACGCCCACCTGAGAATGGCGAGCATCGGACCCGAATATTCCAGGATGCGCGCTTCGTCGATCATATAGACTTCGATATGCGTGCTCGAATGGATCGGCAACCGGTCGGTCTCGACCAAAATCAAGATGAAGAACGCCGCGACCAGCAACAGATGCGTCGGACCCCAGTAGATGGACGGTTCCGCGACGAGCAGATGATTGACGACGAAAGGCAGCATCGCCTTCGCCAACAGCGTGATCCCGACAAAAACCAGTATCAGCGTCGGTTCCGCGAGAATGGCGACCATCACCGCCCGACTGGATCCGATGCCGCCATAGGCGCTGCGCGTGTCGAGGCCCGCCAGCGTGATCATGAACGAACCGAGCGTCAGAATCAGTCCGCCGCCCAGGATGTCGCCCATGTCGGACAGGGGCAGCGGATAGTTGGTCAGAACCGGGATCAGGATCGGAACCGTCAGCGTCGTCGTGAAAGCGACGATCGGCGCCGTCCAGTACAACCACGATGCCGTGTCCGGGACGACGATCTGCTTGTGGAACAACTTCCTGAGGTCGCGATAAGGCTGAAAGACGCCAGGTCCCTGACCGCGCTGCACGCGCTCTTCAAACTGAAGGATGACCCCTTGAAGCAAGGGAGCAAGCAGGAGCGTCGTCAGAACTTGCGCGATCTGAAGGATGATGTCCCGAGCGCTCATCGGACCCGATTGGAAGGGCGAGCCGACGCCGGGGCGCAGAAAGCCTGATTGGAGCGTGAGATGAACCGTGGCGTCAAGACGCGAACCCCCGTCTGCCAAAACTGGCCGAACAGGAGTCGTCAGCCCCGAGGGCGGTTACAAGGCGAACTCCATCGCCGTGTTGTTAGGCTGAACTCGCTCCCCCAGCTTGTCAAGGATAATCCTATCTATCAGCCAGGCAAGACGTCAATTGCGTCGCTTAGTGAGGATAACGCCGCCAACCCCGCCGTCGGGGATTCTTGACCGTGCAGTGGTGACGCGGACTGAAGTGGCCCCGCGCAGCGGGGCCGTTTTTGGCGGCGGTTAGGAAGGCCGTCCGCCGATTGTCTGTAGTGGTTGGGACTCGATCTGACGGACGGCGTCCGGAGATGGTTCTGGTCCGCCTGTTGGTTGTGGTCAGGCGACGATCAATTTCTGCTTTGCCATGGGTTTGGCGTCAAGGAACGTGTGGATCGGCATCTTGCCGAGGCGCGATCGTCCCTGGTGGGGTCGCTCCTCGTTGTCGCCTTGGTCCCAGCGATCGGGGTCGCCTTGGAGTTCGGCGATCGATCCGGCGACCGGCCGGGCAAGGCCACGAAGGTTCTGACGTGCCGGACGTAGGCCCTTTGCACCTTCTCGCTTAAACGGCGCGCCGTCGTGTCGTCGATCGTGCGCCCACGCAGCGGGCTGCAGGTTGAACCCGATCATCCCCGGCGGAGGACGGCGCGACTCAAGCCCGCCCCGCCCGAGTCAGCAGATTCGCGGCAATTGCTCCCCGCTCGGCAGATCGAGCACCCGGACACCGCCGATCGTCTCCGCCAACACGCGGCCGGGCCCAGCCACGGCCCCGACCCGGCCGATCACCGCTGCCTCCGCCCCGCCAGGATGGCTCCGTAGGATCGCCAGTGCCCGTGCTGTTTCCGGTTCCGGAACGAACGCCACCAACCGCTCCTCGTTGGCGACATACCAGTGATCGAGCCCGAGAATTTCAAATGCCCCTCCGGCTTCACACACGGGAACCGCCGCTTCGCCCAGGCAGTGCAAGGTCACCCCGGCCGCGATCAGGTCCGCCACCAGCGGCGCAAGGCAGGCAAGGTCGCTGCCGATAGGTGGTTCGAACCCCAGCCCCTGGCGCGCCGCCATGATGGCGATGCCGTGCCGACCCACATCCCCGCTCAGCAGCACCGCATGGCCCGGGCGGACGCGCAGCGGGCCGATCGTCACGCCGGGCGGGATCAGCCCGACGCCGGAGGTGGCGATGTAGAGCCCGTCGCCTTTGCCGCGCTCCACCACCTTGGTATCGCCGGTGACCACCCGCACGCCTGCCGCCGCCGCGGCCCGACCCATGGACACGGCGATGCGCCGAAGCAGCGCGAGGTCCAGCCCCTCCTCCAGGATGAACGCGGCGCAGAGATACAGCGGCTTCGCCCCGCACATCGCCAACTCGTTCGCCGTGCCGATCACCGCCAGCGCGCCGATGTCCCCACCCGGGAATTCCAGCGGGGTGACGACGAAGCAATCAGTGGCGAAGGCAAGCCGAGAGCCGCCCTCGGCAAGGGTCGCGCCGTCGTGCAGTGGCGCCTCCGGCGACGTGCCGAAGGAGGGTATAAACAGCTCAGCGACCAGCCGCGGCGTCAGCGAACCGCCGCCGCCGTGGCCGGCGTGGCGATCGCGGTGCTGGACGCGGAGGAGACCGTGGGCACGCTCGCCTGTCTGGAGACGCTGGAGCGGCGGCGGGAATGGCGCCGCCTTATTCCGCGGCCTTTCTCATTTCTGGAAAAACGCACTGGGGGTCGAGGACGACAGGTTTCGCCCGCCGGATCGGCAGGATCTGGGCTTCAACGAAGCGCAGGCCAAGCGTTCGCCAGACGTCGACGAGCGCCTCGACGAGGTCCGCGACATGCGCTTCCGTGTGGCGCGGCGTCGGCGTGATGCGCAGCCGCTCTGTCCCCATGTTCACTGTGGGATAGTTGATCGGCTGAATGTAGATCGAGTGGCGCCGCATCAGCAGATCGCTCGCCGCCTTGCACTGCCGGGCCTCGCCCACCATGACAGGGACGATATGCGAAGGATTCTCCATAACCGGCAACCCGGCGGCGCTTAGCGCATGCTTAGTGAGCCGGGACATGTGCTGATGCCGCGCGCGCTCTTCAACCGACGCCTTGAGATGCCGCACCGCTGCGCAGGCGCTCGCGGCCACCATGGGCGGCAGGGTCGTGGTGAAAATGAATTGCGGGGCGTAGCTGCGGACCGCATCGACGATCGGCTCGCTCGCCGCTATGTAACCGCCGAGCGCGCCAAAGCCTTTGGCGAGCGTGCCTTCGATGACGTCGATGCGATCCATGACGCCTTCGCGTTCACAAATGCCCCCGCCGCGCGGGCCGTACATGCCAACCGCGTGCACCTCGTCGATATAGGTCATCGCATTGTATTGCTCGGCGAGCTCGACGATCTTGGCGACCGGCGCGATGTCGCCATCCATCGAATAGAGGCTTTCGAAGACGATCAGCTTCGCGCGCTCACAGCCGGCCTCATTCAGCAACTCTTCCAAATGGGCGACGTCGTTGTGACGCCACACTTTCTTCTCGCACCCGGCGCGACGCACGCCCTCAATCATGGAATTGTGGTTGAGCGCGTCGGAAAGGATCAGGCAATTCGGAAGCAGCGATGCGATGGTTGAAATGCCCGCGAGATTGGAAATCCAGCCTGACGTGAACACCAGCGCCGCCGGCTTGCCGTGAAGATCGGCGAGTTCGCTTTCGAGCTCAACGATGGGGTGATGGGTGCCTGAGATGTTGCGCGTGCCACCCGCGCCCGCACCGTGCCGCTCTGCCGCGCTTATCGCCGCAGCGACGCTCTTGGCGTGCCCTCCCATTCCGAGGTAGTCGTTCGAACACCATATCGTTACCTCGCGCGGCTCCTCGTCGGCGCGGTCAGGCCGCCAGAGCGCAACCGGAAATCGGGCCGCATCGCGCTCGAGGTTTGCGAATATGCGATAGCGATTCTCCGCCTTCAGTCGCGCGATCGCGCTTTTGAAATGCGACGCGTAGGCCGGTTCTCTCCGATCCATGTTGCTCTCCACTACCCGCGACAGAATGTCTTTCCCCAAACGCGCCCCTACGCAGCGCAGGCGTCGAACGCCGCCTGCAAACGCGCGCGATCAAAACTCCGGCCCGTGGCTACAACCAACGGCTCTTGTCGCCGTCGCGGCGAAAAAGGCGCCATGATCGCCGATTGACCGGCGACCTCGAACCGAATCCAGCTTCCGCTTGTCTTCACGACACCCCGCACCCAATCGACTTCCCCGTAGGCGCCCGTTGATATCGACTCGAGGACGATGTGAAGGCGGCGGGTATCGCAAAGCGCCGGGGGATAGGGGCTCCAAAACTCGCGAGCCGTAATCTCGTCGCCTTCGCGCGAGCGCGTCTGTATCGCCTTCGTGACCGCCGCCCCCGCCAACGCCTCGATCGAGCCCGCGCCGCGCCAGCTCCAAAGCGCGTTCGCGTGAACGGGCGCGACGAGGAACCAATGCTCGGCGATGGCCAGCGCGACGAGCGTCGCCAACATCGCATATCCGGTCATCTCGAAAGGCGTCGCCGAGTTGGCGCCGGCTCTCTGCGCAAGGAGCACAAGAACCACTGTGGAGACCGTCACGGAAATCGGGAAGAAGAGGTTCATCGGCCGACGCCGCATGAAGCTGACGAGAAAACGCAAATGATCGGGCAGCATCTCCTCGCCGAGATTGGGCACGCCGAAAAAGACATTGAACTTGGCGCTCTGATGCATCCACCACAGGATGACGTAGGTCCATGCGCCGATCCGGTTTGGTTGACCGATCGTCAGGGCGAACACGATCCCCGCGCCCAAAATGGCGGCGAGTTCGTGATAGAGGCTCGTGCGCACCGCTTCCACAAAACGGGGCCAGCCGACACATTCCGGCGGGCAAGCCGTTTTGCGCGGCCCGGTCAGGTAACCCAGATAAAAGCTGACAAGCTGCCAGGCCCAGATGACAAGGCCGCTGACGAAGGCTGCAAAGGCGCTCGCCGGCGTCGTTAGGCCGCTCGTATGCGCCAGAAGCCACAGCGCGAACGCGAGCATGGCTGTAGCCCCCAGCATGCTCCAGGGAAACGTGCGGCGAGAACGACCGTCGAGATAGAGGATCGCGCCTGTGCTCGCCCACCACAGCACCAGCGTCGCGATTACTGCCAGTCCGTTCGCCGCCATGGCGCTGCCCCCCTTTTACCAGACGGCGCCAGCCGGATGTCGGCGGGTAACGAATTGGGTTTGCTCGGCAGGAGGTAAAGGCGCGCGAATTCGATGGCTGCCGCCGCCACAAGCCCGGCTTTCCTAAACTTGCCCAGAACGCCGCCGGCCGCTTCTGCTTCGGCGCTCGCTTTGGCGATCGCGAACAACCGGTCAAGCCCCTTCTTGAACTTCGGGGTTCTTCCGGATCGAGGGTCAGCGGAAAGACCTGACGCGAAATCTCGCTGGTCAGTCGAAACACCGTAAAATCGTAGTCCGTCGGAGCGATTCCGATCGCCTCGTGAAAAGCGGGTCTGCAGTGGTCGCGCACATACATGGTTGCGAACACCGCCAGGACGAAGAACTTGATCCAATAGACGTTAACGCCCTCGAGCAGTTTGGGGTTTGCCCGCATTAACAGCGCGAACGCCTCGCCGTGGCGAAACTCGTCGTTGCACCATTTCTCGAACCATTTGAAGATCGGATGGAAGCGGCGGTCTGGGTGGCGCTCGAGCTGACGGAAAATTGTGATGTAGCGCGCGTAGCCGATCTTCTCGGAGA
>CAWAIM010000060.1:0-19236 GCA_963781895.1 uncultured Alphaproteobacteria bacterium
TGACGCTAAACGGCAATATCCTGGCATTCCTGGGCGCCGGTCGCGACCCGGCGTACGCGCTGTATCCGTTTACAACGGTCCCAAGCAACTTCGTGGTCGGCGTCAATACGTTGACGATCGAGATTACCGCTACGGATTATTGGGTTGAGGGCGCGCGGCTCCAGGGCGTGCTCACCGAAGGAATCACAGCCGTTCCCGAGCCCTCGACTTGGGCGGCGATGCTCGCCGGTTTCGCGGGTCTCGGCTTTGTGGTCTACCGCCGGAGGCGGAAGGACCGCACCGCTCCCGCAATCGCGTAAGGTCGCCGAAGCCCCGGAGTCGGCGAGCTCAGGCGGCCACCAGCGCCGGCTTCGCCCTCAGCCCGATCAGGTGGCAGATCGCGAACACGAGGTCGGCGCGGTTCATGGTGTAGAAGTGCAGTTCGTCGACGCCGTGGTCGATGAGGTCGATCACCTGTTCGGCGCAGACGGCGGCGGCGACCAGGCGGCGCGTCGCCAGGTCGTCCTCGAGGCCGTCGAAGCGCTCGGCCAGCCATTGCGGCACGCTCGTTCCGGCGCGGCGGGCGAAATTGGCGGTCTGCTTGAAATTCTGCACCGGGAAGATTCCGGGCACGATCGGGACATTGATCCCGGCCGCCTCCGCGAGATCGAGAAAGCGGAAATAGACGCTGTTGTCGAAGAAGAACTGGGTGATCGCCCTGTCCGCCCCGGCGTCGACCTTGCGCTTCAGGATCTCGATGTCGTGCAGCAGGGTCGGGCTCTGCGGATGCCGTTCGGGATAGGTCCCGACCGAGACCTCGAAATCGCCGATTCGCCTGGCGTCGGCGACGAGTTCGGCGGTCGACTGGTAGCCCTCGACCGGCGCCTCGTAGGGCGCGTCGAAGCCGCCCGGCGGATCGCCGCGCAGCGCCACGATATGGCGCACGCCCGCGTCCCGATAGGCGCGCATCACGTCGCGGATCTCATCCTTCGACGCGCCGACGCAGGTCAGATGCGCCGCGGGCTTCATCGACGTTTCCCGGACCATGCGCGCGACGGTTGCGTGGGTGCGCTCGCGCGTCGATCCGCCGGCGCCGTAGGTGACCGAGACGAAGGCCGGATCGAGCGGTTCGAGCCGCGTCGCCGCTTCCCAAGGTTCGCCTCCATCTCCGCCGTTTTCGGCGGGAAGAACTCGAACGAGACGCGAACCGGCGCGCCCGAGCGGCTCAACGGCACGGATTTGGCGGCGGCCATCACGCGAACTCCACGTCACTCTTGGGGAAGGCGTCGGAAATGACCCGAGGGTCTTCGGCGAGCCACAGCGCAACCGTCAGCTTGCCCGATTCGCTGGCGCCAGGCGGAACCAGCTTCGAGCGGACGTCGACGAGGCCGGCGGCCAGGAGATAGGCTTCGATCTCCTTGACCGCGAAGCCGAGCCGCCGGTGGGCGAAGTCGGCGCGCAGGAATTCCTGGTCATGGGCGGCGAAATCGACGACCGCGAGCCGCCCTCCGGGACGAAGCGCGCGCGCGGCTTCGCCCAGCGCCCGGGCGGGATCGTCGAGGAAGTGCAGCACCTGATGGATGATGACGAGGTCATAGGAATCGCGCTCGATCGGCGCGGCGTAGATGTCGCCCTGACGGAGCGAAACATGACGCAGTCCCGCCTGATCGATCCGGCTGCGGGCGAGCGCCAGCATCGCCGCGCTCTGGTCGACGCCGACCGCGCGCGCCGCGCGGGGCGCCAGAAGCTCCAGCATCCGGCCGGTGCCGGTGCCGAGATCGAGCAGTGTGCGATACGGCTTGTCGCCGATCATCGACAGAAGCGCCGCTTCGACCCGCTCTTCGGGGGCATGCAAGGCGCGGATCTGGTCCCAATCCGCCGCCCGCTCGGCGAAATAAGCCGCCGCCTGCCTGCGCCGCGTCTCCCGCGCCACCTCCAGCCGGCCGCGATCGGCGCTCAAGACCGGGTCGACGGGATCGAGACGGCGCACCAGATCGCGCGCGAACGCGCCGCCCTCGTCGGCGAGGCGGAAAAACGCCCAGGCGCCCTCGCGCTGCCGGGCCGCGAGGCCAGCCTCGACCAGCAGCTTGAGATGGCGCGAGACCCTGGGCTGCGACTGGCCGAGAATGGCCACCAGTTCGCTGACCGTCAGCTCGGCTTCGTCGAGCAGGCAGAGAATGCGCAGCCGCGTCTCCTCGCCGGCCGCCTCGAGGTCGGCCAGCATGACGGGAAAGGCGAGCGGCGCAGCGGACTCGATTGATCGCTCTTGAGACATAAACATATCTTTATGTCTAATTCGGCGTGTGCGCAAGCGGGAAATCACGGCGCTGCCGGATCGGCCGGTCCTTTCGGTCTCAACGATTGCTTTCCCAAAAACGGAAAGTGTGCTAGTTTGCCTTCGGGTCGCCGAATTGCGTCTTCGCTCGTGAGGGCCAAAGTCTGAGGAATTGGGTCGGACGAAAATTTTTTCGCCAGGAGTCGCCGTAACGCCTTGAAAAGTCCCGATTCGGACGAAGGAATCCAAGGAAATCCAAGCATTTTTTTCTTGGTTTTTCTTGGTTTTTCTTGGTCTGCTTTGGGGCGGTTTGGTTTTTCTTGGAAATATTTGGCGCGTCGCGGACAGCCGGCGATGCGCGAGAGGCGAACGTCCTCGACAGCCCAAGGGTTTGCGCCGCCGGCGCCGACTCGAGAGCAGGCCGTCGGCGCAATATAATACGTATAATTGTGGTTCTAATTGCGTCCGGGCCAGTCCGCGCGAGCGGGCGCGATTGTTGCACGGCGGCGCAGCTAAACTATTGAAAAGGTTTGGCGCCGCAACGGAAACATCGGCGCCGGCAAAGCTGCTGTCGTCAGACCGCGCGCGGCTCGGCGCAGCGAAGTCTCGGCCGCCGCCGTGGAGAAGCGCACGGGTTGAATTTCCCCAGCCGGCCTCTATAACCAGCGCCGGCGATGAGATGAACAATTCGTCAGTACAGGATCAAACTTGAACATCCGAATGACGATTATGATTGGCGCGGCCGGGCTCTCCCTGTTCGTCGCGCGCGCCGCTATGGCCTTCGACGCCGCGGCGCCGGACGGATCGACCGCGCCGAACGGCGCCTCTACCGGGGAGATGAAGCCGAACGCCGTCGCTCCCGTCGCCGAACCGGACGCCGCCGAGCGGTCGGCGAGATCCATCGAATGCTCCCAGCAGGCCGACGCCAAGGACCTGCACGGCAAGCCGCGCAAACATTTCATGCACGCCTGCAAAAGGGGCATATGAGAGCCTCGCCCCGCGCCCTCTCGAACCGTGCCGGGACGCCCGGCCGGCGCAGCGGATTGCGGCGCGCGTGACATGATCGACCTGGAGCCGCCGCTGCTTGGCTGAGTCCGAATCCGAACAGCGCCTCGACCTATTCCTGACGCCGCGCGATTGGCTGCGGTATGCCGTCAGCCGCTTTCTCGCCGCCGATCTGGTGTTCGGCCACGGCGCCGCGAACGCCTTCGACGAGGCCGCCTACCTGATCCTGGAAGGGTTGCGGCTTCCGATCGACAGGCTCGATCCGTTTCTCGACGCCAGGCTGCTGCGCCGCGAGCGCGAGCGGCTCGACGACCTCGTCGAGGCGCGGGTGAGGACGCGAAAGCCCGCCGCCTATCTGGTCAACCGGGCCTACATCCAGGGCGTGCCCTTCTACGTCGATGAACGCGTGATCGTGCCGCGCAGCTATCTCGGCGAACTGCTGATGACGGTCTTCGCCGAGGACAACGCGCTGACCGGCGATCCGCGCGACGTCGCCAGCGTGCTCGACCTGTGCGCCGGCGGCGGTTCTCTCGCCATTCTCGCCGCGCGCGTCTTTCCCGACGCGCGGGTCGACGCCGTCGAACTTTCGCCCGAGGCGCTCGAAGTCGCCAAGCGCAATGTCGAGGAGCATGGGCTCGTCGAACGCGTGAGGCTGCTGCGCGGCGATCTGTTCTCGCCGCTGAACAACGAGCGCTATGATCTGATCCTGGCCAATCCCCCCTATGTCGACGCTGAGGCGCTGGCTGAATTCCCGCCCGAATTCGCGGCCGAGCCGCGCATGGCCCATGCCGGAGGCGAGGATGGTCTCGATATCGTGCGCCGCATCCTCAGCGACGCGCCGAGACATTTGACCCGCGAGGGCAAGCTCGTCTGCGAGATCGGGCGGGGGCGCGACCTGCTGACGCGCGACTTCCCGCGCCTGCCTTTCGTCTGGCTCGACACCGAGGAAAGCTCCGGCGAAGTGTTCCTGCTGCGGGCGGGCGATTTCGCCGCGCCAAAGCGCAAGGCCTGAGCGCTATTCCGCCGCCTCGCGCATCGCTGCGCGCATGTTGGCGCGCAAATCGTCGATCGGCGTCAGGCGCCCGGCCCGCTCGATGTGCCAGAACGTCCAGCCGTTGCAGGCGGGCAGGCCCTGAACGAGGGCGCCGATCTTGTGGATCGAGCCGACCGCCGGCCCAGCGGCGAGCGTCCCGTCGACGCGCACCAACGCGGCATGGCGGCGCCGGGCGTCGACGAGGTGTTCGCCCGGCCGCACCAGTCCGGCCTCAACGACGCTGGCGAAGGCGACGCGCGGCTCGGTGCGCCGTGCGGGCGCCGTCGCGACGGCCTCCTCGCAGAGGGGCTCGACCGCGGCGATTCGCTTGCGCGCCGCGGCGGCGTAAACAGGGTCGCGCTCGATTCCAATGAACGAACGGCGCAGCCGGCGCGCGACCGCGCCGGTGGTGCCCGAGCCGAAAAACGGATCGAGCACGAGATCGCCGGCGTTGGACGCGGCGAGCAGCAGGCGCCCAAGCAGCGCCTCGGGCTTCTGCGTCGGGTGGGTTTTGCGCCCCCCCTCGTCCTTCAGGCGCTCGGCGCCGGTGCAGATCGGAAGGAACCAGTCGGAACGGGCCTGGCAATCGTCGTTGCCGGCCTTCAGGGCCTCGTAATTGAACGTGTAGGCTCTGGCCTCGGCGTCGCGACTGGCCCAGATCATCGTCTCGTGGGCGTTGGTGAAGCGCCGCCCGCGGAAATTCGGCATCGGATTGGCCTTGCGCCATATGATGTCGTTGAGAATCCAGAAGCCGAGGTCCTGGAGAATCGCGCCGACGCGAAAGATGTTGTGATAGGAGCCGATGACGACGATCGTGGCGTTGGGCTTCATGACGCGCCGCGCCGCTGTCAGCCAGCGGCGCGTGAAAGCATCGTATTCGGCGAAATTGGCGAACTTGTCCCAATCGTCGTCGACGCCGTCGACGCGGCTCTGATCCGGGCGCGAGAGTCCGCCTTCGAGCTGCAGATTGTACGGCGGATCGGCGAAGACCAGGTCGGCGCAGGCCTCGGGCAGTCCGTTCATTTCAGCGACGCAGTCGCCGATCAAGATCGCGTCGCGCGGCGCGGAATGGCCGTCATGGCGGGCGGGAACGATTGCGGCCGGGCGTTTCGCCTCGCCGACGCCAGTACGCAAGACCTGAATCTGGGCGGGGAGACGGGACGCTCCGGCACGCAAAATACGCATGGACGCAAACCACTCGGCGATACGGCAGGTTCGTTCGAACCGGCGCGTCGTTTATGTGCGATTCGAAGTAAAGGTCCGGTTATGCCGCCGCAGATGCCGCTGTGTCGTTTTCGTACGTCGCAAGTCTTTGAGAGAACAGAGTTGGACTCAACTCTTTTGAAACCTTTTGCGAGATCGGCCGCGTTCTCGCGTCAAACGGTCTCCATGGCCAGGCGGAAAGAGCGCCGATGGTAGGGGCACGGACCTGAAAGCGCGATGGCCCGGCGGTGCGGCGTCGTGGCGTAGCCCACATGATCGGCAAAGCCGTATTGGGGATAGTCGCGCCCGAGATTGCGCATCAGCGCGTCACGCGTGGTCTTGGCGATAATGGAGGCCGCGGCGATCGACATCGATAGGCCGTCGCCGCCGACGATCGGGCGCGCGGGGCAAATGAGCCCATCCGGGGTATCGCAACCGTCGATCAACGCGAGATCCGGACTGACGCTCAATGCGGCCACCGCGCGCGCCATCGCGCGCAGCGTGGCGCCGCGGATGTTGTAGGCGTCGATTTCCGCGACGGGGGCGAAGACGACGGAGACGCTCAGGGCCTTGGCGAAAATGACTTCGCGCAGCGCCTCGCGCTTCGCCTCGCTCAGCGCTTTGGAATCATCGAGGCCTTCCGGGAGGTCGCCAGGATCGAGTATGACCGCCGCGACTCCGACCGGGCCAGCGAGCGGACCGCGCCCAACCTCGTCGACTCCGGCGACCCATTTGCGCCCGTCCGCCATCGCCGCCCGCTCGAAGTCGTAGTGTGGCTTGGTCACCCTATGAATCCGATCGGGTCCGGCGCGAGGCGGGAAAGATCGAACGCGTGCGCGTCGCGCAACAGCGCGACGAATCGCTCGACGCCGTGGACCACTGCGGCTTCGCCCTTGGCGGCGCTCGCCCTGTCGGCTTCGCCGACCACGCCCTCGGCGTTGAGATCGCCCGCCATCCAGGCGAAACCGAGCGGCGGCTTGGCGCGCAGCAGCGCGAAATCGCGCTCCATTGCTTCGCCGGCGTTCGAAAAATCGCGCGCGTCGCTCATGCGCACGGTCTCAGGACGGAACGCAAGCGTCAACGAGGTCTCGGCGTCGCCGCCGTGAATTCCATGCGCCGCCTCGCGCGCCGAGAACAGGCCGTCGGGATAGCCGAGGCGCCGCCACGAGGCATTGATCGCCAGCATCCGGTGGCGAACCCGAAGATCGAGCGTCATCGCCTCGATCGCCGGCACATTGCCGCCGTGCGAGTTGATGACGATCAGCTTGCGGCAGCCCGCGCGCGCGACGCTCTCGCCGATATCCCGCCAGGCGCGGATCGCGGTTTCCGTGGATATCATCAGCGCGCCCGGGTATCCGAGATGCTCGCTCGACGCGCCGATCGCTTGCAAGGGCAGAAACAGAACCGGCAGATCGTCGGGAATTCTCGCCGCCGCGCGTTTGATGTAGCCTTCGTTGACGATTGCGTCGACGCCGACCGGGAGATGCGGGCCATGCTGCTCGATCGCCGCCACTGGCAGGACCGCGACGACCTTGCTCATGTCGGCGCGCTGGAAATCCGGCCATCTCATCTCGGCCCAGAATTTCGTCGGCAGAATAGCCACGGCCCTCTCCATCAGTCCCGATCGGCGTCGCCGAATACCGCGCGACCGAACTTAACGCCAGCGGTCGGGCGCCTTTCTCAGCCCGCCATCCTGCGATGGCGTCTCGAAAGCCTGCGGGACCGCGCGACCGCCACAAAGCCGCTGGCCTAAAGGCAGTCGCATGGCCTATGAGACATTCCATGAACATCGGCGTGATTCGCATTCTCGGCGTCGACCCCGGCCTGCGCAACACCGGCTGGGGATTGATCGAGGCCGCTGGCTCCAGACTGACCTTCATCGCCTGCGGCTCGATCCACACCGACGCTTCGACCTCGCTCGCCGAAAGACTGGCGTCGATTCATCGCTCGCTGGCGGGGCTGGTGGAACGGGAAGGCCCGCATGAGGCGGCGGTCGAGGAGACTTTCGTCAATCGCGATCCGCAATCGACGCTCAAACTCGGCCAGGCCCGCGGCGTCACTCTGGCGTCGCTAGCGCTACAGGGTCTGCCGGTCTCCGAATACGCCGCCAATCTCGTCAAGAAGACGGTGGTTGGCGTAGGGCACGCGGAAAAGAGCCAGGTGGCGATGATGATCAAGATGCTGCTGCCCGCCTCGAACGCCTCGACTTCGGACGCCGCGGACGCGCTCGCGGTCGCCATCTGCCATGCGCAACATCGCGCCGCGCGCGCGAGGGGAGCGGCATGATCGGCAAGCTGAGAGGCGTTATCGACAGTCTGGACGAAGACGGCCTCATACTCGACGTCAACGGGGTCGGCTATCTTGTGGCGGCTTCGGCGCGGACCATGCGCGGCCTGCCGCCCATCGGCGAGGCGGCCGAACTCCTGATCGAAACGCATGTGCGCGAAGATGCGATCCGGCTATTCGGCTTTCTGACGGCGGTTGAGCGCGACTGGTTCCGGCTGCTCCAGAACGTTCAGGGCGTCGGCGCGAAAGTCGCGCTCGGGATTTTGGGAGCGCTGACGTCGGAAGCCCTCAGCACGGCCATCGCCCGGCAGGACAAGGCGATGATGGCGCGCGCGCCGGGCGTCGGGCCCAAGTTGGCCGCCCGTCTCGTGCTGGAGCTCAAGGACAAGGCGCCGGCGTTCACCATCGCCGAATTGAGCGGCCCGGACTCGGGCGCCGAAAGCTCGTCGAGACTGCCAAAAGCGGCGGAGGATGCGATCCTCGCCCTCGTCGGCCTCGGCTATGCGCGCCCGCAAGCCGCCGCCGCGGTCGCCAGGAGTTCGGCCGAGCTCGGGCGCGAAGCGCAGACGGCGACGCTCATTCGAGCGGGTTTACGGGAACTGGCGCAGTGAGCGGCGCAATCGCCCCCCGCCGATTCTTCCTGCCGATGGTTGGCCTCGTGCTGTTGTTCGCCGTGCTCGGCCCGGCGGTCGGCGGGGCGCTGTTTGTTCCTCTCGCTGTCGTCCTGAAGCCCCCGACCGACGCCAATACACTCGCGCTGCTGGGCTTGATCGCCGCCGTAGCGGGCCACACTGTCGGGTTGATCGCAGCCTATGTCATCGGGATCGGGCCGGCCGCGGCAACCGGCTTTGTCTACGCGCTTTGGGACGCCGCGGCGCCCGAGCGAGCGCCGCGTGCGCTCGCCGCCGCGTTTATCGGCGCCCTGATGACCTACGGCGTCGCGCGTAGGCTGGCTTCGCTCGGGGCGCCGTTCGAGCTGACGATCCACGCCGATGTCGGCTCCTCGAGCGCCAATTGGATCGATGCGACGTTCTCGGGCGGGATCGACGCCGCGCTCAGGCGGGCATTCGTCATCTGTGGCGGCGTCGCCGCCCTCATCTGCGCGTTCGCCGCGAGCCTCATCGGCCTGACGACGCGGCCGGGCTTCTCCCCTCCGGCGTCTGGCTTTCCTCCGAGCGGCGAAGCCTGAAATGGCCGACGCTCCCCGCCGTCTCGTCTCCGCCGAGAAGCGCCCCGAAGACGACGCCGCACTGCGCCCGCAAGCGCTGGCCGATTTCACCGGCCAGGAAGCGGCGCGCAAAAATCTCAAGGTCTTCATCGAATCGGCCAAGACGCGCGGCGAAGCGCTCGATCACGTGCTGTTCGTGGGGCCTCCTGGCCTCGGCAAGACGACGCTCGCGCAGATCGTGGCGCGCGAACTCGGAGTCAATTTCCGCTCGACCTCGGGACCGGTCATCGCCAAAGCCGGCGATCTCGCCGCGCAACTCACCAATCTCGAGCCTCGCGACGTCCTGTTCATCGACGAGATTCACCGGCTCAATCCGGCGGTCGAAGAAATCCTGTATCCGGCGATGGAGGACTTTCAGCTCGATCTCATCATCGGCGCTGGGCCGGCGGCGCGTTCGGTCAAGATCGATCTCGCCAAATTCACCCTGATCGGCGCAACCACGCGCGCCGGGCTCCTGACGACGCCGCTGCGCGACCGCTTCGGCATTCCGGTTCGGCTCAATTTCTATACGACGGAGGAGCTGCAAGTCATCGTCGCGCGCGGCGCGAGGGTGATCGGACTGGCCCTCGCCGAAGAAGGGGCGAACGAGATCGCCAAGCGCTCGCGTGGCACTCCGCGCATCGCCGGGCGCCTTTTGCGCCGGGTGCGCGATTTCGCAACCGTCGAGGGCGCGGGCGTGGTCACGCGCGCGCTCGCCGACGGCGCGCTGCGCCTGCTCGACGTCGATCCGATCGGGCTCGACCAGATGGACAGGCGCTATCTCGACGCCATCGCCGTCAAATTCGGCGGCGGCCCGGTCGGCGTCGAGACGATCGCCGCGGCGCTTTCCGAGCCTCGCGACGCGATCGAGGATATCATCGAGCCCTATCTCATCCAGCAAGGCTTCATGCAGCGCACGCCGCGCGGCCGGTTGCTGACCTCGCACGCGTTCCGCCATCTGGGCCTCCCCGAGCCACAGCGCGATCGGCCGCAGTCCAGCTTGTTCGAGGAAGAGTAAAACGCTAACCAGGCGCGCAATGGCATTTCTCGAGATCACGCCTTGCCGAGCCTGATCCGCTTTCTGATCGCGGTGGCCATGCTGGCCGGCCTCGTTTACGGCGTCTTGTATGCGCTGGCGAACTACGTCAGGCTCACGCCGCGCGAAATCACGCAGACGATCACATTGCCGAAGGCCGGCAAATGAAAGCGCGCGCGCCGCCTCTCGTCGTCGATTTCCTGGAGGCTCTCGCCTCCGAGCGAGGCGCGAGCGCCAATACGATCGAGGCCTATCGGCGCGATCTTTCGGACTATGAGGCTCATCTTCGCGAGCGGGGCACGGACGCGCTGAAGGCGGTTCAGAGCGACGTTCGCGCATATCTCGCCACGGGCGCCGCGCGGTCATTGAGCGCGGCCTCGCTCGCGCGTCGCCTGTCCGCGATCCGTCAGTTCCACAAGCACCTCTATGCCGAAGGGCGGCGCCGCGACGATCCGACGCTGGCGATCGAAGGCCCGCGCCGCCCGCGCGCTCTGCCAAAGGTGCTAACGGTCGATGAAGTGGAACGATTGATAGCGGCGGCGCGCGAGGGACTGGACGTTTCCGGACGCCCATTGCGCGAACGCCTCGCCGCCGCGCGCATGGCTTGCCTAATCGAGATCATCTACGCCTCGGGCCTGCGGGTTTCGGAAGTCCTGAGTTTGCCGAAATCGGCGGCGCGGACGAAGGAGCCGCTTTTGACCGTGCGCGGCAAGGGCGGCAAGGAGCGCCTCGCGCCGCTTTCCGGGCCCGCCCGCCGCGCAATGGCCGCCTATCGCACGCTCCTTGATGAAGCTTCGCCTGGCGCGGCTGCGACGCGGTGGCTCTTTCCTGCCGATAGCGCGTCCGGCCATATGACCCGGCAGGCTTTCGCGCGCGATCTCAAGCTCATCGCCTCCGCGGCGGGACTCTCGCCCGCGCGCGTGAGCCCGCACGTGTTGCGCCACGCCTTCGCCAGTCACCTGCTGCAGAATGGCGCGGACCTGCGCGTCGTCCAGGATCTGCTCGGCCATGCCGACATCTCGACCACGCAGATCTATACCCATGTGCTCGACGAGCGCGCCAAGGCGATGGTGCGCGATCTGCACCCGATGAATGACGAGGACGGCTAAAGGTGACGACCCGCGAGGGGCCCTGGCGGGCGACTTTGGACGGCGTCGCTGTCGCATGCCGTCTGACGCCGAAGGGCGGGCGCGACGCAATCGACGGCGTCGCCCGACTGGCCGATGGGACGAGCGTTCTGCTCGCGCGAGTGCGCAGTGCGCCGGAAGGCGGCCGCGCCAACAATGCGCTGTGCGCGTTGTTGGCGGAGAAGCTCGATGTTCCCATCTCGCGCGTGAGGCTCACGGCGGGGACCAAAAGCAGGCTGAAGCAGGTCGCGGTGGCCGGCGATCCCGAGACGCTGATCGCGCGGCTGAGAACGCTGTAGGGGCGTCCGGAAAGCCCCGCGGCCCTGCTTTCCCACGATGGCGAGCCATTGCGTTCGAACGGAAAAAGAGCTTCGATGGATGGATGTTTTTTTGGCGCGAAGATCGCCTCGTGACGCGGCGGACGACTCTGCGCCTCCGCCCGAATTGCTATCAGGAGGAGACACATGAAAGCCATAACGCTCGCGGGCCTCGCGTTGCTCGCCTCCCTCATCGGCGCGGGCGCGGCATCGGCCAAGACCCTGGTCTATTGCTCTGAGGGCAGCCCCGAGAATTTCACTCCCGCCATCAACACGACCGGCACCAGCTTCGACGCGGCGCGCCCGGTATATAATCGCCTGACCGAATTCAAACGCGGCACGACGGAGGTCGTCCCGGGCCTCGCCGAAAGTTGGGAGATCGCGGACGGCGGCAAGACAATCACGTTCCATCTGCGCAAGGGCGTCAAGTTCCATGCCATGAAGGACTTCAAGCCGACCCGCGACTTCAACGCCGACGACGTGCTGTTCTCGATTGACCGACAGTGGAAGCCGGACAATCCCTACTACAAGATCTCCGGCGGCAAGTACGACTATTTCGAGGACATGGACATGCCGAACCTGCTCGATTCGGTCGAAAAAAAGGGCGACTACACCGTCGTCATGAAGCTGAAAGCGCCGAACGTCGCCATCCTCGCCAATCTGGCCATGGACTTCATGGCGATCGGCTCGAAGGAATACGCCGACTTCCTGCTCAAGAAGGGAACGCCGGAGCAGTTCGACCAGGCGCCAGTGGGAACCGGGCCATTCTCATTTGTCGCCTATCAAAAGGATTCGGTGATCCGCTACAAGGCGAACAAGGACTATTATGGCGAAAAGGCGCTAGTCGACGACCTGGTCTTCGCCATCACGCCCGACGCGACATCCCGCTATGCGAAGCTGAAGGCCGGCGAATGTCACATCAACGCCTATCCCCAGCCGGCGGATCTGCCTGAAATGCAGAAGGATCCGTCTCTCAAGGTGATCAGCGCGCCCGGCCTCAACATCGCATTCTGGGCATTCAACGTGACCAAGCCGCCGCTCGACAAAAAGCAAGTGCGCCAGGCCCTCAGCATGGCCATCGACCGGGACGCGATCATCAAGGACGTCTATCTCGGCGCCGGAGAGAAGGCGAAGACGCTGATCCCGCCGACGATGTGGTCCTATGACGACAAGATCGTCGACTATCCCTACGATCCCGCCAGGGCCAAGGCGATGCTTGCGGAAGCGGGCGTCCATACGCCGCTCGACATCGATCTTTGGTACATGCCGGTCCAGAGGCCCTATAATCCCAACGGCAAGCGCATCGGCGAAATGATGCAGGCCGATCTGGCCAAAATCGGCGTCAACGCCAAGCTCGTCACTTACGAGTGGGGCGAGTACCGCAAACGCGCGCAAGCGGGCGAAGACATGACCGCGCAGCTCGGATGGACGGGCGACAACGGGGACCCCGACAATTTCTTTTTCCTCGACGGCTGCACGGACGGCAAGCCGGCGTCCAACAACATCCCCAAGTGGTGCAACGCCGAATTCAACGACCTCCTGGTCAAGGCGCGAGTGATCGCCGATCAGGCGGAGCGCGCCAAGCTCTATCAGCGCATGCAGGAGATCGAGCATGAGGAAGCGCCGGAACTTCTCCTCGCCCACTCGACGGTCTACGAAGCCATGCGCTCGAACGTGACCGGCTACAAGCAGAGCCCGCTCGGAACGCACGCGTTTGAAGGCGTCGACCTGAATTAGAGCCGGTTCGGGCCCCGCTTCCGGAAGGGGGAAGGGCCCGCTGTTTTTGGATCGGCCATGGTTATTTATTTCCTTCGCCGCGTCGCGCTGACGATTCCGACGTTTTTGGCGCTGATGTTCCTTACGTTCGTCGCGATTCGGCTTGTTCCAGGCGATCCGGTCGAGGTGCGGGTCGGTGAGCACGGCATTTCGCCGCAACGGCTCGCGCTCTTTCGCCACCAGCTCGGACTCGATCAGCCGGTTTGGAAGCAGTTTGTCGACTACGTGTGGCGTCTCGTGCACGGCGATTTCGGCGTATCGCTGTCGACGCAGCAGAAAGTGCTCACGGAATTCCTGACCCTTTTTCCTGCGACGCTCGAACTGTCATGCTTCGCCATGCTGATTGCAGTTTCAGTCGGCGTGCCCTCCGGCGTAATCGCGGCGGTCAAGCGCGGCAGCGTATTCGACCAGGCGCTGATGACCGTGTCGCTGTTCGGCTATTCGATGCCGATCTTCTGGTGGGGCCTGCTCTTGATCATGTTCGTCTCGGTCAGGCTCGGGCTTCTGCCCGTCTCGGGACGAATCGATCTCGTCAACTATTATTTCGACCAGCCGACCGGCTTCATGACCATCGACGCGTTGACGTCCGGCCAGTCGGGCGCGTTCCTTGACGCGTTGCGCCATCTCGTCCTCCCCGCGATCGTGCTCGGCACCGTGCCGCTCGGGGTGATCGCCCGCATGACCCGCTCCTCGATGCTCGAGGTCCTGAGCGAAGACTACGTGCGCACGGCGCGCGCCAAGGGCCTGTCGCCGAGCCGGGTCATCGGCATTCACGCTTTACGTAACGCGCTCCTGCCGGTGGTCACGGTGATCGGCCTCTCCGTATCCGGGCTGATGGCTGGCGCGGTGCTGACCGAAACGATCTTTTCCTGGCCCGGCGTCGGCAAATGGCTGATCGAATCGATAGAGCGGCGAGACTATCCCGCGCTGCAGGGTGGGGTGATGCTCGTCTCCGCGATCGTCATTCTCGTCAACCTGATCGTCGACCTCATCTATGGCGCGATCGATCCGAGAATCCGCCATGCCCATTGACGCGGCCGCGCTGCGATCGCTTCCGGCCGACGAGACCGCGATCGCCGTTCTGGCGCAGCCCGCGCCGCTCGCCGCCTTCTGGGCCGCTTTTCGTGAAAACAGGGGCGCCGTCGTTGGCCTTGCCGTATTCGCCCTCATCGCCGCGCTGGCGCTGGCGGCGAACATCGTCGCCCCCCATTCGCCGATCGAACAATTCCGCGACGCCGTGCGCGCGCCGCCGGTCTGGGACGCGGGCGGTTCTTGGCGCTTTGTCCTCGGCACCGACGGCGACGGCCACGACATGCTGTCGCGGCTCATCTTCGGGGCCCGGGTGTCGCTGTTCATCGGCCTATCCGTGATGGGCGTGTCGTTCGTCATCGGGGTCGTCCTTGGCCTTGCAGCCGCGATGGCCGGCCCCATCGTCGACGTCATCGTCTCGCGTCTGATGGATTTGATCATGGCGGTGCCGAGCCTGGTGCTCGCGATTCTCGTCGTCGCGGTGCTGGGGCCGAGCCTCGCCAACACCATCGTCGCCGTCACCATTGTGTATCTGCCGCGCTACGTGCGGCTGATCCGCGCCTCAGCCCTCGGTGAACTCAACAAGGATTACGTGACGGCGGCCCGCGTCGCCGGGGTCGGCCCATTGCGGCTCGCCTTTTCGACGGTGCTGCCCAATTGTCTGGCGCCGCTCATAGTTTTGGCGGCGCTCGGGGTTTCCGACGCGATCCTCGAGGCGGCCGGTCTTGGATTTCTGGGTCTCGGCGCCCAGCCGCCGACGCCGGAATGGGGTTCGATGCTGGCCGATTCGCGCGAGTTCATCCGCTCCGATCCCTGGATCGTCACGTTGCCGGGGCTCGCCATCCTCGTCACCGTCGTCGCGATCAATCTCGCTGGCGACGGCCTGCGCGACGCGCTCGACCCCAAGATGCGGCGGAGCTGACGGTGGCGAATCTGCTCGAAATCCGCAATCTCTCCGTCGCCTTCGCCACCCGGCAAGGCGCGTTCACGGCGGTGGACGGGCTCGACATCACGCTCGATCGCGACGAGGTGCTCGCGATTGTCGGCGAGTTCGGGCTCGGGCAAATCGGTCGCGATGCTGGCCGTGATGGGGCTGCTTCCACCGACCGCAAGCGTCGCCGCCGACAGCATGGCGTTCGACGGCGCCGATCTCCTGACGATGTCCGCGCGACAGCGTCGTCGCCTAGCCGGGGGGGACATGGCGATGATTTTTCAGGAGCCGACGTCCTCCCTCAATCCATGCTTCACCGTGGGATTTCAGATCGGCGAGGCGTTGACGACGCATCTCGGCCTCGACCGCGCCGGCCGCGCCAAGCGCGTCGTCGAACTTCTGGCCGAAGTCGGCATATCCGATCCCGAGCGCCGGGCGCGCGCCTTTCCCCATCAGCTTTCGGGCGGCATGAACCAGCGCGTGATGATCGCCATGGCGCTCGCCGGCCGGCCCAAGCTGTTGATCGCCGACGAGCCGACGACGGCGCTTGACGTGACCATTCAGGCGCAGATTCTCGATCTCCTGTTGGCGCTGCGGCGCGACAACGGCATGGGACTCGTGCTCATCACCCACGACATGGGCGTCGTCGCCGAGACGGCGGACCGCGTCGTCGTCCAATATGCGGGCCAGCAGGTGGAGGCCAACGCCACGCGCGAACTGTTCGACGATCCACATCATCCTTATACCGCCGCCCTGCTCGCCGCGTTGCCGGAACGAGCGACGGAGCGGCGCCTGCCGGCCATTCCGGGCATGGTCCCGGGCCATTTCGACCGCCCGCGCGGCTGCCTGTTCTCTCCGCGCTGCGGCTTCGCCTACGCGGCCTGCCATCATGTCGCGCCGCGCCGCGCGCCGGCGGAACTTGGCCTGGCGCTCTGTCACGCGCCGCTGACCCGGGGGATTCCGATCGCGGCCCGAATGGAAGGAGCGGCCTCGTGAGCGCGGTTCTCGAAGCCAGGGGCCTCACCCGCGATTACGCGGCGTCGCGCGGCATGTTCGGGCCGTCTGCGACGGTCAAGGCGCTCGCCGGCGTGTCGTTCTCGCTGCGAGCGGGCCGCACCCTGGCCGTCGTCGGCGAATCCGGTTCGGGCAAATCGACGCTGGCGCGGCTCCTGACCTTGATCGAGAGACCGACCGCCGGAGCGCTGCTGATCGAAGGCGAGGACGTGGCGCGCGCCGACCCGGCGACGCGTCGGCGCCTGCGGCAGGAAATTCAGATCGTGTTCCAGGACCCTTACGGCTCGCTCAACCCGCGCCGCACGATTGGCAAGGCGCTGGAGGAGCCGCTGCTCGTCAACACGCGCATGAGCGCGGCCGAGCGCAAGGCGGCGGCGTTGGCGATGATGGACAAGGTCGGCCTGCGCCCTGAGTATTATCATCGCTATCCGCACATGTTTTCCGGCGGCCAGCGCCAGCGCATCGCCATCGCCCGCGCGCTCGTGCTGAGGCCGAAGATCCTGGTGCTCGACGAGCCGGTGTCGGCGCTCGACGTCTCCATCCGCGCCCAGGTCCTCAATCTGCTGGCCAGCCTGCAGGAGGAATTCAAGCTCGCATATGTTTTCGTCGCGCACGATCTCTCAATCGTGCGCCACATCGCCGACGAGGTTCTGGTGATCTATCTCGGCCACGCCGTCGAACTGGGTTCGCGCGACGCGATTTTTCTTTCCCCGCAGCATCCCTACACCCGCGCTCTCCTCTCGGCGACGCCGGTCGCCGATCCGACGGCCAAGCGCGCGCGCATCCTGCTGACGGGCGAGCCGCCGTCGCCGATCGCCCCCCCGCCTGGTTGTCCGTTCAATCCGCGCTGTCCCCTGGTCTTCGACCGCTGCCGCGCCGAAAAGCCGTCGCTGGAGCGCAAGCAGGGGCGCGACGTCGCGTGCTGGAGCGTCGCGTCATGAGCGTGTCGGAGACTTACGACTACATCGTCGTCGGGGCCGGCTCGGCGGGCTGCGTGCTCGCCAACCGGCTCACCCGCGATGCGCGTAATCGCGTGCTGTTGATCGAGGCCGGCGGAAACGACAACTGGATCTGGCTCCATATTCCGGTCGGCTATCTGTTCGCGATCGGCAATCCGCGCGCGGACTGGCTGTTCAAGACCGCGCCGGAACCCGGCCTCAACGGCCGTTCGATCGCCTATCCGCGCGGCAAGGTCCTCGGCGGCTCCTCCGCGATCAACGGCATGATCTACATGCGCGGCCAGGCGGCCGATTACGACGGCTGGCGCCAGCTCGGTCTCACGGGCTGGAGCTGGGACGACGTGCTGCCTTACTTCTTGCGCCAGGAGGACCACCACGCCGGGGCCTGCGACATGCATGGGGCGGGCGGGGAATGGCGGGTGGAGCGTCCGCGCATCTCCTGGCCAATCCTGGACGCCGTGCGCGATGCGGGCGTCGAGATCGGCATCCCCAAGGTCGACGACTTCAATCGCGGCGACAATGAAGGCTCGGACTATTTCGAGGTCAACCAGCGGCGTGGCCGTCGCTGGAGCGCGGCGGCCGGATTTCTCAAACCGATCCTCGATCGTCCGAATTTGCGCCTCGTCGATCGAGCCGAGACCGAGCGGATTTTGTTCGACGGGCACCGCGCCGTGGGCGTGCGCTATCGCCGCGGCGGCGCGAGCTGCGAAGCGCGGGCGCGGGGCGAAGTGCTGCTAACCGCCGGCGCGATCGGATCGCCGCATTTGTTGGAGCTCTCCGGCGTCGGCGATCCGGCAGCGCTGAGGAAGATCGGCGTCTCTACCTTGCATGCGCTCCCCGGCGTCGGCGAGAATTTGCAGGACCACCTGCAGCTGCGCACGATCTTCCGCATCGAGGGCGCGCGAACGCTCAATGTCGACTACCAATCCTATGTCAAGCGAATGCTGATGGGGCTGGACTACGCGCTGCGCCGGCGCGGCCCGATGACCATGGCGCCGTCCCAGCTTGGCATGTTCGCCAAGTCCTCGCCCGAGTTTGCCACCGCCAACGTCGAGTTTCATGTGCAACCCTTGTCGCTCGAGCGTTTCGGCGAGCCGCTGCACAATTTTCCGGCGATAACGATCAGCGTGTGCAATTTGCGGCCGACAAGTCGTGGATCAACCCACGCGGCCAGCTCCGATCCGCGCGCCGCGCCCTGCATCCGGCCCAATTATCTGTCCACATTCGAGGATCGTCGCGTCGCGGCGGATTCGATCCGCCTCGCGCGTCGGCTCGCCGGCGCGCCGGCGCTGGCGCGCCATGCGCCGAGGGAGCTGAAACCCGGCGCCCATTTGCGTTCCGACGAGGAGCTCATGAAGGCGGCCGGCGATGTCGGGACGACGATTTTCCATCCTGTCGGCACGGCCAAGATGGGCCGCGCCGACGATCCGTCCGCGGTGGTCGACGAGCGCTTGAGGGTCTTCGGCGTCGACGGGCTGCGTGTCGCGGACGCCTCGGTCATGCCGCGCATCACATCGGGCAACACCAACTCGCCGACGATGATGATCGCGGAAAAAGCGGCGGAAATGATCCTCGCCGACGCGAAAGGCGTCTGACATGCGTGATGAGTGGCCCGTTCTCCCCGCCGACGGCCGTCAGTCCGAGACCGCGCTCATGATCGCCCGCGGGGTGCGGCGTCTGTTGCGGGCGCGCGGCTTTTCGAGCCTGACCGAGCTGCCGCTCGTCGACGGGCGCCGCGCCGACATCGTTGCCGTCAATGGCGAAGGCGAAGTGCTGATCGTCGAGATCAAATCGTCGCCCGCCGACTTTCGCGCCGACCGCAAATGGCGCGACTACACCACCTGCTGCGACCGGCTCTATTTCGCCATTTCCGAGCATACCCCAACGCAAATTATGCCCCTCGAGGCCGGCCTCATCGTCGCCGATCCTTATGGGGCGGAGATCCTGCGCGAAGCGGATCTCCAGCGCATGGCGCCCGCGAGCCGCCGGGCCGTGCTCTTGCGTTTCGCGCAGGCCGCCGCCGACCGGCTGCATCGTCTCGCCGATCCGATCGGCGCGC
>CAWAIM010000061.1:0-26371 GCA_963781895.1 uncultured Alphaproteobacteria bacterium
ATTTCCCAAATCCCCCGAACTGCCCTATTCCCTCCCGCGCATGAGTCGGGGCCGATCGGCCGGCCCTCGCGGGAGACATTCGGGCATGAAGCTGCCGAGCGAAATCGGCCCCATCCACTTTGTCGGCATCGGCGGCATCGGCATGTCGGGCATCGCCGAGGTGCTGCTCAATCTCGGCCACAAGGTGCAGGGCTCGGACGCCAGCGACAACGCCAACGTCAAGCGGCTGCGCGAACTGGGCGCGACGGTGTTCGTCGGCCATGACGCGGCCAATCTCGGCGCCGCGGCGGTGGTCGTCGTCTCGACCGCGATCAAGCGCGACAATCCCGAGCTGGCGGCGGCGCGCGCGCGGCGGATCCCGGTCGTGCGCCGCGCCGAGATGCTCGCCGAGCTGATGCGCCTCAAGCGCTGCGTGGCGGTCAGCGGCACGCATGGCAAGACCACGACGACGGCGCTGACAGCGACCCTGCTCGACGCCGCCGGGCTCGATCCGACCGTCATCAACGGCGGCGTCATCAACGCCTATGGCGCCAATGCGCGGCTCGGGGCCGGCGACTGGATGGTGGTCGAGGCCGACGAAAGCGACGGCACGTTCCTGAAGCTGCCGGCCGACATCGCCATCGTCACCAACATCGACCCCGAGCATCTCGACCATTTCAAGACATTCGACGCGATCAAGGACGCGTTTCTGGCGCTGATCGAAAACCTGCCGTTCTACGGTTTTGCCGTGATGTGCCTCGATCATCCGACCGTGCAGGAGCTGGTCGGGCGCATCGAGGATCGCCGGGTTTTGACCTATGGCGAAAATCCCCAGGCGGACGTGCGCCTGATGGATGTCGACCTGACCGGCGGGACGACCCGCTTTTCGGTCCTGATCCGCGAGCGGGCGAGGGGACAGGCGACCTTCATCGACAATCTCGCATTGCCGATGCCGGGCCGCCATAACGCGCTCAACGCGACGGCGGCGATCGCGGTCGCGCACGAGCTCGGCGCGCCGGCCGACGTCATCCGCGGCGCGATCGGCGCCTTCGGCGGCGTCAGGCGGCGCTTCACCCGCACCGGCGAATGGAACGGCGTGGCCATTTACGACGACTACGGCCACCATCCGGTCGAAATCGGCGCGGTCCTCGCGGCGGCGCGCGCCGTGACCAGCGGCAAGGTGATCGCCGTCGTGCAGCCGCATCGATACACCCGCCTGGCGTCGCTGTTCGACGCCTTCGCCACCTGCTTCAACGAGGCCGACAGCGTGATCGTCGCCGATGTCTATGCGGCCGGCGAACCGCCGATCGAGGGCATGGACAAATACGCGCTGGCGACCGCGATCGGCGCCCACGGCCACCGGCACGCGCTTGTTCTGCCTTCGCCCGACAGGCTCGCCGGCCTGGTGCGCTCGCTGGCCGCGCCCGGCGATCTCGTCATCCTTCTCGGCGCCGGCACCATCACCCAATGGGCCTATGCGCTGCCTGGCCAGCTGGCCGCGCTCGATAGAACCTGAGAGCGGCGCTGAGTCGATGAGCTTTCCAGACATCGTCGCCGATCTGAGGGCGCTCGCGCCGCGGCTGCGCGGGCGCCTCGTCGCCAACGCCCCGCTCGCCGAGACCACCTGGTTTCGGGTCGGCGGGCCGGCGCAGGTCCTGGCGTCGCCGGCCGACGCGGACGATCTGGCCTATTTCCTGAGCGCGCTGCCGCGCGAGATTCCGGTGACCGCGATCGGACTGGGCTCGAACCTGATCATCAGGGACGGCGGCGTCGAGGGGGTGGTCGTGCGCCTCGGCGGGCGAGGCTTCGGGACGATCGAATGCAGGGCCGGGGCGCAAGTCGTCGCCGGCGCCGCCGCGCCCGATCAGCGCGTCGCCAAGGCGGCGGCCGAGGCCGGCGTCGACGGCCTGGCGTTCCTGCGCGGCGTTCCAGGCTCGATCGGCGGGGCGCTGCGCATGAACGCCGGCGCTCACGGCGGCGAGATCAAGGACGTGCTGGTCGAGGCGCGGGGCGTCGAGCGCTCCGGCGCCCGGCGGACCTTCTCCAACGCGGACCTCGGCTTGTCCTATCGTCACAGTTCGGCGCCGGAAGACGTGATCTTCACCAGCGCGACATTGCAGGGCCGGCCGGGCGACCCCGAGGCGATTCGCGCCGAAATGGAGCGAATCACCCGCGCGCGCGAAGCCTCGCAGCCGATCCGCGAAAAGACCGGCGGCTCGACGTTCAAGAATCCGGCCGGGTTGAAGGCGTGGGAGCTGATCGACAGGGCTGGCTGTCGCGGCCTGCGCCGCGGCGACGCGCAGGTGTCGGCCATGCACTGCAACTTTCTCATCAATCTCGGGCAGGCGGCGGCCGCCGACCTCGAAGCGCTCGGCGAGGAGGTGCGGCGCCGGGTCCTCGAAAGCAGCGGGGTTGCCCTCGAATGGGAGATCATGCGCATCGGCGCGGCGAGGTCTTGACGCAATCTAGACCCGCCGGCCGGCCGGCGTTGACCTTCGGCGCCGGCGCAATTCAGCTATTTTTCCGCCATCTTCCCCAACGCCAGGCCCCTCGGGTTAAGGAATTGTTAGGTCCCGGGACTTAATTCTAACTTAACTTTGCCGGTTGGCGGAACGTTAGGGAAATGGCGGACGATGAAGCATGTCGCGGTCCTGATGGGCGGCTGGTCGGCCGAGCGTCCGGTCTCGATCAACTCCGGACGGGGCTGCGCCGAAGCGCTCGAGGCGGTCGGCTATCGCGTCACGCGCCTCGACGTCGATCGCGCCATCGCCGACACGCTGGCCAGGCTCAGGCCCGACGTCGCCTTCAACGCCCTGCACGGACGGGTGGGCGAGGACGGAACGATCCAGGGGGTGCTCGAAATCCTGCGCATCCCCTACACCCATTCCGGCGTCCTGGCGTCCGCGCTGGCGATGCAGAAGGACCTCGCCAAGATCGTGCTCGAGGCGGCCGGGATTCCGGTCCCTTTTGGAATCATGGTCGACCGTCACGAGGCCGCGCGCCGCCATGTCCTGGAGCCGCCCTATGTGCTCAAGCCCGTCAACGAGGGGTCGTCGTTCGGCGTCGTGATCGTCAAGCAGGACCGCCCGCATCCGCCGCAGGAGGTCGGGCGCGAGGACTGGCCCTACGGCGACAGGGTGCTCGCCGAGCGATTCGTCGACGGCAAGGAACTGACCTGCGCGACGATGGGCGAGCGCGTGCTCGGAGTCATCGAAATCCAACCCATTTCCGAAGCGTTCTACGGATACGACGCAAAATACGCGAAAGGCGGCTCCCGACATGTCCTTCCCGCAAAGATTAAACCGAATATTTACCATAAGGTCCAAGAGTTGACGCTGAGGGCCCATCGGGCCCTGGGTTGTCGCGGCGTGAGTCGCGCCGATTTCCGGTTCGACGAGACCAAGGGCGAAGAGGGCGAGCTTGTGTGTCTCGAGGTCAACACGCAGCCGGGCATGACGGAAACGTCGCTTGTGCCGGAGATGGCGGCCCACGCGGGCCTGTCGTTTGGCGAGCTGGTCGCCTGGATGGTGGAGGACGCGTCGTGCGATCGTTGAGCGAAGCGCTCGGATGGGAACAGAACGCCAGGCCCGCGCTGGCCGGCGTTCCACTGGACGCGCGCCCGCTCAAGGTCCTGCTGCGCGGGGAGCGTTCGGCCGGCGGATTCAGGCGCTGGCGCGCTCTCCTCAACCGCCCGGCGCCGCTCGGACTGGAGATCGCCCTCATCCTCGCCGTTCTCCTCGCTGCGGCGGGTCTGGGCGCGATGCGCGGCGGGCAACTTCATGAGTTCGCGGCGCGCCACGGCGGCGTTGGCGACTTCCTCGCCCGATCGCTCGGCTTCGGCGTCGACGTCGTGACCGTGTCCGGGGCGACCCATATGACGGAGTCGCGGATCCTCTCGATCGCCGGGATCAATTCGACCAGTTCGCTGCCCTTTTTTGATGTCGCCGAGGCGCGCGCGCGCCTCGAATCCAATCCGCTCGTGAAGCAGGCGAGCGTGCGCAAGCTTTATCCGCATCAGATCGTGATCGATATCGTCGAACGTACGCCTTACGGCGTCTGGCAAATGGACGGGCAGGTTCGCGTCATCGCCGCCGACGGCGAGCCGATCGACGGCCTGCACGACGGTCGCTATGTCGATATGCCTTTTGTCGTCGGCGAAGGCGCCAATGCGCGCGTGCGCGAATTCACCGGGCTTCTCCAGGCGATGGAGGAACTGAGGCCCCGCGTCGAAGCGGGCGTCCTGATCGGACAGCGCCGCTGGAATCTCAAGCTGAAGTCCGGAATCGAGGTCAAACTGCCGGAAGTCGATCCAAAGTCGGCGATCTCGACCCTTCTCGCTCTCCAGCGTCAGTCACGCATCCTCGAGCGCGACATTCTCGCCATTGACATGCGCGTTCCGGGGCGAGTGTTCGTCCGCCTCTCGCAGGACGCGGCGGCGGCGTGGACCGAGGCCCATGCCAAGAAGGGCGCGCGGCCATGAGCTTCAAGCCGCTGCCGCCACGCATGCGTCAGATTCCCGCGCGAAAGAGCGCGATCCTCTCGGTGCTCGACGTCGGCGCCTCGAAGATCGTGTGCCTGATCGCGCGGCTGACGCCGATGGAGCCTTCGGATTCCCTGCGTGGCCGAACCCATCGGTGCAAGGTGCTCGGCATCGGACACCAGCGCTCGAACGGCGTCAAAGGCGGCGCGGTCGTCGACCTCCAGGCGGCCGAACAGGCCGCCCGCCTGGCGATCGACGCGGCCGAGCGCATGGCCGGCGTCGAGGTCGGCGGCGTCATCGTCAACATGTCCGGCGGACTGCTGGCCTCGCGACGTTTCTCCGCCAGTGTGTCCTTGCGCGGCAAGACGGTTTCGGAGCACGACATTCATCGCGTTCTCGAGGCCGCGGCGGCGGCGAACGTCCAGCCCGGGCGAACGGTCCTGCATGCGCTCCCGACCGGATTCTGGCTCGACGCGGCGAGCGACGTCCGCGATCCCAAAGGCATGATCGGCGCGGAGCTCGGCGCCGACCTTCACATCGCCTCGTGCGATTTCGCCACCGCGCGCAACCTGATGCTGGCGGTCGAACGTTGCCATCTTCGCGTCGAGGCGATGGTGGCGACGCCCTATGCCGCCGGACTATCGACGCTGGTCGACGACGAGGCCGAGCTCGGCGCCGCCGTGGTCGATTTCGGCGGCGGTTCGACGACCGTGGGCGTGTTCTCCGGCGGGCGGCTAATTCATGTCGACGCCGTGGCCGTCGGCGGCATTCACGTGACGCGGGACATCGCGCGCGGGCTCAATGTCTCGATCGCCGACGCCGAGCGCCTCAAGACGCTTTATGGCGCCTGCACCGCCTCGGCGTCCGACGATCGCGAATCGATCGCCATCCACCGGCTCGGCGACGACATGGACCATCCAAGCCATCTCCCGAAGTCCGAACTCCTGCGGATCATCAGGCCCCGCGTCGAGGAGATCCTCGAGCTCGTGCGCGATCGGCTTCGCGCCTCCGGCCACGCCGCGCAGGCCGGCCGCAGGCTCGTGATGACCGGCGGCGCGTGTCAACTGACCGGGATGCCGGAACTCGCCCGCGCGATCATTTCCAATCAGGCGCGCATCGGCCGGCCGCTCGGAATCGAGGGCCTGCCGGAATCCGGCAAGAGCCCCTCCTTTGCGGCGGCCGTTGGTCTGATGGTCTATCCGCAGATGGCGGGTCTCGAATTTTGCGAACCGGCGCGCCACGTTTCGCGTCAGGCGCACGAGGAAGGCGGTTACGCGGCTCGGGTCGGGCGGTGGTTGAAAGAGAGTTTCTAATCAGCGTTCGGGGCCTTCGCTGGCGGCAGGGCCTCATTGACAAGCGTTCACGCATTCGACTAGGCGCCGGCGGGCGCCCAACCCAGTGAGGCAAGAATGTCGATAAATCTCAAGGCGCCCGAACTCCGGGAATTGAAGCCGCGAATTATGGTTTGCGGCGTGGGCGGCGCGGGCGGCAACGCGGTCAACAACATGATCGTCTCCGGATTGTCCGGCGTCGATTTCATCGTCGCCAACACCGACGCGCAGGCTCTGACGTCCTCACGCGCCGAGCGCATCATCCAGATGGGCCTTCAGGTGACTGAGGGTCTCGGCGCCGGCTCCAAACCGGAAATCGGCAAGGCCGCGGCCGAGGAAGCGCTCGAGGAGATTCGCGACCACCTCGCCGGCGCGCACATGGTCTTCGTCACCGCCGGCATGGGCGGCGGCACCGGAACCGGCGCGGCGCCGGTCATCGCCAAGGCGGCGCGCGAAATGGGCATCTTGACGGTCGGCGTCGTCACCAAGCCGTTCCATTTCGAAGGCGGACGGCGCATGCGGGTGGCCGAGACCGGCATTTCCGAACTGCACAAGGCCGTCGACACGCTGATCATCATCCCCAATCAGAACCTGTTCCGGGTCGCCAACGAGAAGACGACCTTCGCCGACGCCTTCGCGATGGCCGATCAGGTCCTTTATTCGGGCGTCGCGTGCATCACCGACCTGATGGTGAAAGAGGGACTGATCAACCTCGACTTCGCCGACGTCCGCTCGATCATGAGCGAGATGGGCAAGGCGATGATGGGCACGGGCGAGGCGGCGGGCGAAAAGCGCGCGGTGCTCGCCGCCGAGGCCGCGATCGCCAATCCTCTGCTCGACGAGACCTCGATGCGGGGCGCGCGTGGCCTCCTCATTTCGATCACCGGGGGCAACGATCTGACGCTGTACGAGGTCGACGAGGCGGCCAGCCGCATTCGTCAGGAGGTCGACGAGGAAGCCAACATCATCCTTGGAGCCACGTTCGAGCCGTCGCTCGACGGCGTGGTGCGCGTCTCGGTGGTCGCAACCGGCATCGATCAGGCCTCGATCGCGCAGATCGAGCCGGTGATCGTGCAACCGCGGGCCGAAGTCCCGCTGCGGGCGCGCGCCACGGTGCCGACGCCAGCCCGAGCGGCGGCGGCGGCGAGTGAGGTCGCCATGACGCCTCCGGGCGTCAACGAGACGGAAAACCAGTCGGCTGCGGCTGCCGCGGCGTTTCCGGAGCCGATCGAGCCCCGCCAGGATGGCGAAGAAGCGGATTCGCACTTCATTCCGCCGGCGCCGGAACAGCCGATCGTCCGAGCCGCGCGAATGCCGCAGGTCGAGGACCTGCCCCAGCTGGCGCAAAATCAGTTGCGCGCCATGCGAGAGGCGCAGGCCGGCGTCGCCGCGCCGGCGCCCGAGACCCGCCGCCGTTCGCTGCTGGAGAAACTGGCCGCCTTCGGCATCACGCGCAGCGACGAGGAGCCCGCGGCCAAGGCGGCCGCGCCATTGCTGCCCGCCCCGCCCGTGCTCAGGCCGCTCGCCGCCCCGCCGGCCCAGGGCGAGATCGTCCGGGCTCAGCCGCGTCACCATGCGCCACGCGCGGCGGGGGGCGCTCTCGACCCCCACGGCCGCCCCGCCCCTCGTCCCCCGGTTGCGGAAGACGACCATCTGGACATTCCCGCATTCCTGCGGCGACAGCCCAACTGATTCGGCCGGCCCCCGAAACATCCGTGCCCCGGCCGCGGCCTCCGCCGCGGCCGCTGGCGGCGTCACGCAGCCGCCACGTCGATCGGAAGAATTTATAACATTATGAAATATCAATGGAATATTGTTTTCGTCGAATTGTAATTTTTGTTCACCAAAGGTGATTTGGCCTCGTGGCCCCTCGCCCGTACTCTGCCTGGCACACCACGGGCCGCAATTTGGACGAACTTTCGCTCCGAAGCGCGGCCGATGCGGGCAACTGGGGCCGGGCGAAAGTCCGGGGCTTTCAAGATGAGATTTGGCTTTCAGACAACGCTGCGCGATCGGGTCACGATCAACGGCGCGGGCGTCCACTCGGCCGAGCCTGCCCAACTGGTCCTTCATCCCGCGGACGTGGACTCCGGGGTCGTGTTTCTGCGCACGGGTCTGCCGGGCGGGCGCGAACGTCTGCTGGAGGCCAAGCGGGCCAATGTGACCAACACCGCGCTCTGCACCGTGCTCGGCGACGGCTCTGGCGCCAGCGTCAGCACCGTCGAGCATCTTCTGGCCGCGATCTCCGGCCTGCAGATCGACAATGTGCTGATCGAAATCGACGGGCCCGAGACGCCGGTCATGGACGGCTCGGCCGGCGATTTCGTCAGCGCCATCGATCAGGCCGGCCTCGTCCAGCAATCGCGCCCGCGCCGCCATATCAAAGTCCTCAAGCCGGTCCGCGTCGAGTGCGGCGGGGCCCACGCCGAGTTTCTGCCGGCCGAGCGCGGTTTCCGCGTCGATGTCGAGATCGACTTCAAATCGAGGGTGATCGGTCGCCAGCGCCGGGTATTCAATATCGATCCGGCGACATTCCGTCGCGAGATCGCTCGCGCCCGCACCTTCGGGTTCGTCGGAGAGATCGAGGAGCTGTGGCGGTCGGGCCATGCGCTCGGCTCTTCGCTCGAGAATTCCGTCGCCATCGACGGCGACGCGATTCTCAATCCCGAGGGACTGCGTTACGCCGACGAGTTCGTGCGCCACAAAGCGCTCGACGTGATCGGCGATCTGTCGCTTGCCGGCGCGCCGATCATCGGCCTTTACCAGACCTATCGCCCGGGCCACAAACTCAACGCCATGGCCTTGCAGGCTTTGCTCGAGCGCCGGTCGGCTTATGAATTCGTTGAAGCGCCGGCGTCGAAGTCTTTCCTCAAGGGTTTCGGAACGGGGGCGCATGTTCCCGCCGCCGCGGCCGCCTTCGCCGCCGCCGACTGATCTTCGGCAAGACGCTGAGCGGGCGAGTTTTTTCGAACGCCCATGACTCCCTGCGGCCACAATCGCCGGCCATTTCTCGTTGGCGCGCCGTTCTTGGCGTGTAGCGCCCGCGCCCGGACTGGGGTAAACAGCCGCTTCGCCGCGAAGCGGGGTCGACGCGCCCCGCCATCCTGCAACCCAACGAGTTCTCAAGTATGGCCAAGGTCGAATTCGGCATGATCCAATTCAGCGCCGGCAAGCCGCGGGCGCGGCCAAGCGCGGCCGCCGCCGCGTTGGCCGCAATCGCCTTCTTCGCCTCCGCCTGTTCGATGATTGACCAGTTCAACCCGTTCGGCGCCGAAAAGTACAAGATGGAGATCGTGCCCGATACCCCGGCGAGCAAGCTCTACGATCAGGGTCTCGAAAAACTGGCCAACGGCTCGCCGCAAGACGCGGCGAAGAAATTCACCGACCTGGGCAAACAATATCCCAGTTCGGACTGGGCTCGCAAAGGCCTGTTGATGACGATCTACGCCGATTATCGAGCCAGCGACTATGATGGCGCGGAAACGTCGGCCGATCGCTATCTGAAGGAATACGCGAACTCGGCGGAGGCCGACTATGTCCAGTATCTGCAGGCGAATTCCTACTATGAGCAGATCCCGGACATCTCGCGCGATCAGGACAAAGCCGTCAAGGCCTTGGCGGCTTTCCAGGCGGTGGTGCAGAAGTATCCCAAATCGGAATATGTCGAAGATTCGAAGTTCAAGATCACGGTCACCGAGGATCAGCTCGCCGGCAAGGAAATGTCGATTGGCCGCTTTTACCTGAACCGGCGCAATTACACCGCGGCGATCAACCGTTTCCGCAACGTGCTGCAGTACTTTCAGACGACCCGCCATGCGCAGGAGGCGCTCTATCGTCTGGTCGAAGCCTATTTGGGCCTGGGGATCACCGCCGAGGCGCAAACCGCGGCGGCGGTCCTTGGCCACAATTTTCCCGACAGCCAATGGTACCAGGACGCCTACGCCCTGTTGAAGGGCAAGGGGCTCTCGCCGCAAGAAGACTCCAAGTCGTGGATCTCGAAAATCTACCACGCGGTCGTGCCGTCCTGACAGAGCGCTTGCATGCTCGCGCGTCTCTCCATTCGCGACGTGGTGCTGATCGACCAGCTTGATCTCGAATTTTCCGCTGGCCTGACGATCCTCACCGGCGAGACGGGCGCGGGCAAATCGATCCTCCTGGACGCGCTGTCGCTGGCGCTCGGCGCGCGAGGAGACGGCGGCCTCGTTCGCCATGGCCAGCCTCAAGGGCAGGTGACCGCGGTGTTCGAATTGCCGCCCGGCCATGCCGCGCACGCGCTGCTCGAAGGCCAGGATATCGAGATTGGCGACCAACTGATCTTGCGGCGCGTTCAACTCGCCGACGGGCGAACGCGGGCCTATGTCAACGATCAGAGCGTCAGCGCGCAGTCCATGCGCTCGCTGGCCTCGGCTCTGGTGGAGATCCACGGTCAGCACGACGAACGCGCGCTGACCGACCCGGCGGCGCACCGCGCGCTGGTCGACTCCTATGGCGGCCTGGGGCCGCTGGCCGAGACCACCGAGGGCGGCCTTCTCGGCCCTGCGCGAAGCCGAGCGGGCGCTGGACGCCGAGCGTCGCCGCGTCCTGGCGGCGGAGGCCGACGCCGAGTTCGCGCGCCATGCCCATGACGAATTGTCGCGCCTCGCCGTCCAGCCGGGCGAGGAGGAGGCGCTGGCGACGCGGCGGCAGGCGATGATGCAAGGCGAGAAGGTCGCCGCCGACATCCGCGACGTGCGCGATCATCTGACGGGGGATGCGTCGATCCTGCCGGTGCTTCTCTCCCTGTCTCGCCGGTTGCAGCGCCGCATGCCTCAGGCGCCTGGCCTGATCGAGCCGAGCGTCAAGGCGCTGGATGAGGCGATCGAGGCGCTCGAGGGCGCCACCCGCGCGGTCGAGGAGGCGGTCGAGGCCTGCCAATACGATCCGCACGAACTGGAGCGCTGCGAGGAGCGTCTGTTCGCGCTGCGGGCGATGGGGCGCAAATACGGGGCGCCGATCGACAACCTGCCGGCGGTGGCGCAGAAATACGCCGACGATTTGACCGCTCTCGAGGTCGGCCGCGGCGAAGTCGCGCGCCTCGAAGCCAAGGTCGCCAGCGCGAGCGCCGCCTACGGCGCGGCCGCGCGCGCGCTCAGCGCCGCGCGCCAGCGCAGCGCCCGCGAGCTCGAGAAGGCGGTCGCCGCCGAACTGCCGCCGCTCAAGCTCGAGCGCGCGCAGTTCAGCGTCGATTTGCGGCGCGACGAGACGCTCGTGTCGGCCGACGGCTATGATCGGTCGGAGTTTTTGGTCCGCACCAATCCCGGGTCGCGGTTCGGCCCGCTGATGAAGGTCGCTTCGGGCGGCGAGCTGGCGCGCTTCCTGCTGGCGATCAAGGTGTGCCTGGCCGAGCGGGGCACGGCGCCGACCCTGATCTTCGACGAAATCGACACCGGCGTCGGCGGCGCGGTCGCCGACGCGATGGGACAGCGCCTCGCCCGACTCGCTTCGCGGGCGCAGGTGTTGGCCGTCACGCATGCCCCGCAGGTGGCCGCGCGGGCGCAGAACCATTTCCGCATTGTCAAAACCAACGTCGGCGACGGCGATCGCGTCGTCACGCGCGTTTCCCGTCTCGGTTCGGCCGAGCGGCGCGAGGAAATCGCCCGCATGCTGGCGGGCGCCGAAATCACCCGCGAGGCGCGCGCCGCGGCGACCAGCCTGATCGAAAGGGCCGAATGAGCGTCGAACAACTGACCCATTCCGCCCGATTGGGCTTGCTCGGCCGGCCTCCTTGGCCCTATCAAGCCCGGGCCCTGTCGAGCTCCGGGCTGCTTTCGGGGCCGCCCATTGGTTTCTCGAGGAACGACATGAGCCCGGACGACGCCGGGAACAAAGCGCAGGATCGGCGGCGGACCCGGCTGTCCGTCTCGCTGAGGGAGAATTTGAAGCGGCGCAAGTCCCAGCAGCGCGCGCGCGCGGCCGCAGCGGCGCCGGCGCAGTCCGCGGAAGATGCGGCGCCCGCGCCCCAGGATACGAAGGGCTGACGTCGGGACATTGGGGCGAGCGGCGGATTTCATTCAATCGATTGGATCGGGGTCGGAAGGAACGGGGAATGGATCGCATTCAAATTCGCGGCGGCGCCAAGCTGAACGGCGTGATCCCGATCTCAGGCGCGAAAAACGCCGCGCTGCCGTTGATGATCGCCTCCTTGCTGACCGATCAGACGCTGACCCTGGAAAACCTGCCGCGCCTCGCCGACGTCGGTCAGCTGGCGCGCATTCTCGGCAACCATGGCGTCGACTATTCGATCGACGGCAAGCGGGTCGGCGAGGAGGCGGGCTCCGGTCAGACCGCGCATTTGCGCGCCCGCACGGTCGTCGACACGACCGCGCCCTATGACCTTGTGTCCAAAATGCGGGCGAGCTTCTGGGTCATCGCGCCGCTCATCGCGCGCGCCGGGGAGGCGCGGGTTTCGCTGCCCGGCGGTTGCGCGATCGGCACGCGGCCGGTCGACCTGTTGCTGATGGCGCTGGAGAAACTCGGCGCGCGGATCGAGATCGAAGGCGGCTATGCGGTCGCGAAGGCCCCGAAGGGGCTGATCGGCGCCGAGATCGAGTTTCCGAAGGTGACGGTCGGGGGAACGCATGTGGCGATGATGGCGGCCTCCACCGCGCGAGGCGCGACTCTCATCCGCAACGCCGCCCGCGAGCCCGAAGTCGTCGATCTCGCCGATTGCCTCAACAAGATGGGCGCGCGAATCCGCGGCGCGGGAACGTCGACGATCGAGATTCAGGGCGTCGCCCGGCTCAACGGCGCGCACCATCGCGTTCTGCCAGACCGCATCGAAGCGGGAACCTACGCGACCGCCGTTGCGATGACCGGCGGCGACCTTCTGCTCGAAGGCGCGAGCGAAGACCTGCTGCGCGAGGCGCTGGACGTTCTGGAGGAGGCGGGCGCCACGGTGACCAGCGACAATCGCGGCGTGCGCGTCACGCGCAATGGCGCGGGAATCGCCGCGGTCGATGTCGCGACCGCGCCGTTTCCGGGCTTTCCGACCGACCTGCAGGCCCAGTTCATGGCGTTGATGACGCGCGCGCGCGGCGTCTCTCGCATCACCGAGACCATCTTCGAGAACCGCTTCATGCATGTGCAGGAACTCGCGCGGCTCGGCGCCCGCATCTCGCTCGAAGGCGATACCGCGATCGTGAGCGGGGTCGAACGGCTGCGCGGCGCGCCGGTGATGGCGACGGATCTGCGCGCCTCGGTTTCGCTGGTCATCGCCGGACTGGCGGCGGAAGGCGAAACCATCGTCAATCGCGTCTACCATCTCGATCGCGGCTTCGAGCGGCTGGAGGAGAAGCTCGGCGCCTGCGGGGCCGAAATCGCGCGGATCGCGGGCTGAAACGATGCCCGCTCCCGACCAACCGCTCAAACTTGTCGCGCTCGACCGCGAGGGCCTCGGCGTCATTTCCGCCCACGTGCAGAATACCTGCGTCAAACGCTCCGACATGGTCTGGCTGCCGAGTCAGCGCCGCTTCGTCGTCGCCGGGATGCGCTATGACTGGGTGGGCGCAAAGACCGGACCGGAAGAGCGCGTGGCGAGCGTTCTGCGTTTTGACCGCGTGCTGAAGGTCGCCCATCTCGGATTGAACGACACCAACAAGGACGCGGTGCTCAACCTTCTGGCGGTGACGTTCGAAAAGACCGATCCGCCGGCCGGCATGATCATCCTGGCTTTCGCCGACGGATCGCTGGTGCGTCTCGAGGTCGAATGCGTGGAGGCCGAGCTTCGCGACATGGGGCTGCGCCAACCTGCGCAAGCTTGTCCCGGCCACGCGCTTTCGAACGCGTCGGCGGTCTGAAGCAACGGCGCCGGAGACTTCCTGATGGCTATTGCGCTCGACATGCGGTCGGCTGATTTCGAGCGGCGGTTCGTCGACCTGCTCGGCGCCAAGCGCGAGTCCTCGGCCGAAGTCGACGCTGTGGTCGCCGCCATCATCGACGACGTGCGCGCGCGCGGCGACGATGCGCTCGCCGACTATTCCCGGCGCTTCGACCGGGTCGACGTCGGCGCCATGGGCCTGGCGATCGGCGCCCGAGAGGTCGAGGCCGCGGTCGCGGTTTGCGAACCGAATGCGCTCGGCGCGCTCGAACTCGCGCATCGACGCGTGATGGACTACCACCGGCGGCAAAAGCCCGCCGACATGCGGTTCACCGACGCGCTCGGGGTCGAGCTCGGCTGGCGCTGGCGGCCGATCGAGGCGGTCGGTCTCTATGTCCCCGGCGGCGCGGCGAGCTATCCGTCGTCGGTCGTCATGAACGCGGTTCCCGCGAAAGTGGCCGGCTGCCGCCGGCTGGCGATGGTGGTGCCGACGCCGGACGGGCGCGTCAATCCGCTGGTGCTCGCGGCGGCGCGCATCGCCGGCGTGGACGAGATCTATCGGATCGGCGGGGCGCAGGCGATCGCGGCGCTCGCCTATGGCACCAAGACGATCGCCCCCGTGGCCAAGATCGTCGGGCCCGGCAACGCCTATGTGGCGGCGGCCAAGCGCCGCGTTTTCGGCGCCGTCGGCATCGACCTGATCGCCGGCCCGTCGGAGGTCGTCATTCTCGCCGATTCGAGCGCCGATCCGCGCTTCGTCGCCGCCGACCTGCTCGCCCAGGCCGAGCATGATCAGGCGGCGCAGTCGATCCTCATCACCGACGATGCGGTCGCTCGCGCGCGCGGCCGCGGCGGAAGTCGAAAGCCAGCTCGCGACGCTGCCGCGCGCCGCGATCGCCGGCGCGAGCTGGCGCGACTACGGCGCGATCATCCTCTGCCCTTCGCTCGCGGCCGCCCTGCCGCTCGTCGACCGGCTGGCGCCGGAGCACCTGGAGATCATCGCCCGCGACGCGGAGGATCTCGGCGAGCGAATCGAGAACGCCGGCGCGATCTTCCTTGGCGCCTATACGCCCGAAGCGATCGGCGATTATGTCGGCGGCTCGAACCACGTCCTGCCGACCGCGCGCTCGGCGCGCTTCTCCTCGGGCTTGAGCGTGCTCGACTTCATGAAGCGCACCTCGCTGCTCAAATGCGACGCGCGTTCGCTCGGCGTTCTGGGGCCGGCGGCGGTGGCGCTCGGCAAGGCCGAGGCGCTTGACGCGCATGCCCGCTCCGTCGCAATGCGGCTCGAGGCGGGGACGGGAGCGTGAAGGGGCGATGAATCCGAAGGCGGTCGAGAGCCGCGACCGTCTCATCGAGGTCATCCTCGACGAGGCGACGATCGCGCGCGGCGCGCCCGATCTCGACCACGAGCGCGCGGTCGCGATTTTCGACCTCGTCGAAGAGAACGTGTTTGGCGTTCCAGGGCGCGACGACGGCCCCTATCGGCTCGTGGTGTCGCAGGAGGAATCGAAGCTCACCTTCGACGTCCGGGCGGCGGACGGCCAGTCGGCGATCTCGATCGTCGTCTCCTTGACCCCGTTCCGGCCGCTGCTGAAGGATTATTTTCACTGCTGTGAAACCTATTATTCCGCCATCCGGACCGCGAGCCCGCGCCAGATCGAGGCGATCGACCGCGAGCGCACCGCGCTCCACAACGAAGGCGCCGAGCTGATGGCCCAGCGGCTCGCCGACAAGGTCGTGATCGATCAGACCACTTCGCGCCGGCTGTTCGCGCTCATCGCCGCGCTGCGCTGGAAGGGATGAGCCCGGGCCGCGACGCGAAGCGCGAATTCGTCCTCGCCAACACGCGTCTCATCGCTCCGCCGCTGATTCCGGAGCTGCGGCTCAGGCTGGCCGACGAAGCCGTGCCGATCTGGAAGAAGACCGAGGAGGAGCTCGGCGCGATGGGGCTGCCGCCGCCGTTCTGGGCCTTCGCCTGGGCGGGCGGCCAGGCGCTGGCGCGCTACCTGATCGACAATCCGGCTCTGGTCCGCGGCAAGCGGGCGCTCGATTTCGCCTCCGGTTCGGGGCTCGTGGCGATCGCCGCGGCCTTGGCCGGCGCGGCCGAGGCGCAGGCCTCGGACATCGACGCTTTCGCCATCGCCGCGATCGAGGCCAACGCGGCCGAGAACGGCGTCGCGATCGCGGCCCGGCTCGAGAACCTGATCGGCGCCGACGAGGGCTGGGACGTCGTTCTGGCCGGCGACGCAGCCTACGAAAAGGACCTGGCCGCGGCCGCGACCGACTGGCTCGCCTCGCTCGCCCGGCGCGGCGCGACCGTTCTCGTCGGCGACCCGCGCCGGGCCTATCTGGCGCTCGACCGGCTCGAGAGCGTGATCGAATATCGCGTGCCGGTGACGCGCGAACTGGAAGATTCCGAGATCAAGCGGACCGGCGTGTTCCGGTTCCGCTGAGGCCGGCCGGCGCGGGGCGCCGAGGGCTGGGCGCCGACGCCGCGCCCGCTCGCCTCCCGAGTCCCTTTTTTCAGGCGGACGCAGGAGGCCACGGACCGCGCGACGCGGTCCGGTCGATGGACCAGGCAAAAGAGCCGCGATACGCTAAGGTCCGATCGGGCCCGCGGCTGTCGTCTCGCGCCGTCGGCCAAGTTTGGAAGGAACGCGCATGACGCGGCCCATCACGTCGGTTTCGGACTTGCGCGCGCTCGCCAGACGGCGCGTCCCGAAAATGTTCTACGACTATTGCGATTCCGGCTCCTGGACCGAAAGCACCTACCGGGCCAACGAGGCCGACTTCATTCCCATCAAGCTGCGCCAGCGGGTGGCGGTCGACATGCGCGACCGGACGCTGGCGACCACGATGGCGGGCGTTCCGGCGTCGATGCCGGTGGCGCTGGCGCCGACCGGATTGACCGGCATGCAGCATGCCGACGGCGAAATTCTCGCCGCCCGGGCCGCCGAGAAGGCGGGCGTTCCGTTCACGCTGTCGACCATGAGCATTTGTTCGATCGAGGACGTGGCCGAGCACGTGACGCGCCCATTCTGGTTCCAGCTTTACGTGATGCGCGACCGCGATTTCGTCTGCAATCTCATCGACCGCGCCAAGGCCGCGCGATGCTCGGCGCTGGTCCTGACTCTGGATCTGCAGATCCTCGGTCAGCGCCACAAGGACATCATCAATGGGCTTTCGGCGCCGCCGCGGCTGACGATCGCCAATCTCGTCGACATGGCGACCAAGCCGCGCTGGTGCGTCGCCATGCTGGGGACCAAGCGGCGAACGTTCCGAAACATCGTCGGCCACGCCAAGGGCGTCGGCGATCTGTCGTCGCTCTCGGCCTGGACCAACGAACAGTTCGACCCGACGCTGTCCTGGGACGATGTGAAATGGATCAAGGAACGGTGGGGCGGCAAGCTGATCCTCAAGGGAATCCTCGATCCGGAGGACGCCGAAAAGGCCGCCCGGACGGGGGCCGACGCCCTGATCGTCTCCAATCATGGCGGACGGCAGCTCGACGGCGCGAAGTCGTCGATCGCCGCCTTGCCGGCGATCGCCTCGGCGGTCGGCGACAGGATCGAAGTGCTGATGGACGGCGGAATTCGTTCCGGCCAGGACGTCATCAAGGCGCTGGCCCTGGGGGCCAGGGGCGTGTTCATCGGCCGGGCCTTCCTCTATGGGCTCGGGGCGATGGGCGAGGCCGGCGTCGCTGCGTGTCTCGACATCATCCGCAAGGAGCTGGACATCACCATGGCCCTATGCGGTTTGCGGGACATCCACGACGTCGGGCCCGACATTCTGGACAGGCCCCGGTCGGGCGGATAGCCGCGCCGGTCGGATGCCGCGTCGCGCCCGCTCTCGCCAAGTCGCCGCAAAAACCTCGGGCCGACAGGCTCGCGATCGGCCGAGGACTTCCCGAAGGGGGATGGCGCCGCAAGACAGGATTGAAAACTCCAGCGATGCGACCATGCGGACAACGCCGCGTCGATACTCAGGGGTGGGCGGCGCGGAATAGCACGATCACGAAAAAGTGATTGACAAGTCTTGGACCCGCTGTCAGTGTATCCTAATAATAGTGGGCCTGACGAACGCCGAGTGAGCATAGCTGTCTCGGCAATTTGTTATTGTATTCGTGCAGTAGACATTACGGAACAGCGCCGTAGGCAATTTGCCCGATCTCCGGTCGTCGGCTGTCAGTCCATCTCATACAGGAGAGGGGAATGTCCAGAGCTCATGCAATTTTCGCAATTCCGGTCGCGCTCATCGGCTTGATTCCGGCGATGCCGGCAGCCGCGAACACGCTTTTCTTCAGCACCGGCGATCCGGACGGAAAAATAACGGTCTCCACGAACGCCGCGTGCCCATTCCTGTCGGCCGGGCGTCGTTGTTCGGAAAGCCGGGCGATCCTTTCGCCAAGCTTGCAAAGGAGCGCGTCGCGAATGCGGCTGATTGTCCGGTGCTGGCTGCTCAGATGAACGCCGGCGCTGCGCAAGGCGTCCCCGTGCGCAACGTCAGATCGGTTTCGGCTCGCAGGTCTTCGAGGGCAACGTGCGCACGGTCGATGGGCGGCAGCAGGTCGTTGCCCGCCGTGTGTCGGCCTTGACGACGCGCCAGGTGCTTCAGGCTGTCGAGTCGGCTCGGCACCTCGCCTAGTTCCCAGCGGGCCGGCCGCGCCTTTTGTTCGGCAGAGTGGCGCGGCTTTTGGGCTTCGCTACGCTGGCGCTGTTCTGCGCATTCAAGGGCGCTTAGCCCCTACACGGTCGCACCTCGCGTCTCGACGCTGATGATCCCTCGCGAGGTCGAAGGCAAGAAATGACCGCCTCGGAATGGATGAGCGACTGGACGTGAAGCGGATGTTGCGCGTTGCGGCCGCGAACGGCGGAAGTGGTCAGGTAAGCGGGCGTTGCCTCTACGCGCGGTCTCCGCCCTAAGCTGTCATCGAAGGAACCCGGTGGAGATCCAAGGGACCAACGCGACGATGACGAGGCCGACGACCAGCGCCGCCATATAGCTCCAGATGCGTTTCAGCGCCGCGTTGGGATGCACCTGACCGATCGAGCAGGCCGCGTAGTACCCGAGGCCGAACGGCGGAGAGAACAGGCCGATGCCCATCGCCAGGATCACCACCATTGCGTAGTGAACTTCGTGCACGCCGAGCTGCTTCGCCACTGGGAACAGCAACGGCCCGAACAACACCATCGCCGGAATGCCTTCGAGGACGCTGCCAAGAACGATGAACAGGACGATGGAGCCCGCGAGAAAGCCGTAGGCCCCGCCCGGCGCATGCGCCAGGGCGTTCGCGAGCGCGTGGGAGAAGTTCGACTGGGTCAACGCCCAAGACATCGACGTCGCGGCGCCGATGATAAAGAGAATTGCGCCGGCGAGCGAGGCCGTGCCGACAAGCGCTGGATAGACCTGCTTCCAATCGAAGGACCGGTAGATGACGAGCCCGGCGAGGATCGCATAGGCGATGCCGATCGTGGCAACTTCGGTCGCTGTGGCGACGCCGTACATGACCGAAACGCGGATCAGCACAGGGAGCAGCAAGGCTGGCAGCGCAACCACGAGCGTGCGACCGATTTCCCGCAACGTCGCGACGCCGCGATCGACGCTCGCGCCCTCCGCCATCCGCCGGCGGGCGATGATTGCGAGCGCCAGCGCGAGCACCACGCCGGGAAGGATACCGCCGGTGAACAGAGCGGCGATCGATACGCCTGTCACCGAGCCAATGATGATGAGCACGATGGACGGGGGTATCGTCTCGGCCATAGCGCCTGACGCTGCGAGAAGCGAAACGAGTTCGCCCTCATGAATGCCGCGCTTCTTCATGTCGGGAAACAGCACAGGCGCGACGGCGGCCATGTCGGCGGTCTTCGCCCCGGAAATGCCGGAGACGAGCAGCATGGCGCCGAGCAGCACGTAAGCGAGTCCACCCTCGACATGGCCAACGAGTGCGGCGAGAAAGTTGACCATCGCCGTCGCCATGCGCGTCATCACGATGAGGTAGCCGAGCAGAATGAACAGCGGCACTGCAAGTAGAATGAGCGAACTGACGCCTTCGTCGATGCGGCCGGGAATCACCTCGAGCGGCGTGTCGCCAATGACGAGCAGATATGCGACGGTAGACAGGCCGAAGCAGAACGCGATTGGCACGCCGACGAGCACGCCTGCGCCGAGCAGCAACAAAAAGAAGATGACGAGATTCCAATTGCCGATCGCGTTGATCGCCGGCGCGCAAAGGTAGAGCGAGACCGCAATGGCGGCCAGCACGACGGCCGCAATGACGACTTCGCGCAGCCCCATGATTCAAGCAGCGGATTAGGCTAGCCGCGAGCATCAGCGCTATGCACACCGGGAGAGCCGACGCACGAAGCGCGTCGTTGAGTCCAAGCGCCGGCGTGTGCACGAACGATTGGTCCTGCGCGAAATCAACAGCGGGCGAAAGTACGATCGCGAGAAACAGCACGGGCGCCACACTCCCGATCGCCTCCAGAACGCCGCGCGTGGCTCCGGCGAACCGGTCCAGCACGGCCGTCATCCGCATGTGCTGACTGCGACGCAGCGCGATCACCGCGCCGAGCATGGCGAGCCATAGGAACGTGATCGTAGCCAGTTCGTCCGACCAGGTGAGCGGATGATTGAAGCCGAAGCGCGCGATCACCCCCGTCAGAAGAATGACCACTTCCGCGACGACGGCCATCGCCGCCAGCGGCTCGGTGATGAGCGCCAACCACTTGTCGAGCCGCGCTGAAAGCGGCGACACGGGTATTTGAGAGACTGGCTCGGTCATGCGAGTGGGCCTACCGCCGCTTCGAGGAGTCCCCAACCCTTCTCGCCAAACTTCTCGCGCCAGTCCTTGTAGAACGTGGTCTTGGCGAGCGCGGTGCGGAACGCAGGTTTGTCGACTTCGAGGAACTGCATGCCCTTCGCCGTGAGATCGGCGCGCAACGATTCGGAAAGCGCCATCGTGTCCGCGCGTTCGTCATCGGCGGCCTTGTCGAGTTCGCGGGTGACGATCGCCTGGAGGTCCGAAGGCAACCGCGAAAACGAGCGGCGGTTGGCGAGGATCAGGTAGGGGTCCCATACGTGGCTGGTGAGGCTGCAGAACTTCTGCACCTCGTAGAGTTTGGCCGTTGAGATGATCGGGAGCGGGTTCTCCTGACCTTCGACGATCCTAGTTTGCAACGCGGAATAGAGTTCATTGAAGTTAATGGGGGTCGGACCGGCACCCAGCGCCTGAAACAGGCTTGTCAGGATCGGCGCCGCGGGCACGCGCATCTTGAACCCCTTGAAGTCGTCAGGGGTATGGATTTCGCGCGCTGTTGAGGTGAGCTGGCGAAAACCGTTGTTCCAGGCCTTGCAGGCGAGCAACACGCCGGCCGCTTCGATCTCGCTCTTGACATACGCGCCGAACTCGCTGTCCATCGCCTTCCAAACGACATCGTATGAGGGAAAGGCGAAGCCCGTATTGACGATGCCGGCGCGCGGAACGAGTGTCGCCAGAACGACGCCGGCGATGTTGAGGTAATCGACCGCGCCGAAGCGAAGCTGGCCGATGAGGTCGGTGTCGGAGCCGAGCTGATTGGCCGGGAAGAGATTGATCTCGACGCGACCGTCGGTCGCTGCTTTGATGCGATCGATGGCTTCTTGCGCACGCTTGTTGACGGGGTGCGAGGGGTCCTGGCCGGTGGCGAACTTCAATCTGAATTCGGCAGCGCTGGCGCGCGACGGCAGAACGCCGAAGAGAGGCAACGTTGTCGCCGCCGCAAGGAAACGCCGCCGTGTAGTCTTCTGCATTGGTCATCCTCCGACGTGTTCGCCACCGACGATTCCGAGCCGCGTTTTATCGGGCCGGCGCCAACGGTGACGTCTTCAATTCGGCGCGCGCAGGCCCAGTCTGGGGTAATGGAGCGGCAGCCCGCCGCATGAGGTCGCGAGTTCCTCCACACGGCCGCGCTCGACCTCGGTCACGAGGAGCGTCTTGCCGGAAAGGGCGAAGGCGCAATTGGTCGGGTTCTCGCCGTCGAGCGGCCGCCGTTCCGCGAGCGATCCGTCCTTGTTCAGAACCGTAACGTTCCGCTGTCCGTAGACGGTGCAGTAGAGACGACCGTCGTCGCCCCAGCACATCCCGTCCGGCCCACGAAAGTCGTCGCCTTCGAAGGGCTGCAGGACATTGCCGAAAACTTCGCGCATCGGTTTCTCTGTCCCGAAGACGTCGTACCGATAGACGTCGCCGGTGAATGAGGCGTTGGCGTAGAGGGCGTCGTCCGGACCGAAGGCGATGCCGTTGGTAAACAGAATGCGGCGATCCAGGATGCGCAGAACCTTTCCCTTGACCGGATCGAGTTCGTAAACGCGTCCGTCCCAAGGCAGCTTCCGGTAGTTCTCGGCGAAGTTCTGACCGTCGAGGAAGTCCTCTGCGGCCATACCTGAATCGGTCACATAGAGAAGACCGTTCTTGCCGAAGCACAGATCGTTCGGAAGCCGGAGCGGCTGCTCCCCGTCATGGTCGATGCGCAGGAGCTCGCGCCCCTGGACGTCAATGCACAGGACCGCATGCAGACCGGCCTCCGCGATCCACAAGTTGCCGTCTCCGTCCACGGCCAGGCCGTTGGGCCGGCCGCCGGTGCGCTTGATCAGCTTCCGGCCGCCGTCGGGGAATAGCCGCGTGACCTGCAGCGTCGCTGCGGACATTTCGGTCACATACATGGACCCGTCGGGCAAACATACCGGACCCTCCGGGGCGCCGACCCCGGTCGCAAAGAAGTGCGCCATCACGTCGCCTCCCTGTCAGATTAGGTTGCTGTCTATCAGACCCATTCCCGGATAACTTTGGCGACCTCGCCGGACGAAAGTCCGTATCGGTCGTGCAACGTCGGCAATGCGCCGGCTTCGAGGAACGCGTCGGGCAGCGCGATCTGTTTGAACGCAGGATGCGCGCCGGAGCGCATCAGCAACCCGGCGATCGCTTCGCCGAGACCGCCGTTGATGGTATGGTTCTCGGCGACGACGACCATGCGTCCCGTCTTTGCGCTGGCCTCGAGAATTGTCGCCTCATCGAGCGGCTTGATGGTCGGACAGTGGAGCACAGCGACGCCGATGCGATCGGCTTCGAGCTGCTTGGCCGCCTCGAGCGCGCGCATGGTCATCAGACCGGACGAAATGACGAGCACGTCCGCGCCGTCGCGCAGGAATTTCGCCTTGCCGAGCTCGAACTTGTAGTCATACTCGTCGAGCACTAGCGGCACGGCGCCGCGAAGCAGGCGCATGTAGACGGGACCGTCGTGGGCGACGATGGCCGGCACGGCCTGTTCGACGTCGAGAGCGTCACAGGGATCGATCACCGTCAGGTTGGGCATCCCGCGAAAGATCGCGAGGTCTTCCGTGGCCTGATGGCTGGGCCCGTACCCCGTGGTGAGGCCCGGCAACGCACACACGATCTTAACCGGCAAACACTCTTCGGCGATCGCCAGGCAGATGAAATCGTAGGCGCGTCGCGAGGCGAACACGGCATAGGTGGTTGCGAATGGAATGAACCCTTCGCGCGCCATGCCGGCGGCGGCGCCCATCAACAACTGCTCCGCCATGCCCATCTGATAGAAGCGATCGGGATAGGCCCGGGCGAAGATGTGCAAGTCGGTGTACTTGGCGAGATCGGCGGTCATGCCGACGATGTCGGGACGGCTTTTCGCCAGTTCGACGAGCGCATGCCCGAACGGCGCAGGCTTGGTCTTCTGATCTGCCCCTGCGATCGAAGCGATCATGGCCGATGTCTTAAGCCGCGGCTTCGACGCGTCGACCTTGGCGAATGTTCTCTTGTAGCTCATCGATCATTCTCCCAATCGAGCGCAGCGATCGCTTTATCCCACTCGTCCGCATCGACGCGGATGAAGTGGTTCTTCTCGCGCTGCTCCAGGAATCCCACGCCCTTGCCCATCAGCGTGTCGCAGATGATCGCCCGCGGCTCGGCGCCGTCATATACGCGAGCGGCGTCGAAAGCTGCGACCAGTGCGCCGATGTCGTTGCCGTCGACGCGTTGGGTATGCCAGCCAAACGCGCGGAATTTGCCGTCGACCGGCTCGCTCGACAGCACGTCCCTCGACGGACCGTCGGCCTGCTGATTGTTGACGTCCACAATGGCGATCAGGTTGTCGAGCTTCCAATGCGCCGCCGACATCGCCGCTTCCCACGTCGCGCCTTCGCCGAGTTCGCCGTCGGACAGCAGATTGTAGACGAAGTTCTTCGATCCTTTGCGTTTGAGCCCGAGGCAGGCGCCCACCGCGATGGTCAGGCCCTGGCCGAGTGAGCCACCGGAGATCTCCATGCCAGGCGTATAGGTCGCCATGCCTGACATCGGCAGCGGCGAGTCGTCGCCGCCATAATTTCCAATTTCATCCCGGGCGATCAGGCCGGCCTCGATCAGCGCGGCGTAGAGCGCGATCGCGTAGTGGCCGATCGACAGATAGAAACGGTCTCGGCCTTCCCATTCCGGGTCTTCGGGCCGATAGGTCATCGCGTGGAAATATGCGACCGCCAAGATGTCGGCGACGTCGAGGGCCTGGGCGATATAGCCCTGGCCCTGCACCTTGCCCATCTCCAGCGCAGTGCGTCGGATCGCTTGAGCTTTTTCGTAAAGCGGCCGATTGTGGCCGACGAGTGTGGAGGTCATGGCTGAATTTCCTAGTGGATGAGCATGCCGCCGTTGACGTCGATGACGGCGCCGGTCGTGTAGGAAGAAAGATCGGAGGCGAGGAAGAGATAGATCCTCGCGACATCTTCCGCGGTCCCGAGGCGCCCGAGAGGGATGCCTTTGATGATTTCCGACTTCATTTCGTCGGTGAGCTTGCCGCCTGTGATGTCCGTCTGGATGAGGCCGGGAGTTACGCAGTTGACGCGAATGTTGTCCGGCCCGAGTTCGCGCGCCATCGCCTTGGCGAGCCCGAGGACCCCAGCCTTGGCGGCCGAGTAATGCGGGCCGCCGAAGATTCCGCCGCCACGTTGCGCAGACACCGATGACATGCAGGCGATGGATCCGCTCTTGCGCTCGCGCATGTGAGGCACGACGGCCTGCGAGAGATTCAGCACCCCGGTCAGATTGACATCGATGATGCGCCGCCAGCTGACCTGGTCGATTTCCATGAACTTCACCGGCTGGGTGATTCCGGCGTTGTTGATGAGAACGTCGATGTTGCCGAATCGATCAATGGCTTCCGCCGCCGCTTTCTTGCACGCGGCCGGATCGGTGACGTCGCATCCGAGGCCGAGATGGTCCGAACCCAGGCCTTGCGCCGCTGCTTCCGCGGCCCTTTGATCGATATCGAAGATCGCAACGCGCGCGCCTTGCTCGGCGAACAATCGCGCGGCCGCGAAGCCGATCCCACGCGGCCCGGCGGCTCCCGAGATGATTGCAGTCTTACCGCTCAAAAGCATGGCTTCCTCCCTAAGGTGTGGGCGGAAGCATTGTCTAAGGCCGCCTGCGAACTCAAACGCGAACTTTACAACGACTGATGAACCTGCTTCACCTTTCCTAGATCCACGTCATGCGTGCGGGTCTCAATGTGCTGAAGGACGTTTCCCTCTCGACAGTAAAGGCGTTCGAAAGCGCGGCGCGGCACGGGTCGTTCCGCGCGGCGGCGTCCGAACTCAATCTCTCGCCGAGCGCCATCAGTCACGCGATCCTGAAGCTCGAGCAGACATTGGGAACCAACCTCTTTGAGCGTGAAGGACGGCTCGTGCGGCTCAGCCCGGACGGCGAGACCCTGATGCGGCACGTTGGGCTCGCCTTCGACGAGCTGCGGGGCGGGATGGAGCTGGTGTCGAACCGCGGCCCCCAACTGCTGCGGCTGCATTCGGCGCCGAGTTTCGCTACGCAATGGCTGACGCCGCGCCTTTCCAGCTTCCTGTCCTCTCATCCGGGCGTCGAGGTGCGCCTGGCCGCCAGCACGGACTACACGCGGTTCCTAAACGATGAATTTGATGCGGATATTGTCTATGGCCCGACGCGCGCCGAAGGCGTCGTCTCCATTCCGCTTGGCCTGGAGACGGTGACCCCGCTATGTGCGCCTCAGCTCGCGGAGCGCATCAAGGCGATCGACGATCTGAGCAGCAACTTGCTGATCCAGAGTGACCTTAAGCGGGTGCGGTGGTCCGACTGGTTCAAGGCCAATGGTAAGGAACCGCTCATTCCGCACGGAGCGCGATTTGACCGAAGCTTTCTGGCCATAGCGGTGGCCTGCGCTGGCCTCGGCATTGCCCTCGAGTCCACCCGTCTGGCCGAAAAGGAGATCGAGACCGGACGGATCGTTGCGCCGCTTGCCGGGCGCGCCAAGGACGTCGAATACATCGGGCACTATCTGGTTTTCCCACACGCCGCCCGGCAGCGCCGAGCCGTGCGCATGTTCACCGAGTGGCTTCTGAACGAGCTCGGCCTACCGCCTCAGACCTGAGCGCACGCTCATCGGTGAATCCTGCTCATCTGAGCTTGCATTTATTCCGTTTGTCAGCGTCGCGCGACGGCGGCATTCATCATCCCACGAGACCTTCCTTCGGGAAGTTCTGGGAGGAAACTATGCCCATCGCACCGCCTAGCGTAATGCGCGCGCCTCTCGTGACGGAGCCGGGCGCATGAACGGAGGCCCTTCCACAGACTTCGTCCTCGAAGCGCTCGATATCGAGAAGAGCTTCGGCGCGACCAGCGTCCTACGCAAAGCCAACCTTCGCGTTGCGCCGGGT
>CAWAIM010000062.1:0-75144 GCA_963781895.1 uncultured Alphaproteobacteria bacterium
TCGAGAGCCTCCAGCATCACCGGCTGGACTTAGGCCGGCATCGACGGCTTACTCGATCCCCTTTTTTACAGGTGACCCTAGAAACGGCAGTTTTCGCTTTGGCATGAGTTGGAGAATCGCGCATTTTGTAGGGCATGATGCGTGATTCCAGACCGCTTTCGCTTCACCCGGCGGGTGAACAGACCCTTGGTTGTCGAGTTCGGCAATTCCTTCCGGGGTCGAGGTTGACAGCTTCCAGGGGACGGTGCGGGTCGAATGGGATCACGAGGCGGCGATGACGCCGCTTGGGCAGCTTCCTTTTTCGTTGACTTTCTGAAGACGGCGGGGCTGTTCGACGCCTTCGTGGCGGATTGTCCGCTGCGGTACGAGAGCCCCAACGCGCCCAAGAAGCGGGATGTGCTGGGCACGGCGATGCTGGCGATGCTGGCCGGCGCCAAACGTTACGCGCATATCGCGGGGGTGCGGGGCGACGCTGTGCTGCCCGAGTTGCTGGGCATGACGAAAGTCGTCAGCGAGGATGCGATCCGGCGGGCGTTCAAGGCGATCGGCGAAAAGGAAGGCGCGGCCTGGCTGCGCGGTCATCTCGCGTTTTGCGTGGAGCCGTTGCTCGCCGAGGCGTGGATTCTCGATGTCGACACGACGATCAAGCCGCTCTACGGCCATCAGGAGGGGGCGGTTCTCGGCTACAACCCGAAGAAACCCGGACGGCCGAGCCATTGCTACCACACCTATTCGATGGCCTCGACGCGGCTGGTTTTCGACGTCGACGTCAGTCCCGGCGACGAGCATACGTCCAAGCACGGCGCGCCCGGCCTCTGGGCGTTCCTCGACCGTCTGCCGCGCGATTTGTGGCCGGCGCTGCTGCGCGGCGATTGCGGCTTCGGCAACGAGGGCGTCATGCGCGAGGCGGAGGCGCGGAAGCTTCCCTATCTCTTTAAACTGCGTCTGACCCGGAACGTCCGGCGCATGATCGAGAAGCTCTCCGGGCGCGAGTGGGTCAGCGCGGGTCAGGGGTTCTGGGCCAAGGAGAGCGCGGTTCGCCTGCAAGGCTGGAGCCGCGAGCGGCGCACCATCGTGCTCAGGCGCCGTCTGAAGGGCGCCGTGGGGCTTACGTACGAGGACGAGAACGGGGCGGCGCAGCTCACCTTCGCCGAGATCGGCGAGGCGGCCGATATCTACGAATACTCGGTTCTCGTCACGTCGCTCGACGAGGAGACGGAGGCGTTCGGTCAGCTCTATCGCGATCGCGGCGACGGGGAGAACATCTTCGACGAAATGAAAAACCAATGGGGCTGGGGCGGCTTCACCACGCACGATCTCGCGCGCTGCCGGCTGGCGGCGCGCATGCTCGCGCTCTTCTACGACTGGTGGAACATCTTCGTCCGCCTCGCCGATCCGAACCTGCATCGCGAGGCGATCACCAGCCGGCCGCTGTTCCTGTCGGCCATCGCCACGCGAACCCGCCATGCGCGCCAGACCACGATCCGCGTCACCTCTTCTCACGCCAAGGCCAAACCCGCCGCTCGCGCGCTCGCCGCCGTCGCCCTGTTCCTGCGCGGCCTGACGCAAAATGCGGAGCAGTTGACCCGCCTGCAAAGATGGCGGCCGATCCTGTCGCGCGCGTTTCAGGCCTTCCTCAACGGCCGCCCGATCCGCCCGCCGCCACGCCTCGCGCCGTGCTGATGCAACCTTTACGCGAAAACCAACGCGCCGATCCGAAACGGCAAGGCTAAACTGCCGTTTCTAGGTTGAATTGTCTGGTCCGTCCCTCTCGCATCGTCACCGGCTGGACTCACGCTGGCATCGACGGCTTACTCGATCCCTCTTCTTACAGGTGAATTTTCTGCTCCGCCCGTCTTGCGCGTCCAGATGCGCACGGCGCCGGCCCGGCCTCGCAAGCTCTGCTCGCCCTGATCCTGCAATTGGTCCGCGAGCGCCGCGGCGATTTCGGAAGACCCCGTTTTGACCGCGCTGACCAGCGAATCGCCGACGACCAGCGGCGTTTCGAGGGTGCGGGTCAGCGTCTGCAATCGGGCCGCGGTGTTGACCGTGTCGCCGATCACCGTGAACGACATGCTGTGCTCGCTGCCGATATCGCCGAGCACGGCCGGTCCGTAATTGAGGCCGACGCCGATCGCGAGCGGCGCCTCTCCCGTCCGCTTGCGCTCGACATTCCAGCGCTCGATCGCATCGAGCATCATGTCGGCGCAGACGAGCGCGTTGGCGGCGTCATTGGCGCTCGCCGTCGGCACGCCGAACACGGCGACGATCTCGTCGCCGATATATTTGTCGACGGTCCCGCCGCAGGCGAAGATCTTCGCCGTCATGCGCTCGTGGAACTCGCGCAGCATGGCCAGGACCGTCTCCGGCGCCATCGCCTCGGCCATGCTGGTGAAGCCGACAATGTCGGCGAACATCACCGCGACAGTTTCCCGGCGGACCGCGCCGAGCGGTTCGTCCCGCGCGGCCAGCATCTCGACGATATTCGGCGAAAAATAGCGCGCCAGATTGTTGCGCGCGCGCTCGGCCGCCGCGCGCAGCCGTTCGATTTCGCGCAGCTTGGCGATATCGGCCAGCGTCTTGCGGACGGTGATCTCGAGATCGTTGAGATCGACCGGCTTGGTGACGAAATCGAAGGCGCCGCGATTCATCGCCGTGCGCAGATTGGTCATGTCGCCATAGGCCGAGACGATGATCGCCCGCACCGCGGACTGGCGCTCGCGCAATTCGCTGAGCAGGGTCAGGCCGTCCATCACCGGCATGTTGATGTCGAGCAGCATCAGGTCGATATCGGGTTCGGCGGCCAGCGCGCTCAACGCCTCCTCGCCGTGATGGGCGAAGCGGAAGGCGAATTCTTCCTCGCGGATCTGGCGGCGAAAGCGCTGCCGGATCAACTGCTCGAAATCGGGCTCGTCATCGACGGCGAGGATCTTGGCCGAGCTGGTCAATGCGGAACCCCTCAGGCCGACGGCGCGTGCAGCTGCCGCAGCCGCTCCTTGAGAACATCGAAGTCGACCGGCTTGGTGACGAAATCGGCGGCGCCGAATTCGGCGGCGCGGCGGCGCCGCTCCTCGTCCCCATAGGCGGTCACCATCATCACCGGCAGATCGGGCCGTCGCGCCTTGATCTCGCGCAACAGCGCCAGCCCGTCCATGCCCGGCATGTTGATGTCGGACAGAATCACGATCAGCTGCGGCTCGATATCGCCGGCGAGGCGTTCGAGCGCCTCCGCGGCCGAGAGCGCAAAATGAAGAACATAGATCCCCTGCCGCGCCTCGCGGCGAAACCGCTGGCGAAACAGATCGGCGACATCGGGCTCGTCGTCGACAATCAAGATGCTAACGGTCACGGCGCGCCACTCGCTGCTGGTGAATCCGCGGCCCCGCCGGCGGTAAAGCGCCGGGGCAGACGAACGATGAATTCGGTGAAGGCTCCAACGTCGCTGGCGACCTTGATCGTGCCGCCATGCACATGGGTGACGATGTCGTAGCTGATCGACAGGCCAAGCCCGGTGCCTTCGCCGGTCGGCTTGGTGGTGAAGAACGGCTGGAAGAGCTTGTCCTTGACCTCGGCGGGGATGCCGACGCCGTTGTCGCGCACCCGGATCTCGACCGCCTCGCCGAGATCGCGCGTGGTCACCGTCAGCACGGGTTTGAACGATCCGTCGCTCGCCTCGCGCTGGCGCTTATTGGCGGCATAGAAGCCGTTGCCGAACAGGTTGAGAAACACGCGCGTCATGTCCTGCGGCGCCAACTCGATCGGCGCGATGTCCTCGCCGTAGGCGCGCTCCAGGGTGATGTTGAAGTTCTGATCCTGGGCGCGGGCGCCATGATAGGCGAGATTGAGCGATTCCTCGACGAGCGCGTTGATGTCGACGCTTTGTCGGACGCCGCTGCCGCCGCGCGAGTGCGCCAGCATGCTCTTGACGATGTTGTCGGCGCGCTTGCCGTGCTCCGTGATCCGCTCGAGGTTGCCGGTCAGCATGTCGATGACCTCGTCGACTTCGCCGCGCTTGTCCTCGTCGAGCGCCGCGAGCGCCGACGCGGCCGTCTCCTTCAGTTCGTCGAGCAGCTCGACCGAAAGCGCGGCGAAATTATTGACGAAGTTGAGCGGGTTCTTGATCTCGTGCGCAATCCCGGCGGTCAACTGGCCGAGCGAGGCCATCTTTTCGGCCTGGATCAGATTGGCCTGGACCGCCTTCAGATCATGCAACGCCGTCTCGGCGGCGTCGCGCGCGGCGCGGATCTCGGTTTCGGCGTGCTGGCGCTGGCGTTCGAGACGGCCGCGCTCGATCAGGCTGTCGCGCAACATGCCGAGCGTTGTCGTCATCGCCCCGATCTCGGGGACATCTGTGCGCGGCAGCGGCACGTCGAGTTCGCCGTGCGTAATCGCAGCCATGCTTCGTTCCAGCTGCTTCAGGGGCACGGTGATGGAGCGCACGGTCAGCGCGGTCAGGCCGAGCGCGATCGCCAGCGCGACGATCCCAACCAGGATCGAGAGGTTGACCGCGAGTTCGGCCCGGCGGGTCGACGCGTCGCGCCGGGCCACGGCCCGCTGCTCGACCCGATCGACGATCTTGTCGATTTCGTCACCGATATTGACAATGTGGCTCTGCGCTTGCGCCACCAGGGCGTTGCCGGCGGCGCTGTCGTCGCTGGAGAAGGCCACGCCGGCCTGATGCGCCACTTCGTTCAGGATATCGACTTCGCGTCCGATGGCGGCCACGAGCGCGGGATCGACCGCCGAGATCGCCTTCAGATCGGAGTCGAGCCGCGCCTTGGCGGCGGCGGCGTTTTGTTGCGACCGAGCGAGCTGCGTAATCGCCGAGTCAATGACCCAATACTTCAAATCGCCGAAGTGCTTGCTTGCCGAATTGGCGTTCTTGACCACGGAGACCAGCAGCGCTTCCTCGGCGAGGCTTTGCGAGTCGCGCGCCAGTTCTCGTATCAGCAGCAGGGACGAGATGGCGAGGATCACGAGCAGAAGGACTGAAAGGAAGATCAGCCGTGCGCGGATCGACACATGCGGCATTCACGCTGGTCCCACGTGTCTATTGCCCGCCCTGGCGCCGCGACGAGCGGCGCCGACACAGGCCCCGGCCATTGGAGCCCATGAAGCCGGCAATCCCCGACCGTAGCCGCCTCGCATTGCGCGCGTCTGCCCCTTCAGACCCATGAGGATCATTCCATACTTGGCGATTCGGCAAAAGGGCGCCTAAACTGCGGGCAAAAAACGCGATGCTAGAAACTCCCGAAGTTGTATGGTCCGCAGCGATCCGATCGGGTCGGCAGGGTAGGAGACGAAGATGAATAGCACGATCATTCAGCGAGCCCTCATTCTTTTTGCTTTCGTGATGGGCGTCGCCTGGACGGGCGCGGCCCAGGCGGACGCCTCTTCCTTCAAGGTTCCCCTGAGCGGGGCGCAATGCGTGCCGCCGGTGGAGACAAGCGGCGCCGGAACGGCCGACCTCACCTACGACCCGGCGACCCGGATCGTCACCTGGAACATCGCGTATAGCGGGCTGTCGAGCCCAGCCACGATGGCGCATTTCCACGGCCCGACCAAGACGGGCGAGAACGGACCGGTCGTGATCTGGCTGACGACGAAGGGCGCCCCGCCCACAAGCCCGATTACGGGAAAAGCCACGCTGACCCCCGAGCAGGCGAAGCAATTCACCGATGGCCTTTGGTACGTGAATCTGCACACGCAGTCTCATCCCGCGGGCGAGATCCGCGGTCAGGCTGTGCCTCCCAAAGGCTGATCGGGATCACAGCAGGTTGGCGATGATGACGGCGGCGGCGGCGCTGCCGGCGAACAGAAAGGCCGCCCGCGCGGGACTCGCGATGCCCGGCGCGGGCACGCTTTCCGGCAGGTCCTTCGTGCCGGTGATCATCGGAAGCAGCAGGTTTTGCCCCTTGGCCGCCGCGTAGAAGAGGATGGCCAGCAGGTGCAGGGCGATCGCCGCCAGCAGCGCGTCCCAGAAGACCGCGTGCAGCGCCTCGATCGCATTCGCGACCGCCGCCGGGGTGATCTCGGTCAACGGTCCGACATCGGCGATATCGTTGGCGACGTAAAGTCCGGTCAGCGTCTCGCCAAGGAGCAGGAACAGCAGCAGCAGCACCATCCAGCCGCCGACCGGGTTATGGCCGACCTGGCGATCAGGCTCGCGTCGAAACGCATGCGCCAAATAGCGCACGCCGGTGCGCGGAGACGCGAGAAAGCGGGAAAACCGCGCCGTATCGCTGCCAAAGAATCCCCATAGCAGCCGGAACAGCACCAAGGCGAGCACCGCGTCGCCGATCCATGCGTGCCAATCCATCCAGTTCAACCGCCACGTCGCATAGGCGGCCACGACCAGCACCGCCACCAGCCAGTGGAACAGGCGCGTGGGAGCGTCCCAGACGCGAACGATGCGGGAGGCGTTGCTCATGCGCTCCGCCGCAGGTCCGGCGCGTTCGCGTTCGAACATTGTCCTGAAGCCGCGCCGCGCCGTTCATGCTGCAAGCGGCATGAACCCTCGCGCAACGCGCGCTCGCGGCGAAAGCGCTTTCCCAACCGAATCATTTCGCCACCACGGACCGCAGGGGCAGGTCGTTATATTCTACCCGAAGTTTCTCCCCATTGTGGAATTTGATTGATGTCATCCCGGCGTCAGCGCCCGGATGGGCCCGCCTCGAGAAAGGGGTTTCGCCGGTCATGGCGAAGCCGGCGGGTCGCGGCCATCCCTGCGGCGCCCGGCCTCGCGCAGGCCGTCAAAGGCGCGCTCTCGCGCGGCGAGCGAGGTCGACTTGGCGCTCGACGCGCCGTCGCGGAGGCGGGAGGCGGCGAACGCGACTCGGCTCCAACGCCCTCCGGCGCTGCGGCGCGGCGATCCGTCAACGCGTGATTTCGCCGCAGTTTCAATGGCTTGTCGAATTTGCTTTCGGGAAATCAAAATTCGTGCTAGACTGTTTGTTTGATGGTCATCCTGAAGTTCCCATGCGCGAAGCGAACGATTGTCCATGTCACGCTCGCAGCGCTTCTGGCGAAGCGGGACGATTCTGCGCATTCTCGACCAGCGCGCCGCGCGCTGAAAAAATGCGAGCGGAGAATCGTTTTTTGACACTCAAGTTGCTGATAACATTGAGGCGCTGACAAAAGCGCCGCTCGCCCGTCCGCGGACCGCGCCGATCGCGGCCACTCCCGCGCGCCGCCCGCGTCCGCCGCGGGCCGCCAAGCCCCGACCGCCATCGGGGCGCGCCGCCTCCCCCGCCAGTCGCGCTCCCGGATGCTCCAGGAGGGCTTCGACCGCGATTTGGTTCAGTCCAGACAAGCGGACAGCAGCGCCGAAGCCGGATCCGTCAGGCCCTCGATGACGTCGAAGTGATGCCTGCCGCTTTCCGGCGTCCACGGACACGACCACGCCTCGGACAAGAGCCGGGCCTGCCAGAGAAAAGCCGGTCTCTCCTGCGCGCCAACCCAGACGTGGGCCTCGACCGCGGGACGCAAGGAAAGCCGGGCGGGGCTCTCGGCCGCGATTTCCGCCGGATCGAGGCGCAGGTCGGCGTTCATCGCCGTGAGGGAGATCGGCTCCAGATCGGCAAGCGGCGAGATCGGCACGACCCGCTTGACGAGGGTTGACAGGGCCACATCGGCGCAGCCCATCCGGGCGCTCAGGTGACCTCCCGCGGAGTGGCCGGTGACCACGACCGGACCCGCGACGAGGCTCGCCGCGACTTCGACGGCGCTCACGATCTCCTGGGTCATCGCGCTGATCCGCGCTTCGGGCGCGAGCGTGTACGAGGGCATGGCGCAGGCCCATCCGCGGGCGAGCGCGCCCGCGGCGAGATGCGACCACATTTCGCGATCGAACCTCAGCCAATAGCCGCCATGGACGAACACCAGAAGACCCTGCGGCGCGCCTTCCGGCAGAAAGAGGTCGAGACGGTTGCGCGGTTTCGGACCATAAGGAATGGCGATCCGGGCGCGCTCCCCCAGGGCCGCGCGAAATTCCGCCGCTTCTCGCGTCCAGCGAGGCGGAAATGTCTCGGCGCCGGGGATGAAGGGGCCGTTGGCGTAGGCGCGGTCGTAATCCACTCGGGCGTCCCGGCTTGGAGAGTCAGCTCATGAAGCTCTTAGATTGTCGGCCATCCGCTTAAGTCGGTCGCGGAGAGTCTCGGTCTCCTCCGAAGAGAAGCCGGTCAACGCCCGATCGGTCTCCGCGAGGGTCAGCGGCAGAATGCGCGCGAACAGGCGTCGACCTTTGGCCGTCAGGGAGATCGCCAGGCTGCGGTGGTCGCTCTCCCGTTCCCGACGGGCGACGAGCCCCGCCTTTTCCATCAGTCCGAGCGTGCGCGTGAGCGTGGTGCGGTCCACCGACGTCAGATCGGCGAGCCGCCCCATCGTCGCGCCGGAATGCTCCTGCAGCACGGCGAGGACGCGCCAACGGGGGTAATCGAGACTGTAGGGGCGGAGACGCGCGTTGATTGCCCGCGTGCGCCGCGCGAGGATCTGACTGAAATGGAAGAAGAGGTGATCCTCGAGCCTGAAAGCCCGGACCGCGCCCTCTTCCCGTTCGCGTGCGCGCTCCAGCAATCTTCCTCCGCGGCGCATCGGCACTGCGCAAATTAGGTTGACTTGCACATACTATGCGTCACTATGCCGCAATGGCAACCGGCGGAAGACCGGAAGTTGAGTGTGCGCGCCAAGGAGTAGAGAGAGATGAAATGCGTTTCGATCCTTCTCGCGACGCTCGCCGCATTGGCGCCCGCAAACCTTAGCGCGGCTGCACGAGGACAAGGTGAAGGTCGGGCTCATCGTGACCCTGTCAGGGCCCCCCGCGGTGCTCGGCGGACAGGTTCGCGACGGCTTCAACCTGGCGGTCAAGACGCTAGGGGGCAAGCTCGGCGGGCTCGACGCGGAAGTGACCGTCGTCGACGACGAACTCAAACCGGACGTGGCGGTGACCAAGGTCAAGGGGCTCCTCGAGCGCGATCAGGTCAATTTCGTCGTCGGCCCGGTCTTCTCGAACGTGCTTCTGGCGATCCACAAGCCGGTCATCGAGTTCGAACGCGTTCCTCATCTCCCCGAATGCCGGCACGTCGAATTTCGCCGGCAAGCAATGCAACCCGAACTTCTTCGTCACTTCGTATGAGAACGACCAGGTTCACGAGGTGCTCGGCAAATATGCGCAGGACAAGGGCTATAAATCGGCCTTCCTGATGGCGCCGAACTACCAGGCCGGCAAGGACGCGCTCGCCGGCTTCAAGCGAGACTTCAAGGGCAAAATCGTCGACGAGGTCTACACGCCGCTCGGCCAGCTCGACTTCTCCGCCGAGCTCGCCAAGATCGCCGCCGACAAGCCGGAGGCGTTCTTCACCTTCATGCCCGGCGGCATGGGCGTGAACCTCGTCAAGCAATACCGTCAGGCCGGGCTCGCCTCGATTCCGTTCCTGTCCGCGTTCACCGCCGACGAGTCGACGCTTCCGGCCGAGAAGGACGATGCGCTCGGCTTCCTCGGCGGCGCCAACTGGGCGCCGGACATGGACAATCCGCAGTCCAAGGCCTTCGTCAAGGCGTATGAGGCCGCCTACAACAGCGTCCCCGGCACCTATGCGATGCAGGGCTATGACACGGCGATGCTGATCGACAGCGCAATCAAGGGAACGGGCGGGAAGGTTTCCGACAAGGACGCGCTGCGCGCCGAACTGAAGAAGGCGAACTTCACTTCGCTGCGAGGCAAGTTCAAGTTCGGGGTCAACAACTATCCCATTCAGGATTTCTATCTCGTCAAGGCGGCCAAGCGCGCCGACGGCAAGTACGAGACCGAGATCGTGCAGCGCGTGTTCGAGGACTACGTCGACCACTACGCTCCGGAATGCGTGATGAAGTAGTGGCGCGGCGTCCCCGTGTCCTTGGCGCTTCTGGCCGTCCAGACCCTGAACGGCCTGCAGCTCGGCATCCTGCTTTTCCTGATCGCCGCGGGTCTGACGCTGACCTTCGGCGTGATGGATTTCGTCAATCTCGCTCACGGCGTGCAGTACATGGTCGGCGCCTATCTCGCGGCCATGTTCGCTTCCTTGACGGGCGGATTTTGGGGCGCGCTCGCCCTCACGCTGCCGACCGCGCTCGCCTTCGGCCTCGCGCTCGAATTCCTGGTCTTCCGCTGGCTCTACGACCGCGACCACCTCTCCCAGATCCTCGCGACCTTCGGCGTCATCCTGTTTCTGAACCAAGGAGTGAAGACGATCTGGGGACGCGGCGCCGCTCAGCGTCCCCATGCCCGAGGCGCTGTCGGGGAGCGTCGCGCTCATGCCGGGCCTGCTCTTTCCGGTCTACCGCCTCGCGCTGATCGGCGTGGGCCTTGCGACGGCGCTGGCGCTCTACCTCCTCATCAACCACACGCGGGTCGGCATGCTGGTCCGCGCGGGCGCGACAAACGCCGCGATGGTCTCCGCGCTCGGCGTCGACATCCGTCGGCTGTTCATGCTCGTCTTCGGCTTCGGCGCCATGCTTGCGGGCTTCGCGGGCGCGCTGGTCGCGCCCATCCTCTCGGTCGAGCCGGGCATGGGCGACAATCTCTTGATTCTCGCTTTCGTCGTCATCGTGATCGGCGGCGTCGGCTCGATACGCGGCGCCTTCCTCGCCGCACTAATGGTCGGGCTCATCGACACTCTGGGGCGCGCATTCGGACCCCAGGTGCTGCGTCTCGCCCTCGCTCCTGCGGCCGCGGACCAGACGGGGCGCGCGCTGGCGCCGATGCTGATCTACATCCTGATGGCGGCGGTGCTTTTCCAGCGTCCTTCCGGGCTCTTCCCGGTAAAGCAATGACCGAGCGCAACCAGACGCCTGCGGTTCTCCTCTTCGTAGGGCTCGCGCTGTTCCCTTTCGCCGCGCGTTTCGGCGCGCAGGCCTATCTGCTCTCGCTCGGCGCGCGAATGCTCATCCTCGCGCTCGCCGCGCTCTCGCTCGATTTCCTCGTCGGGCAGGCCTCTCTCGTTTCCTTCGGCCACGCCGCCTACCTCGGGATCGGGGCCTATGCGGTGGTGCTGGCCTCGATGGCGGGGATCGACGATCTCCTCGTGCAGGCGCTGATCGCCGTCGTGGCCGCTGCCCTCTTCGCCGCGCTGACCGGCTACGTCTCACTGCGAGCGCGCGGGGTCTATTACATCATGAGCACGCTGGCCTTCGGGCAGATGCTCTATTTCCTGTTCGTGTCGCTCTCGGCTCTCGGCGGGGACGACGGTTACACTCTTTCGAACCGCAGCCGCCTCATCGGCGCGCCGCGCCTGACGAGCGACTTCTCCTTCTACTATCTTTGTCTCGCCGTGCTTGCACTCGCCTATCTGCTGCTGGCGCGGATCGCCGGTTCGCGCTTCGGCCGCGTTCTCAACGCGATCCGGCAGGATCCGTTGCGCGCTCAGGCGCTTGGCTTTCGACCCTACCCGTTCGAGCTCGCAGCCTGCGTGATCGCCGGGGCGATCGCAGCGGTCGCCGGAACGCTGCTCGCCAACCAGAGCGAATTCGTCGCGCCGGCCTTCATGTCCTGGCAGCGCTCGGGCGAACTCCTGGTGATGACGATCCTCGGCGGCGTCGGCTCGCTGTGGGGCGCCATGCTCGGCGCGATCGTCTATCTCTCGCTCGAAGAGGCGATCTCGCTTTGGACCAATCAGACGCATGTGCTCATCGGCCCGCTTCTCGTCCTCGTCGCCATCTTCGGTCGGCGCGGGCTAGCGGGAGCGCTGACTCCCAGAACCTCCGGGAGGCGCGGCGTGAGCGCCGCCCTTGCTGCGCGTCGAAGGACTCGCGAAGCGCTTCGGCGCGCTCGCCGTCACGGACGTCGTCAGCTTCAGCGTCGACGAAGGCCGCCTTGTTGCGTTGATCGGCCCCAACGGCGCCGGCAAGACAACGCTGATCCACCAGCTCTCTGGCGCCCTGCAATCCGACGCGGGACGAGTCCGCTTCGGGGGTGTCGACATATCGGCGCTCGACATGCCAGCGCGCGCCTCGCTTGGGCTTGCGCGATCCTTCCAGATCGCCGCCGTGCTGCCCGAATACAGCGCGCTGGAAAATGTGGCGCTGGCCGTGCAGGCGCGCTCCGGTTCAAGCTTCCGCTTCTTTGGTCGCGCCGCGCGAGAGGAAAGGCTGAACGCGCCTGCGCGGGCGGCGCTCGCTCGGGTCGGACTTCTCGCTCGCGCCGGCGACCCAGCCGGCGAACTCTCGCATGGCGAGAAGCGCTCGCTCGAGATCGCGATCGCGCTCGCGTTGCACCCGCGTTTGATGCTGCTCGATGAGCCCTTCGCCGGCCTCGGTTCCGAAGAGACGCGCGCCGGCATCGACCTGCTCCGCGCCCTCAAGGGCGAATACACGATGCTGCTGGTAGAGCACGACATGGACGCCGTGTTCGCGCTCGCCGACGAGATCGGGGTTCTGGTCAACGGGCGCCTGATCGCCTGGGGAACGCCCGACGCCATCCGCGCCGACGCGCGGGTGCGCTCGGCCTATCTCGGCGAGGAGACGCTTGCATGATGCTGAGCGTCGAGGCGATCGAGGCAGACTACGGCGGCGCCCGAGTGCTTCGGGGCGTCGACTTCGATCTCGGCGAGGGCGAGGCGCTCGCGCTGCTTGGGCGCAACGGCATGGGCAAGACGACGACGGTGCGCGCGCTGTTCGGCCTGTTGCCGCTCAAGGCGGGCCGCATCGTGTTCGAAGGCGGCGCCCTCAGCGGCAGGCCGCCCCACGCCATCGCGCGGGCCGGCCTCGGCCTCGTGCCCGAGGGGCGCCAGACGTTCCCGACCCTCACGGTCGAAGAGAACCTCGTCGCGACGGCCGCGGCGCGCCAGGGGCGGCGACGCTGGACGCTCGCCGAGGTGTTCTGCCTCTTCCCGCGCCTCGCCGAGCGCCGCCGCCTTTTTGCCGACCGGCTCTCTGGCGGAGAGCAGCAAATGCTCGCCATCGGCCGCGCGCTGATGACCAATCCCAAGCTCATCGTGCTCGACGAGGCGACCGAAGGGCTCGCTCCGCTCATCCGGGCGGAAATCTGGGATTGCCTGAAGCGCCTCAGGGCAGAGGGTCAGTCGATCCTCGTCATCGACAAAAACCTCAAGGCCCTCCTCGGCTTTGTCGATCGCATCGCCGTGATCGAGAAGGGGCGCATCGTCTGGCGCGGCTCGGCCAGCGGGTTTCGTTCAGAGCCGTCGATTGTTGACCGCTTTCTTCATGTCGGCGGCGCTCGCGCGCCGGCCGTTTTCTAAGTCGCGTAAGGAGGGACATTGACATGGCATTGGCGCCCGGCATCACCAAGGCTGGCGAGGGCCTCGACAACATCGCCTGGAATATTCTCGGTCAGACCTATGTGCCCAAGGAAGTTTGCGAGAGCTCCTTCGCTTGGCACGCGACCTTTCCGCCTGACACGTTCGTGCCGCCGCATATCCACCCGACGCAGGACGAGTTCATCTACATGTTCGAGGGCCAGCTCGAACTGATGCTCGATGGCCGCACCGCCTCCGCCAATCCCGGCGATCTCGTGCGCATGCCGATGGGGCTGCCGCATGCGATCTTCAACAAGTCGGGCGGCACGGTGAAATGCATGTTCTGGGTGTCGCCGACGCGCCGGCTTTACGATCTGTTCTGGGCCATCCACAACATGCCCGAGCAGACGCCTGCCGAGGTCGTCGCACTGTCCGCCAAGCACGAAGTCGATTTCCTGCCGCCGCCCGAAGAGGCGAACTGAACGTCCGCCGAGGGGAGGAACAGACCCATGAAAGTGCTCATTGCGGGCGCCGGCGTCGGCGGACTGACGCTCGCGCTCATGCTTCATCGGCGCGGCGTGGAGCCCGTCATTTTCGAACAGGCGCCCGAGATCCGGGAGGTCGGCGTAGGCATCAACATTCTGCCGCACGCCATCAAGGAGCTCGCGGCGCTCGATCTGCTGCCGAAGCTCGACGCCGTCGGCATCCGCACCAAGGAACTGCACTACATCAGCCGGCTCGGTCAGAAGGTGTGGAGCGAATTGCGCGGCACTGACGCCGGCTTCGACTTTCCGCAGTTCTCGATCCATCGCGGCCGGCTGCAGAAGGTGATCCATGACGCCGTCGTCGCCAGACTCGGTCCCGGCGCCGTCCGCACCGGCCTGAAGCTGCAGGGCTTTATCCAGGACGAGGGCGGCGTCGTGGCGCATTTCACCGACGCGAGGTTCGGGCTGAGCAGCGAGACCGTGCGCGGCGACGTGCTCGTCGGCGCGGACGGCATCCACTCCGTCGTGCGTCGCCATTTCCATCCGAAGCAGGATCGCCCGAGCTGGCAAGGGCTCATGCTCTGGCGCGGCGCGGCCGAATGGCCGAGGTTCCTGACCGGGGCCTCCATGTACATCGCCGGCGGCATGAGCGCGAAGATCGCGCTCTATCCGATCGCGCCAGGCTCGACGCCGGACACGCGCCTTACCAACTGGGCGATCGTCTCGCGCATCGCCGACGGCGAGACCACGCCCCCGCCGATCAATTCCTGGTCGCGGGTCGGACGCATGGACGAAGTGATCCCCTATGCCAGGCGCTTCAACGTTCCCGGCGTCGATGTCGAAGCGCTCGTGCGGGCGACGCCGGTCTGCTGGGAATACCCCATGTGCGACCGCGATCCCCTGCCCCATTGGAGCCATGGCCGCGTTACGCTGCTCGGCGACGCCGCCCACCCGATGTACCCCGTAGGCTCCAACGGCGCCGCGCAGGCGATCCTCGACGCGCGCAGTCTGGCCGACTGGCTCCGAAAGGCGGACCATCCGATGCAAGCGCTGCACGAATACGAGATCGAGCGGCTGCCGAAGACTGCGGAGATCGTGCGCCTCAATCGCAAGGGCGGACCAGAGCGCGTGATCGATGAAGTGGAGAAACGCGCTCCGGCGGGCTTCGAATTTGTGGACCGCGTCCTCAGCCACGCCGAGCGCGAGGCGATCGTCAAGGGCTACGCCGGGAAGGCGGGCTTTACGCAGACTCAGGTCAACAAGTGAAGGTATGCGCTGCGTTCGCGCGCAGGTTCACTCCCGCGTGCGCGCGCGCCAGAGCTCCGGAAAACTCGATGTCCAGCATGCGCTTGAGGTGGCCGACGCCCGACGTGTCGCCCGTGCCCCGCTTGAGGCCGTTAATGCGCTCGACCGTCGTGACGGGTTGAAACGACAGCACCGGAGATAGTGCTCGAAGTCAATCGGCTTTTCTGCGAGCTCGAAGAGGCCGCTGTGATTGGCGGGATGGCGTCGTCATGTCTCGACGCGCCCGTTGATCAAGGGGAAGCTTCGCCGTTGTGCGATCGACCGTTCATTCGACCCATGACGGACAAGAAGTCGAGGTCCACGCCGTTGGCATCCGCTTTACGGCCGCTGCGTTCGTCGGCATTACGGCCAGCTGCGTGCGGGAGGACCCTGAGCTGATGGTTTCCTGGGGAACGTCCATTGCGCCCGCACCAAAGGGCACAGCAACCCCGCTCTTTTCGATGTTGATGCACCTTACAGTCCGCCGCGATGTCGGTGGTGCGCTTTTTTGGCGCAAGGCGCGGGCTACACTCCTTCCGGCGTTACGAGTGAACAGGTCCTCTTTTTCGTCTATCGCGCCGGCGGTAACGACAAAAGTCAGCTGCAAAACGCAATTACCAAATTCGAACTTGCCCTCTGCAGCGCAAGTGAAGGTCGGCACCCTCTTTAGGAATGGAATCGATAGGCCGTACTCGAGATATTTTGTGCCGGATGTTCCGTGTCCTATCCAGGATCAGTTCGCCTCACCCCGCAATCGCATGACCATCGTCGCCTGTCGCCAGGATGTTGAAATCGGCCTTGGCTGCGGACTTCTCCCTCGTTCGGAACTCAAAACTGGTACAGCCTTCGCAATCTCATTCGCCGCATTCCCGGCGCTTCCCGAATCTGCCCGACCAAACCCGCTGAGATGTTTCGTAGATTTATGTGTTCTGATTTCTTACGGGTCGAGTGGTGGAGCCAGACGGAATCGAACCGACGACCTCTTCAATGCCATTGAAGCGCTCTCCCAACTGAGCTATGGCCCCACTTTTCGCGAATGTCGCGCGGCTTCGATTGGGGCGAAGCTTTATGGCGCGCGGGCGGCGGTATAGCCGCAAACCTCCGCTCCCCACAAGAGCCGTCGCGAAAAAAAGGCCACGAGCATCGGAAGCGCTCCCTCCGCGACGCCGACGCCATGGCGCCCAGGGCGCTGTCGGCTGTGGTCAGCCTTCCTCATCCGGGGCGATGTCGCCGTCGATCAGGTTGGTGACGTCGTCGTCGTCTTCCTCCTCCTCTTCGAGGAAGGAGACGCCCTCGGCGGCGTCAGCATCATCCTCGACGTCGATGTCATCGGTGACCGGCTCGGCGGCTTTCTCCTCGCTGGCCTCGACCTCGTCGAGCGAGATCACATCGACGCCGACGGGCGTCGCGAGCTCGGTATCCTCTTCCTCTTCCTTTGCAGCCGCGCGCGCGCGCGCCGGCGCGCCCTGGAAGACGGTCCCGCATTTCGGGCAGACGATCGGGTCCTTGTTGAGGTCAAAGAATTTGGCGCCGCAGGCCTGGCACTGGTGTTTGGCTCCGAGTTCAGGTTTGGCCACTGCGATCGGTTCCCTGTCGTTGGCGGGCGGTTTTCAGAGCGATCCGGTTAGTCGGGCGAATTGCGCGTGTCAATGCGATTTCGCTCCGGTCGACAGGCGCCCCGCCTCGGTGTTACGACCGCGGCGCCGCGCGAGATGCGGCGCCCGTCAAGAGAAGCGAGGTCGCGCGTGTCCGCCCAGTTGTCGCCTCACGCCCAGGCCTTTCCCTTGCGTGCGAGGCGTGGGAGAGCGCTCAAGGGGCGGTTTCGGCCCCCGGGCGACAAGTCCATTTCGCATCGCGCTTTCCTGATGGGCCTTCTGACCTGCGGCGAGACGATCGTCGAGGGGCTGCTCGAGGGCGATGACGTTCTGCGCACGGGCAAGGCCTGTCAGGCGCTGGGAGCGGCGATCGAGCGCCTCGCGCCGGGGCGCTGGCGGATTCGCGGGCCCGGCCTCGGCGCGTTGCTGGCGCCTCGCGAGACGCTCGATTTCGGCAACGCCGGCACCGGCTCGCGTCTCATGATGGGGGTCGTCGGCGGCCACGGGATCACTGCGGCCTTCGACGGCGACGATTCGCTGCGCAAGCGGCCAATGGCCCGTATCCTCGACCCGCTGCGACTGGCAGGGGCCGAGGTTCTGTCTCAGGGCGACGGCGGACGCTGCCCGATCGTGCTCAAGGGCGCCCGCGATCCGGCGCCAATTCTCTATCGGACGCCTGTCGCTTCGGCGCAGATCAAGTCCGCTGTTCTCTTCGCCGGTCTCAATGCGCGGGGCGTGACCACCGTGATCGAGGCGGAGGCCTCGCGCGACCACACCGAGAAAATGCTCAGTCATTTCGGCGCGGCGGTTACGGTCACTCCCGAGGGCGAGGGCCGGCGCGTCGATCTCGTCGGTCGTCCGGAACTGCGCCCGACGCAAGTCGTCGTTCCGGCCGATCCTTCGTCGGCCGCCTTTCCGATCGTCGCCGCGCTGATCACGCCCGATTCCGATATTGTCGTCGAAGGCGTGATGATGAACCCTCTGCGCGCCGGGCTGCTGACGACGCTGATCGAAATGGGCGCCGACGTCGAGACGCTCGACAAGCGCGTCGAGGGCGGCGAACAGGTCGCCGATCTCAGGGTGCGCGCCAGCGCGTTGCGCGCAGTCGACGTCCCCGCCGCGCGCGCGCCCTCGATGATAGACGAATATCCGATTCTCGCCGTCGCCGCCGCCTTCGCCTCCGGAACCACGCGGATGAACGGCCTCCACGAACTGCGCGTCAAGGAAAGCGATCGTCTCGAGGCCGTCGCGGCCGGGCTGAGGGCCGCGGGCGTCTCTTGCGCCATTGAAGGCGACGATCTCCTCGTCGAGGGCGGAGCGCCGCGAGGCGGCGGGGTGGTCGCGACTCGCATGGATCACCGCATCGCCATGAGCTTTCTGGTGATGGGGCTGGCGAGCCAAGAGCAGATGACCGTCGACGACGTCGCGATGATCGCGACCAGCTTTCCGGACTTCCGTCCGGCCATGGAAGCGCTGGGCGCGACCTTCGAATAGAGGTCAGGGCAAGGAGACCCAACGCCCTTCCCTGCTCGAACGCGCAATCGCATGGATCGTGCGCTCGATGGCGACGCCGGCGTCGAAGTCGATCGTCAACGACGGCTTGCCCGCGATGCGATTCAGCAATTCATGGGCTTCGATGATCTTGAGGTCGTTGAAGCCCATTTGATGGCCGGGCGCGACAATGAAGCGGTCGTAGGGCGGGTGGGCCGGACCCCGACTCCGATCATCCGATCCGAAACCTGCGCTCCGCCGCCGAATGGCGCCAAGCCGATCGCCGGCCAAGCAAAACAAATATTTCACGACCCTACACAGTTTAGAATATTTGTTCTATTTGCTAATTGCGGAAAAAACGCGTGCGGTCCGCGACAGCGGAGCGCAAGGCCGAGGGTGGACGATGAGCGATATCGCGACCACAGAGCCGCCGCAGAGCTTCGAGGCGCTGGAACGCCGCCTGATCGAAATCGAGCCGCATTTGCCCAAGCGCCTTCGCCAGGCCGCCGCCTTCGCGCTCCAACATCCGGACGAAATCGCTCTCGGGACCGCCGCGGCCATCGCCCGCAGCGCCGACGTCCAGGCTTCGACGCTTGTGCGTTTCGCTCAGTCGCTGGGCTTTGCCGGCTTCTCCGACCTCCAGGAAGTGTTTCGCTCCCGGCTGCGCAACCGCTGGCCGGACTATGCCGAGCGGCTCAGGGCGCTCCAGGCGAACGCCCGCGACAGCGGCGATCCGACCCATCTGTTGTTCGGTTTCGCCGATTCGGCGGCGGCCTCGATCGCGCGGCTGCGCGAAGGGGTCCAGCGGCGCGATCTCGATCGAGCGATCGGCCTTCTCGCCCGCGCCCGCGCAATCCACTGTGTCGCCCAGCGGCGCTCGTTCTGCGTCGCCCATTATCTGACCTATGCGCTTTCCCAGCTCGGCATTCCCGCTTCCCTCATCGACAATGTCGGCGGCCTCGGGCCGGAGCAACTCGCCCGCGCCGGCGCGCACGATGCGCTGATCGCCGTCAGCTTCTCGCCCTACGCCCCGCTCACGCTCGATCTTGTCCGGCGCGCGCGCCGCTCGGGCGTGCCAATTGTCGTCATCACCGACAGCGCGCTCAGTCCGCTCGCGGGCCTTGCCGACGTACGCTTCGAGATTGTCGAAAGCGACTTCGGCTCGTTTCGCTCGCTCTCGGCGACGTTTTGCCTGGCGATGACGCTTGCGGTCGCGGTCGCCGAGCAACGGGCGGAGATCGCCGTCCAATAGCTCCGGCGACCCCAGGCCCAAGCGGCGCCGACACAAAGCCAAAGCGGCGCCGGCACAAAGCCAAAGTGGCGCCAGGACGTCATTGGCGTGAACTTAGCGGAATAGCAGCCCATCGCCGTTTTGAGCTTTTTCAAGCAGCTTAGCGGCGCGCGACGGCCAAAAGCGAAATGCCGTCGCCGCCGGACCTCTTGCCCCGGCGTTTTCGCCGGCTCCAGGCGACGGAAAAACTCGACATGCGGCACTCGGAGTCGAAAAGAACAAATTTTCACAGTGTTAATTTTCCTGCGAGAGGCGCCGGCGCCGCCCGCCGTCGTTAGAGCCATTGCGCGTTCGATCGAATCATTGGCGACATCGTAGCATGAGCTTCTGTATTTCAGAAATCAAACGTTGCGACGGCAAAAGTAGCGCGAGAACGAAGTGCCGGCCCGGATCGGCGCGGCAATCGCTCGAGTCGGGCTGAATTTCCAGGACGGTCCTTGAGCGGACCCAAAGCGGCGCCCGGGCGTCCGTCATTGGGCGTCCGTCATTGGGCGGGGACTCGCTTCGCCGCGAACACGACTTTCGGCGCCAGCGCCGCCGCCCCCGCCACCAGAAGCGCGATCACGAACATCGCGACAAAAGTGAGATGAAGCGAGTGCTCCAGCACGCCGCGGAGCGCCGCGTCGCCGCCGCCGGCCCCGGACGCGCGCTCCAGCAGCCGCCGCAGTTCATCGGACGTCACGGCGCCGGCGCCGGACCGCGCGAGCCCATAGTTGAGAACCGCGCCGAAGACGGTCGCGCCGAAGGTGCTGCCGAGGCTTCGCGCGAACAGGTACGACGCGGTGACGCTGCCGCGCTCGGACCAGTCGACAATTTCCTGAATCAGCACGATCGACGTGCCGGAAAGGAGGCCCATGCCGAAGCCGACGATCGCTGACCCGAACCCCGCGACGACCGGCGAGCCGTCGGCCTCGAGGATGACGAACGCCATCGCCCCGAGCGGGATCAGCGCGCCGCCGGCGCGCAGAATCGGGCGCACGCCGAAGCGCATCCAAAGCCGCGGGGCGATGGTGGCCGCCAGCGGCCATCCGAGCACCATCGCGGACAGGGCGAAACCAGCGGTCAGCGCCGACTTCTGCATCACCCCCTGGACAAACATGGGCAAAAAGGTCGTCAGCCCGATCATCACCATGCCCGAAAGAAGCGACGCGCCATTGACCGCGGCGATCGGCCGGCGCCCCCAGAGCTCGAGCGATATCATCGGCTCCGGGGACCGCCGCTCCTGGTAGACGAATAAGCCGACGGCGACGACCGCGATGGCGGTGATGACGGAAATCTCGGTCCGGCCCGCGGTCGAAAACGCGGTGAGGTCCGCCATGACAGCCGCAATCGCGACGGTGAAGAGGCCCGCGCTCAGGTGGTCGATCTGTCCCCGCGCGTCCGATTTCTTCTCGTGCAGAAAGGCCCAGAAGCCCGCGGACGCGAAAATTCCGATCGGCAGGTTCATCCAGAAAATCCAGGACCATGACCAATATTGAATGATCAGGCCGCCCGCCAACGGTCCGACGATCGCCGATAGCGCCCAGACGCTCGCCAGCCATCCCTGGATTTTTCCGCGCTCGTGCGCCGAGTACAGGTCGCCGACGATGGTCATCGCGACCGGCTGGACGGCGCCGGCGCCGACGCCCTGGAGGAGCCGGAAGGCGATCATGGACGGCATCGACCAGGCGAAGCCGCAAAGGATCGAGCCGAGGAGAAAGATCGCAATGCCCGAAAGCATGACCGCCTTGCGCCCCTTGGCGTCGGAAAGCTTTCCGAACACGATCGTCATCGCGGTCTGGGTGAGGAGGAACGCCGCGAACACCCAGCTGTACAGCTGCAGCCCGCCGAGCCGGCCGACGATCTGAGGCATGGCGGTGGAAACGATCGTCGCCTCGATCGCGATCATGAAATTCGCCGCCATGACGGAGGCGAGCACGAGCGGCCGATGAGTCGTAAGAGCGGTCATGGGCGCGCTTCATAGGGGAGAAACCGAACGCCGCCAATCGCGACGGGCATGCGCCTCGGGCTCGCATTGGCGAGCGTGCGGGATGATCCGGCGCGCGCGCGCTATGCACGCCGAGTTGCGTCCCGCGACGGGCTGCGGTTCACTTGATGATCTGGCGCTTCGTCGGCGGTTCTGTGGCGTTGCGCGAGGCGAAATCGTCGCTGCGAGAACCCGTTCCCGAAGCTGCGTCGCGACCCGGAGGCTGAGATGGGACGGCGAGGCCGCAAGAAGCGATAAGACGTCCGTTCGTGGGCGCAAGGCCGCTTCCAACTCGACCGCAAAGAACCTCTTCAGGCGCGAAAGACAGCCGGCGCGCCCGCGACCGCGCCCTCCGTGGAAACGTCGCCAATGGAGCGTCAGCTCGATGCGTTGCGTGAGCGTGGCGAAACGGCCATCGCCAGCTTCCTGTCGTTCGCCTTCGGCGCGCCGATTCTGCTTTCCTTCGCGCATCTTCTGCGGGCGGGCCGCGAATTCCTGTCGCCGCATCTCGGCGACTTGGCGGACCCGGTCGAAAAGGTCCTATCATTGATGGACAGCAAGCCGGTGTCAGCGGTGCTGGCTTTCGCCATGTTGCTGCGGGGCGTCAGCTGTCCTATTCAAGAATTGGATGGATAATCAGCTGCTGCTGGATTGGCTCGACGCGCTCTACGCCGTGACATTTTCGCTGCTGGGCTTCATGGCGGGGGCAGGGATCCTGCTGGCGATGACGGATCGAACCTTCGCCCTTCTCGCTCAGTCTTTTGGACTGGCGGCGGTCTGCTTCGTCGTCTTCGTCGCCACCGACATCGCTTTCATCAAAGCGGGTGAAATCTTTAGAAGCTTCGGATTCCGGCTGGCGGCCGCCATGGCCTGCTGGATCACGTCGGCCTCCATTTTGTACAGCGGATGAACGCCCGGCGCCGGTTCGGCGTGCGCTTGATCGTCAGTCAGGGAGGCCGCCGTCGAGAGACGAGGATTGCGCCGGTTCGCCGCCGTCGCGCGCGCAGCGCTTCATCGGCGGTCCCGAATCTGACTCGCTCCGCGATCGCCGCGCCGGGCATTCCATGGCAGCCAGTTTTACGCTACCGTGTCCGTAATCGCGGAGATACCCAATGCAGCTTCGTCGTCTGGGACGCACGGATCTTTCGATCGCGCCGTTGGTCCTTGGCGGCAACGTTTTCGGCTGGACGGCGGACAAGGCCGCCTCGTTCGCGGTCCTCGACCGTTTTGCCGAGGCCGGCCTGAACGCCATCGACACCGCCGACGTCTATTCGGCCTGGGCGCCGGGCAACAAGGGCGGCGAGTCGGAGACGATGATCGGCGAATGGATGAAGTCGCGCAAAAACCGCGGCCGGATGATCATCGTCACCAAGGTCGGCTCGCCGATGGGCAAGGGCAAGGAGGGCTTGTCGGCGCGCTACATCGGCGAGGCGGTCGAAGCCTCCCTGAAGCGTCTCCAGACCAGCGTGATCGACCTGTATTTGTCGCACTGGCCCGACATGGCGACGCCCTTCGACGAGACGCTCGGCGCCTACCAGCGCCTGATCGAGCAAGGCAAGATCCGCTGGTGCGGCGCCTCGAACCTCACCGCGCCGTTGCTGGAGGCCGCGCTCAGCGCGGCGAAGGCTCGAGGCGGCCCGCGCTACGAGGCGCTGCAGCCGGAATACAATCTCGCCGACCGGGCCGGTTTCGAATCCGGCCTCGCCGATCTGTGCCTGCGCGAACAGATCGGAGTCATCACCTATTTCAGCCTCGCCAAGGGGTTCTTGTCCGGCAAATACCGAAGCGTCGACGATCTGACCAAGAGCCCGCGCGGCGAGGCCGTGCGCGCCTATCTCAATCCGCGCGGCTATCGCATTCTCGACGCGCTCGAGGCCGTCGCCTCGCGGCACAAGGCCAAGCCCGCCGAAGTGGCGCTCGCCTGGGTCATCGGCCGGCGCGGGGTCACGGCGCCAATCGCCAGCGCGACCTCGATCGAGCAGACCGAAAGCCTCATTCGTGCGACTGAGCTCTCGCTGTCGGCGGAAGATGTGGCGGCCCTCGACCAGGCCAGCGCGCCCTGACCGCTCGGCCCGCGGGCCGCTATTCCCGGCCTCGAGAGCCGGCCCTCACGCGCCGTCCGAGCGACTGTCGCCGCGCAATTCGCGGCGCAGGATCTTTCCGATCGGGGTGCGCGGCAACGTATCGCGGAACTCCACGCGCCGCGGAATCTTGTAGCCGGTCAAATATTGGCGGCAGTGCGCGATCAGTTCGGCCTCCGTCAACGCGGCGTCCTTGCGCACGACCACGATCTTGACCGCTTCGCCGGACTTCACGTCGGGCACGCCGATCGCCCCGACCTCCCGCACTCCGGGGTGGCTCATCACCACGTCTTCGATCTCGTTCGGATAGACATTGAAGCCGGAGACGATGATCATGTCTTTCTGCCGGTCGACAATGAACACGTAGCCGCGTTCGTCGACGCGCGCGATATCGCCGGTGCGCAGGAAGCCGTCCTGCATCATGACCTTGGCGGTCTCGTCCGGCCGGTTCCAGTAGCCCGCCATGACCTGCGGTCCCTTGATGCACAATTCGCCCGTCTCGCCGATCGGCAAGTCACGCCCCTCGGCGTCGCGGATCGCGATCTCGGTCGACGGCAGGGGCAAGCCGATCGCGCCGGTGTAGTTCGTGATGGTCAGCGGGTTGGCGACCGCGGCGGGCGAAGTCTCGGTCAATCCGTAGGCCTCGATCAGCGGCATGCCGGTCGCCTCCTTCCAACGCTCGGCGACCGCCCTTTGCACCGCCATGCCGCCGGCGACCGCCAGGCGCAGGCTCGAGAAATCGAGCCGCAAGAACGCCGGATCGAGCGTCAGCGCGTTGAACAATGTGTTGACGCCGGTGATCGCCGTGAACGGGGTCCCGCGCATCGCCTTGACGAAAGCCTTGAGATCGCGCGGATTGGGGATGAGCAGGTTCGACGCGCCGATCATCACCGGAACGAAGCAGTTCACCAACAGCGCAAACACGTGATAGAGCGGCAGCGCCGTCACGAACACCTCGCCCTCCGACCCGATCGAGGGGGCGAGCCAGGCGTGCACCTGCCGCAGGTTGGCGATCATGTTGCGATGCGTCAGCATCGCGCCTTTGGGCACGCCGGTCGTCCCGCCGGTATATTGGAGAAACGCGATTTCGTTCGGCTCGACCGGCGCAGACTTCAGCGTCCGCGACCGCCCGAGCGCAAGCGCGCGTTTGAATCGCACCGCCTGCGGCAGGTTCCAGGCCGGCGCCGCGCGCCGCACATGGCGCAGCACGAAATTGGTCAATGCCCCGCGCGGCGCGCTCAGAAGGTCGCCGGCGCCGGTGACGACGACGCTGCGCACCGCCGTCCCGCCGATCGCCTTTTCGAGCGTCTGAGCGAAGTTCTCCAGCACGACGATCGCTTCCGCGCCCGAATCGACCAGTTGATGCCTGAGCTCTCGGGGCGAATAGAGCGGGTTGCAGTTGACGACGACATAGCCGGCGCGCAAGGCGCCGAACAGAGCGATCGGGTATTGCAGCAGGTTCGGCATCATCAGCGCCACCCGCGCGCCGCGCGGCAGTTCGGCGACATTCTGCAGATAGCTCGCGAACGCGCCCGACATGCGCTCCAGTTCGTTGAATGAAATCGCCTTGCCCATGCTGACGAAGGCGGTGCGGTCGCCGAACCGATCGACGCTCGTCGCCAGGAATTCGCCGATCGAACCCAGCGCCGTCATGTCGATCTCGCCTGGAACGCCCTCCGGATAGGACTTCAGCCAAATCCGTTCCATGGCATCCTCTTTTCAGCGCGCCCTCGCGCCTGAGACAGGTAAGCTCCCCGGGGATTGTGCGAAGGCGCCCTCGCGCAGATCAAGGTGTCCACTCGCGCCGCCGAGCGGCCATTGGCGGACGGTCGTCAAAGGCCTTCCCCTCCATCTTCGGAGGCGCCGACTTATCGTTTCCAATATAGGCTCATCGGCGACGCCGCCAATGTGAGATCGGCCGGAAGGGCGCGCCAAAATCGGCCCGAGCGCCGGCGGACGGCTCACTGGGCGGCGTTCTGCGGTCTCGCGTAGGCTTGCCGAAGCTGGTATTTGAGAATCTTGCCGGTGGCGTTGCGCGGCAGCGCGGCCACGATCTCGAGCCGGCGCGGCAGCTTGTAGCGCGCCAGGGATTCGCCGGCGAACGCGCGCAACTCGTCGATCTCGAGGGATCGGCCGGGCCTGAGCGCGGCGATGGCGACGATTCCTTCGCCCCATTGCTCGTCCGGTTCGCCGATCACCGCGACCTCGGCGATCGCCGGATGGCGCATCAGCGTGCTTTCGACTTCCGCCGGATAGACGTTCTCGCCGCCGCTGATGATCATGTCCTTGATGCGGTCGCTGATCGTGAGGAAGCCCTCTTCGTCGAAAAAGCCCGCATCGCCGGTGCGGAACCAGCCGTCCTGGTCGATCGCCTCAGCGGTCGCCTGCGGAAGGCCCCAATAGCCCGGGGTCACGTTCGGCCCGCGCACGAGGATTTCGCCCTGCGCCCGCGGCGCCGCGATCGGCCGCCCGTTCGAGTCGACGATCCTGACCTCCCCGAACAGCGCCGACTTGCCTGACGAGCCCAGCTTTTGAAGCGCGTATTCCGGCGCGAGAAAGCTGACCATCGGCGCCGTTTCGGTAAGGCCGTACCCCTGCTGCATCGACACGCCGCGCGCGAGATAGGCCTTGAGCACCGGGGCCGGGCACGGCGCGCCGCCGACCACGAGCATGCGAAGCGAAGCCAGGTCCGTCTCGGCGAAAGCCGGATGCTGCGCCATGAACTGGAACATCGCCGGCACGCCGAACATCGTCGTCACCTTTTGCGCCGCGATGTCGGCGAGCGCGCGGCCGGGGTCGAAGGCGCGATGGAGGACGACCAGCCCGCCCTTCTGCAGCGTCACCAGCGTCGTCACGTTGAGGCCGCCGATGTGAAAGACCGGCGCCGCCGTCAACGTCACGTCGTCGGCCAGGACGTCGAACGCGTGCATGCTGTTGGCGTTGTTCCACCAGAAATTGCCATGCGTCAGCATCGCGCCCTTGGGACGGCCGGTGGTTCCCGAGGTGTACATGATCATCGCGATGTCGTCCTCGCGCGCCGCGACCGCTTCGCTCCCCGGCGCCCCGCCCGCGGTCCAGTCCGCGACGTTCTCGGCGGCGAGAACGGCCCTCAGGCTGGTCAGACGATCCCGCTGCGGCTCGATCGCCGGCCTGAGCTGCGCGTCGACGATCAGCACGCTCGCCGCGCAATCCTCGATCATGAACGCGAGTTCCGGCCCGGTCAGACGGAAATTGAGCGGCGCAAAGATGGCGCCGAGGCGCGCGGCCGCGAACATGACAAAGAAGAACATCGGCTGGTTGAGGCCGAGAAAGGCGACGCGCTCGCCCTTGACGACTCCGAAGCGCGGCAAGCCGCGCCGCGCAATCCTCGATTGCCGCCTGCATTGCGGCATAGGTCCAGTCGCGCCCCTCGAAGCGCAGGGCGAGACGTTCGGGCGAGCGCAGGGCGCGCTGGCGGAACCAGTTGGCCAGTCCGATGTCGGGGGTCATGCGCTCCTCCGTCTTTTTTTCGCGCCTCCGCGGGCGCTTGGCTCAGGTTGTGCCGCTTGCTTCCTCCGCCGGCAAGGGGGGCGGCACGCCTTTCTCGTCCGCCGCGCGCTTCTGCGCGGCTTTCGCCCTTGCGAACGCCGGGCGCCCCGCAAGTCGGAGGGCATAGGCCTGCAGCGACGCCGGGGCGGAATCGAACAGCCCGGTCAGCTTCAGCAGCGTCAGCGCATAACCGACGGAAATGTCGGCGGCCGTGAAACGTCCGGCGCAGACGTGCTCCGCGCCCGCCATCAGGATTTCGAGGCCGCGCAGGCGCCCCAGCGTCCAGCGCGTATAGTCCGCGACCGCCTGCGGCAGCCGGCGCTCCGGCGGCTCGAGACGGCCGTAACGCAGCACGATGGTCTGCGGAAACGTCAGCGTCGCCTCGCCGAAATGCAGGGCGTTGAGATAGGCGCCGTAGGCCGGCTCGTCCGGCCGAACGCTGAGCGGCGGGCCGGCGTAACGGTCGGCGAGATACTGGCAGATCGCCGCCGATTCGGTCATGCGCACGTCGCCGTCGATCATCAGCGGCACGGTGCCGAGCGGGTTGACGCCAAGATAGTCGCGCGCAAGAAAGCGCGGCGGGAACGGCAGGATCTCCAACCGGTAGGGCAGGCCGATCTCTTCCAGCGTCCAGAGGGCGCGGAACGAGCGCGCGTCGAGGCAGTGCCAGAGCGTGATCATCCGCCGCCCACTCCGTTTGCTCCGCGACGGCGCCGCCGGCTAGGCGAGCAACCCCTTCACGATCGCGCTGGCCTTGGCGAAATCCATCTGGCCGGCATGGGCCGCCTTGAGCGCGTTGACCACTTTGCCCATGTCCTTGACGCTCGCCGCGCCGGTCGCGGCGATGGCGGCCTTGGCGGCGGCGATCACCGCCGCTTCGTCCATCTGCCTCGGCAGGAAGTCGTTGATGACGGCGATCTCGGCGCTCTCCTGGGCCGCGAGTTCCGCGCGGCCGGCCTTCGCGTAGATCGCCGCCGCCTCCTGGCGGGCCTTGACCATCTTGCTCAGCAGCGCCAGTTCGTCGGCGCGGCTGACGATCTTGCCGGCGCCGCGGGCCTCGATCTCCCGCTCCTTGAGCGCCGCCATGATGAGGCGCAGGGCGCCGACCCGGACCTTGTCGCCGCCCTTCATCGCCTCTTTCATCCGCGCGGCCACTGTGTCGCGCAACGGCGCCGTCTCCGCCATGGGGTCCTCGATCCTTCTCACGCGCGCGCCCCGTCTTGACGCGCGGCGCGGGCCGCGCTTAAGCACAGCCGCATGGCGAGCGCAACACAACCGAGCAACGCCGCGCCCGCGCGCGACGAAGCGCCCGCGTCCGGATGGCGTCCGCGCCTCGCGACCGGCGCGCTGGTCCTCGCCAGCGGCGAGGTGATCGAGGGCTTCGGCGTCGGGGCGACCGGCTCGGCGGTCGGCGAGGTGTGCTTCAACACCGCGATGACCGGTTACGAGGAGATCCTGACCGATCCGTCCTATGCGGCGCAGATCGTCACTTTCACCTTTCCGCATATCGGCGTCGTCGGCGTCAATGACGAGGACATCGAGGTCGTCAACGCCGCGGCCTCGACCGCCGCCATCGGCGCGATCATGCGCGCCGAGCTTTCCGAGCCGTCGAATTTTCGCGCCAAGGCGCGGCTCGACAATTGGCTCAAATCCCGCGGAATCATAGGGATTACCGGCGTCGACACGCGCGCGCTGACGACGCTGATCCGCAAGGCCGGCATGCCCAACGCCGTGATCGCCCATTCTCCCGACGGCGCCTTCGACCTCGACGCGCTGCGCGCCGAAGCCGCCCGCTGGCCGGGGATCGACGGCATGGACCTCGTTCCCTCGGTCGGCGCGACCCAGCGCTACGACTGGGACGAGACGAGCTGGACGCTGGAGCGCGGCTACGGCCGGCGCCAGACGACGCGCTTTCACGTGGTCGCGGTCGACTACGGGGTGAAGCGCAACATCCTGCGGCTCCTCAACGACTGCGGCTGCGCGGTGACGGTCGTTCCGGCGACGGCGAGCGCCGAGGACATCCTGGCGCTCGAACCGGACGGCGTCTTTCTGTCCAACGGACCCGGCGATCCGGCGGCGACCGGGGAATACGCCGTGCCGACGATCCAGGCGCTGCTCGCGACCAGGATCCCGCTGTTCGGCATCTGCCTCGGCCACCAGCTCCTGGGGCTGGCGGTCGGCGCGCGCACCCTCAAGATGGCCCAAGGGCATCACGGCGCCAATCATCCGGTCAAGGACTTCACCACCGGCAAGGTCGAGATCGTGTCGATGAACCACGGCTTCGCCGTCGATCGCGCGAGCCTGCCGGCGAACGCTCAAGAAACCCATGTGTCGCTGTTCGACGGCTCGAATTGCGGCGTCGCGCTCAGCGACCGTCCGGCCTTCTCGGTGCAATACCATCCCGAGGCCTCGCCCGGGCCCCGCGACAGCCACTATCTGTTCCGCCGCTTCGTCGACCTGATCGCCGCGTCCAAGGGCGCGCCGCCGCGGGCGGCCTAAAAGCGCGGCCGCCGCGCTCGGCGAGACGACGTCCCGCCTCGAAGACGCCATGATCAATGAATGGATCGTCCGTCCTTCCGGGTCGACGCCATGATCAGCCGCAATCTTCGCGAGCCAGTCAACCGCGCCGGGCGTAGTCACCCAGTCGAAACCCCATTCTTCGACGTAGTGAGCAGCCTCGTCCTCGCCGCCGACCGTCACGTAGCCGTTCGTCGATGGCTTCACTGACTTCACGCCAGCCAGAGCGGCGGGAACGTGCCTGTTGGCCTTGTAAGCCTTCCGCGGCCAGTTCCTTCGCCGTCTTATCTCCGGCTCCATTGTCCCTGAAGGCGACAAGCGCCCGCGTATAGAGCCAGAGCCCGGTGCCATCCGTCGTCGAACTGCTGGAGCAGCCGCCTGAGCGCTTCGATATCCCGGCTTTTCATCAAACAACGGGCAAGAACGTAACGGATGCCCTGATTGTCGCCTGGATTCAGCCTCAGCATATCGCGATAATGGCCGATCGCGGCTTCAACGTCTCCAAGCGCGTCGAGCGTCGCGGCCAGGCCTGCGCGCGCGCGCATGTAGGGCCTGGTTTCGAGGAACCCCCAGAAATGCCCTGCGTACTCATTGAACGCTTGGGGTCCAAGCGCCTGAATGCCCGCGTCGACGCCTTTGCGGTAGTATTCCAGCGCCTCCTTCGCAGATTTGGCCTTTTCTTCGGCGAGCAGAACATAGGCGTCCGCGCAGAGCGGCGAAATCGTGAGCGCCTTATGCGCGAGGGCTATACGTTTGCGCGGCTCAGCCTCATCCCACGCTTGGTACATGACGTCCTGCGCTTTGTCCGTGGCGCTCGTGGCGCGGGGCGCGCCGAGCGCCGACAGGAAACTTTCCATCGCGCGCCGATCAGGGAGCTTCACGGCTCCAGGCGCGCTCTTCGAGGATGGCGAAACGGGGCCCTTCTTTCCTGGCTTTCTTGACGCCGGCATCTGTTCGCTCCTCGCTAAGTTTCGGGAAAACCTTCAATCCGATCTCATTCATAGTCCGGTCGGCGACCTCAAAACTCCGGCGATCAAAATTAAGCCGATTCGGCGCGTCAAGACCAGTTTCGTAATTTCGGCATCGCGAAGCGGAAATGTCGCGCCAATGATCCCGGCCGCGCCCTGTCGCACGATGAGGGCCTGCCGAGACCGCGATCATCTCTTGCCGACGCTGGCGAGCGCGGCGTCGATGGCCGGCGCCAGAATGGTCTTGACGGCGAAGATCGAGCCTTTGAGGCTGTAATGGCCGTAGTCGACCGCCAGCATGTCCTCGGGCAGATCCGGGCCGATCAGGCGCCGGCAGCCGTCGGCGCCGCACAGCTTGGCCGCCTGCGAGACGTAAGTGACGCCCTCGCCCCAGTTTTTGGCGGCGAGCGCGCGGTCGGTTTCAAGCGAATCCGGCCTGACCCCGACCTTGGAGAATTCCGGCGCCTGGCCGCGCTCGAGAACGTCGCGTCCGACCAGAATGGGCATGATCGGCGCCCAGGCCGGGACCTCGCCCGCGATGATGACCGAGGGCACGCCGTCGGCGTGCAGCCGCCGGGCCCCGCTGACCAGCGCGTCGAGAAAGCCGGGATAGCGCCAGTTGGCCTCGTGGTCGTATTGGGCGAAATAGCCGCCGACAATGACAATGTCCGGCTTGATCGCCCGGATCTGACCGAACACGTAATCGTTGATCGCGCGGCAGCGCGGCGTGCCGGCGACGCCGGCGTCCATGGCGACGTTCTCGACCAGGGGGACGCAAAAAACCGCCGTCAGGCTGAGGATATTGGCCTTGCGGCCATAGACCTCGCTGAGGCCGGCGAACAGATGCGCGGCGTGCGAATCGCCGACCACCAGGATCGTCGGCTTCGACGGGTCCGGGACGGCCGAGCAATGGCCTTTCTCGAAGAAGCGCGCCGCGCGCTCGCGCTCTTGCGCCAACGAATAGCGCACGTCGTCGCGCTGGTAGAAGCAGCGCATCAGCCGCTCGTCCTTGGCGCCGTTGGCGTCGTAGTCGAAAATGCGCGACACCAGCGGCGGGAAGCGCTGGGGAAAGCCCTTGGCGTCGTAGGTGAGCTTTCCGACCACCCCGGTCAGCGCCAGCAGGCCGGCCAGGACCAGCGCGACCGCGAACGGACGGCGGCGAAACAGCGCGCCGACCGGCAATTCGATCAGGCGATAGGTCAGAACAGCCAGAACGACCGCGACCGCCGCCAGAACGAGCATGACGCCCGTCGTCGGGATCACCCCAGGCCAGATGTGGGCGAAGGCGAACAGCGGCCAGTGCCAGAGATAGAGCGGGTAGGAAATCGCGCCGAAGAAGCCGGCGACGCGATTGCCGAGCGCGGCTTGCGCCCACGGCGAACGCGGATGCGCGATGACGAGGGCGCAGCCCAGGGTCGGAACCAGCGCCAGCCAGCCGGGAAACGGCTGCGTCTCGTTGAGGACGATATAGGCCCCGATCATCAGCGCGAGCCCGAGGCCGGCGCCGAAATTGGCGAGGCGCCGCGACGGATAGGGCAGAACGGCGAGCAGAAACACCTCGCGATAGGCGAGCAGGGCCCCGAGCGCGAGTTCCCACCCGCGTGTCCAGGGCAGATAAAAGGCGCCGATCGGGTCGCTCGGGGTCAGAATGACGCAGGCGGCCAGCGAAGCGGCGAATATGCCGAGAATGACGCCTGGAACGAGACTTCTCCCGAGCTTGAACAGCGCCAGCAGCAGGACCGACCAGACGAGATAGAATTGCTCCTCGATGCTCAACGACCAGAGATGCAGCAGCGGCTTGGCGGCCGAGTCCGGGCCGAAATAGCCGCCGACGCCGGCGAGCCGCAGAAGCCAGAAATTGACGGTGAAGTATGAATTGCCCAGCAGGGCGCCGCCAATGTCGCGAAACTGGGTCGGCGCCGCGCGACGCCAGCCCAGGATCCAGACAAAAGCCGCGACCACCAGCAGGGCGGGCAGGATGCGCTTGGCGCGTTTGGCGTAGAACGTCGGCAATGAAAAATGGCCGACCGCGCATTCGCTCATGATGATGCGTGAAATCAGAAAACCGGAAATGACAAAAAAGACGTCGACGCCGGTGAAGCCGCCGGGAACCCAGGCCCGATCGGCGTGGAAGGCGACGACGCCGAGCACGGCCAGGGCGCGCAGCCCGTTGATGTCGTCCCTGAAGGCCAGCGGGGCCGACGCCCGCGCCGCGATGAGGTCTGGAGTGTCGAGGGCTTTGTCCAATCGATGGTCCTGTCGGCGTCGCGCGCATCGGGTCGCTCGCCGCGGCGACGGGGGTAGATCGCCGCGCGACGATCGGCAAGCGGCGGCTGCGCCTTGCCCGCCCGGCGCCGACCCCCATAATGGCCGATATGCGAACCCAGGGCCGGTCATGAGGGCTAGAGTCGCGCTGTTTCGCGCGCGCGAGGACGCGGCCGGCAGCGCCGCCCGGCTGCGGCGGCTGGGGCTTTCCGTCGCCTGCGTTCCAGCGATCGAGACCGCGCCGCTTCGCTTCGCGCCGGGCAAGGCGCGCTATGACGCGGTCGTCGCCTCGAGCGCCAAGGCGTTCCTCAGCGATTCGCCCAGCGACAAATCGTCGCCGCTCTATGTCGTCGGCGCCCGAACGGCGCGCGCGGCGGAAGCGCGGGGCTGGCGGCTCGCCGCTCCGGCCGCCTCAAACGCGGCGCGGCTGGTCGAGACGCTCGAGAGCCGCCTCGGGCCGCGCGCGACGGTGCTGTATCTCGCCGGGCGCGACCGCAAGGGCGCGCTGGAGGCGGGGCTCTCGGGAACTTGCGCCGTGGAAGTCGTCGAGGCCTACGCGGCCGAGGCGCGTGAGGCCTGGCGACCGGCCGAAGTCAGGGCCCTGGCCTCTTGCGTCGCGGCGCTGCATTATTCGCGCCGCTCGGCCGCCCTGGCGACGCGGCTGGCGCAAGCCTCGGGCATCGCCTCGCATTTCCTGTCGATCCGGCATATTTGCCTGTCGCGCGACGTCGCCGAGCCGCTCGAGGCGATCGGCGCCGGCCATATTTCCGTCGCGGAAACGCCGGAAGAGAAGGCCCTTTTCGCGGCGTTGGGCCAAGCCCTGCGCGGGTTCCCTTCCCGCGGGGCCTCTCGTATATAGGGCGCGAAAGGCGAGGGCGCACAAAGATGGTCGACGAGGAAATCCGCAACGTTGCGCCCGAACCGGCGGGGCCTGCGCCGGTCAATCGCGACAAACGCCCCGATCCCGACGTCATCGAGGGGGAAGTCGCCCCGCCCGGCGAGGACGAGGCGGCGCGCGCGCCGCCACCCGCGGCCGAACCCGCGGGCGAGACTTTACCGCCTCCTTCCGCGCCGCCCGCCGCAACCGCATCGGGCGGTCTGCGCGCCTTCGCCGCGGGCGCGCTCGGCGGCGTGATCGTCGCCGCGCTCGCCGTCGGCGGCGGCTATTATCTTTCTGCGCCGAAGACCGATCTCGCCCAGGCGGAGGCGGGCCGCCTCGCGGCGCTCGAAGCCCAGGCGCAAACCCAGAGCGCGGCGCTCGCGGGCCTCGACAAGCGCCTCGGCGCGGTCGAGGCGGCGAACGCCGAGAACGCGCCGGCCGTGGCCGCGGCGACGGAAGCCGTGCGCGGCCTGACCGCGGACGTGAAGGGCCTGCACGACGACGCCGCCGCGGCGCGCGACGAAATCCCCGGACTGTCCACGCGAATCGACAAACTGGAGTCCGGCGCCCAGCAGTCGGGAGGATCGAGCGCTGACCTTTCCGCCCTCGCCGCCCGCATCGACAAACTGGAGTCCGGCGCCCAGCAGTCCAGCGGCTCCAGCGCCGAGCTTTCCGCCCTCTCCGGCCGCGTCGACAAGATCGAGGCGGCGCTGGCGGCGCCCAAGAGCGAGACGCGGGTCGCCCCCGAGAAGCCTTCGGCCGGCGACAACGCCGCCGCGATCGCCGTCGTCACCGGCGTGCTCGAAGAAAGGCTCGCCGCTGGCGCGCCGCTCGGGCCGGAGCTCGCGGCCCTCGAGCGCCTCGGCGTCGATCCGGCGGGGCTCATCGCGCTCAAGGCCGTCGTCAACGGCGCCCCGACCGGCGCGGCGCTCGCCGCATCCTTCGCCGCGGTTGCGCCCAAAATATTGGCCGCGACATCGCATGGCGAGCAAGGCAGCGTCGCCGACCGCTTTCTCGCGCATATTCGCGGTCTCGTTCAGGTGCACGATCTGACTGAGACCGCCGGCGACGATCCTAGCGCGCTGGTTTCCCAGATCGAGGCGGCCTGCAAGCGCGGCGACGCGGGCGCCGCCCTGTCCGTATTCGCCAAGTTGCCGAAAGCGGCGCGTGAGGCGGCGGGCGACTGGGCGGCGCAGGCCAATGCGAGGCGCGCGGCGGACGCAGCGCTTCAGTCGATTCGCGAGGCCGCGATCGGGCGGCTGACGGGCGGCGGGAAGCCTTGACATTCTCTTGGTCCCGGTCACGTTTGCGGCCTAGGGTCGGCGGGCCGGAACTCGGGATAGCGGAGACTCCATGTTTCGCCTGTTGATGTTCCTTGCAGCGTTGGCGTTGGCCGCTTTGGCGCTGACGTGGCTGGCCGATAATCCGGGCGTCGTGGCGCTCACCTGGAGGGGCGTCGAATACGACGTTTCGCTGATGCTGGCGCTCGGCGTCGTCGCCGCGCTGGCGATCGCGCTGGCGATCCTTTGGGGCGTGCTGCGCTTCGTCTTCCGCGTCCCGTCGTTCGTCTCGATCGCCGCGCGGGCGCGCAAGCGCGAGAAGGGATTTGCGGCGCTGTCGCGCGGCATGATCGCCGTCGGCGCCGGCGACGCGCGGGCGGCGGCCAAGCATGCGGCCGACGCCGACCGGCTCCTCGCGCACGAGCCGATGACCAAACTCCTGCGCGCCCAGGCCGCGCAACTGACCGGCGATCGAAAGGGCGCCGTCGGCGCCTTCAACGCCATGCTCCAACATCCCGCGACGCACGGGCTCGGCCTGCGCGGGCTGCATCTCGAGGCCCGGCGCAGCGGCGATCACGAGGCGGCTCTGCAATACGCCATGCGCGCCAGCGCGCATGCGCCGACCGCTTGGGCGGGGCAGGCGGTGCTCGACGACCGCGCCCGGCGCGGCGACTGGGCGGGCGCGCTGGCGACCGTCGACGCCAACGCCGCCGCCCGGCTGATCGACAGGCCGACCGCCCATCGGTGGCGCGCCGTGATCAAGACGGCGATGGCCGAAGAGCATATCGATCGCGACCCGAAAGGCGCGCTCGCGCTCGCGCAGGAGGCCTGCCGTCTGGCGCCGACCCTCGTTCCCGCCGCGGCGATCTGCGGACGGCTGACCGCCGCCGCGGGCGACTATCGCCGCGCCTCGAAAATCCTCGAGAGCGCCTATGCGCAGACCCCTCATCCCGACCTCGCCGCGGCCTATGTGCGCGTCCGCCACGGCGACTCGACCGCGGACCGGCTCGCGCGCGCCCGCGCGCTGGCGCGCGTCGCGCCCAACGACCCCGAGTCGATGCTGACCATCGGCCGCGCGGCGCTCGAAGCGCACGACCGCGCCGCCGCGCGGGCGGCGATCGAGCCGCTGATCGCGTCCGGTTCGCCGCATGGGCGCCCGACCCGCCGCGTCTGCCTGCTGATGGCCGACATCGAGGATGCGGAAGGCAATCAAGGCGCGGTGCGGGAATGGCTGGCTCGCGCCGCCCGCGCGCCGCGCGACAAGGCCTGGGTCGCCGACGGCGTCATCACCGACCGCTGGGCGCCGGTTTCGCCGTCAGGCGCGCTCGACGCCTTCGTCTGGCGCACGCCGGACGAGCGCATCGCCGCGCCGGTCGAGCCGATCATGGCCGAGCCGGAGGCCCCCGCGCCGGCGCCGGCGGAAATCGCCGCGCCCGCGCCGGCGCCGGCGCCCGCGCTTTTGGCGACGCCGGAAGCCGCGGAGCCGCAAGTCGCCGAGCCGCAACGCCGCGCGGCGGCGGCGCCCGTCGTCGTCAACGCGGCGCGCGCCGGCGTCATTATCGATCCGGCGACAATGGCGCCCGACGATCCGGGCCCGGAGGATCCGGAGGCCAAGCGGCGCAGCTTCCGGCTCTACTCGAACGAATGACCTCGACCGCCCCGCCGGCGGATCGTTGGCGCAACATTGGAAATCCGAGCCATGTCCTCAGCTCCGGTCGTCATCATCGGCGCCGGCCACGCCGGCGTTCAGGCCGCCGCGAGCCTGCGCGAGGAGGGATTTCAAGACGACGTTATCCTGCTGTCGGACGAGCATGACCTGCCCTATCAGCGCCCGCCCCTGTCGAAGGCGTTTCTCAAGGGCGATATGGACATCCACGGGCTGCCGCTGAGGGCCGAGGCTTTCTTCCGCGACCATCGCATCGACCTCAGGCGCGGCGTCGGCGCGAACAGAATCGACCGCTCTTCCCGGCGGGTGGAGACCAGCGACGGCGCCGCGATCGGCTATCGGCATCTCGTCCTGGCGACCGGCGCGCGGCAACGGCGGCTCGACGTTCCGGGCGTCGCTCTGCCGGGCGTGTTCGCCCTGCGCTCGATCGCCGACGCGACCGCGCTGCGCGAGCGCATCGGCGCCGGGCGCAAGCTCGTCATCATCGGGGCCGGATTCATCGGGCTCGAAATCGCCGCCACCGCGAAGAGCCTCGGCGCCGAAGTGACGGTGGTCGAAATCGCGCGGCCGATGGGACGCGCGGTCTCGCAGATCATGTCGGATTTTTTCCTGAAGGCGCATCTGGCTTTCGGCGCGCGGATGCGTCTCGGGCTCGGGGTCGAGGCGATCAAGGGCGCGGAAAAGGCGGAGGCCGTGGCTCTGACCAACGGAGAGGTCCTCCCGGCCGATCTCGTCGTCGTCGCCGTCGGCGTCACCGCGGAGGATGCGCTGGCGCGCGCGAGCGGACTCGAATGCGCCAATGGCGTCGTCGTCGACGAGTTCCTGACGACCTCCGATCCGGCGATTTCAGCGATCGGCGATTGCGCCGACTTCCCCCACGCGGCGCTTGGATTCCGCACCCGGCTCGAATCGGTGCAGAACGCCGTCGACCAGGGGCGCTGCGTGGCCGCGCGCCTGGCCGGCAAGCCGGCGCCCTATGACGAGCTCGCCTGGTTCTGGAGCGACCAGGGCGACCTGAAGCTGATGATCGCCGGTCTGCCGCATGGCGTCGACGCCTGGGTCGTGCGCGGCGATCCGGCGACGCGCGCCTTCTCGACCTTCGGCTTCCGCGCCGGCAGGCTGGCCGTCGTCGAATCGGTCAACCGCGCCGGCGACCACGCCGCCGCCAAGCGCATCATCGGCACGGCCAAGACATTGACCCCGCAGGAAGCGGCGGACCCCGCGTTCGATCTGCGCGGGCTGGCGAAGCGGTGAAGATCGTCCCTGATTCCGACCGCGGGAGGAATCGGCGCGAGGGCGTCGACGCCTCTAGAACTCGGCCGGATCTGTTACAGCGAAATCTTGGCCCGCGCCGCCAGCTCGCCGACGACGCCGCGGCGGAAGGCGAGCACGCAGGCGACGAAGATGACGCCCTGGATCACGGTCACCCACTCGCCGAACTGGGCGAGATAATTCTGCATCGACACGACGATCAGAGCGCCCACGACCGGGCCGTAGAACGTGCCCATGCCGCCGACCAGCGTCATCAGCACGACCTCGCCCGACATGGCGAAAGAGACGTCGGTCAGCGAGGCGTTCTGAGCCACGATCGCCTTGGTGGCGCCGGCAAGGCCGGCGATCGCGGCCGACAAGGTGAAGGCCGCCAGCTTGTACTGCAGCGACCGGTAGCCGAGCGACACGGCGCGGGGCTCGTTTTCGCGGATCGCCTTCAAAATCTCGCCGAAGGGCGAGTTGACCGTGCGCTGCACGACGAGAAATCCGAACAGGAAGATCGCCGCCACGAACACATAAAGAATCGCCGGTCGCGACAGATCGATAAAACCGAGGGCGCGCCCTTGCGGCACGCCCTGGATGCCGTCCTCGCCATGCGTGAACGGCGCCTCGACGCAAAAAAAGTACACCATTTGCGAAAAGGCGACGGTGATCATCGCAAAATAGATGCCGCTGCTGCGGATGGCGAGCGCGCCGGTGACGAGGCCGAGCAGCGCCGACGCGGCGACGCCCAGCGCAATCGCCGAGACGGGTTCGAGTCCCCACACCTTGGCGGCATGCGCGCACACGTAGCTCGCCAGTCCCAGGAACATCGCGTGGCCGAGCGAAAGCAGGTTGGCGTAGCCGATCAGAAGATTGAAGGCGCAGGCGAACAGCGCGAAGCACAGCGCCTGCATGATGAAGAATGGATAGGCGACAAAATACGCGACGGCGATGAGCGCGACCATCACGGCGAAGGCGACCGCGTTGGCGCGGCGGTCGCGCGGGCTGGCGTCGGTCGCGGAGACGGAGGCGTCAAGACTCATCTCACGCGGCCCTTCCGAACAGGCCCGCGGGCCGGATCAACAGAACGATCGCCATGATCACGAACACGACCGTATTCGACGCCTCGGGATAGAACACCTTGGTCAGACCCTCGACGACGCCGAGCGCGAATCCGGTCAGGATCGAGCCGAGGATCGAGCCCATGCCGCCGATCACCACGACAGCGAAGACGACGGCGATGATGTCGGCGCCCATACCTGGCCGAACCTGAGTGATCGGCGCGGCCAGCACGCCGGCGAAGGCGGCGAGGGCGATGCCAAAACCGTAAGTCAAAGTGACCATGCGCGGCACGTTGATGCCGAACGCGCGCACCATGGTCGGATTTTCGGTCGCCGCGCGCAGATAGGCGCCGAGCTTGGTCCGCTCGATCACGAACCAGGTCGCGAAACACACCACCGCCGAGGCGAGGATCACCCAGCCGCGATAGACGGGCAGAAACATGAAGCCGAGATTATAGGCGCCGCCGAGTTGCTTGGGGATGGCGTAGGGAAGGCCGGAGGCGCCGAAATAATTCTGAAACAGGCCTTGAATGATCAGCGCCAGGCCGAAGGTCAAGAGCAGGCTGTAGAGCGGATCGAAGCCCGCGAGGCGCTTGAGAAAGAGCCGCTCGACGACCGCCCCGATCGCGCCGACCGCCAGGGGCGAGAGCAACAGCGCCCACCAGTAATTGAGACCCGCCAGGTGGAGCAGAAAGTAAGCCGCGAAGGCCCCCGTCATGTAGAAGGCGCCGTGGGCGAAATTGACGATGGTCAACATGCCGAAGATGACGGCGAGGCCGAGGCTCAAGAGCGCGTAGAACGAGCCGTTGATGAGGCCGATCAGCAGCTGGCCATAGAGCTCCGGCATGCTGATGACGTGCCCGAAGACGTTCATGACCGGCGCCCCGGGAACATCAGGGGCCGTAGACGCGGCCCGGCCCGCGCGGGGCGTCGACAGGCGCCCGCCGTTCGCCAGGTCGCGCCTGAATCGGCCGGCGTGAGAGCGAGACGTCCAACCAAGGATATCGTCATACGCCGAGCGTCTCGTGCAGCATGTCCATCTTCCCAGCGAGATCGGAGGTTGCGAAGGCGTCGATGATCTCGCCGTGGTCCATGACGAAAAACCGGTCGGCGAGCGTCGAGGCGAAGCGGAAATTTTGCTCGACCAGCAGGATCGTGAAGCCTTCACGCTTCAGCGCGGCGATCGTATGGGCGATCTGCTGGATGATGACCGGGGCGAGGCCTTCGGTCGGTTCGTCGAGCATGAGGAACCGCGCGCCGGTGCGCAGAATTCGGGCGATGGCGAGCATCTGCTGCTCGCCGCCCGACAGCTTGCCGCCGCCGCTGGCCAGCCGTTCGCGCAAATTGGGAAACAGCGCGAAGATTCGCTCCACGTCCATGCCTCCCGTCTTGCTGATCTCGGGCGGAAGGAACAGGTTTTCCTTGACCGAGAGGCTGGCGAAAATGGCGCGCTCCTCGGGACAGAACGCAACGCCGAGCCGGGCGATGCGGTCGATCGAGAGGCCGATGAGCTCCCGGTGGTTGAACATCACCGAACCGTTGCGCTTGGCGACGATGCCCATGATCGCCTTCAGCGTCGTCGTCTTGCCGGCGCCGTTGCGCCCCAGCAGGGTCACGACCTCGCCCTCGCGCACGTCGAGGTCAACGCCATGGAGAATGTGGGATTCGTCGTACCAGGCCTGCAAGCCCTTGACCCGCAGCACGGTCTTCGCGTCCGCGGCCGACGTCGTCGCCACAGCCGGCTCAGGCATGTTCTGCTCCGAGATAGGCCTCTTTGACCTCTTCGTTCTCCGACACCGTGCGATAATCGCCTTCCGCCAGCACGCGCCCGCGCGTCAGCACCGTGATGCGATGCGACAGATTGGCGACGACCTGCAGATTGTGTTCGACCATCAAGACGGTGCGGTTGGCCGAGGCGCGGCGAATGAGATCGGCGATTCGATCGATGTCCTCGCGGCCCATGCCGGCCATCGGCTCATCGAGCAGCATCATTTCCGGATCCAGCGCGAGGGTCGTCGCCAGTTCCAGGGCCCGCTTGCGGCCGTAGGATATCTCGCCGGCCTTCCAATGGGCGAAGCGGGCCAGACCGACCTCGTCGAGCAGCGCCAGCGCCCGCTCGTCGAGCGGTCTGAGCGCCGACTTCGAGCGCCAGAAGTCGAACGAGTTGCCGCGCTTGCGCTGCAGAGCAATGCGGACGTTCTCGAGCGCGGTCAGGTGAGCGAACACCGCCGAGATCTGAAACGAGCGGACGAGGCCCAGCCGCGCGACGTCGGCCGGCTTCATCGCCGTGACGTCGCGGCCGTTGAACGTGATCCGCCCGGCGCTCGGCGCGACGAATTTCGACAGCATGTTGAAACAGGTCGTCTTGCCGGCGCCGTTCGGGCCGATCAAGGCGTGGATCGTTCCACGGCGTATGCGCAGGGATACGTCGCTGACCGCCTGGAAGTCGCCGAAGCTCTTGCTGAGACCCTCGGTGACCAGAATATCGTCCGGGATCATCCCCGCCGGTCGCCCGAGCGCATGCGCTTCCCCCAAAGGACTTACGCCAATCAAACCTTTGCCGCACCACTTGTAAAGCCCTAAAAAGGTCGGTGGCGCAAAGGGGCGAGCGGCGCGGCGGCCCGCCGCTCGACCGCTACCGTCCGGCGTCCGGCCGTCGGTTGTGCAGGCGCCGTTCCCAGTCGAGCGCCTGGCGGACGATGTCGTCGAGATTGTCGCGGGTCGGTTTCCACCCGAGCACGCTCTTCACCCGATCGGCCTGAGCGACGATTGCGGCCGGATCGCCAGCGCGACGGCCGGACATGACGACCGGAAAGTCGACGCCCGACACGCGCTTGACCACGTCGACGACCTCCCGGACCGTCTGTCCGTGTCCGTAGCCGCAATTGCAGACGACGCTGGCGCCGCCGCCGCGCAGATAGGCGAGCGCGGCCAGATGGGCGTCGATGAGGTCGGTGACTTGGATATAGTCGCGCACGCAGGTGCCGTCGCGGGTCGGATAGTCCTGGCCGAAGATCTCCATGTTCGGATGAAGCCCGAGCGCGGTCTGAACGCCGCGCTTGATGAGATGGGTGGCGTTCGGGGTCGACTGGCCGAGGCGTCCCTGGGGATCGGCGCCCGCGACGTTGAAATAACGCAGCGCCACATAGCGGAAGTCGTGGGCGCGCGAGGCGTCCTCGAGCATCCACTCGACCATCAGTTTCGAGCGGCCGTAGGGCGAAATCGGCGCAAGCGGCGCTTCCTCCGACAGCGGCTGGGCGGAAGTCTCGCCATAGACCGCGGCGGTGGAGGAAAAGATGAACGACTTGACCCCGCCCCCGATCGCCGTTTCGATCAGCGTGCGCGCGTTCGAAGTGTTGTTGAGATAATAGCCGAGAGGATCGGTGACCAACTCCGGCACCACGATCCTGGCCGCGAAATGCGCGACCGCGTCGATCGCATGCGCCTTGATCAGCTTGGCGACGAGCTCCGCGTCGCCCGTGTCTCCGACGACCAGCCTCGCCTTGTCGGGCACCGCCCAGGCGAAGCCGGTGGAGAGATTGTCGAGAACGACGACCGTCTCGCCGGCGTCCAAAAGCCCCAGCGTCATATGGCCGCCGATGTATCCGGCTCCGCCCGTGACCAATACGCTCATCCGGTTCCCCTCTTCATTCGGCTCAAACGACTTTACTCAAACTCCTCACGGAACGGCGCCGATCGAAGGTGATAATCTGTGGAACGTGATAATCGGTTAAAGCACATTCGCTTCGTCCGCTATAAGCTCGACCCGGGCCTGACTGAACTGAGGAACGGACAATTGATCAGAAAACCGATCCGAAAAGCCATCCTGCCGGTCGCCGGTCTCGGCACCCGCTTCCTGCCGGCGACGAAGACAATCCCCAAAGAGATGTTGACCGTCGTCGACCGGCCGATCCTGCAATATGTGGTCGACGAGGCGCGGGAGGCGGGAGTCGAACATTTCATCTTCGTGACCGGTCGCAACAAGGGCGTCATCGAAGATCATTTCGACACCGCCTACGAACTGGAGGACACGCTGAAGCGGCGCGGCAAGCAGACCGAATATGCGGCGCTGATGTCCGATCTTCCCGCCGCCGGCGCGACCAGCTTCACCCGCCAGCAGGCGCCGCTCGGCCTCGGCCACGCCGTCTGGTGCGCGCGCGAAATCGTCGGCGACGAGCCCTTCGCGGTGCTGCTGCCCGACGTCATCACCAAGAGCGGGCCGCGCGGCGGGCGCTGCCTTTCTCATTGCGTCGAGGCCTACGACCGGCATGGCGGCAACGTCATCGCGGTCGAGGAGGTTTCGCCCGCCGAGACGCATCAGTACGGGATTGTCGCGGTCGGCGCCGATGACGGCCGCACGTTCGAGGTCACCGGGATGGTCGAAAAGCCCAAGCCGGGAACCGCGCCCTCCAATTTCATCATCTCGGGACGCTACATCCTGCAACCGGAGATTTTCCAGGTGCTCGAGCTGGTCGAGAAGGGCGCCGGCGGCGAAATCCAGCTGACCGACGGCATGATCCAGCTCGCCCGCACGCAAAGCTTCCACGGCGTGCGCTTCGACGGAAGCACCTACGATTGCGGCTCGCGGCTCGGCTTCCTCACCGCCAACCTCGCCTTCGCGCTCGACCGCGGCGACATCGCCCCCGGCCTCAAGGAGGCGTTGCTCAAATTCGGCTTCGTCGGCAAAGGCGCGTGAGCGGCGGCATGGCCGAGGCTCAACGCTGCAATCTGAGCCCCATCATCAGCACGGTCGCGGTGTAATTCGTGCCCGGCTGATTGGATGAATAATATTGGCGGCTGGCGCTCGCCTTCAGCACGAGGTCGCGATTGAGGCTGTAACTGACGCCGAGGCTGAACGTGGTCGTGGCGTCGCGCAACGGCACGCCGACATAGGCGTCGGTCAGGTAGCTGAGCGCGCCGGTCAGGGTGAGATAGCGGCGCAGGGCATGGGCGACCTCCAGCGTCGAGGCGTGCTGCGCCGCGCCCGAGGCGCCGGCGATGGTCGTGTCGTTGAGGCTGGAAACCGACTTGAGCGTGACGGTGGTCAGCGCCGTCGGGGTCCAGATCAGCGATGCGTCGAACAGCGGGCTCGCCAGCCTCGGCAGGCGCGGATCCTGGTAGTTGCGCGCGCCATAGCCGACGTCGAGGCTGCCGGTCAGCACGTGCGCCAATTCGATCTCGGCCCCGACTCGCGCCGTCACGCCGTCGGAATTGCGTTGGTAGTCGAACTGGTCTTCGCCGAGATTGTAGCGGCGCGTATCGACATTGACGTCGACGAACGGCCTGAATTCAGGACTGACCTCATAAGCCGCGCGGGCGCGCAGACCCCAGTCGTTGAAGTTGTCGCTGGACAATTGCTCGACGCGGCCGTCGCTCAGCGTCGCGTCCTGATAGGCGGTGCGGTCGAGCGAGGCGTGCAGCGACAGATCGAGGCGCCCGAACTTCTGAACGGCGCCGACCGTTCCGCCATAGACCGCGATCAGCGGCGCGCCGGAACTGGCGAAGGCGACGTTGGGACCGAGCCCGAGCGAACCGGCGGTCAAGGCGGCCAACGCGAGCCTGCCTTCGGCGTCGAAACTCAGATCGCGCGCCGCGTCCCAGCGCCCGTCCAGCACCCCGTTGGCGAACGGCGCGTCGGCGGACCGATCGGTGAAATAATTGGTGAGGCCGCCGATGAAATTGCCGTGAACGGCGCTGGTCGACCAGTCGGAATCGAGTCCGAAGCCCGCTTCGGACGTGAGGAAGCCCGACCCTTTCTGAGGCCCCGGCAGAAGGCCGGGATTGGTCGACCATCCGAGGTCCTCCTCGACGAACGGCGTCAGCTTCAGGTCGCCGACCCCGATTCCGGCGGGATCGAACGGCTTGTCGTCGCGGCGCGGACGCTTCGGCTTGGACGGAGTCGGCAGGGCGGCCACGCTCGGCGCCGGCGTTCCTCCGTCGGCGGGCCTGTTCGGACCTCCCCGCTGACCGAGCCGCTGGGCGCCCTTGTAGGGCTGGAGGCCCGGCAGGGCGTTCTTGTTCGCCTTGGTTTCCGGATTCGGCTGGGGTTGCGCGCCCGGCTGGCCGCTCCCCGCGGCGCCGCCGGGCTCCGAGGAAGGCGACGGCGGCGCAACAGCCGGCGGGGCCGCAGACGGACCGACTTCGTCCGACTGCGCCGTCTCCTCGCCTCTGAGGTCGAGATCGCCGAACGCGGCCTGTTGGGCGCGCGCTTCGCCGGCGGCCAAGCAGGCCACAACCCCCAAGGCAGCGCATGCGGGCCGCGCGAGCCGCCTCGGACGGTGAAGGCGCGAAGCCACGGGCTCTCCTGGAGAACGCGCCTGCTCGCGGCGCGTCTGGCCCGGTCACCGTTAGTCAGCTATGGTTAATGAGCGCTTAAATCCTGGCCGGGCGGCGAGCCTCGCGCGTCGCGGGAGGTTTCAAGCGCGCCGGCGGATGATAAAGAGCCTCATGATTCGCGAACCAGCCAGCGCCGTCCTGTCGGCGATCCGCACGATCGAGAATGAGCGCCAGGGCCTGGAGGCGCTGGAGGAGGCGATCCGTTCGGCGAGCGAGGGCGGACTCCGGGCGGCTTTTTCCGAGGCGGTGGAGCTGATTTCCGCGGCGAGCGGCCGGGTCATCGTGACCGGCGTCGGCAAGTCCGGGCATATCGGACGCAAGATCGCCGCCACCCTCGCCTCGACCGGCCAGCCGGCCTCGTTCGTCCATTCGGCGGAGGCGAGCCACGGCGACCTCGGGATGGTGCAGAACGGCGACGTCGTGCTCGGCATCTCCTGGTCGGGCGAGACGGCCGAGCTGGCGGCGATCGTCACCTTCGCCAAGCGCTACGCCATTCCGCTGATCGCGATGACCGCCAACCCCGACAGCGCGCTCGGACGCGAGGCCGACGTCTGCCTGACGATGCCCAACGTCCAGGAAGCCTGCCCCAACGGCCTCGCCCCGACCACCTCGACGACGGTCGAGCTGGTGCTGGGCGACGCCCTGGCGATGGCGCTGCTCGAGGGACGCGGGTTCACCGCGCGCGACTTCCGCGCCCTGCATCCGGGCGGCATGCTCGGCGCCAAGCTCGCCCATGTCCGCGAGGTCATGCACACCGGCGAGCGCATCCCGCGCATCGACGTCAAGGCGCGGATGGCCGAGGCGATCGTCGAGATGACCTCGAAGGGCTTCGGCTGCGTGGCGGTGTTCGACGGAGGCGACAGGCTCGCCGGCATCATCACCGACGGCGACCTGCGCCGCCGCATCAAGTCGGATTTCTCGCTCGACACGCCGGTCGCCGACGTCATGACCCGAAGCCCGCGCACGATCGCGCCGGACGCCCTGGTCGCCGAGGCGCTGGAGAGCATCAGCCACAAGATTTCGGCGCTGTTGGTGGTCGAGCGCGGCGCGGTGGTCGGCATCGTGCATTTTCACGACCTGATGCGCATCGGGGCGTTTTGACCGCGAAGGCGCGGCCTCGAACGACGATTCGAGCACGCGCCTCATCGAGAAGGGGAAGGCGCGCCGGACGCTGCGGGCCTCCTGGAGCATCCTTCGAGGCTCTTGCCGCGCAAGAGCGCCTGGGGATGAGGGCGGCGGGCTTGGCGATTTTCGGCGGCGCGGAACTCGCCGCGTCTGCGATCCTCGTCGAGTCGCTCATGGCGAAAATCCGACGCTCGTTTTCCGCCCCACCCGTCCATTACCGGGGATTCCAGCCGTCCGGGACCACGCGCTGGACGACGGCAATGCGCAAACAGCGGTCATTCCGCCCCGACGTGGCAAATGGTCAAACCCGACCCTAATCGGTGTTTTGTACACTTCTCCGGATTGCAAAGCTCGCACCTGACGCGGTCGAGCGCCGCCTGTATGCGCCCCTCCGTCTTCAGCTCTGGAGCGCCTTCAGAAGCGCATCGATCTCGATTGTCCCAACGGTCGAAAATGTGTCTGACACGGCGTAGGGCACGATGAGCCGAGAGCCCTGGCGCATCGCTCCACAGGTATAAACGACGTTGGGCACATACCCTTCGCGTTCGGACGGCTCGGGGCGAACGAGCGGTTCTGTGGACCGTCCGAGGACCTTGGATGGATCGCACAGGTCGAGAAGCACCGCGCCGATCGCGTATTTGCGAACGGGGCCAACGCCGTGGATGAGCAGAAGCCAGCCCTCGTCCAGCTCGATCGGAGCGCCGCAAGTTCCAATCTGGACGAACTCCCAGGGGAATTTTGGCTTGAGAATGGGCGTGCCGTCGTTCCAGGAAAAGAGGTCGTTTGAGTAGATCAGGTACAGGTTTTCGTTGTCCTGTCGCCCGATCATCGCGTAGCGGCCATCGATCTTGCGCGGGAAAAGGCCCATTCCCTTGTTGCCTGCGGCGGCGCCTCTTAGCGGCGTCATCCGAAGAGACCGGAAGTCCTTGGTTTCGATAAGCTCGGAGCGGATCGCCCCTCCGCTATAGGCGGTGTAGGTCGCGTAATAGGTCCGCTGGCCTTCGTCTTCGAACGCGAGGAACCGCGCATCCTCAATCCCGTTCGCCTGGGCCAGCGTGATTGGGAAAATGACCCTCTCGCTGATGTCGTCCTCGTCCTTGAAGTGGACGTCGACAATGTCGCCGTCCGGACCGGCGACCCGGTTCACCACCTGCGGCACGGACGCGAGGCGCGTCGTCGGATCAATGGTCACGCTTCCATCCGAAGCGATCGAGCCCGCCCGGAACGTGAGCGAGCTGATGTGGCCCTCTCCGACGGCCCGGACGCTCAGGACGAACCGGCATCCTCCTGGAGGCGCTCCGGCCTGATCGGGGTGCGGCACGATGCTCGGATTGAAGAGGGCTGACGCCTCGAACGAATATTCGTGCATGAAATAGGCGCCGACGAGCTGACGCTGGGAGCGCGTGAAAGCGGCGTGGCTGGTGAGGGCGTCTTCCATTTCAGCCGCGCGCGCTTCGAACTTGGCCAGCAGGTTGCGGTGCCGGCCTTCGAAATTCTGCAGGACCTCCGCGAGGAGGCTCGCGGTCGTGTCGGCATCCATCGCGAGCACCCGGCCCACGATATGGTCTGCGCGTTTCCTGTCGGTCGGGTTGAGGTCCCGCGGCTCGGCCGCCGGCCGGAAAGGTCGAACCACAACCCGTGACGGATCGGGCCGCAGGTAGAGCGGCTGACGATTGAAGAAGGTGGAAGCTGACACGGGTGGCCTTTTCGCTTGGGCTTCGACAACGTATGTCGTCATGCGCCCTGCGCCTGCATCGTCGGCAACGCTCTTCGGCGATCGGTCATGCGGGCCATCTGTCGCATCTCGGCGAGGCTAAGCAAATAGGAGACAACAGACTCACCGCCGCGGTTCTCGTTCGGACGGTCCCGATGGAGGCCATCGCGACAACTTCCGGTCTCGACGTCCACAAGCGGCAACGACAGATCGTTGCGGCCAGTGAACCAGGCAAAAGCGCGCGCCGCATCTGTCCGCCATTCGGCTGCGCTGTCCGCGCGCCAGGCTGCGAGGCACGCCGAGATTGCCGCCGCCGCTTCGAGCGGCTGCTGATCGAAGGCCGCAGGCGGCATGCGGTGCTTCCCGAACGTGTCGGAGCCGACGGGCCGAAAGAACCCGGCTGGCGCCGTCTGCACGGTCATCAGCCACCGAAGAGTGCGCAGCCCGGCCTCGACCTGGTCGAGGTCGCCCGTCGCCATCCCGGTGACAATCAATGCCTGGGACAGTCTTGCATTGTCATAGGCAAGGCCTGTCTCGAACCAGACCCAATCTGGCGTCTCGACGGATCGCAGTATGGACATCAGCCTTTCCGATAAAACCCGGCGCGACCGCCTTGCAGCCTCGTCGGAGCGGGTCACGTCGCAATACGCCTCCAGTCCCAGCAGCGCGAAAGCCCACGCGCGCGGCGACGAAAAGTCCTCGACAGCTCGGAGCGAATCCCTGAACAGGCTAGAGGCCCAGCGGCGACGCGACGGACTCAAGTCTGAGCGGGAGCACTCTCCCAGCGCCCACACGGTGCGACCGTGACTGTCCTCGGAGCCGACATCCTCCAGCCAGCGCCTATCGAAACTCAAGAAGTTCCTGAAGCGCTTTGCATCGCTGTTCCAAGCATGCTGGATAAAGGAGGCAAAACGGGTGGTCAGCGTATCGCTGAGCGCCTCTTCGCCGGGAGCGGCGAGAGCGCACGCAACAAGCAGCGCGCGTGCGTTGTCGTCCACACAATAGCCATGGGCTCTGTCCGGCACGCAGTGCACGGCATGCTGGAAAAGGCCGGTATCGTCGCACATGGACAGAAGGTGTTGGGTCCGCAGGTCCAGCGGGGTGAATTTCCCGCGCTGCGGAGCGCCACGTTCGTGCAGCTTCAGAACCGTGAGCTTGCGGTCGCGCCGGGCGTGCTCGAACGCTGAGACATAACGTTGCGCCGTGCGAGCCCAGGTCATCGACCGGCTGGTGGCAAAGGCCCGCTTCCGCATGGCGTTGCGCTTTTCGTTGTCCGTCAGCAGCTCAGCAATCTCTGTTCCGATGGCCTGTGCGTCGGCGAAGGGCACAAGGACCCCGCGACCATCCGCCAGAAGTTCGGCTGCGTGCCAATACGGCGTCGAGACCACCGCCTTGCCGAGGCCGAAGCTGTAGGCCAGCGTGCCAGACGTCATCTGCGCCGGGTTCAAGTACGGGGTAACGTAGACGTCGCACATCGAGATGAAACCGAGCAGCGTGGTCTGGTCAACGAACTGGTCCAGGAAAACGACGTGCTCGCTTACACCCAGCTTGGCTGCGCGCGCGACGAGGCCCTCGCGATAAGCCTCCCCCTTCTCGCGGACGAGGTTAGGATGCGTCGCGCCGAGGACGACATAAACGGCGTCCGGCCGGCTGCGAAGGATCGCCGGCATGGCGTCGATGACGTATTCGATCCCCTTGTTCGGGGAAAGAAGACCGAAGGTGAGGATGACAGCTTTGCCCGTGAAGCCGAAGCGCGCCTTTGCCTCTTCCGGCTCCGCGAATGCTATGGCCGGAATGCCGTGCGGGATCACCTCGATCTTGTCGGCCGGCACGTCGTAGACCTTCTGCAGAAGCTCGCGGCCCTTCTCGGCCATAACCACCACCCGCGAGGAGACTGCGACAATCCTGTCGATCACAGCCCTCTGAACGCGCGAGGGTTGTGACAAGACCGTATGCAGCGTTGTCACCACCGGCATGCTGAGCCGGTTGAGCAACGTGAGGATGTGATCCCCGGCTTCGCCGCCGAAGATGCCGAACTCGTGCTGGAGCGAGACAACTTCGTACCGGCCGTCGTTCAGGACATCCGCCGCGTAGGCGTAGTCCTCGATAGACTGGTCGCCAATCTCGAGCCGGACCTCCGCCGGATAGTCGTATGTGCGGCCGTTGTCGGTCATCGCGACGATGCAGGTTTCAATGTCGGGATCCAGGGATGCGACGGCCTTTCTCAGATCGGTCGTGAAGGTCGCGATGCCGCAGCGACGAGGCAGGGAGTTTCCGACGAAAGCAATGCGCTGGGGTTGGCTCACGTTCGGACCTCGAGGGCTGAGCGAGACAGAAGCTGTGACATCGCCGAGAGCGCAGCGACTGGCGGAGAGGCGACTCCGGCGGGGTGGGACTCGCTTCCGCTAACTGGGCGAAGCATCATCATGTCGGGCTGCCTCGCCTCGTAGGCGATTAAAGCCTGCATGCCGAGCGCGCCGGCCTGCACGGTCGTTTCCTCATCCTCGAGGAAGACCGCCTCGCCCGGGAACGCATTCAGCAGTCCGACGCGGGCGTGACCGTGCAGGACGAGCAGCCAGGTCTCGTGCGGCGCCCGGACACTCCACTTTGAGCGCGGAAGAGCATCGATCTTTTCAAGGACGAAGTGGGGAGAGCTGACGAGAAGCGTCCGTCCTGGCCCGAGAGCCTGCGGGAGGGGAGCAGCCGGCGCCAATCCGGCATCGGCGACCGCGACGGCCAGTTCAACGTGCAGCGCACGAGATCGCCCATAGTCAAAGAGACGAAAGGTTGTGTCGCTGCGCTGTTGGATTTCGGCGATCACGAGACCGGCTCCGATGGCGTGAATGGAGCCAGCCGGAACATCGACGACATCGCCACACGCAACTTCTCGCCAAGCGATCCGCTTGGCAATCGATCCGTCCGCGATGGCCTTGCGGAGCTGTTCCGAAGTCAGCCGTCGGTCGAGACCGAGAGCAATGCGGCCCCCGGGTTCCGCGGAGAGGACATACCACGCCTCAGACTTGCCGCGCGCTTCGCCGATCGAGCGGGCGAAAGCGTCTCCCGGATGCACCTGGACCGACAGCGGCTCAAGCGTGAAAAGCAATTTGAGGAGCAGCGACGCCTCGGGCGCCGCCGGGTCCCTCCGCTCGTACCAGATCTCACCAATCTTGCCGTTTGCTCGGCCGGCGTCGCTCCATGGCCGGAGATCGCTGCGGCCCCAGGGCTTTTCGACTGCTCGCGTCGAGGCAAGTTCTATCGTCATGGACCTCCTCCTCGTTCGCGTCGGCCGGCGCGGATCGACACACCGGCGAGCCTTGGCAAAGTCCAGACGCGTGGCGCCGCACACGAGTGTTCAGCACGACCAGAGGGGCGGCCTACGGACAGGCTGCTGCTGATGTCGACATCAGCGGACGGGGCTGATCGCAAGTTGGACACCGCTGATCGCGGCCAGAGGCTCGGCGCCTAGCCCACACCAATCAATGTATCTTTGCTATATAGGTACGAATAGCGAAAATAAAAAGAGACGGATGATTTCAGTTTCTTGTAATCAAGATATTTTCACTTGCAAGATGCGCTGGAATAAAGCTATTCCGCATCTAAGATTTTTCAGCAGCGACCCTGTCTACGACTTACGGGGTTGCTGTCACCTCGGTGAATAACGAATGCTTAGGGCGCCTCTTTCGTCCGGAGCTCTACCTCGACGCGCCCGTTGACGCGCCAGCGACCTGCGCACGTGGATCGCGAGCGCCGTCTCGATCCGCAATGTCCGCTCGACGTCGATCTCCGACGTTCAATCGCTCACCACGAACGTCCGCGTCGGTCGACTTGCGACGGTCGCGATATCGTCTCAGTGGGGCGATATTCGAGCGCGTGAGATGGCCGGCGGTCCTTTCCAGTTAGCGCTCGCCGCGCGCGCGCGCGATTGGGCGGACTAGAGGGCGTGCGCCTTGTCGAGGGCGTTGGCGAGATCCTGGTAATATGTGCACTGCCTCGATCCGCACAGCTTCTCGATCGTCGACAATTGATCCTTGGCGAGATCGAACTTGCCCTCGATGACATAGGCCTCGCCGAGATATTCGCGCACCTGGGGGTAATTGGGATTGAGCGCGACGGACTTCAGATAATAGCCGATCCCTTCCTCGGTGCGCCCGAGCTTGCGGGTCGCATAGCCGCGGTAATTGAGCGCCTCCGGGGTATTCGGATTTTCGAGCGTGTCGAGCACGTCGATCGCCTCCTGGCAACGATCGGCCCTGGCGAGGGCGAATGCGTATTGGGCGAGTTCGGGATCGGGCAGAACGCCGCTGCGTCTCTCCAGGCATTTGTGTCGCCTGGCGTCCCACACCTGGCCGGGCGGGCATGTGGTGAGGTCGGTCTGGCCGTTCGGACCAACCGCCCCCTTGCCGCCTGCGCCCGTTTCCGCGCCGCCTTCAGCCCCTCCGCCGCCAGCCTTGAGCGCGCCGCCGCCCGCGGCGCCATCGCCGCCGTCGAATCCGGCCGCCAGGGCCGCGGGAGCGGCGAGCCCAAAGCCGAAGATCAGAACCGCGCACGACAGCGCCGAGGCGAGACCGCGATGGTTCCTGCGGCAGGATTGCGGAGAAGCGAACATTGGCGGGTCCTTTCCCGTTGGGACGCGGCGCGGGCTGGGCGGCGAAATCAGAGCGCGCCGGCGGCGGGCGCCGCCGCGCCTTCTCGAGTTTCGGTCTCACCCGTGTCCATCATCCACGTGCAGAATATCAGAATCCGTGCTATTGTGCTTGCCGGTCTTCGGATCGAAGCCCGCCTTGCGGACGAGGTCGAGGCCAGCTGAATTAAACAGTATCTATTATGTTATATCATCGGCGGGGAATGGCGGGGGGCGGCGCCTGACCGGCATTTCGGTTTTTTGCCGACGAATCGCGCTAAGGCCTTGAAAAGGCTCAAAACGGCGATGGGCTTCTATTCCGCCAAGTTCACATCAATGCCGTCTCGGCGCCACTCCCGTTCGGCTCCGGCGCCATCGGCTTGATCGTCGCGAGCCGCGCTTGGCGCCGGGCAGCCTGGAGCAAGCTCCGCGACCCAGACTGGCCGGCAATCGGCTCCCACTCGATTGCGAGAGGCCCCGCTCATGCCGCGATCGCAAAATGCCCGTCGTCTCGCCGCCGTCCTGCGCGCGCTCGCCGTCGCCGCCGCCGCCGCGGCCGCGTCGCCGCTCGCGGGCTGCTATGACTTCGGCGACGTGACCGGCTCGATCGCCGGATCGACGTCGATGCCGACCGACCAGGCCAAGTTGCGCGCCTACGCCGACCAATGCGGAAAGCGCTACGAGCGCAATCCGGGCGAGAAGGCGGCCTCGATCGACTATGCGCGCGCCTTGCGCGCCCTGACGCGTTACAACGAAGCCGTCGCGGTCATGCAGACGGCGGCGGTCAAGGCGCCGAAGGATCTCCAGGTGCTCGGCGAATACGGCAAGGCGCTCGCCGACGCAGGCCAGCTCGCCCAGGCCAAGGACGTGCTGACCCGCGCCTACACCCCCGACAATCCGAGCTGGGACGTCATGTCGGTGCAAGGCGCCGTGGCCGACCGGCTCGGCGATCACGCCAGCGCGATGGAGTTCTATCGCGAGGCGTTGAAGATCGCGCCGGGCGAGCCGGGCGTGCTCACCAACATGGGACTTTCGCTCGCGCTCAACAAGCAGCTGCCCGAGGCCGAGAAGGCGCTTCAGCAGGCGGTCGCGAGCCCCAAGGCCGACGCGCGCATGCGCGGCGATCTCGCCCTGGTTCTGGCTCTGGAGGGAAAATTCGCCGAGGCCGAACAGGTCGGCAGGACCGACCTTTCGTCGGAGGCCGCGCGCGCCAATGTCGAGTCGATCCGGCTGATGATCGCGCAGAACGATTCCTGGCGCGAGCTGCGCGCGCCCGTGAAGGCGGCGAAGCCGAAGCCGCCGAGCGCGCGTCAGGACGCCGGCTGACGGCGGCCGGCCTCAGTTGTCGTGATCGCCGATCGACGACATCGGCGCCGCATCGACGCTCGGCGCGACGCCGGCCGGCAGAATCGGGGGCGCCGGATCGGTCTCGCTATTCGGCCGTCGCCGACGGCGGCAAGGCGCCGTTGGGACCTTCGCCTGGCCCGCCCAGCGACAGCGGCGCCATGGCGATCGAATTCGGCGGACGCAGGCGCGAGACGTCGAGCGGTTCGTCGATGTCGGGCGCGGGGGGCAGGCCATCGGGCGCCGCGGGCGCGGGCAGGAGGCTGGGAGTCGGCGTTGGCTTGCAGATGCGGCGCGGGCCGGTGTCGGTCGCGCCGTGATTGGCCAGATCCAAGTGGATATGGTTGTAGTGGAACACATCCGCGCCCGGTCCCAGGACGGTCGTGAAATATTGGCAGGCGCCGGCATGGACCTCATGCAAAAATGCGGCCTCTTGAGCGCCGGACGTCTTCCAGTCGCGCACGAAAGCGATCTCCCGCCCGTCCGCGAGCGTGAATCCGGCGACGTCGACCGCGTTGCCGAAAGCGTGTTCGGAGAGCCTCTCGCCAGCCATATTGTCGATCGAACGGCAGCTATAGGCGCCGAAGACGTTGAGGTTCGCGACTTTCTGCCCGAAACGCGCCTGCGCGTCCGGCTGCACGACGTCGTTGAGCCAAGCCTCGAGCGCCGGAATCATCGGGCAATCAATGGTCAGGACCTTGTCGAGCCCGATCGTTCCATTGTCGAGCGCCGAAACCTTGAGCGGGCGCGTCATGCCGCAGACGCCGGGACCGTCGATTGCGGAGGAGGGGACGACATAGGCCGATGCGGTGACGAGCTTCCGGGCAAAGCAGGCGTTTTCGGCCTGGGTTCGCCAGATTGGCCGCTCTGCGCTCCCGAAAAATCCGCAGCCGGCGACAGCCGAAGCGGCGGACAACCCCAGAACGACTGGCCAAACGCGACGCGCCATCGCGCCAAATTGCGCCTATTCCTTTAAGAATGGCTGAACCATCGCGACGGTTCGATCCGCCGCCCGTCGCCATCGCGTCGCCGCACTTTGCCCTCATGAGGGCCTGGGCGACTCGGTCGCCCGTCGTCAGGAAGGACGGATTCGTTGAGGGTTGGCGGAGAGGGATGGCGGATCGCGGCGCTGGCGATTGCGATCGGCCTGGCGGCGACGCCGGCCCGCGCGCATCCGCATGTCTGGGTGACGGTGAAGAGCAAGATCGCGTTCACGCCCGACGGCAAGGTTTCGGCGGTCATTCACGACTGGGTGTTCGACGAAATGTACTCGTCCTTCGCGACCCAGGGCCTCGCCAAGCCCGGCGAACTCGTCAAGCGCGAGCAGTTCGCGCCGCTCGCCAAGGAAAACGCCGGGGGCCTGGCCGAGATCGGCTATTTCACGACGCTGAAGATCGGCGGCAAGCCAGTCGATTTCGGCTCGGTGACCGACTATTGGATGGAGGAGCGGCCCGACCATCTGGTCGCGTTCCATGTGGCGATCCCGCTTAAGGAACCGCAGCCGGTCGCCAAGTTCATGACCTTGCGCGTCGCCGACCCGGAATATTTCATCGATTTTGAATTCGACGACAAGGATCCGATCGAACTCGTCGCCGCGCCCTCCGGCTGCTCGGCCTCCGTCGCCAAGCCCAAACCGCTCGAGGCCGCCGACAAGACGAAGCTGACCGAATCGTTCTTCACCAATCTCTCGCCCGGCGCCAATTTCGGCTTCAAGATGGCGAGCGCCGCGATCATCGCCTGTCCGTGATGCGGGCGCTGGCGACAGTTTGCATGTTCCCGCTGCTCGCCCTTACCAGCGCGGCGGCGTTCGCGCAGGCCTCGCCGCGGCCTTTCAGGGTCGGCGGCGGCGAGGGTGGCGGCGGGGCCGAGGGCGGCGTCACCGGCTGGATCTTGGCCGAACAGTCGCGGCTCACCCACCTCATGTCGGCCGATCTGCATGCCCTGCACGGGAGCCCGGGCGCATATTGGGGCCTCATCGGCTTCGGCCTCGCCTATGGCGTGTTCCATGCCGCCGGGCCGGGACACGGCAAGGCGCTGATCGCCTCCTACATGCTCGCCAACGATCGATCCCTGAAGCGTGGCGCGGTGATGGCGCTGCTCGCGGCCCTGCTGCAGGCGCTGGTCGCAATTCTGCTCGTCGGCGCGGCCGGGTTCGTCTTCAACGCCACCTCCTCCGCGATGAACCGGGCCGCCGATTGGATGGAGCTTGCGAGCTATTGCGGCATCGCCGCCATCGGCCTGTGGCTGGCGTGGCGCAAGGGCCGGGCGCTCGTCGCGGCTTTGAGCGGGCATTTCGACCGCAGCCGGGCGTTGGCGACGGCGCCCGCTTATGCCGGGATCGCCTGGAACCCTCCCGCCCTGTCGGCGCCCACGGCCTCGTTCCGCGCCGCGGCGCCCGGCGCCGACGCCGTCGCGCGATTGGACGAATGCGGCCACGCGCACGCGCCCGACCCTGCGACGCTCAGCGGTCCGCTCTCCTGGCGCGACGCGGCCGGCACCGTGATCGCGGCGGGCATGCGCCCCTGTTCGGGCGCAATCCTGGTTCTGGTGTTCGCGCTGGCTCAAGGCCTGTTCGCCGCCGGCGTCGTGGCGACATTCGCCATGGCGCTGGGCACGGCGGTGACGACCGGCGCGCTCGCCTGGATCGCCGTTTTCGCCAAGTCGGTGGCCATGCGCCTGGCGGCGGGCGAGGACTCGCGTCTTATGCTGATCGCGCGCGGCTTCGAATTTCTCGCGGCTCTGGGAGTGCTGGCGTTCGGAGTCGCCCTTCTGTTCGGCGCCCGCGGCGGGGCGTGAGCCGCCAGGGGCCACTTTGGGGCGCGAATCCCGCAACGCCAAGGACTTGCGGCGCCATTTTGGGCCAACCGCCGAGCGCCGGCCTGGTCGGAGGAGGCCTCTCTGCTTGTCGGCGCGACCCTGGACGTGTGGCCTGACCGTCCCTGGACGGTTCGCCTTGCGCGCCGGTTCGAAAGAGAGTCCGCTCGACATTCGAAGCAATTCCAGGGGCAGAGGCGGAATATACGATTGATAGCGTATTAATTCTAAATAATTGTTTATTCGCAAGACTGAACTGAAATAAATTTTATCATAATAGTTTATATCGAACGGTCAATCTGTAATATCCTATATAAGACGAAACAGTCATCTTAATTGCGATCGTAAAAAATAAAATGCACTAACAATTCTTTTTACGCTCCGTAAGCTTAAATATAACGTAGCCTTAGCGGGTATTTAGGTCAAATCGGTCGAGGGGTTTGCGGAATTCATTCGCAATACTTCCGGTGGGCGAAAGACATCGCGCGCCGCCGCACAGGTCCACGGCGCGGACGGTCGATTGCGCCAGGCTGAGGCCGCGCTCGGCGAGCGCGGCCCCGCAACCCAACTCAGCGGCCGTAGAGACCGGTCAGCGTCGCCTTGGCGATCGCATGCGCATGCGCGTTGAAGCCGATGACCGCCGGAGAGGTGTTCTGATCGAAGTCGATCTTGTCGATGTCGAGGGCATAGACAGTGATCTGGTAGCGGTGCGGCTTTCCCGGCGGCGGACAGGGGCCGCCGTAGCCGATCGCGCTGTAATCGTTACGGCCCTGCGCCGCTCCAGCCGGCAACCCCGTCCCTCCGCCCGCGCCCTTCGGCAGAGACGTGACGTTCGCGGGAATGTTGGCCACCCACCAGTGCCAGAAGCCGCTGCCGGTCGGCGCGTCCGGGTCGTACATGCTGATGGCGAAACTCTTCGTGCCCTTGGGCGCGCCCGACCAGGAGAGGGCAGGAGACACGTTCGGGCTCGAGCAGCCAAAGCCGTTGAAGACCTGTTCGTCGGCGATCTTGCCGCCCGGCTTGATGTCCGGACTCGTCAGGGTCAAAGCGCTGGCCGCGCCCCCGCTCGCAAGTCCGCCGACGATCGCCGCCGTCACAAAAGCAATCATGCGCATCCCGAGTGTCCTCCCAATGGGCGGCGGCCACATTCGACGACATTGCCACGGCCGGCCGGGGCGACGATGATTCCCTGCCTGCACGGCCAATGCAAGCGCCGTGTGCGCGCCTTCTGACGTTCTGGCATACGCTACCGGGGTATGCTATGAGGCCGGTGTGACTCACACGATCCGTGAAAAGCAGAAGCTGTTGGCGCGCGTGCGCCGCATCCGGGGCCAGGTCGAGGCGATCGAGCGGGCGCTCGGCGCCGAGGCCGGCTGCGAGAAGGTCATGCACCTGATCTCGGCCGCGCGCGGCGCGATGAGCGGGCTGATGGCGGAAGTGGTCGAGGACCATGTGCGCACGCATCTGGTCGACTCGGAGCGCCACCCGGGCGCGCTGAATCGGGAAGCCGCCGACCAGCTTGTCGATGTCCTGCGAACCTATCTGAAATGAGATTCGCCATGAGCGATGCCGAAAGCGCCGTTTCCTCCTCGTTTCACAGCCATGTGTTCCTCGGCGAAGGGCACGAAAGGAGCGAGCGCAGGACCTGGGGGGTGATCTGGCTCTGCACCGCGATGATGCTGGCCGAAATCGTCGGCGGCTGGCTGTTCGGGTCGATCGCGCTGATCGCCGACGGGCTTCACATGAGCACCCACGCCGGCGCGCTGCTGCTGGCGGCGCTCGCCTACTTGTTCGCCCGCCGCTACGCGAACGACCCGCGCTTCACCTTCGGCACCGGCAAGTTCGGCGATCTCGCCGGCTTCACGAGCGCGATTATCCTGGCGATGATCGCGCTCCTGATCGGCTACGAAGCCGTCAGCCGCCTGTTCGCGCCCGTGCCGATCCATTTCGCCGAGGCGATCTCGATCGCCGTGCTCGGGCTGGCGGTCAATATCGCCAGCGCCTGGCTGCTGAGCGGCGGAGATCATCATCATGGGCATGGCCACGCGCACGGCCACGGGGCCGCGCATGACCACGATGAATCAAAGCGGATTCAGACCCGCGACGGCGAAGTTGTCCTGGACGTGTTCGAGGACGGCGTTCCGCCGCGCTTCCGGCTCCATGCCGAAGCCGGGCCTCGGCTCGCCGCGTCCGCCGCTTCGGTTGAAACCGTGCGGCCGGACGGCGCGCGGCAGGTTTTCGCCTTCGTGGACCGCGGCGGTTTTCTGGAATCGATCGACGAGATCCCCGAGCCGCACGCATTCAGGGCCAATGTCGCGATCAACGGCGAGACCCACGCCGTCGCCTTCGAGGAGCATGAGCACGCGCATGGCGCCGCTTCGCGCGACAACAATTTTCGCGCCGCCTTTCTCCATGTCGTCGGCGACGCCGCGGTTTCGGTGATGGTGATCGTCGGCCTGGCGCTGGCGGCCGCTTTCGGCTGGATGTGGATGGACCCGGTCGCGGGCATCGTCGGCGCGCTCGTGATCGCGAGCTGGGCGTTGACCCTCGTCCGCGACACCAGCGCGATCCTGCTCGACATGAACCCCGACCGCCGGATGGCGGACAATCTGCGCCGCGCCATCGAGGGCGAAGGCGACGAGATCGCCGATCTGCATCTGTGGCGGCTCGGTCCGGGACATCTCGGCGCGATCGTGTCGGTCGTCACTTCGACCGGCCTGTGCGAGGCCGACTACCGGGCCAAACTGGCGCGCTTCCGCTCCCTGTCCCATCTGACCATCGAGGTCAGACGCGCCGCGTGACGGCCGCGGCCAAATGCGGACGTGCGCGATGGTCCGGAACTCAATGATTCCGCAACGCGCGAAATCTGTCTGGAAGATAAAGCGAAAGCGCCATTTCGACCATCGGCGTCGCGTGCGATGGACGCAGATTATCATATCGAGTTTGCGGGCTTTTGGCGTTGCGCGCGAGCCGGCGATGCGGCCCGCTCGCGTGCGAACTCGAGCCGTTCGCCGATCGAATTGCCTATGCGGACCCGATTTTGACCTCGAGTTCGTCATAGCGCCTGAATTTGTAGAACAGGATCGAACCGACCCAGGCCACCACAAAAGTTCCGATGATGATGAAGCCCAGGGTTCCGAAATTATCGTTGACGCGGCCGATCGCGCCCCAAAAACCGCCGCCGTCGGTCAACCCAAGTTGATCGCCGATGAGGTTGAGCGTTTCCAAACCGCCGACCACGACGGCGACGACGACGGATACGGCCGTGATTGTCATGTTGTAGTAGAGTTTCCGGATCGGCCTCGTGAAGGCCCAGCCATACGCGCCCAGCATCAACACCCCGTCCGTGGTGTCGATGAGCGTCATGCCGGCGGTGAAGAGCAGCAGGAACACCAAGATCGTCCCGAGCGACGCGCCGACGCTGGCCTGGGTGGCCGAAATGCCGAACAGAGCGGCCTCGGAAGCCGTATCGAACCCAAGGCCGAACAGGAACCCGATCGGCAGCATGTGCCAGCTCTTGGTCACGAGACGGAACAGCGGCCGAAAGATTCGCGCCAGGAATCCCCGGTTGTTGAGCAGAAGATCGAAATCGCTGTCGACAAAAGGCTCGCCCCGCTTCACGGCCTGGAAAGTCCTGTAGACCGAGACAAGCACGATGATGTTGACGATCGCGATGGCGAACAGAAACAGCGCCGAGATGCTGGTGCTGACGACGCCGCCGACCGACTTCATGACGCCGAAGCGCTCGGTCATCGCTTGCGCGGCAAAGGCGACGGCGACCGACATCGCGATAATGATCGCCGAATGCCCGAGAGAAAAATAGAGGCCGACGCCGATCGGCCGCCGGCCTTGTTGCATGAGCTTGCGGGTGACATTGTCGATCGCCGCGATGTGGTCAGCATCGACGGCGTGGCGCAGACCAAACGCATAGGCGAGAAAAGCCGTTCCTAAGAGGACCGGCTTGTCGTGCAGGACGGCGAGCGCCCATACCCAGACCACGACATTGGCGCCGGTCAGTAAACCGTAGACGCCAAGGAGACGGCTCCGCAGGCTTGCGTCGCCGTCGGACAGATTGCGTGTAAGATTGCCCAGCATGGAACCCTCGCATGCAGATGACAGGAGTGGTCAGCGCGAGCGAGGGCATGCCGCATCGGCACTTGAAATGTCGTCATCGGTAACACCTCGCCCGAGATCGGCCACACGTTCGATGGCAGGTCTCCTGGCTCACGGGTCATCGCCTGACTGCCGACCTTCCCGGTTTCCCAGTGGCCTCGAATTGACAGACAGACTCTCCGCTTACAGTTGCGGGGGCAGCCACGGAGTCGAGCGTTTTGGCTCTCACCGTGTTCCCTTTTGATCCCCGAAGGGCGCCATCAAGGGCGACGCTAACCGAGCCGAACGTCATTGGCAATCGACCCGATGCGATCCAATGCCGGAGGGCGCCGTGCGAGCGAATGTCCTATGGTTTGGACGCTAGGCCCTGGAATGGATCCACTACGCCGTCGATCGAACTTTAGCGCCTTCGGCCAGCTTCTCCATCGGACGCTCGAGGTAGGCCGTGAGCCGGTCGCCGAATGCGCGCGGCGTCTCGACGAACAGACGATCGAACTCGGTCTTGGCGCGCCGCCTGAGCTTTTTCTGCCTTGCCTCGATCCGCGCGGTCAGATCGGCATGCGCCTCAGGCGACAGTCCGCCGCGTTCGGCCACGAATTTCGCCAGCATTTCGAGATCGTTGAAGGCGCCGAGCGTATCGCGAAGGGCGTTGAGCTCCTCGGCTTGCGCGTTGAGCGCCGCCGGCCACGCGGGCGCGAGCGCCGAGAGTTGATAGCGCAGATCGACCACCCGCGCGCGCAGCGCGTGCAGCGCCGCCGGCTCTCGGCTATCGAAGGCCAGGCGTCCGCGCCGTCGCGCCTGCCGATACGTGCGCGCCACCGCCGCGACAAGCTCCTCCGGCCCGACCGCGCTCAGGTCCCACGCCTCGAGACGTTTGACGATCGCATTGAGCGTGGCGTGGGTCGCGCGCGCTGCGAGGCCCCCCTGCGCGCGACGGGCCGCCTCGCGCTCGCGCGCGATCGCCGCCGCCAGCGGCTCCGCGATTTCGGACGGCGGCGCGAGACGATGCAAGCGCAGCGCGATCACGTCGAGATCGCGCGCGCGGCCGACCCGTCGGCGGGCGACGGCGAGCGCGGCCATCGTCACCCGCGCCGGCTCGCCGACGCATCGAAGAAACAGCCGCGCCAGCGCGCGCGCCTCCTTCAGCGTCTTGCGCACGTCATGCACGCGTTCGGCCGTCTCCTCGCCTGGGCGCGGGAACTGCCGCGCGGCCGTGGCCACCGCCGCCACCAGCGCGGCGCGGCAATGGCGCGGCCAGACGTCCTCCCGCATCGGCTAGGCCGGCTTCTGGTCGATCAGCTTCGCCCGCTCGCGCAACGCGAATTTCTGCACCTTGCCGGTCGAGGTCTTGGGGATTTCGGCGAACACGACATGGCGCGGGCACTTGTAGCGTGCGAGCCGCGCCCGGCACCATTCGATCAGCTCCTCGGAGGTCGCCGCGTGGCCCGGCTTCATCTCGATGAACGCGCAGGGCGTCTCGCCCCATTTGTCGTCAGGCCGCGCCACGACCGCCGCCAGCTGCACGCCCGGATGCTGGTACAGGGCGTCCTCGACCTCGATCGAGGAGATGTTTTCGCCGCCGGAGATGATGATGTCCTTGGAGCGATCGCGCAGCTGAACATAGCCGTCGGCGTGCTTGACCCCGAGATCGCCCGAATGGAACCAGCCGCCGGCGAAGGCCTTCGCGGTCGAATCCTTGTTCTTGAGATAGCCTTTCATCACGACATTGCCGCGGAACATCACCTCGCCCATCGTCTGGCCGTCGGCCGGAACGGCCTTCATCGTCTCGGGGTCGATGACGTCGAGCGCCTCCAGCGCATGATAGCGCACGCCCTGGCGCGCTTTCAGATGCGCCTGCTCTTCGGCGTCGAGGGCGATCCACTCCTCCTTCCAGTCATTGACGACCGCGGGGCCATAGGTCTCGGTCAGGCCATAGAGGTGGGTGACTTCGAAGCCCGCCTCGCGCATCGCCTTCAACACCGCCGCCGGCGGAGGCGCCGCGGCGGTGAAGAAGCGGACGACATGGGGCAGCGGACGCTTCTCATCCTCCGCGGCGTTGAGCAGGACCGACATGACGATCGGCGCGCCGCACAAGTGGGTGACCTTGTGCTCGGCGATCAGGTCGTAGAGCGCTTTGGCCCGAACTTGACGCAGGCACACATGCACGCCCGCCTTGACGCTGATCGACCAGGGAAAGCACCAGCCGTTGCAATGGAACATCGGCAGCGTCCAGAGGTAGACCGGATGGCGCCCCATGTCGGCGGTGACGACATTGCCGACCGCGAGCAGATTGGCGCCGCGATGGTGATAAACGACGCCCTTGGGATCGCCGGTGGTGCCCGAAGTGTAGTTGAGCGAAATGGCGTCCCACTCGTCGATCGGCGCCGCGCGCACGTAGGTCTCGTCGCCCTCGGCGATCAGCGCCTCGTATTCGAGGCCTCCGAGCCGCTCGCCGGTTCCGTCATATTCGGGATCGTCGTAGTCAATGACGAGCGGGCGGCCCTTGGCGAGCTTCAGCGCGGCGCCCATGACGCCGGCAAACTCTCGATCGACGATCAGCGCTTTGGCTTCGCCATGGTCGAGCATGAAGGCGAGCGCGGCCGCGTCAAGGCGGGTGTTGAGCGTGTTGAGCACGGCGCCGCACATCGGCACGCCGTAATGGCATTCCAGCATCGCAGGGGTATTGGCGAGCATGACCGCGACCGTGTCGCCGCGCTCGAAGCCCCGCTTGGCGAGCGCCGAGGCGAGCTTCTTCGAGCGGGCGTGGAAGTCACGATAGTTGCGGCGGAGCCCGCCGTGGACGATCGCGATCCGATCCGGAAACACCGCCGCCGCGCGCTCGAGCAAGATCAGCGGGGTCAGCGGCTGAAAATTGGCGGCGTTGCGGTCGAGATCGCGGTCATAGGGCGACTGGGTCACGGACGTCCTCCTCACGGCTGACGGGCGCCGTCATGGCGCTTTCGAGCGCGCTCCTTTCCAGGAATATACCGGTTTCAATGGCGAAAGGCGAAAGACCGGAAGCCGATGAAGGTCAGGACCATCGCCGCGCCGCTGCCGGCGGCGACGAACAGCGGCAGGATCGCCGGCGTGACCGCGATTCCGGCCCAGGGCGCGAGAACCACGCAGGCCGAGTAGACCGCGTAATTGACCGCGAGGCCCGCCGAGGCCACGAAGCCGTAGCGGACGAAGGCCCGGGTCAGCGGCGCGCGCGAATGACGGAACGTGATTGCCCGGTTGAGGGCGAAATTGACGAACGTGGCGACGATGAATCCCGGCGGCCGGGCGAGCACCGGCGACAGGCCGAGATATTTGGCGCACAGGTATGTGATCGCCGCGTCGACGAAATAGCCGAGCAGGCCGATCGCCGCAAACGAGGGAATCTGCGCGGCGGCCCGCCCGCGAGGGTTCTCAGCATCCATGGGCAAACTCTACCAAGGGGCGGTTACGCAGTTCCTATACGAGCGCCCGAACCGCCTCGTAGGTCAGCTGCACGCCGATGATGAAGGTCAGCGCGAGAATGATGGCGTAGAACCTTTCGGTCGACACCCGGCGCACCAGCCAGACGCCGGCGAATGTCGACAGCACCGCGACAGGAACGAGGCCAGCCGAGATCATCAGATTCTCGCGGCTGAATTGGCCGAGCAGAAAGTAGGGCGGCAGCTTGATGAGATTGACCGCGGCGAAGAACATCGTCGCCGTCCCGGCGAACACGCGCGGCTTCAGGTTCTGCGGCATGACATAGACCTGGAACGGCGGCGCCCCGGCGTGGCTGATGAAGCTGGTGAAGCCGGCCAGCGACCCCCAAAGGAGCCCGCCCGGAACCCCGGGCCTTTCCACGGGCGCCCGGCCGAGCCGGTCGCGGATCAGCGTGTAGAGCACGAACGCGATCGAGATCACGCCGACAGCCAGCCGCACCGCGTCGTCGCTCACACGCGCCGCCAGCAGCCAGCCGAGCGCGACGCCGATCAGCGACGAGGGAATCAGGATGACGAGGTTGCGCGGCGAAAAATCGCGCCGAAACGCCCAGACGCTCACCCAGTCCTGGACGACCAGGATCGGAAGCACGATCGCCGCCGCTCTCACCGGCGATTCGACCAGCGACATCATCGGCATCGCAAGCGAGCTCAAGCCCGAGAACCCGCCCTTCGACAGGCCAAGAACGATCACCGCCGGGATGGCGACGAGATAGAATTCTGCTTCGCCCGACATTCGGCGGCGACCCTTTCGATTGCGTGCGCGGCGCCTTCCCTGATTCCGGAGAACGCCGCAAGGGCGCCCGCTTCGAAGACAGATCGAGGCGCCGGCGCCTGCCGGAATTATCCTTCGAGGCCTTTCGCAGTCAGCGAAACGCGGCTCGAGGATGCGGTCCGATCGTCGATGGCAGGCCCGCCGAGCGCCACCGGCCCATAGTCCTCCCCGGCCCGCCGTTGCCTTCGCGCCCCCGAGGCGCGACACTTCGCGCTGATCGAATGGCGCCCCGGACGGGCGGCGAAGGGAGCGGGACGATGACGAGCGTCTATAGGCAGACCTATGACCAGTGGCGCGCCGATCCGCAAGCGTTTTGGGCGGACGCGGCGCGCGCGATCTCCTGGACCCGCCCGCCGCAGATGATTTTCGATCCGGATGCGGGGGTCTATGGCCGCTGGTTTCCCGACGCCCGCTGCAACGCCTGCTACAACGCGCTCGACCGCCATGTCGAGGCGGGCCGCGGCGATCAGCCCGCGCTCTACTATGATAGCCCCGTCACCTCGACCAAGCGAACCCTCACCTACCGTGAACTGCTCGACGAGACGGCGACATTCGCCGCCGTGCTCCAGGATCTCGGCGTTTTGGCCGGCGACCGCGTGCTGATCTACATGCCGATGATCCCCGAGGCGATCGTAGCCATGCTCGCTTGCGCGCGCATCGGCGCGGTGCATTCAGTGGTGTTCGGCGGCTTCGCCGCCAAGGAGCTGGCGACGCGCATCGACGACGCCGAGCCCAAAGTCATCTTGACGGCCAGTTGCGGCGTCGAGCCCGGCCGTATCGTCGAGTACAAGCCGCTGCTCGATCTCGCCATCGGCCTCTCGGCCAGCAAGCCGCGGTCCTGCGTCGTCTTCCAGCGCCCGCAGATCGAAGCGCGCATGAGCGAGCCGCGCGACTACGACTGGAAGACGCTGGTCGACGCCGCGAAAGCGGCGGGAAAACGCGCGCCGTGCGCCGATCTCGCCGCGACCGATCCGCTTTATATTCTCTATACCTCCGGCACCACAGGCGTGCCGAAGGGCGTCGTGCGCGATATCGGCGGCTACATCGTCGCGCTCGAATGGTCGATGTGGGCGATCTACGGCGTCAAGCCGGGCGAGGCCTTCTGGGCCGGTTCCGACATCGGCTGGGTCGTTGGCCATTCCTATATTGTCTACGCCCCGCTGTTGCATGGTTGCGCCAGCATTCTTTATGAGGGCAAGCCGATCGGCACGCCGGACGCGGGCGCCTTTTGGCGCGTCATCAATGAATATCGCGTCGCCGCTTTCTTCACCGCGCCGACAGCCTTGCGCGCGGTGCGCAAGGAGGACCCGCAGGCGGCGCTGCTCAAGAACTACGACATCACGTCGATGCGTACCCTGTTTCTCGCCGGCGAGCGCGCCGACCCGGACACCGTCGCCTGGGCGCAGAAGGTTCTGGGCGTGCCGGTGGTTGACCACTGGTGGCAGACCGAGACCGGCTGGCCGATCGCCGCGAACCCGGTCGGTCTCGGCATCCTGCCGATCAAGCTCGGCTCACCGACCGTGCCGATGCCCGGTTATGAGGTCCACGTCGTCGATGAGGCCGCCAGACCCTTGCCCGCCGGGACGATGGGTTCGATCGTGATCAAACTGCCGCTGCCGCCCGGCTGCCTGCCGACGCTGTACAGGCAGGACGAGCGCATGCGCGACAGCTATCTCAGGGAGTTCCCCGGCTACTACAAGACGTCCGACGCGGGGCTCATCGACGAGGACGGGTATCTGACCATCCTCGGCCGCACCGACGACATCATCAACGTCGCCGGACATCGCCTGTCGACCGGCGGCATGGAGGAGGTCGTCGCCTCGCACCCGGACGTCGCCGAATGCGCCGTGCTCGGCATCAAGGACGAGATCAAGGGCGAGCAGCCGTGCGGGTTCCTGGTGCTGAAGGCCGGCGTCAGCCGGCCGCACCAGGAAATCGAGAAGGAGGTCGTGAAGCTGGTGCGCGACAGAATTGGCCCGGTCGCCGCGTTCAAGTTGGCGCTGGTGGTCGCGCGCCTGCCGAAAACCCGATCGGGCAAGATCCTTCGAGGCACGATGAAAAAGATCGCGGATCACGAATCGTGGGCAACTCCGGCGACGATCGAAGATCCGGCGGTGCTTGAAGAAATAGCCGTCGCGCTGCGGGCGCGGGGGGAATGACAACGGACGACGGACAGCGACGAATTGTTCGAGGCCGTCCCCCGCGGCGCCGTTTACCGAGTGACCATGAGGCTCGCTTTCATGCCTGACTTGAAATGCTCCGGCTGATTGCAGATCAGAAGATAATTTCCAGGCTTCAACGTCAGGCTCAGAGTTTTTTTCTCGCCGGGCTTGAGATCGGACGCTTCGCCGAGATCCTTGATCTTGGATTCGATCACTCGGTCATCCTTGCGGTCATACGGCAACCGCACGCCAGGCTCCGCGACGGACACCACAATCATCTCGTGGACTAGGGATTTCGAATCGTTCGACACCTCAAACGTCACCGGCCCCGCCTTGACGCTCTGCGCATCGGTTTTGATCATCATGCTCTTGACTGAGGGACCGTTCGAGGGATCCATCAGGTCGACGCGCACCACGGCCCGAGACTGTTCGGTTGCGTGTCCCGCCGCGCTCGACAGCAGCAAGCTTAGGGCCAACACCGGCAACGACTTTCTCATCCCGAGCAACACTGATTTCTCCATAATTTCAGCAACGGCCAACAGTCGCAGCCTTGGCGAGTTCGCGCATACGTTAGCCGCTCAGGCTCGCGAAATCACGTCAAAATTGCGGCAAGAACATTATGATTATTTTATACCCGGCGGCACAACGCTAACAATGTTGATCGGCCGCCTCTCGCGCTTGCGCTATTTTCCTGACTCGAGCATCCTTTTTGTGTCCTCGATCCACCGCCTGAGCGGCGCGAGCAACGGCCCCTGGGTGAGGCCGCCACAGCCCCGGCCGTGAGCCGCCTGCGCCCAGGCGACGATCGCGACCGCTGTCTTGCCGTCCGCCGACCATATGGGCGCGCCGGAATCGCCGCTGCAGGCGCCTGCCTCCGCTCCGGCCGGATCGGCCGCCCAGATCAGCACTTTGGAGGCCGGCCCGCGCACCGCGAGCGCCACGCTGCGCAGTTCGCCGCCGGACTTCCAATCGCCGTCGCGGGCGACGCCGAATCCGGACACGATCGCAGTGTCGCCGATCGCCGGTGGCTCGCCCGAGGCGATCGCCGCTCCGCCGAAGCGCTCATCGAGCGGCCGCGCCGTCTCGATGAGGGCAAGGTCGATTGAACTCGACGCGCCTTTGGATCGCGTCGGAGCGATAGAGCGGATGGGGGACCGCCGCCACGAGCGGAATGATGACCGGCGCGCCAGAACCGTTGCGGTAGTAGACGGCCATGTCGCGCACCGGCCTCAGACAATGGGCGGCGGTCAATAGCACGCGGGAACTCAGGACGAGCGCCGAGCAGAAACCCGCCGTGTCGCCGCCGCGCGTCAGCACCATCGCCACACGGCCGGCGAACGTTGCGTCGGGCGTCGCGCCGATCAGAGCGCGTGCTGGCGCAAGCGGCGCCGCAACGGCGGTTATGATCACAATCGCGTTTACGACGCGAGTGGAGCGCGAAGTCATGGCCGGCTTCATGCGCTGAAACAGGCGGCGTTTCAATCGCGGCTCGTTTGATGGCGCAGAATGACGAAGGTCCGCGCACAGCTCGGGCGCGCCCCCATTCACATTGCATTCAGCCGCTTGGGCGAACATTGCGGGCCACTCGGAAATAGGGGCATTGTCGTCATGGCCGCGCTCGCCGTCGTTTGCCGCGCAGCGGTCTGCAGCCTCGCCATGGGTGGCGTCGGCGCGCGCGCCGCCGAGGCGGAGCTGCACGCCGGCCTCAAGCCGGTCTGCCTCAGTCCCGCCGAGACCCGCGAGGAAGTCAAGACCCGTAGGCTGATCGAGCCATTCGCGGCGCTCAAATTCGCGGCTGAAAAGCGCAAGGCCGAAGCGCTGTCGGCCAAGCTTTGCCACATCGGCGACGAATTCATCTACGAGATCACTCTCCTGCACCGCGACGGGCGCCTTGTGCACATCGCGGTGGAGGCGGCGACCGGAAAGCTGATTCCGCGCGCGCCGCGTGAGCCGCATGAGCCTTCGGTCAAGAACTGACCCAAGGCGCAAACGAGAGACAAGCGCCCCATGCGACTGCTCGTTGTCGAAGACGATCGCGATCTCAACCGGCAGATTTCGGCTGCCCTGGAGGGCGCCGGCTACGCGGTCGACCGCGCCTTCGACGGCGAGGAGGGATGGTTTCAAGGCGACACCGAGCCCTATGACGCGGTCGTGCTCGATATCGGCCTGCCCAAGCGCGACGGGATTTCGATCCTGGAGGCATGGCGTAAAGCCGGGCGAATGATGCCCGTCCTGATCCTGACCGCGCGAGACCGCTGGAGCGACAAGGTCCAGGGCATCGACGCGGGCGCCGACGATTACGTCGCCAAGCCTTTCCATATGGAGGAGGTGCTGGCGCGTCTGCGCGCGTTGTTGCGCCGCGCCGCGGGCCACGCCTCCAGCGATCTCTCTGTCGGCCCGGTGCGGCTCGACGCGCGCACTGGACGCGTCACAGTCGACGGCTCAGCAGTGAAGCTCACGAGCCACGAATACCGTCTCCTGTCCTATCTGATGCATCACGCAGGGCGCATCATCTCGCGCAGCGAGATTGTCGAACACCTCTACGAGCAGGATTTCGACCGCGACTCCAACACGATCGAGGTCTTCGTCGGCCGGCTGCGAAAGAAACTCGGGGTCGACATCATCAAGACCGCACGCGGCCTCGGCTACGTCGTCGGGGTCGATGAGGAGACGCCGGCAGGGCGATAGGTCCGGTCCCCGCTCGCCTTCAGCTCTTTCTAGCCGCGACGAAATCCGCCGTCGCGCGCAGCACGGCTCCCCCCGCGCCGAGTTCAGCCGTTTCAGTCGCCGATTTTGCCTCGTCGACGAGGCGGGCGAGTTCGCGCCGCGCGCCGTCGAGCCCGAGCGCGCTAACGAGCGTCGCCTTGTTGCGCGCGGCGTCCTTTCCACCCCGCTTTCCCAGCGCCGACTCGTCGCCCTCGGCGTCGAGAATGTCGTCGGCGATCTGGAACGCCGCGCCGATCGCGAGGCCATAAGTCGTCAGCGCCGCGTTCGCAGCCGGGCTCGCGCCGGCGAGCACCGCCCCCGCCTCGACGCTGAAGCGCAGGAGCGCTCCGGTCTTCATTGCCTGCAAACCCGCGATTTCCGCGACCGACAGAGACGCCGCCGCGTTTTCAGCCTCGAGGTCGAGCATTTGTCCGCCGACCATGCCGGCAAAGCCGACGGCGCCGGCGAGACCCGCGCACAGGGCGGCGCGCGTTTCTGCGCTCGAATCGGTCCTGGGATCGGCCAGAATCTCGAAGGCGAGGCTCTGCAGCGCGTCGCCGGCCAGGATCGCCGTCGCCTCATCGAATGCGCGGTGAGTCGTCGGCCGCCCGCGCCTGAGATCGTCATCGTCCATTGCCGGCAGATCGTCATGGATGAGCGAATAGGCGTGCACGCATTCGACCGCCGCGCCCACGCGTCGGGGGCCGCCATCCGCGCGTCCGAGCGCGCGCGCCGTCTCGATGGTCAGGAACGGCCTCAGTCTCTTGCCCCCGCCGAGCGCCGCATAACGCATCGCTTCGACGAGACGGCGTGGACGCCTCGGCTCTCCCGGCTTGGATTCGAACGCCAACAGGCAATCGAGGTCATGCTCGATCACGGCCCCGGTCTCGGCGAGCCTCGCGACAAATTCGCTCTCGTCCATGAAGCGAGCGGTCCGCGTCACGCGCCGTAGTCGGCGGGGTTGAAGACGCGTTTCGTTGAGCAGAATTCGCAGGTGACGCCGATCATGCCATCGTCGCCGATCATCTCTTTGACCTCGTGCGGGGGGAAGCTGCGCAGCATCGCGTCGACCCCTTCGGCCGAACAGCGACAGACCGCCGCCAGCGGCGTCGGCTCATAGACCCTGACGCCTCGCTCATTGAACAGGCGATACAACAGGCGCTCGGCGGACAGCGTCGGATCGATGAGTTCGTGCGCTTCGGTTGTCCCCGCGCGCGCCTGGGCTTCCGCCCAGGCGTCATCGTCTTCGACCCGATCCGGCTCGACGCCCGCGGGCGCGTCGCCTGGATGGAAGTCGGCTCGGCGCCGGCGTGCGCTCGCTTCGGGCAGATACTGAACGATGAGGCCGCCGGCGCGCCACGCCCGACCCACGGATGTTACCGTCTCGCCGACCGCAAGGCGGACCAGGGTCGGGATCTGCTCCGAACGTTCGAAATAGTGGTGCGCCGCTCTCTCGAAGCCCCGGCCCTCGAGCGCGATCACGCCTTGATAGCGCGTCATCTCGCCGCCTGGATCGATCGTGAACGCCATATGCCCGTTTCCGAGCAGATCCTCGCCGGCTTCGACCGCGCGCGCGAGCTTTGCCCCGTCGAACCGCGCCAGGGCGCGAAGATTCGAGGGGGCGTCAAAATCCACGAGCAGCATGGAGATCGGGCCATCGCTCTTGGTCTGCAATTGGAAGCGGCCTTCCAATTTCAATGTCGAGCCTAGGAGGGCGGCGAGGGTGACGGCCTCGGCCACCAGCTTCGAGATCGGTTCTGGATAGGCGTGGCGCTTCAGGAGCTGATCGATTGCCGGACCCAGCCGAACGAGGCGCCCGCGGCTGCTCAGGGATTCGATCGCGAACGGGAGGACAATGTCGTCGACGACCGTGGCGGAGGCGACGCGCTCGGAGACGTTCAACGTTCAGCTCCCAGGCACCAGGCGAGCACGCCTTTCTGCGCGTGCAGGCGATTTTCCGCCTCGTCGAACACGACCGATTGCGGGCCGTCGATCACCTCGTCCGTCACCTCCTCGCCGCGATGGGCGGGCAGGCAGTGCATGAAAACGGCGTCCTCCGCGGCGTGGCGCATCAGCTCGCGGTTGACCTGGTAGGGCGCCAGCAGGTTGTGGCGCCGTCCCTCGTCCTCGTCGCCCATCGACACCCAGCAGTCGGAGATCACCGCCGCGGCGCCTTCTACAGCGGTCACCGGGTCCTCACGCAGGACGATGTTGGCGCCGGCGGCGCGCGCGGCGTCGAGCCGAGACTTCGGTGGATGCAATTCGCGCGGGCACGCGATGTCGAGCCGGAAATCGAAACGCGCCGACGCGTCGATCCAGGACGACAGCACGTTGTTGTAGTCGCCCGACCATGCAATCTTTTGGCCGCGGATCGAACCCAGCTTCTCTTCGAAGGTCAGCAGGTCGGCGAGCACCTGGCAGGGATGGGACTGCTTGGTGAGGCCGTTGATGACCGGAATGGTCGCGTGCGCCGCCAACTCGTGCAGATCGTCCTGGCTGAGGACGCGCATGACGATCGCCTCCACGTAGCGCGACAGCACGCGGGCGGTGTCGGCGATGCTCTCGCCGCGGCCGAGTTGCATCTCGGCCCCGGTCAGCATGATCGTCTCGCCGCCGAGTTCGCGCATGCCGACGTCGAACGAAACCCTGGTGCGGGTCGAGGGCCGGTCGAAGATCATCGCCAGCGTCTTGCCCGCGAGCGGGCGCGAACGGGGCCGGGCGCCTTTGATCCGGGCGCTCTTCATCGCGGCCGCCGCGTCGAGAATTCGGCGCAGCTCGCCGCTCGACAAGTCCAGCAGATCGAGAAAGTGCCGCGGGGCGGCCTGAACCGGAGCGTGCATGCGATATCAGGTGGCTGCGGCCAAAAGGCGATCCATGACCATGGAGCACGCGGCGTCCAGTCGTCGCGCGCCCTCGGCGAGCTCCTCTTCACTGACGACGAGCGGCGGCAACAGCCGCACGACGTTGTCGCCGGCTGGAATGACGAGCAGGTTCTGGCAAAGCGCCGCTTCGGCGAAATTGGCCGGGGGGACTTTCAGCTTGAGGCCGATCATCAGGCCTTCGCCGCGAACCTCCTCGATCACATCGCCACGACGGTCCTGCAGCTCGGCAAGACGCTGGCGCATGTCGAGGCCCAGCCGGGCGACCCGCTCGATGAAGCCGGGCGCAAGGACGATGTCGAGCGTCGCGTTGCCGATCGCCATCGCCAGTGGATTGCCGCCAAAAGTCGTCCCATGCACGCCGACGGTCAGACCGCGCGCGGCGTCCTCGGTCGCGAGGCAAGCGGACATCGGGAAGCCCGCGCCGATGCCCTTCGCCGAGGTGAGAATGTCCGGGTGGATCCCGCAATGCTCGTAGGCGAAAAAGCGTCCCGTGCGGCCAACGCCGGTCTGCACCTCGTCGAAGATCAACAGGAGACCGCGTCTGTCGCAGATCTCGCGCAGACCCCGAAGGAACTGGGGCGGAATCATCCGCACCCCGCCCTCTCCCTGAATCGGCTCGATCAGAATCGCGCCTGTCCCCGGTCCGATCGCCGCTTCGACAGCGGCGAGGTCAGTCAGCGGAATCTGGTCGAATCCGTCCACCTTGGGGCCGAAGCCATCGAGGTACTTGGCCTGGCCGCCAGCGGCGATCATCGCCAGCGTGCGGCCGTGGAACGCGCCTTCGAAGGTGAGCGTGCGGTAGCGCTCGGGGTGGCCCTCGATTGTTTGGCGCCGCCGCGCCATTTTGATCGCCGCCTCGTTCGCCTCGGCGCCCGAATTGGCGAAAAAAACGAGATCCGCGAATGTCGCGTCGGCGAGGCGGCGGGCGAACCGCTCGCCCTCGGGGTTCTGATAGAGGTTCGACACGTGCCACAGCTTCGAACCCTGCCGCACCAGGGCTTCGACGAGATGCGGATGCGCATGGCCGACCGAGGTCACGGCGATGCCGGCGCCGAAATCGAGGTAACGCTCGCCCGAGGTCGAAACGAGCCAGCAGCCTTCGCCTCGTTCGAAGGCGACATTGGCCCGCGCGTAGGTTGGAACGATCGCCGAAGTCGGCTGAGCGGAATTCACTTGTCCAACTCCTCGTCACGAGCTGTGGATGCCGGCCTGTCGGAGGCGGCGCGCGGCGCGCGAAATAAAAACGCCGCCCCCTGGGGCGGCAGCCGTATCCGCCGCCAATATAGCGGAAGGCTCTCGATTTGGTCAATTGACGAAACGGCAGTTGAAGAAATTTCGCCGCCGGCCCGAAACCGACGCCAGCCCGGCTAACGCCTTGATGGGACTCAACCATTCCCCTCGCCGACGCCGCGACCGCAAGGAGCCGGCGCGGAGAGCTGGGGAAAACCTTGCATTCCTACCCTGACGGACTCTTGCGCGATTCAACGAGTAGTGTACCTTTTCCTCAGATGGCCACGAGATGTCGTGGCGATGGCTTCTTAGAGAGTTTTGGTCCGCGTTACGGCCGACGGGTCCTCCGTCAGGCGGGAGAGCCGGATTCTGTGTACGCGCGGTGCGCTTTTTTGGCGAAGGAATGACTTACGAGGCGCATATGTCTTGGACGGACGAGAGGGTTGAACAGCTGCGGCTGCACTGGGTGGAGGGCAAGAGCGCGAGCCAAATCGCGGTCCTCCTTGGTCATGGGTTGACCCGCAACGCCGTGATTGGAAAAGTTCACCGGCTAGGACTGGCGGGCCGCGCGAAATCGCCGAGCTCGGCCAGCCCGCGATCCCGCCAGCCGCGCCCGACGCCGTCCGTTCATCGTTCCGCGGCGCAGCGCCCGGGCACGGTGGTCCCTCGGATTGGACGAGGCGCGACGGCGCTCGCCATCGCGCCTCACGCCTTCGCCGACGCGGATGCGCAGGACTTCGAGAGCGTGGTCGTGCCGATGTCGCTCAGGGTCACCATTGTCGAGCTCAGGGAGGCGATGTGCCGCTGGCCTTTGGGGGACCCGTCGAGCCCGGATTTCCGCTACTGCGGCTCACACACGGCCACCGGACCCTATTGTCCGCACCACGGCGCGCTGGCCTATCAGCCGGCCCAGGACCGCCGGCGGGAACGCGACCGGGAGCGTCGCGCCGGGTTGCTGCGATAGCGACCGGCGATCCCGCATCGACGCCCCCGGCCTCGCCAATAGGC